>NZ_JBFTIC010000004.1:0-503281 GCF_056394545.1 Allobosea sp. 10N428 | reverse complement strand
GCAGACATCAGCCGTCGCCGCTCCAGCCTCCTGCTCCTTCAGCATCCCAATGATCTGCTCTTCCGTGAATCGTGAGGGGCGCATCGTCCGTCTCCATGATCGACGGACTCTACTCAAATCTGGAGGAAGATCAGGGTCTCAGGTCAGAGTCCATCCCGACGATGTCGAGGGGGTTAAGACCCAATATGCCCACAGCCTCTGCACGGGCGAGCCCTATGCAAGGAGGCACCGGCTACGCCGGTTTGACGGTGAGTATCGCTGGGTCGAGACCCGAGCCGCGCCGATGCGCCGCGCTGACGGCGCAATTGTGCAATGGAACGTGATCTGCCTCGATATCGACGGCGAGATCCGCGCACATGAGGAGCTACGCCTGTCACAGGAAAGGCTGGCGCGGGCGAGCCAGGCCGCGAGCCTCGCGGAGCTGTCCGCGTCGATCGCCCATGAGGTCAATCAGCCGCTCGCGGCGGTCGTCGCCAATTCGCACGCTTGCCAGCGTTGGCTGGCGGCCGATCAGCCCAACATCGAGCGTGCTCAAAAGACGGTCGAGCGCATCCTTCGCGATGCCAACGGGGCAGCGGCCGTGGTGGCGCGAATCCGGGCCCTGTTCAAGCAATCAGTGGAAAAGCGGACGACGATGCCGTTCGGGACTGTGGTCGCCGAAACGCAACATTTCGTGGCTGAAGAAGCCGCGCGCCGTCGTGTCCGGATGGATGTCGAGATCGACGGGGATATTCCGCTGGTCGCCCTCGACAGGGTTCAGATCCAGCAGGTGCTCATCAACCTGATGCGCAACGGCATGGACGCGATGGATGCCGTTGCCACCGCCAAGGTCCTCAGCCTGCGTGTCTTCCATAACGGCGACGTCATCCAGACGGAGATCGGCGACCTAGGCCAGGGCATCACGATGCAGGACAGCATGTTTGAGCCCTTCTTCACGACCAAGCCCGATGGGATGGGCATGGGGCTGGCGATTGCGCGAACCATCATCGAATCCCACGGCGGACGGCTCTGGGCCGAGAATAATCCGATTGTTGGAGCGACGTTCATCTTCACGCTGCCGGTTGAAACGAAGGCGGATCATGACCGCTGACGACACCATCGTTTTCATCGTCGACGACGACGCGGCTCTACGAGAGGCGCTCGTCGAGCTGCTGGCCGCCAACGGCGTCGACGCGATTTCGTTCGATTCCGCTGGTGACTACATCCAGTCGGAAAAGCCCGACCTCCCGGCCTGTCTGATCCTCGACGTCGAGCTTCCTGATATCAATGGGCTCGAATTGCAGCGCCAGATCGCGCAGGCCGAACATCCCCCGATCGTATTCATCACCGGGCATGGCGACATCCCCTCCTCGGTGCGCGCGATCAAACACGGCGCCGTCGATTTCCTGACCAAGCCTTTCAGCGATGTCGCTCTCCTGTCGGCTATCCGTGCAGCGATCGAACAGGATCGGGAAGTGAGGGTTAAGCGCGCCGAGCTCTCCTTGCTTATGCAGCGCTACCACGAGCTCTCGCCACGGGAGCGGGACGTTCTCCCGCTGGTAGTCAGCGGACTCCTCAACAAGCAGGCCGCCGCCGAACTCGGCATCAGCGAGGTTACCCTCCAGATCCACAGACGAAACGTGATGCAGAAGATGGCGGCATCATCACTAGCCGATCTCGTGCGGATCGCGGAACGGCTGGCGATCCCGATACGACACTCACGTCGGTTGGGAGGAGCCTGAGCGTGGGCAGGAGCGCATATGTTGTGGCGGTGGTCGATGACGATCCCCGGCTGCTCGAGTCTCTGGAGGACCTGCTCGAGTCCGCCGGCTACGCCGTTCGAGGCTTTTCATCGGCCGCATCGCTGATCAGGCACGGCTTCTCCGGCCTCGACCTGCTGATCACCGATGTGGGTATGCCCGGGGTGGACGGGTTTGAGCTCCGGGACCGGGCGATGAGCGAACGCTCGGACCTTCCCGTCTTCCTGATCACAGGGCGACACGAAATAGCCGAGCAAATCCGAGCTCGCGAGGTGGAGAGCTTCTTCTGCAAGCCGTTCGACGGCCGCGTACTATTGGCTGCGATCGGGAAGGCCTTAGGCACTCTGGACGGGGAAACTGAACATGATGCTTGACCGATCGAACGCGCATAGCCACGTGCCAAACGCCTCGCGGCAAAGCGCTGGCGACATCCAGCCACTCGTCATCGTCGTCGATGACGACGCCTCGCTTCGCGAGGCTCTTTGCGAACTGCTCGCATCGGCAGGGTTTCGAGCGACCGCTTTCCCTTCGACACAAGCCCTGCTGGAAACAAATGCGCTGGAGAACCCGGGCTGTCTGGTCGTCGACATCAGGATGCCCGGAGCGAGCGGCCTCGATCTCCAGCATCTCTTGGCGGGAAGAGGCATCGCCAAGCCGATGATCTTCCTGACCGGGCACGGCGACATCCCGATGACGGTCCAGGCGATGAAGGCCGGGGCCATAGACTTCCTAACCAAGCCCGTGCGCGACCAGACATTACTCGATGCCGTCAACGCCGCCATCGCGATCGACCGGGATCGGCGAGCGGAGGCCGCGCGCGTACAGTTCTATGTCGAGCGGCTGGCGACGCTGACACCGCGAGAACGCGAAATAATGCAAGAGGTCGCCCGTGGCCGACTTAACAAGCAGATCGCCTTCGATCTCGGCATCAGCGAAGTCACGGTGAAGCTGCACCGGGGCAACCTGATGCGAAAGATGGAAGCTGCGTCGATCGGCGAACTCATCCGCGCCTGGGAAGCGTTGCCTGCACGCCTCCGGCAAGACGAAGCACCCCGGCTCAGGTGATGATCTATGCCGGTGCACCGTGACATGCACGCAGCCGTCGCCACCGGTCGTTCGGCGGCGCCGGCGCTCGCCTCAGGTCAGGGTCATGCCACCATCCACCGCCAGATTGACTCCGGTGATGAACCCGCTCGCCTCGCCGCAGAGAAACAGAGCAGCCTCGGCGAGTTCTTCTGCGGTCCCCATCCGACCAAAGGGGATGATGCCCGCTGCCTGCTCCTCAACGTCACGTTGCGCCTCAGGTGGGACGCCGAGCTTGCCGATAATCGGCGTCGCGGTGGGGCCGGGACTCAGAACATTGACCCGGATTCGCCGCTGCTTCAGCTCCAGCGACCAGCTTCGCGCGAAGGCTTCTATCGCAGCCTTGCTTCCGGCATAGACGGCATGTCCGCCGAGGACCTTATGGGTCGCGATCGAACTCGTCAGCAGGATGGCGCCTCCATCGCGCATGACCGGGACGATCGCCTTCACCCCAAAGAACGTGCCACGCGCATTCGTATCGAACTGGGCGTCATAGTCATCGGGCGAGACGGCGGCTCCGGGCTGGATCCGGATGCCGCCCGCATTGGCCATGTAGATATCGACGGCCTCGAACCGCTCCCGGACGAAGGTAGCGACGCGATCGTGTGTCTCGAGTGCTGCGACGTCACCTGCAATCCCGATAGCCTGTTCGCCAAGGGCCTCGGCAGCTTCTGCGACGGCATCGGGGCGTCGGCCGACGATTACGACCCGCGCTCCCTCGGCGACGAAACGGCGTGCGGTGGCGAAGCCGATGCCACTGTTGCCTCCCGTGATGACGGCAACCTTGTTCGACAGTGCTTTCATGAAAACCTCCGTTGGATGGTCCATGAGGTGCTCACCGCCACCAGTGATCGCCAGCACTCCAAGCGGCCTTTCACTTGTTCCAACCCGTCAACATGAACGGCCTGAGCAACTTCGTGACGGTCGTCGAAGCTGGATCCTTCACCGCCGGCGCGCGCGTGCTAGGCACCACGGTCTCTGCCGTGTCGAAGAGCATGGCCAGGCTGGAGCACAGGCTCGAAGCCCGGCTATTCACAAGATCGACCCGCGCCTTCTCCCTGACACCTGAGGGTGAGGCGTATTACGAGCGTGTCGCACCGCTGGTCCGTGCCATAGATGAGGCCGCTACGGTGCTCACGCCGAGCGCCGTCGCCGCCGGTCGATTGCGTATCAGCATGCCTGCCGATTTCGGGCGCGTTTTGATGGAGGCGCTGACGACGCGCTTTAGCCATAGCTATCCGCAGCTAAGGCTCGACGTCGGGCTCAGCGACCAGCCCGTCGAACTGATCCGGGAGGGCTTCGATGCGGCCATCAGGGTGGGGCATGTTGACGACACCAATCTGATTGCAAAGCCGTTGGGGATGCTTCCAATGGCTCTCGTCGCATCGCCTGCCTATCTCGCTAGCCGGGGCGCGCCGGACACAATCGCTTCGCTCTCGAGGCACGATCACATCCGCTATCTGCTGCGGGGGCGCCCCTTTCCGATTAGCTTCGCGAACGGAGAGCGGCTCGTTCCGCAGGGTGTATTCGACACGGACAGCGGCGAGGCCATGCGGATCGCTGCCCGCAACGGCCTCGGCATCGCGCAGCTCCTGCGAGCGTCGGTGATGGAAGATCTAGCGGCGGGACAACTGGTGTCCGTTCTCGAAAAACACCCGCTGCCGCCGGTACCCGTCCAAGTTCTGCATGGCTTTGCCCGAGCGGTGCCCGGCCGCGTCTCGGCGCTGTTTCGGTTCCTCGACGCCGAGATGCCGCGCTGGCGCTGACCGGCCCGTCGTCCGCTGAAGATACCGCGTCCAGGCGAGCCCGAAGCGGTACAGCGGGCGACTAGTCCGATATGCGGCGAACGATACACCTGGAGACACGAAGCACTATTCGGCCGGATAGGGCGAAGATGCTCGGGTTTGATTGTTCCCGCCGGCCGAGGTCGCGACAATCGTGACACTGAGAGCGCCGGCCGCTGTGACAGCGGTGGAGGGCTCCAGGGGCGATAGGGCGGACGGGAACAGGTCCGGCTTGAAAGCCGAGCGAAACGATCTCGAAGGCGCTGATCCACGGCGTCGCTTCTCTGGTCTGAACCCACTCTCACAGCGCGGGAGATCCGATGCCACACGACCCCTGGCTCAACGAAACCTATGTCGACCGACGTCTCATCCTGTCCACGGCAGCAAGCATGGCGGCGGCTACGCTGGTCAGTGCCACGCCGGCCTGGTCGGGCCCGACTTCAACCACCTCCTCGAACAGAAGCAGGAACAAGCTCATGAACTACGTGACCACCAAGGACGGCGTCGAGATTTTCTACAAGGACTGGGGTCCGAAATCGGCCCAACCGCTGGTCTTTCACCATGGTTGGCCGTTGAGCTCCGACGACTGGGACACCCAGATGCTCTTCTTCGTTGCGCAAGGCTTCCGGGTCGTCGCCCACGACCGGCGCGGGCATGGCCGTTCGAGCCAGGTGAGCGAGGGCCACGACATGGACCACTACGCGGCCGACGCCGCGGCAGTTGTTGAACATCTCGACCTGCGCAACGCCGTCCACATCGGCCACTCCACCGGCGGTGGTGAGGCGGCACGCTATGTCGCACGTCATGGCAAGAGCCGAACCGGGAAACTTGTTCTGATCGGTGCGGTGCCCCCGATCATGGTCAAGACGGATCGCAATCCCGGTGGTCTGCCGATCGACGTCTTTGACGGGCTTCGCAAGAGTCTGGCTGCCAATCGCAGCAAGTTCTATACCGATCTCGCGGCCGGACCATTCTATGGGTTTAATCGGCCCGGTGTCGAGACGGATCCCAGCATCGTTCAGAACTGGTGGCGCCAGGGAATGATGGGCGCAGCCAAGGCCCATTACGAAGGCATCAAGGCTTTCTCCGAAACCGATTTCACCGAGGACCTCAAGGTCATCGCGGTGCCGACGCTCGTGATGCATGGCGACGATGACCAGATCGTCCCGATCGGCGACAGCGCTCCTCTCTCGGCCAAGCTGCTGAAAAGGGCGACCCTCAACATCTACAACAAGTTGCCCCACGGCATGGCCACTACGCACGCAGATGTCATCAACAAGGACATCCTCGCTTTCGTCCGAAGCTGATTTTCCGGGACGAGGCGGTGATCGAAACTGCCTCGTTCTTTTCCTTGGCCAACAGCCAAGCGCCAAGGGGCCATTCGCGCCGGCCCGGAGGGGCTCTCCGTCGGCCACAGGGAAATGTCCCATCTCGATCCGTCAACGGAGGCTTGCAGGACCATGCTTGCGACCGAAAATGGCCGACAGACTCTGGCCGGCGTTTCCGTGCCGGACACCGAGCTCGTCGCCAGCGCCCTCGCTTATGCCCGCCGTGCCTGCGAGCCGTACCTATTCAATCACGTCGTTCGTTCGTGGCTTTTCGCAGCTAGGCTTGGGCAGCTTCGAAATGCCGAGCATGATGAGGAGGTTGTCGCCGTCGGGACGCTCCTGCACGATGTCACACTGAACGAGCGCTTCAACGGGCCGCGCCGATTCGAGGTCGAAGGCGCTGATCTCGCCCGTGACTTTGCCCGCGAGAGCGGCCTCGACGAGCGTCGTGCTCAGATGATCTGGGACAGTGTAGCCCTCAATTCGACGCCGTCCGTCGCGCTCTACAAGCAGGCGGAGGTTGCGCTTTGCACAGCCGGGATCTGCCTTGATGTCGTTGGACTTCAATACGACGCGATCCCCACCGACGAGGTCCAGCGCATCGTCGCGGCCTATCCAAGGCTCGGCATGAAGCGACTGATGACGAAGTGCTTTTGCCATATCGCCAGGGTCAGACCAGAAACCAGCTACGACAACTTCGTGCGCGATTTCGGCGAGCGGTTTGTCAGTGGCTACCGCGTGCCGTCTTCGGTCGACTTGGTCAAACGTGCCCCGTTCGACGACTGAAGGCTTAGGACCGTGGAGCAAGGCCGGGGAACCTGATCGCCTGGCGAAGGTCGGGCAAGCGGCAAATGAGTTCAATGCAGTCCAATGTAGGCGCTCCAGGATCCACCGCAGCGCCTGGAACGCTGAGTTCACGGGGACATCGACGAAGTCGGGCGACAAGCGCGCCGCGGGAAATTCAAATGAAGATCGTAGTCATAGGCGGAACCGGCTTCATCGGCTCTAAACTCGTTGGAGTGCTGGGCGGTTGCGATTTTGAAGTTGTAACTGCCTCGCCCTCACGAGGTGTGAATACGGTAACCGGAGAAGGGCTTGCTGAGGCGCTGTTCGGGGCACGGGTGGTGGTCGACGTTTCTAACTCCCCCACACTCGATCCGGGAGCAGCCCTGGCATTCTTCGAGAGCTCCGGATGCAACCTGATGGCATCGGAGGAAGCGGCCGGTGTCCAACACCACGTTGTTCTATCTGCCGTTGGGACCGATAAACTCCCCGAAAGCGGATACTTCAGGGCAAAGCGGATGCAGGAGACGATCACGAGAAGCTCTCGCGTTCCGTACACGATCCTCAGGTCGACACCGTTCTTTGAATACATCAACGGGATCGTTGAGGCAGGGGGGGCCGAGGAGACACTTCGCATCTCCCCGGCGCACGCTCAGCCGGTCGCCGGCGACGATATCGCGCTAGCGCTACGCGACATAATCCTTCAGCGGCCCCGGAATCGAGAGTTGGAAGTCGCAGGACCAGATCGTTTCCGGCTCGACGAACTGGCGCGCCAGATTCTAGCTGCGAACGAGGACCCCCGCCCGGTAATTGCCGATCCCGAAGCGCCGTATTTTGGCGCGGTCTTGCGCGATGACACCCTCATACCGGCAAGTCATTCCCAGCTCGCCTCTACGCGTTTCGAGGACTGGCTTCGACTGTACGTGGCGCAGGCTCTTGATCCAGCCAACTGAGAGGCTCCGCAGCGTCGGTCGCCAGTCGTCGAGGTCGATGAGTCGCAAAAGCTTCGGTCGCTTGGTCACTAAATTTACTCACCCTGAAGCGGACGTTCCAGACGTCAGCAAAGGGCCACTTTCCGCCTTCGCCATTAGATGTGGTGGCATCCAATGGGTTGATGGCGCGCCTTTACGACGGTGAGCCGATTGGCTCGACGAGCAAATCTTCAGCCAGGGGGCCGGCTTGGTGAGAGGAGCTTTTCCTGGCGGACGGGGGGCGCGTCGCCAAGCTGCGGTCACACTATGCCTCGATTTTCACCTCCAAAGACCTCGCAGGCGCGGTCCCCTGAGTATTCTGTCGCAGGCGGTGAAATTCGGTCCCCTTCCAGGCGTCCCTCCAACTGGCCCTGCGCGCGTCATTTTCGCCACAGCTAGTCCGGCTGGGCCACGTCGCCAGAAGGTCGGTGCGGGCGACGGACTGCTCGCACGTCGCCGTTCATTGAGAAATGTAAGTGGGTGCTCCGAGGCTTGCAGCAGGGGGGCGGCGTTCCGCTTATCCTGATCACGGGATATGTACTAGTCGGCGAGCTAGCTGAAGGGCAGGCCCGGCCGACCCAATTTTTGAGTCTAGTCCCTTTGTTCCTCGGAAGATGAAGGCTTTGACGGTTGTCGCGCCGATGTGATCGCTTACGTTTAAGACTCATGACAATAGCGGGCGTTGAAGCCGCTTTAGATGCAAAGGAAGCCGTTCAACTCTCCAGAAATGACCTTCCCGCTCCATCCTTGGATGAATATCTGGTACGACATTGCCTTCAATCAGAACGTTCTTCGCTTCCACCCGATTTATATTTAATATTAAAGACAATTCGCGGTCAGATATGTAATATTGGTGGAAATTCACTACGCTATCGTAGCTTAATAGCGACCCGGTATTATTCGAGGTTCTATAGACGCGTTTGATAAAGCCTAAGCCAATCAATTGGGCGATATACCATGAAGAGACGCCTATCAGTTGGGCGGCTTCGATGCTGCTAATCAGCCTATCTGTTTGACTTAGAGCGCCTGGATTTGATTTTCGAAAAGCATCTGCGTCTATAGATCTAGTCTCATCGATGTCTAGGTACATCAAAGAGCAATCTGATGAACTGTCTTTTTCCGCCAAATGGACCGTTCCGCTAATAAGTGCTAGGAACACATCATCAATTGATGCGTGTACAAGAAATTTTGGAGCATCGCGCAATTGTATCAGGCGTCTTGAGAAAAGCTTCTTCGCCGCAGAAAGGTTACGTACATTTTCCATGAACCGGTCGAAATCGGATCGCAGTACGGAGAATTTCTGACGCGCCTCAAAAAAGGCGATTCTATTTGGAAATAAGAACCGGTTTCGAATAATCAATCCTGCAGAAACCTCGCTAACATTAAGTGCCCGCTCGATGTCTCCGCGCGTTATTGTGTAACCATTCTTTCTACGGAATGCAGGTGACCGCACAATATGAGGAATTCGGTCTTCTATTTCGTCCAAAGAGGATTTTCGAACCATTATGTATGTCCTAATCCCATTTGGAGTATCAAATCTTTTGGTATCGATTGGACTCACGGATAGAAGTGTTCGTAAAAAATCGGGAGAGACCTTCAACAAAATACTAGCCTGTGCAACAGAGATCCACTCTAGTTCATTAGTTCGGTCAAAATTAGGTCTCACATCTGCCGCTTGACGTTTGTCGACAATCTGATTCAATCCGCGTTTGAAGCTATCCATTAGATACTTGGGAGTGTCGCGCGTTTTATTTTTCAGCGCGAGCGGAAGTATTGTGCCGAACGTCCGCGCTTGGGTGGTAGAAAGTTTCGTCTCTATTAATTGATATCCGGAATTCGGCCAATCCATCAGAAAGGCAGAAGTAGCAGGTAAAATAGGATTCCGGTTTATGCCTAGAGAATGAGCAAGTCCGTACAAAAATAGAACAGAATCATCAGTGGATTTGGCTTCGCAAAGGAATGGGACGGAAGGAGTAGTATCTGTAATTTCCCGGCCGACTAAAGGAAGAAGGTAATTAAGGATCGAAATTTCGTGCGCGGTCGATGTAGTCGTCGGTTGCGTTAATAGATCGGAGCGGCATTTGGCATTGCTGCAGGTACCGATCTTGGGTCTGTCATAAGACAGTTTCGACCCACAATTCGAGCAAAGGCAGGTCATGCGTATGCCATGAATTGGGCAACATGTCCAAATCTTAAGGTCCCAAGCGGCGTATACGAACCCCGATTCTTGTATGCAAATTGGACAAATCTTAGAATGTCTTTTTTCTAGGAATCGTGGCGCAAATCGATCTCCTGGGTAAGTGGCCCGATAGTTCTGAGAGGAAAATACAGAGGCCGTATCTTCGACGGAATTGCCGGTAATGCTAGCGAGCAGGCGAATGTGACCGGCGTCGTCCTGAGATCGGCTGAGTTTGCGAGCTAACCCGGTAATCTTCAGCGGGCTTGATAGATGATTAGCCTCGGCTACTCTGATCAACCAACCCCACGCTCCCTCGAGGTGGTTGCGTTCGCAGCGAACGATAAGGCGTTCATCTCCCGCGTGTTGCAAGTCCGCTCGCTCCAACTGAAGGCATTTTCGTCCTGATCAGACCTCAGGACGGTTCGTTTCCCTTGGATCTCCGGCCTGCAAACAGCCGCTGGCTCGCTACAGTTTGCCGATTGCGGTTAACGGTCTCGGGATTTTCTCTTGGCGGAACATGCGATTAGTTCTGGGAGGCGCGGCAGCCAGCCAAAAACCTATCGAGGGACTCTCCGGCGATCGAACCATCAGTGGGTTTCGAAGCCGGATTTGAGGGGATGCCAAGGCTTCCGTTCAGCGCCAAAGTTAATCTCCGGCCGAGTTATCCACTCCTTTCAGCGAGTTAGATTTGGTTTACGACTCTCTTTTTTTAGTTTCGGATTCTCGCTTTTTGCCTTACGGGCCATAAGCAAAACCGAAATCAGATGTCGACAGTCGCGTTGAGCGCGTTCGTCTGGATGAACTCGCGTCGCGGCTCGACGACATCGCCCATCAGCTTGACGAAGAGATCGTCGGCCTCGTCGTTCTGGTCGTTCTTGACCCGCAGCAGCGAGCGCACGTCGCGGTCGAGCGTCGTTTCCCAGAGCTGGTCGGGGTTCATCTCGCCCAGTCCTTTGTAGCGCTGCAGCGCGACGCCCTTGCGACCGATGGTCGAGACCGCATCGAACAGATCGCTCGGCCCATTGATCGTGAAGGAATCACCCTTGCGGGCGAGCGTGCCGGGCTTGGCATAGGCCTCCTGCAGCGAGAGCGCCGCGGCATCGAGCTTGCGGGCCTCGGCGCTGGCGAGCAGGCCGGCATCAATCGTCGCCGCCTGCTTTACGCCGCGGACCATGCGCGAGAAGACGAAGCCGCCTTCGCTGACCTTGCCTTCCCAGCCGCGCTCCAACTCGTCAGAGATCGCATCGAGCCGGCGCGCGACATAGGCTGCGGCCTCGTTCGCCTGCGCCTCGTTCTCCTCGCTCACCGGATGCAGCACGCCGGCGATCGCCATCTGCTCGACGACGCGCCGGTCATAGCGCGAATGCAGCTGCGACAGCGCATTGCGCACGTTGCGAGCTTCCTCGATCAGGACGCGCAGATCCGCGCCGCCGCGCTCGATGCCGTCGCCGGTGCGGAAGGTGGCGCCGTCGACCGTCGAGTCGACCAGATATTGCTCCAGCGCCCGCTCGTCCTTCAGGTAGACATGGCTCTTGCCGCGTGCCGCCTTGTAGAGCGGAGGCTGGGCGATGAAGAGATGGCCGGCATCGATCAATTCCGGCATCTGCCGGTAGAAGAAGGTCAGCAGCAGGGTACGAATATGGGCGCCGTCGACGTCGGCGTCGGTCATGATGATGATCTTGTGGTAGCGCAGCTTCGCCAGGTTGAAGCCGCCCTGTTCGGCATCGGCCCGGCCGATGCCGGCGCCGAGCGCCGTGATCAGCGTGCCGACCTGGTCGGAGGAGAGCATTTTGTCGAAGCGGGCTCGCTCGACGTTCAGGATCTTGCCGCGCAGCGGCAGCACAGCCTGGTATTCGCGGGCGCGGCCCTGCTTGGCGGAGCCGCCGGCCGAGTCACCCTCGACGATGAAGAGTTCGGACTTGGCCGGGTCGCGTTCCTGGCAATCAGCCAATTTGCCCGGAAGCGAGGCGATATCGAGCGCGCCCTTGCGGCGGGTGAGGTCGCGTGCCTTGCGGGCGGCCTCGCGGGCGGCAGCGGCTTCCGCCACCTTGCCGACGATGGTCTTGGCCTCGCTCGGATGCTCTTCCAGCCACTCGGAGAGCGCCTGGTTGACGACGTTCTCGACGACCGGGCGGACTTCAGAGGAAACCAGCTTGTCCTTGGTCTGCGACGAGAACTTCGGATCGGGGACCTTGACCGAGACGATCGCGGTCAAGCCTTCGCGGCAGTCGTCGCCGGTCAGCGAGACCTTTTCCTTCTTCGAGATGCCCGAGCTCTCGGCATAGCCGGTGACCTGGCGCGTCAGCGCGGCTCGGAAGCCGGCGAGATGGGTGCCGCCGTCGCGCTGCGGGATGTTGTTGGTGAAGCAGAGCACGTTCTCGTGGTAGCTGTCGTTCCACCACAGGGCGACATCGACGGTGATGCCGTCCTTCTCCGAGGTCAGCATGATCGGCTTTTCGATCACCGCCGTCTTGGCCCGGTCGAGATAGCGCACGAAGGCTTCGACGCCGCCATCATACATCAGCTCTTCACGGACCACCTCGGCATGGCGGGCATCGGTCAGCACGATTCGCACGCCCGAATTCAGGAAGGCGAGCTCGCGCAGCCGGTGTTCCAGCGTCTTGTAGTCGAACTCCACCATGGTGAAGGTCTCTTGCGACGGCAGGAAGGTGACCTCCGTGCCGCGCTTGTCGCCCTGCGGGCCGACCACCGCGAGCGGCGCCACCGCGTCCCCATGGCGGAATTCCATGAAATGCTCATGCCCGCCGCGCCAGATGCGCAGCTTGAGCGAGACCGAGAGCGCATTGACGACGGAGACGCCGACGCCGTGCAGGCCGCCCGAGACCTTGTAGGAGTTCTGGTCGAACTTACCGCCGGCATGGAGCTGGGTCATGATGACCTCGGCCGCCGAGATGCCTTCCTCGCTGTGGATATCGGTCGGGATGCCGCGGCCGTTGTCGGTCACGGTGACCGACCCGTCGGCATTCAGCGTCACCGTGACGAGGTCCGCATGTCCAGCGAGCGCCTCGTCGATCGCATTGTCGACGACTTCATAGACCATGTGGTGCAGGCCGGAGCCGTCATCGGTGTCGCCGATATACATGCCAGGCCGCTTGCGGACGGCATCCAGACCCTTGAGAACCTTGATGGAATCGGCGCCGTAATCGTCGGGCTGGGCGCTGAGCGCGGCATCGGTCATGAAGTGGTCCCTGAGCGGGCGAGCGAGTGCCCGCGATGATCCTGATTCGAAAGGACAATATAGGGGTAGACGATGGCTTTTTCACGCGCATAGGCGCGCGTGTGCGAGTCGGCGCGTTGATGCCGGTGTCTTCGGCGTCGGAACAGAGCGTCATGCTCGGGCTTGACCCGAGCATCTCATGCCGATGGAGGCTCGGGCGTTACCGCATGTCAGAGATTCTCGGGTCTACGCTTCGCTCCGCCCGAGAATGACGGCTGCCCAGGCCGGAGCCCCTACCCCCGAAATTCCGCTATCGCTTCGATGAAGGCCTCGCCATATTGCGCGAGCTTGCGCTCGCCGACGCCTTCGATCGCGCGCATCTCTTCGAGACCGAGCGGCCGCTCGCGCGCCATCGCGATCAGGGTCCGGTCGGTGAAGATGATGTAGGCCGCGACGCCTTCCTCGCGGGCGAGCTGAAGCCGAAGCTTGCGCAGATGCTCGAAGAGGGCGGCCGTGCCCTCGTCGAGACCGTCGGCGCGGGCGGCATCGCGCTCTCCGCGGCGGGAGCGACGCTCGGCGAAGGGATCGGCCCTGAGCGCGATGCTCTCCCGGCCGAACAGGATGTCCTCGCCCTTCGGCGTCAGGCGGAAGCCGCCATGCTCGGTGCTGGCCTCGGCCAGCGCGCCGGCGGCGAAGAGCTTGCGCGTCAGCCCGGTCCAGGCCGCCTTGGGCTTGTCCGAGCCGACGCCGAAGGTCTTGAGCCCGTCATGGTTCTGGCGGCGGATCGTCTCGGTTGCCGTCCCCGTCAGGATGTCCGCGAGATGACCGGCGCCAAAGCGCTCGCCCGAGCGGATCACGGCCGAGAGCAGTTTTCGCGCATCGAGCGTCGCGTCCTGAAGCGCCGGCGCCTCGGCGCCGCAGAGATCGCAGCGGAACGGGGCCTGGCCATGCCTGCAGGGTGGCGTCTCCTCGCCGAAATAGCTGAGCAGCGCACTGCGCCGGCACAATGCATTCTCGCAGAGGTCGATCATCGCGTTGAGGCGCTTGTGTTCGATGCGCTTGCGCTCGTCGTCGACCGGCTTCTCGTCGATTTGGCGGCGGCGGAGCGCCATGTCGTCGACGCCGTAGAGGGTGAGCGTGTCTGCCGGCAGGCCGTCGCGGCCGGCGCGGCCGATCTCCTGATAGTAGCTCTCGATCGAGCCGGGCATGTCGGCATGAACGACGAAGCGCACATCCGGCTTGTTGATGCCCATGCCGAACGCGATGGTGGCGCAGACGACGACGCCGTCCTCCTGCAGGAAGGTGTCCTGGTTGCGGTTGCGCTCCGCCTGCTCCAGCCCGGCATGGTAGGCGAGCGCGTTCCAGCCCTTCTCGCGCAGGCCTTCGGCGAGCCGTTCGGTCTTGTTGCGCGACGAGCAGTAGACGATGCCGGAGCCGTTGCGGTGGCGCCGCAGAAAATCGTCGATCTGCCGGCGCGGCTGGTCCTTCGGCGCGAAGGCGAGCTTCAGATTCGGCCGGTCGAAGGAATGCACCACCATCTGCGGCGGCTGCGGAAAGAGCTGGGCGGCGATGTCGGCCTGGGTCTGCCGGTCGGCGGTGGCGGTCAGCGCCGTCACCGGCACGCCGCCAAGTGCTTCGCGCGTCTTGGCGAGCAGCCGATATTCCGGGCGGAAGTCGTGGCCCCATTGCGAGACGCAATGCGCCTCGTCGATGGCGAGCCGCGTCACCCCGATGCGCTTGAGGCGCGAGACCAGCCCCTCTCCGGCAAGCCGCTCCGGCGAGACGAAGAGGAGCCGCAGATCGCCCGCGTTGAGACGGTCCCAGGCCTCGGTGGCCTCGCTCTCGCTGTTCATCGAGTTGAGCGAGGCAGCCGGCACTCCGGCCCGGACGAGCTGGCCGACCTGATCGCGCATCAGCGCGATCAGGGGCGAGACGACGAGAGTGAGGCCGCCCGCGACCAGCGCCGGGAGCTGGTAGCACATCGATTTGCCGGAGCCGGTCGGCATCACCGCGAAGACGTCGCGGCCGGTCAGGGCAGCTTCGATCACCTCCCACTGGCCGGGGCGGAAATCATCGTAGCCCCACACGGATTTCAGGATCGCGCGGGCTTCTGATTCGCGGGATGGCGACATGGGGAAGGGGTGTGCCGCAGCCGGACGCGCTTGGCCAGTCTTTCGCCCGCCTAGCCGCGCGCCGCCAACAGATGAACGAGTGCGGTCAATGCGAAGATCGCGGCGATCAGCCTCGACGGCCAGGGCCGTAGATCGAACCAGATGAATTGCAGGACGAGCCTCAGGCTCCAGAAGCCGGCACCGGCCAAGGGTAGCAGCGGCTGGGCGCTCGCTTGATCCGACTGCCAGAGCAGCGCCGCCCCATAGGAGAGGAAGACGAAACCCAGCATGACGTTGAGCGTCTGGGTGATCGCGGTGTTCAGGCTGCCGGAGCGCTCGAGCTTCTCCGGCCAGCCGAACAATCGCCAGAAGGCGGCGTGGAACAGGGCGAAGCCGAGATCGAGCAGGCCGGCGGCCAGCAGCACGACGGCTCAGCTTCGCGTCGCGATGGCCGCTGCGGCGCCAGCCATCACGCCGCCGGTCGTCCGGTTGATCCAGCGCATGGCGCGCGGGCTGGCGACGAGGCGCCGTGCCCGATCGGCCGCATAGGCATAGGCCAGCATCGTCCCGCCGAGGATCGGCGCGATCAGCGCCATGACTTCCAGATAGGCGAGCGGGGTCAGCGCGTTGAGATCGATGACCAATGGCAGGATCGACAGGAAGAAGATCATGACCTTGGGATTGCCGAGCGTCAGCGCGATGCCGCCGAGGAACAGGCGGATGCCCTCGCCGCGCGCGGCGGGGGAAGGTTTGGGCGGCTCGGCCGGAGCCGTCCAGGCTTTGAAGGCGAGATAGATGAGATAGGCACAGCCGGCATATTTGATCGCGACGAAGACGCCGTGGAAGCTCTGCATGAGGACGCTGAGGCCGAGCGCCGAGAGCGTGAACCAGACGAGGTCGCCTGCGACGATGCCGGCGAGGAAGGGCAGGGATCGCCGAAAGCCGGTGGAGAGGGAGCGTGCGACGAGAGCCGCAATCGCCGGCCCGGGCGAGGCGACGGCGAGGAAATAGACGCCCGCGAACAGGGCGAGGCTGGCGAGTTCCATGGGCGTCTCCCGATTTATCGAGATGCTAACAGCGACGCTCCGCCCCGTCCCATCGCAAGACGTGGTCCGATCGATCAATCCAGCGGGTCGGCCCGGCCCGGCGTGATCGCGAAACGCTGCGCGCCGGCCGGCAGGTCGCCGAACAGGGCGGCGTCGGCGCCGGTCATCCAGACCTGGCAGCCCAGCCCGGTGAGGCCCTCGTAAAGCGCCGCGCGCCGGCGCGGGTCGAGATGCGCGGCGATTTCGTCGAGCAGGACCAGCGGGGCGATGCCGCTCATCGCCGCGACGAGCCGGGCATGGGCCAGCACCAGCCCGATCAGCAGCGCCTTCTGCTCGCCGGTCGAGCCCTGTCCGGCCGGGATGTCCTTCGGTCCGTGGCGGACATCGAGATCGGAGGCCTGCGGGCCTGCGAGCGTGCGCCCGGCTGCACGGTCGCGATGGCGGCCCTGGCGCAGCAGGTCGCGATAGGCGTCCTCCGCATCGATGGCCGGCAGGCGGGCCACGAGTTCGTCGATCTCGCCCGAAAGCGTGATATCCGCATAGGGGAAGGGCGAGGCTTCATCGCGGGTCTCGGCGATGATCGCGGACAAACGCGCCACTGTCTCGGCGCGCGCAGCCGCGACGGCGACGCCGAGTTCGGCGACCTCGCGTTCGATCGCGTCGAGCCATTGGGCCTGTCCAGGGCTTTCCTCGAGGATGCGGTTGCGCGAGCGCAGCGCCCGTTCCAGCGCGTTCGAGCGCGTGGCGTGGCCCGGGTCGATCGCCAGCACCAAACGGTCGAGGAAGCGGCGGCGGTCGCCGGCGGAGCCGCGAAACAACCCGTCGAGATCGGGCGTGAGCCAGACAACGCGCAGATAATCGCTGAAGGCGAGCGCCGAGCCGACGGCGGCACCGTCGATGCGGGCGAGACGCGGCCGGCGCCCCTCCGCGTCGAGGGGGCCGAGGCCGATGCCGAGCCGACCAGCATCCTCGGCGAGCGTGATCGAGGCGGCGAAGGAACCGTCGCCCCCTTGCCGCGCCATCACTGAAAGCTCGGTACGGCGCAGGCCCCGTCCCGGTGTGAACAGCGAGAGCGCTTCGAGGATATTGGTCTTGCCGGCTCCGTTCTCGCCGATCAGCGCAACGATTTGGCCCCCGACCGGAAGATCGAGGGCCTCGTAGGAACGGAAGTCCTGCAGGATCAGGCGCGCGACGGCGGCCATGGGCCGCTCGTTCAGACGCGCATCGGCATCAGCACATAGAGCGCGGAAGCGCCTTCGCGATCCTGGATCACGGTCGGCGACCCCGGATCGGCGAGCTTGAGCAGGGCGGTGTCGCCGTCGAGCTGGGCGGCGATGTCCATGAGGTAGCGCGCATTGAAGCCGATATCGAGCGGGCTCGCCTCGTAATCGACCTCGATCTCCTCGGTCGCCGAGCCGGAATCCGGATTGGTGACGGAGAGCGTCATGCGCCCGTCAGCCATGGAGAGCTTCACGGCACGGCCACGCTCCGACGAGATGGTCGAGACGCGGTCGACGGAAGCGGCGAAATCGCCTCTGTCTACCGTCAGCCGCTTGTCGTTCCCGCTCGGGATGACGCGCTGATAGTCGGGGAAGGTGCCGTCGATCAGTTTCGAGGTCAGCACCACGCTGGCGGTCGCGACGCGGATCTTCGAGCCGGAAAGCTCGACCGCGACTTCGCTTTCGCCATCTTCCAGCAGCTTCTGGATCTCGGCCACGGCCTTGCGCGGCACGATCACGCCGGGCATGCCGACCGAGCCCTGCGGCGCCGCGGTGTCGACGCGGGCGAGCCGGTGTCCGTCCGTCGCCACGGCGCGCAGCACCGGGCGGCCATCGACGTCGATGGTGTGGAGATAGATGCCGTTGAGGTAGTAGCGCGTCTCCTCGGTCGAGATCGCGAACTGTGTCTTGTCGATCAGCCGCTTCAGCTCGCCGGCCGGCAGCACGAAGCGGTGCGCCATCTCGCCTGCGGTGATGTCCGGAAAATCGCTCTCCGGCAGTGTCTGCAGCTGGAAGCGCGAGCGGCCCGAGCGCAGCACGAGGCCGCTATCGCCGGTCGTCTCGAGCGAGACCTGCGCGCCGTCGGGCAGCTTGCGGACGATGTCGTAGAGGGTATGGGCGGGAACCGTCGTGGCACCGGGCTCCGCTGCGTCGGCCGGAATCGTCTCCACCACTTCGATGTCGAGATCGGTCGCCTTGAGCCGCAGGCCGTTCTCGGAGGCGCTGAGCAGCAGGTTCGACAGGATCGGGATCGTGTTGCGGCGCTCCACCACGCGATGCACGTGGCCAAGCGACTTGAGCAGCGTGGAACGTTCGACCGTGACCTTCATGATTGTCTAGTCTTCTGGCGCTAGCCGCCCGGGCATGGCTGCCCGGACCGATGAATGGCCAGCGACATTGCAGGACGCGGGGCGGGCGCGCAAGACCTGTGCGCTTCGGCAGCCACAACCTTTCGCGGCAACGGGCGCGTGCCCGGGTCTCGGCCCGAAAAGCGGAGCCCACCTTTCGGGCGAAGTCGACGCTTGGACAAAGGGATAGACCGCTTCACGCCCGGAGGGACGCAGGGCGATCTATCCGCGCCGGGCTCACTCCTGCAGCATGCGCTTCAGGAGATCGACCTCGTCATGCAGCGAGCGGTCCTCGCTGATCGCCTTCTCGATCTTGCGCACGGCGTGCAGCACCGTGGTGTGATCGCGTCCGCCGAAGCGGCGGCCGATCTCGGGCAGCGAGCGCGGCGTCAGCGCCTTCGACAGATACATCGCGATCTGGCGCGGCTTGACCACTGCCGCGGTGCGGCGCTCCGAGAGGATGTCGGCGCGGCTGACATTGTAGCGCGTCGCGACGAGCTTCTGAATGTCCTCGATCTTGACCCGGCGCGGCTCGCGCGTCCGAACGAGATCGCGGATTGCGGACTCTGCCGTTTCCAGCGTTACGAGCTGGCCCGACAGCGTCGCATGGGCGAGCAGGCGGTTGGCGGCGCCGTCGAGATCGCGGCCGTTGGTTGTGACGACGCGAGCGACGTAGGCGATCACATCCGGGCTGACTTGGAAGTTCGGATGGGCGCCCTGCAGCGCGTCCATGCGGGTCGCCAGAATCTTGACGCGCAGGGCCTCGTCGAGCTCGCCGACCTCGACGACGAGGCCGCCGCCAAGCCGCGAGCGGATGCGCTCGTCGAGCGCTTCCAGTTCACCGGCGAGGCGGTCGCCGGCGACGACGATCTGCTTGCCGGCATCGAGCAGTGCGTTGATCGTGTGGCCGAACTCCTGCTGGATCGACTTGCCCTGGATGAACTGCACGTCGTCGACGATGAGCAGGTCGATGCCGCGCAGTTTCTCCTTGAAGGCGAGCGCGGTCTGCGACTTCAGCGCCGCGACGAAGCCATACATGAAGCGGTCTGCGGTGAAGTAGGCGACGCGCTTGCCCTGGCGGCGCGCTTCCTGCGCCACAGCCTGCAGCAGATGCGTCTTGCCGAGGCCGACGCCGGCATGGAGATAGAGCGGGTTATAGGGGCTCTGGCCTGCCGGTGCGCCGGCGATGCGTTCGGCCGCCGCGAAGGCGAGCTGGTTCGACTTGCCGACGACGAAGCTCTGGAAGCTCATGCGCTTGTCGAGCGCAGTGCCGCAGGCATCGACGAGATCGGATTCGCAGGGTTGAGCGCCGCCAGCGGCAGCCGGCCGGGCGGCTTCGGCCGCGACGGCGGAGGGCGTCGTGGCAGGCCGGGCGCGCAGGGCGGCGTCGACGCGTGGTGCGATGACCGTGGTTTCGCGCGAGACCGTGCGAACCGAGAGCAGCACGCCGCCCGGCGCCGGCAGCTCCGCCATGCAGTTCACCCGCAGGCGCTCAGCATAATGCGCCTCGAGCCAGCTCTTCAGGAAGCGGGTCGGGACCGTGAGATAGGCCACGCCCTCGACAATGCCGGCGAGCTCGAGCCGGCCGAACCAACTGGAGAAGACGTCTTCGCCAAGCTCGGCGCGCAGACGCCGCCGGACGCGTTCCCAGGCGTCCTGAACCGAAACCTCGTCCAGCTGAACCCCGGCGGCCTCGTCAGCCGCGATCACCACCACAGACGCTGTATCGACCGTATCACCGAGTTCCTGTCGCTCGAACATCAATGGCCCCATTCTTTGAAATGCACGCGCCTTCGGAGCGGCGGCCACAGGGCGGCCGCGTTCCTGGCGCTGTTGTCCGGTTAAAAAAGGATCCCGTCCTGTCGGGCGCTTTATCGCCCGCAGGTTCCGATCCATGCTCTGTCGATTACGCTTGGAAGGCTCGTCGAGGGACGATGCCGCCCTTTATCTCAACACTAAAAGACAAAGGAGCTACATCCTCCAACCTCCATGGTCGCGAGCCAAAACGCTTATCATCTCTGGAAAACGCCTGGCGGTCATTGCTGTCCGCCGGGCGATGAAGGGACCTTACAAGGCGCTCTCGACGGGCTGCAACATCCCTTTCAGCCGGCTTCGAAGACTCGCCTCGCGAGGTGGCTCCGCCAAAGCGAGGCTGCGCCCTGCAATTGGTTGGGGAACTTAAGATTTTCTTGATGCCCGGCTCCCCTGCACGCCGCGAATCTTTTTTTCGCTGGTCTCGAAAAGCCCGCCGCAGAGTCGCCGCGATTCTACGCGCTAAAATCCTTTGCCCACTAAGGTGATGATAATACAGGCCTTTTTGTGAGCGGCGGAGTCTGTTGCGGAGGTCGATTTTTCGCTCTGAAGCGCGCCTGAGAGTCAAGTCCGCAAACCCGTGGAAAGCCTGCGGAAATGGCTTGCGGGCGAGGTTTTTCTGTTCCGTCGACGCATGTGGCCGAGTCGCAACAGGAGAGGCTTTAGCCAACGAAAAAGCCCGGCCGCGAGGCCGGGCTTTTCGCCGTCGAAACAGACGGATTTTTACGCTCAGGAAGCCAGCGCGCCGATGCGGTGAGCAAGGCGGGAAACCTTGCGCGAGGCGGTGTTCTTGTGAACCACGCCCTTCTGCGCAGCGCGCATGATCTCGGGCTGAGCAGCCTTCAGGGCCTCGGCTGCGGCAGACTTGTCGCCCGAGGCGATCGCCTCCTCGACCTTGCGCAGGAAGGTGCGCATCCGCGAACGGCGGGTCTTGTTGACCTCGGTGCGGCGGGCGATCTTGCGCGTAGCCTTCTTGGCCGACGTCGTATTGGCCATCGAAACGTCCTCGTTCTCATCGCGGTTGGGCGCCTGGCATTATTGCCGGCGGGCCTGGCCGCTTCCTTGCTGGAAAAACGTGAGCGGCGGCCGAGCTTGCGCGGGCCGCCGCGAGTGGTGGGGCTATAGTCGCTTGCGACCCCGCCGTCAACGCCGGAATCGCTTTCGCCGCGCTATCCTCACGCGGAGGGCGCGATGAAGCGGGCGAAGCTCGCTAGATCGACGTTGCCGCCGCTGATGATGACGCCGACGCGCTGGCCTTCGACCGGAACCTTGCCGGTCAGCGCCGCGGCTGCGGCGAGACAGCCGGTCGGCTCGACCACGAGCTTCATCCGCTCGGCGAAGAAGCGCATGGCCTCGATGAGCTCGGCGTCGCTGACGGTGACGATGTCCTCGACCAGCGCCTGGATGATCGGGAAAGTGCGATCGCCCAGGAATGCGGTCTGCGCGCCGTCGGCGATGGTCTTCGGCACGCCGATCCTGACGATCTTGCCGGAGCGCAGCGACTGCTGGCCGTCATTGCCGGCCTCGGGCTCGACCCCGAAGATGCGGCAATTGGGATTGAGCGCCTTGGCCGCCAGGGCAGCCCCGGCGAGAAGCCCGCCGCCGCCGAGCGGCACGATCAGGATGTCGAACGGCCCGGCATCCTCGATCAGCTCCTTGGTCGCGGTGCCCTGGCCGGCGATGACGTCGGCATGGTCATAGGGCGGGATCAGCGTCAACCCGCGCTCGGTGGCGATGCGGTTGCCGATCTCCAGCCGGTCCTGGGTGTAGCGGTCGTAGCGAACGACCTCGCCGCCATAGCCCTGGGTCGCCTCGACCTTCGCCTTCGGTGCGTCTTCCGGCATGATGATGGTGGTGGGTACGCCGAGCAGCTTGCCGGCATAGGCGATGGCCTGGGCGTGGTTGCCTGAAGAGAAGGTGAGCACGCCTGCCTTCTTCCGCTCGGGGGAGAGCGCGGAAATGGCGTTGTAGCCGCCGCGGAACTTGAAGGCGCCCATGCGCTGCAGGTTCTCGGGCTTGAAGACGAGGCTCGCCCCGCTGCGCCGATTGGCCGTCGCCGAGCTCATCGCCGGGGTGTGATGCGCGACGCCCTTCAGGCGCTCGGCGGCGAGCTCGACATCGGCATAAGTCGGTAGCGTGATGCCCTCTGGGGCGGCGATGCGGGCTGCGGTGGTCATGGGTTTCGTCCTGCTGATGAAGGTGCATCGTGTCAGCAGGGCGGGGCCGGGTTCAAGTCAAAGATCGACGCCCCGGCTATGCATGGAGGTGATCGGTCGTGCGGGCCGGCGCGGCGKCGGCCGGCCCGCGCGGCGTCAGGCGTTCTTGAAGTCCGGCTTCCGCTTCTCGGCGAAGGCGGACATGCCTTCCTTCTGGTCGGCGGTGGCGAAGAGCGAGGAGAAGACGCGGCGCTCGAAGCGCAGGCCTTCCTGCAGTGTCACCTCGAAGGCGCGCTCGACCGATTCCTTCGCCATCAGCACGGAGGGCAGGGACTTCGCCGCGATCGCCTCGGCCGCCTTCAGCGTCTCGGCCATCAGATCGGCGAGCGGCACGATGCGGGCGACGAGACCGGAACGCTCGGCTTCCTCGGCATTCATCATCCGGCCGGTGAGGATGAGGTCCATCGCCTTGGCCTTGCCGACCGCCTTGGTCAGGCGCTGGGTGCCGCCGGCGCCGGGAATGACCCCGAGATTGATTTCGGGCTGACCGAACTTCGCATTGTCGGCCGCGATGATGAAGTCGCACATCATGGCGAGCTCGCAGCCGCCGCCGAGCGCGAAGCCGGCGACCGCCGCGACGATCGGCTTGCGGCGCTGGCCGATCCGGTCCCAATCCGCGAACTTGTCGTCGAGATAGGTGCCGGGGAAGGTCCGGCTCTGCATCTCCTTGATGTCGGCGCCGGCGGCGAAGGCCTTCTCGGAGCCGGTGATGATGATGCAGCCGATGCCGGCATCCTTTTCGAAGCCGTCAAGCGCCGCGTTGATCTCGCCGATGATCTGGCCGTTCAGCGCGTTCAGCGCCTGCGGTCTGTTCAGGGTGATCTGCCCGACCTTGCCCTTGGTCTCGACGAGAATGGTCTCATAAGCCATGGCGGCCTCCCCGATGATGCTGTCGTCGCAGCTTTAGCGGGCCGGCAAGGCTCAAGTCCATGCGCGTTGCGCGCATCCGCGCATTCGCACCCGGGATCAGGGGCTCGTCATGCTCGGGCTTGACCCGAGCATCTCCGGCAGAATGAGGCACCCGTGCCTTTCCGGCCTGAGATTCTCGGGTCAAGCCCGAGAATGACGAGAGGTCCTCACCGTCTTGGCTGGCAGCTCTCGCAATAGAAGGTCGAGCGGCCCGACTGCACCAGCCGCTTCACCGGATGAGCGCAGCCCGGCGTGACGCAAGCCTTGCCCTCGCGGTCATAGACCTTGAAGCGGTGCTGGAAATAGCCGAGCGAGCCGTCCGCATGGGCGAAGTCTCTGAGCGTCGAGCCGCCGGCCGCCACCGCCTCCTCCAGCACCTCGCGGATGATGCGGGCGAGTTCATGCGCCTTCTCGCGCGGCCGGCCCGTCGGCGTCGCGATCGTCCCGGCTTCCGCCTCGGGATGAAGCCCGGCGCGGAACAGCGCCTCGCAGACATAGATATTGCCGAGACCGGCGACGAGCCGCTGGTCGAGCAGCGCGGCCTTGAGCGGAGCGATCTTGCCGGCGAACAGCTTCGCCAGCGTCTCGCCGGACAATTCGTTGCCGAGCGGCTCGATGCCCATGCCCGAAAAATGCTTCGACGTTGCGAGCGCGGCCCGCGGCACGAGGTCCATGAAGCCGAAGCGACGCACGTCGTTATAAGTGATGCGCGCGCCCGTCCCCATCTCGAACACGACATGATCGTGGATCAGGTGCCGGCCGATCTCACTATAGTAGGAGCCCGGCTCGGTCGGGGGCGTGCCGGGCGCCTCGACGATGAAGCGCCCGCTCATGCCCAGATGCATGACCAGCGCCTCGCCATCGTCGAGATCGGCGATCAGGTATTTCGCCCGCCGCGACAACGCTTCGATGCGTCGGCCGGTCAGCCGCTCGGAGAAGCGGTCGGGCAACGGAAAGCGCAGATCGGGCCGGCGCTGCTCGACGCGCGCGAAGCGCTCGCCCAGCATGGCCGGCTCCAGCCCGCGCCGGACGGTTTCGACCTCGGGTAGCTCGGGCATGGGTTGAGACCTTCGTAAAGCCTGCGTCGAGACGGGCCGCGACAAGCCCGTCGCCTTTGGCTATTCATCGCCTCAGCCGAATACAAGGTCCGCCCGCAAAAGGTCCGCCCAAACGTGACAGCAGCCTCCGACACCACTCATTTCGGCTTCGAGACGGTGAAGCTCGCCGATAAGCAGGCCAAGGTCGACGACGTCTTCCACAAGGTCGCCAATCGCTACGACCTGATGAACGATTTGATGTCGGGCGGCTTGCACCGCGCCTGGAAGAGCGCGCTGCTGACCGCGATCAACCCGGCCAAGGACCGGCCTTTCCACCATCTCGACGTGGCCGGCGGCACCGGCGACGTCGCCTTTGCGGTGCTCGAGGCCGGCGGGCCGCAGACCGACGTCACCGTGCTCGACATCAACGCCGATATGCTGCGCGTCGGGCGCGAGCGGGCCGACAAGCGCTTTCCGGAGGATGATCGCGTCCGCTTCGTCCAGGGCAATGCCGAGGCGCTCGGCCTGCCGGACAACCATTTCGACTGCTATACGATCGCCTTCGGCATCCGCAACGTGCCGCGCATCGACAAGGCGCTGGCGGAGGCCTATCGCGTACTGAAGCGTGGCGGGCGTTTCCTTTGCCTCGAATTCAGCCATGTCGACGTGCCCCTGCTCGACAAGATCTACGAGACCTATTCCTTCAAGGTCATTCCGCCGATGGGCCGCATGGTCACCGGCGAGGCCGAGCCCTATCAGTACCTCGTCGAATCGATCCGCAAATTCCCGAAGCCGCAGGCCTTCGCGGGGATGATCGAGGATGCCGGCTTCCGCCGGGCCAAGTTCACGCCCATGACCGGCGGGGTCGTGGCGCTGCATTCCGGCTGGAAGCTGTGATGATCCTGCTGCCGTCATGCTCGGCCTTGTGCCGAGCATCCACGTCTTGCCACGCGAATGAAGGAAAGACGTGGATGGCCGGGACAAGCCCGACCATGACGACATGGACCCCTCCGCGGGTGAGCCGCGCATGATCTCCTCGTTCTTCCACATGTTGCGCGGCGCGCGCGTCGGTTTCGTGCTGGCGCGCGAGGGCGCGCTCTCCCTGGTCGATCCTTCCGTGCTGCCGCCCCTGGCACGTGGTCTCATCCGCCTCGGCCGACTGATCGAGCGGCGGGGCGCCGGTTCCTCGGCGACGCGGCTCGCTGCGGCCCTGACACGGCTCGGCCCGTCCTATGTCAAGTTCGGGCAGTTCCTGGCGACGCGGCCTGATGTCGTCGGCATGAAGATCGCAGAGGACTTGTCTGCCCTGCAGGACCGGATGCCAGCCTTCCCGATGGCGGAGGCGCGCGCCATCGTCGAGGCCGCGCATGGCGTCCCGTTGCAGACGCTGTTCCCGGAATTCAGCGAACCGGTCGCCGCCGCCTCAATCGCACAGGTCCATCGCGCCCGGCTGAAGGACGGGCGAGAGGTCGCGGTCAAGATCCTGCGCCCCGGCATCCGCGACCGATTCAACCGCGACCTCGCCGCGATGCGCTTCGGCGCCGAGCAGGCCGAGCGCCGCTCGGCCGAGGCGCGGCGCCTGCGCTTTACCGGGGTCGTCGAGACGCTGGCGCGCTCGGTCGCGATGGAAATGGATTTGCGGCTGGAAGCGGCCGCCCTCTCCGAATTCGCGGAGAATACCAAGGAAGACGCCGATTTTCGCGTGCCGGAGCCGGACTGGCAGCTCACCGCCCGCGAGATGCTGGTCGACGAATGGATCGAGGCGATCAGGCTCTCCGACATCGAGGCCCTGCGCGCTGCCGGCCACGATCTGCCGGAACTCGCGCGCACGATCATCCAGTCCTTCCTGAAGCATGCGATCCGCGACGGCTTCTTCCACGCCGACATGCATCCCGGAAATCTCTTCGTCGATGCGGAAGGGCGGCTCGTCGCGGTCGATGGCGGTATCATGGGCCGGCTGGGCCTGAAGGAGCGGCGCTTCCTTGCCGAGATCCTGCTCGGTTTCATCACCCGCGATTATCGCCGCGTGGCGGAGGTGCATTTCGAGGCGGGCTATGTCCCGGCCCATCACGATGTCGAGGATTTCGCTCAGGCGATCCGCGCCGTTGGCGAGCCGATCCACGACAAGCGCGCCGACCAGATTTCGATGGCCAAGGTGCTGACCCTGCTCTTCGAGATCACCGGCATGTTCGACATGGCGACCCGCACCGAGCTCGTCATGCTGCAGAAGACCATGGTGGTCGTCGAGGGTGTCGCCCGCTCGCTCGATCCGCATCTCGACATGTGGGGCACGGCCGATCCGGTCGTCCGCAGCTGGATCACCCATCATCTCGGGCCGATCGGCAAGCTGGAGGAGGCCGGGCGCGGCGCCCGCTCGCTGCTCGGTTCGCTGGCCGCGCTCCCGGACACGATCGTTCGTGCAGAGCGCGTGCTCGGCCAGTTGGAGGACGCCTCGCGCAACGGCTTTGCGCTCGACGAGCGCAGCGTCGAGGCGATCGGGCGTGCCGAGGCGCAGCGCAATCGCTGGGGCACCGCCGCGCTCTGGGTGATCGCGGCGCTGGTCGCCTATGGCGTGTTCGGCTGAGGCAGGCGCTGAATCGTCATTCTCGGGCGAAGCCTTGCTTCGACCCGAGAATCTCTCGGAGGAGAGGGCGCTTTTCCGTCACGAGATGCTCGGGTCAAGCCCGAGCATGACGCCACTTCTCACTCGCTTACCGGAACGGCGGCTCGTCGAAGCTCCGGAGCTTGCGCGAATGGATGGCGGAGCCCGCCTCCTTCAGCTTCTCCAGCGCAGCGAGCCCGATCCGCAGATGCTCGCCGACGGCGCGCTCATAGAAGGCGTTGGCGGCGCCCGGCAGCTTGATCTCGCCATGGAGCGGCTTGTCGGAGACACAGAGCAATGTGCCGTAGGGCACGCGGAGCCGATAGCCTTGCGCGGCGATGGTGCCGGATTCCATGTCGACCGCGATGGCGCGTGACAGGTTGATGCGCCGCCGTTCCTTGGTCCATTGCAGTTCCCAGTTGCGATCGTCCTGGGTCACCACGGTCCCGGTGCGCAGCCGCTGCTTCAGCCGGTCGCCCTTCTCGCCGGTAATCTCGGCGGCGGCCTGCTGCAACGCGACCTGGACCTCCGCCAGCGCCGGGATCGGAACTTCAGGAGGCACCAGCTCGTCCAGGATGTGGTCCTGCCTGAGATAGGCGTGGGCGAGGACGTAGTCGCCGATGATCTGGGTCTGGCGCAGGCCCCCGCAATGGCCGACCATCAGCCAGCAATTCGGCCTGAGCACCGCCAGATGGTCGGTGATGTTCTTCGCATTGGACGGGCCGACGCCGATATTGACCAGCGTCACACCCTCGCCGGTCTTCCGGATCAGGTGGTAGGCCGGCATCTGGAAGCGGTGCCAGGGCGCCGACATCACCCGCTCCGCCGCCGAGACGTCGAGGCCGTCGCGCCCGATGCGGATGCCGCCCGGCGCGACCAGCGCCTCGGCCGTTCCGGCTTCGATCTCGGCCAGCCCAAGCCGCACGAACTGGTCGACATAGCGGTGATAGTTCGTCAGCAGAACCCAGGGCTGCACCGCCCGCCAGTCCGTGCCGGTGTAGTGCACGAGGCGCCGCAGTGAATAATCGACCCTCACCGCGTCGAACAGGGAGAGCGGACGCGGCTCGCCTTCGATCAGCTCGTAGGTCCCGTCGGCGATCTCGTCGCCGACCAGCGCCAGCAGCGGAGTCGGGAAATGCCGTGCGAGTTCGGCGGGCGTGGTCTTCCCGCGTCCGAGCTCGTCGCCGCCTTCCAGCGCATAGGGGTAGGGGATTTCCTGCGTGCTGATGCCGGTCTCGATCGTCGCGCCGTATTCGGCGACGAGCGGCTTGAGCTGATCCAGCAGATAGGCCCGGAATTCGGCGGGCTGCGTCACCGTCGTCGAATAGATGCCGGGTGCAGCGAACTTGGCATAGCCGCGCCGCGTGGCCTCCGGGAGCTTCGACGGTTCGTAGGTCACGCGCAGCATGGGGTAGCGGTAGCGCTCCCGATCCTCCGTGGTCGGGGCCTTTCCGGTATCGAAGAAGTGCTGCAGGTCGCCGCGCAACGCCGAGCGGGCTTCGTCATAGAGCTGCTCGAGCCGGTCGATGGCGGCTTCGGGTGTCGCTGCGGTCTCGAAGCTCATGAGCGGGTCCGTCCTCCTCGTATGTCGGTTCTAGAGCATTTTCGAGCGAAGTGGACACCGGTGCGCGTGAAGAAAATGCGCCAGGGCGAAGAGCCCTGTTTGCGTGTCCTTGCTCCTGACAACAACCGGCGGTGGCTCACGACAATCTGCTTACGAAGGCGGTTGACAGGTGGGAAGGGCAGCATTACAAAACCAATCGGTTAATTAACTGATCGGTTTCATACGATGTCGACGGACCCGCTCAGCCTGACTTTTGCCGCCCTCGCCGATCCGACGCGCCGCGCCATTCTGGCCAGGCTGTCGCAAGGCGAGAGTTCGGTGAAGGAACTGGCCGAGCCCTTCGCGATGAGCCTCCCCGCGGTCTCGAAGCACCTGAAGGTGCTGGAGCGCGCGGGGCTGATCACGCGGGGGCGGGAAGCCCAGTGGCGACCCTGCCGGCTCGACCCCGGCCCCTTGCAGGACGTCTCGGAATGGCTGGAACACTACAGCCGTTTCTGGGACCAAAGCCTGGGCCGGTTGGACGAGGTTCTGCGTGAGATCAGGGCGAAACCACCCGATGAAACGAGCGTGTGACGCTCGACCATTCCCCTCAGCCTTTTTGCAGGTGACTACCATGCTCAAGACCGTTCTTCTCAGCCTGCTCGGCATCGTCGTGGTCGGGATCGCCGTCGTGCTGATCCTCGCCGCCCGCAAGCCCGACACCTTTCAGGTGACCCGCACCGCCACGATCAATGCGCCACCCGAGCGGGTCTACCCGTTGATCGCCGATTTCAAGGCCTGGGGCGCCTGGTCGCCCTGGGAGAAGAAGGACCCGGCGATGAAGCGCAGCTATGGCGGCCCCGAGACCGGCGTCGGCGCGACCTATGCCTGGGCAGGCGATAAGAACGTCGGCGAAGGCAGCATGCGCATCATGGAAGCCAATACGCCGAGCCGGGTCGCGCTCAAGCTCGATTTCGTCAAGCCGTTCGAGGCCCATAACGACGTGGCCTTCACGCTGACGCCGCAAGGTCCGGCGACGCTCGTGACCTGGACCATGACCGGTCCGACCCCGTTCGTCGGCAAGATCATGCATGTCTTCATGGACATGGATCGCATGGTCGGCGGCGATTTCGAATCCGGCCTGACGGCGATGAAGACGGCGGCCGAGCGCCCCGCCTGAGCCGCCCTCGGCAACCGCGATCAGCTGGCCGACGGCAATCAGAGAGGATCATGCGCATGATGGGTGAACCGCAGAAGGAACATGAGTGGCTTCATCAGCTCGTCGGCGCGTGGACCGCGGAGATGACATGCTCGATGGGGCCGGGCCAGCCGCCCACGACATCGACGGGAGCGGAGACCGTCCGCTCCCTCGGCGGGCTCTGGACGCTCGGCGAAGGCGAAGGCACCTGTCCGGACGGCACGCCGGTCACCAGCCTGATGACGCTTGGCTTCGACCCGGCCAAGGGCCGCTTCGTCGGCAGCTTCGTCGCCTCTATGATGACGATGGTCTGGCGCTATGACGGTGCGCTCTCGTCCGACGACAAGTCACTGGTCCTCGATACCGAAGGGCCGAGCATGGCGGGCGACGGCTCCACGGCGAAGTATCAGGATATCATCACCTTCCTGTCGCCCGATCACCGTACGCTGACCTCGCGCGCTCTCGGCGCCGACGGCCAGTGGACCGAGTTCATGGCGGCTCACTACCGCCGCATCGCCTGAACGTTTCAACATAGCGAGGAGGAAAGACGATGAAACTCTCGACCTATCTGATGTTCGAGGGCAATTGCCGCGAGGCCTTCACCCATTACGAGAAGGTACTGGGCGGCAAGATGCTGGCCATGATGGACCACAAGGGCACGCCGGCCGAGGCGCATATCGTACCCGAGTGGCACGACAAGATCATGCATGCTTGCCTCGAGGTCGACGGGCAGATGCTGATGGCGTCCGATGCGCCGCCGGATCGCTCGGACGGGCCGATGCGTTCGGTCTTCGTCAGCGTCGGCGTGAAGACCCCCGAGGAGGCCGAGCGCATCTTCGCGGGTCTCTCCGAAGGCGGCGCCAAGATCACCATGCCGATGGCCGAGACCTTCTGGTCGCCGCGCTTCGGCATGCTGGTCGATCGCTTCGGCACCAGCTGGATGGTCGGCGCCGAGCAGCCCGCCGACAAAGCGAACTGCGGCTGAGGCCACAAGCGCTCGTCATGCTCGGGCTGGGGCCGAGCATCTCCTGCCCGATGCACTTTTTCGGAACGAGATTCTCGGGTCGACCCTCGGTCGCCCGGGAATGACGGCTGCAGGCCTAGGACCGCCCGCCATCCACAGAGAGGATTTGGCCGGTGATCCAGCCGGCCTGTTCGCTCAGGAAGAACAGCGTGGCGTTGGCGATGTCCTGCGGCGTGCCGAGGCGCCTTGTGTGGATGCTCTCGACGAGGCGCTTTTGCCCTTCCGGCCCATAGCCCTGCCATTGCCGCTCGGTCGCGGGGTTCGAGCGCACGAAGCCCGGCGCCACGGAGTTCACCGTGATGCCGTGCGGGCCGAATTCCCAGGCGAGTTGCTTCGTCAGCCCCACCAGCGCGTGCTTGGCGCTGGCATAGGCCTGGATGCCGGTGAGGCTCGGCCGCAGGCCAGCGCCCGATGAGATGGTGACGATCCGGCCGTAGCCTCCCTGCTTCATCGCCGGCGCCGCCGCCTGCGCGAGGAAGAAGGCGGCATCGACATTGGCGGCGAAGATCACCCGCCAGTCTTCCTCCGAAATCTCCTCGATCGCGCGGCCGACCTGTCCGCGCACGCCGCCGGCGGCATGGACAAGAAGTTCGAGCCGGCCTTCCGTCGCCACGATGTCGCGGACCAGCGCCTGCGCGGCCTCGGGCGAGCCGAGATCGACCCCATGCCCGGTCGCGCCGATCTCCCGCGCAGCCACCAGCACGCCGCCTGTGTCGATGTCGGCGATGTGGACGCAGGCTCCGGCTTGGGCGAGCACGGCAGCGATAGCACGCCCGATGCCCTGGGCCGCGCCGGTGACGAGGGCTACGCGGCCGTCGAAGCGGATTTGCATCGGTCGATCAGCACTTTCAGCGTTTCGAAGACCATCGGGCGGCGGCCTTCCTCGATGTCGTGGATCAGCGCGACCAGTGTTTCCAGCGCGGGCGTCGCCACGCCGACCTCGCGGCCAACAGTCGCGATGATGCCGATCTGCGGATCGACCTCGGTCCTGCGCTTGCGCACGGCAAGGTCACGCCAGATGCCGGAATGGGTCTTGGCTGTCTGCGCGGTGTAGTGGGCGAGCCAGCGAATCGTCTCGATCTGTGGACCCTCCGGCCGGCCCGGAGCGAAGACCATCGGGTCGAACTCCCCGAAGCCGAGCGAGATCACGCCGCGCTTGGCCGCGACCACACCGACCTCGCGGCCGAGCGCGAGCCAGACCGGCAAGCGGGCCGGATCGGCGAAATTCGCCGACATCGAATCGTCGGTGAGCGCCGTCGCGAACAGCATCGCGCCATAGGCGAGCTTACCCCAGAGATAGCCGAAGACATTGTCGGTCAGGATCGCATCGGGCTCGAACCGCCCGAGCAGGCGATGCATCTCGGTGGCGCGCTCGCCGATCGACCCGTCCAGCTCACCGACCACGACCGCGCCACGGTTGCCGTAGAGAATCTCGCCCGGCCCGAGCCAGTCGGCTCCGAAATTGACGAAGCAGCCCATGGTGCGCCGTTCGCCGACGGCCCTGGCGATGGCGAGTTCGTTGAGCCCGTTCTGGGCGGAGAGCACGAAGCCGTCCTCGGCCAGATGTGGCTTGAGCGCCGCGAGCGCCGCTTCGGTCGCGCCCGCCTTCACGGCGAGCACGATGCGGCTGTAGCGGCCGTCGAGCTCAGCCGGCGTCGCGGCGGGCACCACCTGCGTGAATTCCTCGACCGGTCCCGAGATGGCGAGGCCGCGCGTGCGACAGGCTTCGACGTGCTCGGTCACGATATCGACGAGCAGCACAGGCACCCCCGCCCGCGCCCAATAGGCGCCGAGCGTGCCGCCGATGGCTCCCGCACCCCAGATCAGGATAGGCTCGCTCATCGGTGCTGTCTCACGCCTGGCCGGCCATCTCGACGCTGCCGTGGGTGGCGACATGAAGCAGGCCGTCGGCCGTCACCCAGCCGCGATACATACCGTCGGTGTTGAAGGGAGCGACGACCGTGCCATCCGCGCCGACTGCTACGAGCCCGGCCCCAATCTTGTGCTCGGAGAGCTCCGCCATGACGGCCTGCGTCGCGGCCTCCAGCGAAAGGCCCTTATAGGCGATCAGCGATGCGATCTCATGGCCGACGCAGTAGCGGATGAAATACTCGCCCTTGCCGGTGCCGGAGACGGCGCAGCGCCCGTCGCGGGCATAGGTGCCGGCGCCGATGATCGGGGTGTCGCCGACGCGGCCGGCCGGTTTGTTGGTGTAGCCGCCGGTCGAGGTCGCGGCGGCGAGATGGCCCTGCACGTCGCAGGCGACGGCGCCGACCGTGCCGTGCTTCTCGGCCTCGCTCGCCTCGGCGGCGGTGCCGACGATCTCCCGGATCTTCATCGAGGCTAGGCTTTTGCGCCGACGCTCAGTCGAGAAATGCTCGTTGTCGACAGTGTCGACCCCCTCATTCTCGGCGAAAGCGTCGGCGGCCGGGCCCGCGAGCAGCAGCGGGTCGCCGCGCAGCATCAGCGCCTTAGCGGCGGTAATCGGGTTGCGGATGCGCTGGGCTGCGCAGATCGCGCCGGCCGCCAGTGTCGATCCATCCATGATCGAGGCATCGAGCTCGTGCTCGCCATCGGTGTTGAAGGCCGCGCCATGGCCGGCGTTGAAATGCGGCGAATCCTCCATCACCCGCACGGCGGCCTCGACGGCATCCACCGCCTTGCCACCCTTGGTCAGGATCGTCCAGCCGGCCCTTAGCGCGGCGGCGAGGTCGGCGCGGGCCTGCGCCCATTCGGCCTCGGTCATCTCGGCCTTGGGCAACGTGCCGCAGCCGCCATGGATGGCAAGCGCGAGGGTCATGTCGATTTCCTGTCAGGTAACTGAAGCGGTCTGGTCGAGCGGCGTCATGGCCGGCGGGCCGATCATGACGCCTGAGGGCCGCGGCGTTACTTCTTGGCGGGCTTGATGTCCATGGCCAGCGTGTCCTCGTCAACTCGCGGGCTGATCGTCACCTTGTCCTTCTGCATCGCCCAGGCCGAGCCCACGGCGGTGATCGGCAGGCGCGGCCGGTCCTTGGCGACGATCGCCGCGACATCGGCCAGCATCTGGTTGCGCTTGGCCTCGTCCATCTCCACCGCAGCATCTTCGATCAGCTTGTCGACCTGGGGATTCGCGTAGTTCTGGACGTTGAAGGCGCCGAGCTTCTTGGCCGGGTCGTTCGAATGCACCAGTGAGGACAGGGTGTAGTTGGCCTCGCCCGTCAGCGTGCCCCAGCCCGACATCGACATCGAGAAGTCGCCGCGCAGGCGGGCGGGGAAGAACACGGCGCCCGGCTGGGCGTTGGCGTTCACGTCGATGCCGATGCGCGCCAGCATCTGCGCGATCGAGGTGCCGACCTGCCGATCGCCGGGCAGGCGGTCATTGGTGAAGGAGAAGCTGATCTTGAAGCCGTTGGGATAGCCGGCCTCCTCCATCAGCTTCTTGGCCTTGGCGGTGTCGGGCTTGAGCGCCGGCAGGCTCTTGTTGAAGCCGGCGATGGTCGGCGTCACCAGCTGGTTGGCCGGGGCGCCGAGGCCCTCCATCGCGATCTCCGCCAGCGCCGGCCGATCGATCGCGAGATCGATCGCCTCGCGCACGCGGACGTCCTGCAGCGGGTTCTTCGGCAGGGCCGAGCCGTCCTTGGCGGTGACCTGCGGGGTCTTGTCCCGCATGTCGAGCTCCATGTTGAACAGATAGACGCTCTCGACCGTGGCGACGTTGAGTTTGGCGTCGCGCTTCAGCGTCGGCACGTCGGAGGCCGGCGCGCGTACGATGATGTCGACCTGGCCGGCTTTAAGCTGCGCGACGCGGGCGGCATCGTTCGGCAATTCCTTGCGCACGACCTTGGCCCAGGGCTCCTTCGGGCCCCAATAGCCATCGAAGCGATCCAGCACCATCTGGTCTTTCGGCGTCCAGGAAACGAACTTGTAGGGGCCGGTGCCAACAGCTGCCTTGCCGGAGTTGAAGGCCTCGTTGGCGTTGTCCTTGTTCAGGCCGGCAGCTGCCTTGTGCGAGACGATGAACAGGCGAATGAAGTCGTTCGGCAGGTTCGGGGCCGGCCCGTCCGTAACGATATGCACCGTCAGCGGGTCGATGATCTTCACCTCCTTGACGCGCCGGACATAGATCGTCGTCGGGTTGGGGCCGGCGACGACCGGGATGCGTTCGATCGAGAACTTCACATCTTCGGCGGTGAAGTCCGAGCCGTCATGGAATTTCACGCCAGGGCGCAGCTTGAACTCCCAGACGGTCGGCTCGAGCGTCTTCCAGCTCAGCGCCAGCCGCGGCTCGATCTGCAGTTTGTCGCCGGACCAGGTCAGCGTGTCGAAAACATGCTTCAGCGCCTCGGCATGCGTGCCCGTGGCAGTGAAATGGGGGTCGATCGATTCAGGCCCGGCGCGCACGCCGATCGTCAGGGTCTGGGCCAGCGCGCCGGTCGAGACGGCAGCGGCGAGCAGGCTGGCAAAGGCCGCGATGCGGAAGGTGCGGGCCGGTTTCATGATGATAAGTTCCCCTCGTTTTCGAGTTCGTTGGGCCAGACGGGCGAAGCGATGACGAGCTTGTCGAGCAGCACGCAGAGCTGATGCTGCTCGTCCTCGTTGAGGCGGGAGAGCATGGTGTTTTGGTGCCGCAGCATCAGCGGCATGGTTTCGTCGTAGATCTTGCGGCCTGCCGTCGTCAGATGCAGAACATAGCTGCGCAGGTCACCGGGATCGGTCTCGCGCTTGAGCAGCCGTCTCTGCAGCAGCTTCTGCACGGCCCGCGACAGCGTGTTCTTCGGCAGGCCTGACGAGGCGACGATGTTCTTGGCGGCGACACCCTCCCGCAGCCCCACGGCATAAAGCGCGACGAATTCGGGCCGCACCAGGCCGTAGCGGGTCTCGATCCAGCGATAGACCGGATCGTTGAAGCGGAAGGCGAGGAAGTTCAGCCGAAATGACAGCCAGCAGGGATTGTCCCAGAGCTTCGTGACGGTGAGCGGATCGAGCGTCGCCAGCGCGGCCTCCCGCTCCGGATCGACGGGCGAAAGAGAGGTTGGCGAGCGCCGCATGCGAGGGTCCCCTGCCAATTTAGTTCCAAATGGAACTTGACGCTCCGGAATGCCAGAGTCAAGGATGGTTTTGGCGGGTAGCTGGGCGAACTGTCTACTGCCTGCGGAAGCAAAGCAAGGAACGCGCCGTGCTGGTCGCAGAGATGAACTGGATGCAGATCGAAGCCCAGGCGAAGCGGGACGACCGCTGCGTCCTGCCGCTCGGCAGCGTCGAGCAGCACGCCTATCTAAGCCTTGCCACCGACGTGATCCTCTCCGAGCGGGTGGCGAAGGAGGCGGCCGCGCCGCTCGGCATCCCCGTCTTCCCGGTGCTGGCCTATGGCATGACGCCGGGCTTCCTCGATTTTCCGGGCAGCATTTCGCTCAAGCTCGACACCTACACGGCGCTGCTGGGCGACATCTTCGATGGCTTTTATCGCTCGGGCTTCCGCCGGATCGTGCTGGTCAACGGTCATGGCGGCAATTCCCCGGCGCTGAATTTCGCGACCGAATGGCTGGGCCGCCATCCGGATGCGAGCATCAGGCTGCACAATTGGTGGGCGGCGCCGTTATTCCAGGCTGCGGTAAAGGCCATCGACCCCGCCGCCTCTCACGCCTCCTGGATGGAGAACTTCCCCTGGACGCGGCTTGCGGGTGTGACGATGCCCGATACGCCGAAGCCGCCGTTCAATACGGCGCAGTACCAGGCGGCGAGCCCCGCGAGGCGGCGCGAGATCATTGGAGATGGCAATTTCCACGGCCTCTATCAGCGGCCGGACAACGAGATGCTGAAGGTCTGGCAAGTGGGTGTCGAGGAGACCCGCGCTGCGATGGTGGAGAACTGGCCGTGACGCCATCTCGGAGGCCGGCCGCATGCTAGGGCATGTCGCCCTCCGTCTGCTGCAGGCGCTCGTCGTCATGCTCGTCATGTCGGTGCTGGTCTTCGTCGGCGTCTATGCGATCGGCAACCCGATCGACGTGCTGATCGGCCCCGATGTCAGCCAGGAACTCCGGCTCCAGACCATCGCGCATTACGGGCTCGACCGGCCGCTCTGGGAGCAGTACCTCACCTTCCTCGGCCGCGTTCTGCACGGCGATTTCGGCCGCTCCTTCGTCTTCGGCATGCCGGTGATGCAGCTCATCCTGTCGCGGCTGCCCGCGACCCTTGAGCTAACGCTGGCTGCCGTCTGCGGCGCGGCTCTGATCGGCATCCCCGCCGGCATCTATGCCGGCTACAGGCCGGATGGCATCGCCTCCAAGCTGATCATGACGGTCTCGATCCTCGGCTTCTCCGTCCCGACCTTCTGGATCGGCCTCGTGCTGATCATGGCCTTCGCCGTTGAACTGCAATGGCTGCCGGCCGGTGGGCGCGGCGAGACCGTTTCCGTCTTCGGTGTCGAATGGAGCTTCCTGACTCTGGACGGGCTCACGCATCTTCTGTTGCCCGCGCTGAACCTCGCCTTTTTCAAGCTTGCCCTGATGACGCGTCTGGCCCGGGCCGGAACACGCGAGGCCATGCTGTCGGATACGGTAAAGTTCGCCCGCGCTGCCGGCCTCTCGGAATGGACCGTGCTGCGCCGGCACGTGCTGCGGCTGATCTCGATCCCTCTGGTCACCGTCTTCGGCCTGGAATTCGGCTCGACGCTTGCCTTCGCCGTCGTCACCGAGACGATCTTCTCCTGGCCCGGCATCGGCAAGCTGATCATCGACTCCATCCAGTCGCTCGACCGGCCGGTGATGGTCGCCTATCTCATGCTCGTCGCCTTCGTCTTCATCACCATCAACTTCCTCGTCGACCTCGCCTATGTCGGGCTCGATCCGCGCCTCAGGAAGGGAGGCGCGCGATGAAGGACGCTTCTCCCGCCGCTCGCTTCTGGGCCGAGTTCCGCGAAAGCAAGACCGCGGTCGTGGCGCTCGCCGTGGTCGTGCTGATGATCGGCATCGCGCTGCTGGCGCCGCTCGTCGCGCCGCAGGACCCCTACGACCTCGCCAATCTCTCGCTCTCCGATGCGCGCCGCCCGCCGGGATATGTCAGCGAGGGCGGCTATACGCATTGGCTCGGCACGGATGCGCAGGGGCGCGACCTGTTCTCGGCCATCCTCTACGGCCTGCGGATCTCCCTGCAGATGGGGCTGGTGGCGGGCGCGCTGGCCTTCGCGCTCGGCGTCTCGCTCGGCATCGGTGCCGCCTATGCCGGGGGGCGCTGGGAAGCCTTCATCATGCGCGTCATCGACCTGCAACTCGCCTTCCCGGCGATTCTGCTCGCGCTCGTGCTTTCCGCCTTGCTGGGGCAGGGCAAGCTCCAGCTCATCGCCGCGCTCGCCGCCGCGCAATACGCCTATTTCGCCCGTACCGCCCATGGCGCGGCCTCGGCCGAGCGCGGCAAGGACTATGTCGAGGCCGTGCTGTCGACGCCGCTGCCCGGCTGGCGCGTGGTGCTGCGCCACATCTTCCCGAACTGCCTGCCGCCCCTGATCGTCGTTGCGACCGTGCAGGTGGCGAACGCCATCGCGCTGGAGGCGACGCTGTCCTTCCTCGGTGTCGGCCTGCCCGTCACCGAGCCTTCGCTGGGCATGCTGATCGCGAACGGCTTCCAGTACATGCTCTCGGGCCGCTACTGGATCTCGATCTATCCCGGCCTCGCCCTGATCATCCTGATCGTCGCCATCAATCTTGTCGGGGACCGCGTCCGCGATCAGGTCAATCCGAGGCTCAAGCGATGAGGGCTCGGGGCACGCCATACCCGTCATGGTCGGGCTTGTCCCGACCATCCACGTCTTTGTTCTTTGAGGACTGTGTTCAAGACGTGGATGCTCGCCACGAGGGCGAGCATGACGGCGGAGTTCAACGCCGATGACCGAGACCCCTCTCCTCGAAGTCACGAATCTCGCCACTCATTTCCACACGCGTGCCGGCGTGGTGAAGGCGGTCGACGGCGTCTCCTTCGCGCTGAAGCGCGGGGAGGTGATGGGCCTCGTCGGCGAGTCCGGCTCGGGCAAGAGCATCACCGGCTTCTCGATCATCGGGCTGATCGACCCGCCCGGCCGCGTCGAGCCGGGCTCGTCGGTGAAGCTCGAGGGCCGCGAACTCGTCGGTTTGCCTGCCTCCGACTTGCGCAAGATCCGCGGCAAGCAGATCTCCATGGTCTTCCAGGACCCGATGATGACGCTGAACCCGATGCTGACCATCGGGACGCAAATCCGCTTGGCTCTGGAAGCGCATGAGACGGTCTCGGGCGCCGAGGCGCGCCGGCGCGCCGTCGCGGCATTGGCGCAGGTCCGCATTCCCGACCCCGAGGGCAAGGTCGATTTCTACCCGCACCAGTTCTCCGGCGGCATGCGCCAGCGCGTCGCCATCGCAATCGCTCTGCTGCATCGTCCCAAGCTGATCATCTGCGACGAGCCGACCACCGCGCTGGACGTGTCCGTGCAGGCCGAGATCCTCGCCGAGATGAAGGAACTGGTCGCCGAACTCGGCACGGCGCTGATCTGGATCAGCCACGACCTCGCCGTCGTCGCCGAACTCGCCCACCATGTCTGCGTCATGCGCCATGGCAAGATCGTCGAGGCCGGGCCGACGCTCTCGGTGCTGACCCATCCGAAGCACCCGTACACGCAGTCCCTGCTCGACGCGCTGCCTTCGCGCGCCGAACCCGGCACACTGCTCGCCGGCGGCGTAGGCTCGGACGTTGCTCCGCCGCCGCGCGTGGTCAGGCAGGCCGAACCGGTAGCGGCCGATGCGGCGCATTACGTCCGCATCGAACACGTCGCCAAGCGCTTCGCAGGGACGCCCGGTCTGTTCCGCAAACTCGCCCAGAAGGCCGGTCTGTCGAAGGCGCCGGCCGCCGTACAGGCGGTCGACGACGTCACTCTGGTGCTGAAGCGTGGCGAGGCGCTCGGCCTTGTCGGCGAATCCGGCTCGGGCAAATCGACGCTGGGACGCGTGGCGGCCGGCATCTACGCGCCGGACCATGGCCTCGTCCGCATCGACGGCGCGCCGGTGATGAGCACCGGCGAACGGCCCCGCAAGCTCACGACCCGCGTCCAGACGATCTTCCAGGATCCCTTCGCGTCGCTCAATCCGCGCATGACGGTGGGCGACAGCATCGCCGAAGGGCCCCTCGCGCATGCGCTCATCAAGAGCGGCGAGGCGAAGGACTATGTTCGGCAATGGCTGGCGGCGGTCGGGCTCGATCCCGCTTTTGCTGCCCGCTATCCGCATCAATTCTCGGGCGGCCAGCGCCAGCGCGTCGCCATAGCGCGGGCGCTCGCGATGCAGCCCGATGTCGTGGTCTGCGACGAGCCGGTCGCTTCGCTCGACGTCTCCATCCAGGCGCAGATCATCAATCTGCTGATCCGCCTGCGGCAGGAACTCGACCTGACGCTGATCTTCATCTCGCACGACCTCTCGGTCGTCCGCCATCTCTGCGACCGCGTCGCGATCATGTATCGCGGCCGTATCGTCGAGAGCGGCCCGGCCGGCGAGGTCTACGACCATCCGCAGCACGACTACACCAAGCGACTGCTCGCCGCCGTGCCGGTGTTGCCGGGCGCTGCGACGATCTGAGGAGACAGCCGATGAGCGACGCCGAACTCGTGGAACTCTTGCCCTGGCAATGGCCGGAAGAGATCTGGCGCGGCAAGGTCGAGCAGGTGCGCGCCGGCCGCAACCTGAAGCCGGCGAAGTGGAAGAACGGTGCCCGCTGCGCGATCGCGCTCTCCTTCGACGTCGACCACGAGACCAATGAGCTGAGAGACGGCGGCAAATCGGTCGGGCGCTTGTCCTGGGGCCAGTACGGCAATCGCGTGGGCATCCCGCGCATCCTGAATCTCCTCGAGAAGGAAGACATCAAGGCGAGCTTCTTCGTACCGGCTGTGACAGCACTGCTCTATCCCGACGAGCAGCGCCGGATCGTCGGCGAGGGGCACGAGGTCGGCCTTCACGGCTGGATCCATGAGGTCAACACGGCCGTCCCGCCGGCCGATGAGCGTGAACTGCATCTGCGCTCGGCCGATACGCTGGAGAAGATCACCGGCATCCGCCCGGTCGGCATGCGCACCCCGTCCTGGGATTTCTCCGAGGTGACGCTCGCCGTCGAGCGCGAACTCGGGCTGCTCTACGATTCCTCGCTCTTCGCCGATGACGATCCTTACGAGATCGTCGAGAAGGGCGAGGCGACCGGCATGGTCGAGCTGCCGGTCGAATGGATTCGCGACGACGCGGCCTATCTCAGCATGAACCGCTTCCAGGCACTGCGGCCCTACACACCGCCGGAGGCGGTCTTCGACATCTTCCGCCGCGAGTTCGAGGGAGCTTATGCCGAAGGCGGCCTCTTCCTGCTGACCATGCATCCCCATGTCATCACCTACCGCTCGCGCTTCTGGATCCTCGAAGAGCTGGTCCGGCTTGCCAAGGCCAAGGGCGACTGCTGGTTCGCGACCCATGCCGAGATCGCAGCCTATGTGAAGGCCGAAGCCGGGCTCTGACCCGTCCGATCGGAACCGCTGCCCGATTCCTGCCGTTTTCGCTTCATCGCGGGTTCAGGCCCTGACCGGCCTGATACCCGCGCGTTGAAACGAACAACGGGAATTGCAATGCGCACGAAACGCTGGTTGTTGGTCGGGACCGTCCTGCCGGCCCTCGTCATTTCGCAGACCGGGCAAGCCTTTGCCGAAGCCGGATACCGGCTGGCCCAGGCCCCTGCAGCCGGCGACGAGGAGCCGGGACGGGGACCACGCCAGCGGCCACAGGAGCAGCACCGTCCGCCGGGTGGGCAGCCGGGCCAGCGCGGTCCCGAGCGCCCCGCCGCGCCGGGCGCCCCCCAGGCTCCGCGCCCGCCGCAGATGCAGCCCGGCCCGGCTGTTCCCCGGCCGCAGCCTCCCACGATGCCCGCGCCGCAACCGCGTGCCGAGCCGCCTGCTGCGCGTCCGCAGCCCGAGCGCCCGCCAATGCCGCAGCGTGAGGCGCCTCCCGCTCCGCGCCCCGCCCCGAACATGGCGCCTGTACCTCAGCAGCCGCCCGCGGCCCGGCCGACGCCGCCACGTCCGCCCGCTGAACCCACTTTGCCGACACCGCCGCGCGCAGCGCCTCAGCCGCCTGCACCGCCGGCTGCCGCGCCCGGCGTGCAACCCGGCCTGCGCCCGCAAGCAGCTCCGCCACCCGCTCCGGCCCAGCCCGGTGCGCGGCCTTCGGCGGTGCCGCGCGGCGGCCCGGCCATTCCGCCTTCGGCTGCTCCGCCTCAAGCGCGTCCTCCGGCGGCTGCTCCGCAGCCAGGTGCGGTTCCCTCGGCTCCCGCGGGGCAGCCGCGTCCGCCCGGAGCTCCGCCTTCCGCTGCTCCCGGCACACCCGCTCAGCCCGGCGCCGGCGCGCCGCCCTCCGCGGTTCCGCGCGGGGGGCCGGCTGTTCCGCCGTCTGCGGCTCCGTCCCAGCGCCCGCTGGGCGCAGCGCCGCAGCCGGGCGCCGCTCCCGCGCAGCCGGGCGTTACAGCTCCGACCCCACCGGCCGGCGCAGTTCCGGCACAGCCGCTGCGCCCGGCAATACCTCCGGCCACGGCTCCGATCGCTCCGGCTCCGACCCAACCCGGCGCCGCGTCTCCGACGCCGCCCCCGGGCACGCCGCCCGCGGGGCTGGCGCCCGCTCAGCCCGCACGCCCCGCTCCGGGCGTGCCTCCGGCAGCCGCTCCTGGGGTGCCGGCTCCGGCGCAGCCCGGTGTCGCACCGACGCAGCCCGGCACGGCTCCCGCGCAGCCGCCGGCCGGCGGGGTCTTCCCCAGCCAGCCGCCGCAGCGCGAAGGCCGTCGTGGCGGCATCTCGCCGGGCGTGGCCGGTGCAATCGGCCTCGGCGTGGGCGCGATCGGCGGCATCATGGCCGTTCAGGGAGCGCAGCGCTTCGACGACATCAGGGCGCGGCGCGAAGAGCGTCGCGAGGGTGACGTTACCGTCATCCGCGAGCCCGGCCGCACCATCATCCGCGACGATGACGGCCGGGCCATCATCCGCCGCGATGAGGACCAGCGTTTCCGCGATCTCGGCTGGCAAGGCCGTTCCGAGCGCCGCGACGGCGAGATGCGGACGGTGTTCGAGCGGCCCGACGGCACGCGCATCGTCACCATCACCGACGAGGAGGGCCGGCTGATCCGCCGCACCCGCATCGATCGCGACAACCGCGAGGTGGTGATCATCGACAACACCCTGCGCGATCGCCCGGGGCGCTTCGCCGACGATATCGTCGTGTTGCCGCCGCCGCCGCTGCCGATCCCGCGCGAGCGCTATATCGTCGATGCCGACCAGGCCGACGAGGCGTTGATCTACGAGACGATCATGGCGCCGCCGATCGCCGCGATCCCGCGCCGTTACACGCTGGACGAGGTCCGCTATTCGCCGGATCTGCGCGCCCGCATGCGCAGTGTCGATATCGACACGATCACCTTCGAGACCGGCTCCTGGCAGGTCACGCCCGACCAGGCGCAGCGCCTCGCAGTGATCGCGGATTCGATCCGGCGCGTGCTGCAGGGCTCGCCGAACGAGGTCTTCCTCGTCGAGGGCCACACCGACGCGGTTGGTGCCGATGTCGACAATCTCTCGCTCTCGGATCGCAGGGCCCAGTCGGTCGGGGAGATCCTGACGCGCGACTTCCAGATCCCGCCGGAAAACCTGACCACCCAGGGCTATGGCGAGCAGTATCTGAAGGTGCAGACGCAAGGGGCATCCCGCGAAAACCGGCGCGTGACGCTGCGGCGAATCACGCCGCTGCTGACCGGCCAGAACCGCTGATCCTCGGGCGGGGCTGCTCCAAGGGCAGCCCCGTTCGCTGTGGGCGTGCGGGGAACCCCGCACGCCCACAGCGGTTTCTCTTCCGGAGGAGTCGCTGATGGGAGATGCAGCCATGAAGATGTCCGCTCTGGCGATGGCAGGTCTGGTGCTTGCCTGTTCATTCGCGCCGTTTCCGACATGGGCTCAGAATGCTCCCCCCGCCGAGAAACAGCCTGCTCCAGGCGTGCCGGCGGCGCCGCGTGCAGATGAGGCCGTGCGGCCGCCGGCAGGGGAACGCGGTATGCGGCCTCGCGCCGACAGGCGTGAGCAGCGCTATGACAGGGCACAGGCTGGTCCGCCGCAGCCGAGTCGCGACCCGCCGATGCCGCGCTCGGTGCCGTCGATCATCAGGCCCTGAAGGTCGTTCAGGATTTCGCAAGGCGGGCGCATTAGCGTCGCCGGCATGAGCGACGCAGCTTCCGTTTCCCGCAGCATCGTCACGATGCAGGCCGCCTCGACGCAGCAGGCGCTATCGGTCGAGATGCTCAGGCAGAACGCGCAGGCCGAGCAAAGCCTCGTCACCATGCTCCAGCAAAGCGCTGATGCAGCCAAGGCGACGCTCCCGGCCGGTCAGGGCGGCCTCGTCGACCGCACCGCCTGATCTCCTTTCCCCAGCTTCGATCGTTTGTCGCTGAGGCCGTTGCCAAGCGACTTCTCTGCGCCTAACCTCGCCTCTGTTCCGAGGGGTGCCCGCAAGGGCTGAGATGGCTTCCGAAGCCGAACCCGTCGAACCTGATCCGGGTCATACCGGCGGAGGGACTGGAACGCGTGCACAGGGCCGAGCCTTGTCCGCAGACAGCGACTGTACCGCTTTCAAGCCCGGATCTCCTGACCTGTCGCAAGGAGGAGATCCTCATGAATGCCCACGCAAAACCCCAGAAGAACAGCGTCAAGACCGCGCCGCAAAGCGTGACGACCGGCCCGATCATCGGCTCGCGCAAAATCTATGTCGCCGCGCCCGAGCATCCCGAGATGCGCGTGCCGTTCCGCGAGGTCGTGCTGACGACCGATGCCGAGCCGCTGGTGCGCATCTACGATCCCTCCGGCCCCTATACCGAGACCGACGCCAGGATCGACCTGAATGCCGGCCTGACGCAGCCGCGCCGCGCTTGGCTCGATGCCCGCGGCTTCCAGACCGTGCCCGGCCGCGCCGTCACCGCCGCCGATAACGGCCATATCAGCGAAGCGCAGCTCGTGCCGGCCTGCCCGGCCGAGCGCCCGATCCTCGAGGCGAAGCCCGGCCAGATGGCGACGCAATACGAGTTCGCCAAGGCCGGCATCATCACGCCCGAGATGATCTATGTCGCCCATCGCGAGAATCTCGGCCGCGCCGCCATGATGGAAGGCGCCAGGGAGCGCCATGCCGACGGCGAGAGCTTCGGCGCTGTCGTTCCGGAATTCGTCACGCCCGAATTCGTCCGCGAGGAGATCGCGCGCGGCCGGGCCATCATCCCGGCCAATATCAACCACCCCGAGCTGGAGCCGATGGCGATCGGCCGCAACTTCCTGGTCAAGATCAACGCCAATATCGGCAATTCGGCCGTGACTTCGGGTGCCGCCGAGGAGGTCGAGAAGCTGGTCTGGGCGATCCGCTGGGGTGCCGACACGGTGATGGACCTCTCCACCGGCCGCAACATCCACAACATCCGCTCCTGGATACTCAGAAATTCGCCGGTGCCGATCGGCACGGTGCCGATCTATCAGGCGCTGGAGAAGGTCGGCGGCGATCCGATCAAGCTCGACTGGGAGGTGTTCAAGGACACCCTCATCGAGCAGGCGGAGCAGGGCGTCGACTACTTCACCATCCATGCCGGCGTTCGCCTTCCCTATGTCCCGCTGACGGCCAGCCGTGTGACCGGCATCGTCTCGCGCGGCGGCTCGATCATGGCGCGCTGGTGCCTGGCGCATCACAAGGAAAGCTTCCTCTACGAGCGCTTCGACGAGATCTGCGACATCATGCGCAAATACGACGTCTCGTTCTCGCTCGGTGACGGCCTGCGTCCGGGCTCGATCGCCGACGCCAATGACCGCGCCCAGTTCGCTGAGCTGGAGACGCTGGGCGAGCTGACCCAGGTCGCCTGGACGAAGGGCTGCCAGGTCATGATCGAGGGCCCCGGCCATGTGCCGATGCACAAGATCAAGGAGAACATGGACAAGCAGCTGCGCGAATGCGGCGAGGCGCCCTTCTACACGCTCGGACCGCTGACCACCGACATCGCGCCGGGTTATGACCACATCACCTCTGGCATCGGCGCGGCGATGATCGGCTGGTATGGCTGCGCCATGCTCTGCTACGTCACGCCGAAGGAGCATCTGGGTCTCCCGAACCGGGACGACGTCAAGACCGGCGTCATCACCTACCGCATCGCCGCCCATGCCGCCGATCTCGCCAAGGGCCACCCGGCGGCGAAGATCAGGGACGACGCGGTCTCCCGCGCCCGCTTCGACTTCCGCTGGGAGGACCAGTTCAACCTGGCGCTCGACCCCGACACGGCGCGCGAGTTCCACGACGAGACGCTGCCGAAGGATGCCCACAAGGTCGCGCATTTCTGCTCGATGTGCGGGCCGAAATTCTGCTCGATGAAGATCACGCAGGACCTGCGCGCCGAGGTTCTCGCGATGAGCGACAATGAGAGGGCGAGTCTCGAGGCCATGGCTGCTGAAGGCATGGCGGCCAAGTCGAAGGAATTCCTCGACAAGGGTGGCAGCATCTATCTACCTGCGGCCGAATGAGCGGCATGAACGACAGCCTCGACGCGGCCAAGGTCGCGTCGATCCTCGCGCGGGTGTCCGAGCGCCGCCCGCGCATCCATTGCCTGACCAATACCGTGGCGCAGAACGTCACCGCCAACATGCTGCTCGCCTTCGGGGCCGTGCCCTCGATGGCTGGTCATCCCGAGGAGGTTGCGGCGGTCGCGGCCGGGGCAAGCGCGATCCTGATCAATCTCGGCACGATCAGCCCTGAGGGCGAGCGCGCGATCCCGAAGCTCGTCGCTGTGGCGCGCGAACGCGGCATTCCGCTGGTGCTCGACCCGGTCTTCGTCGAGCTGTCGCCCCTGCGGCTGGGGCTGGCCGAGGACGTTTTGCGGCTGCCGGGCGTCGTCGTGCGTGGCAACGCCGCCGAGATGGCGGCCTTGGCCTGGCTGTTGGAGCGCTCCCCCGGCGTCACGCGCGCGACGACAGGGGCTGTCGACGCGATCGACGGTCCTTCCGGCAAGCTCTCCGTGGCCTTCGGGCATCCGCTGATGAGCCGGGTGACCGGACTGGGCTGCGCTTCGAGCGCGCTGGTGGCTGCCTGCCTCGCGGTCGAGCCCGATCCCGTGATTGCAGCGGCTGCGGCGCTGACGGCCTACGGCATCGCGGGCGAAATCGCAGCCGAGCGTTGCCATGGCCCCGGCAGCTTCGCCGTCGAACTGATCGATGCGGTCGCTGGCCTCGATGCCGGCATGCTGCAAGCACGTATGGCGCGAATGTCACACATGAACGACATGATGTAGCCGGGATTCACCGCCGCCCGCAGGCATCCTAGGGTCGCATGGCTGATTCGCCCGGCTGGCGACGGCCGCGCCGGGGGCAACAGACAACATGATGCGTAACGAAGCCTGCGGGCAATCGCACAGGCCCTTTCGGCTTGTCGCCCTGATGGCCCTTGGTCTGGCCGCCGGCTGCGTCGGGCTGCCGGAGGATGTCCGGGCGGCCGAGAACGGCACGGGCTTCTATCTGCTCGGCGGCCGCGGCGCGATGGCTGGCTATCTGCCGCCTCCCGGGGTCTATTTCGAGAGCGACACCTACAGCTACGACGCCAAGCTCGATGCCCGGAAGTCCCTGCCTTCCGGCGGTCGCTTCGTTGCCGGCGTGCGGAGCCAGGCACGGGCCGATTTCCTGAGCGGAACGTGGGTGACGCCCTGGGAACTCGCCGGGGGCAATCTCGCCTTCGGAGCGACGCTGCCCGTCGGCCGCGTCCGGGTCGCGGCCGGTGTCGAATACGATTCGCCGCAAACGAACCGCCTTGTCGGGTCCAATTTACGCGACAAGGCCACGATGGTCGGCGATCCCGTATTCTCGACGATTCTCGGCTGGCATGCCGGCAAGTTCCATTGGAATGCGACCGTCATGGTGAACGCGCCTGCGGGCGAGTACCGCAACGGGGAGCTCGCCAATCTTGCCTTTCACCGCTGGGCCACGGATCTGTCCGGCGCCCTCACCTGGTTCGATCCGGAAACCGGCATCGATCTTTCGGGCATCGCCGGGGTGACGTTCAACGGCACCAATCCGGCCACGGACTACCGGACGGGCACCGAGTTTCACTTGGAATGGGCCGCCTCGAAAGCGTTGACCAGCGCGCTTTCCGCCGGAGTGATCGGCTATCACTATCAGCAGGTCACCGGTGACAGCGGAGCGGGCGCGCAGCTCGGTGCCTATAAGGGCCGCGTGACCGCGCTAGGCGGCACGCTGGCCTATAATTTCACCATTGGAAAGACGCCGATCTCTACCCGCATCAAGGTTCTGCGCGAGTTCGCCGTCGAGAACCGCGCGCGCGGAACCGTCGGCCTGCTCACGGTCTCGCTGCCGCTGACGACCTCTCCCTGACGCAAAAAAAGAAGCCCGCGTGAATGCGGGCTTGTCCTCTCGGCCCTTGGGTGGCCCGGAGAAGAAAATGCCCGCTCCCGAAGGGGAGAGCGGGCAGCTTCGGCATTACGGCTTCGCGAACTGAAGAGCCGGAGGCACCGGGTTCGGCTTGAACGGCGCGACCTGAAGCGCCTTGGCGTCGAGGTCGAAGCTGGTCAGATCGACCATGCGCAGGACCTGATCCTGATAGCTTTTGATATAGTACTTCTTGGCCCTGAGATCCGCGACCGAAGTCCACTGGGTATATTCGAGCTCCCCGCCCTTCGCCGCCGAGTTGATGAAGCCGACCGGGATGTCGAAATTGTTCATGATGTGCTCGACGAGACGAACGGTCTGGGGGCCGTCGGGAGCCTGCTTCGCCGAGGCGACGTAGCCGAGCGCGCGGATGAAGCGCGAGGGCGGCGTCGGGTCGCCGGGAATCCCGAGCAGGCCGGAGCCTTGCCCGAAGGGCTCGAAGGTCTTGCCGCCGATCTTCAGCGGATCGGCCGCGACGGGCGAAATCTTGACGTAGTTGCGGATGTTGTTGAGGTGCCAGTCGAAGGTCGGGGAGTTCGTCAGAACGCCCATCGGGTTGTCATAGACCTTCAGTTTGCCGTCCACCGGCTCGATCACGATCGAGGCGCCCGTCGCATCGTGGATCGGGAAGTGGAATGGCAGCGTGAAATTCACGATCGGCGCCGGAAGGTCGACGATCACGGCCTTGTTGAGCGCTTCCTTGACCTCAGCGACGGTAGCGAAGTTCGACAGGACCCAGCTCAGGAATTCCCAGGGCGCGAGCGCGGTGTTCGGGTCGGCTTGCGCCACGGGCGTGTAGCCCACGAAATCCGGGAAATACAGGGCGCCGCCAGCGAGTCCTTTCTCGTTCATGCCGTCGGAGACGAAAGGCTGGCCGAAGCTCATCACGCCGACGAATGCATAGCGCGTGTTCCACTTGGGAGCCGGCATGTTGGCGGGGCGGGTGCCGACGAAGGCGTAGTTCCGCGGGACCACGACGACGTCGGACGGTGTCTGGAGCGCGTATTCGAGCGTGCGGCCGTAAACCGGCGTGCCGTCGGCCGCGATCATCAGAATATTCGTGCAGGCCTGAGCCGGCGCGGCGCTGGCGAGCAGGCCGGCGAGCAGGGCCGACAGGCCTTTTCTCGCGAAACCCCAATTCATAAGACGCATTCTATCCCCCAAAGCGGTGTGCCCGGGCTTGGTACGCGGTCACTCACGCAGCAATCGTAAAGAAGCGCGCTGCCTTCTGGGGGCCGGAAGGAGAGCCGGAAAAATTGGTGAATGGAGCCCTAACAGGCGACGAACCCGGCGCCGCCGGAAGGGGCCAGGCCGACTTTCTACTGCGTCGGGGCGAGCGACAGCGGTGCCGGCTTCGGCGTTGCCGGGCGCGGCTTCGGCTTGGGGGCGGGCTTGGGCTCGGTGCTGAGGCCGAGCCGGACGCGCAGCGCGGCGGCCCGGGCTTCCGTGATCCGGGCCGCGCAGAAGCCCATCTGACCCTCGCGCTGGAAATCGCGGCAGATGGTTTCGCGCTCGGAGGAGAAACCCGCCTGCTCGCGGGCGATCGAGCGCTGCTCGACGGCGTCAGACTTGGCCGTCAGGGTCCGGTACCCCTCGCGGACGGCGCGCTCGGCGGTGCCGCGCGCCCGCTCGATCTCCCTGGCCTGCGCGGCGATCGTTCGGGCGTCCGGGCCCCACAGGCCACGCGGATCGATCCGGCACTGGGCCGCCTCGACGACGCAAGGTTCGGTGGGCTCCACGACGAGGACGGCGCCGTCGAGGACGTCGAAGACGATCGGGCAGATCGGCGCCTCCAGCCGGTAGCGGGGCACGCCGGCCGGCCGTCCCAGCGCCGTGACCGGGACGGGCGCGTCGCCGAAGGAAACAGAGCAGGGCTCGACCAGATTGACTGGCTGGAAGCCGTCGAGGCCGAGCTTCATCCCGAAGCCGTTGGCGGTTTTCGTGAAGGTCGCTTCGCCGTGATGGCCGTTGCGGTGAAGGATCTTTCCGAGGATTGCCTCCTCGGTCGGGATCTTGATCGCGGGCATGCTCGGTGGTCGCGGTGCTGCCGGCGCGCCGGGCGCAGAGGGAGCACCCTGCTGCGTGCCGGGAGCATTGAATGGCTGTGCGCCCGGCAATTGCAGGGGCTGCGCCTGCGCGAGCGCCGTCATCGCGGCCGAGATAGCCACCAGCATAGGGGCGATGCGCGTCGATCGGCTCATGGTGTCCATGCGCAAACGGAACGGCCTTCCTGCATGAAGGCAGGCGCAATCCCGCGCAAGGGCCGCAAGGACACAGTCGCTGCGGAAAGCGCCGGTGCAGCCCAAAACCCCACAATCCCCGCTTCTTAATCGGCTCGCCTGTCTTGCAAGGGCGGGAACACCCTCACTATATACGCCGCCAAGGGGCGGTTTAACCACCGTCAAACGTGGAATGCCGGAGCGTTCGCCGCTGAAGCGGGGGCGACCCGGTCCATGGGCCGGCAGGCGGCGTGAATGCGTCGCAGGCCGGCGATCTGCTCAATCGAAAGGGATCCCATCCATGGGTAAAGTCATTGGTATCGACCTCGGCACGACCAACAGCTGCGTTGCAGTGATGGAAGGCACCACGCCAAAGGTCATCGAGAATTCCGAGGGCGCGCGCACCACGCCCTCGATCGTCGCCATCACGGATGACGGCGAGCGCCTTGTCGGCCAGCCTGCCAAGCGCCAGGCCGTCACCAATCCGGAGCGTACCTTCTTCGCGATCAAGCGCCTCATCGGCCGCACCTACGACGATCCGATGACGCAGAAGGACCTGAAGCTCGTTCCCTACAAGATCACCAAGGCCTCGAACGGGGACGCTTGGGTGTCCGCCGACGGCAAGGAATATTCGCCGTCGCAGATCTCGGCCTTCACGCTCACCAAGATGAAGGAGACGGCGGAGGCCTATCTCGGCCAGCCCGTCACCCAGGCCGTCATCACGGTTCCCGCCTATTTCAACGACGCCCAGCGCCAGGCTACCAAGGATGCCGGCAAGATCGCGGGCCTCGAGGTACTCAGAATCATCAACGAGCCGACGGCGGCCGCGCTCGCCTACGGGCTCGAGAAGAAGTCCGCCGGCACCATCGCGGTCTATGACCTCGGCGGCGGCACCTTCGACGTCTCGATCCTCGAGATCGGCGACGGCGTCTTCGAGGTGAAGTCGACCAACGGCGACACCTTCCTCGGCGGCGAGGACTTCGACATGCGTCTCGTCGAATATCTCGCGGACGAATTCAAGCGCGAGCAGGGCATCGACCTGAAGAAGGACAAGCTCGCTCTCCAGCGCCTGAAGGAAGCGGCCGAGAAGGCTAAGATCGAGCTCTCGACCACGGCCCAGACCGAGATCAACCTGCCCTACATCACGGCGGATGCATCCGGTCCGAAGCACCTCGCCATCAAGCTCTCTCGCGCCAAGTTCGAGAGCCTGGTCGACGATCTCATCCAGCGCACCATCGAGCCCTGCAAGAAGGCGCTCAAGGATGCCGGCCTCTCGGCGGGCCAGATCGACGAGGTCGTTCTCGTCGGCGGCATGACCCGCATGCCGAAGGTCCAGGAGGTCGTGAAGCAGTTCTTCGGCAAGGAGCCGCATAAGGGCGTCAACCCCGACGAGGTCGTCGCCATCGGCGCCGCGATCCAGGCCGGCGTCCTCCAGGGCGACGTCAAGGACGTGCTGCTGCTCGACGTGACCCCGCTGTCGCTCGGCATCGAGACGCTGGGCGGTGTCTTCACGCGTCTTATCGACCGCAACACCACGATCCCGACCAAGAAGAGCCAGGTCTTCTCCACCGCCGAGGACAACCAGAACGCGGTGACGATCCGGGTCTTCCAGGGCGAGCGCGAAATGGCGGCCGACAACAAGCTGCTCGGCCAGTTCGACCTGATGGGCATTCCGCCGGCCCCGCGCGGCATGCCGCAGATTGAGGTGACCTTCGACATCGACGCCAACGGCATCGTCTCGGTGACGGCGAAGGACAAGGCCACCAACAAGGAGCAGCAGATCAAGATCCAGGCTTCGGGCGGCCTCAGCGAGGCCGATATCCAGAAGATGGTGAAGGATGCCGAGGCCAACGCCGCTGAGGACAAGAAGCGCCGCGAGCTGGTCGAGGCCAAGAACCAGGGCGAGAGCCTCGTTCACTCGACCGAGAAGTCGCTGAAGGACTATGGCGACAAGGTCTCCGAGGCCGACAAGTCGGCGATCGAGACCGCGGCCGAGGCGCTGAAGACCGCGCTCTCCGGCGAGGACGTCGAAGTCATCCAGGCTCGCACCAACGAGCTGATGCAGGCTTCGATGAAGCTCGGCGAGGCGATGTATGCCGCCAGCCAGGCCGAGGGCGCTGCCGCCGGTGCTGAAGGCGAAGCTGCTGCGGAAGCCAAGAAGGACGACGTCATCGACGCCGACTTCAAGGACGTCTCGGACGACAAGAAGAAGAGCGCGTAATCCGCGTTCGTCGCGGAACGCGATGGGGTGGCCGGGCTCGAACCCGGCCATCTCGTTCCGAGGCGGCGTGAAGGCAGGATGGACAACGCCTGTCGCGCATGGCCGGGCCGCCGCGCCCGGCCATGGCGCGTCAAAGGCAAGGGGCAGACGTTTCGATGTCGAAGCGAGACTACTACGAGATCCTCGGCGTCAGCCGGACCGTGACGGAGGTCGAGCTCAAGAGCTCCTTCCGCAAGCTCGCGATGCAGCATCACCCGGACAAGAATCCCGGCGACAAGGAAGCCGAGATCAAGTTCAAGGAAATCAACGAGGCCTATCAGATCCTCTCCGACGGCCAGAAGCGGGCGGCCTATGACCGCTTCGGCCATCAGGCTTTCGAGAATGGCGGCGGCCCCGGCGGCAACGCCGATTTCTCCGACTTCATGTCGGACATCTTCGATTCCTTCTTCGGCGATGCAAGGCGCGGCGGCCCGCGCAGCGCCAATGGCCGCGAGCGCGGCGCCGATCTGCGCTACAATCTCGAAATCGGGCTGGAGGAGGCCTTCACCGGCAAGAACGCCTCGATCCGCGTGCCGACCTCGGTCTCCTGCGAGTCCTGTTCCGGCACCGGCGCCAAGCCCGGCTCGAAGTCGCGGCAGTGCCCGACCTGCGGCGGCCATGGCCGCGTCCGGGCCAATCAGGGCTTTTTCTCGGTCGAGCGGACCTGCCCGACCTGCTCCGGTCGCGGCGAGATCATCGACGACCCCTGCAAGAACTGCCAGGGCGCCGGCCGCGTCACCCGCGAGCGTACGCTTTCGGTCAACATTCCTGCCGGGGTCGAGGACGGCACGCGCATCCGCCTTGCCGGCGAGGGCGAGGCCGGTCTGCGGGGCGGGCCTGCAGGCGATCTCTACATCTTCCTCTCGATCAAGCCGCATGCGATCTTCCAGCGCGATGGCGCCGATTTGTTCTGCCGCGTGCCGATCGGGCTGGTCTCGGCCGCGCTCGGCGGAGAGATCGAGGTTCCCACGCTCTCGGGCGAGCAGGCACGGGTGAAGATCCCGGAAGGCACGCAGACCGGCAAGCAGTTCCGCCTGAAGGCCAAGGGCATGAGCGTGCTGCGCTCGCGCGATGTCGGAGACCTCTATATCCAGGTCGTGGTCGAGACGCCGCAGAAGCTGACGGCGCGCCAGCGCGAGCTGCTGGAGGAGTTCGAGCGCGAGAGCTCGCACAACAATCATCCGGAGACGGCCGGCTTCTTCGGCCGGGTCAAGGATTTCCTCGGCGGGCTCGGCGGCACGGCTTGAGCCTCGGTGTCGAGCAGTAAAAAAGGGCCGCCTTTCGGCGGCCCTTTGTGTTTCGGGGCGGTGCTTCAGGCCTTGTCGACGGCCTTCTTGACCGCGTCCTTGCCCTTGCCAAGTGCCTGCTGGGCCTCGCCCTTCAGTTCCTGAGCCTTGCCCTTGGCCTCCCATTCCGGCTTGTCGAGCGCCTTGCCAGCGGCCTGCTTGACGTTGCCGGCGGCCTCGTTGGCCATGCCTTTGATCTTGTCGGTCGTGCTACCCATTGCGTGGCTCCTCCTGGTTCCGGTGCGACCTCGGTCGCGTCCCTCCAAGAAACTGCACTGCGCCGGATCGGTTCCGGGCGACTACGCCGTCCCGCTTCCGCTCGCGGCGAGCGCGCGCAGCACCTCAGCCGTGGCCGTATCCGCCGGGAAGAACGTCTCCAGCGCCAGTTCGGACAGGGTGATGTCCACCGGCGTGCCGAAGACCGTCGTCGTCGAGATCAAAGACAGCACGGTTTCGCTGAGCCGCAACTGCATCGGCACGACGATGCCGGCTTCGGCGTCCGGATCGTGCCGCTCCTGTCCGGCCTTGCCGGGATGCGGATAGGTGGAGAGTTCTTCCAGCAGGGCGCCCAGCGTGCCGTCCGACGTGGCGCGGACCTGCTGGCGCAGCCTGGCGAGCAGATGGCCGCGCCATTCGTCGAGATTGACGATGAAGTGGGCGAGCCCGCCGGGGTGCAGCGACAGGCGCAGAACATTGACGGGTGGCTGCAATAGCGCCGCATCGGCGACGAGGCCGAGCAGCCGGGTCACCGCGCCATTGGCGGCGAGCAGCGTCCAGTGCCGGTCGACGGCGAGCGCCGGGTAGGGTTCGTGCCCCTTGAGGATCAAGTCGATCGCGCCCCTGGCGGCGTTCAGCGACGGATCTTCCAGTGAGCGCTCGGGATAGATCGGCGCATAGCCGGCCGCCAGCAGCAGGGCGTTGCGCTCGCGCAGCGGCACGGTGAGATGCTCGGCGAGCAGCAGCACCATCTCGCGGCTCGGGCGCGAGCGTCCGCTTTCGACGAAGCTCAGATGCTTCTGCGAGATCTCGGCTTCGAGCGCGAGGTCGAGCTGGCTGAAGCGGCGCAGCTGGCGCCAGTCGCGCAGCAGCGTACCGAAGGAGGGGGCGTGATGCTTGTTCATGGCAGGCAAGCTAGCGATCCCTGCGGGCCGTTCCAATTACCTCCCGCTTAATCGACGGGCTCTCCCGAAATCGGCAGCATTCCCCGCATCGAAACGGGCTGCCTGCCCATGAAACGGAAGGAGAATGCCATGTCGCTCATCCAACCCTCACCACTGCTGCGCAACGCCCTCGCGCTCGATGCCGCGGCCTGCGCCGGCATGGGCCTGCTGCTCGCTACGGCCGCCGGCCCGCTCGCCGCGCCCTTCGGCCTGCCGGAGGGGTTGCTGCGCGGAGCAGGCATCGTGCTGCTGCCTTGCGCGGCGCTGCTGGGCTTCTTCGCCAGCCGCACGATTCTGCCGCGCCTCGCCGTTTATGCGGTCATCGGCATCAACCTGCTCTGGATCGTCGACAGCATCGCGATCCTGCTGACGGGCTGGCTGGCACCGACCGGGCTCGGCATCGCCTTCGTGCTCGCCCAGGCCGCGGCAGTCGCCATCGTCACCGAGCTGGAGGTGATCGGCTTCCGGCGCTCGCCGGCCCACGATAATGCCGCATTGGGCGCAAGTCTTGGCTGACGCTGTCACGCGGCTGTCGCATGGGCTCTCTAGCCGCGGATATCCTTTTCCGTCAGCGGGTCCGTTCCATGCGCCAGCCTTTCGTCCTCGCGGCTCTCGCCTCCCTCCTCCTCGCCGGCACCGCCGGTGCGGAGCCGGTGTTCAACCGCATCGCCACCTTCTCCGTGCCGCAGAACCTGCCGGCCGACCGCGATCCCGCCAAGAAGACCGTCTCCGAGATCATCGCAGCCAGCGAGGACGGCATGCTGCTGGCCTATACCGATGGCGAGCAGAAGGCGCTCGGCATCATCGACATCGCCGACCCGGCCAATCCGAAGCCGGCCGGCTTCGTGCCGCTCGACGGTGAATCCACCTCGGTCACGATCCTCGGCGACAAGGCCTTCGTCGCCGTCGTCACCTCCGGCGACAATTTCAAGGAGCCGGCCGGCCATCTCGCCACAGTCGACCTGAAGACCAGGCAGGTCGTGGCGAAATGCGATCTCGGCGGCCAGCCGGATTCGGTGACGCTCACCAAGGACAAGGGCAAGATCGTCATCGCCATCGAGAACGAGCGCGACGAGAAGCTCAACAAGGGCGCCTTGCCGCAGCTCCCCGCCGGCAATCTCACCTTGATCGGCATCAAGGATGGCGCCATCGACTGCGCCACCCGCCAGATCGTCGACCTGACCGGCCTCGCAACCGTCGAGCCGACCGATCCGGAGCCGGAATTCGTTGACGTCAATCAGGACGGGCTCATCGTGGTGACGCTGCAGGAGAACAGCCACCTCATCATCGTCGATTCGAAGACGGGCAAGGTGGTGACGCATTTCTCGGCAGGCAGCGTCGATCTCAAGAACATCGACAAGACCCGCGACGGCAAGATCAGCCCGACCGAGGAGCTGAAGGGCGTTGCGCGCGAGCCCGACGCCGTGCGCTGGATCGACAACGACCGCTTCGTCACCGCCAATGAGGGCGATTGGAAGGGCGGCTCGCGCGGCTTCACGATCTTCCGCAAGGACGGCACGGTGGAGTTCGATTCCGGCTCTGACGTGGACCACCTCGCCATGCGGCTCGGCCACTATCCCGAGAAGCGCTCGGCCGCCAAGGGCAGCGAGCCCGAGGGCATCGAGGTCGCGACCTACGGCAACGACCGGCTGATCTTCGTCGGGCTGGAGCGCGCCTCGCTGGTGCTGGTCTACAAGGACGAAGGACCCGGCAAGGCGCCGCGCTTCCTGCAGGCCCTGCCGACCGGCATCGGTCCGGAGGGGCTTCTCGCCATCCCGCAGCGCGACCTTTTCGTTTCGGCTTCGGAAACCGACGTCGGCGAGAAGGGCGGCGCGCGTTCGGCGGTGATGATCTATCGCCGCGCCGAGCAGGCCGCGGCTTACCCGACCATCCAGTCGCAGAACGAGAACGGCCTGCCGATCGGCTGGGGTGCGCTCTCCGGCCTTGCAGCGGATCGCACCGCGCCGGGCAAGCTCTTCTCGGTCACCGACAGCGTCTACACGCCCTCGCGCATCCTCGAGATCGACGCGACGCAGAAGCCCGCCCGCATCATCGGCGCGATCACCGTGACCAAGGGCGGCAAGCCCGCTTCCTATGATCTCGAAGGCATTGCGACCCGCGAGGGCGGTGGCTTCTGGCTGGCCTCCGAGGGCAATCCCGAGAAGAAAGATGCGCCGCTCGCCGACATTCTGCTGCGCGTCTCCACGAAGGGCGAGGTCGAGGAGGAGATCGTCCTGCCGGAAGCTTTGGCGAAGCATGCGGTCCGCTTCGGCTTCGAGGGCGTGGCCGTGACCGGCACGGGCACCGAGGAGACCGTCTGGCTTGCGGTGCAGCGCGAGTGGAAGGACGATCCGAAGGGCAAGACCAAGATCCTCTCCTACAAGCCGGCGACGAAAGAATGGGGCGTGCTGCATTACCCGCTCTCCCAGCCGGCCGCCGGCTTCTGGATGGGCCTCTCCGAGCTGGTTGCCCTTGGCGACGACCGTTTTGCCGTGATCGAGCGGGACAACGGCTTCGGCGCCAAGGCGGCGAAGACGCTCCAGACCTTCTCGGTGAAGGGCCTGAAGCCCGCCGCCATTGGCGCGGCGGACATCCCGACCGTCGCGAAGACCCTGCTGCGCAACCTGACGCCCGATCTGACGAAGGCCGGCGGCTACGGTCTCGACAAGGTCGAGGGCATGGCCGTCGACAAGGCCGGGCACCTCTTTGTCGTCACCGACAATGACGGCGTCGACGATTCCTCCGGCGAGACCCAGTTCTTCGCCTTCGGCAAGATCGGCAACTGACGAGCCGCCTGCGTCATTCCCGGGCGAAGCGAAGCGCAGACCCGAGAACCTCATGACCGGAGGACGCTGGTTTCCGAGATGGTCTGGTCAAGCCCGACCATGACGCATGATAAAAAAAGCCCCGGATGCGATGCATCCGGGGCAAGGCGCCTGGCCCATGAAGAAGCCAGGTGGGAGGAGACGGTCACCAGCCGGCGAGCACGGCGCCCTTGTAGCGCTCGGCGATGAAGCTCTTGATCTCCGGGCTCTGATAGACTTCGACCAGCGTCTTGACCCAGGGCTTGTCCTTGTCGGCGGTGCGGACTGCGATCAGGTTGACATAGGGACCCTTGGCATCCTCGCGCAGGATGGCCGAGGCCGGGTCGATCTTGGCGTCGACGGCGTAGTTGGTGTTGATCGCGGCGGCGGCGACGTCGGCCAGCGAACGCGGCGTCTGGGCGGCCTCGAGCTCGATGATCTTGAACTTCTTCGGGTTGCCGGTGATGTCGGCCACGGTCGGCTTGAAGCCGACGCCGTCCTTCAACTTGATCACGCCCTTGTCCTGCAGCAGCAGCAGCACGCGCCCGCCATTGGTCGGGTCGTTCGGGATGGCGATGGTGGCGCCGTCCGGGATCTCGGCCCAGCTCTTGTACTTCGACGAGTAGATGCCGATGGGGAAGTTCACGGTGAGGCCGACCTTGACGATCTTGTAGCCGCGATCCTTCACCTGATTGTCGAGATAGGGTTCGTGCTGGAAGGAGTTGGCGTCCAGCTCACCGGCGTCGAGCGCCTGGTTCGGCACGACATAATCGGAGAACTCGGTGATCTTGAGGTCGAGGCCCTTTTGCGCAGCGAGCGGCTTCACCTTCTCGAGGATCTCGGCATGAGGGCCGGGCGTGACGCCGATCCGGAGCACCTGGTTCTGCTGGGCGAAGGCGGGGCCGGCTGCGAGCGCCAGGGCGAGACCGGCTGCGAGCGCGGCGCGGCGGCTGAAAGAGGTCGTCATGGTCGTGGTTTCCTTCGGTATGAAGCGGATGAAAATGATCAGGCGTGGCGCAGGCGCTTGTTCAGGCGGCGCGCCAGGCGGTCGCCGAAGCTCTGCACGAGCTGGACGAGAACGATGAGTACGGCGACGACGGTCGCCATCACGTCGGGCATGAAGCGCTGGTAGCCGTAGCGGATGCCGAGATCGCCGAGTCCGCCGCCGCCGACCGCGCCGACCATCGCGGAGAAGCCGATCAGGCTGACCACGGCGAGGGTGAGGCCGAGCACGATGGCCGGCAGCGCCTCGGGCACCAGCACCTTGCGGACGATCTGGATGGGCGTTGCCCCCATGGCGCGCGCGGCCTCGACCAGACCCTGATCGACCTCGCGCACCGCGCCTTCGATCAACCGGGCGATGAAGGGGGTCGAGGCGACGGTCAGCGGCACGATCGCCGCGGCGGTGCCGATCGACGTCCCGGCGAGCAGCCGCGTGAACGGGATGATCGCGACGACGAGGATGATGAAGGGCGTCGAGCGGGTGGCGTTGACCAGCACGCCGAGCAAGGCATTGGCGGCGGGTGCGGCGAACAGCTCGCCGCGCTTGCTGGTGGCAAGGAAGACCCCGAGCGGCAGGCCGAGCAGCGTGCCGATGCCGGCCGAGACGGCGACCATGGCGAGCGTGTCGAGCGTCGACTGCCAGATCAGGCGGATGAGTTCAGGAGACATGGCCGATAACCTCCGCCTTGAGCCCGAGGCTCTTCAGGGCGCCGAGCACCGCGTCGCTTTCCGGCGCGCGCGAGGGCACCGAGACGAGCAGGCTGCCGAAGGGCTGGCCGGCGATGGCGTCGATCCGCCCGGCCAGGATGTTGACGTCGACGCCGACGACCGCGCTGAGCCGGCTGATCACCGGTGCCGTCGCGTTCTCGCCGATGAAGGTGATGCGCAGCACGAGATTGTCGCCCGGGCGCGCCTGCGTGCGGATGCGGCCGGCGAGATGCTCGGGCACCTCGACGCCGGTGACGGCCTCGACGAAGCGCGCCGTGGTCGGGTGCTGCGGGTTGGTGAAGACGGAGAAGGTTTCGCCCTGCTCGACGATGCGCCCGCCCTCGATCACCGCGACGCGGTCGCAGATCTCCTTGATGACGGGGATCTCGTGGGTGATCAGCAGGATCGTGATCCCGAGCTCTCGATTGACTTGGCGCAGCAGCGCCAGGATCGAGCGGGTCGTCTCCGGGTCGAGCGCCGAGGTCGCCTCGTCGCAGAGCAGCACCTTCGGATCGGTGGCGAGCGCGCGGGCGATGCCGACGCGCTGCTTCTGCCCGCCCGAGAGTTCCGCCGGATAGCGCGCGCTCTTGTCGGCAAGACCGACGAGCTCGAGCAGCCGCTCGACCTTGGCGGTGATCTCGGCGCGCGGCGTGCCGGCGATCTCCAGCGGCAGCGCGACATTGTCGAAGACGGTGCGCGAAGACAGGAGGTTGAAGTGCTGGAAGATCATGCCGATGCGGCGGCGCTGCGCCCGCCAGCCGGCCTCGGTCAGCTTGGTGACCTCCTGGCCTTCGATCAGGATGCGGCCGGCGGTGGCGCGCTCCAGCCCGTTGACGAGGCGGATCAGGGTCGACTTGCCGGCGCCGGAGCGGCCGATCACGCCGAGGATGCTGCCGGCGGGCACGTCGAGATCGATGCCGGCGAGCGCGCTCACGGGCTGCTGGCCGCTGCGTGCCGCATAGGTCTTGCCGACCTGCTCGAAACGAATCGCGGGCTCGGCCATGGCGACTGGCAGGGCGCCGGCGCTCAACGCGCCAGGGCTGACGGGGGCGTTCATCATGTCCTCAGAAGTGGGTGTGGCAGGACCAGTGCGCGATACCGAGCTGCTCGATGGTAACGTCATGGATCGAGCGGCGCCGATCGTCCGAGCGCGCGGCGTCGAGCGGGTCGAAGGCTGCCGGCACCGCCCGGTTGAACCAGGCGGCGACGGCCTTCCAGAGCGATGACAGGACTTGCATCACCGCCTCACGAGGCCAGCCGGAGCGGGCTGTGGCGGGGCCGCCGGGCGAGGCGGCGCGCCGCGCTCTCTGCCGCGCCGGGCGTGGCGAAGCGCTGCCCCTCCAGGGCTTGGAAGGCCGAGGAGGCGGCGATGAAGGTGAAGTCGCGCTCATCGGCGCGCCGGCTGACGAGGCCGATCTGGTCCTCGCCAAGCTCGATGACATAGGCTTGCAGCGCCGGGCTAGGCCGGCTGGAAACGGAATGAAACTGGGACATGGCTCTGCCTTTTGCCGCATCTGGCGGCGTGTTCGTCGAAGCGATCGGGTGAAACCGGCCTATCGGCCTTGCGATCTCAGCGTCGACAACAGCAGGGGGCCGGGTGGAAGCGCGTTTGGCTTCGGCTCATTCTCGCAACGGTCATGTCAGTCTCCTCAATCTGGAGCCCACGACCCAGTCGTGGCGCTTTAGCGTTTGGTGACGCGGCGCAAGCTGCTGCTCAAATCTCCGCGGTATCCGGATCGCTCCGGAGACAATGTGCAATCTGGCGGCGATCGTCCTATTTGTCAATCGCTTCGTTCTTTTAAAGAAACCGCAGACCAGAGAAGAATATTCTCCGGCGCTCGTTACCCGCCGGCGATGATGCGGCAATGAGCTGCTTGACGGAGCCCTGGAAGGGGCGCCATCTGCGGCCCATGCCGGCTCGTGCCACCTTTCTCGATCGCCTGCGCCGCTCCGGCCTCGGAGTCTGGCTTGCGGTTGCCTATGGCTGGGGCGCGCTTGTTCTGGCAATCGCGCCGGCTTCGGCGCTGGCGCCCTTCACGGCAAGAGACGGCGCCGTCCTCTGTTCCGGCGCTCCGGTGCCCGCGGAAGGTGCGCCGGCCCCGGCCGGCGATCTCGCCCATTGCAAAGGCTGTCCGCTCAATCCCGTGCTGGCCGGTCCGCCATGGGGCGATCTGTTCTTCGCCGCGCGTTCCATCGCCAGGCTGGCCTCGCTGCGCCCGGTCGCCGAAGGCGTGGCGCATGGTTTCGCTGTCGGCCTTGCGGATTCGCGCGCTCCGCCCGCGGCCTGACGCTTCCCGCCGCCTGCCGATATCCCGCCGGCCATCGACGCCGGCGCATTTGCCATTCGGGCTGCTCAGCAGTCCTTTCCGCTCAGGACACAAGCCATGAAGCTTTCCCTTTCGCTCGCGACGGCCGTGCTCGCGCTTTCGGCCACCATGGCCTCCGCCCACGACTTCAAGGCGGGCGCGCTGAAGATCGGCCATCCCTGGTCGCGGGCCACCCCGGCCGGCGCCAAGGTCGGCGGCGGCTATCTCAGCATCGAAAACACCGGAACCACGCCCGATCGGCTGGTCTCGATCTCCGTTCCCTTCGCCGCTCGCGCGGAAATCCATGAGATGGCGACCAAGGACGGCATCATGACCATGCGCCCGCTGGAGCAGGGCGTGGAGGTTCCGGCTGGCGCCAAGGTCGAGTTCAAGCCCGGCGGCTACCACATCATGTTCATGGAGCTGAAGCAGCAGCTGAAGCAGGGCGAGATGATGAAGGGCACGCTGACCTTCGAGAAGGCAGGCTCGGTCGATGTCGAGTTCAAGGTGGATTCGATTGCCGCCAAGGGCGGCGAAGGCGAGCACAAGGGCCACTGAGCCCCGTTTCCCGCGCATCATGCTCGGGCGTGACCCGGGCATCTTTTGCCGGCGATTCCCGGGGCGCCGCCCTGCGGCGCCCCGGGAATGACGGTCTGCCCGCTCAGAGCTTCGCGCGCGGATCGTGCTTCGCGATCCGGGACAGCAGATAGTCGACCTCGGCCTTGGCAGCTACGCTCAAGGCGGCGCCCGGCTTGCGCTGGGCGTCATGGCTGAGGATGCCGCGCTTCATCATCGTGTATTTGCGCACGGCGAGCCCGACGCCCTGCTGCTGCTCGTAGCGCATCAGCGGCAGATGAGCGTCGAAGATGTCATGGGCCTTGTCGCGCTTGCCGGCCTTCTGCAGCTTGACCACGTCGATCAGGAGTTCCGGGAAGGCATAGCCGGTATTGGCGCCGTCGGCGCCGCGTTCCATCTCGAAATCGAGGAAGAGCCCGCCATTGCCGGTCACGATCGAGATTGGGCGCAGCGAGCCCTCTTTCTGGAACTTGCGCAGCGCCGAGATCTTCTCCAGCCCCGGCCAGTCCTCGTGCTTCAGCATCACGCAGGAGGGGTTGTCCATGACGATCTTGCGGATCACCGCCGGCGTCATCACCACCGAGAGCGTCAGCGGATAATCCTGGATGACGAAGGGGATGTCGGTGCCGATCGCCTCGACAGCCTGGGCGTAGTAGCCGGTGATCTGGTCGTCGGTGCGCAGGGCGGGCGGCGGGGCGATCATCACGCCGCCGGCGCCGAGGTCCATCACCTGCCGCGCGAGCGAGCGCATCGCCGCGAAACCGGGCGCGGAGACCCCGACGATGATCGGCTTGCCGCCCATCTTGGCGACGGCGCGCTTGACCAGCTCGACCGACTCCTCGGGCTCGAGCTTGGGCGCCTCGCCCATGATGCCGAGCACGGTGACGCCGTCGGAGCCGATGCCCTGGTAGAATTCGAAGAGCCGGTCGGCCGAGGTCCAGTCGATGCTGCCGTCCGGGTTGAACGGCGTCGGCGCGATCGGGAAGACGCCGCTGGCGTCGGAGGTCAGGCGCATGGTTTCTGCTCTCGGTCTTGTCGGGGAGGAAGGCTGGAACCTCGTCATGGTCGGGCTTGACCCGACCATCTCGGAAACCAGCGGGGCTGGTCATGAGATTCTCGGGGCGAGCCCGAGAATGACGCCTCAGACTATGCGGGTTCGGACCGTGCCGACGCCGGCGATCTCGCCTTCGAGCACGTCGCCCTTGCCGACGGCGGCAACGCCTTCCGGCGTACCGGTGAAGATCAGGTCCCCGGGCTTGAGCTCGACCAGGCCCGAGAGATAGGAGATCGTCTCCTCGACGTTCCAGATCTGCTTGGCGAGGTCGGAGCTCTGGCGCACGACGCCGTTGACGGTGAGTTCGATCTTGCCGGCGCTCGGATGGCCGGCCTGGCTCGCGGGAACGATCTCGCCGATTGGCCCGGAGAGGTCGAAGCCCTTCGACATGTCCCAGGGGCGCCCGGCCTTCTTGGCGGCGGCCTGCAGGTCGCGGCGGGTCATGTCGAGCCCGGCCGCGTAGCCATAGACATGGGCGAGCGCCTCGGCTTCGGGGATGTCCTTGCCGCCTGTGCCGATGGCGACGACCAGTTCCATCTCATGATGGAGATCCTTCGTCTTCGTCGGATAGGGCATGTCGGCGCCGTTGGCGAGCAGCGCGTCGGCCGGCTTGGTGAAGAAGAAGGGCTCTTCGCGGGCGGGATCGCCGCCCATCTCGCGGGTGTGCTCGGCGTAGTTGCGGCCGACGCAGAAGACGCGCCGCACCGGGAAGGAGCCGCCCCCAGCGACCGGAACGGCCGTGATGGCCTGCGGATCGATCACATAGTTGCTCATCGGGCGGTTCCCTCGGTCGTTAAAGTTCAGAACATTGCTGCGGCAAAAAACCGGCATCCACCTTTGCGCGCAATGCCCTGGCACCTGCTTGCGCTGTTCATGCGGGAGGCGCGCGCCGTCCGCAAGCAGCTTGGACCCTCACCGGGCCTGCGTGGGCGGCATTGCAGGCGCTCTTCGCATGCGCGGAATGGTTTGTGCGGCGCGTCATTGCAACCACCGCGATTTGCCTCCTACACTGCCGTGCCGGGCTGGTCCGGCAAGCCTCAAGGAAGGAGCGGCATGTGAGTACGGGAACCGTGAAATGGTTCAACGAGACCAAGGGCTACGGCTTCATTACGCCCGACGAGGGCGGCGGCGACATCTTCGTGCATGTCAGCGCAGTGACGCGCGCGGGGCTGCGTGGCCTGAACGAAGGCCAGAAGGTCAGCTACGACCTCGAGCCTGATCGCAAGACCGGCAAGAGCGCTGCGGTGAATCTGAAGGTCGCTTAGGGCAGGCAGCGACAGCGGGAAGGCGATGGCGGCGCCGTTCCCGAGCCACGGCGAATCTCTTTCGCTCGCGAGCGGACTGAAGGCGATTCCAGGCATGCCCGTCGCCGTTGGCGACGGATTCGGAAGGGAGCCGCTCAGGCGCGGCCCGGCGCCGGATGGAACAGCCGGCCCTTTTCCACGATCAGCACGATGACGAGCGCGGCGATGCCGCAGAGTGCGAAGCCCAGCGTCAGCGGGATGACCGTGCCGTTGAAGTGCTGGCCGATATAGAAGCCCAGAAGCGCGCCGATCACTGTGGTGACGAAGCCCTGCACCGAGGATGCCGTCCCCGCGACATGGCCGAGTGGCTCCATCGCCATGGCTCCAAAATTCGGGCCGAGCAGGCCGAAGCAGAACATGGCGCCGCCCTGCAGGATCGCGAAGCTCCACAGCGACTCATGGCCCGCCAGGGCGAGGAGCGCATGCAGGCTTGTCAGCGCGATGTAGCCCAGCAGCGCCGTATGCGAGACCCGGCGCATGCCCAGCCGCCCGACGATGCGGGAGTTCAGCAGCGAGGATGCCGCCATGAACATCGCGATCAGCGCGAAGACGGTGGTGAACAGTTCGGGTGTATGGAAGACGTCGACGAAGACCTGCTGCGCCGAATTGATGAAGCCGAACAGCCCGCCGAGCACGAAGGCCATCGCCAGCATGTAGCCGACGCCGATGCGGCTCGTCAGCGTGGTGCGAAAGGCGGCGGCGACGCTCCGGGGGGCGATCGGCTTGCGGTCTTCCGGATGCTGGGTTTCGGGCAGCTTCACCGCGACCCAGACGAGCACGGTGGCGCCGAAGGCGGTCAGCACGCCGAAGATCCAGCGCCAGGGCGCCACCCACAGGATCGCCTGGCCGATCGACGGGGCGAGGATCGGCACGGCCAGGAAAACGATCATGGCGAGCGACATCACCCGCGCCATGTCGCGCCCGGAATAACAATCGCGCACGATCGAGACGACGAGCACGCGCGTCGCCGCGGCGCCGACCCCTTGCACCACGCGCGCCGCCATCATCGCCTCGAACGAGCCGGCGAATGCCGCGGCGATGCTGGCGAAGACGTAGACGATCAGGCCGGCGAGCAGCACCGGCCTGCGGCCGTAGCGGTCGGAAATCGTGCCGTAGAAGATCTGCGAGACGCCGAAGCCGAGCAGATAGGCCGTGATGATCCACTGCCGCTGGTTGGCCTCGGCGATGCCCAGCGCCTCGGCCATTTGCGGCAAGGCCGGCAGCATGGAGTCGATCGCCAGCGCGTTGGTGGCCATCAGCGCGGCGGTGAGGCCTACGAAGGGATAGAAGCCCATGCCGTGGCGCGGCCGGGCGATGGCGGACATGTCGTTCATGGCGATCGCGAAAGCTGGCCCGGCGGCTGCGAGCGGAGGGCAGCGGCAGGCAATGATCAGGCGGCAGCATTAAACCTGCCGACAGGGGAGCGGCAACCCGCCCTGCCGGCCATGCGCCATGCGCCGGGCGCGCTTCCCGCTTCAGCCGGCCTTTTGCATCTCGGCCATCAGCGCATTGTCGATGTCGTCGGCCCGCTTGGCGGCTGGCCTGCCAGCCAGTCTTGCGCCATAGGCCTCGAAAGCCGGCCGCTTCTCGATCGTGCCGAACTGCAGCCCCCACTGGACCTGCGAGCCGACATAGACGTCGGCGGCGCTGAAGCGCTCGCCGAGCAGGTATGGCCCCTGGCTGACGGCCTGTTCGAGCGTGTCCATCACATCCGCATAGGTGCCGTAGCCGATCGCACGGGCCCGATCGGGCGGCACTTCGAGGCCGAAGGCCTTGTTGCTGACGGCGGCCTCGACCGGCCCGGCCGTAAAGAACAGCCAGCGATAGTAAGGGCCGCGCAGCCGGCTGGTCGGCTCCGGCGCCAGCCCCGCCTGCGGGAAGGCATCGGCGAGATAGGCGCAGATCGCCGCGCATTCGGTGACCACGGTGTCGCCATGGACGAGCGTCGGCACCTTCCCCATCGGGTTGAGCGCCTTGTATTGCGCGCTCTTCATCGGCGCGCCGAAGCCGAGGATCTCGGCCCGGTAGGGTTGGCCGACCTCTTCCACCATCCAGCGCGCGATCCGGCCGCGCGACATGGGATTCGTGTACAGCACGAGTTCGTCTGTCATGGATATTGCCTCCTTGCGGTGCGGTGTCGCTCTAGCGCTGTCGCGATGCTGTCAGGATACATCGCCTGACGGCGCCGGTTTGAACTGCTATCCTTGCTGCGAAACAGGACGGGAGCATGAACGAATCATCGGCATTGCGCAGCGTCTCCGTGAGTGAAGGGCGGATGGCGATCGAGGGCTCGTTGGCCCGCTACGTCCAGGGCTCGGCCCGGCGCTTTCGGCTGCAGGCCGCGGCGCTTCGCATCGTCGGCGGCTTCGAGAGTCGCGATGGGCGCCTCGAGGACGCGCAGCGCATCCTTGCCGAGGCCCATGTGGCGGATGGCGTGCTCAGGCGCGCCGGCTTCGACGGCGAGGCCGAGGCGATCGCCCTCACCCTGCGCCCGCTTGCCGCGTCGAGCGAACAGCCGCGCCTCCTGCTGATGCTCGGCTATCGCGAAGAAGGCGGGGCCGAGCTGCCCTTTGCCGATGTGTTTCTGGCTCCCTCGGTGTTCGAGGCGCTCAAGGCCGACATGCTCGAAGGGCTTGCGCAGGAGCTCTCGCTCAGCGCGACGACGAGCCTCTGGGTGCGGGAGGAGGATCGCGAGCTGCCCGCCGGGAGCCCGGTCGGCTGGTATCTCGCGCCTGGGAGCGATGGAAAGGCCGCTATCCCGGCCCGTGGCTTCATCGACAGCATCGAATGGATGCCGAAGGTCCGTCTCGAGCCGTTGGCGGAGGCTGTGCCCGTGCACCGGGTTGCAGCCGAGCACGGTCACGAACCCGATGAGGATTGGCAGGAGAGCAGTGCCGAGCAGCTGCGCAAGATTAACTGGAGCTTCAGGCAGCTCCTGCTTCTCCTTGCCTTCCTGATGATCATCATCGCCCTGAAATAGCCGTGCGCCTCACGGCTCGTGGCGGCGGATCCGGCGGATGATCTCGTTCAGCGCCAGCATGGCCAGCGCCAGGATGAAGGGCAGGACGTAGTAGATCACCCGGAACATCAGCAGCGCTCCGAGCACCTGCTCGTAGGGAAGCCGGTTGAGCGCGACCAGCATCGTCGCCTCGAAGACCCCGAGGCCGCCGGGCGCGTGACTGGCGATGCCGATCAGGCAGGCGAAGATGTAGGCGGCCAGGAAGGTCGGGTAGTCGAGATTGTAGCCGCCCGGCAGCAGCACGAAGAGCACGGCTGCGGCGGCGCTGACTTCGCAGGCGCCGAGCGCCATCTGGCCGAGCGTGGTGCCCAGCCCCGGCAGATGAAGGTTCCAGCCCCGCACGCGCAAGCTGCGCTCGTCCGTTGCGATCCAGATCAGGTAGCCAATGATACCGAGCCCGACGAGGCCGCCGACGATCTGGACGACAAGTGGCGAGGTCCGCGCGAGCATGGCGACCGAATCGGCCGAATAGACCAGGCTGGCGCAGAGGATGGCGCCGAGCCCGAGCCAGAAGGTGATGCCCGCGATCACTGTCAGGCTCGCGACCTCCGAGGCCCGCACGCCTTTCGGCGAATAGATCCAGTAGCGCACCGTGCCGCCGGTCACGATCGGGAAGCCGAGTGTGAAGGACACCGAGTAGCTGGTGAAGGAGGCGAGCGCGGTGGTGCGGTAGGGGATCGAGAGTCCGAGCCGGCGCAGCGCCAGCGCATCGTATCCCGTGAGCAGGAGATAGCTCAGGGCCGTGAAACCGCAGGCCAGTCCGAGCTGGCGCAGGCTGGCATTGGCGAAGGCGCCGGCGAGCTGGCCGGGCTCCATCTGGCTGATGATGTGCCAGAGCACGACGAGCGAAGCGCCGAAGATGACCATGCTCGCCAGCGGGCCGAGCCACCACCAGCGGCTGCGCTTGCGCAGGTGCATTCCTGGCTCATGCGGGCCGAAAGACATGCGCTCTCTGGGTTGCGTGCCACAGCCGGATCGCGGCAGCACGGGGGGATGGGAGGGCGCGGCCGCGCCCCGGCCCGAGAGATAGCGCGTTGGCAGCGATGCACAAGCCGCTGCGGCGAATGAGCCCCATGAGGAGGCCGGTCGCGATAGCCGCCGCGAGCCGCGCACCATGCCCGAGCATCCGCGATGCTTCGATTGCGTCGAAGCCTGCCGGGCTCGGGCCGGCAAGTTTGGGATGGGGGGAACAGCCGCTGCTCGCCGGCGTTCAACGCTCGACTCCAGCAAGGGAGGCTCATCATGCCGCGCGGCGACAAATCAGCCTATACGGACAAGCAGAAGCGCAAGGCGGAGCATATCGAGGAAGGCTACCAGGAGCGCGGCGTCTCGCACGAGGAAGCCGAGCGCCGGGCCTGGGCTACCGTGAACAAGGAAAGCGGCGGCGGCAACAAGTCGGGCTCCGGCCGGGGCGAGCCCGACACCAATGTCTCCGCCAAGCGTGGCGGTCGGATCGGCGGCGAGGCCGCGGCCGCGCGCCCGAAGTCCGAGCGCTCGGCCTCGGCGAAGAAGGCGGCCGAGACGCGGAAGAAAAAGGCGTCCTGAACCGGGGCGGCTTGCCGCCCCGGAGTTGCCGGCCTCAGCCGCCGATGTTGAAGGAGGCCAGCGCCGCCATGTTGACGATGTCGGAATCCTTGGCGCCGAGCGGCACGATCTGCACGGGCTTGTCGAGGCCGACGATCAGCGGGCCGATCACGGTTGCGCCGCCGAGTTCCTGCAGCAGCTTTGTCGAGATCGAGGCCGAGTGGAAGGCCGGCATCACCAGCACGTTCGCCGGTCCCGACAGGCGGCAGAACGGATACTGGGTCATGATCTCGCGGTTGAGTGCGACATCTGCCGCCATCTCGCCATCATACTCGAAATCGACGCGCTGGCCGTCGAGGATCGCCACCGCCTCGCGCACCTTTTCGGAGCGCTCGCCGGCTGGATGCCCGAAGGTCGAGAAGGCGAGCATCGCCACCTTCGGCTCATAGCCGAGCCTGCGGCCGACGCCGGCTGCCTCGATCGCGATCTCGGAAAGCGCCAGAGCTGTCGGCATCTCGGTGATTGCGGTGTCGGCGACGAGGACGGTGCGGTCGCGCGAGATCACGATCGAGACGCCGATCACGCGATGGCCGGGCTTCTCGTCGATGACGCGGCGAACCTCCTCCAGCGCGATCGAATAGTTGCGGGTCACGCCCGTCACCATCGCGTCGGCATCGCCGAGCGCCACCATCGCCGCGGCGAAATGGTTGCGGTCCTGGTTGATCAGGCGCTGGCAGTCGCGGAAGAGATAGCCCTGCCGCTGCAGCCGCTCGTAGAGATACTGCGCATAGGCGCTGTTGCGGTGGGAGAGCCGGGCGTTCTGGATCGAGATGCCCTTGGCTTCGAGATCGACGCCGAGGAAGGTCGCGGTCTCGTAAATGCGCTCCTCGCGGCCGACGAGAATGGCCTGGCCCAGCTCCTGATTGACGAAGGACGCTGCGGCGCGGATGACCTGCTCCTCCTCGCCTTCGGCAAAGACGACGCGCTTCGGATAGCGCTTCACCCGCTCGAAGATGCGGTTGAGCGTGCCGGCGACCGGGTCGCGGCGGGCGGAGAGCTGCGCCTTATAGGCGGTCATGTCGACGATCGGCTTGCCGGCGACGCCGGATTCCATTGCCGCCTTCGCCACCGCCGCCGGCACGACCTGGATCAGGCGCGGATCGAACGGCACGGGGATGATGTAGTCCTTGCCGTAGCGCGGCCGCGCGCCTTGATAGGCTGCGGCAACCTCGTCGGGCACGTCCTCGCGGGCGAGCATCGCCAGCGACTCCGCTGCAGCGATCTTCATCTCCATGTTGATCGTGGTCGCCCGCACGTCGAGCGCGCCGCGGAAGATGAAGGGGAAGCCGAGGACGTTGTTGACCTGATTGGGATAGTCCGAGCGGCCGGTCGCCATGATCGCGTCGTCGCGGATCGCATGGACCTCCTCCGGCGTGATTTCCGGATCGGGATTGGCCATGGCGAAGATGATCGGGTTCGGCGCCATCGCGGCGACCATCTCCGGCGTCACCGCGCCCTTTTGCGACAGGCCGAAGAAGGCGTCGGCCCCGTCCAGCGCCTGCGCCAGCGTCCGCCTGTCGGTGATGGCGGCATGGGCCGACTTCCACTGGTTCATGCCCTCGGTGCGGCCCTGGTAGATCACGCCCTTGGTGTCGCAGAGGATGACGTTGTCGGGCTTGAAGCCCATCGCCTTCAGGAGCTCGATGCAGGCGATGGCGGCGGCGCCGGCGCCGTTGATGACGAGCTTGGTCGATGTGATGTCGCGTCCGGTCAGATCGAGTGCGTTGACCAGGCCGGCGGCGGCGATGATCGCGGTGCCGTGCTGGTCGTCGTGGAAGACCGGGATGTCCATCAATTCGCGCAGGCGCTGCTCGATGATGAAGCACTCGGGCGCCTTGATGTCCTCGAGGTTGATGCCGCCGAAGGACGGGCCGAGATACCGCACCGCGTCGATGAACTTGTCCGGGTCCTCCGTGTCGACCTCGAGGTCGATCGAGTCGACGTCGGCGAAGCGCTTGAACAGGACCGATTTGCCCTCCATCACCGGCTTGGAGGCGAGTGCGCCGAGATTGCCGAGGCCGAGGATGGCGGTGCCGTTCGAGATCACCGCGACGAGGTTCGAACGGGTCGTGTAGTCATAGGCGCGCGACGGGTCCTCCGCGATCGCCAGAACCGGCACGGCCACGCCCGGCGAATAGGCCAGCGAGAGGTCCCGCTGCGTCGCCATCGGCTTCGTCGGGACGATCTCCAGCTTGCCGGGACGGCCCTGCGAGTGGAACAGCAGGGCTTCCTGGTCCGTGAAGGTCGGGCGCGTTCTCTTGGTCGTCGGGCGGTCGTTCATCGAAGAGTCTTTTCTTGAGCGTTTCCTCGGGGGAACCGACCATACGGCCGCGCCCCACGGGACCACAAGCCGTTATAGGCCCACAGAACTCTTGCCGGGCAACGGTGGAATGGCGGCGGCGTCGGAAGGCTACAGGCGGTTGCGCACGCTGCGGACGAAATCACCGACATAGCGGTCGAGCGCTTCCGCCTGCTCGTCGACCCTGCGGGCGGCATCCGCCACGCCGACGGCGGCATCCCCGGTGACGCGCACCTCGGTGCCGACCGTGCTGACATTTGCGGTGACGGCGTCGGCGCTGAGAGCTACCGCCTGCGCATCGGCGGCAATGGTCGAGACGATGTCTGCCTGCCGGCTGACGACGGAGGCGATCGCGCCGGATGTCTGCTCGATCATGGTCATCGTGCCTTCGATATGGGCCACGGCCTGGACGGCGGCCGCGGCAGCACCGCGGATGCCGGAGAGGGTTTCGGCGATGTCGCGCGTTGCCTTCTGCGTCTGTTCCGCGAGCGTCTTGACCTCGCCCGCCACGACGGCGAAGCCACGCCCGGCGACACCTGCGCGCGCAGCCTCGATCGTGGCGTTCAGCGCCAGCAAATTGGTGCGGGCTGCGATCTCCTCGATGAAATCGAGCACCGCGCGCACCTTGTCGGCCGCCTCCGTCAACCCGGTGACGTCGCTTCGCGTGCTGCGGACATAGCTGGCGGCTGCGCGTACCGTTTCGTCGGCATGGCTGGTCTGGCGGGTGAGTTCCCGGATCGAGGCTTCGATCTCTTCCGCCGCGGTTGCGACGCTGCCGACCCGCTGCGATGCGCTTTCCGCCTCCCGGGTCACGCCTTCGGCACGCAGGGTCGTCGCGCTCGCGCTCTGCACCATCTGGCCGGCGGCGGCGCGCATGTCGCGCATCGAAACCCCGACATCGGCGAGCGCCTTGCCGACGGTGCGTTCCAGATTGCCGGCCAGTTCGTCGAGCGCGGTCTTGCGCAGCGTCTCGATTTCGGCACGGCGCGCCTCCAGCGTCTTCTCGGCGGTGATGTCGAGCAGGATGCCGTCCCAGATGAATGTTCCATCTGCAAGCCGGCGCCGCGTCGACTCGCTGCGAAGCCAGACCGTGCCGCCATCTGGAGCATGATAGCGCCCCTCGAAACGCCAGACATGGTCGTCGCCCGGCGTCTCGCGGCGCCGATCCTCGAAGCGCGCGCGATCCTCGGCGAACATCTTGCCGAGCCAGACTTCCGGATCCTTTTCGGCATCTTTCCGCGCGATGCCCAGCGCCTTGTCGATGGAGAATGACGCGAACTGGTAGGACAGTTTGCCGTCCGGCCTCAAAAGACATTGATAGAGCGTGCCGGGCGCCCGCTGGATCAGGGTCCGCAAGCGATAAGCCGTTTCGCGGCGGTCGTTGTCGTGGATGACGACGATGCCGGTGAGGATGATGCCGATCGTGCCCACTAGGATCATAGCTGGCACGGCCTCGCGCAGGAAGAGCTCTCCCGCGTCCCCCGGAATGAAAGGGGCCGAGGCCAGCAGGCAGAGGGCATCGAGCGAACTCAGCAGGATCAGGTCGCGTGGCATCAGCGGGCGTCGGCGCCGCGCCAGCCAGGCCGAGAAGGCGATTCCGATCAGCATGCGTAGCACGATGCCGCCGATTCCGGTCGCCATGCCGACGCCGCCTGCCAGGAAGCGCGCGACGACCAGCGGAGTGGCCGTCAGGAGGGCCGCCCAGGGCCCGCCGATCGGCCCGGCCAGGATGGCGAAGGTATTGCGTGAATCGATCAGCAGGCCGGGCTGGATCTCGACAGGGTTCGCCATGCTGACAAGCGCGCCGCCTGCGAACAACAGGCTCACGGCGCAGGGCCGTAGCCAGCCCCGTCCGCTGAACCAGGGGGCGATCACCGTCAGCACGAGCCCGGCGAAGAGCAGGAAGAACAGGCTCTGGACGAGATTGATCAGCAGCAATGTCGAGACCTTCGGCCGATTCGGCCGATGGACCTTGCTTTCAATTGTTGAAAGCCGTCCTAACGGATGGTCTTGGCGCCGCTTTTTGCTAGCGTGCCGGCCGATGCGTCACAGTTCCCCCAGCGAAGCCACCCTTTCCGCCGCGCCGGCCGCTGCCGCCGAACGCGTCACGCCGATGATGGCGCAGTACGTCGAGATCAAGGCTGCCAATCCGGACTGCCTGCTCTTCTATCGCATGGGCGATTTCTACGAGCTCTTCTTCAAGGACGCCGAGATCGCCTCGCGCACCCTCGGCATCGTGCTGACCAAGCGCGGCAAGCATCAGGGCGACGACATCCCGATGTGCGGCGTCCCGGTCGAGCGCGCCGACGACTACCTCCAGCGCCTGATCGCCGCCGGCCATCGCGTCGCCGTCTGCGAGCAGACCGAGGACCCGGCCGAGGCCAAGAAGCGCGGCGCCAAATCGGTTGTGAAGCGCGATGTGGTGCGCCTCGTCACCCCCGGCACCATCACCGAGGAGCGGCTGCTCGAGCCCGGCCGCGCGAGCCTGCTTGTCGCGGTCGCGCGCCGCAAGACGGGCGAGGCGGCCTCGCTCTACGGTCTCGCGGCGATCGACATCTCGACCGGTCGCTTCACGGTGATGGAGACGCCGCAGGAACGGCTCGCCATCGAGTTCTCGCGGCTGGAGCCGCGCGAGATCGTCTGCCCCGACGCGATCCATGATGATCCCGAACTCAAGGAGTTCTGGCGCGAGATCGCCGTGCCGGTGACGCCGCTCGCCCGCGACGGACTCGATGCGGCCTCGGCCGAGCGGCGCCTGAAGGAGTTCTTCGGCGTCGCTACGCTCGACGCCTTCGGCGTCTTCAGCCGCGCCGAGATCGCGGCGGCCGGTGCAGCGCTCGCCTATGTCGAGCGCACCCAGCTCGGAGCGCGCCCACCCCTTTCAGCCCCGGTGCGCGATTCCGGTTCGGCGACGATGCTGATCGACGCCGCCACCCGCGCCAATCTCGAATTGACGCGCACCCTCGGCGGCGAGAGGCAGGGCAGCCTGCTCGCGACGATCGACCGCACGGTGACGCCGGGCGGCGCGCGCCTGCTGGCCGAGCGCCTCGCCGGCCCGTTGACCGATGCGGCGGCGATCGCGGCGCGTCACGACGCGGTTGAATTCCTGGTGGCGGACGGCGCCCTGCGCGAGGATCTGCAGCAGGCGCTGGAAAAGGTGCCGGACGTCGCGCGTGGGCTGGCGCGGCTCTCGCTCGATCGCGGCGGCCCGCGTGACCTCGCTGCGCTCGGCGCCGGGCTCGACGCCGCCCGCGCGATCGCCGCCTTGCTCGTCCGGCGCGGCGAGCTACCGGCGGAGCTGTCCGGCGCGATGCAGGCGCTGGGCGAGAGCGATCCCGATCTGGCGGTTCGCCTTCTCGCGACGCTGGCCGACGAGCTGCCGCTCAACCGCCGCGACGGCCGCTTCGTGCGCGAGGGGCATGATCCGGTGCTCGACGAGCTGCGCCTCCTCCAGATCGATTCGCGCAAGGTCATCGCGCAACTGCAGGCCCGCTACGCGAGCGAAACCGGCTGCCGCACGCTGCGGATCAAGCACAATTCGATGCTCGGCTATTTCGTCGAGGTGCCGCAGGCGATGGGCGAGGACTTCCTGAAGGAGCCCTGGCGCGCGACCTTCGTGCATCGCCAGACCATGTCCGATGCGATGCGCTTCTCTTCGGTCGAGCTCGGCGAGCTCGAGGCCAAGATCGCCTCCGCGGCCGACCGGGCGCTCAGGCTCGAACTCGCCATCTTCGCCGGGCTCTGCGAAGCCGTGCTGGCCCAGGCCGAGCCGATCAAGGCCGCCGCGCTGGCATTGGCCGAACTCGACGTCGCCGCGGCCCTCGCCGATCTCGCCGCTCGCGAGGGCTGGAGCCGCCCGCAGATCGATGATGGCGTCGCCTTCACCATCGAGCGCGGCCGCCATCCGGTCGTCGAAGCCGCGCTCAAGCGGGACGGCAAGCCCTTCGTCGCCAACGATACCGAATTGTCGCCGCCCGGCACCGAGGCCAAGGGCGGGCGCATCTGCCTGATCACCGGCCCGAACATGGCCGGTAAATCGACTTTCCTGCGCCAGAACGCGCTGGTCGCGGTGCTCGCGCAGATGGGCTCCTTCGTGCCGGCGGCACGCGCCCATATCGGTATCGTCGACCGGCTATTCTCGCGCGTCGGCGCGGCCGACGATCTCGCCCGCGGCCGCTCGACCTTCATGGTCGAGATGGTCGAGACCGCCGCGATCCTGAATCAAGCCGGCCCGCGCGCGCTCGTCATCCTCGACGAGATCGGGCGGGGCACCGCGACCTTCGACGGTCTCTCCATCGCCTGGGCGGCGATCGAACATCTGCACGAGATCAACCGCTGCCGCAGCCTATTCGCCACCCATTACCATGAGCTGACCGCGCTCGGAGACCGGCTCGACCGGGTCGCCAACGCGACCGTCCGCGTCACCGAATGGAAGGGCGAGGTCGTCTTCCTGCACGAGGTCGTGCCGGGCGCGGCCGACCGCTCCTACGGCATCCAGGTCGCCAAACTCGCCGGCCTGCCGCCGGCCGTGGTCGAGCGGGCCCGCGCCATCCTCGGCGAATTGGAGAAGACCGAGCGCGAGAAGCCGGTCGCCTCGCTGGTCGATGATCTCCCGCTCTTCGCCGCGCCGCAGCGTCGTCCCGCGCCAGTCGTCGCCGAGGACGAGCCCGACGATTTGCGTGATGCCCTGGGCGGGATCGATCCGGACGAGATGACTCCGCGCGAGGCGCTCGAAGCGCTCTACCGGCTGAAAGGTTTGGCCTGAGTTTCTGTTCTAGCCCAGCCGCTTGATGCTGGTGATCGCGCCGAAGCTCTTCGTCAGGATGCGGTCGCGCGCTTCCCGCAGCGGCTCGCGATGGACCGTCATCGTGTAGCCGTTGGCATGCAGCAGCGTATCCGGGTCGGTCAGGATGCCGACATGGCCCTTCCAGAAGACCAGGTCGCCGCGCCTAAGCCCGGATAGGCTCTCATCGAGGGGAACGGCGCTGCCAAGTGCGGCTTCCAGCATGTCTGAATCGCGCGGCGAGGCGATGCCAGCAGCAGTGAGCGCAAGCTGTGTCAGCCCCGAGCAGTCGAGGCCCAGGCTCGTCTTGCCACCCCAGAGATAGGGTACGCCGAGGAAACGTTCGGCGACCGCGACGAAATCGGCTTCGAAGCGGTCGGCCGGGACGAGGTGCTTCAGGAAGACGTGCCCGCCATCGGCGAGGATGGCGAAGTCGCCCTTGGTCTCCAGCACGGCGACGCCTGCATTCAGCGAAAGCGATGCAAGCGGCGGCAGTTTGATCGAGGGGCCGGGATAGACGAAGGTCCTGAGCGCCGCGACACGATGCGTCGGCGCCGGCTGGTCGGGGCGCAGCGCGTCGTCGGGCAGGTAGCCGACATAGCCGTCCGTGGCGAGCTGGACCCAGGCCCATCCCTCTTCGCGCTCGTAGACATCAACCAGCTCGCCCGCGAGCGCCTCGGTATCGAGCGCGGCGTCAGGGCGCGGCTCACGTCGCAGCGGCGCCGAGGGAACAACGACGCGCATTGACTGCGCATCGGCGAAGCGAGCGGCCTCGACCTTCCCCGCGAGATGGCGGGCGGCGAGATCGGGGCGGAAGGCATGGATGCGGCGGTCGAGAATCGTCATGGGTGCAATCTAGAGCATCGTGCCGAAAAGTGGATCCGGTTTTCGGCAGAAAACGATGCGGCAACAAAGGGCTACGGTATCGGACCGGATTCCTGAAGCAGGTCTGATGCTGTAGCGGCGGCGAGGCCAGTGCCGGGAGAGCCGTCAGCTTCCGCCGATCTCCTTGGCATGTTCGGTGACGAGGTCGGCCAGTCTTTCGACCGCGAGCGCACCGGCAACAGTGCGCTGGATTACGACGTTGCGGCGGTCAGCCTCGTCGCGCTTGCGCGTCAGGAGCCCGAGCTTGCCGAGCGTATCGAGCGCGCGGGTGATGACCGGCTTGGTCACGCCGAGCTGCTTCGCAAGCCCCCGCACCGTATGCGGCGGCAGCTCGAGATAGACCGTCAGCAGGATCGCCGTCTGGCGCGCCGAGAGGTCGGCCTCGCTGTCCCGCACCAGATCGAGATGGACTTGCCGCCACAGTCTGAGCGCCTGCGAAGGCTTGATCTCGAGGGGCATGAAGGCACGGTTCCCGATCGTTACGGAGCCGTATCATTATCCCACGGTCGTGACGGCGCAATCGCCTTCGGCGATCAGCCTTAACCGGTTGGATAGAGCTGCTTCACCAGCGCATGGATCAGCCGCGCACCCTGGCATTCACCGCCCTCGGGCCGTCCCGGCTTGGGCGACGGGTTCCAGCCGTAGATGTCGAAATGCGCGTAGGATTCCGTCTTCTCGACGAAGCGGTTGAGGAAGAGCGCTGCCGTCACCGAGCCGGCCATGCCGCCGCTGGAGACGTGATTGACATCGGCGATCTTGGAATCGAGCAGGCCGTCATAGGGCCGCCAGAGCGGCATGCGCCAAACCGGGTCGTTTACCGCCATACCGATCCGCGCGATTTCCGCGGCGAGCCCTTCATCATGGGTGTAGAAGGGCGGCAGCTCAGGGCCGAGCGCAGTGCGTGCCGCGCCGGTCAGCGTGGCGAAATCGATCAGCAGCTCCGGCATCTCCTCGTCGGCGAGCGTCAGCGCATCGGCCAGGATCAGCCGGCCTTCCGCGTCGGTATTGCCGATCTCGACCGAGAGGCCCTTGCGGCTCGCCAGCACATCGCCGGGCCGGAACGCATTGCCCGAAACGGCGTTCTCGACCGCCGGAACCAGCAGCCGCAGCCGCACCGGCAGTTTCGCCAGCATGATCATCCGCGCCGCTGCGATCGCCGCTGCCGCGCCGCCCATGTCCTTCTTCATCAGCAGCATCGAGGCGTCGGGCTTGAGGTTGAGCCCACCCGTGTCGAAGGCGACGCCCTTGCCGACCAGCGTGACTTTGGGATGGGCCGGATCACCCCAGACCAGATCGACGAGTCGCGGTGCCCGCGTCGAGGCACGGCCGACCGCATGGATCATCGGGAAATTCCGCGCGATCAGGTCGTCCCCGACGATGCTGGTGATCGTTGCGCCGCATTCGGCGGCGAGCCCGCGGATCGCCGCCTCGATTTCGCCCGGCCCCAGCGCATTGGCCGGCGTGTTGATGAGATCGCGCGCCAGTGCGGCCGACTCAGCGATCAGGCTGATCTCCTGGCCGTGGACGCCGTCCGGCAGAGACAGGCGCGCCCGCGGCGGCTTCGGCTTGCGGTAGCGGTCGAAGCGATAGCCCTGCAGCAGCCAGCCGAGCGCGGCGAGCCCGGGATCGTCGATCTCGCCTTCCAGAGCAAAGTCGCCCGCCGGCAGCAGGGCTGCCAGCCGCGCCGGCCCGAAAGGATCGCTCTGCCGCCGCGCGGTTTCGACACCAAGGAGAACGGCCGCGAGTGTCCCTTGCGAATCCGGAAGGAGGCAATGCTGGCCGGCACCGGCCGCGAAGCCCTGCGCGAGGGCGAAATTGCGATGGGTAGGGGAAAGCCGCGTCTGCAAGGCCGGCCAGCTCTCGGCAGAAACCACGTGAATCGGAACGGCGGTGTCGGCGGTGGGGATCAGAAGACTGTTCACGGGTCGGTCGATCGGTTCTGGGACAGCGGCGGCTGCCGGAATTAAGGATACATTAGGGTTAACGTTTTATCACCGAACCACCAGAGGAACCCAGTCAGACGACGTTGTCGCGAGGCGATCCGGCCCATGATTCGAACGAAGCTCGCCTCCGACCTGCCGGCCTTCCGTGCTCGCCGACTTGGATTGACGATCGCGGTCTGCCTCGGGGCGCTGGCCCTGGCGGGTTGCCAGAGCCGTGGCGGCCTCGGGGATGTCACGGGGTCCATCTCCCGCAGCCCGGCGGCGCAGCCACGCACCGCGGCCGAATGGCAGGTCGAGCGCGAGAACTGGGCGAAACGCTATGAAGCCAATCCGAAGGATCGCAACGCCGCCTTCGCCTATGCCCGGGCGCTCCGGGCTCTCGATCAGAATGCGCAGGCGCTGGCCGTGCTCCAGAGCGCCGTCCTGACTTTCCAGGACGATCGCGAGTTGCTGGGCGCCTATGGCCGCTCGCTGGCCGATAACGGGCGGTTTCGGGAAGCGGACGACGTGCTCTCGCGTGCCCATTCGCCGGAGCGGCCGGATTGGCGCATTCTCTCGGCGCAGGGCACGGTCGCCGACCAGTTGGGGGATCATGAGAGGGCCCAGCAGATCTATCAGGCGGCTTTGAAGCTCGCCCCGGGCGAGCCGACGGTCATGTCCAATTACGGCCTGTCGCTCGCCTTGTCCCGACATCTGCCGGAAGCGGAGCGCGTTCTCGCCGAGGCGGCGGCCTCGCAGGGCGCCGATGCGCGCGTGCGTCAGAACCTCGTGCTCGTGCTCGGGCTTCAGGGCCGCTTTGCCGAAGCCGAAGCCATGGCCCGGCGCGACCAGAGTCCGGCGGAAGCCGCCGCGACGATCGCCTATCTCAAGCGCAGCGTCAGCCAGCAGAACAGCTGGGACCTGCTCAAGGGCGCGAAGGGCAAGCAGCAACCCGCCGCCAAGCCTCCGCTGGCCCGGGCGCCCGATGGCTCGGCCGATACGGATCGCCGTAGCTGAGACCGAGCTGAAGAAGCTTCCCCCGGTTCCCCTCGGCCGTATCGGCAAGCGTCGTGCATTGTCCCGGCTGGCCGGAAGCGGGCATTGGCGTCCCGGCAAAGCAGGCATTCAGGCCGACTGCCGAAGCCAGTTCGCCAGGCTGCCGTCATCTGGCTCTATCGACGGCGATACGCGCAGATGCGCCAGGCGACGCCGACGAACAGCGTTCGCAGGGGCGGGGGCGGCTTGTGGACCCGATGCCCATGTGGGAAGCTGGCTGAACGACGCCCCCACCGAATGCCCATGAACATCACGCTGAAGCAGATCAGGGCGTTTCTCGAGATTGCCAGGCTAAACAGCTTCACGCGCGCCAGCGATCGGCTGAATACGACGCAATCGTCGCTTTCCGTGCTGATCCGCGAATTGGAGGCCGAACTCGGGACGCGTCTCCTGGATCGCACCACCCGCAAGGTCGAGATTACCGAGGCCGGCCGCGAATTCGCTCCCTTCGCGGAACGGATGCTCATGGAGCTTGAGAACGGCTTCACTGCGACCCGCGAACTTGCTGCTCGCAAGAAGGGGCGGTTGAGCCTCGCTGCCTCTCCGCTGGCGGCGGCTGCGCTGCTTCCGAAGATCATCGCGAGCTTCCGCAACCTCTATCCGGGGATCAGCGTCGCCATCGAGGAGATTTCGCCCGAATTGCTGTCGTCCCGGGTGGCCGGCGGCCTGTTCGACTGCGGCATTGGCGTTTTCGACACGATGGATGACGGTTTGACCGCCATCTCCGCCTTCAGCGAGCGCCTGATGCTGATGTGCCCCCGCAATCACCCTCTGGCGGCGGAGCAGGAGGTCGAATGGCGGCAATTGGCCGATCACGACTTCATCTCTGTCAACCCGGACAACGCGGCGCGCCGGCGCATCGATCGCTATCTCGCGCTTGCCGGAGTCGAGATTCGCCCGGCCTTCGAGGTCAGGAACATGACCACGACGCTCGGCCTCGTAGCGGCCCAGATGGGCGTGGCGACCTGGCCGTCCTGGGCGGCGACGTTGGCAAGCGCCTATGATCTCGTGCTTCGCCCGCTGGTGCGGCCCGAGGCCTTTCATACGGTCTCGATTGTGATGTCGAAGGAACGGGCACCGTCGCCGGCGGTCGAGGCCTTCATCGATGTCGTCAGGGAGCAAGGCAAAGCCCTGATCGACCAGTCCTGAGGCGCCGCCGGCATGCCGCAGGCCGTCAAGGCGCGTTCGCACCCGGGAACCCGACATGGAATGCCACTCCGGGACCGGCATGGGTTGAGCCGCGGGGGGCGGGATGGCGTCACGTCCGCGCGGGATGAGGCGCCCCGAGCCGGCTCCAGGCCGGCGCACGACAGGCGTGGGTCGGTAACGCAGAGCCGTATGCCCGCGATCGCCAGAGCTCCATCCCATCCGGCGATTGATCGTGGAAGCCGATGCATTGAGCTGAAATCAGTATTTCCCCTGGCGGCCGGCCGCTGAGCATAATGCCCCCAAGAATAAAGATTCGGAGCGGCCGAGACCGGGCATGGGCCGGTCTCTATCCGCTGTTCTGGAACGATGTCGGCTCTTCTACTGGGTCCTAAAAACAACGCCGAGGGTGAAGAAGATGAAATTTCGGGAACACGTCAGGCCTGCATCCGTAGTCCTGGCATTTGCGGCCGCCATCTCTGCTTGCTGCGGCGTCTATGCACGGGAGTATTTGCCGCTCCCCAAGGAATTTGCCGGAAGAAGCTATTCCCCCGGCGTCGTCACGCATGGCGGCAAGCAGGTCTGGCTGGCGGGCGTGACCACGCTGCAGGACGAGCAGGGCAAGGCCCTGGCCGGTGATGTCGAGGGCCAGACCCGCTTCATCTTCCGCGAGATCGAGCGCCAGCTCGCAAAAGCGGGTGGCAAGCTCGAGGATGTCGTCACGATGACGGTCTACCTCACCGATGCGCGCAACGGCGCCCAGTTCCAAGCGGTTCGCAAGGAAGTGTTCCCGAAGAATCCTCCGGCTAGCGCGCAGATCACCGTGTCGGCCCTGGCTGTTCCCGGCTTCCTGATCGAGGTCCAGTGCGTCGCGGTGGTCGGCGACGAGAAGTAGCCGCCTCACGCCGGTGGGCGAGGGCTCAGCTTGTCGTCGCCCACCGGCCTCCTCTTGGCGGCAGGCGCCTTGCCGGCCTCTGCCGGCCTGCATTCACGCCGCCCGGCAAGCCGTCGTTCCGGCCGCGACGACGGTCCTCTGATCCATCACGCATCGGCCGTTCGATAGGCGGCCGGCAGGAGACCCAAAATGGGGCATGACGCCGTCCACGAACTGATGTGCAAGGCCGAGATCAACCGGCTGATCCACACCTATCCGCGCGGGCTCGACCGGCTCGATCGCGAACTCCTGCTCTCGATGGCGCATGAAACCGCGACCGTGGATTTCCCGCCGCTCTTCTCCGGAAGCTGGGCCGACTATGTCGCCTTCCTGATGAAGGCGCATACGAGCATGCTCTACAACCGGCACATCATGAGCAACATCCTCGTCGCGCTGAAGGGCGAGGGGGCTGTCAGCGAGACCTCGGCGACCGCGCATCTGATCGTCAAGCGTGACGATGGCGACATCGAGGAACGCACTGTCCACACTCGTTATCTCGACCGCTGGCGCTGCGATGGCGGGCGCTGGTCGCTGGCGCATCGCCGCACCATCCGCGACTACCGCCAGGTCAGGATCCTCACGGCCGCGGAACTCGCCGCCACGACCGAATACGCCAATGCCGGCGCGATCGGACGGCAGGATCCGTCCTACGCCCATTTCGGCGAATAGCCGGGCGCTGCACTTCGATCTCGAGGATTTACGGAGCGCCATCATGGGCAGGAAGCTGATCAGGAACGGACAGGTCGTCACGATGGATCGGGCCATCGGCGATTTCGCCATCGCGGACGTTCTGCTGGAGGACGATCGCATCGCCGCGGTGGCGCCGGGGCTCGCAGCCGATGCCGACGAGGTGATTGACGCCAGCGGCATGATCGTGATGCCCGGCCTCGTCAACGCCCATCTCCACACCTGGCAGACGGGTCTGCGCTCGATCGGTGCGGACTGGACCGGCCCGGACTACCACCGGATCATGCATGGCAACATGGCCACCCGCTTCCGGCCCGAGGACAATTATATCGGCACACTGGTCGGCGCCCTCGAGCAGCTCAATGCCGGCGTCACCACGCTCTTCGACTGGTGCCACAACATCACCTCGTTCGAGCATGCCGAGCATTCGGTCGACGCGCTGGAAGAGAGCGGACTCAGGGCCGTCTTCGGCCACGGTACTGCCAAACCGCTCAAGACGGTGTCCGACATCCCATTCACCCATGAGCCCCATCCGCGCGAGCGGCTGGTAAGGCTGCGGCGCGAGCGCTTCTCCTCCGACGACCGCCGCGTCACCCTGGCGGCGGCGATCCTCGGCCCGCAATTCTCGGTTCCCGAGGTGGTCGAGCAGGATTTCAGGCTGGTGCGCGAGCTTGGCCTCCTGTCGAGCTCGCATGCCGCGCGCCGTCGCGCCGATCAGGTCTCGCCGGAAGGATACCGGATCCCGGAACGGCAGGGCTTGCTCGACGAGAACCACAACGTGGTCCACGGCAACTACATCGACGACGAGCAGCTCAAATTGATCGTCGATTCCGGCGCATCCTTCACGGTGACGTCGATGATCGAATTGCATGTCCACCCTGCCGATCCGGTGACCGGACGCATTCGTGCCCTCGGCGCGCTGCCCTCACTCGGAGTCGACAGCATTCCGGCAGCGAACAGCGACATGTTCAACGAGATGCGCTTCGCCATGCTCTACCAGCGGGCGCTCGAACATCGCACCAACTATGCACAGGGGCTGCCGCCTTTGACGCAATTGCCAGTGCCCTCGCGCACCGCCCTCGAATGGGCGACGATCGGCGGCGCCAGGGCGATGCGGCTAGAGCATCTGATCGGGAGCCTCACGCCCGGCAAGAAGGCGGATGTGATCCTGCTCAAGGCCACGGATTTCAACCTGTTTCCGGTGCACGACCCGGTCGGGACGATCGTGCAGCAGGGCTGCGCGCATAATGTCGATACCGTCATCGTCGACGGGCAGGTCCTCAAGCGCGGCGGCGTGCTCGGCTATGATGCGGCCCTGCTGCGCCGCAAGGCCGGGGAGCTGGAAGCCTCCGCCGCCCGGATCATCCGGGAATCCGGCTATGTGCCGATGGCCGCATAACAAGAGCAAAAGCTCGATTTCATCACGGGAGAGATTGAGATGTCGGTGCGTACGCAATCGCAACGGTCGTCGGTTCGCGTCGTCGTCGCAGCCGCGCTGGGAAACGCCCTGGAGTGGTTCGATTTCATCATCTACGGCTATCTGGCCGTGATCCTGTCGCGGCTGTTCTTTCCCGCCGATGATCCGAACGTCGCCCTGATGCTGACGCTCGCGACCTTCGCCGTCGGCTTCGTAATGCGGCCGGTCGGCGCTCTTGTGATGGGCTACTACGCCGACCGGAAAGGCCGCCGCAGCGCCCTGACGATCACCATCTGGATCATGGCGCTGGCCACCGCCATGATCGGCTTCGCGCCGACCTATGCCACCGTCGGTCTGCTCGCCCCGGTGATCGTGCTGACGGCCCGCCTCATGCAGGGCTTCGCCGCCTCCGGCGAATATGGCAGCGCGGTCTCGCTCCTGGCGGAATCGGCGCCGCCGAACCGCAAGGCCACTTTCGTCGCCTGGCAGATGGCGAGCACGCTGCTCGCCGTCGTCTTCGCCGGCCTTGTCGGCTTCCTGCTGTTCAACACGCTGACGCCTCAGCAGATGGGCGATTGGGGCTGGAGGCTGCCCTTCATCTTCGGGCTGCTGATCGCCCCCGTCGGTTATTACATCCGGCGCCATGTCGATGAGACGCTCGACGTTGCGAGTGTTGCCAGGACGTCCTGGTCGGACGACATCCGCCAGATCTGGACGAAGCAGCGCCGCGCCTTCCTGGCGTCCTTCGCCCTGCTCGCCTTCGGCGGCGGCAATTTCTACATCATGTTCATCTACATGCCGACCTTCGCGGTCCGCGAGCTCAATCTCGGCCTGAACGCGCCCTTCGTCAGCACGCTGGTGGCGGGCCTCCTCTCGGCCGCCGGTGCGATCTTCTGGGCAGGCCGCGTCGATCGCGGCGCCTCGCCGCGCCTGCTCTACGGTATCGCCACGGTCGCGATCCTGCTGATCGCCTACCCGCTTTATGCCTGGATCATCCAGGCGCCGACGCTCTGGGGACTTGTGGCCCTGCAGGTGGCGCTGGCGATTCCCGGCAGCGTGATCGTCGGGCTGGGAATCGTCATGAACGCCGCGCTGTTCGAGCCGCGCATCCGGGCCTCGATCCTGGGTTTCAACTTCAACGTCTCCAACAGCATCTTCGGCGGGGCCGCGCCGCTGATGGTGAGCTACGCCGTCGCCACGTCCGGCGACAAGGCGGCAGCGGCCTATTACGTCATCCTCGTCGGGCTGATCGGGCTCATCGGCGTCTGCTGCCTGCCCGGCAAGGCCCACACCCCGCGGCAGCATGAGGGGCTGGGCGAGCCCAACGGCGCTCCTGCCTGACCATGAGCAGGCGCCGGTTTCGACCGGCAACGACAACAATACCAAAAAGGGGAATTCCGAAATGACCACCTCTGACGAAACCATGTCCCGCCGTGCCATGCTGCTCGGAAGCGTCGCAGCATTCGCGGCGACGGCGACAGCGGGCACCGGACTCGCGCAGGTGCAGCCGGAAGGCCGCTTCCGGATCGATACTCATCACCACATCTTCCCGCCAAAATACCTCGATGAGGTGCGCGAGCGGATCATCGCCCAGGCTCAGGGCTTGCCGACCGAGACCATGATCGGCTGGACGCCTCAGCGCTCGCTCGACGAGATGGAGCGCAGCCGGGTCGACCAGGCGATCGTCTCGGTGGCGGCGCCGGGCATCTTCTTCGGGGATGTCGAGCAGGGCCGGCGGCTCGCCAGGGCCTGCGTAGACTACGGGGCGGAGATGATCCAGAAATATCCGGGCCGCTTCGGCATGTTCGCGCCGATCCCGCTGCCGGATGTCGAGGGCAGCCTGAAAGCCATCGCATATGCGCTCGACGTGCTGAAGCTCGACGGCATCGGCATCCTGACGAGCTATGGCACGCGCTGGCCGGGAGACCCTGCCTTCGCGCCGGTCTTCGACGAGTTGAACCGGCGCAAGGCGACGGTCTTCGTCCATCCGCTGGCGCCGGATTGCTGCAGCAATCTGCAGGAAGGCGTATCCTCGGCGCTGATCGAGTTCCCGACGGACACGACGCGCTGCATCACCAGCCTGCTGTTCAGCGGAACGCTGACACGCTGCCCGGACATCAACTTCATCTTCGCGCAAGGCGGGGGAACGCTGCCCTTCCTGGCCGGGCGCCTGAACGCGGCGATGTTCTTCACGCCGGGACTGCCGGAGAAATTGCCGAAGGGCATGCTCTATGAGCTGAAGCGCCTCAACTACGACGTCGTGTCGATGGCGAACCCGATTTCGGTCGCGGCGCTTCTCCAGCTCGTGCCGAGCCAGCAGCTCTTCTTCGGCAGCGACTTTCCCTATCTCTCCGGCAAGGTCGTCGCCGACGGGCTCCAGAAGATCAGCCTACTGTCCCCTGCCGACCTCACGCAGATCGAGCGCGAGAATGCGCTTCGGCTGCTCAAAAGGGCATGATGATCGCCATCCGGCACCGGCAGTCCCTCTGGCGGGAAGATATCCACGCGGTCATCCGCCCCATCAGTCGCTGCCGGAGCCGTTTCATAGGGTTAGGCCCTTGCAAGACGTCGACAGGCCGCGAAGTCGGTGTGGCGTGGCGTGGCAATTCGCGATACTGTGCCGGATACTTGCCATGAGGAGATTTGGGCTTTTTCTCAGGCAAAGCGGAGAAGTTATGGTTCGATAACGCCGTCAATGCAGGCGTCCTTTACATGCGCCACGGGATCGAGACCGCACCGAAAGACGGGCAGTGCGTCGTCATCGAGGACGATGCAAGTGCTGTTTGCGACGTCGGCGGCAGGTCGCCGGAAGCGGGCGATTGGGCCGACGGGAAGGACGACGGCCCTATCGGGCTCACGCGGACGCATAGGCATCCGGTTGCCCGCGGAGCTCATTTCCAGCCACACGGCGCAGGATCGGTTGCCGCTGATCCTGCCGTAAAGCGGATGTGGCGAGGCTTCTTTACGCCCGTCGTCACTGTCATCGCTGCGGCGACGCTGCTGCTGTGCTGTGTAAAGCAAGTCGCTGCCGAGCCGCCTGCGGGCGATGGCGTGGTCGCTCAGGATGCGGGCTTGCCGAGCAGGGACTCGAAGACCGCCGTCCCTGAAGTCCTCCGAACCGTCGACAGGCAGCCCGGCCCGCCCGCGTCGGAGACGCCGACTATGCGGGAGCAACGAGCTGCGGCGGCGCCCGGGCCGGATGAGCAGCAACCAACGGGCCGGAACCCGCCGGAAGGTCTGGCGCGAGAGGCGGCCCTGGCGCAGGAGCTGGATCGAGCTCGGCGTACCATCGAGCGCTTGGAAGCGCAGTTGCAAGCGGGGCCGGCGGCCGAGCAGGTGCTGAAGCAGGAGCGCGAGCGGGCCGCGATCCTGGCGGACCACGCGGCGGCTGCGCGGCAGGAGTTGCTCGCAAGCACCGCGCAGCACCTCCGGGCCCTCGACGAGGAGCGCGCCCACAGCGCCGCATTGGCGAGCGAGCTGGCGATGGCGCGGCGTGAGATCGAGGCGCAGACGGCGCAATCGCACCAAGCCGACCCCGACACGGCGCCGCTCAAGCAAGCGGACACCGCCAACGCCGCGCAATCACTCGAACAGCAACGCCAGCAAATGGCTGCTGCCCTCGCGGATGCGGCGGCTGCGCGGCAGGAACTGACGGCTAACACGGCGCAGCTCCGTCAGGCGCTCGACGAAGAGCGAGCCAAGAATGGCGCCATGGCGAGCGAGCTGGCAACGGCGCAGCAGGTGAACCAAAAGCTGGCCGTGCAGTTCCGGCTGATCGGCGAACAGACGGAACTCCGCAGGCGAGCCTATGAGAAAGACGTGGCGGCGCTTCAACAGGCGCTCAGCCAGGAGCGCGACAAGGCGGCAGCCGGGGCCGCTGATCTTGATGCCGCGCGAAGCGCGGCTGCCGCGCGCATTCAGCCGGAAACGACGACAGGCAGTCCCGTTGCCCGGCAGGTCGCATCTGCCACCGGCACGGCCATCGCGTCGCCCGCTGCCCCGGACGTGCCGGGCGGCAGCGAGGCGGCGAGGATGATTGCGCGCGCTGCCGCGCTGCTCGGCCAAGGCGACATCGGAGCAGCGCGGATCGTGCTTGAGCGTGCTGCGGAGATGGGCAGTCCGCGCGCGGTCTTCATGCTGGCCGAGACATACGACCCCAACGTTCTCTCGACCTGGAAAACGTTTGGAACGCAGGGCGAGGTGGCGAGGGCGCGCGAGCTCTACGCGAAGGCGCATGCGGGCGGCATTCGGGAGGCGAAGGAGAGGTTCGAGACTTTGAGCCGATGATGCGCCTGCCAGGCCATGCGTCTTCGGTTCATCGTCCGATTAGTGCGCTCGCGAGGGAGTTCGAGGATGACGAGGTTTGCCAGACGAAGCCTGCTCCTGCTGACTGCCTTGATAGCGCTCATGCCGGGGCTTCAGCCGGCTGATTTGTTCGCGCAGACAGCCAAGGTCGAGGCCCAGGCCACTCCCTCGTCGCGTCGCATCCCGGCGCAGGCGACGGAACAGGACAAGATGAACGCCTGGACCGTCGGTCTTGCCGGCGGTTTGATTGAAGGAGCGCCCCTTCGTCTCGCGGCGGAGATGGCGCGCGTCGTCGATGACGGGCCGAATTTGCTTCTCCTGCCGATCGTTACGCGGGGCGCCACCGAGAACCTGAACTCGTTGCTCTACCTGCGCGGCGTCGATACGGCCATCATCAATTCCGACGCTCTGGACGAATACAAGGCGCAGCTGCCCCAGATCCGGCGTCGGATCACCTATGTCCTCAACCTCTTCCCGTCGGAGCTGCATATCTTCGTTCGGCCGGAGATCCAGAGCCTGGAGGATCTCGCCGGGAAGAAGGTGAACTTCAACACGCAGGGCACCGCTGCCGCCTATTCGGGGCCGCTGATCTTCAGCCGGCTCGGCATCAACGTCGACAAGACGTTCATCCCTCATCAGGTGGCGCTCGAGCAGATGCGCAAAGGTGAGATGGCCGGGGTCGTTTTCATCACCTCGAAGCCGGTCGACGCATTCGTGCGCGGGCGCTTCGAACCCGGCTTCAAGTTCCTTCCGGTCAAATACGACAGCAAGTTCGAGGATTACTATCTTCCGGCCGTGCTGGAGGCGGGCGAGTATCCGGGGCTGATCAAGCCGGGAGAGCGCGTACAGACGATTGCGGTGCCGACCGCGCTCGTCGCGTTCAACTGGGCGGCGCAAACGAACCGCTATCAGCGCGTAGCCCGTTTTGTGGATGTGCTGTTCTCCCGCATCGACAGGCTTCAGGGTCCCGGCTTCGACGCGAAATGGAAGTCGATCAACCTGGCCGCGACCGTCCCGGGCCTCGACCGCTTTCCGGCCGCCCAGGAGTGGTTGGACCGCCAAACGCGAGCACCGCGGGCTCTGCGATGAAGGCGGCCATGCTGTCCATCGTCTTCGAGATCGCTTGCGGAGCCGCGCTGGCGCAGGATGCGGTCGATCCGGTGGCGCATCTTCGCGCTTGCGCCGTGCTGGAGCCCGCTGCGCGGCTGGAGTGCCTCGACAAGCTGTCGCGTAGCATCGCGCCGACCGATCGCCCGGCGCCTGGCGAAGACAACTGGATCGTCAGCGAGACCACCTCGCCGATCGACTATGCTCCCATCGTCACCGCGACGACGCTTGCGAGCGGCGGATCAGAAGGCGCGTTGACGCGGCTGTCCATCTATTGCCGTGGCGGCCGAACCGAATTGGCGGTTTCAGGGCCGGCCGTGGCCGGCGGCAGCGCTGACGGCATCATCATCTACCGCATCAACGGCGCTCAGCCATTGCAGGTCGCAGCCGGGGCTTCGTCATTCGGTTCCGGCACCGCATTCAGGGCCGATGTCGTGCATCTGTTGTATTCCTTGCCCGACGAAGGCGGCCTCAATATCCGCCTCGTGGCCCGAGCCGGCACCTATGAGGGGCAGTTTGCGCTGGCCGGGCTGAAGGTCGTGCGAGCCAAGGTCGCCGCAGCGTGCAAGTGGCCGAACGTCGTTGCCAGGCCAAACAGTCGATAATCCTCGAACCGACAAGGGAGAAGCAGTGATGACTGGCTATGTGAAAATCGCGCGGGCTGCACTGGCCGGCGTCACTGCGCTCCTGATCGCCATGCCGCCGTCAGTGGCGCAGGAAAGGAAGCAGGCCACTGCGCAGGCATCAAAGCGAAACGCGTCGGAAACAAAAACGCACCGCCTTATCCTGCAGGTCAACTCCAACGAGCCTGCAACGATGAACCTGGCGCTCAACAACGCGACGAATGTTGCGCAATACTACAAGGATCTTGGAGAGCCGGTAGAAATCGAGATTGTCACTTTCGGCCCAGGCTTGCACATGCTTCGCGATGACACCTCCCCGGTCAAGGCACGGATCAAGGCGATCGCGGCGAGCACCCCGGCAATTTCCTTCAAGGCCTGCGGCAATACGCAGGAGAATATGGCCAAGGCTGAGAACAAGGAAATTGCTCTCGTGCCCGAGGCGTCGCTGGTAAAATCTGGCGTGGTGCGCGTGATGGAGTTGCAGGAGCGAGGCTGGACCTATGTCAGGCCGTGACATCCGTCATTGAAATCGATCGTAGATTTGCGTTGTTTCGTGTCGCGATGCGGTCGATCCGATGGATGAGATCTGCGAATTTCCAAGCGAGTCGGTGGCGAAGCCGATATCGAGGAGGATTAGGCCGGCGTGTTCCGAATGGAGGGAAGCGGAGAGATTCGACAGCCATGCTCTGGAGCGAACGCTGAACCCTCGGTCGAAAGGTTGGCGAAAGGTTGGCGGGCTACTGGCCGATAACCCGGCGACAAGCCTCCTCATAAAGTGGGGCGAACCGGGTAGGAAACCAGACAAGGAGCCTCGCCATGCGCATGCGCGCTGCCATTCGTTCTATCGCCATCGTCTCGCTCTTCGCCGCCACCTCGGCTTTCGCCGCCGACAAGGTCACCATCATGGTCGGTGGCTACGAGAAGCAGATCTACCTGCCCGCGAAGCTTGCCGAGAGCCTGGGCTACTTCAAGGATGAAGGTCTCGATGTCGAGCTTCTCAATGAAGCCGCCGGTGTCGATGCCGAGAACGAAATGCTCGCCGGCGTGGTCCAGGGGGTCGTCGGCTTCTACGATCACTGCGTCGATCTGCAGGCCAAGGGCAAGTTCGTTCAGTCGGTGGTCCAGTTCAGCCAGGCCCCGGGCGAGGTCGAGCTGGTTTCGTCGAAATACCCCGACGTCAAGTCGATGGCCGACCTCAAGGGCAAGACCCTCGGCGTCACCGGCCTCGGCTCCTCGACCAATTTCCTGACCCAATATCTGATGGTTAAGTCCGGCGTGCAGCTCAGCGACTTCACCTCGTTGCCGGTCGGCGCGGGCGCCACCTTCATCGCCGCCATGCAGCAGGACAAGATCCAGGCTGGCATGACCACCGAGCCCACGATCTCGCGCCTGCTGAAGACTGGTGAGGCGCGCATTCTCGTGGACATGCGCACGATCGAGCAAACCAAGGCGGCGCTCGGCGGCACCTATCCTGCCGCTTCGCTCTACATGCCGACCGCCTGGGTGGAGAAAAACAAGCCGATCGTCCAGAAGCTGGCGAACGCCTTCGTCAAGACGCTGAAATACATCAACACCCACAGCGCCGCGGATATCGCCGACAAGATGCCGAAGGACTATTATGTCGGTGACAAGGACGGCTATGTGAAGGCGCTCGCCGACGGCAAGGCGATGTTTACCGCTGACGGCGTGATGCCGCAGGGCGGCCCCGAGACCGTTCTCGCAGTGCTTTCCGGCTTCTCGAAGAACATCAAGGGCAAGCAGATCGACCTGTCGAAGACCTATACGACCGAGTTCGTGAAGGCTGCCAAGTAAGCTTCGGCGCGGAGGGCGGCCGGAACAGGCCGGCCGCATCTCCGCCGCCCCCTCTGATCGATCGCAATCGAGCGACGCCGCCTCGCGGCGAAGGAGGCCTCATGCCTGCAACCGACACGGCCAATAGCCCGGTCATCGAGCTCATCAACGTCTCGCGCCGCTTCATCACGCCGGATGGCAAGTCGATGACCGCGATCCGGGACTTCAACATGAGCGTGGCGCGCGGCGAATTCGTCGCCGTCGTTGGCCCCACGGGCTGCGGCAAATCCACGACGCTCAACCTGGTCACCGGCCTCGCGCGGCCATCGAGCGGCGAAGTCCGGCTGTTCGGCCAGCCGGTCACCGATATCGACCCGCGTATCGGCTTCGCCTTCCAGACGGACGCGCTGTTTCCCTGGCGCAGCGTCATCGACAATGTCGTCGCCGGCCCGCTTTTCCGCGGCAAGCCGCGCGACGAAGCCTACGCCAAGGCGCGTGAGTGGCTCGCCCGCGTGCATCTGAGCGGCCATGAGACCAAGTATCCGCACCAGCTCTCCGGCGGCATGAGGAAGCGCGTCTCGTTGGCGCAGACCTTCATCAACGAACCGCAAGTGCTGCTGATGGACGAGCCGTTTTCGGCGCTCGACGTGCAGACGCGCGTGGTCATGCACGAGGTGTTGCTCAACCTCTGGTCGGAGGCCAAGGCCTCGGTGATCTTCGTCACCCACGACCTCGAGGAGGCCATCGCGCTCGCCGACAAGGTCTATGTGCTGACCTCCGGTCCCGGCACGGTGAAGGCGATCTACCCCGTCGAGCTGCCGCGGCCGCGCATTGTGAGCGAGATCCGCTACCAGGACGATTTCATCGCGCTGTCCCGCCGGATCTGGGACGATCTTCGCGCCGAAGTCGAGCGCGGCGCTGCCCGCGACGAAGCCCGCGCAGCCTGAGGAGGGCGCCATGACCGACGCAGTTCTCACCACTTCTACCGGCTTTCGCCCCGGAACGTCCGACGCCGAAATCGAGGCCGCCGCGGCCAAGGCTGCCCGCCATCGCCGTCACAAGGTGCTGTTCTGGCGCTGGGCCATCCTGCTCGCCATCCTCGGCGGCTGGGAGCTCGGGGCCCGAACCGGCATCATCGACGAGTTCTTCTTTTCGAGCCCCAGCGCGATCTGGAGCAGGCTCGTCGAATGGACGATCGAGGGCACTTCGGAAGGCTCCCTCTGGCTGCACCTCTATGTGACGATGGAAGAGGCGACGTTGGGCTTCGTCTTCGGCTCCGTCGCGGGCATCGTCGTCGGCATCGCGCTTGGCCGCAACCAGATGCTGGCGGACATCTTCTCGATCTACATCAAGGTGTTCAACTCGATCCCGCGCGTGGTGCTGGCGCCGATCTTCATCATGATCTTCGGGCTGGGCATCGGCTCGAAAGTGGCGCTCGCCTTCGTCATGGTCTTTTTCGTCGTCTTCGCCAACGCCTTCCAGGGCGTGCGCGAGGCCGACCGGAACCTGATGGCCAACGCCCAGATCCTCGGCGCCCGCGGCTGGCAGCTTACCCGCTCGGTGGTGATTCCCTCGGCGATGAGCTGGATCTTCGCCTCGCTGCATGTGAGCTTCGGCTTCGCCATCATCGGCGCGATCGTCGGCGAATTCGTCGGCTCGCGCCACGGCATCGGCCTGCTCATCAACATCGCCAAGGGCACCTTCGACTCCGCCGGCATGTATGCGGCGATCGTGGTGATCATGATCGTGGCGCTCGTAGCCGAGTATCTGATGACCTGGGTCGAGGGCCGGCTCGCGACCTGGCGCCCGAAGCCGCTGCAGGATCAGCAGTGAGGCTCAAACCGAAGGTGATGGCTGGTCCTCGGCCATCGGTAGCCTGACTTCGACACGCAGCCCCGGCGGGGGCTGCGTTTCCATGAGCGCGATCGTGCCGTCATGGGCCGCAACGATCTCCTTCACGATCGCGAGCCCAAGCCCGGTTCCCTCGACCGTCGAGGGTGCAAGGCGGTGAAACCGCTCGAAAACCCGCTCGCGATCGGCCTCTGGAATACCCGGGCCGTTATCCTCGACGACGAGCAGAATCGCGGCGTTTGACGATGCCAGCCTCACGGCGACGCTGCCCCCTTCAGGGATGTGACGCAGGGCGTTGTCGACGAGGTTGGTCACTAGCTCGCGCAGCAAGGTGACGTGGCCGTTGATGGGCAGGGCGGCATCGGGAGCCTCGAAGGAAAGGTCGATGTCCTTATCGAAGGCAATGGCTCCAAGGCCTACGAGCACGTCGCGCGCGATTGCGCCGAAATCGAGCCGTTCCTTCCGCAGCGCCGCGCCGCCCGGTTCCGCCCGCGCCAGGGTCAGGAGCTGGTTCACGACCCGGCCCATGTTGTCGACGCCGCGCTCGATGGCTGAGAGCGCCTCGTGCCGCAACTGCGGATCGTCGTCGCGGCGCGCCATCGCAACCTGCGTTTTCAGAACGGCCAGCGGCGTGCGCAATTGGTGTGAAGCATCGGCCACGAAGCGCCTTTGGAGAAGGATGTAGACGCGCACGCGTTCGAGAGCGTGGTTGAGCGCATCGATGACCGGCCTGAGCTCGCCTTGCACGCGATTGCGGTCCAGCGCTGTCAACGATTCCGGGTCGCGATTGCGCAGTTCGTCGCGCAGCCGGAGCAAGGGCGCCAGGCCGCGCCGCAACCCCAGCAAGGCCAGCAGAGCGGCGATGCCGACCAGCACGAGCTGGTCTCGCAGCGAGCTCTGCCAGATCTCGTTCACCAGCCGGTCACGGCCATGCAGGGTCGTCGCGACGATGACGAGCGCGTTGCCGCCTTCCACCTTCGAGATCACGGGTTGAGCCAGGGCGACCGCGCGCACGGGCTCTGTGCGGAATTGGCCCTCGTAATAGGCGGGCTCCAACCCTTGGGGCGGCGCTGGCGGCTCCACCACATCAGGAAAACCCGCAATGAGTTCCCCGGACGGCGATAGCACCCGGTAGATCACCTTTTCGCGGTCGGGCGAGGCGAACATTTCCAGCGCCGAGGGCGGGATCAGCGACTCGACCCGCCCATCGCTCTCCTTGACCTGCTCCGCGATGACGCGCGCCGAAGCGAGCAGGGTTCGATCGGTGATCAGATCTGCCGTCCGCGTCGCGTCCCGGCGCAGGGTCCAGCCGTTGAAGGCGACGATGGCGGCCAATGGCAGCAGCAGCCAAGCCAGAAGCTCGGCGCGCAGGCTCCTACTCACCTTTCAGCCTCAGGGCGTAGCCCAGGCCGCGCAAGGTGCCGATCGAGACCCCTCCGCCGCCGAGCTTCTTGCGAACGCGGTGAACATAGATTTCGAGCGCATTGTCGGTCGCATCATCGTCGAGGCCGAAAACGGTATCGATCAGGCTCGCCTTGGGGACGATGCGACCACCCGCTAGAACCAGCGCTTCAAGCACGCTGTACTCGCGCGCCGTCAGGTCGAGGGGAGCACCACCGAGCATGAAGCGGCGCGCATCCGTTTCCAGGACCAGGGGCCCGAAGCTGACATGTGCGGTGCGGCTATTCTGACGCCTGCGGAGCTGGGCTCGAATCCGTGCCTCCAGCTCATCCGGCTCGAAGGGCTTGACGAGATAATCGTCGGCGCCGGCATCGAGCCCTGCGACCCGGCTCGATACGGCATCGTTGGCCGTCAGGATGATCACCGGCGCCAATCCGCGCCGCTGACGGAAGCGCCGCAGCAGCTCAAGCCCGGTCATGTTCGGCAGGCCGATGTCGAGGATAATGAGATCGTAGCTGTGCGTCGCGAGAGCCGCATCGGCGTCGAGCCCGTCATGGACGCAGTCGACGACGTAGCGGCTTTTCTGGAGCAGGCGCGAGAGCCAGTCCGCAAGCTCACGATTGTCCTCGACCAACAGGATGCGCACGTGCTCGGCAAACTCTTTCGCTGTGCGTCGGACTGACGCCTACCGTTGCCGGTCAGATGCCTCAAGGAACGCGATTGTCGCCGCGATGGCAAGGGATCCGAACGGCAGCGGTCCTTCCGCCGCCAAGGGAGGTGATCTGAAGACAGGATCTGAAGCGGACCTCGTCTCAGACCGAGCGAGTGCCGTATCGATCACGGCCGTCCCGCCGCCGCATAGCAGTTCAATCGCGCGGAGCAGGCGCCTCCATAAACGGAGCAGCACAGCAATCTCTATTTCAAAATTTTGGCGGCCCGATCTCCAGCAGGTCGGCGGGAGGCGCAATCTCGCGCAGGCGGCGTGTGGCGTCGGCTTCGGAAGGAGCCGCAACGGCCCGCTCAGGCGTCCTCCCCAAATGCGCCAGGTTCGGCCAGCAAACGACCGCCGCCGTCACGCATAGCTGCACCAGGATGAAGGGAGCGAGCGACGCCATAGCGGCCCGCAACGGCGCACGCCGGGTCGAGGCCGCCCGGGTCATCGTCAGCGCATAGCCGAGAGGCGGAAGCAAGAAGCTCGTCTGGAGTATGAGCAGGGTCAGGACCGCGACCCATTGCGCATCCTCGACCCGCATCAAGATCGGCGGCAGCAGGATCGGAATCAGCACGAAGATGATCTCGAAGGCATCGAGAACGAAGGCCGCCAGGAAGATCAGGCCGAGACCCGCCCCCAGAATTCCCAGAGGGCCGCCTGGCACCGCCTCCATCCAGCCAGCGACGAGCCGGTCGCTTCCGAGCACGCGAAAGACGAGCGTGAAAGTCGTCGCCGCAACCAGCAGCGCCATCAATGCACCGGTCATCGCCAGCGTGTCGTCGAGGACCGCCTTGAGCCGCACAAGATCCAGCTGACGGCTCAACACTCCCGCGACCAGCAGGCCGACCGCGCCCATCGCCGCGGCTTCGACCGCGTAGAAATAGCCGAGCGCGACGCCGACGAGCAGGCCGCCGATGAAGCCGACGGTGAGGAGCGCGAGAGCAGTCTCCCCCAGCGTCGGCACCGGCAGGCGCCGGCCGGGTTCCCGGCGCAGAAACGTCAGGGCGAGACAGGCCGCGAGAAACAACCCGGCCGGCAACATGGCGCCGCGGAAAACGTCCTGAGTGTTGACGATGCGATCTACCCGCCCGGTCGCATTGAGCGCGATCGTATGAGCTGTCATCATCGCATCGCCGAGCAAGATCAGGACGAGCGAAGGCGGAACCAGCACGCCGAGCGTGCTGGCAACCGTCAACAATGCGACGCTCTCGGCGGGCGGGACCTGATGTTCGGCCAGTGCCGGATCGATCGCTCGTGTCAGGGCAATCGCATTGGCGCTGACGGAACCGTTCATCGGTCCCAGAATGGCGCCGAGCGCCAGCGTCGCTCCGCGTGCGCCACCGAAGGGGCGCAGCGCCGCACGGAACAGAATTCGAGCGAGCGGCAAGCGGTTCAGCAGCGCTCCCATGAAGACGAACAGCGGCAACGCCTGCAGCAGATCGGATTCCAGCAGGCCGACGAGACGGCTCGGCAGCGCCGCAAAGAGCGCGACGCTGGAAGCATCGAGCACGGCCGACACGGCGGCACCTGCCGCCGCGAGGCAAATCAGAACACCCCAGACAGGCAACCCGGTCGCGATCGCGCCCAGCGCGACGCCGCCGAGCATGGCAAGGCCGACCCACTGGCTCACGCGCGCCTCCGCAGCAAACCGAGCAAGCCGGACGCGAAGACGAGCGCAGCCAGAATGAAGCCCGAGGCGCGAATGAGGAAATAGCCGGGATTGCCGGTATCCGGGAACGATTCGAGGACCCGAAGGCTGGCCAGCAAAGCCGGCCACCCGACGATCAGCAGGAACAGGGACCAGGGCAGAAGCCCAAGCACGATGAGCCCGATCTCCAGCGCCCGCCGCAGCCTCTCCCCGTGCCGATGCGCCAGAGCATCGCTCGCCAGGTGGGCACCGGAGCGTGTGGCTGCCGTCAGCGATACCGCGACATAGAGGGCGAACACGCATTGTCCGAGATCGTTGGCTTCACGCGACCAACCTTTGAAAAGATCGCGCAATGGCCATTGCAGGAACAGCAGAAGGACGAGCGGCAAGGCGAGCCATCGGGCTGCCAGACAAATCGCACCCAGGCCCCGATCGAGCCCGTCAACGATGACTTGCATGGATTCGCTCCGGAAGGGCATCTTTCAAATATTTTCCGTCATGTCGGTAGGCCTGCGGCGCAGGGCTGTCGCAACTGGCGCGTCGAGCGGCCTTTTCGCAGGCCGGGACGAGCCAGCTGACGGCCTGGCGCTCAGGGAGCGGGCTTCCAGTCGAGTTCGACCGCACTGCGGCCTTGCCTGGCATTGTAGCGAATGGCGGATTTGACGGAGGCCTCGACCTCGGAAGGATCGGCTCCGCGCGGACATCCGGTCGTATCGTATCGCARCGCCTGCCGACCCAACCAGACGACCCATTTCCGCTCAAGAGTTTCCAAAGGTTCGGTCGTCGGAAAGGGCTGCGAAACGTAGAAATGACGGTCTTGCTCCGAGCCTGCATAGCAGAAGCGCCAGCCAGCCGCCGGGCCAGCTAGCGCGGCCAGAGCCGGCGCATACATCAGAAAAAGCGCAAGCATCGCGAACCGCTGCCCGCCTCTCCCAAGCAAGTGCTTCATCCGGACGCTCCTGCGGATTGCGTTTTGCCTCACGCGGCAGGATCTAGGCGAACAATCCGGTCGCGACGGCCCACAGCAGGAAGATGCCCATGCCGGCCCGATAGATCACGAAGACCCAGCTCGACATCCGCTCCAGATACCGCATCAAGCCCCAGATCGCGGCGAAGGAAGCCAGCGAGCCCGCGATCAGGCCGACCGCCAGCAATGCTACGGCATGGGCGTCTATGCCGACCTTGGCGATCTCCCAGGCTTCCTTGAGCCCGGCAAGGCCGATGGCGGGCAGGCCGAGCAGGAATGACAACCGCGCAGCCTCGTTGCGCTTGAAGCCGAGAGCCAGCGCCGCCGTGAGGGTCGAGCCGGATCGAGAAACGCCCGGGATCAGGGCTCCGACCTGGGCCAAACCGACCAGCAGGAAATCCGGCCAGCGCGCCTGCTCCACCGAGCGGCGGTGGCTAGCGAACCATTCCGTCGCCGCCAGTAGCAATGCCATCACCAGCGATGTCGCGCCGATCACTTCCAGCGAACGCAAAGGCGAGCCGCAGCGGTTGAGCATGGGCGCGAGCGCGACACCAGCCAGGACGATCGGGACCGTCGCGACCACGATGCCGAGCGCCAGCCGGCCCGGGCCCGTGTCGAACTTGCGGGTCCTGAGCGCCGCGAGCCCCCCGACGGCGATGCTGCCGACATCGCGCCTGAAATAGCTGATCACGGCCGCCAGTGCGGCCAGCTGCATGAGCGCCGAGAAGGCGGAGCCGGGATCGGGCCAGCCGAGCAGGGCCGGCACGACCCGCATATGGGCCGTCGAGGAGATCGGCAACAACTCACTGACACCCTGGACCAGCCCGAGCACGGCGACCTGCCCGAAGTCGAGGGCAGCGAATCCGGTGTCGAGTCCGGCGGAACAAGCGGCGGCGGCCATCGTGATGGGTCTCGTGCGAAAAACGCCATGCGCTAAGCACGATCCGTTCCACGAACGGACGACTGGCTCGAGATGCCGAATGTGCCCGCGATCGGCCCCTTAATGCTTCTGACGGTACGCTTGCCCAATCCTGAGAGACCGGACGTCGATCTCGGCGAGTCTTGTCCTCGCTCCAAATTTTGCAGATTCTCCTAATCTACGGGGCAAGCCGCGCCTCGGGCGCTACCCTCAAAGATCGACGAGAACCCACAGCACCACGGCGTTGGCGGCCCCTTTTGACGTCCAGGTGTGTTCCGTCGTGGCGTCGTAATACACAGAATCGCCCTTGTTCAGCTCAAGCGGCTCGTAGAGTCGGCTGTGCACGACGAGCGTGCCTTCCAGCACCATTACGAAGATCTCCGCTTCGGACTTCGCCCAGGCAGGATATTCATCCGGAGAACGCGCCGTCACTGTCGTCAGTATCGGCGTGGCGCGCTTGTTCTTGAGATCGGCGCAGAGCAGGACGTTGTTGCACGTGCCGGTCGTATGCTTGCTCCCGCTGCCGGCCCGGCTGATGGCGCGGCGTCCGGCGAAGCTCACCGTGCCGTTGTCCTGACCGCTCGACAGCAGCGTCACCAGCTCGACATCGAGCCCGTGAGCGATGCGTTGCATCGTCGAGATCGTCGGCGATAGCTCGTTGCGTTCGATCTTGGAGAAGGCCGAGGCGGAAACTCCCGTCATCGCGCTGACGTCCTGAAGCGTCAGCCCCCGGCTTTTGCGCAGCTTGAGCAGCCGGACACCGATATCGACGCCACCGCGCGACTCGTCGCCGGCCTGCCAAGCCTCAGGCGGTTCGATATCCCCGCGTTCCGCCGCCGAGATTTCCGGCATCCCGATTCTCCTCGCCCCCCTGATGGGGATCGTCCTGTCATAATCTCTGGTTGCGAGGAGGGAAAGAGAATCGCGTCCCGCATGATCCAATAATTGTCGTATCCGACATTTATGTATTTTTGTGTTGACACTTTCCCGCCCCTGAAAGAGGCTCCATTCCCAACGATGCGCCGGCAAGAAACTGAGCGCGGTTGGCGAGGGGCCGACACGCGGGGAACCGGCAGCATCACTGCGGGGATGCTTAGATGACGCTTACGCACGACTCCCTCGGCGGTCTGTACACCGCGATCGTCACGCCGCTCGCCGCCGATGGGGCGGTCGATATCAAGGGGCTCCAGGCGCTGGTGCGCTTCCAGCTCGACGCCGGCGCCGCCGGCATCGTGCCGATCGGCGGGACGGGCGAATATCCGGTCTTCTCGCGTGCCGAACGCCGGGACATCGTCGCTGCCTGCGTCGACGCCGCGGACGGCAAGCCGGTGATCCCCGGCGTGCTCGCGACCGGCTATGAGGATGCGCTGGAGGCGGGCCGCGACTTCGCCAAGGTCGGCGCCTCGGCGGTGATGACGGTGACACCCTATTACGCGCCCGGCACCCAGGAGGGCATGCGCGCCTGGTTCGCCCGCTATCGCGATGCGCTGGATCTGCCGGTGATGCTCTACCAGATCCCGCGCCGCACCACGGTCGCCGCCTTCGCCGAGACCGTGCAGGCCATGGCCGAGGATGGTTCGATCATCGGCATGAAGTATTCGTCCTACGACATGCCGGACTTCATCCGCACGATGAAGCTCGCGGGCGACAAGATCGCGATCCTCTCGGGGGAGGAGCCGCTTTTCGCCACCCATGTCGCGCTCGGCGCGCGCGGCGGCGTGCTCGCTTCGGCGACGATCTATCCGCGAATCTGGATCGAGATCTTCGAACTCGCCCGTCAGGGCAAGCTGAAGGAAGCGCTCAAGCTTCAGGACAAGATCGACCCGGTGGTCGACGCCATCTATGTCGAAACGAACCCGGGGCCCCTGAAGGAATATATGGCGCTCGCCGGCCGGCCGGTCGGCGGGGTCCGCCTGCCGCTGCTGGGGCCGAGCCCGGACACGCTGGCGAAGCTCAAGCTGGCCGCCGAGCGGGCCAAAGCCGTCAGCCTCGCCTGAGCGGAGACGGTGTCGTGATCGAGACGCTTCGTGGCATCGTTGGCGACAAGGGGCTGATCACCGATCCGGCGGAGATGGAGCCCTGGCTCACCGACTGGCGCCAGCGCCGTCGCGGCCGCGCGCTCGCCATCGTCCAGCCGGCTTCGACCAAGGAAGTCTCCGCCGTGGTCGCGCTCTGCGCGGCCGAGGGGCAACCGGTCTTCCCGGTCGGCGGCAATACCGGGCTGTGCTTCGGGGCCGTGCCGGAAAGCGACCGCAGCGACAAGCCGGGTATCGTGCTCTCGCTGCGCCGTCTGAATCGCATCCGCGCCATCGACCGGGCGACCGGCATCGCCACGGTCGATGCCGGTGTCGTCCTCGGCGACCTGCACGCCACCGCCGCCGAGGCGGGGCGACAGTTCCCGCTGCATCTCGGCAGCGAGGGAAGCGCCCAGATCGGCGGGCTGATCTCGACCAATGCCGGCGGCACCGGCGTTGTCCGCTACGGCCCGATGCGCGATCTCGTCGCGGGGCTGGAAGTGGTGCTGCCGGACGGGCGCGTGCTCGCGGACCTCGCGGCGCTGCGCAAGGACAATACCGGCTACATGCTGCGCCATCTCTTCATCGGCGCGGAAGGCTCGCTCGGCATCATCACCGGCGCGGCGCTGCGGCTGCATCCGCAGACCCCGAACACCGCCCATGCCTGGGTCGCTGCTCCAGATCCAGCTGCTGCAGTCGCCTTGCTCGCCTCCCTGCAGGATCGCGCCGGCTCGTACATCCAGGCCTTCGAGCTAGTCTCGGCCTCGCAATTCGAACTGGTGCGTAAGCATGCGGAGCGAGCGCGGTTCCCCTTCGCGGAGATTCCGGCTTGGTCGGTGCTCATCGAGCTCGGCAGCGAAGACGCGACGGCGGCACTGTCGACGATCCTCGAAGAGGTCCTCGGTGCGGCGCTGGAGATGGGCGAGGTGCTCGATGCGGTGGTTGCGACGTCCGAGCAACAGGCCGCCGATTTCTGGCACATCCGCCACTCCGTCTCCGAAGCGAACAAGAAGGAGGGCATGAGCATCACGCATGACGTCGCCGTGCGCTCCTCGGATGTCGCGCCCTTCATCGCGGCGGCCGACGAGGTCGCGGCGAAGCTGTTTCCGGAAGCTTACAGCGAGGTGGTCTGCCATCTCGGCGACGGCAACGTGCACTACATCCTGATGTTCACGCACGCATTCTGGGCGGCGCTGCCTGATGCGGAGGCCTTCGCGCTGGAGGTCGAGCGGGCGATCCATGACGTCGCGGCGCGTTTCGGCGGCACCTTCAGCGCCGAACACGGTGTCGGCCGCAAGCTGACGGAGGAGCTGGAACGTCTCGCCGATCCGCTGCGCTACGAGCTGATGAACAAGGTCAAGACGCTGTTCGACCCGCAGAACCTGATGAATCCGGGTGTTTTGCTGGCGCCGAAAGCGGTTTGAAACGACGGAAAAATCCGCTGCCGCCTCCGGTGAGGGGCGGAAGATCACGGAAAGCCCGCAGGGGAAGCGGGAGCCTGCCTCACCAGACAGAACGGGGTTCGCCTCACAACGCCGGGAGAGAGAAAAATGACGACACGCAGGGATCTGGCAGGCCTTATCGGCGCTGGCGCGGTTGCTGCCGGCGCGCTGACGCTGGCTTCCAACGGAGCACGCGCACAGGCTGCCGGGCAGAACACATTCGACCGCATCATCGCCAACAAGAAGATGCGGCTGGGCGCTGTGACCTCGAGCGCCCCCTGGTTCACCAAGGACCCCGCCTCGGGCAAATGGAGCGGCCACTTCTATGCGATCGGCTCGGCGCTGGCCAAGGATATGGACGTCGAGCTCGAGCTGGTCGAGACGACCTGGGGCAACGCGGTGCTCGATCTGCAGGCCGACAAGATCGACATCATGTTCGGTCTCAATCCGACGCCGAAGCGCGCCATGGTCGTCGATTTCTCGAACGGCGTCTATGACAGCGCGCTGGTCGTCATCGCCAAGCCGGGCTTCGAGCCGAAGAGCTGGGCCGATCTGAACAAGCCGGAGGTCAAGATTTCGGTCGACGTCGGCTCGGCGCATGACCAGATCGCTACGCTCCTGTGCCCCAAGGCCCAGATCACGCGCTTCAAGACCATCAACGAGGCGATGCTGGCGCTGCGCAGCGGCCGCGTCGATGCGCAGTGCATCTTCTGGATGGGCGGCGTGCGTGCCGTGAAGGCGGACCCCAGCCTCGGCAAGGTGGTCGTGCCCCAGCCGTTCTTCGGATCGACATCGAATGCGGCGGTGCGCCGCGAGGCGGACAAGACCTGGCTCTTCTTCGTCAACACTTGGGTCGGCTATGCGCGCGGCCTCGGCCTCGTCCGCAGTGCCGTCGTCGAGAGCCTGGACCAGGTCGGCGTCAAGCCCGAGGACATCCCCGCGGGGATCACCCTCTAACGCTTCCTCGGCTTCCCGCGCTCGCCCGCGGGAAGCCCATCCATTCTTGTGAACGGCTTCGGTCCGCGAGGCCGCGCTGGGCGCGGGCAGGGTTGGCATGTCCTATACTTGGAACTTCGACATCGTCTGGAGTTACCGCTGGATCTTCCTCACCGGAACCGGCGTCACGATCGGGATCACGATCGCGGTCGTGATCCTCGGCCTGATCGTGGGTTTGGTCGCCGGCATCGCCCAGCTCTCGCGCTCCCCGGCGCTACGATGGCTGTCCTGGGCCTATATCGAAATGTTCCGGCTGACGCCGCTGCTCGTGCTGTTGCTGTGGTTCTACTACGCGCTGCCGATCCTGACCGGGATCAAGCTGGACGCGATCACCGCCGCGATTGTGACGCTGACGCTGTATGGCGGCTCCTTCTACGCGGAGGTCATTCGCGGCGGGATCGTCTCGATCGATCCCGGTCAAAGCGAGGCGGGGCTGGCTTTGGGCATGACGCCGGCGCGCGTGATGCGCCGCATCGTGTTGCCGCAGGCGATCAAGCGGATGATCCCGCCGCTCATGAACCAGTCGATCATCCAGTTCAAGAACACCTCGCTCGTCTCGGTCCTCGCTGTCCCGGACCTGCTCTATCAGGGCCAGGTGGCGGCGATGGACACCTACCGCGCGCTCGAGGTCTACACCGTGGTCGCTGCGATCTATGTGATCGTGCTGCTGCCGCTGACCGCGATCGTCAAGCAAGCCGAGAAGCGGCTTGCCCAGAGCAATTGAGGGCGCAGCGATGAGCTATAAGATCGAGGTCTCCGGCCTGCGCAAGAGCTTCGGCTCGCTCACAGTGCTGCGCGACATCAACCTCAGGGTTGAGGAAGCGCAGGTCGTCGCGTTGATCGGCCCCTCCGGTTCCGGCAAGTCGACGCTGCTGCGCTGCCTCAACCTGCTGGTCATGCCCGAGGGCGGCCGGATCCGCATCGGCGACGACAGCTTCGCCTTCGGCGACGGCTCGAAGCTGCCCGGCACCCGCGAGCAGGCCCGCTTCCGCTCGAATACGGGCATGGTCTTCCAGCACTTCAACCTGTTTCCGCACATGACGGTCGTCCAGAACGTCATGGAAGGTCCGGTCTCCGTGAAGGCGATGCGGAAGCCGCAGGCCGAGGAACTGGCCCGCAAGCTCCTGGCCAAGGTCGGCCTGAGCGACAAGGTCGACGTCTTCCCCAACAAGCTTTCCGGCGGCCAGAAGCAGCGCGTCGCCATCGCTCGCGCCCTCGCCATGGAGCCCGAGGTCATGCTCTTCGACGAGGCGACCTCGGCGCTCGACCCCGAGCTCGTGGGTGAGGTCCTCGGCGTGATGCGCGATCTCGCCGCCGAGGGCATGACGATGATCATCGTGACCCATGAAATGGGTTTTGCTCGCGAGGTCGCCGACAAGGTCGTCTTCATGCGCGATGGCGTGATCGTCGAGGAAGGCCCGGCACGCGATGTCATCGAGCAGCCTCAGCACGAAGCAACGCGGATCTTCCTCAGCCATTTCCACAATCGCGGCTGAGGCGGGCAGATGGCGAAGGATGCGCCCCTGACCGTCGCCGTGATCGGCGCCGGAATCGTGGGCTTGTGCGCGGCGCTGGAAATCCAGCGCGCCGGTCATCATGTGATCCTCATCGAACCAGGCGATCCCGGCGGCCGGCAGGCAGCCTCCTACGGCAATGCGACCTGGATCAACCCCGGCGCGATCGCGCCGATTTCCCTGCCCGGACTGTGGCGCAAGGTACCCGGCTTCCTGCTCGACCCGACCGGACCGTTCACCGTGCGATGGCGGGACTTGCCGCGGCATGCGGGCTGGCTCGCCCGCTTCATCGCGGCTGGCCGGGACTGGGATCGCATCGCGACGATCGCGCGCCGGCGCTACCCGCTCTGCAAGGACACGGTGGCGGATCATCGGACCTATGCCGCCGAGGCCGGAATGGGGCACCTGATCCGGCAGCAAGGCCTGGTCTATGTCTATCCGGATCGGGCGGCCTTCGCTGCCGAGAGCCGGATCTGGACGATGCGGCAGGAATTGGGCGTGCGCTTCAGCGAGGTCGAGGAAGCCGAATTGCGCCGCCTGCAGCCCGAGCTGTCGCCGCGTTACCGTTTCGGCGCGCGGCTCGACGATGCCGGCCAGATCGCCGATCCCGGCGCTTATTGCGCCGCCCTTGCCCGGCTCCTGGAGGCGCGCGGAGCGCAGCGCATCGGGGCGCGCGCGGCCAGCTTCGTTCTCGACGACGGCAAGCTGCGCGCCGTCATGACCGACCAAGGGCCGGTCGCCTGCCAGCGCGCCGTCCTTGCAGCGGGCATCGGCTCTGCCGGCCTGGCCCAGCTCGCCGGAGACCGCGTGCCGCTGATCTCCGAACGTGGCTATCACATCGTCATCCCCGAGCCGGGCGTCGAGCTGGGCGCCGGGCTGATGCCGTCGGATGGCCAGATGGGCGTCGTCTCGACGCCACAGGGGCTGCGGCTCGCCGGGCAGGTCGAACTCGCCGATCCTGCCGCCGAACCGGACTGGCGCCGCGCCGAGATCCTGCTCGGCTTTGCCCGCAAGATGTTTCCCGGACAGGCCGATCGATTCGGGACCCCCGCAATCGATCGCTGGATGGGCAATCGCCCCTCCACGCCCGATGGCCTGCCCTGTATCGGCTTCGCGTCTCGCTCGCCCGATATCCTGCACGCATTCGGCCATGCCCATACCGGGCTCACCCAGGCGCCGGCGACCGGCAAGCTCGTCGCCGCGCTGATCGACGGCCGCGAGCCGCCCTTCGATCCCGCTCCCTATTCCGCCCGGAGATTCGTCCGATGAGCGCGCGCCTGCTCTATCTTTCGCGTAACGATGTGAAGAGCCTCGCCGTCGCCCCCGGCGAAGCGCGCGAGGCCGTGCTCCGGGCCTTTCGCGACCATGCAGCCGGCCTCAACCGCAGCCTGCCCAAGAGCGCGCTGGGGCTCGGTCCCGGCCATGGCTTCCAGGCGATGACGGCCGCCTCGCAGGCGGACGGAATCGCCACGCTGAAATGGGTCGCGATGGCGCCGGTCGGCGCGGGCAGCGCGGTGCCCGGCATCAACGCCCTGATCTGCGTCAGCGACTACGGCAGCGGCGCGCCGCTGGCCGTGCTCGACGGCGACGAGATCACGCTGATCCGCACCGCAGCGCTCTCGGCCGCCGCCGCCGCGCGCATGGCGCCAGCCGCGCCCAAGACCATCGGCTTCGTCGGCTGCGGTCTACAGGCCCATGCCCATCTCGCCGCCTTCCTCGACCTTTATCCCGGCCTGACCACGGTGCTGGCCTTGAGCCGCAGCCGCTCCTCGGCGGAACGCCTGGCAGAGGCTGCCTCGGAACGAGGGCTCGCCACGGAAATCGTCGCGGAGGCCGACACGCTGCTCGCCCGCAGCGACATCGTCATCTCGATGGTGCCGGGCGCACCGGGTTTGAAGCCCTTCCTCGATGCCCGGCTGATGAAGCCGAACGCCTTTGCCGCCGCCGTCGATATCGGCCGCAGCTGGATACCCGAGAACCTGCCGGCCTTCGACGTGCTGGTCACGGACAGCCTGGCGCAGTCGAAGGCGCCCTACGACATCGATGGCAACCCGGTGACGACGGTCCGCTTCGGCCACGATCTGGTCGAGCTTGCGAACGCAGCCCATCCCACGGCGCCGGGCAGCCGTTCCTTCTTCTGCTTCCGCGGCTTTGCCCTTGCCGATCTGGCGCTTGCGCATCTCGTCGTCGGTCAAGCGCGCGAACGCGGCATCGGGGCGATGCTGCCGCGATGAATGCCAGGGCCGCCTTCGCCCATATCCTCAACGTTGCCGATGCGCGCCGCGCCGCTTCGCGGCGGCTGCCCCGCGGCCTGTTCGAATATGTCGATCGCGGCAGCGAAGACGAGGTCTCGATCGCGACCAATCGCAGCCGGCTCGATGCGATCAGGCTTTCTCCCGCCGTGTTGGTCAATGTCTCGCAACGTTCGACCGAGGCCGAGATCCTCGGCCGCCGCCAGCCGCTTCCCCTGGTCATCGCGCCAACCGCCGTCGCCGGCCTCGTCTGGCACGATGGCGAGATCGCGATCGCCAAAGCGGCGGCGGCCGCGGGCGTTCCGTTCTGCGTCTCGACCCAGTCGATCACCGCGATCGAACGCATCGCGGCGGAGTCAGGCGCCCGGCTCTGGTTCCAGCTCTATGTCTGGAAGAACCGGCAGCGCATGCTCGCTCTGCTCGACCGGGCCTGGGCTGCCGGCGCCGAGACGCTTGTCCTGACCGTCGACACCGCCGTCGGCCCGAACCGCGAATACAACCTCCGCAACGGCTTCGGCATCCCTCTCAAGGCCTCGTGGCGGGCCGGCCTCGACCTCGCGCTGCACCCGCGCTGGACCGCCTCTGTCATGCTGCGCGCGCTGGCGACGGGCGGCGTGCCGACTTATGCGCATTATCCCGATGAGTTCCGCACGAAGCTCGGGCGCGCCTCGCTTTCCGACGAACTCAGCCTGGCGACCGACGTGACCTGGAAGGACATCGAGCTGTTGCGCCGGCACTGGCGCGGCAAGCTCGTGCTCAAGGGCATCCTGCGGGTGGACGATGCGCAGGCGGCGGCGGCTCACGGCGTTGACGCCATCATCGTATCGAACCATGGCGCGCGCAATCTCGACTGCGCCCCCGGCCCGACGCAGGTGCTGCCGGCGATCGCCGATGCGGTCGCCGGCCGGCTCGAGATCCTGGCCGATAGCGGCGTGCGCCGCGGCGCCGACATCGCCCGCTTCCTCGCGCTGGGCGCAAGTGGCGTCCTCATTGGGCGCGCGCCGCTCTATGGCGTGGCGATCGGGGGAGCGGAAGGAGCGGGCCGCATCCTCGACATCCTCGCCAACGAACTCGGGATCACCATGGGAATGCTGGGGGCGCCTGCCCTCGCCGATTTGCGTCGAGCGGCCGATCAGGCCTGAGAACCGGAGAGTGCGCAATGAACGTTGCCCAGGCCATGACCGCCATCCTCAAGAAGGAAGGGGTGGAACTGCTCTTCTGCTACCCGACGAACAAGCTGATCGACGAGGCCGCCCTCGTCGGCATCCGGCCGATCGTCGTGCGCCAGGAACGCACCGGGATGCATATGGCCGATGCCTATTCGCGGCTGTCTTCAGGCCGGAAGTTCGGCGTCTTCGCTATGCAGCACGGGCCGGGCATCGAGAACTCCTACGGCTCCGTCGCGCAGGCCTATGCCGATTCCGTGCCTGTGCTCGTGATCCCGCAGGGCTATCCGCAGCGGGTCTCCGGCATCAAGCCTAACTTCAACGCCGTCCAGAGCATGCGCGACATCACCAAGTCGGCGGAGCAGCTCAATCTCCCCGGCGAGGTCGTCAATGTGATGCGCCGTGCCCTGAGCCAGCTTCGTAACGGCCGCGGTGGGCCCGTGCTCGTCGAGGTGCCGAACGATCTCTGGACCGCCGAGCTGGCGCAGCCGGAGGATTACGTCCCGGTTCGCGGCCACCGCACGGCGCCCGATCCCGACGACATCATCCGCGCTGCCGAGTTGATCGGCGCGGCCCGCAACCTCGTGATCCACGCCGGCCAGGGCGTGCACTACGCCGAAGCCTGGGACGAGCTGCGCGCATTGGCCGAGCGCCTCGCCTGCCCGGTCGTCACCACGCTGCCCGGCAAGAGCGCGTTCCCCGAGGATCACCCCCTCTCGCTCGGCTCCGGCGGCCTGACCTATCCCATGCCGGTGAAGGCCTTCCTCGACGAGGCCGACGTCATCCTCGGCATTGGCTGCAGCTTCACCGAGACGCTGTTCGCCGTGCCGGTGCCGAAGGGCAAGCGCATCATCCACATGACGCTCGATTCGGCGCATCTCAACAAGGATGTGCCCGCCGACATCGGCCTCGTCGGCGACGCGAAACTGGCGTTGCAGGGGCTGCTCGCCGAACTGGAGCGGCGCGGCGTACACTCCGACAAGGGCGAGGCCGTTGCCGCCCGCATCCGCAGGGCCCGCGAAGCCTGGCTCGCCGAATGGATGCCGAAGCTGACCTCGGCCGAGACGCCGATCAATCCCTACCGGGTCGTCTGGGAGCTGATGGCGGCGACGCGCAACGAGCCAACGATCATCACCAACGACGCCGGGCGCCCGCGCGACCAGCTCACGCCCTTCTGGGTCGCGCGCGACCCGCTGAGCTTCGTCGGTTGGGGCAAGACCACCCAGCTCGGCTATGGCCTCGGCATCGCCATGGGCGCAAAGCTCGCACGGCCGGACAAGCTCTGCATCAATGTCTGGGGCGACGCGGCGATCGGCTTTACCGGCATGGATATCGAGACGGCGGCGCGCGAGCGCATCCCGATCCTCTCGATCCTGTTCAACAACGGCGGCATGGCCACTGAGCTGAACAGCATCCCCAACGCGATACGCCTCTACGCCGCCAATCGCATCACCGGCAATTACTGCGAGATGGCGCGCGCCTTTGGCGCCTATGCGGAGCGCATCACCGACCCGTCCGAGATCCGCGGCGCGATCGAGCGCGGTATCGCCAGGACGAAGGAAGGCCAGCCGGTCCTGCTCGAGTTCATCACGGCGCAGGAAACCGCGATGTCGAAAGCCTGAGGCGATGGCGCTCGCGCGCTGCTTCGATGTCGAGGATGTGCGCCGCCTCGCAAAGCGGCGGCTGCCAAAGGGCCTGTTCAACTTCATCGACCGGGCAACCGAGGACGACTTGGCGCGGGACCGCAATCGCGCCGCGTTTCGCGCGCTGACGTTTCTGCCGCGCACGCTCGTCGACGTCGCGGAACGCTCGACCGAATGCGTGCTGTTCGGCCGGCGCCATGCTATGCCGCTCGCGGTCGCGCCAGCCGGGCCGGCTGGCCTGTTGTGGTATCGCGGCGAGCTTGCGCTGGCCAAGGCCGCGGCACGCGCCAATCTGCCTTTCACCCTCTCGACCTACTCCACCGTCGCCATGGCCGATGTCGCGGCGACGGGGGCGACCGTCTGGCAACAACTCTATTTCTGGAGCGACCGCTCGCTCACCGACGCCATCGTCGACCGGGCGCGCGATCTGGACTTTCGCGTCCTTGTCGTGACGGTCGACACGCCCGTGCTCGGCCAGCGCGAATATCTCCGGCGCGACCGGTTGCTACCGCCCCATGGCCCCTCGCTGGCATCCTGCGTGGAGATGCTGCGCCATCCCCGCTGGCTCGCCGGCGTTGCCCTGCGCTATCTCGCAACCGGCGGCTTGCCGCGCGTCGTCAATCGTCCGCCGCCGGCTTCCGGTCTCGGAGCCGAGGAGATTGCCCGACGCACCTCGCTCTGCCCATCCGTGACCTGGGACGACATCGCCAGGCTTCGCCAGCGCTGGCCGCACAAGCTGCTGCTGAAGGGCATCATGCGCGAGGAGGAGGCGGGGCGCGCTTTCGCCCTCGGCTGCGACGGCGTCGTCGTCTCCAACCACGGCGGACGCAATCTCGACGGTGCCGCCAGCACGCTCGGCGCGCTGCCCCGCATCGTCGCCGCGGCCGGCGGCAGCGGCTCCGTCCTGGTCGATGGCGGCATCCGCCGCGGCAGCGACATCGCGAAGGCGCTCGCGCTGGGCGCCGGAGCCGTGCTCGCCGGCAGCGCCCCGCTCTACGGCGTCGCGGCCGCGGGCGAGGCGGGTGCGAGTCACGTGCTCGGCCTGCTGCAAGCCGAACTGGACCGCACGATGGCGCTGACCGGAAGCCGCACCATAGGCGAGCTCACGCGGGATCTGCTCGGACCCGGCCAAACGGAGGACTGCCATGGCGCCTGAGAACGACAAGGACGCCGATGTCATCGTCGTCGGCGCAGGCGTGGCCGGCGCCAGCGCCTTCCTCGAAGCGGCGACGGCCGGTGCCGTCGTCATCGGCATCGACGCCGCTCCCGGTTTCGGCGGCACCGCCCGGCTCGCCGGCGGCGGCATGTGCGTGCCGGGGACATCGCTTCAGGCCGCGCGCGGCATCGTCGACTCGGCCGATCTCGCCTTTGCGGACCTCGAAGCCGGCGGTCATGAATTCGACCGCGATTGGGCTCGCTGTTATTTCGAGCGTGGTTCCGCGGAACTGATCGATTGGCTCATCGGGCTCGGCGTGAGCTTTCCAGACATCAGGCATTTCGAAGGCGACAGCGTTCCGCGCTTCCACCGTCCGCTGGACGGGGGTGCCGGGCTCATGGACGTGCTCTGGCAGCGCATCAGGGAATGCGGCTCGCCATCGGCCTGGCGTTTCGGCTGGCGGCTGACCGAACTCATTATCGCGGACGGCAGGGTGGGCGGCGTGATCTGCCATGACGGAAAGGGGCGCGAGCAGCGGCTGCGCGCCCCGGCGGTCGTGATCGCCATCGGCGGCTTCGCCGGCAGCCTGGCGATGATCCGCCGCCATGCCCGCCGGCTCGCGGGCGTGCCGCAGGTTCTGGCGGGCGGCGGCCCCGGCGCCCAGGGTGAGGCGATCAGCATCCTGCAACGCCATGGCGTTCGCTTCGACCATCTCGACGAACTCTACTGCTACGCGACGGGCGTTCCCGATTATCGCGACCCGGCCGGCGAGCGCGGCGTCGTCTTCAGGGGCAATATCGGTTGGCTCTGGCTCAATCGGGTCGGCGCACGCTTCCACGACGAAAGCCAGTCGACCAGCGGCAACCTCGCCGTGCCGCGCCTGCTGGCCCAGCCCGGTGCGACGGCATGGGCGATCTTCGACGAAGCCATGCTGCCTGCGATCACCGTCGACGACCATCATGTCCCGCCTGGCTCGGAAACCGGCAACGAGGCTGCGAGGCGCCATCTCGCTCATTCCGGCTGGGCGTGGCAGGCCGATACGCTCGACGAACTCTTCCGCCGCACCGGCATCGATGCGGATGGCGCCGGACATACCGTCGCGCAGTGGAACGCCGGGCTTGCCGCCGGACTGGTACGCGACCCCGCGACGCATCGGCCGCTCGCCGGCCTTTCGCCGCTGGCCGAACCGCCCTTCCACGCGGTCCGCTTCGTGCCGATCGGCCGCAAGGTGATGGGCGGGGTGCAGACCGACCGGCAATGCCGCGCCCTGCTGGAGCTCGGCGGAACTCTGCCCGGCCTCTATGCTGCGGGCGAGGTGGCGGGGATGGCCGGCGGCCATATCGGCGGCATCAAGCCGCTCGAAGGGATGATGGTCGGCCCCAGCTGCTTCAGCGGCCGCATCGCCGGACGGGAAGCGGCGGCTTTCGCCCGCTTCGCCTGAGTGCCCCCCGCCAACGACGAGGCGGACACTGGCGTAAGAATCGGAGTATGGCCTTGATGGCCGGTGGACGAGTGACAGCCTGATGCATGCGAGCGTTTCGAGCCACGAGAATGAGGCGCCCGTCGTGGATTCGGCCTCGGCGGACCCGCGCTCCCTGCGCCGCTTCGAGGATGAGCGCTTCCTGACGGGGCGAGGCCATTACGTCGACGACGAGCTCGTCCCCGATGTGCTGCATGCGATGGTGCTGCGCTCGCCGCACGCCCATGCCGCGATCCTCTCCGTCGATGCCTCGGCTGCCCGCGAGCTTCCGGGCGTCCATGCGATCTACACCGCGGCGGATATCGCCGACCTCGGCGCGCTGCCCTGCTCGCTGGCGGTTGCCGGTGACGCGCCGTTGATCGTGCCAACCAGGCAGGCTCTCGCGCGTGATTGCGCCCGGCATGTCGGCGATCCCGTCGCCTTCGTCGTGGCCGAGACGCTCGATCACGCTCGCGAAGCCTGCGAGCTCATCGCAGTCGACTACGACATCCTGCCGGCCGTCACCGACCTCGCTGCCGCCGCCGAGCCCGGCGCACCGGCAATCTGGCCGCAGGCGCCCGGCAATCTGGCGCTGCGCTATCGCCTCGGGGACGAAGCCGTCGTGGCTGCCGCCTTCGAGCGGGCTGCGCACATCGTGAGCTGCCGGGTCGTGAACAACAGGATCGTGGCAGCTGCTATCGAGCCGCGCGCTGCGCTGGGACGTTTCGATCCGGCCAGCGGCCGCTACCGGCTGTCGCTCAGCGGCGCTTCGGTCCATGACATCCGCCGCGAGCTTGCGGCAGTGCTATGCATTGCGCCCGAACGGCTCGATGTCGCCTGCCCCGATGTCGGTGGCGGGTTCGGCATGAAGAATGTCACCTATCCGGAATACGCGCTGGTGCTCGTCGCGGCCGAACGCCTCGGCAGGCCGGTGCGCTGGTTGGCCGAGCGCATCGAGGATTTTTCGGGCGGTGTCCACGCCCGGGACAATCTGACGACGGGGCGGCTTGCCCTGGACCAAAAGGGGCGCTTCCTGGCGCTTCAAGTCGAAACCATCGCCAATCTCGGCGCCTATGTCTCCTCGCTTGGCCCGGGCAGCGCTACGACGGCGCCAACTCCGGCCATGGGAGGACTCTACGACATCCCGGCGATGACGATGGATGTCCGCTGCATCTTCACCAATACCGTTCCGATCGACGCCTATAGAGGCGCCGGCAAGCCGGAGGCCAACTATCTGATCGAAAGGCTGGTGGACGAAGCGGCCCATCGCTTGGGCATCGACCCCGCCACCTTGCGCAAGCGCAATTTCATTCGTCGCTTCCCCTATCGGAAGCCCTTCGGCGCCGTGCTCGACTGCGGCAGCTTCGGCGGCAATCTCGACCGCGTGCTGGCCGCGGCCGACCGCCCCGGCTTTCGCAGCCGCAAGGCGCAATCGCGTCGGCGCGGCAAGCTGCGCGGCTTTGGCATCGGCTGCTTCCTGGAAACCTCGCGCGGCGCCCCGAACGAAGACGCCTGGTTGTCGTTCCGCGTCGATGGCGGTGTCGACATGGCGGTCGGTACCCAGTCGAACGGCCAGGGTCACGAGACAAGCTTCGCTCAACTGCTCTCGCGCGAGTTGGGCCTGCCGCTGGAGTACTTTCATCTCGTCCAGGGCGATACGGCGCGCGTGCCCAGCGGCGGCGGCCATGGCGGCGCGCGTTCCCTGCATATGGGCGGCGGCGCGCTGGTCCTCGCGGCGAGGGCGCTGGTCGAGGCCGGCAAGCTCGCTGCGGGCCAACTCCTCCAGAGCGATCCCGGTGCGGTCACCTTCGAGGGGGGCCGCTTCCGTGCTCCCGGAGCCGGCGAAGTCGATCTCGCCGGTGTTGCGCGCCATGTCGCGGAGACGACAGGGCGGCCGCTCGCCAGCCATGGCGCGCGGCGCGACGCTCCATTGACCTTTCCGAACGGCGCGCAGGCGGCCGAGGTCGAGGTTGATCCCGATACCGGAGAAGTCGCCCTGCTGCGCTATGTCGCCGTCGACGACTACGGCTCCTTGATCAATCCCCTGCTGACCGAAGCGCAGGTGCATGGCGGGCTGGCGCAAGGCATCGGGCAGGCACTGATGGAGGAAGCCCGCTACGATCCAGATGGCGGCCAGCTCCTGAGCGCAACCTTCATGGATTATGCGATGCCGCGCGCGGTGGACCTGCCTTCATTCGAGCTATCCATGGTGGAATTGGCGACCGCGGCCAATCCGATCGGCGCCAAGGGGGCGGGGCAGGCCGGCTGTATCGGCGCTCCCCAGACCGTCATCCACGCCATCCTCGACGCGCTTCGGCCTCTCGGCGTCACGCATCTGGACATGCCCGCGACGCCGGCCCGGATCTGGCGCGCTATCCGCGATGCGCGCGGGGCGAGCGAAAACGGCTAGCCGCCCGGCCGCAGAGAATTGCCGGCTAACCCGTCGCCGGTGGCACGGCCGCGATCGTCTGTGCGCGCTTGTTGCGAAGCACGTCCGCGATGAAAAGGCGGGAAAGCGCGTGATACAGCGATTCACGCGAAATCAGGCGCGCGGTCCCATAGCCCAGCATCGAAGCGGCCATCAGTGCCAACACATTGTCGTGGTTCCCCGTCATCTCCAGAATGATGACGAAGGCGGTCATTGGAGCCTGGACGACGCCCGAGAAATATCCCGCCATGCCGAGCACTGCGGCAAGGCCGACCGGAGAGCCGAGGACAGTGCCCAAAGTGCTGCCGAGGCCGGCGCCGACGGATAGCGACGGCGCGAACAGCCCGCCTGGAATGCCTGAGACGGACGAGGCCAGGCTCGCGAGGAACTTCGCTAGAAAAAACGAAAACGGCAGCGGTGTTCCCTCGATCGCGCTTCGTGCCTGTGCATAGCCGGTGCCGAAGGTCATCCCGTCGGAGGCGATGCCGATGACGGCCACCAGCAATCCGGTCAAGGCCGCAACAATGAGCGTGCGGACCAGAGGCGTGAAACCTCGCCAGCGCCGAATGCGTCGCGTCAGCGCGATCAAGCCCATACTGAAGCAGGCTCCGAAGCCGCCCCCGACGACACCGCAGGCGACGACCAGCAACCAGTCCCGCCGGAGATCCGCGGTTGCATCCGTGATGCCGAAATAGGTGTAATTGCCGACGATGGCGAGGGAGGCGAGGCCGGCGATGATGACCGCCGAGAGGACGATGCCGTTCGTTCGGGCCTGGTATGTCTTGCTCATCTCCTCGATGGCGAAGACGATGCCCGCGAGCGGCGTGTTGAAGGCGGCGGCGATGCCGGCGGCGGAGCCTGCGAGGATCAGGCCCCGCGCCCGGGCCATCCCGCCCCACCGGGCCACTTGCAGCATGATCGACGCTCCGACCTGCACGGTCGGCCCCTCGCGGCCGATGGACGCGCCGCAGAGCAAGCCCATGACCGTCAAGACGATCTTGCCCGAGGCGATCCGCAAGGACAGAAAGCCGGAGCGGTCGCTATCCTCACGCAGGTGACGCGCGGCGATGGCCTGGGGGATGCCGCTCCCCTGCGAACCCTGCACGAAGCGAGCCGCCACGAAGGCGCAGGACAAGAACCCAAGCGGCGTGACCAACAGAGGTAGGAAGCGCAGGCCGCCCTCCCGGCCGGAGACCAGTTCGAACAGGAGCTGCGCCTTGTCGGCCAGCATGGCAAACGCTGCGCTGACGACGCCGATGGCCAGCGCGCCGAGCCAGAAGACCAGCCGTTGGCGCCAGTAGCGCGGCGTCACCGCCAAGGCGCGGGAGCGCCGGATAATTCGTATTCTGCCAGGGGAATACGGCAAGCGATCCGCCCTCTCGATAGACGTCTCTGGGCTTACTAGGTCCCCCGGTCAGGATGTCCAGCAAAATGCCCATGCCGGCGTGCCGGCCGGCTATCGCATGAAGGACCCGTGATCAAATAAGCGGTTCGGTATAACCATCTGAAATAATTAGCGTTCGACTCGCGCGATTGTTAGCAGCTAGGCGCGGGGCCTCGAAACGTCTCACAGACCGGCTTCGCTGAGAATGGCGAAGGACAAGGTTCCGGGCGGCTCTTCGGCAGCATCTGGGCTGCGACGGCGCGGGCACGGTTAGAATCCGCCGTCCCGGCTCTCGGCTTTCAGGCTACATCTGCGGACGGTCCGTCAGTGCAGCCCGCGCCGCCTGCAGGTCTCAGCCGCGTTTGTTTCGATCGTGCATGGCGTGTCGCAGGTCGGAACTTCGCTGCTGGGCAAGGGTTGTTAGTTTACGGCTTCCACAAAGCTCGACAGATCATCCACGCCGTATCCTCGCTGGAGGATGACGATGCTTATCGTGACAGAAAATCGCCCACTCATAGCCCCCAATCCAATCGAAACGCCCGAACAATTTCGAGACGCACTGGAGCGGCTACGGTGTCTTGAATTCGAGGCCGGCGATGCTCCCAGAGGACGAGAGCGGGCAGAACTGGAACTCAGCATCTGCCGCTATCTCGCCAGCTGCGGGCAGCGCATCCGTTAATTTCTCAAGCTGCATCTGACGGCGGATTGCGCCGTGTTAGCGCGAGACATCGGACGCCAGAACGCCTCACGGTGACAGTCGGTCGGTGCCGGGCTGGGACCCTCGTCCTCTTAGCTACCTAGACAATCTGTCCTTGGACAAGATGCGGCACCAGCCGCCCCGGCCCGATCATTTCCAATCGAAGACCTTTACCAGCGCCGGGAACATGATGATGACGAAGAGCACCGGCAGGAAGAACAGGATCATCGGCACGGTCAGTTTCGGCGGCAGGGAGGCGGCTTTCTTCTCGGCGGCGTTCATGCGCTGATCGCGGCTCTCCTGCGCCAGGGTGCGCAGCGCCGTGCCGAGCGGAGTCCCGTAGCGTTCCGCCTGGATCAGGGCCGTCGAGACCGACTTGACGCCTTCGAGCCCGGTCCGCATCGCAAGGTTCTCATAGGCGAACCTGCGGTCGGTCAGATAGGAAAGCTCCGCCGTGCAGAGAGCGAACTCCTCGGCCAACGGCACGGACTGGCCGCCGATCTCGTTCGCGACCTTGCGGAAGGCCTGCTCGATCGACATGCCTGATTCCACGCAGATCAGCAGCAGGTCGAGCGCGTCCGGGAAAGCCAGGCGCATCGAGAGCTGCCGCTTGCTGATCTGGTTGGACAGGAAGAGTTCCGGCGCCTTGATGCCGAGATAGGCGCCGCCGATCGCGATCGCGATTTTCATCAGCAGCGATTGACCGAAACCGTTGATGAGGAAGAGATAGAACAGCGCGAACAGGAAAAAGCCGACGGGGACGGCCAGCCGGAAGAACAGGAAGGTGATTTCCGACTGCGGCCCACGATAGCCTGCCATGGTGAGCTGCCTCTTGGCGCTCTCGGTTCCGAGCCAGTCGCCGAGCTTGAACTGCTCGACGACGCGCCGCATATAGGCTTTCGGCTCCTGGCGCAGGCTGACCTTCTCGTTCTGGCGGTTGAGCCGCTCGCGCTCTCGCGCCCGGATCTTCTCCCGCTCCGTCGCGACGTTCTTCATGCGCTTCTGGAGGGTGTTGCCCTCGGTCAGCGGGATCGCGACGGTCAGCACCGTGGCGGCCGCCGCGATGGAGGCCAGCAGGGCGAGCATGAATTGCGGATCGGTGAGCCTGTCGACGATCTGGGAAATCACGCTTTCACCTCAGATCTCGAAATTGATCATCTTGCGCATGATCAGGACGCCCGTCAGCATCCATATGCCGCAGCCGACGAGGACGAGCTTGCCCATCTGGGTAAGCCATAGGAGTTCGATATATTTCGGGCTGGTGAGATAGACGAGAAATGCCACCGTCGGCGGCAGGGCGCCGATGATCCCGGCGGACGCCTTGGCCTCCATCGAGACCGCCTGGATCTTGTCGCGCATCTTGCGCCGCTCGCGCAGGACGCGCGAGAGATTCGCCAGGGTCTCGGACAGATTGCCGCCGGTTCTCTGCTGGATGGCGATCACGATGCCGAAGAAATTGGCTTCCGCGCAAGGCATCCGCTCGTAGAGCTTGCCGGTGGCTTCGGCGAGCGGCAGGCCGAGCGTCTGAGCCTCGATGATCTGGCGGAACTCCCCCCTGACGGGCTCAGTGGCTTCCGATGCAATGATGCGCAGACAATCATTGACGGGTAGACCGGCTTTGATGCCACGGACGATAACGTCGAGTGCGTTGGGGAACTCGATGGCGAACCGCTTCAGGCGTTTCGTTTTGCAGTGCTTCAGGAACCAGGCCGGCAGGCCCAGCCCTCCGATGAAAAGACCGACGGCCGCCATGATCATATTGCCGCTCAAGATCAGCAGGACGAGGCCTGTGACGATGGCGGTCACCGCGCAGGTCACATAGTATTTCCGGCGGGTCCAGCCCAAGCCCGCTTGGCCGATACGTTGTTCTAGCGTCAGCTTGTTGCGCGCATTTTCGCGGTTTTCGATCTCCTTGAGGCTTTGCGCGACCTGCCCGCGTTTCGCCCTGGCCTGCGCTTCCCGGTCGATGCTGCGCATCGTGCTCGGGCCGGCGAATTCCTTCCGCCGCTTTTCGGCCCGCTTCTCGCCGCTCAGCGTGGGGTACAGCAGCGCATAGACGACGCCGCCGACGGCGAACATGGCCAGGACGGCAATGGCGAGCGTGCTCGAATTCATGGGCTGACTCCCGACAAGGGCCTCCGCTCAGGCTGCAAAGCCTTCATTGACCTGCTCGAGCTGGTCGAGGGCGGTAGCAAGCCGCTGCTCCTCGCCGAAATAACGGGCCCGTTCCCAGAAGCGCGGACGGCCGATGCCGGTCGAACGGTGGCGGCCGATGAGCTTGCCCGCGGCGTCCTCGCCGAGCACGTCGTAGAGCATCAGGTCCTGCGTCGTGATGACCTCGCCTTCCATCCCCATCACCTCCGTGATGTGGGTGATGCGGCGCGAGCCGTCGCGCAGGCGCTGCGCCTGGATGATGACATCGACCGAGGAGCAGATCATCTCGCGCAGGGTCTTCGACGGCAGCGAGAAGCCTCCCATGGTGATCATCGACTCGATACGACTGAGACATTCGCGCGGCGAGTTGGCGTGGAGTGTGCCCATCGAGCCGTCATGGCCGGTGTTCATCGCCTGGAGAAGGTCGAAGGCCTCCGGTCCGCGCACCTCGCCGACGATGATCCGCTCGGGACGCATGCGCAGGCAGTTCTTGACGAGATCGCGCATCGTCACCGCGCCGGTGCCCTCGAGATTGGGCGGGCGCGTCTCGAGGCGCACCACATGCGGCTGCTGGAGCTGGAGCTCGGCGGCGTCCTCGCAGGTGATGACGCGTTCGTCATGGTCGATGAAGTTGGTCAGGCAGTTCAGCAGCGTCGTTTTGCCGGAACCGGTTCCGCCGGAGATGACGATGTTGCAGCGGACGCGGCCGATGATCTTCAGGATCTCGGCGGCCGGCGGCGAGACCGCGCCGAACTTGACGAGCTGGTCGAGCGTCAGCTTGTCCTTCCTGAATTTGCGGATCGTGAGCGCGGGTCCGTCGATCGCGAGCGGCGGCGCGATGACGTTGACGCGCGAGCCGTCCGCCAGGCGCGCGTCGCAGATCGGCGAGCTTTCGTCGACCCGCCGGCCGACCTGGCTGACGATGCGCTGGCAGATGTTCATCAGCTGCGCATTGTCGCGGAAGCGGATGTTGGTGAGCTGGATCTTGCCGCCCGTCTCGATGAAGGTGCGGTTCGAGCCGTTGACCATGATGTCGGCGATGTCGTCGCGCGCCAGCAGCGGCTCGAGCGGGCCGTAGCCGAGGACGTCGTTGCAGATGTCGTCGAGCAGTTCTTCCTGCTCGGCGATGGAAAGCACGACATTCTTCAGCGAGATGATCTCGTTGATGATGTCGCGGATTTCCTCGCGCGCCGATTCCGAGTCGAGCTTCGCGAGCTGCGACAGATCGATCGCCTCGATCAGCGCCCCGAAGATCATGCTCTTCATCTGATAATATTCTTCGGAGCGCGTCGCCGCTTCGACCGGCGCTAGCTTGCGCTCCTCGGCCGAGGGCTGGACCTGCTCCGGCATGCGCGCCGGCTGAAGGGCCGCGAGGCTCCTTGGGCTCAGGTTCGGCGCGACGGTCGCGCCCGCGGATCGCTTCCCGAACATCTCAACACACTCCCGCGCGTGCCGCGTGCGCACGCACATTCCTGCTTGCCCGGCCCGATCCTCCGACAGACTGTCCGTCCGGCCCGTTTCGCGTCATCAGGAAGCCTTGCGACGCTTCAGCTTCGCGACCAGGGGCTCGAACAGGCTGCGTCGGCCGCGCTTGGCCTCGCCGCGGCCGGTCAGCGCGCTGGCGACCTGGGTGAACGCCTCGCTCGCCTTGCTGCCGGCCTGGACCTCGGCGATCATCTGCCCGTTGTTGGCAGCCGTGCCGAAGAGCTGTGCGTCGAAGGGGATCGTGCAGAGGACGTCGATGCCAAGCGCCTTGGAGAACTCGCCGGCACTGATCTCCGGCCGTTTGGGCACGCCGACCTTGTTCAGTACGAGACGGGCGACCGCGTCGTTGGGCCGGGTCGCGCGCGACAGATCGACGATGTTCTTGGCATTGCGCAGGGAAGCGAGCTCCGGCTCGGCGACCACCACGATCTCGTCCGCACCGACGAGCGTCCGCTTGACCCAGCTGCTCCACTGATGCGGCACGTCGAGGACGATGCAGGGCACGCTGGCGCGCAGCAACTCCAGCAACTGCTCCAGCGCGTCCTCGTCGAGATCGATGGTCCGGTCGAGAACTGCTGGCGCCGCAAGCAGGGCCAGATTGTCGCTGCAACGCGAAAGAAGCCTGTCCAGCATGTTCGAGTCGAGGCGCTCCGGGGCGAAGACCGCTTCCGCGATGCCCTGGGGCGGATCCTGGTTGAAGTTGAGGCCTGCGGTGCCCCAGGCGATGTCGAGATCGACGATCACGGTGGAGGCGTCGAGATTCCGCGCGATCGCCCAGGACATGTTGTGTGCGATGGTGGAGGCGCCGACACCGCCCTTCGCGCCCACGACTGCGATGACGCGGCCGAGATGGCGGGCTTCCGGGGCGATGTAGAGTTCCGACAGGGTGCGCAGCAGGTCGAGCGTCTCAAGCGGCGCGATCAGATATTCGCTGACCCCGCGGCGCAGCAGCTCCCGATAGAGCTGCACGTCGTTGACATGGCCGATCACCACCACCTTCGTGCCGGGGTCGCAGCTTTCCGACAGCGCGTCGAGATGCCCGACCAGGGTCGCTGCGTCGGACATGGTCTCGAGCACGATGACGTTCGGCGTAGGCGCCGTCCGGAAGGCTTCGACGGCAGCGGCCGCTCCGCCCATCTGGATGCGGGCATGGGTCTTGTCCATGCGCCGGTCGGCAACTGCCGCCTGCATCGTCGCGGCGACGGCAGGAGTCTCGCAGAAGGCCTGCAGCGTGATGCGCGGCAGCGGCGCGATGATCGCGTCGCTGGCCGCCTCGACCGAGGGTGTTTCGCCTGTCGCGGGCTGCATCAGTTGCTGCCTCCGACCGTCGAATTGATCTGCGGCGTCTGCTGGCGATACTGGGTCGACGGGTCCTTTCCATCGCGGATCTTCGCAATGGCGCCCATCCGCTTGACGATGTCGGGGCGGCCTTCGTCGCGTGCTCTCACCAGATCGATCGGATCGGCAACCTGCGCGGCCAGCGTGGCCTGGGAGGCGCAGCCGAAATTCCAGTATGGCTCGTTCGATGCCGAGAACTTCAAATCGGAAACGCCGAGATCGGTGGGCCACTGGCCGCACTGATGTGGCACGACGGCTTGCAGCGAAGCGAAGCTCAGCCGGATCGGCGAGGCAAGGCCGGGATCCTGGATCGGGTAGCTGCGGATGCTGAGGGCGCCCGCCGGCACGCCGTTGCGGGCGAGCGCCGCGCGGATTCCATTGAGGGTGTCGTGGGTGGCCCGCTCGCGCCGGGAACCGGTCGGCACCTCCGCGACGAGGCCGCCCTTGCCGGATTTGCGATAGGCCTCGGCGAAATCGGCGACATCTTCCGCCTGGCGGCTGTCGAGCGCGGCGCCGGCCCGGCCGACGAAGACGTCGAGCGAACGCGGCGCGTCGCGCAGGACGATCGGATGCCGCTCCCGGACATCGACGGGCGCTAGGGCGGCTGGATCTGCGTTCGGACCCTTGCCGGCGCAGCCCCCGACAAGGGCGCCGAGAGCCAGAGCGAGGGTCAGCAGGCGCGGTGCTATGGCCTTCTCCCGGAGGGGGACCGTCATGGTCGGGACATCCATCATGATGCTATCCATCCGGTTCGGTCAGTCTGCGATGAAGCCGACGCGGCCTTTGTAGGCCTGTGGGATCGGGCCGCCGCCACTGCCGTAGAGCTTGTTGAGGCGGCCGAGCAGGTAGGCCTGGGCGTCGTGGGTCTCCACGAAGCCGTCATCGGGCCTTTGGACTTCGTTCGGCTGCATCGGCTTGGCGATATAGGGAGTGGCCGTGATCATCAGCTCGGTCTCCTCGCGCTGGTAGTCGCGCGAGCGGAACAGCACCCCGATGATCGGCAGGTTCATCAACCCGGGCAGGCCGTTGAGAGACGTCTTGGATACGCGCTGGATCAGGCCAGCCGTGGCTAGCGTCCCGCCGGAAGGCAATTCGACCGTCGTGTCCGATTTGCGCACGCGAAAGGCGGGAACCGTGACGTTTGGCTGACCAGCTCCGCCCTGGAGCACGATCTGGTTCTCGAAGTCGAGCTCGGTGACCTCGGTCGCGATGCGCATGCTGATCTTGTTGGCCGAGAGCACGATCGGCGTGAAGTTGAGGGCGACGCCGATCGGCTTGTACTGGACGCCGAGTGTGCAGACGGCCTTCGCCGGGTCACAGGTGTAGCCGGTGGGGATGGGAACTTCGCCGCCAGCCGTGAACTTCGCGCTCTCGCCTGAGATCGCAGTGACGTTCGGCTCGGCCAGAACGCGGGCAAGGCCCGCCCGCTCGAGAGCCCGCAGCGTGAAATTCTGCGAATTGCCGATCCCCGCCGTGATCGCCGTGGCGGACAGGGTCTGCGGCGACAGCGAGAAGGGATTGTCGATCCTGGGAAAGACCGAGAAATTGCCGAGCTTCCACTCCCCGCTCGAATTGATGCCGAGCTGCTTGATTGCCTTGCGCGAGACTTCCGATACCGTCACCTTGACCATTACCTGATCGCGGTCGCGGATCGTCAGCGAGTTGATCACCGCGCCCTTGGCGTTGCTCTTGTCGGAGACGCCGACGAAGGCGTTGGCGATGTCGACGGCCTGCGTCGCCTCAGAGGCGTTGGGAACGATCCCGACCAGGAGGATCGAATCGCCGGCCGGCTTGATCTCGATCTGCGAATTCGGCAGCGCGGTGCGCAGGGTCTGACGCAGGACATTGAGGTCTCGCCCGACATTGATCTCGAGCGCGGTGATCTGGCGGCCCTCGCCGTCCATCACGAACATCGAGGTCGCGCCGTCGGCGATGCCGATGACGAAGAGTTTGCGCGCGGTCCTTACAACCGCATTGGCGACCTTCGGATTCGCGACGAACACCTCCTTGGCGTCACGTGGCAGTTCGACGATGAGCGAGCGCCCGATCGAGAGGTCGAGCTTGCGCGAGATGGCGTGCTCGCTCGTTCCGACATTGAGCACCGGAGCGGCGTCCCGGGCGGGCGACTGCGCACGGACGCCGCCGGCGATCAGGACGAGCGCGAGAGCCGTTGCGAGGCGAAACGAGCATCTGGTCATGGCTTTACGCTCTTCGAGATGACACCGTAGCGCACCAGGGTCATCGAATTGTCGGCGGAGGGCGGGGGAGCCGGCTGGTTGACGTCCTTCAGGCTGCGCAGCGCCAGCGAGAGTGTCCCGCTCTTCTGCGCCTGGATCAGGACTTCGACCTGGCCGGGATCGACCTCGAGCGTCGCGGTTTCGCCGACCACGACCTTCTCGCCGTTGCGCTCCTGCACGTTCTGGCCGATCGCCAGAACGCGGATATTGCGGAGGATGGTTTCGCTGACCTGTGCTTCGCCGCGGCCGGAGGTCGACTCCCCGCGCCAGGTGCAGATCACGTCGACACGATCATTTGGCAGGATGAAGCCACCGGCGGTATTGGCGCCGCGGCTGTCGGTGCTGATCGCCACGGCGCGCATGCCGGAGGGCAGCACGGCCGAGAGGAAGCCGGTTCCGTCGGTCCTGATCAGCTTCTCGCGCCGGATCGGCTCGGCGCCGAGAATGGCGTAGCGGGCGACCTGGCCGATGATCTCCTTCTCGGCTTCGGGGGCTTCGTCCTTGCGGATGACGCCACCCGGCACGCCGGCGATCGGCCAGTTCAGCCAGCGCAGGTCGTTGGCCGTTACGGTGTTGCCGATCGGGATGTCGCTGGCCGCGACGAGCACGGGTACGGTCGGCGCCTGCTCCACCTTGGCCACCGGAGCCGGTGCCTGCGATGGCCGCTGGACGAGCAGCGCCGCGCCCAGGCCTGCAGCCAGCGCGACCACGAGAATGATGATGCGTGCGGGACTCATCGACGAACGATCCTCAGCCAGACGGAGCTGGCCCTCATCCCCGATCGTCGTCGCGAAACGTCAACTTATGGTTAATCGGACGTATATTTTTTGAAGCGGGGTGACGTTAGGTCGCCCGTGCTTCCTAGACGCCGATGGCTGCGCGCCAGATGGCGGTTTCCGGCAGGATGATCAGAGCAGCGAACGCTAGGGCGATTCCGTAAGGGACACCCTCCTTCGGCGCGTGCAGGCGCTGCGCCCAATCCCAGTTGGCCGCGCGGTAAGGAAGCGGGTAAGCGCGCAGGCGAAGGATAAGCAGCGTCAGCAAGCCGCCGCCGAAGCTAGAAAGAACGAGGTAAGGCATGAGCTGGTCGAAGCCGAACCAGAGAGCGGTGGCCGCCGCCAGCTTGGCATCGCCGCCGCCGATCCAGCCGCCGGCAAAAAGGCAGAAGGCGCCGACAAGGACCAGCATGCCTGCCGCCAGATGCCAGGCGATATCGTTGAGGCTGAGGTCTAGCAGCGCGGCGCAGAAGGCGAAGGAGACGACCAGAGAGAGGCAAAGCCGGTTCGAAATCGTCATCGAGACGAGATCGCTTGCGGCGGCATAGGCCATGGCGAGGGGAAAGACCCCGAGGATGATGACCAGCGACAGCGACATGGCTTGATCCGATCCGGTCCGTGAAAGACAGGCAGGCCTTGCGAAAGCCCAGTGAAATTTAGGATACGCGTAAAGATTCTTGGCGCCGAAACGGCGGAACGCCCCGATAGGCCGGGGCGTTCTGAAAGGTTCGAAGGCGGCGGAACGCCGCCTCAGGCCAGAGTTTGGCTCACTTGGTCTTGAGGGCCGTGTCGACTTCGGTGAACTTGGTGAGCAGGCTCTGGCCGGTCGTCTGCCAGACGGTGATGCAGACGACGGAGATCAGGGCGGCGATCAGGCCGTACTCGATGGCGGTGGCGCCGGACTCGTCCTTGACGAAGCGAGCGAAGACATTGGTCATGATGGAACTCCTTTTACACCACGGTTTGACGGCTGCCTTCGCTCTGAAGCGGCTTCGGTCAGCGACAGGAACCAATTTAGCTCGCTCCCCTTGCTGATCGGTTAAGGCGATCAAAGAATTGATCGGAATACCTGGATGTTTTAGCCATGGTTAATGCGCTATTTAAAGAGAATATAGAGGGTATTCTGCAAAATTACCAAGAATTAATCTATGAAAAATTCGGTAAACGATATATTTAACTGACTCTACGCGTACGTTGTATTTGGATTGATCGCGTGGATGAGCGCTCCGTGCAGTATGCATTCCGCTTGGTCAACTGCCGTCGCGACGCCAGAATTCGTTGCCTCAAACGGTTTTAAGACTCGGTTCATCATTTTGCGCTTGTTTGACGGAGTTGCAGAGCTTGGGGCATTGCCATGTCGACCAATCACACGCTTGAGAGGTGCCGCCTGTCTGCGCCTTGGGCGGTCGCCATGATCCTCGCCATGATTGGCTCGGCCATCGGTCCAGCGGTCGCGGCGTCACAGGACAGCCAGACCGAGAGCGTGCTGGTTCTGGTCGATCATGCCAAGGTCGTGCGCTTGCCGGAGAAGGCTCAGACCGTCATCGTCGGCAATCCGGCCATCGCCGATGTGTCCGTTCAGCGCAACGGAGTGATGGTGGTCACCGGCAAGAGCTTCGGCGTAACCAATCTGATAGCGCTCGACGGAACTGGCGCGTTGCTTGCGGAGTCGCTGGTCCGTGTAGGTGCGGCGTCGGATAACGTTCTGACTGTGCAGCGTGGTATGGAGCGCGAGAGTTATTCCTGCACCCCCACATGCCAGCCTTCGGCTCAGCTAGGCGACGGCCAGAAATATTTCGGCGAGGTTGAGGCGCAGGCGACAAGCCGCAATGCCCAGGCGACCGGTTCGTCAAAGTAGGGACGCGGCAAACAGCCTGTGGCGCGCGCGAACTGCCGGTGCCTCCGCTCAGCGGTGGTAGCCGACGCCGGTCACTGCGGATTTGCACGCCAAAGCGCGCCGGCCGTTCGACGCGCAAGGTAAATAAGATCTTTGCCGTTCCGTCTGTGCCGGTGAATTGGCCCTAACCGATCGGAAATTGTTTTGCCGTACATATCGGCTGGTCGGAGCGACGGGCTCGGCGAGGTCAGCGAATGCTTCACCCTATTGCGCGCACGGAGAAGGAAAACGGCGCAGCCCAGCAAAAGCACGGTGGCGGGCATTCCGTCATCCGGCGCTTCCGGCGTTCCGAGAACGCAGCGACGGCGGTCGAGTTCAGCTTCATCGCATTGCCCTTCTTCATGCTGATCTGGGCGATCATCGAGACCGGGCTGATGTTCTGGACCAGCCAGATTCTGGAGGAATCGTTGTCGCAGGCTTCTCGGGCGTTGCTGACCGGCGAGTCACGCGACCTCTACAAATCCGACAAAGCCTCCGTCAATGCCGCTGCATTCCGCGACGATGTCTGCGCGCGGGGGATGAAGCTGATCGACTGCAGCAAGCTGGCTATCGACGTCCGCACCTATGGCGACTTTTCCGCCGCCAGTTCCGGGACGTCCAGCAGCAACCCCCTCGCCGGTGGCAATCTCGATACGAGCAGCTTTTCTTATCGTCAGCCCGATACCAACCAGATCGTCGTTGTCCGGGCCGTGCTCGACTACCAGCTGTTTCTCACGAACTGGGCGTCGAGCAGCCTTGCCAACATAGGCTCGGGCCGACGCGGCATTGTGGCGAGCTTGGCCTTCCGTGCGGAGCCGTTTGTCCCATGACCCGGTCCAAAGCGAAGATGAGCTGGGCTGGATCTTTCAGCCTATGGCGCCGCTTTTTCTGCAATCGTGGTGGTGTGGCTGCCATCGAGTTCGCGATGGTGCTGCCCGTTCTTCTGGTGGCCTATGTGGGGATGGTCAATATCGCACAGATGGTCATGGTCAATCGCAAGGTGACGCAGCTGACATCGACCTTGAGCGATTTGACGGCACGTCTTCCGACCGTTCCGACGTCAGAGATCAGCAATATCTTCAATGCAGCGATGACGGTCCTGCTCCCCTACGATGGGCAGAAAGCCAAGATGGTCATAGCCAGCATCGTCATCGACGCCAATCGCATCGCAAAAGTCTGCTGGGCCAGCAGCTATCCGCTCGGTACATCGATGCCGGCGCGCGGAGATACAGTTTCGGTTCCCGACAGCGTCCGCGTCGCCAATACCTCTGTGATCATGGCCCGGGCCAGCTACGCATTTACGCTCCCGATTAGCGACAAGGTTTTCGAACTGTTCGGTGGGACAGCGACAAAAGGCGATGTGACACTCGGCGACAATCCGATCTACACGCGCCCGCGCAACGGCAGGCCTGCCGGAGACAACAGCATCGAGCAGATCGTGCGCAGCGACGTGACCGGCTGTCCCAAGTTCAACTGAAGCGGACAGGTCGGTCGAAACGGATCGCAAACGCAGCGGGCCTGTCCGGGGCGACCTGTTTCAGCCCCTCAGCACCATTCGCCCCGTCTGCACCTCATAGCCCTGCAGCTTGCTCAGAAATGAATTGCCGAGCAGGCTCATCGAAAGGGCGCCCGCGGGCAGCACGACGGCGTCGACATTGCGCACGACGATGTCGCCGAGGCGGACTTCACGCAGCACAGTACGATAGCCGGTGACCGTGCCATTGGCCGTGCTGAGCATCATCTTGCGCGCATTGGCATCCGTCCTGATGCCGAGCGCCCGGGCGTCGTCTGCGCTCAGCGCGACGATGCTGGCGCCGGTGTCGACCATCATCTTGATCCGATAGTTGTCGACGCTCGGATGGACGATGTAGTGCCCGCGATAGTCGGCTGCGACGGCGAGCGTCACGGGCTGGCGCGGCCCCGGAGGGGCCGGCTCGGTGGAGGCGAGCGCCAGCGACGGCGCCTGGTTCCCGGGGCGAGGGGCGAGCCATTGCGTGTAGCCGAGAGAGCCGACGACGGCGAAGCCGGCCACGCCCAAGGCCCAAGCTATCGGGTGCGATGTCACGGTCTTCCCCAACCTTATCCAGGCAACACCGTTGCACGCCGTGCCCTGAGGAAGGGTGAAGAGGTTAGGCGGGATTCTCCGCAATGGCCGGTGCCGGGGCGCGGATTGTCCGTAGACTTAATCGGCGCTTACCGGGGCGAGCTTTCGGCAATTGGTATAGCTGCGCCGGGACGTCGGCGACGCCTATCCGGCGATATCGCCCGCGAGCCGCCTGATGCCCGCGACAAAGGCCGCTTCGGGCGTGACCACGGTCACGGTGAGCCCCGCAGCAGCCAGCGCACCGCCATAGCTGTCGGCCAGAGCGCCGTCAGCGACGAGGTGGACGTGGTTCTGCCGTCCGAACATGGCTTGGGCACCGGCGATCTCCTGTGCGACCAGAAGCGCGGACAGATACGGGCCGACCTCGCCGCCGCGCATCCGGCCGGCGAGAACCTCGGTGCGCGCGGCGAAGGCCGTATTGAGCAGGCCGCCGGGGCGTTGTGCGCCGGCCTGTCCGCGCGCGGCGCCGCTGGCGGCGTCGCCTTCGGCAGGCTCCTCCGCCAGGCGGCCCAGGATCGAGCCGTTGCGCAGCAGCCCGTAGATCTCGCCCGTCATGAAGCTGGCGAAGCGCGTGATCCGCCTGCCCTTGATCTCCGCCCATTTCGAATGGGTGCCCGGCAAGCAGGCGATGCCATCATCGAGCCCAAGCCCGACGATCAGCGTCTCCTCGCCGCGCATCACGTCGAAGGCGCCATCGTCGCAGCTCAGGCCGGGGACAATGGTTGCCGTGGTCTCCCTGTCGAGCTCGACCCGGATCGCAGAGGCGGAGATCGCGGCCGGCGAGGCCGGGCAGGCGACATAGGGGGCTTCGATCCAGCCATTGCGGCTGCCCACCATGCCGGCGAGCGCGATGGCGGCGCTCGGAGCGGCGCGCCGGAAATCGCCGGCAAGTGCCTCGAAGGCGGTGGGGTAGCCGCCGGCCGGTACGGACTGGATGCCTTGATCGGCGATGCGCCGCTGCACAACCTCGCCTGTCTCCGCGATCAGGAAGGCGCGCGCGCGGGTGGTGCCCCAGTCGAGCGCGATCAGAGGTTTGGGCATGGCAGGCTCCGGTTAGGCCGCGCGACTGTCACTGCGGTGCCGGGCCGGGTCAAGGCGGGTCGGCTTGTGCCCGCCCTGCAATCGCGGCAACGCTGCGCCCTCGGATAACGGACGAATCGGACAAATTCGATGCTGGAGCTGCAAGCTGGCGGTCTGGAGGCCGTGGTCATCCCTGAGATCGGCGGCATCGTCTCGCGCCTGATCTGGACCGGGCCCGACGGACGCCGGCACGACGTTCTGCGCCCGCCGGCGAGCGAGCCCTCGATCGCCTCCCCCAATTTCTTCGGCAGCTGGGCCATGCTCCCCTTTGCCAACCGGGCCTTCGGCAGCGTCATCGATGACGGCGAGCGCAGCTTCGAGGTTCCGGCCAATGATCCGGCCGGCACCATCCATGGCTTCGGTTGGCAGTCGGCCTGGGAGGTGCTGCGGTATGACCGCGGTCGTACCCTCCTCGAACATCGGCGCGCGGAGGAGCCTGACCCCTATCGTTACCGCGCCCGCCAGGAGATTGTCCTCGACGAAGCCGGTATGACCATCCGCCTCTCGATCGAGAACGAGGCGGAAACGGCACTACCCTTCGGGATCGGTCATCATCCCTGGTTCCCCTGCGCGGCCGATACGCGCCTGGCGATGCGGGCCTCCGGCGCGCTGATCTTCGGCGAAGCCTTTCGCGCCACGGGGCAGGAGGCTTTCATGCAGGGCGGTCCCTTTGTCGATCCGCGCCCGTTCCGTTCCGGGTCCGTAACGGCGTGGAGCTTCCTCGGCTGGGACGGCCTTGCCCGGATCGAGACGCCCTCGACCGGGCTCGCCGTGACGCTGACGGCGAGCGAAAGCCTGAACTGCCCGGTCGTGTGGGCGCCGGCCGGAGCGGATTTCCTCTGTATCGAGCCGCAGAGCCACGCTATCGGCGCGCCGAGCGAGCCGGCGGCACGCGCGGCTGCGCCGTTGAAGCGCCTTGCGCCCGGCGAGGCCCTGGAGGGTTGGCTCAGGATCGTGCCGGAAGCGTTCTAGCTTTCGGCGCCGGCTCAGCGCCAGCCATAGCCGCTGGGGTAGTAGGGCTGATAGCCATAGGCATTGGCAGGCAGGGCGGGCCGCAGCAGGATCTGGCCGCGCGCCGCCTCCCAGCCATTGCCCTGGCGCTGCTGGGCGATCGTGCTGTCCTGGCCGCGATGCTTCGCCTTGGCAAACGTCTGCTTGGAGGGCGCGGCCTTGGCGAACTTGGCCTTCGAGGTTGCGGACGCCTTGGCGAAGCGCGAGAGGTTGTCGGTCGCAGCGCCGTTCAAAGCGATCCGGGTCTGGCCGGCACCGTACTTCTTCACCAATGCGAACAGCTTGGCGGCATTAGCGGGATGCAGCCGGATGCAGCCATGCGAAGCCGGGCGGCCAAGCGCGCCGACCGCTGTCGTGCCGTGGATGGCGTAGCCGCCGCGGAAGAAAACCGCGTAGGGCATCGCTCCGCCATATTTGCGCGAATACCAGCTTCTCTCGAGGCGGGTCGGCCGATACACGCCGTTGGGCGAGCGGAAACCGCTGCGACCGGAGGAGATCTTCCAGTCATAGACCTCGCCTGCGCCGGTGGTGACCTTCATGCGCTGGCCGGCGATGTCGACCCTGACGTCGACACCGGCCTGCGCCTGTGCGGCGCCGAGCATGGACAGGAACAAGACGGCCAAGATGCCGAGAACGCGACGCATCGCCCGAACTCCGAAGACGCTACTGCTGAGCGGGCGTTCGTGAGGCTCTGGCGGCCATCGCCCTTGACCCTAGGAAAGCGCGGGCGACGGAGCCTGTAAAGTGGGAAGGCGGAACGTGGTTTCCGGCACCGATCAAATCATCGGCAGGGAATGCGGTTTGCGGCCGCGCGGGAAGGCGGCGTCGATGCGGGCGATGTCGGCCTCCGCGAGGGCAAGATGCAGCGCTCCGGCATTGTCTTCGACATGGCTGACCCTGCCCGCCTTCGGGATAGCGAAGATGCTCGATCGCCGCGTGAGGAAGGCGAGCGCGACCTGCCGCGGCGTCGCGCCATGAGCCGTGGCGATCTCGGCGAGGACCTTGCCCTGTGCGCTGCCGGAGGCCGGGAAATCGTCATGGCCGAAGGGGCTGTAGGCGGTGACGGCGACGCCGTGCCGCTCGCACCATGGGATCACGGCGTGCTCGATGGCGCGCTCGCGGAGATGGTAGAGCACCTGGTTGCAGGCGATCCTGCCCTTGCCGGCAGCTGCCAACGCTTCGTCGAGATCGTCCTCGTCGAAATTGCTGACGCCCCAGGACAGGATCTTGCCTTCCTGCTTCAGCGCCTCGAAGGCGGCGAAGGTATCGGCCAATGGATGCGGACCGCGCCAGTGCAGCAGGTAGCAGTCGAGCCTGTCGGTCCTGAGATGTTTGAGCGAGCGCTCGCAGGCGGCGCGCACGCCCTGCCGCGAGGCGTTGTGGGGCAGCACCTTCGAGACCAGGAAGACCTCGTCGCGCCGGCCTTCGATGGCTTCGCCGATCAGCGCTTCGGAGCGCCCGTCGCCATACATTTCGGCGGTGTCGATATGATCGAGCCCGAGATCGAGCCCGCGCCGGAAGGCGGTGATCGCCTCGCGCCGGTCGCCCTGTTCGCTGTACCAGCTGCCCTGGCCGATGACGGAAACGGTCGGCCCCGCGGCTCCGAAGCTGCGCTTCATGATGCTCTCCCCTGATGCTGGAGCGGAATTAGACCTCGACCCCAACTGCGCATGGCGGATCGAGCCGTCACTATCGCGCGCGCCGAAGCTGTCGGGCCCGCGACAGCCGGGCTTGCCGGTGCCGCACTGCTCAGGTCGGCGGGGTTCCATTGGCCGAGAGAACCTCGCCGGCGAGATAGAGCGAGCCGCAGATCAGGATGCGGGGCGGTGCCGGCCAGTCGCGCCCCGCGATCGTCCTGAGCGCCTGCTCGACGGAGCCGGAGACTTCGGCCGCGAGGCCGGCGCCACGGGCGGCATCGGCAACCTCCTCGGCCGGGCGTGCGGCCAGCGAGTTCTGGATCGGCACGGCATAGAGCGCCTGAGCCAGCCCCTTGAAATGGCCGAGCGTGGCGGTTGCGTCCTTGGTCGAGAGCAGGCCGGCGATCATTACCAGCGGCGCCGGGTTGCGGTCGGCGAGATCGGCCATGGCCTGGGCCAGCACGCGCCCGCCATCGGGGTTGTGGCCGCCGTCGAGCCAGAGTTCGGCGCGTTCCGGCACGATCTCGGCGAGGCGCCCGCGCGCCAGCCGCTGCAGCCGCGCCGGCCAGTCGGCATTGCGCATGCCTTCCTCGAAAACATGGGCAGGCAGGGCGCCATAGCCAGCCGCACGCAGCGCCGCGATCGCGGTTCCGGCATTGATGTGCTGATGCCGCCCGGCCAATCGCGGCAGCGGCAGGTCGAGCAATCCGTCCTGATCCTCATAGACCAGCCGCCCGCCGGCTTCATGGACATTGAAGTCCTGCGCGCCGATCATGATCTTGGAAGCGCCGGCCCGTTCGGCTGCGGCTTCGAGAACCGCGGTCGGCTCCGGTTCCTGCGGCGCGATCACCGCCGGCGCGCCGCGCTTGAAGATGCCGGCTTTCTCGCCGGCGATTTTGGTGACGGTGTCGCCGAGATATTCGGAGTGGTCGAGCGAGACCGGCGTCACCACCGTGCAGGCCGGGTGCGCGATGACATTGGTCGCGTCGAAGCGCCCGCCGAGCCCGACCTCCAGCAGCAGCACATCGGCGGGGTTCTCGGCGAACAGCAGAAGGCCCGCCGCCGTCGTCATCTCGAAGAAGGTGATGGGGTCGCCGGCATTGATGGCCTCGCAGCGCTGCAGCGCCTCGACGAGCGTGTCCTCGTCGACGAAGCGCCCGCCACCCGGCGCGCCGAGCCGGATGCGCTCATGGAAGCGCACCAGATGCGGGGAGATGTAGACATGGACGGAGAGGCCCGCAGCCTCGAGGATCGCCCGCATGAAGGCGATGGTCGAGCCCTTGCCGTTGGTGCCGGCGACATGGATCACCGGCGGCAGGCGCTTGTGCGGATCGCCCAGCCGCTCCAGCAAGGTGAGGATGCGGCCGAGCGAGAGGTCGATCAGCTTGGGGTGCAGCGCCATGAAGCGCGCCAGCAGCGTGTCGGAAGACCCCATGATGAGACCGCTCCCGGCCTAGAGCATTTTCAAGCGAAGTGCGTACCGGTTCGCTTGAAGAGAATGCAGGAAAAAAAGGCTAAAACAGATCCGCGGTTCGGAGAAACGCGGATCTGTTCTGGAACCGTCAGACCGCTTCGGCCACCGGGCGTGCGGGTGCGGCAGCGGCCGCCTCGCTCTTCACGGCCGGCTGCTTGGTCAGCAGGCGGCCGAGACGGGCCAGCGTCTCCGGGATGTCGCGGCGATGCACGACCATGTCGACCATGCCGTGATCCTTGAGATATTCTGAGCGCTGGAAGCCTTCCGGCAGCTTCTCGCGGATGGTCTGCTCGATCACGCGCGGCCCGGCAAAGCCGATCAGCGCGCCGGGCTCGGCGATGTGGATGTCGCCCAGCATGGCGTAGGAGGCGGTGACGCCGCCGGTGGTCGGGTTGGTCAGCACCACGAAATAGGGCAGGCAGGCCGCGCGCAGGCGGCGCACCGCGACGGTCGTCCGCGGCAGCTGCATCAGCGAAAGGATGCCTTCCTGCATGCGTGCGCCGCCCGACGCCGCGAAGACGACATAGGGCGTCTTCTTTTCCAGCGCGGTCTCGGCCCCTTTCACGAAGGCCTCGCCGGCGGCCATGCCGAGCGAGCCGCCCATGAAGTGGAAGTCCTGCACGGCGACCGTCATCGGCAGGCCCTTGACCCGGCCATAGCCGATCTTGAAGGCGTCCTGCGCGCCGGTCTTGGCGCGCGCGTCTTTCAGCCGGTCGACATAGCGCTTCTCGTCGCGGAACTTCAGCGGATCGACGGCAACCTCGGGCAGCGCGACGTCGAGCCATTTGCCGTCGTCGAAGGTCAGCCGCAGCCGTTCAGGCGCGGTGACGCGCATATGGTGCTCGGAGCCGGGGATGACGTAGCCATTGGCCTCGACATCCTTGTGGAACACCATCTGCCCGGAATCGGGGCATTTGACCCAGAGGTTCTCCGGGGTCTCGCGCTTGAACAGCGTCTTGATGCGCGGCCGGACGACTTCGGAAATCCAGTTCATCGGATGAATCCCTGATGGGCTTTCGGCGGAGGCTTTCTGGGCCTTGGCGCCGTCACGCCGAAAAATGGGGTCGCGCCTGCCGGCGGGCAAGCGACGCGACTGTTGAACGAAACCGGCCTCAGGCCGCCTTGGCCGCCGAGCGGACGCCCTGGGCGAGTTCGCTGACCAGCGAGGTGACAGCCGAAACCGTCTTTTCCGTGGCCTTGCCCTCGCTGTCGAGCGACAGCCGGACGCGCTCCACAAGCGCCGAGCCGACGACGACGCCGTCCGCGCTCTTGGCGATGGTGGCGGCGTCAGTCGCGGTCTTCACGCCGAAGCCGACCGCGACGGGCAGGTCGGTATGGCGCTTGATGCGGGCAACGGCATCGCCGACCGCGCCGTAATCGGCAATGGCGCCGCCGGTCACGCCAGTCATTGAGACGTAGTAGACGAAGCCCGAGGTGTTCTGCAGCACCTTGGGCAGGCGCTTGTCGTCGGTCGTCGGCGTGGCCAGGCGGATGAACGAGACGCCGGCCTTGAGCGCCGGCAGGCAGAGCTCCTCGTCCTCTTCAGGCGGCAGGTCGACGACGATGAGGCCGTCGACGCCGACGCGGCGCGCCTCGGTCAGGAAGGCTTCGACGCCATAGACGTAGATCGGATTGTAGTAGCCCATCAGCACGATCGGCGTGTCGTGCCCAGCCTTGCGGAAGCTCTCGACCATGGCGAGCGTCTTCCTGAGGGTCTGACCGGCCTTGAGCGCGCGCTGCCCGGCGAGCTGGACCGGCACGCCGTCCGCCATCGGATCGGTGAAGGGCACGCCGAGCTCGATCACGTCGGCGCCGGCTCCGGGAAGCGCCGCGAGAATGGCGCTCGCCGTCGCGAAATCGGGGTCGCCGGCCGTGACGAAGGTCACGAGCGCTGCTCGCCCCTCGCGGGCGCAGGCCTGGAAGCGGTTCTGGATACGGGTCTGGCCGGTCTCTGTCATGCGCCTGCGGTTAGCATGGGAAGCGCTGGCTGGCGAGTGGCTTGCGCGCGACGCGAGCCTGCGCCACATCGGCCGGGCATGCGCGCCTTCGACACCGCCCTCCCGATCGATGCCGTTCTCGGCGACCTCGCAGCCGCCCTGCGGGCGCGGCCGAACGCCGTGCTCGTCGCCCCGCCCGGCGCGGGCAAGACCACGCGCGTGCCACTCGCGCTGCTCGACGAGCCCTGGACCAGGGGCGGCAAGCTGATCGTGCTCGAGCCGCGGCGGCTGGCGGCGCGCGGTGCCGCAAACCGGATGGCGCAGACGCTCGGCGAACGGGTCGGCGATACCGTCGGCCTACGCGTCCGGCTCGGCTCGAAAATTGGCCCCAAGACACGCATCGAGGTCGTCACCGAGGGCGTCTTCGCCCGGATGATCCTCGACGATCCCGCGTTGGAGGGCGTCGCCGCCGTGCTCTTCGATGAGTTCCATGAGCGCTCGCTCGATGCCGACTTCGGGCTCGCGCTGGCGCTCGATGCCCAGGGCGGCCTGCGCGAAGACCTGCGTATCGTCGTCATGTCGGCGACGCTCGACGGTGCGCGTGTCGCGAAGCTGCTTGGCGATGCGCCGGTGATCGAGAGCGAAGGCCGCGCCTATCCGATCGAGACGCGCTATCGCAGCCGAGACCCGCTGAAGCGCATCGAGGATCAGGTCACCGAGACGATCCTGCTCGCCCTCAACGAGCAGCCGGGCTCGCAGCTCGTCTTCCTCCCGGGGCAGGGCGAGATCCGCCGCGTCGAGGAGCGCCTGCGCGAGAAATTGCGCGACCCCGCCGTCGAGATAGCGCCGCTCTATGGTGCGCTCGACCAGCGCGATCAGGACCGCGCCGTGCTGCCGCCGCCGGCCGGCAAGCGCAAGATCGTGCTGGCGACGGCCATCGCGGAGACCTCGCTGACCATCGAGGGCGTGCGCGTCGTCATCGATTCCGGCCTCGCTCGCGTGCCGGTCTACGAGCCCGATATCGGCGTGACCCGGCTGGAGACCCGTCGCGTCAGCCGCGCCGCCGCCGATCAGCGCCGCGGCCGCGCCGGCCGTACTGAGCCGGGTGTCTGCTACCGGCTCTGGGAGGAGGCCGCGACCGGCGCGCTCGAAGCTTTCGCGCGGCCCGAAATTCTGTCTGCCGATCTGAGCCCATTGCTGCTCGACTGCGCGGCCTGGGGCGTGGCTGATCCGACGACGCTGGCTTTCCTGGATCCACCGCCCGCTCCCGCCCTCAAGGAAGCGCGTTCCCTCCTCAGCAATATCGGCGCGCTCGATGCCGACGGCCGCATCACGCCGGACGGGCGCGCCTTGCAGGCGCTGCCACTGCCGCCGCGGCTCGCCCGCATGGTCGTGGTTGCCGCCCGCTTCGGCGAGGCCGACGCCGCGGCCGATCTCGCTGCCGTGCTGGTCGAGCGCGGTCTCGGCGGCGATGCCGTCGATCTCGGTGAGAGACTGGAGCGGTTCAGTCGCGAGCGCGGCGGCCGGGCCGGGGACATGCGTCGCCTGGCCGAAGGCTGGGCACGAACCGCAGAGCGGAGCGCTGAGGAAAGGGTCGAAGCAGGCGAACTGCTTTCTGCCGGTCTCCTGCTCGCCTTCGCCTATCCGGACCGCGTCGCCAAGACCCGCTCGCCGGGGTCCGGGCAATATCTCCTCGCCAATGGCCGGGGCGGCGCGCTGGAACCGTCGCAACGTCTGGCGCGCGAACCCTATATCGTCGTCGCGGAAATGACCGGTGCGGCCCAGCAGGCCCGCATCATGGCCGCAGCCCCGATCACCGAAGCCGAGATCGCGATGCTCGTTGGTCATGGCCTCGCGCCTTTCACCATCGCCGAGCGCGAGGAAGCGAATTTCGACCGGACGGCCCGGGCGCTGCGGGTTCGGGCGGTGCGGCGTTATGGCGGGCTCGCCTTGTCCGAGCGGCCGCTCTCCGTCGCGGATACGCCGGGGAATGCCGAGGCGCTGGCCAAGGGCATCGCTTCGCTCGACATCGGTCTCCTGCCCTGGACGAAAGCTCAGAACCAGCTGCGCGAGCGCGCCGCCTTCCTGCGCAAGGCGGAACCGGAGGAAGATTGGCCCGACCTGTCGGATGAGGGGCTTGCGCGAGAGCCTGAACTCTGGCTGGCGCCGCATCTCGTCGGCCGCGCCTCGCTCGCTTCGATCCAGCCTTCCGATCTCGATTCTGCCTTGGCGAGCCTGCTGCCCTGGGAGCTGAAGCGCCGGCTCGATGCCGAAGCGCCGACTCATTTCACTGCGCCGACGGGTTCGTCGCTGGCGGTCGACTATGCCGCCGAGGCCGGGCCGACCATTTCAGTTCGGGTGCAGGAGCTCTACGGTCTTGCGACGCATCCTGCCCTGGCCGGTGGACGGGTGCCACTGGTGCTGGAGCTGCTCTCCCCGGCCCATCGGCCGATCCAGGTGACGCGTGACCTGCCCGGTTTCTGGCGCGGTTCCTGGGCAGCGGTGAAATCGGAGATGAAGGGTCGCTACCCCCGCCATCTCTGGCCGGACGATCCCGCCGCCGCGCTGCCGACGACGCGGGCCAAGCCCAGAGGCACCTGAGCGCCAGCGTTATTCTCGGGCGGAGCGAAGCGCAGACTCGAGAAGCTCCGGGCGGGAGGGCGCTGGTTCTCCAGATGCCCGGGTCAAGCCCGAGCATGACGGCGGGCTGCCACGGCGTCGCCTCCCCTCAATTGCCCATGCGGTCGCGCCATTGCCGCTCGCCGGCAAGGCAGGAGGCCGTGTCGCCCGCCTGAGCCCTGTGAACGGTCGCATCGGCCGGCGCCTCGGCGATCTCGCGCAGCAGCTTGGTCTTGGTCGCCTCGACGAACTGGTGCTTCTCGCGGATCGGGATGACGAAGGCGCCGATGCCGGTGACGACGCAGTCCTTGTAGTAGACGTCGAGATTGTCGATGTCGAAATACCCGGCCTGCTTCAGCATTACCGGCAGGCCGTTGATCGCGATGCCCTTGGCGCCAGCCTCGTCGCGCGCCGCCGTCACTGGCCGCCCGTCATTGTTGGCGCCATCGCCGGAGATGTCGATGACGCGCCGCATCGCCGCGACATTGGCCTGTTCGAGCAGTTGCACGCCGAGATCGATCGCGCCCGAGATCGAGGTGCGTCGTCCGCGCCGCGTCGGCGCCTCGCCCAGCTCCTCGGCAAAGGCGACGGCCGCGGCCGGGCCATCGATCACCTTCCATGGCCGCACGACGTATTGGAAGCTGGTGCCCGCCCATTCGATATAGGTCACGGCGATCTTGCCGATCGCGCCTTTGGCGATCGCGTCATGGAGCTGCTTTGAGCGGAAGGCCTCGATATAGCCGTTGCGCTGCAGGGCAAGCTCGTCGAGGTCCATCGAATAGGAGACGTCGACCGCGAGCACGAGCGCGACATCGACCTCTTCGGGCGGAGCGCCAGCCGTCTGGGCCCGCGGCAGGGCAGGCTGCCAGAGCGCCGCCACTGCCAGACATGACAGACCGCACAGCCAGCGCCGCATCGCCACCTCCTTCGTCCTGTCGCGGAAAGGAGTGTGCCTCTGGCTGCGATGATCGCCAAGCCGGAAAATCCGGCTGCCGCCGCCCGTTTCGATAGCAAATGCGCGAGGAGGAGGGTCTCAACCGGCGCGGCGCCCTTCGACGATGTCGATGGCGGCCGCGACGGCCTCCTCGACTGTCAGCGCCGAGGTGTCGAGCGTGACGGCATCTTCCGCCGCCTTGAGCGGGGCGTCGCTGCGCCCGGAATCGCGGGCGTCGCGCCGGCGGATATCGGCGAGGATGCCGTCGAAGGTCACGGCCTCGCCGCGTCCGGCGAGTTCCTTGTGCCGGCGCGCGGCACGTACTTCGGGCGTCGCGGTGACGAAGAGCTTCGCCGGTGCCTCCGGGCAGATCACCGTGCCGATGTCGCGTCCGTCGAGCACGGCGCCGCCGGTTTGCGCCGCGAAACGCCGCTGCCTTGTGAGCAAGCCGGCGCGCACGGCCGGCACGGCCGCGACAACCGACGCCGCCTCGCCGATCTCGCGACCACGCAGCCGGTCCTCCGGAAAGGCGGTCTCGTCGAAGCTGCCGACGACCTGCTCGGCCGCCGCGGCGTCGCGGATGTCGTGGCCCGCGTCGAGCATCGCCCGCGCCACCATCCGGTAGAGCAGGCCGGTGTCGAGATAGGGCAGGCGATAATGGGCCGCGAGCCGGCGCGCCAGCGTGCCCTTGCCGGAGGCGGCAGGGCCGTCGACGGCGATGACGAGGTTGCGCTTGCCGGAGCTCATCCGATCCGGCCTCCGAGGCCGTTCATCAGGGAGACGAAGCTCGGGAAACTCGTCGCGATCATCCGCCCGTCATCGACCACGACCGGCTCCTGGGTCGCGAGGCCCATGACGAGGAAGCTCATCGCGATGCGGTGGTCGAGATGGGTCGCGATTGGCCCGCCGCCACGCACGGGCGCGCCGCCCGAGCCTTCGACGATCAGGTCGTCACCCTCGATGGCACAGGTCACGCCGGCTGCTCGCAAACCCGCCTCGACCGCGGCGAGGCGGTCGGATTCCTTGACCCGGAGCTCCTGCAGGCCGCGCATCCGCGTCGTGCCGGTGGCGAAGGCGGCAGCCACCGCCAGCACCGGATATTCGTCGATCATCGACGGCGCGCGCTCCGGCGGCACCGTCACGCCTTTGAGCCCGGAGGCGCGCACGCGCAGATCGGCGACGGTCTCGCCGCCTTCGTTCGCCTCGCGCTCGATGGTGATGTCGGCGCCCATCTCAAGCAGCGTCGTCAGCAGGCCCGAGCGCAGCGGATTGGTCATCACGCTTTCGATCAGGATGTCGGAGCCCGGCACGATCAAGCCCGCGACCAGCGGGAAGGCGGCGGAGGAGGGATCAGCCGGCACAACGATCGGCGCCGCCTGCAGCTCGGGCTGGCCCTTCAGCACGATGCGCCGGCCATGTTCGCCCTCCGGCGTCACGATGATTTCGGCGCCGAAATGAGTGAGCATCTTCTCGGTATGGTCGCGCGTCGCTTCCGCCTCGATCACGGTCGTCTCGCCCGGCGCGGCCAGGCCGGCGAGCAGCACGGCCGACTTGATCTGCGCCGAGGCGACCGGCGGGCGATAGACGATCGGGATCGCCTCTTTCGGCCCGCGCAGGGACAGGGGCACGCGTCCGCCCTCCTGCTGCGAGACGATGACCGTGCCCATCTGCTCGAGCGGGTCGAGGATACGCCGCATCGGCCGCTTGCGCAGCGAGGCGTCGCCGTCGAAGGTCGTGGTGATCGGATGCGAGCCGCAGACGCCCATCATCAGCCGCGAGCCGGTGCCGGCATTGCCGAAATCGAGCACATCAGCCGGTTCGCGCAGACCACCGACACCGACGCCCTGCACACGCCACGCCCCCGGGCCATCGTGATGGACGATCGCGCCGAGCGCCCGCGCGGCAGCGGCAGTGCGCATCACGTCCTCGCCTTCGAGCAGGCCGATGACCTTGGTCTCGCCGATCGCCAGCAGGCCGAAGATCATCGCCCGGTGCGAGATCGACTTGTCGCCAGGCACCCGGACGCGGCCTTTGAGCGGGCCCTCAGTGCGGGCGGTGACGGGGACGGGTTCGTGGTCGTGGGACACGGGGTCGGGGTCTCTGCGCTCCGGAAGCAACGTGTGCGTGCCCGCCCTGGAGCCCGCGCCGATCAGACTGCCATGCAACCTGATCGGATCACGCGTTCTCTATCGGTATGTGAGAGACGGATTCACCGATCAGGTTGCTTCAACCTGACCGGATTCGGCTCTAGCACGCTGGCGCAAGCCGCGCCAATGCGCGGTCGCGCCGCCACCTGAGGGGCGGTTGAAACGGTTCCGCTCTTGCGCGCAGTTGCCGCATAGATCAAATCAGCATTTGACAGCGCGGCGCGCCCCGACTAACGGACGCGCCTGCTTTTCAGAACATGATGATTGAAGGGTCCGACGCAGTGGCGAAACCGGAACTCGGAACGAAGCGCGTTTGCCCGGTCACGGGGCGCAAGTTCTATGATTTGAACAAGGATCCCATCGTCTCGCCCTATACGGGGCAGGCGTATCCGCGGACGATGTTCGAGCCGCAGGCCAAGGCGCCTAGCAAGCCGGCGGCCGAAGAGGAGGAGGAGACCGAGGCTGCCGATGGCGCGGTCGAGATCGTCTCGCTCGACGAAGCCGATGCGGAAGCGTCGGAGAAGGACGCCGTCGTCACGACCGAGGACGACATCGAGGTCGAAGACGACATCGGCGCTGAGGACGACGACACCTTCCTCGAGGAAGATGAGGAAGGCGACGACGACGTTTCCGACCTGATCGACGGGGATATCGAGGGCGACGAGGACAACTGATCCACAGCCTCGAAAAAAGATGACGACAAGGCGACATTAAGCGCTTGTGTCTTCAGCCCGGGCCGCCTATAGACCGCTGCGTCGCTGGACGGCGGCCCGGACGGAACCATCGAGGTGGTTCGAAAGACCCGGTTTTGACGGCCGAATCCCAACTCGGTCGTCGCGTGTGGGGCCATAGCTCAGTTGGGAGAGCGCTTGAATGGCATTCAAGAGGTCGGCGGTTCGATTCCGCCTGGCTCCACCAAATCACTCTTCACCAGCATTGTTAGATGACCGAAGCCAGCCCTCATCCGGCTGGCTTTTGCGTTCTTGAGGCCGCGGCCGCGTCGCAGTCCTGTGCGAAGCCGACCTCTTCCAGAGCGGCAAACGTGGCACAACGGTCACACCAGCCCTGACCCGGTCGTCGCTCCTCGAAAGCCACCTCGTGATCGGCGCGATGCTCGCCGCGTCCGCCTTCGCTCGGGCAGGGGCCGCCCGACACAGGAAACGCGATCCATTTTGATGCAGCCGGCCAATCCGACCGATTCGCCGATCCTTTGATCGCCTGTCTCGCGATGCCGGTCTTCGCGATGGCGATGACCGTACTCTTCGCCCTCCTGCCGAGATTGGAACCGCGTGCCAGCAATCTCGCTCGCTCCGCCTCGGCCTATGCGGCGACATGGCGGGCGGCAGAATCCGGTGCACTGAAGCGGGCTTCGGGTTGGTTAGGCAACCCTATCGAAGCACCACCACTTTCGTACCGAGCCGGACGCGGTCGTAGAGGTCCATGACGTCGCGGTTGGTCATGCGGATGCAGCCGGAGGAGACCGCCGCGCCGATCGTGTCGGGCTCGTTGGAGCCGTGGATGCGGTAGAGGCTCGATCCGAGATAGATCGCGCGCGCGCCGAGCGGATTGTCCATGCCGCCGGCCATATGGCGCGGCAGATCCGGGCGGCGCTTGAGCATCTGCGCCGGCGGCCGCCAATCCGGCCATTCGCGCTTCATCGAGACCGTCTTGGTGCCGGCCCAGCTGAAGCCCTGCCGCCCGACGCCGACGCCGTAGCGCAGTGCCTGGCCTCTGCCGAGGACGTAGTAGAGACGCCGATGGCTCGTCGAGATCACCACGGTGCCGGGAGGCTGCTGGCCGCTCCACGGCACGACCTGGCGCGGAATCGGCTGTTCGCTGAAGATGTTGAGGAAATCCGCGAGGCCGCGGCTGAGTGCGTTGCTATAGGCATGAGCCGGCCCGGAAAGAACGAGGAGCCCGGCAGCGAGAATGATGGCGCGTAGCATGGTGATCCCTGCGGCGCCCCCCGCTTCGGATTTAAAGAGAAGACGGAAAACGAGGTCAAGGCTGGCCGGCGGCCGGGCGGCCAGGATCACGTGTCCGCAGTCTTCCCCTGCTGCGGCTGCCACTGTTTCAGTGGATCAGCTCGATCATGCCGACGACGACGGGCCCCATCAGCGGCAGCAGCACGTTCGAGATCGCATAGGTCACGGTATAGCCGATCACAGGCGTCGAATTGCCTGCGAGCGAGACCAGCGCGCTGATCGACGGCGTGCTGCAATGCTGGCCGGCGATCGCCCCGAGCAGGATCGGTGCCTCGATCTTCAGCAGATGGTGGCCGATATAGAGAGAGATCAGGCCCGGTACGGCCGAAACCAGGATCGACAGCACCGGCAGCATCAGCCCGTATTGCTTGAGCAGCGCGAGGGCGTCCGGGCCGACGGAGAGGCCGATGGCCGCGATGAAGGTCGCCAGGCCGAAATCCTTCATGAACTCGGCCGCTGCGGGCGGAATGGCGCCGAGGAGCGGGCGGTGCATGTGCACCCAGCCGAAGACGAGCCCCGAGATCAGGGCACCACCGCCTGTGCCGAGCGTCAGATTGAGCGGACCGACCTGAATCGCGAGTTCGCCCAGCAGGAGGCCGGCGACGACGCCGAGACCGAGCATGACGAAATCCGTCGCCGACGTTGTCGGCAGCATATGACCCAGTTCGGTCGCAGCGCGCGTGATCGCATCCTCGGATCCATAGAGCGTCAGGATATCGCCCTGCTCCAGCACGGTGCCGGGCAGGGCCGGGATGCTCTGGCCGAGGCGCCGCACGCGGGAAATGAAGACGCCCCGCCGCTGCTCGTCGCTGGCGAGCCGGCGCAGGTCGCGGATGCGCAGGCCGGTCACCTCGCGGCGCACGAGCACGACCTGACGCTCGACAAGGGGGACATTGTCGCCGGCCGGCATCGGCACCTCGGCGCCGAAGCGCTCGCTGACCGCGATGACCGAGCGACGACGGCCGATGACCAGGACGACGTCATCGGGTTCGATCTGGGTTTCCGGCGTCGCCTTGATGAACCCCGAGCTGCGCCCGATCTGTTCGATCGTGACGACGCCATTGACGCTGCTTTCGAAGGCGCCGACCATGCTGCCGCTGACGGGGCCGGCACGGAACGCACGCGAGACGATCTCGGGGACGCCGTTCTCCGTGCCGTTGTCGCTCTCCGCCCCAAGCTGCTGCGCCAGAGCCGTGGCCTCCTTGCGCAGATCGATCCCGAGCAGCAGCGGGGCGATTTGCGTCGTAAAGACCACGATGGCGACGAGCCCGAACAGATAGGTGACGCTGTAGGCGGTGGCCATATTGGCCTGCAGCCGGGAGATCTCGGCCGCTGGCAGGGCCAGGCGCGAGATTGCGTCGGAGGCCGTGCCGAGCACTGCCGATTCCGTCGCCGCGCCCGCGAACAGGCCAGAAGCCGTGCCCGCATCCAGATTGAACAGCAGCACGGCGACCGCGACCAGGGCCAGCACCGTCGCGACCTCGACGAAGGAGAGGACGCCGTAGCGCAGTCCGCCGCGGATATTGTTGAAGAACTGCGGCCCGGCGGTGAAGCCGAGCGCATAGATGAAGAGCGCGAAGGCGACGTTCTTCAGATCCGGGCTGATCGTCACGCCGAATTGCCCGAGGGCGAGGGCAACGAACAAGGTCCCGCAGACGCCGCCGACCTGGACGGGCCCCACCCTGATCTTGCCGATGAGATAGCCGAGAGCCAGCGAAATGAAGAGGGCGACGACGGGCTGTGTAACAAATGACACGGCGACACCCGGCTCGGAGGAACGGAGCTTTCGAGATTATTCACGCCGCATGAATTCGCAAGCGGTCGTGTTGGAATGCGTGCGCCCCACTGGCGTCCGGCATCAGAGTGTGAATCATTTGGGCGCGGCGGCGCAAAATTTCTGCCGGGCAGACCCTTGCAGATATTTTAAGCTTGAAACATTATGCTCCGGCGCGAGCCATAGAAGTCCAAGGGAACCCGGCCGCGCCCCCTTTTCGCTCGTTCGTCCCGGGAGGGTATCGATGACGACACTCAAATTCGCACTCGCGCTGGGTTGCGGGGCGCTGGCATTCTCCATTGCATCCGCACAGGCGCAGGAGCCGATGAAGATCGGTGTGGTCAGCGTGCTGACCGGCCCCGGGGCGGCGCTCGGCCAGCAGGTCCGCGACGGCTTCCAGCTCGCGGTCGACAAGAACGGCGGCAAGCTCGGCGGCGTGCCGGTCAAGATCACGGTGATCGATGACGAGCTGAAGCCCGACGTCGCGGTCGACCGGGTGCGGAGTTATGTCGAAAGCGAGAAGCCGGCCTTTGTCGTCGGCCCGGTCTTCTCGAACATCCTTGGCGCCATCGCCAAGCCCGTGCTCGATTCCGGTGCCTTCCTGATCAGCCCGAATGCCGGCCCGTCCACCATGGCCGGCAAGGCCTGCAACAAGAACTTCTTCGTCACCTCCTACCAGAACGACCAGGTGCACGAGGTCCTCGGCAAATACGCGCAGGACCAGAAGTATAAGACCGCCTACATTATCGCGCCGAACTATCAGGCCGGTAAGGACTCGCTCGCCGGCTTCAAGCGCTATTTCAAGGGCGAGATCGTCGACGAGGTCTACGCGCCGCTGAACGCGCTGGATTTCTCGGCTGACCTCGCCAAGATCGCCTCAACGAAGCCCGACGTCGTCTTCGCCTTCCTCCCCGGCGGCCTCGGCGTCAACTTCGTCAAGCAGTGGTCGCAGGCCGGGCTGCAGGGCAAGATCCCCTTCCTCTCCGCCTTCACGGTCGATGAATCGACCCTGCCGGCGCAGCAGGATGCGGCGGTCGGGCTCTATGGCGGCATGACCTGGGCGCCCAATATGGACAACCCGCAGACCAAGGCGTTCGTCCAGGCCTATGAAGCCGCCTATAAGATCGTGCCGGGTTCCTACGCCCAGCAGGCCTATGACGCGGCGATGCTGATCGATTCGGCCGTGAAGGCGGCCGGCGGCACCGGCAATCCCGACAAGCTGCGCGACGCCATCAAGAAGGCTGACTTCACCTCGCTGCGCGGCAAGTTCAAGTTCAACACCAACGGCTATCCGATCCAGGACTTCTACCTCGTCAAGGTCGCCAAGCGCGCCGACGGCAAGTTCCAGACCGAGATCGCGGAAAAGGTGTTTGCCGACTATGCCGATCCGCACGCCAAGGATTGCGCGCTGAAGTGACGCGAAGCGTCATCCTCGGGCGAAGCGAAGCTTCGACCCGGGGATCTCTTCGTCACGAGATGCTCGGGTCAGGCCCGAGCATGACGTCTCATGACCGGCCCTGACGTAGGACCGCGCGATGACCACGAGCCTCCTGATCGTCCAGCTCCTGAACGGCCTCCAGTTCGGCATCCTGCTGTTCCTGGTCGCCGCCGGCCTGACGCTGGTCTTCGGCGTGATGGACTTCATCAACCTCGCCCACGGCGTCCAGTACATGCTGGGCGCTTATCTCGCCGTCACCTTCGTCGGTCTGACCGGCTCCTTCATGCTCGGGCTCGTGCTGGCGCTCGCGGCGGCGCTGCTACTAGGGTTGGCCTTCGAGTTCCTGGTCTTCCGCCACCTCTATGAACGGGACCATCTCGATCAAGTGCTGGCGACCTTCGGGCTGATCCTGCTGCTCAACCAGGCGGTGAAGATGATCTGGGGCGCGGCGCCGCTCTCGGTGCCGGTGCCGGAATTCCTCTCAGGCAACGTCCGGCTGCTCGGCGACGTCCTCTATCCCGTCTACCGCTTCGCCCTGATCGCGGCTGGCTTGGGCGTCGGCGCATTGCTCTGGTTCGTCGTCGAGAAGACCCGGACCGGCATGCTGCTCAGGGCAGGTGCTTCGAACGCGCCGATGGTCTCCGCGCTCGGCGTCGACATCCGCAAGCTGTTCATGATCGTCTTCGCCTTCGGCACAATGCTCGCCGGTTTTGCCGGGGTGATGGCGGCGCCGATCCTCTCAGTCGAGCCCGGCATGGGCGACACAGTGCTGATCCTCGCCTTCGTCGTTATCGTGGTCGGCGGCATCGGCTCGATCCGCGGCGCCTTCGTCGGGGCGCTGATCGTCGGGTTGGTCGACACGCTCGGCCGCTCCTTCATGAACGATTTGCTGCGGTTGTTCATGGCGCCGGCCTCGGCGCGGGCGACCGGGGCGGCTCTCTCCTCGATGCTGATCTATCTGGTGATGGCGGCCGTGCTGTTCGTGCGGCCGGAGGGGCTGCTGCCGGCCAAGGGGCGCTCATGAGCGCGGTTACGACGCCTTCGGCCATCGGGCGCCCGGCACTTCCCACCGCCCGCCGGCTGGCGCCGCTCGTCATCCTCGGCCTACTGGCGCTATTGCCGATCGCGACCGCGCTCGGCCTGCCCTCGCATTGGCTGACGCTGGTGACGCGGGCGATGATCTTCGCGATCGCGGCGCTTTCGCTTGATCTCATTCTCGGCGTCGGCGGTCTCGTCTCCTTCGGCCACGCGGCCTTCATTGGCATCGGGGCCTATGGCGCGGGCATCCTAATCACCGAAGGCCAGACCGAACTGCTGGTCGCGTTGCCGCTGATCCTCATCGTCTGCGCGATCTTCGCGGCCGTCACCGGCTATGTCTCGCTGCGCACGCGCGGCGTCGCCTTCATCATGATCACGCTCGCCTTCGGTCAGATGGCCTTCTATTTCGCCCAGGCGCTCTCGGCCTATGGCGGCGATGACGGGCTGACGCTCTACGAGAAGAGCACGTTCCTGGGGCGGGAGATCTTCGCCAACCGCACCGGCTTCTACTACATCGCGCTCGGCACGCTGGCGGTCTGCTACTGGCTGGCGCGCCGGCTRGTCGCCTCGCGCTTCGGTCGCGTGCTCAGGGCGTCCCGAGAGAACGCCGTGCGCGTCACGGTCACCGGCTATGATGTCGGTCATGTCCGGCTCGCCGCCTATGTGATCAGCGGCATGATGGCGGGGGTCTCCGGCTTCCTGCTCGCCAACCAGACCGATTTCGTCAGCCCGGCCTTCATGTCCTGGCAGCGCTCGGGCGAATTGATCTTCATGGTCGTGCTCGGCGGCGTCGGCTCGCTCTATGGCGCGATCGTCGGCGCCATCGCCCTTCTGGCGGTGGAGGATGTGCTCTCCGCGCTGACCCAGAACTGGAAGGCGATCTACGGCCCGATGATCGTGCTTTTCGTGCTGTTCACCCGTGGCGGCATCGCCGGCCTCATCGCCAAGCTCATGGGGCCCGGCAATGGCTGAACCGGCGCTCACACTGAAGGGGCTCGCCAAATCCTTCGGCGCGCTCAAGGTCACCAACGGGGTCGACCTCACCATCGCGCCGGGCGAGCTCCATGCGTTGATCGGCCCCAACGGCGCCGGCAAGACGACGCTCGTCCATCAGATCTCCGGCACGCTGCGGCCGGATTCCGGCGCTATCCTGTTCGGCGGTACGGACATCACCCGCCTGCCGCCGCAGAAGCGGGCGCAAGCGGGGCTCGCCCGCACTTTCCAGATCACCTCGACCATCGCTTCGCTCTCGGCGCTGGAGAATGTCGCGCTCGGCGTGCAGGCGCGCAGCGCTCATCCGCTCTCGCTGTTCCGCGACGCGGCGCGCGACGAGGCGCTCAACGCACCCGCCTGGGAGGCTCTGGAGGCCGTCGGTCTCGCCGGTCGCGCCCATGCTCCGGCCGGCAGCCTGTCCCATGGCGAGAAGCGCGCGCTCGAAATCGCGATGGCGCTCACCCTGCAGCCGAAGCTCATCCTGCTCGACGAGCCCCTGGCCGGCGTCGGCCATGAGGAGGGCGAGCGGCTGATCGCACTCTTGAAGAGCCTCAAGGGTCGCTTCGCCATGCTGCTGGTGGAGCACGACATGAGCGCCGTCTTCGCGCTCGCCGACCGCGTCACCGTACTGGTCTATGGCGACGTGATCGCTTCGGGCGAGCCCGCTGCCGTCAAGGCTGATCCCGCCGTGCGGCAGGCCTATCTCGGCGAGGAGGGCTGAGATGGCGGTCTATTACTCTCGCCTTGTCATTCCGGGGCTTCGCGAAGCGAAGAACCCGGAACCCACGACCGGGCGAGCCAGTTTGGACACTGCGGGATTGTCGGACCCAGTCGTGGGTTCCGGGTTCGCTGCGCGCCCCGGAATGACAAAGGCCGGCTACGCGCCATGTTGACCGTCGAAGGGCTCGATGCCGGCTATGGCGAAGCGCAGATCCTGTTCGATGTCGATCTCGCTGTCGGCGAAGGCGAGGTGGTGACGCTGCTCGGCCGCAACGGCATGGGCAAGACCACGACGGTGCGCGCGATCATGGGGCTGCTGCCGGCGCGGGCCGGCCGTGTCGCTTTCGCCGGGCGCGATCTCACTGGCGCCGCGCCTTTCCGCATCGCGCAGGCCGGCATCGGGCTCGTGCCAGAGGGGCGCCAGATCTTCCCGACGCTCTCGGTCGAAGAGAATTTGATTGCCACTGCGGCCGACCGTTCCGGCAAGAAGCGCTGGGACCTGGAACGGATTTACGCCTTCTTCCCGCGCCTCAGGGAAAGGCGGGAGAACCGCGGCAATCAGCTCTCCGGCGGCGAGCAGCAAATGCTGGCGATCGGCCGCGCGCTGATGACCAACCCGAAGCTGATCATCCTCGACGAAGCCACCGAGGGGCTCGCACCCCTGATCCGCGAGGAGATCTGGAACTGCTTGACGGCGCTGAAGGCTGAAGGAGAATCGATCCTCGTCATCGACAAGAACGTCGATGCTCTCGTCCGGATCGCCGACCGCCATGTCGTCTTGGAGAAGGGGCGCGTCGTCTGGCGCGGCACCAGCGCGGAGCTACGCAACGACAGCGCCGTCAAGGATCGCTTCCTGCATTTCTGAGGGCAGAGGACAATCGAGTTTTCGCGTCTCCGGACATCTCACTCACCCGCGCCGTCATCCCGGCCAAGCGGCGAAAGCCGCGCCGAGCCGGTATCCATCGAAGGACGCCGGCGCTCGACGATGGATCCCGGATCTCCGCTTCGCTGCGTCCGGGATGACGATGTGTTCTACGATCAACCGATCTTCAACAGAGAGGAAACACCCATGAAGCCGCTGACCGCCGGCGTGACGCGCGCCAATGAGGGACTCGACGGAATCTCCTGGAACATCCTCGGCCAGACCTATGTGCCGAAAACGCTGTCGGAGGACAGCTTCTCCTGGCACGCCACCTTCCCGCCCGGCACCTTCGTGCCGCCGCATATCCACACGACGCAGGACGAGTTCGTCTACATGCTGGAAGGCCGGCTCGATCTCGTGCTCGATGGGCAGGAGAGCTTCGCCACTGCCGGCGACCTGATCCGCCTGCCGCGCAACGTGCCGCACGGCCTGTTCAACAAGAGCGATGCAACGGTGAAGTGCCTGTTCTGGGTTTCGCCGACCGGCCGGCTCTACGACCTGTTCTGGGGCATCCATTCGATGGCCGAGCAGAAGCCAGCCGATGTCGTCGCGCTTTCGGCGAGGCACGAGGTCGACTTCCTGCCGCCGCCGCCCGACGGGGCGTGAGCGGGCGCCACGCGCGGGCGGCATCCATTCGCCACCGGCCGCTTCGGCCCCGGCCGACGCTGTCGTTAAGGATAATCCATCGTTGAGCGTGTAAAAGCGCGCAACCTCTGCTTAACGTTCTGCAATCTAAGGTTGTGAAACCGCGAAGGGGCAGTCACCATGGATGCCGAACGTCGCCGAGCACCGCGCCAGCGCACCCTGCTGAGCGGAGTGGCCGCCTTCAACGGCGGGCGCTCCACCCTGGATTGCACGATCCGCAATCTGTCGGAGGCCGGCGCCCTGATGGTTCTGTCGGATGCGGTCGCGCTGCCCCAGGCCTTCGAGATCGAAATCCCGTCGCGGCAGCGTCAATATTCGGCCCGCGCGGTCTGGCGTAGCGGCGAACGGATCGGCATTGTCTTCACCGAGCCGGCCGCGGCGGTGCCGCTCGACCTGATGCGCCGTCTCAAGGCTTGCGAGACGGCCAATGTCGGCCTGAAGGCTCGCATCCGCCAGTTGACCGAAGCCGGCTGATCAGCCCTTGCGGACTGCGAGTTGCTCGGCCGAAAACCCTGCTTTGCCGGCATAGGACTTCACGATCTGCTCGCGCTTGGCATAGCCCAGCACGCGCTCGACATCGTCGAAGCCGTTCGGCGCCAGCGCTTCCACCGCGTCGATGACCCGCTCAGGCCCGCCGACCCGGTTCATCGCCACCACCTCGGCCGTTGCCGGCAGGCGCTGTGCCTCATAAGCCGCGAGCGCCTGGCGCGGATGCTCGGCCTTCACCAGCCAGTCGGCGAGGCAGCGCGCATCGAGGATCGCCTGCGAGGCGCCGTTCGAGCCGACCGGATACATCGGGTGGGCGGCGTCGCCAAGCAATGTGACGCGGCCATGGGTCCAGCGGGGCAGCGGGTCGCGGTCGCACATCGGATATTCCCAGAAGGTCGAGGTAGCGCGGATCAGCCCGAGAATATCCATGTCCGGCACGCTGAAGCGGCGCGCGAAAGGCAGCACGTCCTCGAGCCGGCCGGGCTTGGACCAGGCCTCCTTCGGTGGCGGGCGTTCGGGGTCGCCGTTGCGGATATTGACGACCCAGTTGGTGAGCCGCGTGGTCGTGCTCGCTCCCTTGCCGATCGGATAGAGCACCAGCTTGCCGGCCATGCCGCCAGCGATGATCATGCTCTCGCCGTCGAGGAAGACCGGCCAATCGCAGGCGCCGCGCCACATCTGGACGCCCTGCCAGCACGGCGGTCCCTGGTTCGGGAAGTAGCAGGCCCGTACGGCAGAGTGGATGCCGTCGGCGCCGATCAGGACGTCGCCGCGGGCGGTCTCGCCGGCCTCGCCGAAGCGCGCGTCGCTGAAATGGGCGGTGACGCCGCCCTCGTCCTGGATGAAGCCGAGCAGGCGGCGGCCGGTGAGGATCGCGTCGCCACCCAGACGCTCGGCGACGGCGTCGCGGATGACGCGCTGCAGCCTGCCGCGATGGATCGAGAACTGCGGCACCGGCGCCCCCGCATGCAGGCCCCGCGGCTCGCGCCAGACCGCCTGCCCGAAGCGGTTCATGTAGACGAGTTCGCGCGTGCGGATGCCGGCCTCGTCGAGCGCCGGCAGCAGGCCGAGATCGGCGAGCTCCCGGATCGCATGCGGCAGCGTGTTGATGCCGACGCCGACCTCACGGATCTCGCTGGCCTGCTCGTAGACCGTCGCTGCGACTCCGCGCGCGTGAAGCATCAGCGCCAGCGTCAATCCGCCGATGCCGCCACCTACGATGATCACCCGCATATGCCCGTTCCCCTGGGTCTAATATTTTAAGTTTGAAATATAGGCGTTTGCGTTGTCAATCGCCGATGCTGGCGCCGTCTCGCCAGCCCGGCGCCAGCGCCACGCGCGATCGAAAGGTCGGGTCTTCGATCTCGAAGACGGGCCGGCCCCGGGCGAGGTCGAGCCCCGTGCGATCTGCCGGAAAGATTGCCGGAAAACCGCGGCTCCCCCAGCGCATATGCTTACCCAAAGGGAACTTGTGCAGCGTTGTCCGCGTTATTCCGTTGCGCGGCGTATAAGCCTAGCACCGCGCCACCTGAAGGGAGCCGGCCTTAATGTTCCGGCCCCCTTCTTTTGTTTTGATTTCCCACAAGCAATGGGTCGCCGCCAGAATATCGGCGGCGAGTACCGCTTGAAAAGCGTTGGGCGAGATCACGCCTTAAGCCAACGAGCCGGTCCCGCCGAAGCGAGGCCTGCCATTTCGCTGCCGGGAGATCGCTCGATCACTTGAATGATCTTGCGCGCCTGCCACCGAAGCACGCGGATGACGGTCTAGCCGTTGCGGCCAGCGGGTTGGCAGTCTCGGCTATCATTCCTGCCCGGCAATATCGGAGACGCCCTCTTCTGGTTGTTCGGAGGCTTTCCGCCCAACGCCGCGCATCATCGCGATCGAATCTTCATAGACCTTGATCGCATGGGAGAGCGCTTCAAACTCTTGCTCTTGTTCGCTTCCCGCTGTGGCGCCGCTCAAAGCCTGGGCGCGTTTTACCGCGGCAACGCATTCCTCCGGGTTGCGGATGATCAGCTTCGTCATGGCGATTCACCTTTCGGAGTTGGGTTCGTTCCCCTTTTCGCCGCACCGACGCGCTCATCGTGCTGAGCACATCGCCCGGCGCTGTCAGGTTCATGGAACCGCGGAGAGCACCGATATCCAAAGCAATATCGGCAGTGGCCAGATCTTCCGCCAGACCCTCCGCAGGAATGACGGCGTGGCGAACGCAGTTGTTGCACCGGGTCCCCGCTCGCCGGAATCCCATGCTCGTGCCGGGCCGACCGTCGCGGCCGGACCATCGGCCCATCCGGATCATCGGGCGCGATCGCGCTCCAATGAGAACGATACGCCCAGAATCCGCGGCGCGTAGGCCGGCCGCAAGCCCTGCCTCATCGCGTCCCAGTTCCGTCGCGGCCAGGCATTCCACGCGCGACCGGTGGTATCGGGCGCAAGCACGACGAAAACGTGCCGATCATTGCATCCGATTCCAATTCGCGGGTGCTCGTGATTACGGGAATTGGCCGAGTTGAGCGCGCAGCGCGACCGCGTTCACGCCAAAGGCTGCCTCGAACTGCGCATTGAAGCGAGTGAAATTGGAGAAGCGCCAGCGGCGGGCAATCTCTCCGACGGATTCACCAGAATTGCCTTCGATCTCGCGTCGGACGCCCTCCAGCCGCACCGACCGTTCGTATTCCGAGATCGACACCCTCAGAAACTTCTGAAAGCCGTACTGCAGAGCCCGCAAGCTGACGCCGGCGACCGCAGCGAGCTCCTCGGGAGTGATCGGCCGGCGGGCATTCTCCCGGATGAATTCGATCGTCCGCTTGACGTGCTTTGGGGCGATGACATGGGAGCTCCGTTCCAGCGCCTTGGTATGGTTATGGGGCAGAACCTCGAGAATGAGATCGGCCAGCAGGGCGCTCAAACGTCGCGCGCCATGCCGGGAATCCTGCAGCAATTCCACCAGCATCGACAGATCGAGCCCCATCAGGAAGCATCTCAGGGCGCCGACCGAAGGCTGCTCGAGGTCGAGCTCGGCCTCGAATCTGAGCTTGTGCATGACCGGCGCCCCTGTCAGTTCGAACAGGCGGTTGGTCAGCAGGTTTCTGTCGAGGAGGACGGAATAGTTTTCGGAGTGAGCCGAGCGATGCAGCGCCTTGGTCTCGCCGACGTCGAAAATCGCCGCCTGCAGCCTTTCGCAGCGAATGACGCGATCCTCGAGTTCGATGTTTGTCGCCCCCTTGAGCGCCAGCAGAAGCTCGTATCCACATGGGCTCTGCCGCGGCTGGATCTCGACCGGATCCTCGAAGCTCGTCCGGGTGAAGACAATGCCATCCGACGCATGATTGAGCGTGCTGATCTCAATGCGTCCCGACGGCCTGTTCGGCTGCGAGATCGCGATGCTCGCTCCGCATGCTGCAAAGTGCTCCATCGCTTCATGAGGGTCGTGGGTGACGAAGTGATGCAGTGCCTGCCGCCGCGCCGGTGCACGGTGATAGTGTCGTGTCATCACGCCACTCTCGATCTCGGCGCGCGGCCCGGACAATTAACGGCGGCAAGCTTGCTGCCGCGCGCTTGGCCGCATGGCGGCGCCGGATATCCCAGGTGTCGACCCATCCAGAAATTCCTAGGCCAGGCGGATCGCCTGAATCCGCCGTCGTTGTTTTTTGCGGTAGGCGTAGCAAGGAGACAGATTGCGCAACTTGGATTCGCCGGGCGCAACCGCCTGACAAACAGTGCAACATCTGATTCGCGATTAATATATTGATCAGAATTGAACGTAAAGCTGGGCTTGTTCAAACGTTTCAGGTCTAAACCATCTCAATTGTTCGCGTGTAATTCTGCCAACTAATGGCTGAATTCCACATTAGATCGCAGATGAGATCTCGGTGACCGGAAGGAACGTGCGCCCAAGCATAAAAGGTTCGATTCGTGCTAACGTTAATGCTTCCGCGGGATTGCTCGCTCCGAACGGTGCGCCACCTGTTCGATGAGATCAGCTCTGCTGTCCAGGCGGAGGCGGAGGTCGAAATCGATTGTTCGGCCCTCGGCATGATCGACCTCGCCGGGCTTCAGCTCCTGGTTTCAGCCGGCCGCACCGCACGTGCCGCGGGCAAGCGCATCAGTCTGCGGGGGCCGTCCGAAATCTTGAACGCCGCGCTGGCGCGCGCAGGGATCTCGCCCGCGCAGCTCGGTGACTGCAATCTCACCAACAAGGCTTGAGTGGCATGGCGTCAATTCTGACTGTCGACGATTCCCCGAGCGTGCGGCAGATGATCAAGGTCGTGCTGGCGCCCTCCGGCCATAGGGTGGTGGAGGCGGGCGATGGTTCCGAAGGCTTGGCCAAGGCGAAGGCGGAGCGCTTCGAACTCGTCATCACCGATCTGAACATGCCTGTGATGAACGGCCTCGAGATGATCCGCAGCTTGCGTGCGCTCCCGTCCTTCACGGGAGTGCCGATCGTCTTCCTCACAACCGAGTCCGATGACGGGATCAAGCAGCAGGCAAAGGCCGCGGGTGCGACCGGGTGGATCACCAAGCCTTTCAAGCCGGAGCAACTGCTTGCGGTCGTCGCCAAGCTGGTGCGGACATGATGGAGCTGGACCCGGCTGAAACATTCCGGCAGGAGGCCAGCGACCTGCTGGACAGTCTGGAAGCGGCGCTGCTCGATCTCGGTCAGACGCCGCAGGACAGCGATCTGATCGATGCGGCTTTCCGGGCGCTGCACACGATCAAGGGGTCCGGGGCGATGTTCGGCTTCGACCGGGTCGCCGCCTTCACCCATGATTTCGAAACCGCCTTCGATATGATCCGCAAGGGCAAGATCTCGGCGGAGCGTGACATCATCACCGTCTCCTTGGCCGCCAAGGACTATATTCGCGCGCTGATCGACGATCCCGACTCGACCGATCCGATCATTGGCGAGGCGATCGTCGAAGAACTCCAGGCCCTGATCGCCGCGGGCACGGCAGGAGACGTGGCATCCCCCGCCAGCGTTGCCGCCGACGAGACTCCTGCCGCGCCCGCCGCATATGGCACGGGCTGGCTGATCGAGATTGCTTTCGAGCCGGATATCCTGCGCAACGGCACCAATCCGCTGGTGCTGCTGGACGATCTCCGTGCGCTCGGCTCATGCACGGTTGCCGCGCATCTCGACGCCCTCCCGGACCTCGGCACGCTCGATCCGGAGACGTGCATGATCGCATGGTCGGTCGAGCTCGAAAGCGGCTGCTCGCGTGAGGACATCGAGGATGTCTTCATGTTCGTCCGCGACGAGATGAAGCTTGGCATCGCGCCGCGCGGCCCGGCCGCGAGCGCGGATGCGCAGCAGCTCACGACGATGGGGGACGAGGAGGTGGTTGCCGCCGCGGCCCCCGCTGCCGCCATTGCGAAAGAGTCGCAACCCGTGCCGGTGGAGCGTGCAACGGGTGAGCGGAGCGAGGCCGTCCGCCGTGGCGAGGACAAGACCTCGACCGTCCGCGTCCAGGCCGAGCGTCTCGATGAGTTGATGGACCGCGTTGGCGAACTCGTCATTGCGCAGGCGCGGCTCAGCCAGCTCGCTCATTCCGGAACCGACCTCGCGATCAAATCGATCGCCGAGGAAATCGAGCGCTTGGCGTCGGGACTGCGCGATTCGACGATGGGGGTGCGCATGGTGCCGATGGGCTCGCTCTTCGGCCGCTTCCGCCGTCTCGTCCACGACCTCTCGCGCGATCTCGGCAAGCCCGTCGATTTCATCACCGTCGGCGAGGATACCGAACTCGACAAGACCATGATCGAGCGTCTTGCCGACCCGTTGGTCCATCTCATCCGAAACGCGATCGACCACGGCATCGAAGCGCCCGAGACACGCGCCGGCTCCACCAAATCGGCGACGGGGCGCATTGAACTCGCCGCGCGCTATGTCGGCGCTCAAGTGCTTGTCACCGTGCAGGATGACGGCGCCGGGCTCGACACGGCCCGCATCCGCGCCAAAGCCGAGGAGCAGGGGCTGATCGCGGCTGGAGCGCCCTTGAGCGAGCACGAGATCCATCAGTTCCTGTTCCATCCCGGCTTCTCCACCGCTCGGACGATCTCCGCGCTGTCAGGCCGCGGTGTCGGCATGGACGTGGTGAAGCGCACGATCGAAGCCATGCGCGGCACGATCGATCTTGCGACCGTGCCTGGCTATGGAAGCACGGTGACGCTGCGGCTGCCGCTGACGCTTGCCATTATCGAAGGGTTGCTGATCCGCGTCGGCGAGGGGCGCTACATCATTCCGCTCTCGGCGATAGAGGAATGCGTCGAACTGACCGCGGCCGAGGACGCCCGGGCGCGCGGGCGCAACTTCCTGAACGTTCGCGGCGACCTCGTGCCCTTCCTGAGGCTGCGCGATCTCTTCGAGGCTGATGGCGAGTCCGACCCGCACCAGAAGGTCATCATCATCACGACGGGGGACACGCGCGCCGGCCTCGTCGTCGACCAGATCATCGGCAGCCATCAGACCGTGATCAAGTCGCTCTCCAAGCTCCATTCCGATGTCACGATGTTCTCGGGCGCGACGATCCTCGGCGACGGTTCCGCTGCGCTCATTCTTGACGTCGCTCAACTCATTTCGCTCGGCCAGAGCCGCGCCGAAACCGAAAAGACTCCTGAGGCGGCATGATGCGGATTCAGACACAGGGCAGCGCCAGCCATCGCGCGCAGCATGCCGGGGAGATGCGGCTTCAGGTCCTGATGATTGGCCTCGGTGGCGAGATCTTCGCGATCGAAGCCGAGGCGGTGCGCGAGATCATCGACCCGGTCCCTGCGACGCGGGTTGCAGGCGCGCGCGCCTTTCTGCCGGCGCTGATCAATGTGCGCGGCAATGTCATCCCCTTGGCGGATCTGCGTCTGCGCTTCGGCATGGGACGGCGAGCCGACACTGCGGACACGCGCATCGTTGTCGTCGAGATCGAGATCGACGGTGATCCCGTTGCGCTCGGGATCATGGCGGACAAGGTCTACGAGGTGACCGAAATCTCGACGGCCCAGATCCAGCAGACGCCGCGCCTGGGAATGCACTGGCGGCCTGAATTCATCCGTTTCATCACCAAGTGGAACGACGAATTCGTGATCGTTCCCGATCTCGAGAAGATTTTGAGCTGAAGCGCTGCCAATTCAGCGCATGAAATCGTTACGTTGCTTATCGGGGACTGAGTATGAGATTGACGATCAAGACCAAACTGGCCGGTGCCTTCGGCATCGTCATCGCCTTGTCCATGGTGGCAGGCGGGCTTTCCTATCAAAAGCTGTCCGACATGTCCGAGACGCAGGGCGTGCTGATCAACTGGACCAACCGGCTGGATCAGATAAGCGACGTGCGCAGCATGATGAACAGATCGGTGCGTTCTGAAAAGAATGCCGTCATGGCGGCAACCGACAAGGAGATACTCGCTCAAGCCGCGAGTGCGGTTCAGAATCGCCTCGACGCCATGAAGCTCAAGGAGCAAATCCAGGCCCAGGCCGGCGAGGCCGGAAAACGCCGCTGGGAGGCTCTGACGCCCAAGATCAACCGCTTCTTCGCAGCGCAGGACGAGGTTATCCGCAACGCCAAGCTGAATTCGAACAACCGCGCCGCGGAACTCTGGGGCAGCGAGATGACGCCGCTCATCCAAGGCGTCACGGTCGCCTCCACGGCGGTCCTGAACGAGCTCACCAAGCCTTCCGCTTCGCCGGAGGCGCTGCGGTTGGCTCTCGATTTCCAGTCGGTGCGGCTGGAATGGCTGCGCTTGACGCGGTCGATCGGGCAGTTGTTCGGCGCGACGAGCGTGGCCGAGGTCGAGAAGCTGCAGAAATCGGCCGAGGCGCAGGCCCGCGACGTCCGCGCCGCGCTCGCCAAGGCGGCCGCCCCCTTCGCGGAGCAGGGGGTGTCGCCGGCAAACATGCTCGCTGCCTTCGACAAGGGGATCGATGCTGCCCTCCGGATCGCAGCCGTTGCGGGCGAGGCGGGGAACATCAAGGCCAGCACGGTTTCGATGGGCGAGGGCGGCGAGGCCGTCACCGACATGATGGCAGGCCTTGATGAGTATACCGACTTCATCAAGCAGTCGGCTGCCGCCGCCGCCAAGGAAGCAAGCGAACAGGCGGCCTTCGCGAAGACGCTCCTCATCGGCATCGTCCTGGGCTCGCTGTTGATCGCCATCATCGCGGCCACCTGGATTGCTCTTTCGATCAGCCGCGGCCTGTCGAGCGCGGTCGGACTGGCCAACGCGGTTGCGATCGGCGACCTCGGACAGTCGATCTCCGTGAAGAGCAAGGACGAGATCGGCGATCTGGTCACCGCGCTGAACGCGATGACGGCGAATCTCAGCGATACCGCCGCTGTCGCCAATGCGATCTCCAACGGCGACCTGACCGTTGAGGCGAAGAGGATGTCGGAGAAGGACACCCTCGGCATTGCTCTCGAGAACATGGTCGAGAAGCTGCGCGATGTCGTCGGCCAGGTGACCAGCGCCGCCGAGAACATGTCGGCGGGCAGCCAGGAGCTGTCGGCCAGCGCCGAACAGCTCTCGCAAGGCTCCACCGAGCAGGCCTCTTCGACGGAGGAAGCCTCCTCGTCGATGGAGGAGATGGCGGCCAATGTGAAGCAGAACGCCGAGAACGCCAGCCAGACGGAGAAGATGGCCACGCAGTCCGCGAAGGATGCCGAGGCGAGCGGTGTTGCGGTGGGCAAGGCGGTCGATGCGATGCAGACGATCGCCGCCAAGATCAACATCGTCCAGGAGATCGCCCGCCAGACCGATCTGCTGGCGCTGAACGCGGCGGTCGAGGCGGCCCGTGCCGGCGAGCATGGCAAGGGCTTCGCGGTGGTCGCCTCGGAAGTGCGCAAGCTCGCCGAGCGCAGCCAGGCGGCTGCAGCCGAGATCGGGACCTTGTCGTCCGATACCGTCAAGGTCGCGCAGGAGGCCGGCTCGATGCTGGCCAGGCTGGTGCCCGACATCAAGAAGACCGCCGAGCTTGTCGAGGAGATCACCTCCGCCAGCCGCGAACAGGATGTCGGCGCCGCCCAGATCAATCAGGCGATCCAGCAGCTCGACAAGGTGACGCAGCAGAACGCGGCCGCCTCCGAACAGGTCTCCGCGACCTCCGAGGAACTCTCGGCTCAGGCCGAGACGCTACAGGCCACGATTGCCTTCTTCCGGCTCGGCGAAGGCGGCGCGCGCAAGGACGGCCCGCGCCCGGCTGGGGTCGACAGGGCCGTCACCATGCTGCGCGGCAAGGCCACGGCCATGGCAAGCGCGCTCCAGCCGAAGCGGGCGCCTGCCTCCAGCACACGTCCGGCCAAGAAGGTCGTCAATGGCGGCTTCGCCTTTGACATGGATGACGGCGAGGACCAGCACGACGCCGCTTTCCACCGCGCCTGAGCGCATGCCGGCCCCGCCCAGGCGGCGGGGCCGGCCTCTCCGCGCCTCAATCCGCCTGGCTCCCCAGCCGCATCGCGAGTCTCCCATGGCCGACACCGCACAATACCTGACCCTTGGCATCGATCATGAGCTCTTCGGCATCGATATCCGCAATGTCCGCGAGATCCTCGACATGCGTCCGATCTCGAAGCTGCCGCATGCGCCGGCCTTCCTGCTCGGCATGATCGATGTTCGCGGTGCCGGCTATCCGATCGTGGATCTGCGCACGAAGCTCGGCCTGCCGCGCGCCGAGCCAACCGAGGCGACGCGCATCATCATCCTGGACGTGCCGGTCAAGAGCCGCACCCGGGGCGTCGGCTTCGTCGCCGATCGCGTCTTCGAGGTCACCGGCCTCGATGCCGACCAGACCGAGGCCGCCCCCGATGTCGGCGGCCGCTGGCAATCGAACTACATCGCCGGGATCGGCCGCAAGGGCGAAGCCTTCATCGTCATCTTCGATCTTGAGCGCCTGATGGAAGCCGATGGTCTTCCTCTGGCCGATCTCGCTGCCGGCAAGGCAGCTTGACGCCGATGAGGCCAACCATGTCGGACACATCGGATTATCTGGCTGATAAGCATTTTTCGGCCATCGCTGCGATCATCGAGAGTCGGGTTGGCATCAAGCTGCCACCCACCAAACGCACCATGGTCGAGGGGCGGCTGCGAAAGCGCGCCCGTGCGCTTGGCCTGGCAGGGGTGTCCGGCTATGGCGCCCATCTGTTCGAACGCGGCGGGCTCGACGACGAGCTTGTGCACCTGATCGATTGCGTGACCACCAACAAGACCGATTTCTTTCGCGAGCCGAGCCATTTCGAGTTTCTGCGCAATGTCGCCGTGCCGCAGTTGCTGCAGCGGCATGACTCGCTCCCGGCCGGCCTGAAGGTCTGGAGCGCCGCCTGCTCGACGGGGGCGGAAGCCTACACGGTCGCCATGGTGCTGCAGGATTTGGTGAATGCCGCCAAGCCGATCCGCTTCTCGATCCTGGGCACGGATATCTCGACGGAGGTCCTGCGCGAGGCGAGAGCGGCCATCTATCCGCGCGCCTTCGTTGCGCCGGTGCCGTCGGCCATGCAGCAGCGCTACCTGATGCGATCGAAGGATCCGCGGCAAGAAGTCGTCAGGGTCGCGCCGGAACTGCGCAGAAAAGTCCATTTCGAGCGGCTGAACCTGATGGACGAAAGCTATCCATTCGACCGGGACGTGGACGTCATCTTCTGCCGCAACGTGCTGATCTATTTCGACGGGCCGACTCAGAAGGCCGTCATCGAACGCCTGGTGTCGCATCTTCGACCCGGCGGATACCTGATGCTCGGCCATTCGGAATCGATGGCGGGCAGCGGCATCGCCGGAGTGCAGCAGATCGTCCCGACCGTCTATCAGGCCGCTCCCGCCGCGCTCAGGAGGGCAGCAGAATGACCCGTCAACCGATCCGCGTGCTCATCGTCGACGACTCAGCCTCGGTGCGCCAGGTGCTCAGCTCGATCCTGAGTGCCGATCCGGGCATCGAGGTCATGGGAACGGCAGCCGATGCCTTTGCCGCGGTGCGCCGTCTGCAGAGCGAATTGCCGGACGTCATGATCCTCGACATCGAGATGCCGGGGATGGACGGGCTCACCTTCCTGCGCAAGATCATGGCGCAGCGGCCCATTCCGGTGATCATCTGCTCGACCTTGACCGAGGCGGGGTCGCGGGCGCTGTTCGATGCGCTGGAAGCCGGGGCGGTCGACGTGCTGCCGAAGCCGCGCATCGACACACGCAACGCGCTGATCGAGACGGCGGATCGGCTGAGGCACTCCGTCAGGGCGGCCGCTCAGGCGCGGCTGCGCCCTAGGGCGGCGCGTGCGCCGGTCGAAAAGAAGCTGACCGCGGATGTCATCATGCCGCCACCGGTTCCCGTCCGCGTCCGCAGCGAGACGGATCGTATCGTCTGCATCGGCATTTCGACCGGTGGGACCGAGACCCTTCGGGAGGTCCTGACGGCTCTGCCGGTCACATGTCCCGGCATTGCGGTGGTGCAGCACATGCCTGAGAAGTTCACGGCCGCCTTTGCCCGCCGGCTGAACGGCATTTGCGCGGTCGAGATCAAGGAAGCGGAGGACGGCGACGAGCTTCGGTCCGGCCGCGTCCTGATTGCGCCGGGAAATCGTCACATGCTCCTGCAGCGCGCCGGGACGCAGTATCGCGTTGCGATCAAGGACGGCCCGCATGTCTCGCGCCACCGTCCGTCCGTGGACGTGCTGTTCCGCTCGGCTGCCCAATATGCCGGCGCCAACGCACTCGGCCTGATCATGACTGGCATGGGCGATGACGGCGCTCGCGGGCTGCTCGAAATGCGCAAGGCAGGCGCGCACACGCTGGCGCAGGACGAGGAGAGTTGCGTCGTCTTCGGCATGCCTAAGGAGGCGATCGAGCTTGGTGCCGCCCAGCGCGTGATCGGCCTCGCGCGCGTGCCCCAGGAGATCATGGCCTGGCCGCATCTCGGGCGCGGCGGGGCAGGCGAGATCGCCCAAACCGCCTGAGGATGAGTAGCATTGCGTCGGGGGCAGAATGTTTCGGGATAACGAAGGACTATCGAGGCTGATCCTGTCGCTGGATGCGAATGCGCGCGCGATTGATGTGACCTTCGCCACCGCCGGGCAGCAGCTCGGCGACGGGCTGGAACTGTTTCAGGCGCTGAATGAGCAGCTTGGAGCCTTGTCGCGCGAACTGGCGGGCACCGAGATCGAACAGGCCCGCACGGCGCTGCATCGTCTCGCCGGCGAATTGCGTGTGCTGAACCACGCCCTTGCCTCCGAAACCTGCGCGCTTCAGGACCTGTCGATCCACAGCCACATCGCCTCTCAGGCTCTCGAACGGCTGCTCGAGCAGATGCGCCTCATCACCATCCTCGCACGCGGCGCACGGATCGAGGCCATATCCATTCCGATGGTGGGGAGTGATTTCGGCGACTTTGCCGGCGAGATCGGCACGCTGACCGCAGAAGCCCAGCGCACGATCACACGCTGTGCGCGCGATCAGGCGCGGCTCTGTAGCCTCCTCGATTCCGCGCTGAAGGCACAGCGAGAATTCGAAGGGCGGTACGGAAAGTCGCTGGCGGCGCTGGCAGGCAAGCTCGACCAGACGCTGGCGGAGGTCGCCGAGCGTCAGCGCCGCAGCGTCGCGCTGACCGCCGAGGCGGCCGCGATCTCGGGCCGAATCACATTGGCCACCGGTGGCGCCATTATCGCTCTCCAGGCCGGCGACAGCATACGCCAGAGGCTTGAACACGCCATTTCCGGGCTGCGTCTGGGCGAGGTGCCGGGGGGCGCGGCCGATCTGGACGGCGCGGTGCGCCTCGCCTGCGGCGATATGCTGTTGCGGCTGCAATCGGCGCAGCTCGAAGGCGCAGCCGGCGCTCTCGGTCCCGATGTCGAAGAGATCAACAGCGCGCTCGTCCTGCTTGACCGTGAGACCACGCAACTGATCGATCTCGTCAGGTCGCTCTATCGCGGTGGCGGCACCGCTTCGTTCCTGGTCGAGCTGGAGGCCGATCTGGCAGAGGCTTCTGAGCTCCTCGGCCGTTGCGACATCGCCCGCGCCGGCGTCGACCGCGTCACCAAAGCTGTCGCGAGCGTTCTCGATGATTGCCAGGGCACGGTCGAGGCGCTTGCTGCGACCGCCACGAACATCGTCCTGATCGGGATGAATGCGGGGCTGCGCGCGGCGCGGATCGGCACCGGCGGGCGCAGTCTCGTGGTGATCGCCCAGGAGCTGAAATTCGCGGCCGACCAGGTGGCCACCGATTCTCGGAAGTTGACCCCAGCGTTCACGCAGATGCAGGCCGCCTCGTCGGTGCTGAAGCGCGAAGGGAAGCTGGACGCTACCTATTTCGCCGCGTGCGACGAGATGATGCGCAACTCGCTCGCCATCATGCGCCACAGCGGCGATCGGCTCGGTGCGAGCCTGGACGAGTTGCTGCGGCAGGGCGAGAGGTTCGGCGCCGTGATCGAGCAGGCCGGACTATCCTTCTCGAGCACCGGAGCTATGCGCGATCTCATCACGGGGGCGGCCCGTGAGCTGTTGCTCGCGGCCGAAGCGCAACTCCCGGAGACGCATCTGCTCGCGCAGGCGGGGGATTTCATCGCGCGAGTGATCTGGCCGAGCTACACCATGGCGGCGGAACGCCAGATCCACAATGCTGTGCTCGAACGATGCGGATTGGCGCAGGAGGCGCGTACGCCGGTTACCGTCGCGGCGGAAGCCGAGGTCGACGAGTTTCTGTTCTAGTTGGACAAAATCGCCGGGGGACCGTCGCGACCTGCCTGATCGCGTTGATTGGGGCCATCGGGGTTCCGCGCTTGGCCACCGTCCTCGACACGCATGGCGATGCCCAGAAGCCCATTCTCGCCGATAGGATTCACGCCATCGAGAGGAAGCGAGGCAGAATGTGCGCGCTCGAGGCGGTCGGCCAGATGCTGTTCGGCCCGGCGCCGCTCGGAGCCTGCAAAGATCAGCTGTTGCTGCGTCGGCTAAGATCCATTCGGCACCCGGCTCGCACTTCAGGGCCGGGCGCAGGCACTGCCGCATCTTAGCCTGAGATTGATGCCGTTCGCCGAACCCTTCCCGCAAGGTCGCGGAGGATAGGCACCATGAATTATTCGCTGCGCCTGCGGACATGTGGCTCTCGCGATCGGCCGAGTTGGGCACGCGTGCCATGACGGCATGGGCTTTGGAGGTGTCGGCGGGTCGCCGAACTGGTGGAGCCGGCGGCCGCGAGCTTCTCGGCGCGTGACACGAGCTGAGCCCGACCTCCGCCGGGCCGCCATCGGGGTCGACGCTTTCGTCGGCAGGAATCTGGCCGCTATGCCGCATCGCCGGAATCCGGCTGCTGATCCGCGAGCGACTTCGACGCGGGACCGGCCGTGACCGCAAAGCGGTCCTTACCCGGCTCGACTCGAGTGCTATTCGTTCTCGACGGCATGGAATGATTGAAGTTTGGCGCGCCCGACACGATTCGAACGTGTGACCTTTGCCTTCGGAGGGCAACGCTCTATCCAGCTGAGCTACGGGCGCTAACCGTGCAGGCTGGATAGCCGATCCCAACTGCTTCGGCAATGCGGGATTTTGGATGAGGCGCAGTTCTCCGGCGGCAATGGACGCGCGCTCCGATCGTGTCGGCGTGGCGCGGTTGTGGCGCGAGCGGGGCAGCATTGAACCGGTCGAATGCCTCTTCAACTCAGCCACCTGCTCCAATCAGCCTCAGCGCACGGGATCTGAACTCGTCCAATGTGCGCGCGCCATCGGCAAGCCGCTTGATAAACTTGCCGTCCTCGTCCCACTGATCGACCTGCGCCTTCTGATTTCGATAGCGCCTGAACCGCTCCCAAATGAACTCGAGGATGTCCGCCCAGATTGCCTGCCTGACCTTAGGGTATGTAGCTGCGAGATCGTCGCTTCTGTCGCGACCTATCGCAACGAGCCGAATGCGAAGCGTGTCCGTCTGATGAGTGCCGAAGCGATAAATGTCAGTCGCCGCCGAGGCGATCCGGTCCGGTGGGAGGCAGCCGATTGCGGCAAGCACGCGGTGGACATTCTGCCGATCTTGCTCCGTCCAAGGCCCGTTCAACTTGCAAGGCTCATTGGTCTTCACCTCCGCAATGATGATGTCGATCAGATGGTGCGAAAGCCCAAGGCGCTGGTCATCGTCGGTCATGATGTCATTTGGATTATCGAATAGGCGTTCGGCTCGGAATGGGAACCGGACGGCAAGCAAGTCAGCATCGGTGCGCTGGCCGCCGCGCCCAGCCGGATGAACGACGAAGTTCTCGATCTGCAAAAAGCCATTCAACCGAAGATACCAGTAGGCCAGCTTCTCGGGAACAAGACGTTCGATATCATAGCGCAACGGCGCTCGGCTCATTCCGCGGCCTCCCGCACACGCGCATCCGCTGGCGCCAGCGCCTCAGCCAGCAGGGCGTCCAACAGGCGGCGGCGGGCAGTGGTGGTAGCGGCGAGGCCCGCCTCCAGCCGGTCGCAGAGCGCCATCAAGGCATTGAATTTTGCCACGATGCGATGCTGTTCGGCCAGTGGTGGGACGGGAAACCGCACTTCCTTGAGATTGGAAGCGCTAATTCCCCAGTTGCCGACAGTAGTGGCGCACGCCGCTTCCACCTCGGCTCGAACAAGATGCGTGTCGCCCGAAAGCCTCAAGAACTCGGGTGTGACGAGTTCCGACGATGCGCGGACGCGAATGAGTTTATCCGGATATATTGGTTGGAGATCGAGGTAGTCCTTGAAGATCGTGAGCCTACCGACGAACGCCTTGTTGCCGTTAAAACGGCAAGCGAGAAGATCTCCAGACCTCAACCCGTATCGAATTCGCGAATCGTGGTCGATACCGCTGATTAGTTTGTGTTCCTCCTCAGCGACCACGCCGTCACCTCGAACCGTGCCCGCGCTAATCCTTAGGATTGGGATTCCGTTTGGTGCATCATCCGGTTTGCGCGAATAACCATTCCTCGTGTCTTCCGCCAATAGATTGACCAAGCGCGCGTAACGCCATGTGGAAGGGATAGCCTCGGGCCGCTCGTCACAATCCGCTGGTTTCAATTTCGGCGGCTCGTCGTTCCCATCCTGCGGCACCAGCTTGCCGCGCGCGGCGAGGTTGAGGATGGTCTGGCGCAAGGCCTTGACCTGGTCAAGGCGCGTGGTCAGCGCCGGCAGCGCGTCGAGCGCGAAGCGGACGTCGGCGTGGAAGGTCTTGGGATCGGGCACGTTGAGGCGGGCAAGGCTCGCCGCAGCTAGCCGATCGCGCACCGCCTCGCACCCCGCCCGCGCCGCCTCCAGCCGGTCGCACAGGCCCATCAACTCATCGACCTTGGCGACGATGCGGTGCTGTTCAGCGAGCGGCGGTAGAGGAAAGGGCGAATTTGCGAAATACTCTGTCGGCACGCGCCTCTGGCCGGCCGTGCCGGTCATTTTCGGGATACCGGTTTCGATGAAGTGGGGACTCTTGAGAAACAGCAGGATGTAATCTTGGTTGACGAGCAGCGGGCGGACGATATGCAACTCCGTGGTGCCGGCACCGATCCTCCCCGTCAGATTTCGGAACACCGCCGATTTGCCATTCTCGAAACACGGGGTGATCTTGGCGAGGCCAACATCGCCCTCGGCAAAATGCGTGTAGCCCTTCTTGATCTCGCCCCAAGAGCGGACTTCGTGCTGGTTCGCGACGCCATACTCAGCGGCAATCAGCGGCATCGGCACGAAGGACGCTTCGAGCATGTCGGCAGCATCGTTACGCGGGCTTAAGACCCCGATTTCGGCAAGCTGCGACCAACGCCAATTCGAAGGGATGGGGAATGGTGTTTCGGATAGCGCAGGGATCGCTTTGGGCGTTCGGATCTCGCCGGCCTTCACCAGCCGCGCCTTCTCCTTCGCGATCCGCTTTAGCAGTTCCGACGCCGGTTCGTCGTTCGCGTCCTGCGGTGCGAGCTTGCCACGCACCGCCAGATCGAGCACGAAACGGCGCAGGCGGGCGATCGCGTCGGGCGCCTCGGCGATCTTGTCATAGTGCGCCAGCAGGCGTTCCGCGTTCATCGGACCAGCGCCTCGGTGAGGATCGCCTTCAACTCACCCCGCAAGCCCGCCGTTTCGGCTTCGGCACGAGCAAGGTCCGCCAGTAGCGCTTCTGGGTCGCCGTAGTCGCCGGCCACCGCATGCGGGTTCTTGATGTCGAGATTGTAGCCGCGCGCCTTCACCTCCTCGGCGCTCACCTTCCAAGCCTGCGGCGTCTCCTTGCGGCCCCTGCGCTCCTTGCCGCCCCACCAGTCGATGCAGCCCTGAAAATGCTCCAGCCGGATCGGCCTGGTCATCGAATAGGCTTTCTGGCCCTCGGGCACGCGGTGCTCGTAGAACCAGATGTCTTTCGTGGGCGTGCCCTTCTCGAAGAACAGCAGATTGGTGCCGATCGAGGCATAAGGCTTGAACACCGAATTGGGCAGGCGAACGATGGTGTGGAGGTTGCACTCCTCCATCAGGTGCTCCTTGAGGCGTGTCTTGACGCCTTCGCCGAACAGCGTGCCGTCCGGCAGCACTACGGCGGCGCGGCCGTCGATTTTGAGCAGCCGCACGATTAGCGCCAGGAACAGGTCGGCGGTCTCCTTAGTGCGGAAGGTCGGGAAGTTGTTCTCGATGCCATCCTCTTCCTTGCCGCCAAAGGGCGGGTTGGTGACGACGATATCGACGCGCTCGTCCTTGCTCCACGAGATCAGCGGCCGGGCCAACGTGTTGTCGTGGCGCACGAAGCTCGGGTCTTCTACGCCATGGAGCAGCATGTTGGTGACGCAGAGCATGTGCGGAAGCTGCTTCTTCTCCACCGCACGCAGGGCGCGCTGCATGGCCTCGCGCTGTTTCGGCGTGCGGACGTATCTCGCCTCCATGTGATTGATAGCGCACGACAGGAAACCGCCGGTCCCACAGGCGGGGTCGAACAGGGTCTCACCAGGACGCGGGTCGATGCGATCGACCATGAAAGCTGTCACTGCGCGCGGTGTGTAGTATTCGCCCGCGTTGCCAGCTGACTGCAGGTCGTTGAGCAGCTGCTCGTAGAACTCGCCGAAGTGCCGCCGCTCGTCGAGATCATTAAAATCGACCTGGTTGATCTTGTTGACCACCTGCCGCAGCAGCTGGCCGGATTTCATGTAGTTGTAGGCGTCTTCGAACACGTCGCGCACGACCCGGCGACGATCACCTGGCTGCGCCGAGAGCTGCAGGCCTTTTAGCGCCGGGAACAATGCATCGTTGATGAAATCGAGCAGCGCCTGGCCCGTCATGCCTTCAGGGTCCGCCGCCCAGTTACGCCACTGGAAGCGCTCGGGAATCGGTGAGTAGTAGCCGTTCCTAGTCAGTTCGAGTTCCTGATCCTGATCGTCAATGATCTTCAGGAAAAATAGCCAAGTCAGCTGGCTAATGCGCTGGGCATCGCCATCGACGCCGACGTCCTGGCGCATGATGTCTTGAATGGACTTTACGGTGGCGCGGACGATCATTGGTTATGCGGTCTCTTGATAAATCGCGTCCTGCATCTCATGGACGGCCTTCTCGAAAGCCACCTTGCCGCCAAACGCTTTGATGAGTTGGACGACGCTGCCCATCGTGTTGAAGGGCGTCACCTTCAACACGTTCGCGTCATCGAGATTGAGCACGCCCTCGTCGCGATACTTGTCCAGCAGCGCATCGAGCACGGCGCGAGCCTGCGGCCCGTATTTGGTGAACACGTCGCGCTTCTTCACATTCTCCGTCCGCTCCCGGCGGGTGAGCGGCTTCTGATCGAAGGCGATATGGCAGATCAGATCGAAAGGATCGAGGTTTTTGCTGAGCTCATTGCCGACTACCTCGAGCGCCAGACCCTCGGCTTGTAATTCGTCGATGATCGCCTGCTTGCGCTCGGCTGACTTCCAGCGCTTGAGGAACTCGTCGAGGCTAGCGAATCGCTTCTTCAGCTCTGTCTTGGTGAAGTCGCGCAGGGATTCGGTGACGAGCTTTCCATTCTCGTCGAGATATTCGATGCGCTCGGCGACGATGCGGGCGCCGACGCCATCGACGTAGATCTTGCGGGCTGGTCCGCCGGTTGGCTGCGGCCGACCCGGCTGATCGACAACGGTCTCGTCCTCGTCCGGTGTCGGCGGTATGACGTCATCGCCTTGCGGCTCATCATCGGGCGGCGTGATTGGGTCACCTTCGCCCGGCTCGTAAATCTGCACCGGATCGCCGTCGAAGTCCGGGTCGGCGAAATGGTTGGTTGCGCCGCGAAAATCTATGAGTGTGAAAAAGAACTTCCTCGTGTCCTCGTGGACGCGGGTGCCGCGTCCAACGATCTGCTTGAACTCGGTCATCGAACCGACCGCGCGATCGAGCACGATCAGCCGGCAGGTTTGCGCATCCACACCGGTCGATAATAGCCGAGAGGTCGTGACCAGGACGGGGTATCGCGATTCCGGGTCGATGAAGTTGCCAAGCTGATCCTGGCCCTCCTTGTCGCTGCCGGTGATGCGCATAACGTAACGCTGGTTCTGCGCGACCAGATCGGCGTTCTCGTTGACGAGCGCCTGCCGCATCCGCGCCGCGTGCTCCTCATCGACGCAGAACACGATGGTCTTTTGGAAGCGGTCGCCACTTTCCTTCAGGAAATCAGTTACCTTTTTTGCGGTGAGCACAGTGCGGTCGTCGAGCACGATGCTCCGATCAAAGTCCTTGGCATTGTAGATGCGGTCTTCGACCTCGTTGCCCGCACGGTCGCGCTGACCGAGCTCCGGCCGATAGCCTTCCACGTCGCGGTCGATGTGAACCTTGACGACCTTGTAGGGTGCGAGGAAGCCGTCACTAATTCCCTGCTTCAGCGAGTAGGTAAAAATCGGCTCGCCGAAATAGTCGGTGTTGGAGACGTATTCGGTTTCCTTTGGCGTGGCAGTGAGGCCGATCTGCGTTGCGCCGGAAAAGTGGGTGAGAATCTCGCGCCAGGCCGAATCCTCGGCCGCGCTGCCACGATGGCATTCGTCGATGACGATCAGGTCAAAAAAGCCAGGCGAAAACTCGCGATAGAGCTTCTGGCGCTCCTCGGGTCCTGTGATGGCTTGATAGAGGCCGAGATAGACCTCGAAAGCGGTGTCGATGCGCCGCCTCTTGTCGAGTGCTAGCGCCAGATCAACCGTGCTGCCATCCTGCCGCTCGATCGTTTTGGCGTTGGTCGATAGCTTCGCCATAGCGGCACCGAACGGGCGGAAGTCGTTGACCATCGTCTGGTCGATCAGCACATTGCGGTCGGCGAGGAACAGGATGCGCTTCTTGCGGCCGGATTTCCACAGACGCCAGATGATCTGGAACGCCGTGTAGGTCTTGCCCGTGCCAGTCGCCATGACCAGCAGCACGCGGTCGCGGCCCTTGGCGATAGCCTCGATGGCGGCGTTGACGGCGTTTACCTGATAATAGCGCGGGGCCTTGCCGCTGCCGTCGTCGAAATAGTCCTGGAGCACGATCTGCTCCGCCTCGGCGTCGAGGCTTTTCCATGCGCGATAGCGCCCCCACAGGTCGGCTGGCGATGGAAACTCGTCAAGGCCAAGGTTCGTCTCGATCGGGATTCCGCGGCCGGTGCGGTCGTGAAACACGAAGCCGTCGCCGTTCGAGGAGAATACGAAGGGGATATCCAGCGTCGCGGCATAGTCGAGCCCCTGCTGTATGCCGTGGCCGACCGAATGATTATTGTCCTTGGCCTCGATCAGCGCGATCGGGATATTCGGCTTGTAGTAGAGAACGAAGTCGGCCTTCTTCGCCTTGCCGCGCGTCACCAGCTTGCCGCGCACGATGATCCGGCCCTTGGTGAAATAGACCTCCTCCCGAACTTGCACCATCTCGTCCCAGCCGGAGCGCTTGATCGCTGGCAATATGAACTTCGTGCAGATGTCGCGTTCGGTGAGGCTCCGTTTATCCATCGGTGGCGGCCGTCTCGTTATTGGCGCGAGGCTGCGCCGGAAAGGCGCCAGGGAAAATCAGCATGATGCTCGAACGAGACAGGCAGATAGCTGCTCAGTATGCTCGTCACATGAAGCATGTCCAGACGGGTTGATCGGAATGCGAGTGCCCCTGACTGTTGCCGCTGTTCACCAGGCTATCACCGAGTTCGATCGCCTTGGTCGCGAGACGTTCCTTCGCACTTACGGCTTCGGCACAGCCAAGGACTACATGCTCCTGGTCGACGGTAAGGAATACGATTCGAAGGCGATCGTCGCGGTCGCGCACAAATACCTTCCAGGTGATGGACGTCCGCTGAGGCACGATGAACTATCGGGTGGCGTGGCCGACGCCGTCCGGAAGCTATCGGATCTCAACTTCCAGGTCGTGCGTCGTTCCGACCGCGTGGACTGGACCTGGGACGAGCATGTGCTCGCGCTGGAACTTTATTTCATCAACCCCACGTCCCCTCCTGGCAAGACCAGCGCTGAGGTTCTGGCGCTGTCTCAGCTCCTTCAGCATCTGGGCGATCGGAAAGGCATCGAGCGGGGCGAGACCTACCGCAACGCCAACGGCGTCTACATGAAAATGATGAACTTCCGACGGTTCGACCCTGCGTTCCAAGCGGCTGGCAAGGTCGGGCTGTCCCAGGGGAACAAGCTCGAGGAAGAGGTCTGGATCACGTTCGCGGACGATCGAGGCGCGCTGGCTCGGGCTGCTGCAGCGATCAGAACCGCCATCGATGATGATGCGGTCGTCGTTCAGGAGGAATCCTACGAGGCTGAGGAGGGTGGTCTGATCTTGCGCCTGCATCTATCCCGAGAGCGGAATCGGGCTCTGGCGCAACGGAAGAGAGACCAGGCTCGCGAGCGGAATGGCCTCCTGGTCTGCGAGGCGTGCGACTTCGACTTCTCGACTGCGTATGGCGAGCTCGGCCTCGGCTTCATCGAGGTGCACCATCGAAAGCCGGTCGCGTCGTTGCAACCAGGCGACAGGACGAAGCTCGAGGATCTCGCTCTCGTGTGCGCCAACTGTCACCGGATGCTGCATTGTCGTAGCGCACTGCTCAGCGTCGAGGACCTTCGAGCGATCGTCGGCCAGCGGCGCAGTCGGCTCAGTGCGGATGCTGCATAGGAAGCTCAGAGGTGGTCCGTGGCGAGCGCTAGTGCACCGAACACAGCCGACTAGCTCGGCGACGCCGAGCCAGCCAGGGCGCGCCCTAAGCAATCAGTTCCCGCGGGGGCGCTGCATCGCCGCGGTAATCGTGATCCGAGGCTTGGGCAGCACGCCACCCTCCGCCTTGAACTTGGCCAGCCATTCGCGAGGGGTCATGCTCTTGGGCCGCGGGTAGATCGGCGAGATCGCACAAAGCTCGTCGAGGCCGCGCATGTCCTCAGTGACGTGACGCGGGATCTTGGTCGCGAGATCCAGCAGCTTGACGGCGCCTTCGGCGTCATGCGCGTCATGGATCATGGAGGCGATCTCCATGTCGAGCTCCGGGATCCGGGTGGGGTATTCGAAGTCGGGGAAGACGATAGCCATTGTGAAGATGCTCGCGTGTGCTCAGCGGGATTGCTGCTAGTTCCGTTATAGCGAGGGGGCGATTGGAATGCTGTCGATCGTGCGCGAGGTCGACGACAAGTGGCTGGATCAAACCGGCTGGTAGATATAGCAACGCGGACCTCACCAGGAACCCGCCCGGATGCCGACGCCTCAAAAGCGCGATAACGACTATTACCTTGAACGCCTGGAGCGCGAGCACCCGACGATCCACGCGGACTACCTCGCCGGCAAGTTTCCGTCGGCTCTGAAGGCGTTCGAAGCTGCGGGGTTGAAGGGCCGCCGCACCCGTCTGCAGGAGCTCAAGAACGCCTGGCAGAAGTCGACGCCTGGCGAGCAGCGGGATTTTCTGGCTTGGCTAGGGGTTGGGGCTCCAGCGCCTTCCACACTGGTCTCTGGCCCTCCTATGGCGATCAATGGAAGGCTTGAAGCATGGGCCGTGGCGCGGATCGACCACATCATGGCGTCACGCCGGATGAAGATGGGGCAGGTTCTCGATGAACTCCACTTCGACCGGCGTAATCCCGCGCTTGGCTTGGCATTGAACCAGGGCTCGGTCATCAGGGACCGGATGATGCTTGATGCGCTGGAGAAGTGGTTGACCGCGAACGCGTCTGTTTGACCGCATATCAAGATCTTCCGAGCCGGAGGATCCGACACCGGATCTCGGTCTCTTTTTTCTCCAACTACACGCCTTCCTCCTCCGGAGACCGGAGGAGCTGAGAATGAGGTAAGTCAGCGTCGCCGGATGTAACCGCCGCCTATATGAATGTATCTTCTTTAAGTAAGTAGTTCATTAGGCTGCGGTTACACATCGGCTGCATTCAGAGGGCTACCGGAGACGCGGACGCCATCGCCCGCTTCCGGGCCCGGTGCGCAGCGACCTTGTTGCGGTTACGCTGCCGGTCCGCCTCCTCTACCGGCGAGATGTGCCCGGTCCGCTTCAAGGTCGCCTGCTCGACCAAGCCGGCGTAGTTGCGACACTGCGCACGAAGAGGACAGCTGCCGCAGCTGCTTCCCGGCGCGTCGATCGCCTCGCTGACGCCGAAACAGCCGACCAGGAAGTCGTCATCCTCGAGGTCGGCCTTCGGCTCCTCCAGGATCAGTCCGTCCTCAACCGCGCCAGAGAGCCGTTCGCGCACCCTGTCGGCGTGCTCTTCGGAATACACCGACAAGCACTCATCCAACGAGAGGTAGCGGTTCGTGATCGCAATCCAACCGACGGTGTCGACCCGATCGCGGAGACTCGCAGCGAGGTGGCTCTTCGTCTGGTCCCGAAGCTGCCTCTGGATCGGAAGCATCCGATCATGCTCAAGCCGAAACTGCGGGACCTCGAGCCTGCGCATGGCATGGTAGATCTTCTCGTCGAGCTCTACCTGGAACATGCTCCACCAAGCCTGATCGCTCTTGTCGGTCGCGAAAAGCTGGTGGGGAAGCGGCGAGGCCTTGCGCGTGCGCCGCTGGGCAAAGTCAAAGCCGAAGTTGATCACCACCTCATACGGCACACCCAGGCGATCAGCCTTCTGACGCGCCCTCCAGAGCTGGGTATACTGCTGGGTGCGATGAGCAGGCGTTCCGGGGCGGACGCCGCTGACCTGCTCAGACAGCTCCCGATCGCAGTTCGCACGCACATAGCGCTGCAACGCGGCAGTATATACCCTGCGGAACTCCTCGGTCGCCTCAACGGGCGACATGAAGCTGTAAGCGAACCACCGGGTGCTCGCGAGCTCTCCTTCAACAGCAAGGTCGTTCGGGTGCAAGATCTTCCTCATACAAACGAGGTCGGCGAGACGCTTCATGAGCTTGGGCCTGGACGTAGACATGCGTTCTCCTTCGGGCCGAAGCCCGTGAGCTGGTTGGTCGTATGAAAAGCGCGCTTACTCCCGTTATAGCGGGAGCACGGACGCAGTGCAGTTGATCGTGAGCGTGTCGAAAAATGCCGGGTTCAAAGTAGAGAAATCTATGCTGGCGGCCGCGTTATGGGAGGATAGGACCGGGAAGTGCTCCTGGGCAGGGAAGGCACTCCCATCAGCTCGTTTGCATTTTTCTAGGACTTCGACATCGCACCCGCACGTCGGCGGTCGCGTGTTCGCACGGAGAGCGGAGGACGGGCGACACCAGCGCTCGTCCGACAGAATGATCTCGGCGTGCCCTGACCTATCATCTTCGATCGCTCTCGGCTGGCTGCGGGCTTTCACCAGCAGCAGGATCTCAATCGCGGCGCGGACAAAGTTCCGCCAGGCAATCACAAGTCGGCATGTCCGGGAGCAAAGGCGAGCGCTAGTCTGAATATGTATCCGGTTCGACCCGGTAAGGGATCCGCGTCGCGCGACCGTGCTCTCGTCAGCGCTCCGCCGGCATCGCCGGTAGATTATCTACGCATACCGCTTTGGTGACCGCTTACAGTCGTTCTCGGGCGTCCAGGCCCGCCACGACGTTTCTATCTGAGAGAAAAAGCAGATTTCGGACCAGAACTGTCAACTTAAGGGAAACATCATGGAAACTTCCGGTGTAATTCCGACCGTTCCAGGGTCCATAATGACGCCTCCAAGGGCGTTCTGAATAGGTATTTGTTGACATGATCGGTCTCGAATTAGGCCTGATGTTTACATTGGACCGCTCGATGGAAACGTTCGTTTCCCTGAATGCAACCTCGGCAGCGCGACGCGCAACCCGAATGCGGTGGGATGGTGCGCAACCTGAGGTGGGGGCAAGCAGGTAGCTCCTTGCTCGACATTCTGCTCTAGCTCGCGCGCGAGTCGGCCCTGCCGATGTCGAGCTTAGAGCTGGGGATACAAATGAAGTCTGCCTTAGTATTCACCGTCCTCGGAGCCGCGGGATTGACCGCCTGCGTCTCCGCACAGCCTGGTGCACCCGTCGCGATGTTTGCACTACCGGTCACAGGTCAGTTCGGCTCGACGCCGGCCGCAGGGCAGGTCACGGCCTTTAACAACGGCGTCGGCACATTCTGGGTGATGACACCAGGAGGGGCGCGCTGCTCCGGCGAATACCAGGTGCGGGATCCCAACCCGGCGCTCGTGCTGACCGGCAAGTGTTCGGACGGCAAGACCGGGCAGATCGTCGTCACGCGCACTCCGGATCTGATGTCGGGCTCGGCGATCGTCAGATTGAGCAATGGCACGCGGGGACAGTTCGTCTTCGGCAATATCACCTATGCCCAGGCATTCGGGGCTGGTGGCACCGCGATCATCCGTTGAAGCTGGGGCCCGAGCTCTCGGTCGTGTGCCGGGAACTCGCGCCTGCGCTCATCCCAGCCGACTKACGAGATCCGTCGCCCGGAGATGCGCGTAGCGCGAGAGCATGCGCAACTCCTTGTGGCCGGAGATCGTAGATACCTCTACGACGTTCAGCCCCTTCTCGAACAGGCGCGAGACAGCTTCGTGCCGCAGGTCGTGGAAGTGCAGACCGGTGATGCCTGCGCGGCCACACAGATGGCCCCAGGCTTGAACGACCGCGCTCTCGCTGGTTGGCAGCGCTCGACCCGCTGGTGGGCATCCTTGGCCCTCCCAGAGTCGCTGGAGCACGCTGCGTGCTCGCGAGGACAAAGGGACGTCGCGGGGCTCGCCGTTTTTGGTCAGCGGCAGGTGCACGACCTGCGTCCCCAGGTCGATGTGCTGCCAGTCAAGCGACAGCAGTTCACCGCGTCGCATGCCGGTCTCAATCGCGAGCACAATGAGGTCACGCATGTAGAGATTTCTACCGCTATCGGCAGCGTCGAGTAGGCGCTGCTCCTCGTCGTCGCGCAGGCGGCGGTTGCGCCCGCGTGGTGGGCTCGGACGGCGCACGAGCTTGCATGGGTTCCGGTGCAGATAGACGTCCCAGTCGCGCATCGCTGTGTCGATCGCGTGGCTGATCGTGTTCAGCTCGCGGATCACGGTCGAAGGCGAGACGGTTCGAAGCCGGTCGTCACGATAAGTCGCGAGATCCGAGGTCGACAGCAGCGCCAGCGTCCGGTGACAGAGCGGACGACGAAGCAGCGCCTTGATGCGGGAGATCTCCGTATGGGCGCTGCGCTTTCGTGGAGAGATCTCGATCATGTAACGTTCAAGGACCGACCGAAGCGTCGTAGATTCAGCGACGCGTGTGTCCGGCAGCATTCCGCAGCGGTCGAGCTCGCTCTCCAGGGACCGTGCCCACTTCTCGGCGTCGGCCTTCTGGTCGAAGCTCTTGGCACGAGGCGCCATACCGCGCCGTCGCACCTGTGCCTGCCATCTGCCCCGGAGCTTCCGGATCGTCGCCATTGCGGATCAGTCCTGTTTGTCCGATGACAAAAGGACGCCCAGGCTGCCCCGCCAAGGAGGTTTCCGGATCGGGCGAGGAATTCCGAGCTGGATGTGGCCCTGGTGTGCCGATCGCCATTCAGGGAGCTCGACGGGGTATCAGGATACCTGGTCCACCAAAGGGTTCCGAAGATCCCGCTCTCCGCCTGGAGCCGCCTTCGGTAGGCAATGCTCCTACGTCTGCAACCCTACATAGGCTGTGGACAGCGCCTGCGAGAGATTTGACACGCTCGGATGGCCCCAACGTAAAATGCCTAGAAAAGGTTGAACCGGGGGGCGCCGCCTTGGCTAAGGTAAAGAAGAAAATTAACAGCATCGCATTGCGAGCTGGTATGTCAATCGGCACTAATGCGGCCGAATTCGACGATGAATTTCTATTTCCATGCTTTGTTCATCACCCAGCAGTTGAGCTATGCAAGAATGTAAAATCTCGTGGAATGGTCATCGATGGCAGAACGGGAGCAGGTAAGACAGCAATTCTTCGATATATAAACCATAGCTCAGATCATGTCGTCGAAGTCGACCCTTCTGAAATGGCTATGAGCTATGTGTCCAATTCCGATTCGCTTCGATTTTTACAGGCAATTGGCGCAGACCTTGACCTACTTTTTCAAGCATTATGGAAGCACGTTCTTTGTCTTGAATTTATTCGATTGCGCTTCACCGTTAAAAACGAAAGTGCTTCCCGGAGTGTTTTTGACAGAATCTTGGAGCGATTCCAGAAAGATGCCCGCAAGGAACGAGCGCTCAAGTATTTGAGGGAATGGGAGGGTAAGTTTTGGATTACGATGGATCAAAACATCAAGGAGATGACTGAGAAGATTGAGCGCGCGGTGAAAGCGGAACTCGGTGGTGAGATTGAGAAATTTAAAGCGGGAGGGCAATACGATAAGCGTCTTAGCAGCGACAAGAAAACAGAATTCATTCATAGAATAAAGAATATTATTAGTTCGAATCAGTTGTCGGAATTATCGTCCGTTATCGATATGCTTGCAGAGATCGATAACGGCGACTCAGGTAACGTTTATTATATCTTGATAGACAAGCTCGATGAAAACTGGGTCGATGGGTCCATAAGATTCAAGTTAATCAGAGCCTTGATGGAATCACTTAAATCATACAGGAAAGTTCGAAATCTGAAAATTATTATATCGATGAGATCTGACGTCCTTGAGAGAGTCGTTCAAGAAACGCGAGATCTATCTTTTCAGAGAGAGAAGCTCGATGATTATTTTATACACCTTAAGTGGACCAAGCCTCTCTTGAAAACAATGATTGATAAAAGAATACAAAATTTATTTAAACAGCAGTATGCATCTGATCCAGTAAGGTTTGAGGACATTTTTGCATATAACGTCGGAACGATAGATCCTTTAGATTACATGGTCGAGCGCACTTTGATGCGGCCTCGGGACCTCATTGCATTCGTAAATGAATGTATCAAGCAAGCGGAAGGAAAATTCGAGATCACCGGCGGATTAGTCAAGAAGGCTGAGGCAGAATTTTCTCGAATACGCCGAGAAGCGCTGGAGCAAGAATGGCAAAGCGCGTTTCCAAGCATTAAGAAGATGCTTGATTATATTGGAACCCATAAAAAGCCGATCGTAAACTATGACGAATTGCGAACTAAATCGGCAGTGGACGATCTTGCTCTTTCGATTTATTCTGACGAGAAAATCGCGAAGGACCCTCTATATGATATCGCTAAGCGATACTACGAAGATAATCAAACTGACATGGATATGATTGTAAATAAAACAGTGGAAATACTATATAGAATCGGGGCTATTGGGGTAAAAATGCGCAATGGAGACCGATTTATATATTCGCATATTGACCAACCTTTGCTTCCTATTGCTCAATTAACAAATGATATACGGATAAGGATCCATCCTATGCTTTGGGGCGCGTATAGAATGCACTAGTTTGGTAGCTGGCGTCCATTTGTCGCCCGCTATCCTATGCGCATCGGCCCATGAGTGCAGACCAGATCAATCAAGCGGCTTGGCCGGTGAACGAGGTTGCATCGACGATTGCCTGGAAGTGCTCAAGGTATTCCGGTCGGTGCTGGAGAAGGTAGCGCACGACTCGGGGGTTGCCGAGAAGCTTCCCAAGATAGCCCTTCACTACAGTCAGCTGCAGATGCTCTTTGCCGTAGGTCTCCTGGATCTCGGCCATCGATTCCTGAAGCCGGGCCAGCTCCTTTTCCATGCGAGCCATCGCCTCGGGCGTGACACCCCGCACCTTCTTCGACTTCTTCTCGCCGGCCAGCTCGTTGGTCGGCGTCCCGGCGAGCAGCGCGGTGGCGTAGGCCGCGRTGAAGTTGTTCGCGGCGATCATCAACTCGGTCGCCTCGATCTGGCGTAGCGGCTTCATCCGCTTGAGGATCTCGAAGACGGCCATCGGGCACATCGTGTCCTTCAGCATCGACACGACCTCATGGGAGACGCCGTCCAGCAGCGTCGCCTTCCGCTTCACGCTATTCACGTGAAGGCTCAACGCTCGGGCGATCTTCTCGCTGGAGACGCCGCGGGCGATCGCCTTGAGGATCATCGCGTGTTCCTGCACGGCGGACAGACGGCTGATCCGCTTGTTGAACGTGAAGCTCTCGTCGTCCGTCGAGACGAGGCATTCCACCTCGGTCCTGCCGAGGTCCTTCAGTATCTCGACGCGGACGTGGCCGTCGAGGAGCAGGTAGTTGTCGGAGTTGCCGTCGAGCCTTGCGATCACGGGCGGCTCGACGAGGCCGATCTCGATCACGGAGGTCCGGATCTGCTGGTATTTGTGGCTGGCCTTGACCGTGGCCCTGGGCGGCCGCACGGGCAGCAGCATCGCGATCGGCACGGTGACGCATTCGGGCTCGAAGGCTATCTTGGCCGCGGATCCGATCTCGTTCATGCGGCCTCTCCCCGGATGCGGGTCTCCAGGTCCTTCGGCATGGTGTCGAGCCGCTCGGCCCGAAGGAGGGTGACGAAGTTCTCATCGACTCGCAGGTTCTTCAGGGCCTCGACGACGAAGAGCAGTCGGGTCTGGGTGACCTCGGCCTTCTTCACCAGCAGACGCTGCTTGTCGGCCTCCTGTTGGAAGATGCGGACGAAGGCTTCTGACGTCCGAACCCGGGTCAGCTTCCTGCCGAATGGTGTTATCGACATATGCTTGCCACGCCGGGTTCGCTGCTCGATGAGCCTCCGCATCTTGATTAGCCGTGGCCCTGTGATCCTGCCTTCGGTGTAGGCTTCGGCGAGCAGCTGTTGGATCGACTCGCCGTCGGCCTTAGCGATCTCGATCGCGACAGAGATCGGTATCATTCCCGTATCCACGGCCTCGACAAGGCGCTGCTCGCCCTTCTCGATGAGCATGGCCATCATGTTGACCCACTCTGACGACGTGCCGATTTTCTCCGCGATCTCACGGTCGTTGTAGCCGCGCTTGCGCAGCGTCGCGACGTCCTGGAGCAGGTCGATGGACCGATGCTGCCGGCGGGCGCAGTTCTCGACCAAGCTCATGACCAGGCATTCCTCTTCAGTCGCCTCGGTGACGATGGCGGGGATCTCCGTCCGGCCGAGCTCGCGGAACGCCTCGATTCGGCCCTGACCGCAGGCGAGGCCGTAGGAACGCTGACCGTCCGAGCCAATCATGGTGTTGACCCGGATCGGGCGCTTCAGCCCGACCGTCCTGATGCTCTCGACCACCTCCATAAACTTGCGTCGGTTCCGGACGCGAGGGTTCAGGATGATGATCCGGTCAATCGGGATCATCTCCACGCGGGTATGCTTGGATTCAGTCATGCCGCCTCCTCGAATTGGGCTCGGGCCGCCAGGGAGAACAGGAAGTCCAGGGTCTCGAAGCGATAACCGTCCAGTGACAGGCCGTTGTTCTCGGCGAGCCGAAGCTTCGGCTCGGTCATGTCGAGGCGCGGGAGTAGGTAATAGTCGAGCGGGGAGACGTTGCCGCGATCCATGCGCACAGCGATCGTGATATCTGGAGCCAGGCCGGCGTCCAGGCGGATGCGCCAGCGCGGCGAGCCTCCTTGCGTCTCGCCACAGCGCGCCACAACGACCGACGCGGAGAACTCGCCGTTGACGTCGATCAACCCCGTTTCGGGATCGACAATGACCTCGCCGCCGGCGAGGCGCAGGCCGTCGATCACCATGGCAACGACATCCGGGTGCATTGCCCGCAGGCGCCGGTTGATCTCGATGTAGCGATAGTCTCGCCGGGGACTGTAGCCTACGAGGTGATAGGCGCGCAGCAGGCTACCGAAGCGGCTCCTATAGACGCTGCTCGACGGCATGTCCTCACGTTCGTCGATAACGAGGCTGGACAGCGATCCCTGGGCCTCCAGCAGCGACCGTAGCAGGTCGAGGAGCTCGGCGTCGCTCATCCGTCGGCTCCGGTCCTCCACGATCCTGAGCGCGTGCTCGAAAGTGGCGACGTCGACGATGGCGGTGAACACGCCGCGCGCGCGGATCCAGTGCTCTTGCGTGTTCACGACCCGGCGCATCTTCAGCTTGAAGCTAACCCGGTTGAATACGTTGTCGCCGATATATTTCGGATTGGTCAGGACCTGATGGACGGTGCCGCGCGTCCAGGGGCGCCCCATGTCAGTGACAATTCCCTCAAGGTTCAGGCGGGCTGCGATCTGGGCCTCCTGCAGGCCGAAATCTACGAAGAGGCGATAGATGCGCTGAACGACTTTCACCTCCTCGGGTGGACCGGGGATCAGGATCACGCGATCGGTCTGGAGGCTCTTGCGCTCGCCGATGGAGAGCTCGGACTTGGGTTCGCCGTTCTCGTCGATCAGGAGACGCCGCAGGCCGTAGCCGGCCGTCCCACCCTGACGATACCCTTTCTCGACTAAGCGGCACTGGCCGGCGAAGACCTTGACCGATAGCTCCCGGCTATATTCCCCCGCCATGACCCGCTTCACGGTTTTCAGCAGGTTCGAGCCAATGCTGCCGTCGTTCTCGAACTGTTCAGCGCAATAGTGGACGACGATATCAGCGCGCGAGCAGAGGAACTCTAAATGCGCTCCGTGGTCGGCATTTTGGAAGCGGCCCCAGCGGCTGACGTCGTAGACCAAGATAGCGCCGAAGTCGGCCGCACCACGCTCGACATCTGAAAGGAGACGCTGAAAGGCGTCGCGACCCTCAAGGTTCAAGCCGCTTTTACCGGCATCCTCGTAGATTCGGACGATCTCAATTTCGCGGGCTTCGGCGAAGCGCTTGATAGCCTCGAGTTGGTTTTCTGTCGAATAGCGCTGATGGTCGGTCGACATTCTGACATAGGCAGCCGCCCGCCGTGACCTCTCTGGGCCGATCCGTGCAATCCGACTCGATCCCTCAGCTCGACTCACACAAGGCCACTCCACGATTGACGTCTCAGAGGCCGGCGGACGTCGCCGGTCAGTCAAGCGCGGAGACGGCGGAATGTCCTTTCCGAATTCGGGCAACTCCTTGCCCAACACCCCAAGGGAGGCGGGCGGCTCCCCGGCGTTTGCCAACCTAATTTCGACGGCCTTGAGAGCCGCACTTCGTGGGCAATCGTCCAAGATAAAGACCGTGGCGCTCTGGACTGGTGCTAACGACCGAACTGTGAAGAACTGGCTCTCCGGCGAGCGCGCTCCTAGTGGCGATCATTTCTTAGGATTGGCCGCGAATTGCCCTGCGGTTCTTGCGGCTTTCCTGGCGGCTATCCATCGGAGCGACTGCTTGGTCATGGCTGACATCGAGGAAGCACGCGCAAAGGTCGCCGCAGCTTTGGTCGCGCTGGAAGCTGTTCGGGCCGTCCAGTTGGAACGAGGGGACAGAGGCCCTTAGCGAGCATTCGTCGAATAGCGCAGGGCTCCAGGAGCTGTGAGCGTATCTGTCCAGGGCGAGTCGAAGCCAACGATCGTTCAGGAGCAGGAGGTCATTGGGGTTAGTTCAACGAGCTTGCGTTCGGCGTGCCGCGCCCGCGTGATCCGGAGTTGCCGCGCGCTAAAGAGGCAGGGCTACCCAATGTCGCCAACCATTCATGTGCTCCTGCGATCCGGATCCGCTGCAGCCGGTGCAACACGTCGTAATCAAAGTGCTCGGCGCGACAGCGAGAGCGTGCGTCCGCGCAGATACGATCGAATAGGTGCGCGGTGACAAATGTATCTGCACTCGCCCTATGAAGGCGACCAGGGGACGCGATGCCCATCTCGTCGATGAGGCCGCCGAGGCGATAGCTTTTCCGGCCCGGAAATATGCGCCGGGCCAACAGCAAAGTGCAGAATGCGCGAACAGGCTGCCCATCGAGAAACTCGCTCGCCTCGTGTTCGTAAAATCGCCGATCGAAACCCGCGTTGTGGCAAACGATCGGCGATGATCCGATGAATGACGTCAATTGATGCATGGCTACGGCCGAGGTCGGTGCCCCGCTTAGCATCGCAGTGGTTATGCCGGTGATCTGCGTTATCTCGGCCGGCACGCGGACGCCTGGATCGATGAAGGTAAGAAATTCGCGGCCTGCTCGGCCATCCACCAGTTCGCGAGCTGAAACCTCAATCACCCGCGCGCCCATCGCGGGGCTCAGTCCGGTCGTCTCGAAATCGAGCACGACAAAGCGCCCGCTTGGAATGCTATTCAAGGTCGGACTCTCCCTGCCTACGTCCTCGATTCGAAGGCGAGGATATCATCCAGCGATGATCGACCGCGGCGCTTTTTCTCGCACGTTCGAGCCTGCTCGTGGCGCGGTCGTGCCGAACCGAGTTGCGATCGCGTTTAGAGCGCCAGTTCGCAGCGCAACCTGTTGTGAATGTGGGTGTATTTCGGCAGCGCTTTTGGCAAAAACCCAGCTTCGGAGGGCAACGCTCTATCCAGCTGAGCTACGGGCGCTAACCGTGAACGCTGGATAGCCGATCCCCGCCGCTTCGGCAATGCAGGATTTTGCAGGAGGGCGGAGACCGAGGCGGCAAGGTCATTCATTCGCATCGCGTCGGCGTGCCGCGGCTGCTCATCGTTCGCGATCGATATTTGCCCATCGACCCCTGCGATGGATATCTCGCCTCCGGCACCCTTGTTTATCGTTGATGCCGGCCTACCGCGCGAGCGTTTGCGGGCCAGAGAACGATCAAGGGAGGCTTGGCGAAGCGCGCAGATGTTTGAGGTGTCGCCTTGGACATGCCGCTGCGTCGAAGGCGCGCATCCGGCATGCGGCAGCGGACCCAGCCAATCTCCATTCCGGCAGTATGGTATCGCCGATGCCGTCCAGATACCGGGAGCTTGCTCGAATGAATCGCCACGACACGATCCGGCTCGCGATGCTGCCGACGCCCTTCGAGCGATTGCCGCGCCTTGCGAGCGCGCTCGGCGGCAATGGCCGGGCTCCGTCGATCTGGATCAAGCGTGACGACTGCACCGGCTTTGCCGGCGGCGGAAACAAGGCCCGCAAGCTTGAATATCTGGTCGCCGATGCTCTGAAGCACGGCGCCGACATGCTGGTGACCATGGGCGCGATCCAGTCGAACCACGCCCGCCAGACCGCGGCGGCGGCGGCACGGCATGGCCTCGGCTGCTTGCTGCTGTTGACCGACTCGGTCGCAAATCGCGGCGAAGCCTATCGAACCAACGGGAATTGGTTGCTCGACGGGATCTTTGGCGCGGAGATTCGCCTCCTCGCCGCGAGCGAGGACAGTGCCGCGACCGCTGAGGAGGCGATGGCAGGGCTGGCGGCGCAAGGGCGGAGGCCGTACTTCATCCCGGTCGGCGGCTCGAATGCGCTTGGAAGCCTCGCCTATCGCGATGCGCTCCTGGAACTGGCGGCCCAGGCGAAGGATGAAGGCTGCCGCATCGACCGCATCCTTCTGCCGACGGGAAGCGGCGGCACCCATGCCGGCATCCTCGCCGGCGTCGAGCAGGCCGGGTTGCCCTGGCGCGTGCACGGCATCAGCGTCTCCCGCTCATCCGAGCAGGCGCGGGCCATCGTCTCCGGGCTGGTTCAGGATATCTACGGTCTCGAGGATCGCCGGAGAGACGCGATGTCCGCTCTTGAGATCGATGATTCCCGGGTGGGGCCGGGGTATGGCCAGCCCACCGCCGAGATGATCGAGGCCGTCCAGCTGGTCGCCCGCGCCGAAGGCATTCTCCTCGATCCGGTCTATACCGGAAAGGCGATGGCCGGACTTGTTTCACTAGTCAGAACCGGCGCCATCGGCCCTGACGAGACCGTCGTTTTCTGGCACACGGGCGGTGCGCCCGGTCTCTTTGCCTATCCGGAGGTGTTCCAGCGGTAGAGAAATCCAGGCCGGGTTCGGAAACTTCGCCTCACGAGCCGGCCGCGAAGAAGGTCAGCCGGCTGAAGAGCGTGTAGTGCGACTCGAACATCATGATGCCGACGAAGACGATGAGCGCCAGCGGCGGGGTGAGGATCGCATAGGTCAGCGCCAGCCGCTCCCAGGCCATATGCATGAAGACCGCGACGATCAGGCCGGCTTTCAACATCATGAAGAGCAGGATCAGCGACCAGCGCAGGTAGCCGACGAGGCCGAAATAATCGACCAGGTAGGAGCAGGTGCTGAGGATGAACAGCCAGACCCAGACCACGAGGTAGAGCCTGATCGGGTGCTGTTGCGCGTCGTTATGAGCTGCGGGCTGTGCCATGTCGCCACCTCACCAGAGATAGAACAGCGCGAAGATGAAAACCCAGACGAGATCGACGAAGTGCCAGTAGAGTCCGGTGATCTCGACGATCTCGTAGCGGCCCTTCCGGCTCGTGAAGAAGCCGTGCCGGCCCTGGTCGAAATCGCCGCGCCAGACCTTGCGGGCGATGATGAGGAGGAAGATCACGCCGATCGTGACATGAGTGCCGTGGAAGCCGGTGATCATGAAGAAGCTGGAACCGAACTGGTCGGCGCCCCAGGGATTTCCCCATGGGCGCACGCCTTCCCGGATAAGCTTCGTCCATTCGAAGGCCTGCATGCCGACGAAGGTCGCGCCGAGCAGAGCGGTCGCGAGCATCAGGATCGCCGTCTTCCTGCGGTCGCGGCGATAGCCGAAATTGACCGCCATCGCCATCGTGCCGCTGCTGCTGATCAGGACGAAGGTCATTATCGCGATCAGGATCAGCGGAAGGTGGTGGCCGCCGATATCGAGCGCGAAGACCTCGCTCGGATTGGGCCAGGGCACCACCGTCGATATTCGGACCGTCATGTAGGAGATGAGGAAGGTGCCGAAGATGAAGGTGTCGCTGAGGAGGAAGATCCACATCATGGCCTTCCCCCAGGAGACGTTCTTGAAGGCCCGCTGATCGGACGACCAATCGGCCGCGATACCGCGCCAGCCGGTGGGGCGGGCGATGTCTGCGTTTACGGCAGTCGGCGCAATCTCATTCATCGGCCCCTCCAGTTTAGGAGCTCCAGCTCGTCATTTTATCGCATTTTCTTCACGCAAACCTGTGTCCCCTTCGCTCGAGAAGGCTCTAGGTCAGCAATCCCCGGCAGATCTCGATGAGGTCGTCGGTCCAGCGCATCAGCAGGCTGAACAGGACGAGCCAGACCAGCAGCAGGAAATGCCAATAGATGGCGCAGAGCTCGACGCTGAGGGCCAGCTCACGCGGAATCTTCGGTGCGAGGTCTTTCGGCGTAGCGAAGGCGCTGACGGAGGTTCGGCCAAGCGCGACGAGCCCGCCGAGCACATGCGCTCCGTGAATGGCTGTGACCAGATAGAAGAAGGCGCTGGCGGGGTTGGCCGCGGCGAAATAGCCGGAGACGACAAGCTCACGCCATGCCAGTGCCTGCGTGGAGAGGAAGGCGAGCGAACAGACGCCTGCGGCGAGAAGGCTGGAGCGGAGCGGGCCGGGCTCGTCGCAACGCGCGGCGACGACCGCCATGTGCAGGGCGATGCTCGCCAGGATCAGCAGCCCGGTGCTGAACCAGAGCACGGTCGGCATCGGCAGCGCCTGCCAATCCGCCATGCTCATGCGCATCGAATAGGCGCTGATGAGAAGCGCGAAGAGCGAGCTGGCGACGACGAGGAAGGTGCCGAGGCCGAGCTTCGCCGTCATGGGCGAGGTCGGCTCGGCCGCGTCGCCGATCACGCCGACTTCGAGCCAGGGCTTTGCTGTCAGGCGTTGACGCGAGAGCCACCAGCCGGCGAAGGCTGCCACGACGACGATGAACCCGAGGACCACGTCCATGGCGGCATCTCCTCACGCGGCCCGCGGATCCGGCGGCTGGTTCTGGGGCAGGAAATCCTCAGCGGCGCCGGGCACGCTGTAGTCATAGGGCCAGCGGTAGACCACGGGCAGGGTCTTGCCCCAGTTGCCATGGGCGGGCGGCGTCTGCGGCGTTTGCCATTCCAGCGTGGTCGCGCGCCAGGGGTTGCCGCCGGCGGGCCGGCCGTGCCGGAGGCTCCAGATGAGATTGAAAAGGAAGACGAGCTGGGTGGCCCCGACGATCAGCGCGACGACCGTGATGAATTCATTCAACGTTGCCGCCGACGACGGAACGAGGGCTATACCGCCGATCTCGTGATAGCGGCGCGGCACGCCCATCAGCCCGATATAGTGCATCGGGAAGAAGATCAGATAGGCCCCGAGGAAGGTGACCCAGAAATGGAGCTTTCCGAGCCGATCGTCGAGCATGCGCCCGGTGACCTTGGGATACCAATGGTAGATCGCCCCGAAGATCACGAGGATCGGCGCGACGCCCATGACCATGTGGAAATGGGCCACGACGAACATCGTGTCGGAGAGCGGCACGTCGACGACGACATTGCCGAGGAACAGGCCGGTGAGCCCGCCATTCACGAAGGTGACGATGAAGCCGAGCGCGAACAGCATCGGGACGGTGAAGTGGATGTCGCCCTGCCAGAGGGTCAGCACCCAGTTGTAGACCTTGATCGCGGTGGGGATCGCGATGATCAGCGTCGTGGTGGCGAAGAAGAACCCGAAGGCGGGATACATGCCGCTGACATACATGTGGTGCGCCCAGACGACGAAGCTGAGCGCGCCGATCGCCATCAGCGCCCAGACCATCATGCGGTAACCGAAGATGTTCTTGCGCGCATGGGTGCTGATCAGGTCGGAGACGATGCCGAAGGCCGGCAGCGCCACGATGTAGACCTCCGGGTGCCCGAAGAACCAGAACAGGTGCTGGAACAGGAGCGGGCTGCCGCCCTTGTAGGCCAGCGGCTCGCCCATCGCGATGATGGCCGGCATGAAGAAGCTGGTGCCGATCAGCCGGTCGAGCAGCATCATCACGGCGCCGACGAAGAGCGCGGGAAAGGCGAGCAGCGCCATGACGGTCGCCGTGAAGATGCCCCAGATCGTCAATGGCATGCGCATCAGCGTCATGCCCCGGGCGCGCCCTTGTAGTACCGTCACAACGTAGTTCAGCCCACCCATGGTGAAACCGATGATGAAGAGGATCAGCGATGACAGCATCACGATGATGCCCCATTGCTGGCCGGGCGTGTTGGCGAGGATCGCCTGCGGCGGGTAGAGGGTCCATCCGGCTCCGGTCGGTCCGCCCGGCAGGAAGAAGCCGCCGAGAAGCACGAGCACGGCGAGGAAATAGATCCAGAAACTCAGCATGTTCACGTAGGGGAACACCATGTCCCGCGCGCCGAGCATCAGCGGGATGAGATAATTGCCGAAGCCGCCGAGGAAGAGGGCGGTCAGCAGATAGATCACCATGATCATCCCGTGCATGGTGATGAGCTGGTAGTAGCGATCGGGGTCGATGAAGGGGAGCGCGCCGGGAAAGCCGAGCTGCAGCCGCATCAGCCAGGACAGGACCAGCGCGACCAGCCCGATCGCCAGCGCCACGCTCGAATACTGGATGGCGATGACCTTGGCATCCTGGGAGAAGACGTATTTCGTGATCCAGCTTCTCGGATGATAGAGCTCGACATCGTCGATCTCGGCCGCCGGTAGCGGTTCGGGGACGCCGTGCATCACATCGACCATCGGGCCATCTCCCACGCCTCGCAGGACGAAATCCCCGTTCGGAGCTCGCCCCCTCGCTCATCCCTAGTTCTTCGCCTGCGTCCTCGTTGAGCTCTGGAGTTGGGCGAAGGTTTTCTGCTGCTGCAGCCAGTCGCGGTACTGGTTCTCGGGCTCGACCACGACGCCGCCGCGCATGAAGGTGTGGCCGGTGCTGCACAGCTCGGAGCACAGCGCCTCGAAGGTGCCCGCGCGTGTCGGCGTGAGCCAGTAATAGGTGACGGTGCCCGGGATCATGTCCATCTTGGCCCGGAATTCCGGGACGTAGAAATCATGCACCACGTCGAGCGAGCGCAGCAGCAGCTTGACCGGCTTGTCGAGCTGCAGGTGGAGTTGATCGCCCTGAATGACGATGTCGTCCTGCCCGCGCGGGTCTTTCGGATCGATGCCGAGCGGGTTCTCGGGCGTGACTTGGGCGATGTCGGTGGCGCCGAGCTGGCCGTCCGCGCCCGGGAGCCGATAGGCCCATTGCCATTGCTGGCCGACGACCTCGACGACGGAAGCGTCCTTCGGCACCGTGACGAACCGGTGCCAGACGACGAGGCCGGGCGCCAGCATGGCCGCGACGCCGATTCCCGTGCCGATCGCGAGCCACCATTCCAGTCGCTTGTTCTCGGGCTCGTAGGCGGCGCGGCGGCCTTCGCGATGGCGGAACCGGAAGACGCAATAGGCCATGAATAGCACGACCGCGGTGAAGACCGCGCCGGTGATCCAGAACGTGATGATCATGGTGTCGTCGATATAGCGCCAGTTGGAGGCGATCGGCGTCCACCACCACGGACTCAGGAAGTGGAAGACCACCGAGCCGATCACGACCAGAGCCAGGACGACCGCGATACCCATCCCTTTTCATCCTTGCCGAGGGCGGCGATGAACAGGAGCAAGGCAACGCTTCGGCGCAGGAAAATGCGCCGCAGCGCTAGGCAGACGAACTCATCTTCGACATCGAAACAACGCTGCAGCCCGCGGCCGGCCGGATCCTCTGCCTGGAACGAACGAGGCCGACGAGATCGGGGGTGGAGCAAGGCAGTCGGCGAGCGCGAATTCCGCCGGGCGGATCGGGAGGCCTAAGCTTTTGCTTCCTGCTCGTCATCGCCGAACCCTTGGCTCGCCTGGACGACGACGCGCCGCAATCGGGCGCATCCACTTTCGACCGGGCCGCGGGGCAGTCAAGTCGCCGGACCAAAGTCATCGTTATGTTGTCGTCCCGCGCACGGGAGTTGTCAATCGATGCCGCACGGCAGAACAGCTTGACGGGAGCCGCGGCCGGGAGGCGAAGCGGCTATTTTTTCTTCCCGTCGGCATCGAATTGCTTGAGGAACGCGACGACGTCGTCGATTTCCTGGTCGGACTTGAGGCCCGGGAACGTCATCTTGGTGCCTGGGATCTTGGCTTGTGGTGCCTTGATGTAATCCCGGAATGTCGGCTCGTCCCAGACGATGCCGGAGTTCTTGTTGGCGGGCGAATAGTTGTAGCCCTCGATCGAGCCCGAGTGGCGGCCGAAAAGGCCGTTCAGCTTTGGCCCGACGGCGTTTCTCGCGGTCTCGCCGATCTGGTGACAGGCCCGGCATCTCAGGAAGATCTTCTCGCCTGCGGCGGCGTCGCCGGCCGCCATGGCTGAATGAGGCCATACGGCCAATATGGACAATGCTATCACGGCCCTGCATGCCATCGGACACACTCCTCAAGAAACAGAGGTGATCCTTCCGTCAGACCCGTCGACCGCGCCGCATTCTCAGTACGTTTATACTGCCAATACTTGATCGCTCCAAATCGCCTGAGAGACCGTCTGGAAACTCCGGCCCTCATCCTGAGGAGCCGCGTGAGCAGCGTCTCGAAGGATGAGGGCTCGGGGAATTCTAAAACGATCTCTGAAGGGTTTTTGTCGGCGATCTCTCCCGGCGTTGGCGCTGTCGTCAGCGCTCTTATGGCGTCACGCCTCAAACCGCTTCGCGAATGAAGCGGCTCAGGAACAAGCGCGTGCGGCTATGCTTGGGAGAGGCGAGCACCTCGCCCGGCGGCCCCTGTTCGACGACGACTCCGCCATCCATGAAGACGACACGGTCGGCCGCCTCGCGCGCGAAGCCGATCTCATGGGTGACGACGATCATCGTCAGCCCCTGTCTGGCGAGATCGCGCATCGTCGCCAGCACTTCGCCGACGAGCTCGGGGTCGAGCGCCGAGGTCGGCTCGTCGAACAGCATCAGCTTCGGACGGATGGCGAGCGCCCGCGCGATGGCGACGCGCTGCTGCTGGCCGCCCGAGAGCTGGCGCGGATAGGCATGCGCCTTCTCGGTCAGCCCGATGCGGCCGAGCAGCTCCATCGCGTAGTCGGTCGCCTCCTTGCGGCTGTGACCGTGGACGCCGACGGGCGCCTCGATGATGTTCTCCAGCGCCGTCATATGCGGGTAGAGGTTGAACTGCTGGAAGACCATGCCGATCTGGCGGCGCTGCGCCGCGATCGCCCGGTTCGACAGCTTGATCAGGCGCTCGCCGGAGAGCCGGTAGCCGATCTGCTCGCCGGTGACCATGATCGAGCCGCGATCGATCGCCTCGAGATGGTTGATGCAGCGAAGGAAGGTCGACTTGCCCGAGCCTGACGGTCCGAGGATCACCACAACCTCTCCGGGCGCGACATCGAGGTCGATTCCCTTCAGCACCTCGTTGGCGCCGAAGGATTTGTGGACGTTGCGGGCGCTGACCAGCGGCGCGGCCCCGGCCTTGATAGCGTCGCGGCTCATGGCGTTGGCTCCGCGATGACGGGTTTGGCCTGCGTCGCGCCGCGCTCGCCGCGGGCGTAGTAGCGCTCGATGAAGCCCTGGCCGATATTCAGCACCGAGGTGATCGCGAGATACCAGATCACCGCCACCATCAGCATAGGGATGACCTCGAAGGTGCGGTTGTAGACCGCCTGCACCGAATAGAGCAGGTCCGCCATGGCGATGACGCTGACCAGCGAGGTCGCCTTGATCATGCTGATCAGCTGGTTGCCGGTGGGCGGCACGATCGAGCGCATCGCCTGCGGGATGATGACGCGGCGCAGCGCCCGCCCCCGCGTCATGCCGAAGGCGTCGGTCGCCTCGACCTGCCCCTTGTCGACGGAGATCAGGCCGCCGCGGATGATTTCCGCCATATAGGCGGCCTCGTTCAGCGAAAGCCCGGCGATCGCCGCCGTCATCGGCGTGATCAGGTCATTGGTGTGCCAGCTGACGAGCGTCGGCCCGAAGGGGATGGCGATCGAGATCTCGGGGAACAGCGTCGAGAGATTGTACCAGAAGATGAGCTGCACCAGCAGCGGCGTGCCGCGGAAGAACCAGATGTAGAGACCGGCGACGCCGCTGAACAAGCGGTCCTCCGACAACCGGGCGATGGCCAGCGCCAGCCCGATGGCGACGCCGATCACCATGGCGACGACCGTCAGCCCGAGCGTCACCGAGAGCCCGCGCAGGATCGACTCCGCGGTGAACCATTGCGCCACCACCGGCCAGCCGAAATTAGGATTCCAGGCGACGATCCAGGCGAAGTTGGCTGCGACGGCGAGCACGAAGGCCCAGAGCAGCCAGCGTCCCCACTCGACCGGGCGGTGCGCCTTGGCGACGTCGCGCAGCGCCAATTCGCGCTCGCCCGTCGCCTGCGTTGCGTTGCTCATTCTGTGCTCGGGCTCAGTTCGCCGACCGGTTGATGCCGGGTTCGTCGATCATGTTGTTCTCGATCCCCCATTTCTTGAAGATCGCGGCATAGGTGCCGTTGGCCTTCAGCGCCTTGATGCCGCCGACCAGAACCTCGCCGAGCGGCGAGCCCTTCGGCACGACGGCGCCCTGGAACAGATCCTGGAAGCCGTTCGCCTTGCCGATCGCGGCCAGCTCGAGATCGCCCTTCGCCTGCTGAACGAAGTAGGTCAGCGGCGCCTGCGACGAGAAGAACGCATCGGCCCGGCGCGAGCGCACCGAGAGGATCGAGGTCGGCTGATCGGTGAAGGACATCACCTCCAGCGCCGGCTTGCCGTCGGCAGCGCATTTTTCGGCCTGTGCCTTGATGACCTTCTCGGCCGAGCCGGCGGACATCACGGCGACCTTCTTGCCGCAGCTGTCCTCAAGGCTGTTGATGGCCTTCGGATTGCCCTTCTGCACGGCGAAGACCACGTATTCGCGGACATAGTCGACGAAGTCGTTCGCCTCCTGGCGCGACTTGAAGTCGCCGATCGGGCCCATCGCGAACTGGAAGCGGCCGGCGGCGATGCCGCTCAGTGACGAGGCGAGGCCGTTGACCGTGGCATGCTCGATCTTGACGCCGAGAAGTTCGCCGAGCGCCTCGGAGAGATCGGCGCTGGCGCCGATCATCTTGTTGGTGTCGGTGACGATCTCGTAGGGAGGGAAAGAGCCGTTGTTGACCGAGATCATCTTGCCGGCGCTGCGGATCGTCTCCGGCAGCTTGGCGCGCAGGGCCTCGTCGACCTTCTGCTTCGGGATCTGGATCGACTGATCCTGCGCCTGCGCCGCGCCCTGCATGAGCGCAACGGAAAACGCGACGGCACCGGCAAGTTTCACGATCGTCTTCATGGCGACATTCCCCTGTTCGTTATTTCTCAAATTGGTTCGCGCTCAGGCAGCCTGTTCGGCCCCAGCGCCGGCGGCCGGGAACAGCGTCTCCGGCGTCAGGTCGGTCTCGGCGAGTTCCTGGATCCGCAGCTGTTCCAGGAACGCCGCCACCATCGCCCGGTTCGGGCCGAGGCCGCTCGCATTCCACTCGGCCGGGAGATCATGCCCGCTGCGCACGAGCTCGTCGATCAGCCATGGGCTGGTGTCGGCATAGCGGCGGCGCTTCTCCAGCCAGACCCGCTGGCTCTCGTCGAGAAGGTCGCTGAGGGCCTGCGGCAGCCAGGGCTCGCGCCCCACAACCTCCGGCTTGAGCCCGATGATGTGCATGCCGGGCACGAAGCCGACCTTGCGGAAATAGTCGACCTCAGCCGCCCGGACATCAGGCAGCAGGGCGCGGAATGCCGAGCCCGGCGCGAAGAAGCCGTTGGGCATGAATGGCATCAACACGGCGTCGATCTCGCCGGCGGCGAGCAGGTCGAGCAGCGGCGGCTGGCCGGGCAGCGCCTCGATCCGGCCCGGCCGCGCGTAACGGCCAATGCGATCGGTGACCGGATGGTCCGCCGCGAGGCGGCTGACGGCCCAGAACGCGTCCTCGATGCCGATCCCGGCCTCGGCCAGCGCAGCGCGCGTCCAGGTATTGCCGGAATCCTGCCAGCCGGCGATGCCGATGCGCTTGCCGCGCAGATCCTCGAAGCGCGTCAGCGGGCTCTTCGCCGCCGTGACGACGCAGCGATGCCGGAAACCGCGCATGATGAAGTTCGGAATGCCGAAGACGCCGGTCTCGCCCCGCGCTTTCCCGGTGGTGTAGCGGCTGAACGAGATCTCGGAGGCGTCGAAGCGGGTATCGCTGGCGAAATCGTCCGGCAGGGCCGCAAGCCGCTCGATCTTGAGCTCGAATTGGTCGGAGGCGACGTCGCCGAGCAGCAGCGGCGTGATGAAGTCCCAGTCCCGCAGGGCCAGCCGGATGACAGGTTTCAACGCATACCTCGTTCAAGCCTTGAATATCCGGCAGATTAAATGTTCACTTGGCCTGATCAATCGATATTACGTTCCTGAACATTAATTTCAGAATCGATGAACACCGAACCTGACGCGACCTGGCTGGCGAGCCGCTTGACGCAACACACCGCACGCGGGATCGCGCTGGAGGTCAGCGCGCTGATCCGCTCGGGCGCACTGCCCGTGGGCACGCGGATGCCGACCGTGCGCGACCTCGCCTTCACCCTCGGCGTCAGCCCCGGCACGATTTCGGAAGCCTGGAGCGAGCTGAAGCGGCAGAAGATCGTCTCGGGGCGCGGCCGCGGCGGCGCCTGGGTCAGCGGCGACAGCGCCACGCCCCGCCCGGCCCGCATGGGCAGCGTCGCCCATTTCGGTCCCGATGTCCTTGACCTCTCGCTCGCCATCCCAGATGCCAGCCTGCTGCCGCCGCTGCGCGGGGCCCTGGCGCATGCAGCCGAAACCGAGAACCTCAACAGCTACGAGCGCACGCCGATCCTGCCGGCGCTGCGGCAGGCCGTGCTGCCGCAATGGCCCTATGCCCCCGATGCCTTCCTCGCCACCAATGGCGGCTACAATGCGGTCTATTCGGTGCTGCACGCGACCGTGCTGCCGGGCGCGTGTGTCGCGATCGAGGATCCCACGGCGATGCGCCTTCTCGATATCATCGAGGATCTCGGTGCCGAGCTCCTGCCGATCGGCTGCGATGCGGAGGGGCCGCTGCCCGACCAGCTCGCGGCCGCGCTGTCGCGGCGCCCCGCCGCCTTCATGTTCCAGCCGCGCACCCATTCCGTCACCGGGCGGCATGTCAGCGCACGACGCCTGCAGGAATTGGCGACTGTGCTAGCCGGCAGCGATACCCTGGTGATCGAGGATGACGGCGTCGGCGACGTCTCCATCCACCCGCCGATCAGTCTGGGTGCGGCCATGCCGGAGCGGGTCGTCCATATCCGCTCCTTCTCGAAATCGCTTGCCCCCGATCTGCGGATCGCTGTGCTCTCGGCCCCGGACAAGGTCATCCGCCAGATCCAGTCCTATCGCAGCTTCTCCTCCGGCTGGACGAGCCGGTTGCTGCAGGCCGCTACCGCCTGGCTGCTCGAAGATGAGGCGACGACACGGAGCGTCGCCAATGCGCGCCAGATCTATGCGGAGCGCCGGCGGACCTTCCTGGGTCATTTGGCGGAACACGGCATTGCGATGCCGGAGACGGATGGGCTCTGTATCTGGATTCCGGTCGAATCCGAGCAATATGCGCTGGTGACGCTCGCTGCTCATGGCATCGCGGTCCTGCCCGGCAGCAAGTGCTCTCTACAGCCGACCGAGCATGTCCGGCTGGCGACGGCGGTTTTGGCGCAAGGGCATGAGCGGGTCGCCGCCGCCGTGGCGCGCGCCGCGCGTCGCGGCGACTGATCCTGTTGCTACGCCGAGCCGCCGCGCTTCCGTCAGGCCATCTTCGGCGGCGCTTGCAGTGGACGATGCAGACGACAGAAAGCCCCGCATCGGCTGTCCGATGCGGGGCTCTTTTGCTTGTGCCGTCCTCAGGCGACGAGAGCGAGTTCGGCGTTGGCGTTGCGGATCGCCTCCTCGCGCGCCTCGGCGCCATAGCCCAGCTTCTCGGCCCGAATGAAGGTGACCTCGGTGATGCCGGCGAAGCCGAGCATGGTGCGCAGATGCGGCTCCTGCGAGTCCATCGCCTGGGCCGGGCCGCTGCTGTAGAGGCCGCCGCGGCTCTCGACGATGATGGCGCGCTTGCCCTTGAGCAGGCCTTCCGGGCCGGCTTCGCTGTAGCTGAAGGTGACGCCGGCGCGCAGCACGTAGTCGAACCAGCTCTTCAGCGTCGACGGAATGCCGAAATTATACATCGGCGCGCCGATGACGATGGTGTCGGCGGCCTTCAGCTCCTCGACCAGCGCGTTGGAGAGGGCAAGTGCCTCGCGCTGCGCCGTGGTCTCCGTGATGCCGGCGCGTACGGCCGCGGTGGTCTCGGCATTCAGATGCGGGATGGGGTTGGCGTCGAGGTCGCGCTCGACGACATGCACGCCGGGGTTCTGGGCACGCAGCCGGGAGACGGTGCTCTGAACCAGCTGCCTGGAGACCGAATCGGCGCCCGAAGCGCTGCTGTTGAGGACGAGAACGGTAGCCATGATGGAACTTCCTGTTCGGAGGGGTGATTTCGATGACCGCAAGATAGTGGTTCACGGATCGCACCAGAACTCGCATAATCGGCACTAAGCTGTTGCAGCCTGAGGAACACCTATGTCGGAGCTCGATGACATCCGCAGCTTCATCGCCGTGGTCGAGGCCGGTGGTTTCGGCCGGGCGGCGCAGAGCCTGGGCTTGGCGAAGTCGATCGTCAGCCGCCGGGTCAGCCGGCTGGAGGAGGAGCTCGGCACGCGCCTGCTCAGCCGCACCACGCGCGGCGTGAGTGCGACCGAGGCGGGGCTGGAATTCAAGGCGCGCAGCGAGCGCATCCTGGCCGAGCTCGACGAGGCGCGCGAGGCGGTGGCGCAGCAGGCTGGCGGGGTCGCCGGGCGGCTGCGGCTCTCGATGCCGCTGACCTTCGGCAACAAGCATGTCGCGCCGCTTCTGGGCGAGCTGGCCCAGAGGTATACGCGGCTCGAGATCGACGTGCAGGCGAGCGACCGCTATGTCGACCTGATCGGCGAGCGCTTCGATGCTGCGATCCGCATCGGCTCGCTGAAGGATTCGAGCCTGATCGCCCGGCGGCTTGCGCCGGTCCATGCCACGGTGATCGGCAGCCCGGCCTATCTCGCGCGGCGCGGGCGCCCCGTCATTCCCGCCGATCTCAACGACCATGACTGCCTGCTCTATAGCGGCACCAACGATCAGGACTGGGTGTTCCGCACCGGCAAGCGCTGGATCACGGTGCGGCCGCCGGGGCGCATGAGCTCCGACAATGGCGACACGCTGTTGTCCTGGGCTGTCGCGGGGCTGGGGCTTGCCGTCCTGCCGACCTTCATCGCCTCCGATGCGATCCGCTCCGGTGCGGTCGAGCCGATCCTGCTCGACTATCCCATGCCGACGCGCGCGCTCTATGTGGTCCGTCCGCCGGGAGCCTATGTCCCCGGCAAGGTCCGGGTGCTGATCGATCTCTTGGTCGAGCGCTTCGGCGGCACGCCCTATTGGGATCCCTGCCAGATGGAGGCGCATGAGCGCGGGATCAGGCTGGACGAACCGCTGAGCGATCAGCTCACGCCGGCCAAGAGGCCCGAGCATCAAGCCGCGTGATCCGGCGCATCACGCGAATTCGCGTGGCTTCTTTCGCGCGTCTGGGCACTGTTGCGCGGCTCTAGAGCATTTTCGAGCGAAGTGGACACCGGTTCGCGTGAAGAAAATGCGATAAAACAAAGACATAGAGTATTTCCGCGATTCGGAGAAGCGCGGAAATGCTCTCGTCAGGAGGAAGCGATGCTGCTCGTTGGAATGCTCGATAGCCCCTATGTCCGCCGCGCGGCGATCACCGGCACGCTGCTGGAGGTGCCGTTCGAGCATCGCTCGGTCTCTGTGTTCCGGCATATGGACGCCTTCCGGGCGATCAACCCGCTGATCAAGGCGCCGACGCTCGTCACCGACGACGGCATCGCCATCAGCGAATGCCTGCTGATAATCCAGCATTTTGAGGATGTCGCCGGCCGCTCGCTGCGGCCGATCGAAGGCGTGGCGCGCCGGCGCGACCTCGCGCTCACCGGCATCGGCATCGTCGCGGCCGACAAGGCGGTCTCGGTCGAGTACGAGCGCAAGCGGCCTGAGGCGCAGCGCTACGCACCCTGGCAGGAGCGCATCGTCGGCCAGCTCCATGTCGCGCTCGACCTGCTCGACAAAGCGGCGAAGGAGGGCGAGCTGACGGCCGGACCGGAACTGCTGCCGAGCGACATCGCCGCTGCGATCGCTTGGGGCTTCTGCCGCTTCGTGATCCCGGAATTCGTGCCGGAAGAGCGCTGGCCGGCGCTCTCGGAGCAGGCGCGCGCCTGCGAGGCGCTCGACGTCTTCAAGGCCTGGCCGATCGACCGGGAGTAGCCGAACTGCCAGGCGTCATTCTCGGGCGACCGCAGGGAGACCCGAGAATCTCGAGCCGAAAGGGGTTTCGGGTTCATGGCCCGAGATGCTCGGGTCGAGCCCGAGCATCTCGGGCAAGCGAGTGCTCAGTTCTGCACGAAGCTCGTCGGCAGCGGGCGCACCGCCGGGCCGCTGAATGCGCCGGGCTTCGGCGCGCCGGAATCGGCATGGCTGAAGCCGAGCGCGGCGGCGGGGCTCGGGCCGGCGATCGGAGCGGCGGAGGACCCCGTGGTCCTGGCGCGCGCGGTCGCGACATTCACCGGCTTGCCGGCGGAAACGCCGGTGCGCGTGACCGTCGCGAACAGCGAGTTCAGGCCGGAGCGGTCCATGTCCGCGGGTTCCTCAGGCTCGGCCGCGACGGGGACCGAGCGCTGGCTGGCCGGAACGAAGGTGACGCCGCCTTCACGTGGCCGGACGGGAGGCAGAGCGGCCGTGACGAGGCGGCCCTCGGGTGCTGCAGCCGAAGCCTGTTCCGGGGCGCCGGTGCCGCGCAGGCTGGCGATGGCGGCGTCGGCCAGCGCCGTCGGCCGGATCGGCGGCAATGGCGCGTTGATCGGGCTGCCGACCGGGCTGCCGGCAAGGGCGGAAGTGGTTGCCGCGGCCACCTCGTCGGGCCGCCGCGGCGGCAGCGAGGCGAGGATGAGACGCGGCTCGGCCGCGGCGCCCGATTGCGGCGCGAAGGCGAGTGCGCCGCCGGTCGCGGGCAGGGCCGCGACTTGGACCGGATCGTCTCCCGGCAGGGAGAGACCGCGTGGCCGCGCCAGAGGCAGCGGCGCGTCCATGAACTGCGGCCTGCTCTCAGGCGCGCGCTGCTGCGGCGCGGGCAGGATGGTTGGTTCCGGAGTCGGAGCGGGGGCTGGGGCGGCCGGCGCGGGAGGCGGCGCTGCAACTGCCTGCGGAGCGAGCCGCTCGGAGCGTTCGCGCGCGAGCGTTCGCGTCGTCGGCTCCGGTGCCATGGCGACGGCGAAACGGCCGCCATCGCCCGAGTTGCTGTCGGCATAGCCGGGGCTGGCATAAGCGATGACGGCCGGCTGCTGGCGCGGCGCGGCGCGGCGGCCGCCGCGGGCCGGTCGGGCATCGGCCTCCTCATCGTCACCGCCGAAGAGCGAGGCCCAGAGGCTCTTGCCGCCGGAGGCCGCGACCGCGCCCTCGTCGGCATCGGCGACCGCATAGCCGCCCACTGACCCGCCGCTGGAGAGGACCTCTGCCTTGGCGAGTTCGTAGCCAGCAAGGGGTTGGCCGTCGGCCGGGATATGGACCGTCTTCTCGTCCGGGAAGAGGCGCACGAGCTGGTCGCGCGTCATGCGTGGCCAGGAGCGGACCGAACCGACATCGAGATGGACGAAGGGGGTATGGGCGTTGGGGTAGAAGCCGACGCCGCCGCGCTGGAGCCGCATGCCGATCTCGCGGATGCGCGCCGTGGGAACGTCGGGCAGGTAGAAGTCCATCGCCTTGCCGAGCATGTGCTGGCTGTGCTTGGCCACCGCGCGCGAGCGCCGCCGCAGCATGGCGTTGGTGTTGGGCGAGCGATAGGCGGAGACGACGTGGAAGGGCTGGTCGGAGCCGAGCTGGCGCTGCACCTCCCAGACGACGTCGAATAGGCGCGGATCCATGCGAATCGGCTCGTCGCTGCGCCAGTCGCGCAGGGCCCAGTTCAGCTTCTCCAGCGCCGAGGAATCGTAACGGCCATCACGCTTGAAGGTGATGGTCGTCTCTTCCTTGGTGTGCATGTGCCGGATGGTGATGGTGCGGGTGTCGCCGTTGGCGATGGCGTCCTGCGTGCTGCGGACGGCCAGGAACGAAGCGGCGCAGGCCAGGCCGAGGGACAGGACGCGCCGCATGGCTGGCTTAAGGCCGGACGGCAACCATCCTGCAAGCTTGGCGTTGATCCTGCCCAATCTGTCTGACCCGTCTCGGTGCCCCCGCCGAAGCGGTACGATGAACGTGAACGAACAGTTGCGGAGAAGCGTTAACGGCTCGTTAGCGAGCCGACAATCACTGCGTCGGAAATTGCTGTGACGAGTTGGCTAAAGACGGATCATGGCAAAAAGGTGCCCGCCTTGCGGCGGGCCCATTTCAGCCACGTTGTTCGAGCGCCTGGCGAACGAGCCGGTGGAAGCCATAGACATCGTCGAACCGGGTGATCCGGCCGTCCGCGCCGACGACGATGGTGTTGTAGACGAGGTGGATCGGCAGCGGCTGCGGCAGGTTGATTCGCCGCTCGCCCGAGCCGATCAGCCGCTTCAGCCGCTCATGCGTCCATTCCGGGCCAAGCACCTGATCCGCCAGCGCGAAGGGGTTCTCGACGCGCACGCAGCCGTGGCTGAGCGCCCGCCGCTCGCCGGCGAAGAGCCGGCGGTTCGGCGTGTCGTGCAGATAGACGGCGTGCTCGTTCGGGAACATGAACTTGATCCAGCCGAGCGCGTTGCGCTCGCCCGGCGGCTGGCGCACCGAAATGCCGCCGCCCTTGGTGCGCGTGACGACATAGCCGCGCTTGGCCGCATAATCGGGATCGGCGGCGAGCCCCGGCAGGAATTCCTTCTTCAGGATCGAGGGCGGCACATACCAGGACGGGTTGACGATGACGTGGTCCATCTTGTGCGAGAAGATGGGCGTCGCCGATTCCGGCTTGCCGATAATAGTGCGGGCCTCGTGCACCACCTTGCCGGAGCGGATCACACGGACGCGCATCTCCGGCACGTTGACCATGATGTGGTCGGTGCCGAGATCGGGCGGCAGCCAGCGCCAGCGCTCCATCTGGGCGACGATGTCCTCCTCGCCGCGGGCGGCGGCGGGTTTGCCCAGCGCCGCGAGCGTGCGCTCGCTCAGGATGCCGTTGGCCGGCAGCCCGGCCTTCTTCTGGAAATCCGCCAGCGCCAGCGAGGTCGAGCGGTCGAAGACCTGATCCTCGCTCGGCCCGAGGCCGAGGCGAGCCCGCACCAGCGAGACGCGCTCGTCGCGCATGCCGAGCTTGAGCGGCGGGCCGGCGGGAATGCGCACCAGCGGCGTGTCGTCGAGATGCTCGCGCATCTCCGCGAGCTTGGCCTTGAGGCGCTGATAGCCCTCGTGCGGCGGGTTATAGGCGGCGAGCACCGCGCCGGCGTCGGTCGCACCGGCGAGCTCGGAGAGCACCTCGGTGGCCGAGGGCAGGTAGAGGGTCGGTGTGATCAGCTTCGAGAGCCGGCGCGGGTCGATGCGGCCGCCGCGCGCATCGCGGGCATAGAGCACGGCGAGCGCCGAGAGGCGGATATCGGCCTCGGCGAGCTTGGCCTTGTCGCTCGCCTCGAAGACCGGCAGCGGGTAGTCGGTGGGCCGCAGGCCGTCCTCGCCGGCGCGGCCGAGCTGTGCGGCGATGCGCTTACCCGCCTCGTTCCAGCCCTTTCCGTCGATCCAGAACGGCTTGTTCTCATTGGCCTGATAGGCGGCGATGATCTCGTTGCGCTCGCGCTCGGACAGCCGCGGGACCGCAACCGCGTCCTGAAGGTGCTCGGCCACGGCCGCCGCGAATTCCAGGCCCGGCGGAACCGTGATCACGACCTGCGGCATCTCGGGCGGCGGCACCAGCGGCTCGACGCTCTGCAGCGGGCCGGTCTGCGGAGCAGGCGGCGGCGCCGGCTCGACGGCCTTCGAGGCCGGGACAAGCGCCGGATCGGTCACCGGCATCTCGATTGCCGGAATGTCGAGCGTGACCGGCTCGTCCTCCACGTCCGCGGGCGCAGTGGCGTCGAGCTTGGCCGGATCGCGCAGGCGGCTGCCGGCCGAGACCGTGCCGGTGACGATCTCCGGCTCCGAGGCGGCGCCGGAATGGGCGATCGCGGCAGGTGAGGAGGCCGGGTGCTCCGAATTGAGCAGCTTCAGCTCCGGCTGCTCGGGCAGCGGAACGCCGAGCGTGGCGTCGACCTGGATCGGCGTTTCGGCACGGAGCGGGAGGCATCCCATCATGATGGCCAAGGCGGATGCCGAGGTCAGTTTCGCCCAATGGCGAGGACGCATGGTCACTTTCCCGATCGCTGTCGAAGTCGCGCCATTCCTGCGTGACTCGATTGGTTGATACAAGATGCGGCGGCGCAACAGGCCGCTGCATTCGGCAGGAGCCGGCCCCCCCGGGGTCGAACCGGCCTGAGCGGTAAATCCGCCTCCAACTTTCTTAAGAGAACGCTTAAGCCGGCCGGATTGCTCCGCGATCTGGTCGGCGCGTGCTCTTGCGCGGCTCAGGCCGCGTCGGTTTCATCGGCGCCGTTCTCGTTCTCGATCAGCCCGTATTCCTTGAGCTTGCGGTAGAGCGTCGAGCGGCCGATGCCGAGCTTGCGCGAGACCTCGGACATGTGCCCGCGGTAATGCGCTAGCGCGAAAGTGATGATCTCGCGCTCGAGCTCGTCGAGCTTGCGCATGTCGGAGCCGGCGACAAGGTCGAGGGCGTTGGGGTCGCGCACCGGCATCTGGATGATGCGCGGCGGCGGCTCGCCCTGCGCTTCGCCGCGGGCGATGGGGGCCGGCGCCGGCGGAATGCTGACGTCGTAGCCTTCCATCTGCGCGGCGATCTGCGGGAACTCGCTGACGCCGAGCTCGTCGCCATCGGCGAGGACAACGGCCCGGAACACCGCGTTTTCGAGCTGCCGGACATTGCCCGGCCAGTCGTAGCTGCTGATCAACGCGACGGCTTCCGATGTGATGCCGCTGAGCTTGCGCCCCTCTTCGGCGGCGAAGCGGGCAAGGAAGCCGCGGGCGAGATCGGCAATGTCCTCGCGGCGCTGTCGCAGCGGCGGCAGCGTGATCGGGAAGACGTTGAGCCGGTAATAGAGATCCTCGCGGAACTCGCCACGCTTCACCTGGTCCAGCAGGCTCTTGTTGGTGGCGGAGATCAGCCGAATGTCGACGCGGACCGATTTCTTGCCGCCGACCGGATCGACCTCGCCCTCCTGGATGGCGCGCAGCAGCTTCACCTGCGCGTCGAGCGGCAATTCACCGACCTCGTCGAGGAAGAGCGTGCCGCCATTGGCCTCGACGAATTTGCCGAGATGGCGCTCGGTCGCGCCGGTGAAGGCGCCCTTTTCGTGGCCGAACAGGATCGACTCGACGAGATTAGGCGGGATCGCGCCGCAATTCACTGTGACGAAGGGCTTGCCCCGGCGGTCGCTGGAGCCTTGGATGGCGCGGGCCAGGACTTCCTTGCCAACGCCGGATTCGCCTTCGATCAGCACGGGAATGTTGGACTTCGCCGCGCGCTCGGAGAGCCTGACGACGCGCCCCATGTCGGGGCTCTTGGTCGCGAGATCGCGGAAACCCAGCGTGTTCAAGGCGCGGTGCTTGATGTGGCGCAGCTCGTGTTCGAGCGCGCCGAGCTTGAGGACGTTCTTGAGCGAGACCTGCAGACGCTCGGCGCCAACCGGCTTCACCACGAAATCGGCCGCGCCGGCGCGCATCGCCGCAACCACGGTCTCGATCGATCCGTTCGCGGTCTGGACGATGACGGGTGTCTCGATGCCGCGCTCGCGCAGATTGGCGAGCACACCCATGCCGTCGAGGCCCGGCATCTGCAAGTCGAGCACGATGGCATCGACCCGCTCGCCGTCCGGCCCGCCGAAGAGGGAGACAGCCGCCTTGCCGTCCTCGGCCACGATCACCTCATAGCCGAAGCGCTTCAGCATCGCGTCGAGCAGGCGGCGTTGGACGGGATCGTCGTCGACGACGAGGACGGTGGCGGTCATGACACCTCGAAAGACGATGCAGTATGAAAGAAATGCTTTGTGCCGAACGGAATCACCTGTTCCGTTCTGGGGCATCGTCGGCCAGAAGGGTTAAGCGGGATTTAAACCGCGGCACGCACCGGCGTTGATCCGTGGGCAGAGCCCGGCCTATGGAGTAAGCCCAAGTCAGTGCGGCAAGGTGTCGAGCGAATGAGCTTCCAAGAGACGATCTGGCAGACGGTCCGGCGCTCCGGTGCCAAGGCGGGCGCGGCCAAGCCGGCGAGCACGCCCGGCGATCTGCCGGAATGGGATTTGAGCCACCTCTATCCGGGTGTCGGTTCGCCCGAGCTCAAGAGCGATCTCGAACGGGCGCTCGCCGAGGCACAGGCCCTTGCCGAGCATTATCGCGGCAAGCTCGCGGACCTCGCCGCCCAGTCGGACGGCAGCGAGAGGCTCGCGGAAGCGGTCAAGCGCTATGAGGGCTTGAGTGATCTGCTCGGGCGCATCGGCGCCTATGCCGGCCTCGTTTATTCCGGCGACACCACCGACCCGCAGCGCGCCAAGTTCTATGGCGACACGCAGGACAAGGTGAACGCGGCGATCACCGAACTGCTGTTCTTCGAGCTCGAGCTCAACCGCATCGCGCCCGAGGTGATGGCGAAGGTCGCGGGCGAGGCCCCCCTGTCGCACTGGAAGCCCTGGCTCGACGACCTCGCCAAAGACAAGCCGCATCAGCTCGACGACCAGATCGAGGCGCTGTTCCACGAGAAGTCGATGACGGGCGCGGCCGCCTGGAACCGGCTTTTCGACGAGACGATCGCTTCGCTGCGCTTCACCGTCGACGGCGAGGAGCTAACGCTCGAACTGACGCTGAACAAGCTTCAGGACAGCGACGGCGATGTCCGCCGCAAGGCGGCGGAGGCGCTGAGCACTGTCTTCCGCAAGGAGCTGCGCACCTTCGCGCTGATCACCAACACCCTCGCCAAGGACAAGGAAATCTCCGACCGCTGGCGCAAGTTCGAGGATGTCGCGGATTCCCGCCATCTCGCCAACAGAGTCGAGCGCGAGGTCGTGGATGCTCTAGTTTCCGCTGTGCGCGAGGCCTATCCGCGCCTGTCGCATCGCTATTATCGCCTCAAGGCCAAATGGTTCGGCCGCGACGCGCTGGATTTCTGGGATCGCAACGCCCCGCTGCCGCAGGTTGAGCAGCGCACCATCCCCTGGACCGAGGCGCGCGACACGGTGCTCTCGGCCTATGGCGCCTTCTCGCCGAAGATGGCGGATATCGCCAAGCGCTTCTTCGACGAGCGCTGGATCGACGCCCCGCCGCGCCCCGGCAAGGCGCCCGGCGCGTTTGCTCACCCTACGGTGCCATCCGCGCATCCTTATGTGCTGCTCAACTACCAGGGCAAGCCGCGCGACGTGATGACGCTGGCGCATGAGCTGGGCCACGGGGTGCATCAGGTGCTGGCGGCGCCGAACGGAGCGCTGATGGCGCCGACACCGCTGACATTGGCCGAGACGGCCAGCGTCTTCGGCGAGATGCTGACCTTCCGCCGGCTGCTCGACATGACCACCGACCGCCAGCAGCGCAAGGCGATGCTGGCCGCCAAGGTCGAGGACATGATCAACACGGTCGTGCGCCAGATCGCCTTCTATTCCTTCGAGCGGAAGGTCCATCAGGCCCGCCGCGAGGGCGAGCTGACGCCGGAAGCGCTGTGCGAGATCTGGATGAGCGTGCAGGCGGAGAGCCTCGGCCCGGCGATCCGGCTGACGGCGGGCTACGAGCCGTATTGGTGCTACATCCCGCACTTCATCCATTCGCCCTTCTACGTCTATGCCTACGCCTTCGGGGACTGCCTGGTGAACTCGCTCTACGGCGTCTACCAGAACGCTGCGGAAGGCTTCCAGGAGCGCTATTTCGCGCTGCTCTCGGCCGGCGGCAGCAAGCCCTATGGCGAGCTGCTCGCGCCATTCGGGCTGGATGCGAAGGATCCGGGCTTCTGGCAGATCGGCCTGAGGATGATCGAGGGCATGATCATCGAGCTCGAAGGGATGGAGTGAGGCGGAACGTCATTCCCGGGCGAAGCGAAGCGCAGACCCGGGAATCTCCCGCAGGAACGGCGCTGGCGCCGCTGGTCGTGAGATGCTCGGATCAGGCCCGAGCATGACGACGCCGGTCAGAACTGCATCCTGAGCCCGACCATCGAAACGTTCGCGGTGTAGTCGTTGCCCGGCTGCGTCGAGTTCAGGCGCTCATGGGTGAAGCTGGCGCGGATCGCGAAGGTGCGAGTGAGCTTGTACTCGATCCGCGCGCCGACATTTATCTGGTTCTCGCGCAGGTTCTGCCCCTCATAGTCGGTGCGGACGAAGCCGGTGAAGCCGGTGACCGTGAGGTTGCGGCGCAGAGCGTGTGCGATTTCGAGCCCGACCCCGCGCACCGTCGTGCCCGAGGAACCGGCAACGGTGGTATCGCCGAGCGTGGCTGAGCCGCGCAGCGTCATGGTCGTGAGCGGGGTCGGCGACCACAGCACCGCCGCATCGCCGACGAAGCCGCGCAGATTCTTCAGGCGCGGGTCCTCATAGCTGCGGTTCTGGTAGCCGCCCGAGATCTCGCCGGTGAGCTGCCGGCTGACCTCGAAGGTCGAGCCGATGCGGCCGCCCACCCCGTTCGACGAACGCATATAGCCGCCAGCGTCGATCTTGTCGTCGTATTCGCGCTGGTCGATTTCGCCCTGGATGAAGGGCCTGAAGCCCGGTGTGACCTCATAAGCGGCGCGCAGGCGCAGGCCGTACTGCGTCTGGTTGCGGTCCTGCTGGGAGAGGATCGCGCCGTTGGTGAGCTGCGCGTTCTCATAGTCGGCGCGATCGACCGAGCCGCGCAGGGTCAGTTGCAGCCGGTTGAAGTCATGTGTCACGCCGGCTGAGCCGCCATATTGCCAGACCAGCGGCCGGCCTTCGACGGCGGCGGTCAGGTCGGGGGAGCCGGGACGCTGCGTATCGAGCCGCAACCGCGTTTCGAGCAGGATGCGGGTGTCGCGCGTGGCGTCCAGGCGCAGGTCGAGATTGCCTTCGGCATCGGGGCGCGAGGCCTGGCTGTCCCTGAAATACTGGAAATAGCCGCCGCGCAGCCGGCCGCTGAGCTGATGCACGTTCCAGTCGGACTGGATGTCGAGATCGCCCTCGTAACGGGCGAAGGGCGAGCCCTTCACGCCGGGCGGGGCAATGCGCTGCGGGTTGGTGTCGTAGCCGATCGAGTTGGTGAAACCGGGCCGCAGCGTCACCGAGCCGATGCGCACCCCCAGCGCGGCATAAGGGTCCTCCTCCGCCGCGGTGCGGCGACGAGGGGGCGGCGGCGGGAGAGGCGGTGCCGGCTGCGGCAGAGTCGCCACCGCGGGCGGGGGAGCGCGGAATTGGCGTTGCGTGACGCCGCGCAGGGCCGGCGCCTGGACGGGTTGGCTGGCGCGGGACGGCTGTCGCGTCGAGACGGCCGAGCCGGGAGGCTGGGCTGGACCGGCCGGATCGCGCCGGGCGCCGGGCTCGGTCGAGCTCGGGTCGAAGGGCGCCTCCGTCGAGGCCGGCTGCTGCGCGATATAGATCGGCGTGCCCGTCCTGAGCGTGGTTGCCCGCTGCGCCGCGGCCGTCGTCCAGCCGAACGCAATTCCGGTCAGGGCGGTGCCGGACAGAAGCAGGATCGTCGTGCGAGCGGACACGGGGTTCGCCAGGCTCCAGGCAACAGCTCACGCGCCCTGGAGGGGCGCGCATGGTTAACGGAGTTAGAACGAACAGGGTTAAGGACCCGTCAACGAAGCGGGCGCGCTCAGCAGCTTCCGGAAAGCGCCCGCACGGTTTCCGCCAGGGATCAGCGACAAATCGAGCGGCCCCGGGGGAGCGTTGTTCGGCTTGGCGACGAATCTCTGCCGAGCCTCGGCGGTGGCAATCGCGGGCCTCCCCGTGCTAGAGCGCCGGCCATGATCGCCGATATCCGCGCCTCCGCCCTTCGCACCGTCGCCACCGAGCGCGCCGGCCTCGACGCGCTCCATGACGCGCTCGCCGACGGGCTTGGCCAGCCCTTTGCCGATGCCGTCGCGATGATCCGGGCCGCGAGCGGGCGCGTGATCGTCTCAGGGATGGGCAAGTCCGGCCATGTCGGCCGCAAGCTCGCCGCGACGCTGGCCTCCACCGGCACGCCCGCGCATTTCGTCCATCCGGCCGAGGCGAGCCATGGCGACCTCGGCATGGTGCAGCCTGAGGATGTTGTGATCGCTCTGTCCTGGTCGGGGGAAGCGGCAGAACTCGCCGCGCTCGTCGGCTATACCCGGCGCTTCCGGGTCGGGCTGATCGCCATCACCGCCAATCCCGAGAGCACGCTCGGCAAGGAGGCCGATATCGCGCTCGTGCTGCCCAAGTCCGCGGAAGCCTGCCCGAACGGGCTTGCGCCGACGACCTCGACGACCATGCAGATCGCGCTGGGCGATGCTCTCGCCGTGGCGCTGCTGGAAGCCCGCGGCTTCTCGCGGCAGGACTTTTTCGTCTACCACCCCGGCGGCAAGCTCGGCGCGCAGCTCAAGACCGTCGAGAGTATTATGCATCGCGGCGCCGAATTGCCGCTAATCGGCCTCGACACGCTGCTGCCGGACGTGATCGCGATGATCTCGGACAAGAGTTTCGGCTGCGCCGTCGTGATGGATCTGGACGGCAGGCTTGCCGGGGTCGTCACCGACGGCGATCTGCGCCGCAAGGCGGCGATGGGCGGCGGCGGCTCGCTGCGCGCCCGCGATATCATGACGGCGAACCCCCGGCGCATCGGGCTCAATACGCTTGCCGTCGAGGCGCTGGAGCTGGTCAACCGCATGCGGATCACAGCGCTGATCGTGGTGGACGATCAGGACAGGCCGGTCGGGCTGGTGCATGTCCACGACCTGCTGGCGATGGGCGTGGCGTAGTCTTCGCGCGTCGTGCTCGGGCTTGACCCGAGCATCTCCTGACGCGGAGGCTGCGGGAGCTTGTCTTGTCCAGGATTCTCCAGTCTGCGCTTCGCTGCGCCCGCTAGTGATGATGCGGTTCGTTTCGCGCCAAGTGCTCTTGCCACGGGCACACTGCAACCTATCTAAAGCTGTAGAGACTATAGCTTCAGAGGGAGCGCCATGGCTGCACTGGACAAGCTCGAACGCGTAATGCCGATCGGCACGCTCGCCGAGCGCACCGGCGTCAAGGTCGAGACGATCCGCTACTACGAGCAGGTCGGCCTGCTGCCGCCGCCGGAGCGGTCCGAGGGCAACCAGCGCCGCTACGGCCGGCGCCATGCCGAGCGGCTTGCCTTCATCAAGCATGCGCGCGATCTCGGCTTCGCCGTCGACAACATCCGCACGCTGCTCAGGCTCTCCGACACGCCCGGTATCGCCTGCGACGAGGCGCATGCGATCTCCGTCTCGCATCTCGAAGAGGTGCGGGACAAGATTGCGAAATTGCGGTCGCTGGAGAAGGAGCTGGAGCGGATCGCCACCACCTGCTCGGGCGGTGTCGCGGCCTGCGACTGCGCGATCATCGAGGCGCTGGCCGACCACGGGCAGTGCGACCATGCACGCCATTGAAGCTGGCCAGCAGCCTTAAATGTCGATTGCCCCTCGTTTCAGGAGCGGAAGGGTTTAAATAGGCATCGTGCCGAGCGGCCTTTTGCGCCGCCACGGCGGTTCTGTGGGAGGGCGCGCTATGCCGGGATGGCCCATGCCGAAGGGAGGGCAGCCCCGAACGGGGAACAAATCCCGATTCTGCCGGAGTCCGCGATTCGGCCTCGCTTCGTTCCAGAGGCGTTCTCGCCAGACCCGTTCCTGATTCCCGTCCACGCTCCCGCCCGCATGGGCGGGCGAGATGATCGGCTCCGTCGCCTTGCTTCCGTTTCGTTCGCTGCCGCCCGCCGCCCGCGCCCATGGCGTGACCGCGGTCCTCGGCCCCACCAATACCGGTAAGACCCATCTGGCCATCGAGCGCATGGTCGCTCATCCCACCGGGATGATCGGCCTGCCGCTGCGCCTCCTCGCGCGCGAGGTCTACCAGCGCGTGGTCGACAAGGTCGGCCCCGAGGCGGTCGCCCTCGTCACCGGCGAGGAGAAGATCAAGCCGGAGCGGCCGCGCTTCTGGGTCTGCACGGTCGAGGCGATGCCGCGCGACCTCGCGGTCGATTTCGTCGCGATCGACGAGATCCAGCTCGCTGCCGACCTCGATCGCGGCCATGTCTTCACCGATCGGCTGCTCAACCGCCGCGGCCGGGCCGAGACCATGCTGATCGGCGCGGCGACCATGCGCCCGCTGATCGAGCAGCTCATCCCCGGCGTCAACGTCGTCACGCGCCCGCGCCTCTCCAGCCTGACCTTCGCCGGTGACCGCAAGATCACCCGGCTGCCGCCGCGCTCGGCCATCGTCGCCTTCTCGGTCGAGGAGGTCTACGCGATCGCCGAGCTGATCCGCCGGCAGAAGGGCGGGGCGGCCGTCGTGCTCGGCGCACTCTCGCCGCGCACCCGCAACGCGCAGGTCGATATCTATCAGTCCGGCGATGTCGACTACCTCGTCGCCACCGATGCGATCGGCATGGGGCTCAACCTCGACGTCAATCACATCGCCTTTGCAGCCGACCGGAAATTCGACGGGCATCACTACCGCAAGCTCAACCCGGCCGAGTTCGGTCAGGTCGCAGGCCGCGCGGGGCGGCATTTGCGAGACGGCACCTTCGGCACCAGCGGGCGCTGCCCGCCCTTCGACGCGGAATTGGTCGAGGCGATCGAGAATCACCGCTTCGAGCCGGTGCGCCAGATGCAGTGGCGCAATTCCGACCTCGACCTGCGCTCGATCGCCGGCCTCCTCGATACGCTCAATATCCAGCCCTCGGAACCCGGCCTGACCCGGGCGCTGATCGCCGAGGACATGACGACGCTCGAGGTGTTGGCGAGAGACCCGGATGTCGCGTCGCTGGCGCATGGGCGTGCTGCGGTCGAGCGGCTCTGGGAGGTCTGCGGCCTGCCCGATTACCGCAAGATCTCGCCGATGCAGCATGCCGATCTTGCGACCACGCTGTATCTCAGGCTGATGCGCCATGGTCGGCTCGACGCCGACTGGTATGCGGTGCAACTCGCCTCGCTCGACCGCACCGATGGCGAGATCGACACGCTCTCCGCCAGGATCGCGCAGGTCAGGACTTGGACCTATGTTGCCAATCGTCCTGACTGGTTACCTGATCCTGAGCATTGGCAGGGCATGGCTCGTCTTGTAGAGGACAAACTGTCGGACGCTCTGCATGAGCGTCTGGCCCACCGATTTGTCGATCGGCGCACCAGCGTGCTGATGCGCCGCTTGCGGGAGAATGCGATGTTGGAGGCTGAGGTCACCGCGACGGGCGACGTGCTCGTCGAGGGCCAGCACGTGGGAATGCTGCAGGGCTTCCGCTTTACGGCGGACCCGAAGGCGGGAGGCGCCGAGGTCAAGGCGCTGAACCTGGCGGCGATGAAGGCGCTCGGCGCCGAGATCGAGTCGCGGGCGGCGCGCGTCGTGCTGGCGGGCGATGATGCTTTTGTGCTCTCGCATGACGGGCTGGTCCGCTGGACAGGGGAGCCCGTGGCGCGCCTCGTCGCCGGCGAGAAGGTGCTGGAGCCGCGCCTGCGCCTTCTCGTGGAGGAACACCTCTCCGGCGGAGCGCGCGAACAGGTCGAGGCGCGCCTCAATCTCTGGCTGAAGAATCACATCACCCGCCTGCTCGGCGCGATCCAGATCCTCGAAGCGGCCGAGAGCGTCACCGGCATTGCCCGCGGCATCGCCTATCAGACGGCCGAGGCGCTCGGCGTGCTCGAGCGCTCCAAGGTCGGCGAGGAAATGAAGGCGCTCGATCAGGAGGGCCGCGCCGCGCTGCGCCAGCTCGGCATGCGCTTCGGCGCTTTCCACATCTACATGCCGGCGCTGCTGAAGCCGGCGCCGCGTGCGCTCGCCGCCCAGCTCTGGGCGCTGAAGCATGGCGGGCCGGAGACGGCCGGGCTCGACGACATCGCCCATCTGGCGGCGTCGGGCCGGACATCCTTCCCGGTCGACAAGGCCGTTCCGAAGGGGCTTTATCGCGCGGCGGGCTACCGCGTCTGCGGCGAGCGGGCTGTGCGCGTCGACATTCTGGAACGCCTCGCCGATCTGATCCGCCCGGCGATCGCCTACCGCCCCGGCGCCACGCATGGCACCCCGCCCGCCGGCGCCGCCGATCAGGACGGCTTCGTCGCCACCGGCGCCATGACCTCGCTCGTCGGCTGCGCCGGCGAGGACTTCGCCTCGATCCTGCGCTCGCTCGGCTATGTCTCGGTGAAGCGTCCCGGCCCCGCGATCACGGTGCCGCTGGCGCCGCCTCCGGCCGCGACCGAGCCGGCACAGCCGGTTGTGGCTGGTGAAGCGGCCCCCGAAGCGGCATCGGCCGAGGGCGATGCCGCGGAAGCCTCCCCCGAGGCCGAGGGTGCGGGCGAACCGGCTGCGGCGCTGAACGCCGATGCGCTGGCGGACGGCGAGGCGCCTGCCGTCGAGGCTCAGGCCGCCGAGGTTCCGGCGGTCGAGACGGCTGACACGCCGATCCTGACCGAGACCGAGCTGGAGCAGGAGCGCGAGCCGGATTCGGCCGACGCGCTCGTTGCCCTGCCGGTGGCGGCCGAGGCCGTCGAAGCGGCCTCCGTCGAGGTTGCTGCCGCTGAAGTTCCCGTCGCTGAGACCGCGTCGGCAGAGCCGGAGCTCATCGAGGTCTGGCGGCCGCATCGCCATCAGGGCGGCCGCCGGCCCGAGCATGGCCAGCGCGGCCGGCATGACGGCCCGCGCCGCGAGGGCGAGCGCCGCGGCGGCGACCGCCCGCAGCGCGAAGGTCGTCCCGGCGGTCCGCGTCGCGACGGACGCCCCGAGAACCGGCCGGCGGCAGCGGCGGCGGGCGAAGGGGCGGCACCGCAGCGCCAGGAACGGCCGCGCCACGATGAGCGTCCCCGCAATGATGAGCGTCCGCGGCGCGACGATCAGCAGCCGCGGCAGGGGCGTCCCGAGGGCGGTCGTGGGCCGCGGCCGGACTTCAAGCGCGAGGGCCGTCCCAGCGGTCCGCGGCGAGAGGAGCGGAACAACGAGCGCTTCCAGCAGCCGCAGCGTTCGCGCCCGGCCAATCGCGAGCCGGATCCGGATTCGCCTTTCGCCAAGCTGGCCGCCCTCAAGGCACAGCTCGAAGGCAGCAAGAACTGAGCGAGCCGGGGAGGCGCTGACCGCTTGCAGGAGCACCGCCAACGCCTCGACAAATGGCTCTGGTTCGCGCGCTTCGCGCGGACCCGGCCTACTGCTGTGCGCCTGGTGGAGGACGGTCATGTCCGAATCGAGGGGCGGCGCGCCGAGAACCCGGCGCAGGGCATTCGGGTCGGAGCGGTGCTGACCCTCGCGCTGCCGCACGCGACCATGGTCGTGAGGGTCCTGGGCTTTGCCGAGCGGCGCGGCCCCTTCGAGACGGCGCGGGAGCTCTATGAGCGGCTCGACGGGGGCAGCGGCGATGCGCCGCTTGCGGAGGCGGACGGCGAGGACTAAATCCGCGCGCTGCCATATGTGGGCGCCGGAATCGGGCTGGGGATGAAAATCGTCTCCGCTGTGCCTTCGAAATGAAAAATCGTTCTGCCGAAGATCACGAAAACAGCCTTGAAACCTGCGCTGGGCAAGGGTTTATGGGGCTGTTTAGAAGCGTTGGAAGGGCCGACCCATGACCTATGTGGTCACCGAGAACTGCATCAAGTGCAAGTACATGGATTGCGTCGAGGTCTGCCCGGTCGACTGCTTCTATGAAGGCGAGAACATGCTCGTCATCCATCCCGACGAGTGCATCGACTGCGGCGTCTGCGAGCCGGAATGCCCGGCCGAGGCGATCAAGCCCGACACCGAACCGGGCCTCGAAAGCTGGCTGCAGCTCAACGGGAAATATGCGTCGAGCTGGCCTAACATCACCCAGAAGAAGGAGCCGCCGGCGGACGCAAAGGCGTTCGACGGTGTGGCTGGAAAGCTCGAGATGTTCTCCCCGGAGCCGGGCGAAGGCGACTGATTTAGACCCTCGCGCGACCCCTGCGCTGCGTTAACCACGGCTTTGCCATGCCTTCACGAGGGAACGCCCATCGGCGTTTACCTTTGATTCGGCGTGTTTTTTGTGCTACAAGCTAGCCGCAGTCGAATTGGTTCCGCATGCCCCTGCGAGATTTCCACAAATGGGGTGCCCCCAAAAGATCGGAACGACATGATCACCGGCCTCAGAGCCGGATTTTAATTGTCGTTCTTGTCCGGGGCGAATGAAACAGTCGACTAGGGAGCGTGAAGCGGTGCCTTTTCAGCGTCGCGTCAGGCGGAAAGTCTCCGGCCAGCCGGACGGAGACAGATCATCGCGTGCTCGCGTCGAGCGGGCCGGTCAGGAGTCGTAACGGCATGTCCACTGTGAAGAAAGCTGTTGTGCGCCAGGGTTTCAAGACGGGGGAGTACGTCGTCTACCCGTCCCATGGCGTCGGCCAGATCACGGCGATCGAGGAACAGGAAGTCGCAGGCTTCAAGCTTGAACTCTTCGTGGTCAGCTTCTCCAAGGACAAGATGACGTTGCGGGTCCCCACCGCGAAGGCGGCCAGCGTCGGCCTGCGCAAGCTCGCCGACGCCGAATCCGTCGGCAAGGCGCTGACCACGCTCACCGGCCGCGCCCGCATCAAGCGCACCATGTGGTCGCGCCGCGCGCAGGAGTACGAAGCGAAGATCAATTCGGGCGATCTCGTCGCCATCGCCGAGGTCGTGCGCGATCTCTACCGTTCCGAGGCACAGCCCGAGCAGTCCTACTCCGAGCGTCAGCTCTATGAGGCCGCTCTCGACCGCATGACCCGCGAGATCGCGGTGGTCGACGATGTCACCGAGACCGAGGCGCTCAAGAAGATCGAAGGGCAGCTCGCCAAGTCGCCGCGCCGTGCCGGCAAGGCCGAGGCGGCCGATGCCGATGCGGATCTCGAGAACGACAACGAAGATCTGCAGGAAGAGGCCGCCTGAGCGGCGTTTTTCCTTCCAGGATGCGAAACCCGGCGGGCGACCGCCGGGTTTTTTGTTGGCTTGATCGGGGTCATCGGCCCGTCATGCTCGGGCTTCGGCCCGAGCATCTCTCGCCGGAGAAGGCTCCGGCAGTTTCTCATCACGAGATTCTCGGATCTGCGCTGCTCTCGGCCCGAGAATGACGTTGGCCCTCTCACGTCGTACCCGTTCCCGCCTTGAGGAAGGCGACCGTCCGCTGCCAGGCCTGCTTGGCTGTCGCGGCGTCGTAGCGCTCGGCGCTGGTGTCGTTCATGAAGGCGTGGTCGACATTCGGATAGACGATGGCCTCGAACGGAATGCCGGCGGCTTTCAGCGCCTTCTCGTAATCAGGCAGCATCTGGACAAGGCGCTTGTCGCGCGCGGCCTGCTGGATCAGGAGGCGGGACTTGATCAGCGGCACCTTGGCGAGATCAGGCGAGCGCCCGTAGAAGACGACACCGGCGGCAAGCTCCGGCGCGGAGACGGCGAGATCGTTGACCGCGCCGCCGCCCCAGCAGAAGCCGACGGCCCCGACCTTGCCGTTCGCGTCCGGGCGGGAGGCGAGGTATTTCAGGGCCGCGCGGCCCTGTTGGATGACGGCGTCCGTGGACAGCTGCGGGAAAAGCGCGCGGGCGGCGTCGGCATCAACAGGCGTCCCGCCGAGCGGGGTGAGGAAATCAAGGCCCAGCGCGGTGAAGCCTTCCAGCGCCATGCGCCGGGTGATGTCCTCGATATGAGGATTGAGCCCACGGTTTTCGTGGATCACGAGTACGCCGCCGTGCTTGGCCTGCGCCTTCGGCGTGGCGAGATAGCCCTTGAGCGTCACGCCATCGACGATGGTATCGAGGCGCGATGCCGTAATACGGGCATCGTCGGCCGAGACCTGTTGGGCCCTTGCGTAGTTCGGCTCGAGCACGGCGAGCGCCGCTTCCGCCGCGGCGGCGGAGCCGGCGATCGCCAGGAGCCGGTTGAAGAAGACGCGCCGGTCGAGCGGCTTGTGGGTGTATTCGTCGTAGAGTTCGACGATCCTGCGATCGAGTGCCATACCCGCTCCCTCTGGCGTTGTGGCGGCGATCATAGCGGCGGATTCGCCGCTTGCAGGAGGCCAGCGCCGAAACTCGCGGCCTTGTGAGGAGCGGTTACTCCGCGACGATCTTGTAGCGCTGGCCCGGCATCAGCGCGGTGTTGCGGTCGAGCCCGTTCAGGAGCTGGAAGAGCTCGCCGGGGCGGTCCTGCTCCGGCATGCGCTCGGCCATGCTGGCGATGCTGTCGCCCGCCTCGGCCGCGACCAGCCGGATGACCATGGGCCGCACAGCCTGTGCCTCGGCCGGGGTCAGGATGCGGAAGCTTTCGGCGATGGCACGCATCGCCCGCTCGGGATCGCTCGCGCCGCGCGCGGCGAGGATGAAGCGGTAGACCCGCTCGCCCACCTGCACGGCGGCGAGGCGGAACATCCAGTCCGTGCCCTTGCCATGGGCGATCACGGCCGGCTGCCCGCCGATCTCGATCTTCTCGATGCCGGTCGTCTCGACGCCCTCGATCCAGCCGGCTGCGACATAGGATTCCAGGGTCTGGCCACTCTTCAGCGTCACCGAGTCGAAGCGCAGCGCCTGGGAGCCGCTGGCGCTGACGCCGATCACCATGTCCTGCGCCGCTTCCAGGCTGAAGCCTTCCGGCGCCGTGAAGCCGATGCGCAGGGTACTGTTGAGATAGCGCCGGCCGCGCACCACGCCGTCGCGAGGGTCGTCGCCATAGGCCAGGCCCTCGATCGCGTTGAGCCAGCGATTGGCATCGTGCTCGCCGATGCCCGGAGCGCTGATCTGGCGGGCCGCATTGGTCACGGCGGCGATGCGCTCGGGCGTCTGCGGGTGGCTGGAGAGGATGTCCAGTCGCTTGTCGTCGGCGCTCTGGTTCTGGCCGCTGCTGCGGAAGGCGGTGTTGCGGCCCAGCGTCGCCAGGAAGCGGCTGGCGCCATAAGGATCGTAGCCGGCCCGCGCGATGTTGCGCACGCTGATCTGGTCGGCGGTGAGTTCCTGCTGGCGCGAGAACCGGGCCAGCGAGAGCTTCGAGCCGGCCTTCACCGCTGCGCCCTGGGAGGGGTCCTTGAGGACCTGCGAGACGACCTGGCTCACCAGCGCCGATTCCGCCTCCTTCTCGGCGCGCTCGACGGCGTGCTGCGCGGTGACATGGGCGATTTCATGCGCCAGGACCGAGGCGATCTCGGAGGTGTCGTTGGCAAGCACGAGCAAGCCGCGGGTGACATAGAGCCGGCCGTTGGGCAGGGCGAAGGCATTGACCACCGGCGAGTTCAGGATGGTGATCTCGTAATGGCCGATCTGGCCCTCGCCGGCCTTGGCGAGCCGCTGGACGACCTCGTCCAGCGCCGCCCGGGTCTTGGGCGCGCGATATTCGCCACCGAAGGCCGAGAGGAGGCGCTGATGCTCCTGGTCCGCAGCGCGCTGGACCGTGTTGATGCGCGGAGCGATCTCGTCGCCCGAGCCCGCCGGCGCGAGCGGGCTCTGGTCGCCGAGGCAGCCGACGAGCAGCAGGCCGGGCAGCATAATGGCCGCCAGCCGCTTCGAATGCCGCGAGAGCGATGTCCGCCAGAGCTTCAGCATATCCTCAGTCGATCAGTTCCAGCGCCGCACGGGATGTCGCCTCCAGCAGGAGGCCATCGCGTCCCGACAGGACGCCATAGGCGCGCACGCGTTTACCGCCGAGGTTGCCCGCGGTCCAGCCGGTGCCCTTCAAATCTCGCCACAAGGCCCGCGAGACGACGATCGAAGCTGCCTCCCCAGGCCGGCGAGAGAAGTTCAGATAGGTCCGCTGGGAGCGTTCGCCGACAGAGGCGATCCTGCCTTCCAGCATGACGTAGCGTCCTTCCTGCGCTTTTACAGCGGCGAGATCATGACCGTCGATGGCCATTGGCCGGGAGGGTGAGGGCGAGGAACTTAACGCTGCCTGAACGGGCGCGACCGGGCAGGGCGACGCCAGCGGCTCGGCGAGCGGAAGGGCTGCACCATCGCGTCGGAGAACCAGAGCCAGCTCCTGCGGCTCTCCGCCCGGGCGATCTGCGGGGATGAACAGCTTCGACGGCCAGCGTCCCCAGCGGTCGGGCTCGCCGACGACGGCGAGATCGAGCGAGCGGTCGCGGAACGGTTCCAGCCCAGCGCGAAAGCGGGCAGCCTCCTCACCGCTCTGACGCGGCGCCAGCCCGATCAGGCGCAGCGTTCTGCCATCGCTCAGGACCGGGTCGCCGGCGGCGTTGAGACCGGCCAGCCGGGCGGCCGTGGTTTCCATCTGCTGGGCGGCTGCGCAATCCGATGCCGCCGCGGCCGGCGTGTTCGGCAGCGCTGCGATCATGACAGTTGCAAGAAGGGACTTCACCCGCATCGCGATTATGCTACACGAGTTTTTGTGCGTCCCGGTAGCTCAGCAGGATAGAGCAACGGTTTCCTAAACCGTAGGTCAGGGGTTCGAATCCCTTCCGGGACGCCATGGATTCTACATACGTCATTGAATTATATCGTGAATTTTGGGGTTGATTCGCGACACCCAACATTTGCCCCAACGCCGTCCGAGGCTAGCTGATGCCGAGCGCGAGCTAGGCGAGCGTCCTTCACCAGTTTCTCCAGGTCGCTTGTCTTTGCCGGGAAGCTACCTTGTGGAATAGCAGATCGTATCGCCAGGGAAGCGCGCGACGCAGCGGTTGCCGCTGATCTAGTCCGACTTCGTGGTCTGACGCGATGGCCGCCGTTCAGTCGTGCCTTTGCGGAGATGGCGACGCATGGCGCTCAGGACAGGCAGCCATCGCCGCAGCATTGAGTGCCGATACATGACCAGCGCGCTCGCCCGTCGCCTCGATCGACTGAAAATTGCGCGGAGGCCTCGTATCCCGCTGCGCCGCCTCATCCCATGCCGGACGATGGACGAGAACCGCGCCGGCTATCCCCGGGCCTTCGCGGAAGGGCGGATCACAGAGCGCGAGCCCGTTCTGATCCTCAATCATTCCGCTGGCTTTCAGCGAGCCCCTCAGGTCGGCGGGCGCCTGATTTCTGATATCGGCGAGTGAGATCCAGAGCTATTTGAAGCCCGGACGCCGCCGCGACTTCTTGTTGATCTGTGCTGCGAGCCCGGCCTGTTTGACATTGGCCTCTTTCGCCAAACGGAGCCCGCGCAGTTTGAGCATGTTGTCTTCGCGCTGCTGGGTTAGCTTTTCCGTTTCGGACATGATCCTCGCGTGAGAGAGAGCCCGGGTCTGGATCTTCAAGAACTGATTGTCGGCGGTTAAGCGCTGCTTTGAAATTTCGAACATTATGATTTCCATTCATGTTTGGATTGAAAAGCAAAAAGGCCGAGCAGGTGCCCGGCCTTTCGAGTGGCTAAAGTCGCTGGTGCCAGTACATCCGTGGTCAACGGCGACGATTGCCTAATCACGCAGTCTGGAGCTGTTCCGCGGCCATCTTGCCGGAACGGTTGTCGCGAGCGACTTCGTATCCGAGCTTCTGGCCTTCCTGGAGGTCCCGCATGCCAGCGCGCTCGACGGCGGAGATGTGCACGAACACGTCCTGGCTGCCGTCATCGGGCTGGATGAAGCCGAAACCCTTGGTGGAATTGAACCATTTCACTGTGCCGGTGGTCATGAAAAACCCTCCTTTTGGCAAGACCTGTCGCTCGCCGACAGAATGTTCGACGAGTTCAGAACGATTTCGAAAGGGGGAGTTTATCAGAGCCGCGCCAAAGCGCGAAAATAACAACGGCCGTCCAAGCAATCTCGATGAAGTTATATCTATTTTATTTTGGAGAGGATTTCAATTAGTTTTCTGGGGTGACCTCTTTTATTTATTTTCTTGATCACTTTAACTATGAGATCGGAGGGCGTTTTCCGGCGAAAATTTCTCTGCATCGCAACCCCATTCAGGCACGTAGCGAGGCATGGAATTGCTGGCGCGATGAAAAGGACCTGGCGGGAGCTGTCAGTCTTGAAAACCGCGTTTTGGGGTGGCGGATTCCCCTTTCCGGCGCGGTGTTCTAAGCAGATCGCATGGAGACGATTTCGCCGCATGAGCTCTTCCCCCATGTCCGCATCGTCATGGGCATGGTCATCGGTCTCGGCATCACCCGGATGCTGACCGGCATCGCCAGCTTCATCCAGCATCCCGACCGCTATCGCCTGTCGCTACTCCATTTGCTCTGGGTCGGCTCGATCCTGCTGGAGCTGGTGCTGTTCTGGTGGTGGGAGTTCGGCCTCTCGCGTATCCCCGCCTGGAGCTTCGGAATCTATCTCTTCCTGATCGGCTATGCGGTCGTGCTTTACCTGCTCGCTGCGCTGCTCTTCCCGGACAACATTTCCGAATATGCGGGCTACGAGGACTTCTTCATCAAGCGCCGGCGCTGGTTCTTCGGCCTGCTGGCGACAGCCTTCCTGCTCGATATCGTCGATACGCTGATCAAGGGCACCGAGCGCTGGAGCCAGCTCAGCGGCGACTACCTCGTGCAGGTGCCGATCGGGCTGCTGCTTTGCCTCGTGGCCTTCATCTCGGCGCGGCGCTCCGTCCATCTTGCGCTGGCGTCCGTGCACATCGCCTATCAGCTCTACTGGCTCGGGCGCGTCGTCTACACGATGGGCTGAGCGCTGCCGACGAGAGCATTTTCGAGCGAGGCGGACGCCCCGTACGCGTGGGAAAACCGCGATGTAGCGATCGCTTGGAGCGATTCTGCGATTCGGGAAAGCGCGGCGATGCGGCTCAGCCCTGTGCGAAGGGCGCGAAATGCCTGACGACCTGGCGGTAGACGCCCTGCTTGAACGGGATGATCAACTCCGGTGTCTCGTCGAGCCGCGCCCAGCGCCAGGCGTCGAATTCGGCCTTGTGGCCTCCGGCCGGGGTCAGGATGTTGATCTCGTCATCGGCACCTAGGAAGCGGAAGGCGAACCATTTCTGCGCCTGCCCGCGCCAGCGGCCTTTCCAGGCTTCCTTGCCGATATCATCAGGCAGGTCGTAGCTCAGCCAACCCGGAGCTTCGGCGAGCAATTCGACGGATGTGACGTTGGTCTCCTCCGCCAGCTCGCGGCGGGCCGCCTCCAGCGGCGTCTCGCCCTTGTCGATGCCGCCCTGCGGCATCTGCCAGGCATGACCCGGCGCGACATGCTCCCGCTGGGTCTTGTTGGCGCGCCGGCCGACGAAGACCAGCCCTTCGGTGTTGAAGAGGGCGAGCCCGACGCAGGGACGGTAGCCTTCGGGAGCGCTCTCGGTCATCGCTGTGGTCCGGTTGAAACTGATCCGGTGGTCTTGGGATTGCGGAAGCCGCGGGCTGCGCTGACCGGAACGAGCGCGATCTTCTTGGCTTCCAACGACTGAGCCCAGCGATTGATCCGCTCGATCGAGACCGGCAGGGCGCTGGCGGCGGCGACGACGACGCCCTGATCGCGCGCCAGCGCCTCCAGTGCCGCGAGTTCCTTGTCGATGGCATCGGGGCGAGTGACGGCGTCGACGACCCGATCGATCTTGATGGCCGGGATCTGGGCGCGCGTGGCGGAGCTGGCGAGGAGGCTGCGCGCCGAGGAGCCGTCATCGATGACCATGAGGCCACGGCCGGCAAGCTCGCGCAGGAGCGGAGACAGGGCATTCTCATCGGCGGTGAGGCGCCCACCGAGGAAGTTGACGATGCCGACATAGCCGGTGAAGCGGCCGAGCGACCAGTGCAGCTTGTCGATATTGTCCGAGGCCTTCGGGCCGGTCAGCAGCGTGTGCGGACCGGGATCGTTGTCCGGATAGTCGAACGGCTCCATCGGCAGCTGCAGGAAGACCTCGTGGCCTTCGCCACGGGCGCGTTGGACGGTGCGCTCGAGCTCGGTGCCATAGGGCGCGAAGGCCAGCGAGACCGGCCCCGGCAGCTTGGCGATGGCGTCGGCCGTGCCGGTCTGGCTGATGCCGAGGCCGCCGACGAGCAGGGCGATGCGTCCGGCCGGTTTGACCGAAGGCTCCGGGCCGAGCGGGCGGGCATAGATCTTGGCCGGAGTCGCGCCATCCGGGCCGAGCTTCGGCAGCAGGCCGTAGCGGCTGCGCTCCACCAGACGATTGTCGGGGGCCGGCGCGAGCTTGATCGCGCCCGCCTCATCCGGGACGGTGATGATGATCGCGCCCGGTGCATCCTCGCCCGCGCGCACGACGGTCACGCCGGCGCTGTTCTCGAGCTGGGCAGCGCTCGCCGGGCCGCGCGCGGCAGATAGCGCCGCATCGGAGCTCGGCGGGACGGAGGAAACGGGCGCGGCGCGCTTTTCGATGGCCGCATAGGCGACCGGCTGGCCGCCATCGGGGTCGCGGCGCAATGCGGCGACAAGCACGAGACCGAGGATCACGCTGCCGACACAGCCGGCCGCAGCAGTCGCAAGCCAACGGCCCCACGGTTTGCCGGAAGGCATGGCTCGATCCTGGCCGAGCGGCCGATTGAGCTCCGTCAGCGGCGTTCCGGCCAAAGTCAGCCGTCCTCAAAGTTGCGCCGCGGGCCCGAATCAGTGGCCCGCGCGCTAGTCTTGTCGCCTAAGCGGCCCGGCGTCGAGCCCGAAGGCTCCCGTCAGGGCTCAGTTCTTCGGCGCTTCCGGGGCAGCGGGGGTCGGCGCCGCAGGGGCCGGGGCCGGGGCGGCCTCGGTCGCCGGCTTCTCGACGATCTGGGCGGTGTCCTTCTTGATGCCGCGCAACTGGTTGAAGGCGGCGATCAGCTGGGTGTCCTTCGCCGGATCGTTCGGGACGTAGGAAGCGGAGCCGGACTGCTCCTCGCCCTCGCCGGCCTTGAGATGGCCCTTGAGCGCAGCTTCGCCCTTGTTGTCGACGAGCTTGTCCTTGATCTCCTGCGGGATGTCCTGCTGGACCTCGATGTCCGGCGTGATGCCCTTGGCCTGGATCGAGTTGCCCGACGGCGTGTAGTAGCGCGCCGTGGTCAGGCGCAGGCCGCCATTCGAGCCGAGCGGGATCACCGTCTGCACCGAGCCCTTGCCGAAGGAGCGCGTGCCCATCACGACCGCGCGCTTGTGGTCCTGCAGCGCGCCGGCAACGATCTCCGCCGCCGAGGCGGACGAGCCGTTGATCAGCACGACGAGCGGCTTGCCCTTTGTCAGATCGCCCGACTTGGCGTTGAAGACCTGGGTCTCCTCGGCATTGCGGCCACGGGTCGAGACGATCTTGCCGCGCTCGAGGAAGGCGTCGGAGACCAGCACGGACTGGTCGAGGCGGCCGCCGCGATTGTTGCGGAGGTCGATGACATAGCCCTTGAGCTTGTCCTGGCCGATGTCGTTCGAGAGCTTGTCGATGGCCTTGCGCAGGCCGTCATATGTCTGCTCGGAGAAAGTACCGATGCGGATATAGCCGATATCGCCTTCGACACGCTCCTCGACCGCGGGCACGACGATGGTCGAGCGGGTCAGGGTGAATTCGAGCGGGTCGGTCTTGCCCGGCCGTTCGATCTTGAGCGTGACCTGGGTGTTGATCAGCCCGCGCATCTTCTCGACCGCCTGGGTCAGGGACAGGCCCTTCACCTCGGTGCCGTCGATCTGGCGGATGATGTCGTTGGCGAGGATGCCGGCCTTGGAGGCGGGCGTGTCCTTGATCGGCTTGGCGACCTTGAGGACGCCGTCCTCCATCGTCACCTCTATGCCGAGTCCGCCGAACTGGCCGCGCATGTCGGTGTCCATATCGCGGAACGCCTTGGCGTCGAGATAGGACGAATGCGGGTCGAGCGAGGAGACCATGCCGTTGATGGCGGCCTCGATCAGCTTCTGCTCGTCGGGCTTGTCGACGTAATCGGTGCGAATCTTCTCAAAGATGTCACCAAAGAGGTTCAGGCTGCGATAGACCTCGGCCGAAGCGGCGACAGCGCTGGTCGAGCTGAGCAGCCTGGTCTGAGTGGCGAGTCCGGTCAGGCCCGCGCCCATGATGGCGCCGGCGAGAACGAGGGAAACCTTGCGCATCATCCGCGAACCTTTTCGCCTTGCGATTTCGTCCACCACGGAGTCGGGTCGACCGAAACACCGTCTTTTCTGAATTCGATATAGAGGACCGGCTGCCCGGTTCCTACTCCTACTGTCGTCGCGGCAGCTTCCGATGTTTCGCCCATCGTCGCAACCGGTTCCCCCGCCAGGACGAACTGATTGAGCGCGACATCGATCCGCTGCATGCCGGCAAGCAAGATGTAGTATCCACCCCCTGCGTTCAGGATCAAGAGTTGCCCGAACGAACGAAACGGCCCCGCGTAAACAACCCAACCGTCAGAAGGCGCCGAAACTAGGGCGTTGGGCCGGGTTTCCAGTGAAATTCCGCGGATTGTGCCGCCGGCGCCGTCGGCATCGCCAAAACCACGCAATCGTGATCCCGCGACAGGCAGCGAGAGCAGGCCCTTGGCGTCGGCGAAGGCGATCTTGGGGGCGAGGCGCGCCGGGTCCTTGAAGGCGAGCGCCGTCATGCGCTCGCGCTGCTCGCGCGTTTCCTGCTCGATGGCCTGGCGGGCCGCCTCCGCCGCCCTGTTGGCGACGGAGATCTCCTTCTCGATCTTCTCGACGAAGTCGCGCATCGAGCGGGCCTGGCCGGCGAGCTCGTTGCCGAGCGCCCGCTGGACTTCGACATCCTTAGCGGCGCTGGCTTCGCGCGCGCGCCTGGCATCGATCAGCGACGCCAGCCGCTGCCGTTCGCCTGCGAGCTGCTCCATCTCCGTGCCGATCTTGAGCTTCTCGGCGGCGATGTTGTCGCGCAGCCGCACCAACTCGCCGAGATCCGTGGCGAGGATTTCGATCTCCTGGCGCAGATCGGGCACGACGGCGCCGAGCAGCATCGAGGCGCGCACGGCTTCGAGGATATCCTCCGGCCGCACGAGCACTGCAGGCGGAGGGGCCCGGCCGATGCGCTGCAAGGCGGCGAGCACTTCTGCGATCAGACCGCGCCGGCCGTCGAGGGAGCGGCGGATAGCCGTTTCGCTGGATTGCAGCAGCGCGAGGCGCTTCTCCAGCGCACCCAGCCGTTCCTCGCCGGCCTGCGTCTTCGCGGTGGCGTCGAGCAGGGCGTTGTTGAGCGCGGCACGGTCGGCGCGGATCGCGGCGATTTCTTTTTCAAGCCTGGCGCGGGCGTCGGCGTTTCCGGCGAGGCGTTGCTCGATCGCCTTGAGCTCGGCTTCACGGGCCTGTTTCTCGACGAGCTTCTGCATCGCCTCGCGCGACAGGGCCTCGGGATCGGGCGTGCTCGTCTGAGCGAAGGCCGGCGCAACGAGCGGAGCTGCCAGCAGAGCGGCGAGGCTCAGAAGGCGCAGCCCGGAGCGAATCAGCGGCGCGGCGAAGGTCATGCGCGATGATAGGGGTGCCCGGCGATGATCGTCATCGCCCGATAGAGCTGTTCCAGCACGAGCGCCCGGACGATCTGGTGAGGGATGGTCAGCGCGCCGAAGGCGAGCGTTACGTCGGCCTTGTCGCGAATCTCCTCGCTCAAGCCGTCGGCGCCGCCGATGATCAGGCTGACATGGCCGGTTCCGGCGTCGCGGGCGGCGGCAATCCGGCTGGCGAAGGCTTCGCTGCCGAGCTGGCGGCCGCGTTCGTCGAGCGCGATCAGGAGGCCGGACTGCGCCTTGGCCGAGGAGACATGGGCGAGGATCGCCTGCGCCTCTTCGCGCTTGCGCTCCTCGGGGCGCCGGCCCCGGCTTTCGGCGATCTCGACGATGTCGGGCCCGCTCAGGCCGATGCCGCGCCCGAGCGCGACCCCGCGTTCACGATACCGCTCGCAGAGCTCGCGTTCCGGCCCATCCTTGAGCCGGCCGACGGCGATGACTGCGAGCCGCATCCGCGAACGACGTCAGCTATCGAGGCGTTCGTTCGGCCGGTCGGTGCCCCACATCTTCTCGAGATTGTAGAATTGGCGCACTTCGGGTCGGAAGACGTGGATGATGATGTCGCCGGTATCGATCAGCACCCAGTCGCAGGCAGGCATGCCTTCGACGTTCGGCGTGGGAAGTCCGGAGCCCTTGAGGGCTTCGATCAGGGCATCCGAGATGGCGGCGACGTGGCGGTTGACGTTGCCGGACGCGATAATCATCGCGTCGGCCAGCGACGTCTTGCCAACGAGGTCGATCACCGTGATGTCCTCGGCCTTCATATCCTCGAGGACACGTTGCGCGAGGGCGATGCTATCGGCAGAGGGATTTTCCGAGATAGCGGCCTGGGGAAGCGGCTTCGGCTCGGCCTCACCAAGGGTTTGACGGGTCAGTGACGTATCCTCTCGATCCAGACGCGCTCTCGGCGCGACACAGGCAAAATAAGCCGGGTAGCCTCGGAATTCAATCGCGGCCGGCCTGAAGGCGCAGCATGGTGGAGGATAACGTCGAGCGCTTGCCGTGCAGGAAAACCCAGGCCGGAGGCCGGGAGCGGGGCAGACTCGCAGCCTGATTTTCCGGAATGCGCCAGCGCGACAGCCAGTTGGCGGCGGGCGAGGCCATGGCGCTGTGGGTCGAGCCCGGCCGGTCGATCACCGCAATCGGCATCATTCGGGCGATTGTCCGCCACTCCGCCCAGCGGTGGAAGCCGGCGAGATTGTCGGAGCCCATGATCCAGACGAAGTTGACGCCCGGGCAGCGTCGCTTCAGCGCGCGCAGCGTGTCGGCGGTGTAGCGGGTGCGCAGCGTCGCCTCGATGCCGGTGACGTTGATGCGGGCATGGTTGGCGACATCGCGCGCCTGCCGCAGGCGCTCGCCGAGCGGCGGAAGCTTCGCATTGTCCTTTAGCGGGTTGCCTGGGGTGACCAGCCACCAGATGCGGTCGAGCTGCAGGCGCCGCAGCGCCGTCAGGCTCGCCAGCCTGTGGCCGTCATGGGCAGGGTTGAAACTGCCGCCGAACAGGCCGATGCACAGGCCCGGCGCATGGGGCGGCAGGCGCAGATGCTCGCTCGTCATCCGTGCTGCACGGCTCAGGGGCGCGTCTGGCCCGCGCCATGGACGCGGTACTTGAATGAGCAGAGCTGCTCCACGCCGACGGGGCCGCGCGCATGCATGCGGCCCGTGGCGATGCCGATCTCGGCGCCGAAGCCGAACTCACCGCCATCGGCGAACTGGGTCGAGGCATTGTGGATGACGATGGCCGAATCGACCTCTGCCAGGAAGCGGGCGGCGGCGGCTTCGTCGGCGGTGACGATCGCGTCGGTATGATGCGAACCGTAGCGCTCGATATGGTCGATTGCGGCATCGAGCCCCGGCACGACCTTCGCCGCGATGATCGTGTCGAGATATTCGGTCGCCCAGTCTTCCTCGCTGGCGGGCGTCACGCGCGGGTCGACGGCCTGCACGGCGCCATCGCCGCGCACGGCGCACCCGGCATCGAGCAGCGCTCTGACGAGCGGGGCGAGATGGGTCGCCGCACAGGCCTGGTCGACGAGCAGCGTCTCGGCCGCGCCGCAGACGCCGGTGCGGCGCAGTTTGGCGTTGAGCAGGATCTCGCGGGCCATGGCAAGATCGGCCTTCGCGTCCACATAGACATGGCAGTTGCCGTCGAGATGGGCGAAGACCGGCACGCGCGCCTCGCTCTGAACGCGGGCGACGAGGCTCTTTCCCCCGCGCGGCACGACCACGTCGACGTTCCCGTCAAGGCCGGCAAGGATTTCACCGACCGCAGCGCGGTCGCGCGTCGGCGCGAGCTGGATGGCATCGCTCGGCAGGCCAGCGGCCTCCAGCCCCTCGCGCATCGCGGCGGCGATCTCGGTCGAGGAGCGGAAGGAATCCGAGCCCGCGCGCAGGATCGCGGCATTGCCGCTCTTCAGGCAGAGCGCGCCGGCATCGGCTGTGACGTTGGGGCGGCTCTCGAAGATCACGGCGATGACGCCAAGCGGTGTGGCGACACGCTCGAAGCGCAGTCCGTTCGGCCGCGTCCATTCCGCTAGTACGCGTCCGAGCGGATCGGGCAGGTCGGCGACCTCGGCGACGGCCTCGGCAATGGCGGCGAGGCGCTTCTCGTCAAGGGCGAGGCGGTCCATGAAGGAGGCGCTGAGACCCGCCGCTCTGCCGTCGATGAGGTCCTGTGCGTTGGCGGCGAGAATGCGGGCGCTGCGGGCGCGCAGCGCATCGGCCATGGCGATGAGGGCGGCGTTGCGCTGCTCGGTGGGGCTGAGCGCGACCTTGCGTGCGGCGGCGCGGGCGCGCCGGCCGACCTGCTGCATCACGAGCCGGACATCGCCGGTCTCGTTCGTCGCGATGATGCGCAATGCGCTGTCGCCCGTCATCTCACCCAGCCCAAAAACCCCGCCGGCAAAAGCCGGCCCGGAAGAAAGCTTAGCCTAGCCCGAGCGCCATGTCGTCCCGGTGGATCATCTCGGCGCGTCCGGGGTAGCCGAGCGCGCTCTCGATGTCCCGCGAGGCCTTGCCGAGCACGAGCGCGGCCTCGGCCGCATCATAGGCGACGAGGCCGCGCCCGAGCAGTTGTCCGTCGGGGTCGCGGATCAGCACCGCATCGCCGCGCGCGAACTCGCCTTCGATGCGGGCAACGCCGACCGGCAGCAGGCTGGCACCGCCGCGCAGAGCGCGTGCCGCGCCGGCATCGACATGCAGCGTGCCGCGCGGCTCCAGCGTGCCGGCGATCCAGGTCTTGCGCGCGGTCGCGGGTGTCGAGGCGGAGAGGAACCAGGTGCAGCGCCCGCCGGCGGCCACGCTCGCCAGCGGATTCTTGGCTCGCCCGTCGGCGATCAGCATGTGGGTGCCGCCTGCAGCGGCGATCTTGCCGGCCTCGATCTTGGTGCGCATGCCGCCGCGTGACAGCTCTGAGGCCGCGCCGCCGGCCATGGCGTCGATCTCCGGTGTGATGCGCTCGACCACGGGGATATGCCGCGCGCTCGGGTCCTTGTTCGGCGGGGCCGTATAGAGCCCGTCGATATCGGAGAACAGCACCAGAAGGTCGGCGCCGGCCATGGTTGCGACGCGGGCGGCGAGCCGGTCGTTATCGCCATAGCGGATCTCGGTGGTGGCGACGGTGTCGTTCTCGTTGATGACGGGGATGGCGCGCAGGTCGAGCAGGCGCCCGAGCGTCGCGCGCGCGTTAAGATAACGGCGTCGCTGTTCGGTATCGGCCAGAGTCAGCAGGATCTGCCCGGCGGTAAGGCCGTGGGCGGCCAGCGCCTCGGCCCAGTTGCGGGCGAGCGCGATCTGTCCGACGGCGGCGGCGGCCTGGCTCTCTTCCAGCCGCAGCGGGCCCGAAGGCAGGTTGAGCACGGTGCGCCCGAGCGCGATCGCGCCGGAGGAGACGACGAGCACGTCGGCTCCGCGCTGGTGCAACTCGGCGAGATCCTCGGCGAGGGCGGCGAGCCAGGCATGGCGCAGGCGGCTGCGGGCCCGGTCGACCAGCAGGCTGGAGCCGACCTTCACGACGATGCGGCGGAAATCGGAAAGCGAAGGCGTCTTCACGGGACACACGATCTGTTGCAGCGACCCCCTGCCTGTTGGGGAAAACCGGGCGATTGTAAAGCGGTGGGACCATCGGGGCCGGCGTGCTCGGCGTGCATCTGCAATCGATCCCGTTGAAAAAACGGCCGTTCAGACCCATATCCACGTTCTGCCGATCGCGCCGTTCCGCTCCGAAGCCTCGCCCCGCGAGCCTTTGGGGATATGCGTGGTGCCTAGCGTCACGACAGGACCCGTCTTGCGGTCGCGCAGGAAGGCAGCGGAGCGTCTGACAGAGCCGTGGACTTTACGTCTCGGGCGGATCGGATGCTTCACCGATGGGATGGATCGCCGGTTCACGCTCCGACCGGGGCGTGGCGATCGATCAACGCAGAAAGGAGCTGCGATGCAGGTTCTTGTTCGCGACAACAACATCGACCAGGCCTTGCGCGTGCTGAAGCGGAAACTTCAGCGCGAAGGTCTCATGCGCGAAGTGAAGCGGCACACGGCCTATGAGAAACCCTCGGAGCGCCGCATCCGCGAAAGGGCCACCGCCGTGCGGCGGGCCCGCAAGGCGGCGCTCAAGCAGGCGCGCCAGGAAGGTCTGATCGCGGCGCCACGCCCGAAAAATCGTCCGCTCCGCGTTGGAAGCGGGGGTGCCGCGCGTTGATTTCGATACCAATTCGGCTCGATCTGGCTTAAGGCGCCCGCGCGGGCCGATAATTAACCCGTAACAACCCGAGAGAAGATCACCCTTGAAGAATCCGAGCGACCGCAGCTTCACCGACCGTCAGGCCAACTCCGCCAAAGCCAAGCAGGCGCTGCTTGAGCGTTTCAAGGCACGGCCCAAGGTCGATGACCCGGTCATGGTGCAGCGACGCGAGGAGCGGGAAGCCATCGCTCAGGCTCGCGCCGAACGCGAAACCGAGAAGGCGAAGATCCGGGCCGAGAAGGAGCGCCTCGAGGCGCTCGAGCGCGCGCGGATCGAAGAAGAGAAGCGCCAGGAAGAGATCGCCCGCGAGGCCGCCCGCAAGGCGGAGCAGGCTAAGCGTGATGCCGAGCGTCCGCGCAAGGTGCTGCTCGAAGCGGTCCAGTACATGCAGATGCGCACGGCCGGCAAGCGCCGCTAGCGCACTTTCCGCTCGGCTGATGCCAGCCGAGCGCCAAGAATTCGCGCATGTCATCAATGCGATCTGGGGCGCCGCGGGCGCCCCTTTTCATGTCCGCCTGGCCGCGACGGCGCTTCGACAGTCTTGAAATGGCTGGTTTACGGGCAAAAAAGCTCGTTCTTCCCCTGATGACCTATCGGCAAATCCGCTCGTGCAGATTAATGTGCGCCTGGGTTGAACCTTTTCCCTGCTCGCCGCGACGAATGGGTGCGAGCCGGGATGCCTGGCCTTCGAGGGGCAATGCATACGGAATCGGACGAGGATCTCGTCAAACGGATCGCCTCGGGCGACCGGCTCGCGATGAAGGTGCTGTTCTCACGGCATCAGGTGCGGGTCTACCGTTTCGTACTGCGGCTCGTCCGCGACGAGACGCTTGCCGAGGATGTGATCAGTGACGTGTTCATGGATCTCTGGCGACAGGCGGATCGCTTCGAGGCGCGCGCCTCGGTCTCGACCTGGCTGCTCGCCATCGCCCGGAACAAGGCGTGGTCGCTCCTGCGCAAGCGCCGCGACGCCGAGCTGGACGAGGATTACGCCGGCAGCATCGAGGATGAATCCGACGGCCCCGAGATCGTGCTCCAGAAGCAGGACAAGGGCCTTGCGATCCGCGCTTGCCTCGAACGCCTTTCTGCCGAGCACCGCGAGGTCGTCGACCTCGTCTATTACCACGAGACCTCCGTCGAGGAGGTCGCGCGGATCGTCGGCATTCCCGAAAACACCGTCAAGACCCGGCTTTTCCATGCCCGCAAGAAGCTGGGCGAGATGCTCAAGGCTGCCGGTATCGACCGTGGCTGGCCTTGAGGCGTTGCGTGTTATGAAGCGCGGCCAGGCCGCCGGAGGAGTGGCGTGATGACCGACAGCATCGCAAGCGATCCGAAGCGCCGCGAGCTCGAGGAGCTGCTGCCCTTCTATGCCAATGGCCGCATCTCGGACGCCGACAAGCGCCGCGTCGAAGCCGCGCTCGCCGGCGACGCCGAGCTCGCCGCCCGGCTCGACATCATCCGCGACGACATGGCCGAGACGGTTCTGCTCAACGAGAGCCTCGGCGCCCCGTCGCATCGTGCCCTCGAAAAGCTGATGGCCGAGATCGACACGGCTCCCCATCAGGCGCCGCTGCTGACCCGGGCGACCGACAGCATGGGCCGCGGCTTCCTGGGCTGGCTCGGCGGCCTGCTCGCGTCGCAGCCGCCGCGCCGGCTCGCCTATGCCAGCGCGGCCGCCATCGCGCTGATCGCGCTGCAGGGCGTCGCCATTACCGGGCTCGCGCTGCGGGACGGGGGCGCCGGCTTCCAGACGGCTTCGGCGCCGGGCTCGCGGGCTTCGGAGCGCTACGTCCTATTGAGTTTCGCTCCGGAGGCGAAAGCCGGCGAGATCGCCGCTTTCTTCAAGCGCTTCGATGCCTCGGTCGTTGACGGACCGCGCGCGAACGGCTTCTTCAAGGTGCGTGTCGGCGATGCCTCGCTGTCATCAGCCCAGGTCGATGCGATCGCGACGCGGATGAAGAGCGAGAGCGCCATCGTCAGCTTCGTCGCGCCCGCGCCCTGAGCGATCCTTTTGAGGCGCCGCTCGTCGGCGCCATGGCATGATGTTCTGCGGCGGGAGGGCCAGGCCATGCTGCGATCCGGCTTCACAAGCGGGACAGCGCTGATGCGGTGCCTCGCGGGCGCTGCATTGCTCATATGGGCGACGGCGCTTGTTCCTGCCGCCGCTCGTGCCCAGGCTCCCGCGGCCGGGCCCCAGCAGCCCGCCGCCAACGGGGCCAACCGTTCGATGCGCGTGCCGCCGGGGTCTTGGATGCAGCGCCAGCAGCGCGCCATCGTGCCGGCGCCGGACGAGACCCGTTTCGTCCCGGACGAGGTGCTGTTCGAGCTGGCGCCAAACGCCGAGGCCGATATCGTGCTGCGTCGCTATGGCGCGACCCTAATCGCCCGCCAGCGCTTCGAACTGGCCAACGTCACCATCGTCCGCGCCAGGCTGGAGGCCGGCCGCGACCTGCGGGCCGTGCTGACCCAGATGGGTGACGACAGCAGCATCGCCGGCGCCCAGCCGAACTTCCTCTTCGATCTGCAGCAGGGCACGCCGCCCGGGCCGGGCGCCTCGAACGCTTCGGCTGCGCCGACGACGGCGTCTTCCGAGGCAAGCGGGCTGCCGGCCCCCAGCCTGCGGCTTGGGGAGCCCGCGACGGCGGCGCGCGGGACGGCGGCCGTCCGGCGCGTGCTGCCGCCGCAATATGTCGTCGACAAGCTGCGTCTCGGCGAAGCCCGCAAGCTCGCGCTTGGGCGCGGCATTCGCGTCGGCATGATCGATTCCGGCGTGGACATGGAGCATCCCGAGATCAGCGGCTCGGTCCTCGCCTATCTCGACGCCGTCGACGGGCTGGCGACCCCGCACGCGCACGGCACCTCCATGGCGACGGCCATCGTCGCGCATGGCGAATTGCAGGGCATCGCGCCGGCCGCCCGGTTGATCGTCGCCCGCGCCTTCGGCGGCCCGCAGGCGAGCTCGGCCAATGGCAAGTCCTTCCAGATCCTGACGGCGCTGGAATGGGTGGTTCAGCAGCGGGCGAAGGTGGTCAATCTCAGCTTCGCCGGGCCGCAGGATCGCCTGCTGTCAAAGGCGCTGGCCGGCGCAAAGGAGCGCGGCGTCATTGCGGTGGCGGCCGCCGGCAATGGCGGCATCCGCTCGGCACCGCTCTACCCCGGCGCCGACCCCAGCGTCATCGCCGTGACGGCGACCGATGCCGACGACAAGGTCTTCATCGATGCCAATCGCGGTGCTTACGTCGCCATCGCCGCGCCGGGCGTCGATGTGCTGACGGCTGAGCCGGGAGGGCGCTATGCCTTCACCTCCGGCACCTCGATCGCGGCCGCCCATGTCTCCGGGCTCGTCGCGCTGCTGCTGGAGAAGCAGCCTGAGCTCGATCCCGACAGCGCCCGCCGCATCATCGCCGAGAGCGCGACCGATCTCGGCTCGAAGGGGCGCGACCCTGTCTTCGGCGCCGGGCGGATCGATCCTGCGGCGGCGCTGGCGCGCGTTCTGCCGGTCGCGACGGCACGGCCCTGATCGGTTCTTTCGCAGAAGCCTCCCTTATCCTCCAGCCCTCATCCTGAGGAGCAGCCGGAGGCTGCGTCTCGAAGGATGGTCCAGGAGGTTCCGGAACCATCTGGAGCATCCTTCGAGACGCAAGCTTCGCTTGCTCCTCAGGAGGAGGGCTCGGAAGTGTCCGAAAGGACTCTGAGCTATCGGCGCTCTTGACCTGCGCCCCCGCATCGGCCTGATGGCGCGATGCCACGCCCGAAACTTCTCTTCGTCGCCACCGAGGACTGGTTCTTCGCCTCGCATTTCCTGCCGATGGCGCGGGCGGCGCGCGAACTTGGCCTCGACGTTGCCGTCATCGCGCGCGAGCGCAACCATCGGCGCGCCATCGAGGCGACGGGTGCGCGGCTGGTCGCGTTGGAGGCAGAGCGGCGCAGCCTCGATCCGCGCGCGCTGGTCAAGCAGGTCGCCGCGCTGAGACGGCTGATCGCGGCTGAGAAGCCCGATATCCTGCATTGCATTGCGCTGAAGCCGATCGCGCTCGCCGGCCTCGCCGGCAAGCTCGCCGGTATCGACCGGCGGGTCTATGCGCTGACCGGCCTCGGTTTCATCGGCGCCAGGCAGGGGGCTCTGGCCGCCGCAGCCCGCTTCGCTGCGATCGCCTGGCTGCGCGGGGCGATCGACGGCCCGCAGGTGCGCTTCCTCTTCGAGAACCCGGATGATCCGGTCACGCTGGGCTTGGACCCCCAGGACGCAGGCAAGGTCGCGATCGTCGGCGGGGCCGGGGTCGATCCGCTGATGCTGATGCCGTCGCCGATGCCGCCGGCGCCGCCGCTCAAGGTCGCGCTCGTCGCGCGCATGCTCTGGTCCAAGGGCGTCGATCTCGCGGTCGAGGCGGTCAGGCTCGCCCGTGCCGAGGGGGCCAGGGTTGAGCTCACCATCCACGGCGCGCCCGATCCGTCCAATCCTAAGGCGATCCCCGAGGCGACCTTAAAGGAGTGGGCAGCGCGACCCGGCATAAACTGGGCGGGACCGACCCGGGATGTCGAGGCGGTCTGGAAGGCGCATCATCTCTGCATCCTGCCATCGCGTGGCGGCGAAGGCCTGCCGCGCACGATCCTGGAGGCGGCCGCCTGCGGCCGGCCGATCCTGACGACCGATGTGCCGGGCTGCCGTAGCTTCGTGCGCGAGGGACAGGATGGCATGGTCGTGCCGGCCGACGATGCGGCGGCGCTGGCCAAGGCGCTCGCCGTATTCGCCCGCGCGCCCGGTCTCGCGGAGCGGATGGGCGCGAATGCCCGCGCCCGCTTGCTCGACGGCCATACCGAGCGCGATGTGATGAACGCTGTGAAGGCGCTGTATCAGGGGCTGCTGGCCGCGCCTGCGACGGAGAAGGTCGCGTGAGCGAGGCGGCGTCGGCTCTCGACCGCGAGGGCTTCATCCGCGCGCATACGCGGTTGCTCCCTGTTCCGCACGCCGTGGAGATTTCCCTGCATGTCGCCGAGGAGGCGACCGAACTCTGGCAGAAGACCGAGGAGGAGCTTGCCGTCATCGGTCTGCCGCCGCCCTTCTGGGCTTTCGCCTGGGCCGGCGGGCAGGCGCTGGCGCGCTATCTGCTGGACAATCCGCAGATCGTGGCGGGCCGGCATGTCCTCGATTTCGCCTCCGGCTCCGGGCTGGTGGCGATCGCTGCCGCAAAGTCGGGCGCCGCGCGGGTCGAGGCCTGCGATATCGATGCCTTCGCGGTTGCTGCGATCGGCATCAACGCCGCAGCCAACGACGTCGCCGTGACGGCGCGGGCCGACGATCTCATCGGCCGCGACGAGGGCTGGCAGGTCGTCTGTGCCGGGGACGTCTGCTACGAGCGCGACATGGCCGAGCGCGTCATCGCCTGGCTCTCCGCCCTATCTGCCCGCGGCGCGACCGTGCTGATCGGCGATCCCGGCCGCAGCTATCTGCCGAAGGGACGGCTGGAGGCGGTTGCGACCTACCAGGTGCCGGTGACGCGCGCATTGGAGGACGCCGAGATCAAGCGCAGCTCGGTCTGGCGCTTGGCGGGTTGACGCATATCGGTGCTTCCCGGGTGACCTGGGTCATCCCGGCCGCAGCGAGGCGCAGAGCCGGGATCCATGCCCGAACCTGAATCGACAACGCTCCGGCATGGATCCCGGGTCAAGCCCGGGATGACGGCGGGAATTTGTCGCTGGCCAGTCTGATCCGAAGCCGCTCGTTCACGCCGTGCGGCGGCGGGCCGAGGTTTCAGCGGTCGGCTCCGTCCGGAAGGCGGCGACGAGCCGGTTGAGGTGGTCGATCTGGTCGAGCAGCGTACGCGCCGAGGCCGCGCTCTGTTCGGCTAGCGCCGCGTTCTGCTGCGTGATCTCGTCCATGTGGCTGACGGTCTGGCTCATCTCGTCGATGCCGTTGGCCTGCTCGCCGGCGGCCGACGCGATCTCCTCGACCGTGCTCGACACTTTTGCGGAGGCGGCCACGATCCGGCTGAGCGTCTCGCCGGCCTGCCTGACGAGCTTGACGCCCTCGGCGACTTCGACGTCGGAGGAGGCGATCAGGCCGGTGATGTCCTTGGCGGCGTCGGCCGAGCGTTGGGCCAGCGCCCTCACCTCGGCCGCAACCACGGCGAAGCCGCGGCCGGCCTCGCCGGCGCGCGCGGCCTCGACGGCGGCGTTGAGCGCCAGCAGGTTGGTCTGGAAGGCAATGCCGTCGATCACGTCGGTGATCTCGGAGATTCGCTTCGAAGCCCCCTCGATCCGGGCCATCGCGTCGACAGCGTCCCTGACGATGTTGCCGCCGGTGCGGGCGACATTGGCTGCCTCGTCCGCCAGCGCGACGGATTCGCGCGAGGCCTGCGAGGATGTCTTGACCGAGGCCGCGAGCTGCTCAGTCGTCGCGGCGCTCTCTTCCAGTGCCGAAGCCTGCTGCTCGGTGCGCATGGACAGGTCCTGCGCGCCGCTGTTGATTTCCTGCGAGGAGGCGGCGATCGCGGTCGAAGTCGTCTTGATCGTTGCAGCCATCTCCTGAAGCCGCGCCATCGCCGCATTGAAATGCTCGCGGATCTCAGCGTATTCGGCCGGAATCTCGTTGCTCATGCGATGGGTCAGGTCGCCCTCGGCCAGTGCGGCCATGCTCTTGCTGACGCAGGCGATCGCCTGATCGCGCTCGGCCGCCTTCGCCTGCTCGGCAGCGTGCGCCTCGGCCTCCACCTTGAGGCGAGCCGCTTCAGAGGCCTCGAGATAGACGGTGATGGCATAGTCCATGTCGAGCATGGCGGCCTTGACGACGGCGCCGATCTCGGCCGCGCGCTCGTCGGCGCCGGACATGCGCCTGCCGAGCGCGTTCTTCGGCCAGCGCGCCTGCAGGACGGCGCCGAGCAGTTGCTCGAGGATCAGTGCATAACCGCCGATATACCAGCGCGGCTCAAGCCCGATGCGGGCATGGACCTTGCCGATGCGGGTCACGGCATTGACATAGTTCTCGTCGAACTTCCCGGTCGCGATCCCGCCCCAGTGCTGAACCTGCCGCTGCTTGGCGGCCTCGATATGCTCGTCGCTGCCGAAGAAGCCGCGGGTTTCCGGAAAGGCGCGCACCTGATCGTAGAAAGCGTCGAGCGCGCCCGGAATGGCGGCGCTGAGGGTCTCGTGGACGTCACGGATATGGCTGTTCGCTGCGGTGTCGAGGCCGAGGAAGGCCAGGCGCTTGGCGAGATGATCCGGTGCGGACATGAGACGGTAATTCCTTTTGGGCCCGCGACTGTTCGAGCCCGCTGCCCTCTCTCGCCGATCACGGGTTAACGGCCGGTGAGGAGGGGGGCCGATCTGGATCGATCTGCTGCGGCCGACCGCCTCAGGCCTCGCCCTTCAGCGCCTCGTATTTGTCGAGGAACGCCTCCACCGGCAGATGACGGAAATCGTCCAGCCCCGCGCGCAGCTGCGCATGGTCCCAGTCCCACCAGCCAAGCGCCTGCAGCCGCTCGGCGGTCTCCTCGGAAAAGCGCCGCCTGACCGGCCGGGCCGGATTGCCGGCGACGATTGTGTAGGGGGCGACGTCCTTGGTGACGACGGCGCCGCCCGCGATCACCGCGCCGGTGCCGATGTTGCGTCCGGCGAGCACGATCGCACCATGGCCGATCCAGACATCGTGGCCGATCGTCACCGCATGCGCCCGGCGCCAGTCGAAGAAGGCGGCATCGTCCTCAGCATCGTCGAAATAGGCGGAGGCGCGATAGGTGAAATGCGACTGGCTCGCCCGGTGCATCGGATGGTTGCCGGGATTGATCCGGGTCATCGCCGCGATCGAGCAGAATTTTCCGATCGTCGTGTAAATGACATTCGCGTCGTTCACGACATAGGAGTAATCACCCATCGTCGACTCGACGAAACTCGTGCGCGCGCCGATCTCGGTGTAGCGCCCGAGCGTCGCCTGCCTCACCTGAGCGGTCGGGTCGATCACCGCTTCGAGTCCCAGCTTCTTCGCAGCCATGTCCTTACAGTCTCCTGATCTTGCGGCCCCCGTTTCAGCAGCGGGCGCGCTTGTCCTCGTGGTCGGGCCTTCCGGTGCGGGGAAGGACACGTTGATGGATGCGGGCCGGGCCGGGCTCGCCGGCGATCCGCGCTTCCGCTTCGCCCGCCGGCTGATCACCCGCCCTGCCATGGCCGGCGCCGAGGATCACGATTCCTGCGACGAGGCCGCTTTCCGCGAGGCCGAAGTGAAGGGCGATCTTGCCTTGAGCTGGCGGGCGCATGGTCTGAGCTACGGTATCCCCGCGGCCGAGCTCGCCGGCATCGCCGAGGGCGCGGTGGTGATCGTCAATATTTCCCGCGCCGTCATCGCGGCGGCCGAGCGGCTGGCCGAGCGTGTGGTGGTGCTCAACATCACCGCCCCGGTGCCGGTGCTGGCGCAGCGGCTCGCGGCGCGCGGGCGCGAGAGCGAGGCGGATATCGCGGCGCGCCTGAAGCGCGAGGCTCCGCTGACGGCTGAAAGCGCCGAGATCGTCACGATCATGAACGATCGCAGCATTGCCGAGGCCGCCGGAGAGCTGCTCGCCGTGCTGCGCGGGCTCGGTCGGTAGGCGATCCGGCGATCGAAGCTGGCCGTCATTCTGGGGCATCGCGCGGCGATGGGCCCGGTACCCGTGAACGCGTCTTTCGACCATCCGAATGCTGTCGGTGCAGCCGCTTCCTGATCTCTGTCCGGTGTTCATGGGTTCCGGGCTCAGGCCTGCGGCCTGCCCCGGAATGACGGTGGAACGCCGGCAACGCGGGGCATTTTAGCCGAAGGGATATGAATCGAGCAGGCGGAAGCGGCCGGCGCGGCCGTCCTGCTTGAACAGGGCGAAACGGTCGAGTTTGACCGATCCGGTCGGGAGGGCCTCCGCATAGGCCGCTTCCAGCCCCTGCTTGACCGGTGCCGCGTGCTCGCCCGGCAAGGAGCCGGTCAGCGTCATGTGGAAGCGGAAGGCGTCGCCCACATATGGATAGCCATAGGCTTCGAGATAGGCGTGCTGCGCGGGGGTGAGCGGGCTCTTGAGGCGTCGCGCCCGGTCCGCTTCCTCCAGCGGCGCGCGGAACGGCTCGAAGGCCTGCACGAGCGTGAAGGCGAAGCGTTGCAGCTCCTCGCTAGGCTCCGACGGCGTCAGCGCCACGAAGGAGCCGAGCGCCGTGACGCTCAGCCCCGCCAGCGTCACGCCCTCCCGGCCTGCGGCGTAGTTCCGGGCGAAGGCGCGCAGCTGCTCTTCGCTGCGCCCATGGGCGAGTTCGAAGGGCGCCTTCAGCGTGGCGTGGAAGCCGTAGCGGCGCGGCTCCTCGGTGAGAGCCGGCCATTGAGCCGGATCGCAGCCGGGTGGAACGGCGAAGGACAGATCCTCGCCGGTGAGCGCATCATAGCCGAGCGTCGCGCTGCCGAAGCGCCAGAGGGGGCTTTCGGCGGCGGGAGCGTAATAGACGGCGTAGCGCGGCTTGCTCAAAACGCGCGCTCGCCTTTCGACCAGACGGCGCTGATGACCGGCGTGGCGCCGAGCACCTTGAAGCGCAGCAGGTCGGCGCGCAGGCCGGATTTGAGATGGCCGCGATCCTTGAGGCCGAGGATGTCGGCCACCTTCCAGGTCACCATGCCCATCGCCTCGGGCAGCGCGATGCCGTGGCCGGCATTGAGCTTGACGACGGCCTGCAGCAGGCTCGCCGGAACGTAGTCCGAGGAGAGCCCATCGAGCAGGCCCTTCTCGGCCAGTTCCGAGACCGAGACGCCGCCGGAATGCGAGCCGCCGCGCACGACGTTGGGCGCGCCCGCGACAGTCGCGAGGCCATGCTTCTTGGCGGCTCCGGCCGCTTCGATCGTGGTCGGGAATTCGGAGATCACGGCGCCCGACGCGATGCCATCTGCGACATGCTCGGGCGTGGTGTCGTCATGGGTCGCGAGCGGGATGCCGCGCGAACGGAAGACGTCGACGACCGCCGACCAGTTCTTCGAGACGTTGGTGGCGCCTTCCTGCTGGCGCATCACCACGTCCTCCTCGAACTCTTCCTGCGTCTTGCCGTTGCCCATCGCATAGGTCCGCAGATGCTCGATGTTGCGCCATTGGCGCTGGCCCGGCGTGTGATCCATCAACGAGACAAGCTGGACGAGTTCGTCGTCCTGATAGGGCTCGATGTCCTTGATCAGGTCCGGGCTCGTCAGCTCGCAGCGCATGTGGATGCGGTGGTCGATGCGGAAGACGTTCTCGCGCTTGCCTTCGGCGAGCGCCTTCATCACGTCGGCGAAGATGTCCTTGCGGTAGTCCTTGGCCGAGAAGGGCGTGCCGGCGCAGACGGCGTCGTAGACGGTGGTGACGCCGGCCGCGGCCATCTGCGCGTCATGGACGAGCGCCGCCGCCAGCCCGTTCGGCCAGAAGACCTTGGGGCGCGGCATGAAGTGCTTTTCCATGTTGTCAGTGTGCATCTCGACGAGGCCGGGCGCGACATAGTCGCCGCCCACGTCGATGGCGCCGGGCAGGGATGACCCGCCCTGATCGACCGATACGATGCCGTTCGCGTCGAAGGCGATGGTGCCGGTGACGACCTCGTTCTCGAGAATGAGTTTGGCGTTGGTGAGAACGGTTTGCATCGTCAGGCCTTCCGGAAAGCGGTGATGTCGAGATAGCGCGTCGCGACGCGTTCGCGAACCGCCTCGTCGTGGAAAATGCCGACGATGGCGGAGCCGGCGGCGCGCGCCTCCGAGATGAGCTGGACGACGACGTCGCGATTATTGGCGTCGAGCGAGGCGGTCGGCTCGTCGATCAGCATGATCGCCGAGGGATCGACGAAGGAGCGGGCGATGTTGACGCGCTGCTGCTCGCCGCCCGAGAAGGTGGCGGGCGCGAGGTTCCACAGCCGCTCCGGCAAGTTGAGGCGGGCGAGCATGGCCTTCGCCTTCGCGGTTGCGGTCTCCGCCGGAGCGCCGCGCGCCAGCAGCGGGTCGCGCACGATGTCGAGCGTCGAGACGCGCGGGATGACGCGCAGGAATTGCGAGACGAAGCCGAGCGTGCGGCGGCGGACATCGAGCACGGTGCGCGGCACGGCGGCGACGATGTCGACCGGGCGGCCGGCATGGGTGATGCGGATCGCGCCCGCCGTCGGCTTGTAGTTGCCGTAGAGAATGCGCAGCAGGCTCGACTTGCCGGCGCCCGACGCGCCGGCAAGCACCAACGCCTCGCCGGCCTCGACATGGAAATTGACGTTGTCGAAGACGGGCAGCCGCGCTCCGCCCTGGTTGTGCAGGGTGAAGGTCTTGGCGACGTTCTCGACCTGAATCATCGTGGTCATGGTGTCAGTGCCTTGCCGATTCGCAGTGACGAGGATGTGACGGGTGCAAGCTCGTCATGCTCGGGCTCGACCCGAGCATCTCAGGAAAGAAGGGCGCCCCTTCCTGCAGGAGATTCTCGGATCTGCGCTGCGCTCCGCCCGAGAATGACGCTCTGCATTGCTCACACACTCAGCACCGCCGAAGTGAGAAGCTGCGTATAGGCATGGTGCGGATCGTCGAGGACCTGATCGGTCAGGCCCTGCTCGACGACGTTGCCGTCCTTCATCACCATCAACCGGTCGGTCAGGAGCCGGGCGACGGCGAGGTCGTGGGTGACGATGATCGCGGCGAGGCCGAGATCGCGCACCAGCACGCGCAGCAGATCGAGCAGGCGGGCCTGCACGGAGACGTCGAGGCCGCCGGTCGGCTCGTCCATGAAGACGAGGCGCGGTTCCGAGACCAGGACGCGGGCGATCTGCAGGCGCTGCTGCATGCCGCCGGAGAACTGGCGCGGCCGGTCGTCGATGCGGGCGCCCGCGATCTCGACTCGGCTCAGCCAGTCGAGCGCGCGCTCGCGGATCTGGCCGTAATGCCGGTCGCCGCGATCCATCAGCCGCTCGCCGACATTGCCGCCGGCGGTGACGTCCATGCGCAGGCCGTCGCGCGGGTTCTGGTGGACGATGCCCCAGGCCGTACGCATCAGGCGGCGGCGCTCCTGCTCGGAGACAGAGTAGATATCGAGCGGTTCAGACCCGCCGCGAAACAGCACCTCGCCCTCGTCGGGCTTGTCGATGCCGGCAAGGCAGCGCAGCAGGGTCGATTTGCCCGAGCCGGATTCGCCGACGATGCCGAGCACCTCGCCGGGCCAGAGATCGAAGGAGACATCGGCGCAGCCGATGCGCTCGCCGTAGAAGCGGCTGACATTGGCGACCGAGAGCAGGGGGGCGGGTTCGAGATCGAGCTCGGCGGGAGCGACGTGAAGGGTCATGGTGTCGTCTCCTCGACCAGCCCGCTCGCGGCGGCATCGCCCAGCATGGTGCCGCGATGGCCTTCGGCCCGGCGGGTCTCGCAGTAATGGCTGTCGGAGCAGACGAACATGCGCCCGCCGCGATCGTCGATCACGACCTCGTCGAGATAGCTGTCGGCAGCACCGCAGAGCCCGCAGGGCTGGGTCCAGCTCTGGATGCGGAAGGGATGATCCTCGAAATCCAGGCTGCGCACGCTGGTATAGGGCGGCAGCGCGTAGATGCGCTTCTCGCGGCCGGCGCCGAACAACTGGAGCGCGGGCGACATGTGCATCTTCGGATTGTCGAATTTCGGGATCGGCGAGGGCGCCATCACGTAGCGATCGTTGACCATGACCGGATAGTCATAGGTCTTGGTGATCTCGCCATAGCGGGCGATGTCCTCGTAGAGCTTGACCTGCATCAGCCCGTATTCGGCCCAGGCGTGCATCTTGCGGGTCTCGGCCTCGCGCGGCTCCAGCCTCCGCAGCGGCTCGGGCATCGGCACCTGATAGACCATGACCTGGCCGGGTTTGAGCGGCGCCTCCGGGATGCGGTGGCGGGTCTGGATGATCGTCGCCTCCTCCGTCGCCTCGCAGGTGCGGGCATCGGCGGTGCGTTCGAAGAACTTGCGGATCGAGACGGCGTTGGTGGTGTCGTCGGCGCCCTGATCGATCACCTTCAGCGTATCGTCCGGGCCGATGATCGCGGCGGTGATCTGGATGCCGCCGGTGCCCCAACCGCGGGCGAGCGGCATCTCGCGCGAGCCGAACGGCACCTGATAGCCGGGCACCGCGACCGCCTTGAGCAAGGCGCGGCGGATCATCCGCTTGGTCTGCTCGTCGAGATAAGCGTAGTTATAAGCCGGCTTCGTATCATCCGCCGGAATCTGGTGAAGGGTCATTCCGCAGCCTCCGGCATGCTGTCAGGCTCTTTGGCGTCCTGCTCGCGAGCCAGCCGTTCCTCGCGTTCGCGGCGGATGCGGCGGATCAGCTCGAGCTCGCCCTGGAAATCGACATAGTGCGGCAGCTTGAGATGCTCGACGAAGCCGGCCGCCTCGACATTGTCGGCATGGTAGAGGACGAACTCGTCCTGCTGCGCGGGGTAGTTGGTCGCCTCGCCGAAATCGCGCGCCTTCAGGGCGCGATCGACCAGCGACATCGACATCGCCTTGCGCTCGCTATGGCCGAAGACGAGGCCGTAACCGCGGGTGAATTGCGGCGGAACCTCCTTCGAGCCCTGGAACTGGTTGACCATCTGGCATTCGGTCAGGGTGACGTCGCCGAGATCGACCGGGAAGCCGAGCTCTTCCGGCACGAACTCGACCGCGACCTCGCCGACGCGCACCTCACCGACGAAGGGGTGGGTGCCGCCGAAGCCGCGCTGCACGGAATAGCCGAGACCGAGCAGGAAGCCCTCGTCGCCGCGCGCCATCGATTGCAGGCGCACGTCGCGGTCGGCCGGGAAGGAGACCGGATCGCGGGTGAGGTCGAAGGGGCGCGGATCGCCTTCCGGCGGCTCCTCGGCTTCCATCAAACCCTCGGCACCGAGGATATCCGGCACGCGGGGCATGGTCGCGTCGAGAGGGGCTTTCAGGCCGTCATGCTCGGGCTTGACCTGAGCATCTCTGGACACGGAGGTTCCGGTGCCTTCTTGTCCCGAGATGGCCGGGTCAAGCCCGGCCCTGACGGCGGGAGAATCCATCAGCGCGAAGTCGAACAGCCGATGCGTGTAGTCATAGGTCGGGCCGAGCACCTGCCCGCCCGGCAGATCCTTATAGGTCGCCGACACCCGGCGGCGGATCGCCATCGCGGCCGTGTCGAGCGGCTCGGACGAGCCGAAGCGCGGCAGCGTCGTGCGATAGGCGCGCATCAGGAAGGCGGCCTCGATGACGTCGCCCTGCGACTGCTTCAATGCGAGCGCGGCGAGATCCTGATCGTAGAGCGAGCCCTCGTTCATCACGCGGGCGCAGGCCAGCGCTTGCTGCTCGCGGATCTGGGCAACGCTGATTTCCGGCACGGCGGGGTCGCCGCGGCGCGCCTCGGCGACGAGGTCGTGCGTTGCGAGGATGGCGGCCTCGCCGCCTTTCACTGCGACATACATCAGCGAGCCTCCTCGATTTGCGTCGAGCGCGGCAGGCCGATCATACCGTCGCCATGGGCGAGCACGACATCGACGCCGAGCGGGTAGAGCGCGTTGTTCTCGCTAAGCTCCTCGACGACGCCGGGGCGCAGGCCCTGCGGCGCGACCGTGCGGGTGCCGGGAATACCGGGGCCGGAGAGGGTGAAGGCGGTGCCGCCCTCCAGCGCTGCGACCTGCACGATCACGGTGGTCGAGCGATCCGGGAACTGGTCGTTGCCGAGATTGAAGGCGGAAAGCTTCGGTTCATTTGCCGCGCCGTCGAGCACGGCGAACGCGGCCTTGGCGGGATCGTCGACCAGCGCGACGCCGCAATGGAAGCGCAGCCACGCGCCGGCCGCGCCGTCGCGCAGGGCTGCGGGCAGCCAGACCGGCGTCTCGTAATCGGCGAGCGACAGCAGCGCGGTCGCCGTAGCAGCGGCAAGACCCTCCGGCGGTGCGATCTCGGCTGCGACACGCTGCAGCGTGCCGGGCTCGGAAAGGGCGGCGAGCAGCGCGCGGAAGGCCGCCTGGGACTGGAAGACCGGATCGGAGAAGCCGGGGGAGATCATCGATTGCGGCGACATCACGAGCCCCTGACCAGCGTGAAGAAATCGACCTTCGTGGCCGCTGCCTTGCGGGAGGCGTGATCTCGGGCGGCCGCCTGCTGCGCCGCGAGAGCTGCGACGCCTTCATGCAGGCCGCCTTCGGCCTCGTCCTGAAGCCGGGCGTCCAGCAACGCGGCCAGCCGCGCCTTGCGGCCGTCGCGGCCGAGCGCATAGGAGAAGCCCATCCGTCCGGTCGAAAGGCGCACGACGCAGCGCGTCACCGTGGCCTCGCCTAGATTGAAGCGGCGGCCGGCACCGCCGGCGCGGCCCTCGACCATCACGGTTCCGGTTTCGGGGGCCTTGAGCACTTCATGGTCGGGTGGATCGCCCAACAGGGTCTCGATCTCGGTGCGGGAGGCGCGCGCCAGCGTCGCCATCCAGCCTTGTCTCGCGGTTTTCTGGCTCATCGGCGCGGGCTCGCTGGTCAGTTCCGAATGTCTAGACTATGCTAGGGGAGTTGATGGCAAAGGTCTATACTTTTCGGATGAAATTTTGATGACGGATGCGGCAATCGCGGAACGGGATGGCGGAACAGCCTGGCGGCGCATCGCCGATGAGCTGGCTGATGCGATCGGGCGCGGCGAGTACAAGCTCGGCGACACGCTGCCTGCCTCGGTCGCGCTGGCGGAACGCTACGGCGTGCATCGCCACACCGTGCGGCAGGCCTTCCGGCATCTGGCCGAGCAGGGGCTGGTCACGGTCGCGCGCGGACGCGGCACGCAGGTGACAGCGCCGCGCCTGCCTTATCCGATCGGACGGCGCGTCAGCATGCGCACCAATATGGGCAAGCTCGGCATCACCGGCACGAGCCGCATGTTGTCGGCCGAGACGGTCGTCGGCGAGGCGGCGGCCTGCACGGCGCTGGGCCTGAAGCTCGGGACGCCGCTGTGGTGCGTGCGGGGCGTAAGCCTCGCCGATGGCGTGCCGATGGGCACGGGCACGCATTGGCTTTCGGTCGAGCGCTTCCCGGATTTCGACAAGGTCTATCGTGAGGCGGCCGGTTCTATCACGGCAGCCTTCAAGGTCTACGGCATCACGGATTATGTGCGCCTCTCGACACGGTTGACGGCGCGGCTTGCCGATGAGCAGGAGGCAGAACTGCTGGAGATCGCGCCCGAGGCTGCCGTGATGATCTCGACGGCGGTGGATGCGCTGCCGGACCTGACGCCGGTGCATCTGGTCTCGAGCGTCTTCGCCGCCGAACGCATGGAAATGGTGATCGAGCCGTTCGGGGATCGTTGAGGAGTGTCATGCTCGGGCGTGACCCGAGCATCTCAGGACGAAGAGCCGCCTCTTGCCGCGGGAGAATCCCGGGTCTTCGCTTCGCTACGCCCGAGAACGACGGCCCAGGAGGTCAGCTCGCCCGCTTGCCGATGATGGCGAAGCGCAGCTTGCCAGAGAGGAAGTCGATGGCGGAGACGGCGGCGAGGATGAGCAGGATCAGGAAGGAGACCTGCTGCCATTCCAGCGTGCGGATCGTCTCGGCGAGATAGAGGCCGATGCCGCCGGCGCCGACGATGCCGATGATCGTCGAGGAGCGGGTGTTGGATTCGATAAAATAGAGCACCTGGCTCGCGATGACCGGCAGCACCTGCGGCAGCAGGCCGAAGCGGATCTCATGCGCCTTGCCGCCGCCGACGGAGGCGACGCCCTCGACCGCCTTGCGGTCGGCGGCCTCGATCGCTTCCGAATAGAGCTTGCCGAAGGCGCCGAGATCGCTGGTCATGATCGCGAGCATGCCGGCGAAGGGGCCGAGGCCCACGACGTTCACCCAGATCAGCGCCCAGATCAGCGCGTCCACGCCGCGCACCGTGTCGAGCGAGCGGCGGGCCAGGAAATGCACGACGCGGTTGGCGACGACGTTGCGCGCCGCGATGAAGCCGAGCGGAAGGGCGAGTGTCGCCGCCAGAACGGTGCCGAGAAAGGCGATGGCGATCGTCTCGAACAGCGCCTGCACGAAGATCAGGGCGCGGGCCCAGGAGCCGGGGTTGGGAGGCAGCATCAGGCCGACGAAGGAGCCGAGATTGCCGAGCCCGGCGAGGATCTTCCAGAGCGAGGTCTCAAGGGTCGTCAGCCCGTAGACGAAGAGGCCGAGCAGCACGGCGATGGTGCCGATGGTGGCGAGCTTCGTCTTGAGCGAGCCGCGGATCGCGGCCTGGTGGCGGTTGACGATGTCGGCGCGCTCGGCCGGGGTGAAGGCGAGGCTCATCGACCGTGCTCCAGGCTGAGGAGGGCGTGGCGCAGGCGCTCGGTGCCGTAGTCGATCAGCATCACCGTGACGATGATCAGCAGCAGGATGGCGCTGACATCGGTGAAGTAGAATTTGCGGATGGCCTCGATCAGATCCTGGCCGATGCCGCCGGCGCCGACGAAGCCCATGATCGAGGCGCCGCGGACATTGATCTCGAAGCGCAGCAGCGCATAGCTGGCGAAATTGGAGAGCACCTGTGGCACGACAGCGAAGCGCACGATCTGCCACCAGCTGCCGCCGGAGGCGATGACGCCGTCAACCGGCTTCAAGTCGATGTTCTCGACCACCTCTGAGAACAGCTTGCCGAGCGCGCCCATGGTATGGATGGCGATGGCAAGCACGCCGGGCAACGGGCCGAGACCGAAGGCGATGACGAAGATCAGCGCGAAGACGATTTCCGGAACGGTGCGGCAGAATTCGAGAAAGCGGCGGACAGTGAAGCGCAGCCATGCGGACCGGCCGAGATTGGCGGCGGCGGCGAAGCAGAACAGGAAGGCGCCGACGGCGCCGAGCACGGTGCCGACATAGGCGATCAGGATGGTCTGCCAGAGCAGCTTCAGCCAGTTCTTGAGGCCCCAATACCATTCCGCAAGGTCTGAGCCGAGGCTGGCGAGGCGCAGCGTCGGCAGCGTCTCGTAGATGTATTTCGGGAAGCGGTGGATGTTCGCGAAGAACTTGGCGAGATCGACCTCCGAGCCGCGCGCGGCCAGCAGGACGCAGACGATGAAGACGGCGGCGCCGATGAGCGCCTGGCGGCGCTTGGCCACGGCCGCCTGCCGATAGGTCTCGGCATGGGCCAGGATGGCCGGGTCGTTGCGGTCGATCGCGAGGGTCATGGCGGGGGCGCTTCCACTCCGTCTCGGGACCGGCTGGAGCCGATCCCGGACAAGGGCGTCATTCCCGGGCGAAGCGAAGCGCAGACCCGGGAATCTCTGTCGGGAGATGCCCGGGTCAAGCCCGGGCATGACGTGCTGATGATTACGACGACTTCTTCTTGCGGAGGTCGTCGACGAACTTGTTGAGCTCGATGATCGGGTCGTAGGCCTTGTTGTCGACGGCGACGAGCGGGCCCTGCTTGCCTTCATAGATCTTGTCGAAGGCGGCCTTGTCCTTGGTGGCGAGGTTCAGCACCGCGTCGCGGATTTTGGCCTTGAGGTCATCAGGCAGGTCGGTGAGATAGGCCATCGGCGAGTTCACGATCTGCTCGGACTTGTAGATGATCCGGAAGTCGTCGGCCTTGACCATGTTCTTGCGGGCCATGCGCTGCAGGTTCGACTCCTGCTCGTCGTTCCACCAGTTGGCGGCGATGTCGACGGTGCCCTGCTGCAGGGCGATGACCGCGTTCTCGTGGCTGCCGGTGTAGACGACCTTGGAGAAGAAGGTTTCCGGCTCGATCTTCATCTGGTTGAGGACGAAGCGCGGCACGTTGTTGCCCGAGGTGGAGTTCGGATCGACGAGGCCGAGATTCTTGCCCTTGAGGTCTTCGACCTTCTGATAGGGCGAGTCCTTCTTCACGTAGAAGACGGAGTGATAGCCCTTCGTGCCGTCGAGGTTGGTCTCGATCGCGAAGGCGTCGACCTTGGCGCCGGTCATGCGGGCGCGGGCGAAGGACGCCGGGCCGTACATGCCGATATGGATGTTGCCGGCGCGCTGGCCCTCGATGATCGCGGCGTAGTCATTGGCGATGCGCAGCGTCACCTTGGTGCCGAGTTCCTTGGCGAGATAGTTCACGAAGGGGGTGTAGCGCTCGACCACGCCCGAGGCGTTCTCGGCCGGGATGATCGCGAAGACGAGCTCCGGATACTTCGCCTTCCAGTCCTGGGCAAAGGCCGGGGCAGCGGTGGCGGCGAGGCCGGCGACGGCGAGCTTGAGGGTATGACGACGGGTCAGCATTGGGTCTGCTCCTGGTTGCTGTCGGGATGCTCTTTTCGCGGCGACGGCCTTTGGCCGCGCCGGCGATCCTTCGCTTGTCAGGCGATCTTCTGGCGGGCGCGCTTCGCCTCGGAGGCGGCGATGGCATCGAGCGCGTCCAGCGCCTCGGCGCCGGCATCCTTGGCTTCGATGCCGTAGAGTTCGGCTGCGACCTCGCGCGTCAGCGCCTGCGGCACGTCGTCGAACACGACCTTGCCGGCCGCCATGCCGATCAGCCGGTCGCAATACTTTGCCGCGATATCGAGGTCGTGCAGGTTGCACATCACGGTGATGCCGTCCTCGCGGTTGATGCGGAACAGCGCGTCCATGACGACTTGCGTGTTACGGGGATCGAGCGAGGCGATCGGCTCGTCGGCGAGGATGATGCGCGGCTCCTGGACCAGGGCGCGGGCGATGGCGACGCGCTGCTGCTGGCCCCCGGACAGGGTCTCGGCGCGTTGTGCCAGCAGATGCCCCATATCGAGACGTTCGAGCGCCGCAATGGCGCGGATCTTGTCGTCTTCGGAGAAGCTCTTGACCAGCGTCAGGGCCGCGGAGCGGTGGTTCAGGCGCCCGAGCAGCACGTTGGTCAGCACGTCCAGGCGGCCGACGAGGTTGAACTGCTGGAAGATCATCGCCGTGTCGCGGCGCCAGCGCCGCAGCGAAGCCCCCTTCAGCGCGGTGACCTCCTGCTCCTCGCAGGCGATCCGGCCGGATGTCGGCTCCGCCAGCCGGTTGAGCATGCGCAGCAGAGTTGATTTGCCGGCTCCGGACCTGCCGATCACGCCGACCATCTCACCCTTGGGGATCGACAGCGAGACATTGTCGACAGCATTCTTGTCGCCAAAGCGCTTGGTCAGACCTTCGATACGCAGCATGTGATGGGTTCTCGCGCACGATGCGGGCATGAGCGCAGCCCCGTCCGGCCCTGACCGTGGGGCAACTCATCTCCATGGCGACGAGAGCTAGCGGCGGCTGATGACAGCGACGTGACAGTGGCCGAAAGCGCGATCCGGTGACCTTGGATGGCCTCGTCAGAGCGCGTTCAGCAGCGCGTCGACGCAGGCGCGAACATAGGCTTTCCGTTGGGTGGCCGGCATCGGCTTCACCCCGAGAAGGCCGCGCAACTGGTGCAGGCCGCGCAGCATGCCGACGAACTGTTCGGCGAGGAGATCGGCTTCGGCAAGGCCGAGCGGCCGGGCAACGCCGTGGCCGACGCGTGACCGTTCGATGAGCAGCGTCACGATGGCGGCGCTCATTCTCTTGGCGCCGGCCTCATAGGCAGCGTGGCCGAGCTCGGGAAAGCGTGGCGAGGCGCTGACCACCAGCCGGTGCAGATCGAGAGAGGCCGGACGCAGCATGAGCTTGAGCATGTCCTCGCCCAGCTGCGTCAGGGCGCTGCGCAGATCGGCGGCGGGCGACGCCTGCTCGAGCGGCAGAGTCAACGTTTCCGTGAGGCCGGCACAAATCGCCTTGAACAGCGCCTCCTTATCGGCGAAATGGCTGTAGATCGTCTGTTTCGAAACACCGGCCCGATGGGCGATCTGGTCGAGGCTCGCGCGCTCGAACCCCTCCGCAAGGAAGGTTTCGGCGGCTGCGCGGGTGATGGCGTCGTGCTTGTCGGGGCGCGCGCGTTCGGCGGAAAGGGATTTGGCCGGGTTCGTTTCGGTCTGGTCGGAATCGAGCAGGCGTGTCTTGGCGCCGTTTCGCCGGAGGGGTTTCGGCACGGGTCTTGCCTCGGCGCCTGCCGGTTCGGTGAGAGGGGTTGCCCGGTGTCGACGGAGGGGGGTGTCAGCCATGCTCCCGCACACTTGGCCTCTTATCAAACTAGACTGTCCAGTCTAAGATAGTCGCGCGGTATTGGAGCGTCCAGTCTTATGAAGCGGTTTGTTCTCCTCGTCGTGGTCGCGGCGCTCGCGGGCGGCGGCTATTACGCTTACCGCAACCAGCGTGCCGGCACGCAGCAGGCCCAGGCCAGCGCCGTTTCCGGGCCGCGCGCCGTGCCGGTGGAGGTGGCTTCCGTCGAGACGATGACCGTCAACGAGGAGGTCGAGGCTCTCGGCACGCTCGCCGCGGATGAATCCGTGATCATCGCTTCCGAAATCGCCGGCCGCGTCGTCGCTCTCGGCTTCAAGGAGGGCGAGCGGGTCAAGGCCGGTCAGGATCTGGTCAAGCTCGATACCGCCATCCTCGATGCCGAGCTGAAGCAGGCGCTGGCCGATCTCGGGCTGGCGCGCGACACCAACGAGCGGCTGAGGGCGTTGGTGCAGCGCGGCTCGGGCACGCAGGTCGCGCTCGACGAGTCGACGGCGCGGCTCGCGTCCAGCGAGGCGCGCGTCCAGCTTGCCAAGGCCAAGCTCGCGCAATCGACCATCGTCGCGCCGTTCAGCGGCGTCGTCGGTCTGCGCTCGGTCGGCATCGGCGATTATGTCTCCGTCGGCAAGCCGCTGATCGTGCTGACCAGCATCGACCCGATCAAGGTCGATTTCCGGGTGCCGGAGATTTATCTGAGCCGCGTCAAGGTCGGCCAGCCCGTCCAGGTGCGCGTCGATGCCGTTCCGGACCGGACTTTCACGGGCCAGATCTTCGCGATCGACCCGGTCGTCGACGTCAACGGCCGCGCGATCCGCCTGCGCGCCAACGTTCCGAACGGCGACCTCGCCCTGAAGCCCGGCCTGTTCGCCCGGCTGTCGATCACGGTCGACCAGCGCGAGAACGCCATGGTCATCCCCGAGATGGCGGTGGTGCCCGACGGCGTTGGCAAGATGATCTACGTCGCCGAGAACGGCAAGGCGCGCCGCGTCGCGGTCGAGCTCGGCAAGCGCCTGCCCGGCAAGGTCGAGGTGGTCGGCGGGCTGAAGCCCGGCATGCAGATCATCACCGCCGGTCAGATGCGGCTGCGTGACGGCAGCACCATCTCCGTCAAGGAAAAGCCCGTCCAGACGAGCCAGCTCTGATGAGCCTGTTCGAGCTCTTCGTCCGCAGGCCCGTCCTTTCGACGGTTCTGAGCCTGCTGGTGATGCTGATCGGCATCGTCTGCTATGGCCGCCTCACCGTCCGCGAATACCCGAACATCGACGAGCCGATCGTCTCGGTGCAGACGATCTATCGCGGCGCCTCGGCCGAGATCATCGAGACCCAGGTCACGCAGATCCTGGAGAACTCGATCGCCGGCATCGAGGGCATCGAGATCATCTCCTCGGCCAGCCGCCAGGAGCGCAGCCAGATTTCGGTGCGCTTCCGCCCCGACATCGATCCCGACGTTGCGGCCTCCGACGTGCGGGACCGCGTCAGCCGCGTGCGCGGGCGCATGCCGGAAGAGATCGACGAACCGATCATCGCCAAGGTCGAGGCGGATTCGCAGCCGGTCCTCTACCTGTCGCTGACCAGCACCCGGCACAGCCCGCTCGAGCTGACCGACTTTGCCGATCGCTTCATCGCCGAGCGCGTCCAGAACATCACCGGCGTCGCCGAGGTCCGCATTCTCGGCCAGCGTCAATATGCGATGCGCATCTGGCTCGATCGCTCGCGCCTCTCCGCCTATGACGTTACCGTCCAGCAGATCGAGGCGGCGGTTCGCGCCCAGAACATCGAGATTCCATCGGGCCGGATCGAGAGCAGCGACCGCGAGTTCACCGTGCTGTCGCAGACCGGCCTGGTCACGCCGGAGCAGTTCCGCGAGATCGTGGTGAAGGATGCCGCCGGCTTCCCGATCAAGCTGAAGGATCTGGCGCGCGTCGAGCTCGGCGCGCTCGAAGAGCGCAACGCGGCCTGGTTCAAGGGCTCGCCCTCGGTGACCGTCGGCATCGTGAAGCAGGCGACCGCGAACCCGCTCGACGTCTCGTCCGGCGTGCGCGCAGCCTTGCCCGGCATCATCGAGGATCTGCCCGACGGCATGTCGATCGCGGTCTCCTACGACAGCTCGATCTTCATCGACCGCTCGATCAAGGCGGTGTTCCAGACGATCATCGAGGCGATCGTCCTCGTCGTTCTCATCATCTTCGTCTTCCTGCGCTCGCTCAGGGCGACGCTGATTCCGCTGGTGACGATCCCGGTCTCGCTGATCGGCTCCTTCGCGCTGATGTATGCGTTCGGTTTCACCGTCAACACGCTGACGCTGCTCTCGATGGTGCTCGCCATCGGCCTCGTCGTCGACGACGCCATCGTGGTGCTGGAGAACGTCCACCGCCATATCGAGGACGGCATGGAGCCGAACAAGGCGGCGATCCGCGGCATCAACGAGATCGCCTTCGCCGTGGTGGCGATGACGCTGACGCTGGTGGCGGTCTATGCGCCGATGGCGTTCTCGACCGGCCGCACCGGCAAGCTCTTCATCGAGTTCGCGCTCACGCTCGCCGGCGCGGTCTTGGTCTCGGGCTTCGTTGCGCTAACGCTGACGCCGATGATGTGCGCCAAGCTCCTGCGTCACCATGACAAGCATAGCTGGCTGTACAACGTGCTGGAGCGTGGCTTCGAGGGGCTGTCGCGGGGCTACAGGGCCTCGCTGCGCGCTGCGCTCACCGTGCGTCCGCTCGTCGTCCTGCTGGCGGTCGGCGTCGCCGGCGGCGGCTATTACTTCTTCACCCATCTGCGCTCGGAGCTGGCGCCTGTCGAAGATCGCGGCACGATCAACGTGATCGGCGTTGCGCCGGAAGGGGCGACCATGTCCTTCACGGCGAGCTATGCCCGCCGGGTCGAGGAATATTTCAGCAAGCTCCAGGAGGTGGATACCTATCTCGTCATCGTCGGCTTCCCCGACGTGACCCGCGCCATCGCCATAGCCCGGCTCAAGCCCTGGGAGGAGCGCGAGCGCAAGCAGCAGGATCTGGTCGCCGACATCACCCGCGAGCTCGGGCAGATCCCCGGCATCCGCCTCTTCGCCAACAACCCGCCCTCGCTGGGCCAGGGTAACGCCAACAGCAAGCCTGTGGAGTTCGTGCTGCGCTCCTCGGAGAGCTACGCCCAGCTCAAGAGCTATGTCGACCAGCTGATGCGGGAGGTCGCAGATTCTCCGGCGCTCTGGAACGTCGAGACGAACCTCATTCTCGACAAGCCGCAGATCCGGGTCACGATCGACCGGCAGCGCGCCGCCGACCTTGGCGTCGGTGTCGATGTCATCGGCCGCACCATGGAGACGCTGCTCGGCGGGCGACAGGTCACGCGCTTCAACATGAACAGCAAGCAGTACGACGTGATGCTGCAGGTCGCGGGCTCCGAGCGCAACACGCCGCAGGCGCTGCAATCGATCTATCTGATGGGCCGCAGCGGCGCAGTCGTGCAGCTGTCGAGCCTGGTCAAGATCGAGGAGACCGTCGCGCCCAAGGAGCTGGTCCGCTTCAATCAGCTGCGCTCGGCCACGATCACGGCGCTGCCTGCGCCCGGCTATTCGCTCGGCGATGCGCTCAAGGTGCTGGAGGACGCGACCGCACGCGTGCTGCCATCCTCGGTCCAGGTCGACTATTCCGGCCAGAGCCGCGAGTTCAAGCAGTCGGGCGCGAGCATCTTCCTCGTCTTCCTGCTGGCGCTCGGTTTCATCTATCTGGTGCTGGCGGCGCAGTTCGAGAGCTTCGTCGATCCCGTGGTGATCATGGTCTCGGTGCCGCTCTCGCTCACCGGCGCGCTCGCGGCGCTCTACTACACGGGCGGGACGATGAACGTGTACAGCCAGATCGGCCTGATCACGCTCGTCGGCCTGATCACCAAGCACGGCATCCTGATCCTGGAGTTCACCAACCAGCTGCGCGAGGAGGGCAAGGAGATGATCGACGCCCTCGTCGAGGCGGCGGAGCTGCGTCTGCGGCCGATCCTGATGACCACGGGCGCGATGGTGCTCGGCGCCGTGCCGCTCGCCATCGCCCATGGCGCCGGCGCGGAAAGCCGCTCGCAGATCGGCTGGGTCATCGTCGGCGGCATGACCTTCGGCACGCTGCTGACGCTCTATGTGGTGCCGGTCGCCTATAGCTATCTCGCCCGCAAGGTCCATGGCTCGCGCCACGGCGCGGATGAAGAGGCGCACGGGGCGCAGCTGCATCCGGCGGAGTAGGGCCACCTGCGTCATTCTCGGGCGAAGCGTAGCGGAGACCCGAGAATCTCCGGACGGGACGGCGCAGGAGTCTCTTTCGGCATGAGATGCTCGGGTCAAGCCCGAGCATGACGGCGTCTGCCGCCTGACTTATCCCCGCCCGTCCAACCCATGCCTATGCTGCGCGCGTCCCACCCGACCGAGGGGCTTCGCGAGGCATCGTGGGCCGGATGGGATTGCGGGCTTCACGCCCCGGGCCGTTGCGGGCCTGTCAGGCGTGGAGGTGCCGACTTCGCACGGGCCGAAACAGGCAGGCCCGCGCCCTCGCCGGGCGTCGAAGCGAGGCGGACCCCCAGATACCCGTGCGCGGAGCCGGGCAGCGCGAGGTCGTCGCTGTTCGACACCATCGACATCGACTCGACATCGGCACGCAGCCGTCGACTGCGAACGCCGCAAGGCTCCGCGCATCCCTCGGATACGCTTGCCCGAAAACCCCGCAGGCCAGTCCTGTACGGGGCTTTCGGTGCGGGTGCCGCCGGGCCGATACCGGTTGCGATGCCGGCTCGCTACTGCAGCCGCACCGACACGCTCTCGCTCGCGCCGGTGCCGTCGATCACCGAAATCCGCATGAAGCCTTTGCCCGGCGGCTGCCACTGCGTCTCGCGCCGGCGCTGCGGCTCGGTCACCGGCGATCCGTCGACCAGCCAGGTATAGGGCGGCGACCCGCCGGCGGCCTTGAGGTTGAGCTGGCCCTTGCCGTCGAGGGCGGCGGCGGAGAGATCGATACGCGCGCCGTCCGGCGGGAAGGCGAGCTTCAGCGTCGGCGTCGTCATCGCCGTCACGGTCTTGGGCACGTCCTGCCGGAGATGCCTGAGCGGCGGCGGCAGATGGCCGGTGCTGGCAACGATCGCGTCCGCCGGCTGCGGGAAGGGCCGTGGATCGATGCCGAGCCGGGCGAAGGCGTCGAACAGGATTGGCGCGGCCACCGTGCGCCCGACGAGGCCGGGCACGGCGCCATTGTCGGCCCGCCCGACCCACACGCCGATCGTGTGCTTGCGGTCGAAGCCGACGGCCCAGGCATCGCGATAGCCATAGGAGGTGCCGGTCTTGTAGGCGATGCGGCCGGGCACGGCGTTGAGTGGCGGCGGCGCGCCGAGCAAGGTATCGGCGACATACCAGGCCGCGACGGGGTCGACGAGGCGCGGGGCGGGGCCTGACGTGGCCGCCTGCTGGCGGAAGCTCAGCGGCAGCATCTCCCCGCCGCGGGCCAGCCCGACATAGGCGCGCGTCAGGTCCTGCAAGGTGATACCAAGCCCGCCGAGGCCTACCGCGAGGCCGGGCGCGCCGCTGTCCCTGGGCATGGCGATGGCGATGCCGGCATCGCGCAGCCGCGAGAGGAAGCGCTGCGGGCCCAGCGCCGAGAGCAGTTCGACGGCCGGCACGTTGAGCGAGAGCTGCAACGCCTTGCGGGCGCTGACCATGCCCTGGAAAGTCATGTCGAAATTTTCGGGGATATAGATGCCGTAGCGCGCCGGCCGGTCCTCCAGCATCGTCTCTGGATGGGCGATGCCGTTGTCGAAGGCGAGCGCGTAGATGAATGGCTTCAGCGCCGATCCCGGCGAGCGCAGCGCCCGTGTCAGGTCGAGCGAGCCGGCGCGTTCGGCCGCGAAGTAGTCGACGCCGCCAACCGAGGCGCGGACCTCGCCCGTCTCGTTGTCGACTGCGAGGATCGCGATCGAGACTTGCGGGGCTAGCCCCAGGCTGCGCTCGCGGGCGAGGCCTTCGAGCGAGGCTTGCAGCCTTGCGTCGAGCGCAAGCTTGTGGACCCGCAATGTCGGTGCTTCCGCAACGACCTGCTCGGCGACATGCGGACTCAAACTGGGGAACGGGCGGCGCGCGGTGGGGATCGGCTCGTCGCGGGCGGCGGCGACCTCGTCACGTGTCGCGAGCCCGGCCTGCTCCACCCGCTCCAGCACGCGCTCGCGCGCCTTGCGGGCGGCCTCGACGAAGCGGTCCGGCCGGCGCGTCTCGGGCGATTGCGGCAGGGCTACGAGGAGCGCGGCCTCGGCGGTCGAGAGCCGCTTCGGCTCCTTGCCGAAATAGGCAAAGCTCGCGGCGCGCACGCCTTCGAGATTGCCGCCGAAGGGGGCGAGGGTGAGATAGAGGTCGAGAATGCTCGCCTTGTCGAAGCGCCGTTCCAGCTCGACGGCACGGACGGCCTGCCGGAGCTTGGCGGCGAGCGTGCGCTCCTCCCGCGGTTCCAGCAGGCGGGCGACCTGCATGGTCAGGGTCGAGCCGCCGGAGACGACGCGGCCATTCGCCAGCATCTGGCTGGCGGCGCGCAGCATGCCCAGCGGGTCGATGCCGTGGTGGTTGTCGAAGCGCCTGTCCTCGAAGGTCTTGAGCATGGCGAGGTAGCGGGGATCGACATCGCCGTTGGTGACCGGCAGCTTCCAGCGCCCGTCCGCGGTGAGGAAGGGGCGCAGCAGCTTGCCCTCGCGGTCGAGCACCACGGTCGAGCGATCGGCCGCGGCGGAGAGGTCGAGCGGGGGGAGCGAGCGGGCGTAGACGGCGAGGGCGGTGGCTGCCGCAACGAACGCGAGTACGCAGACACCGGCGGCGATCTTCAGTTTATGAAAGTGGCCAGGGCACGGCGTCATGCTCGGGCTTGACCCGAGCATCTCCTGATCGAGATTCTCGGGTCTGCGCTGCGCTGCGCCCGAGAAAGACGGCCGTGTCTGCCCGCTCTCGCTCATCACTACCGCACCGACGTAATCTCCACCGTGCCGAAGCCGGTACGGCCGAAGCGATCCGGCCGGTACATGTCCTCGATCACGGCGGCGGGGGAGACGTAGCGGCCGGGCGAGACCGCCCGCGCGATATAGGCGACGGTGTAGGCGAGCTTGTCGCTCTTCGCGCCCGAGCGCTCGAAGGCGGCGACGAAGCGGTCGTCGCGCGACTCTGTATGAACCGGCGAAACCTCCTGCTTCAGCCAATCCAGCCCAGCGACCGAGGCGCCCTCCGTCAGGTTGGCGTTCTCGATCTCAAGGCCCGCTGGGACCGGATCGACCAGCAGCAAACGGCCGTAGCGCGGCGCGCCTTCCGAGACAGTTAGCGCCACGACATAGCGCTCGTTCTGGCGCAGGCGGGCGGGATCGGCGCGCTCGCCCTTCATCGTGTAGATCACGCGCTCCAGCCCGAAGCCCTGGTTCAGCGCCGGCTCCGGCGCGGTCGGGATGCCGGCGACGGTGATGACCGCCTGCGCACTGGCCGCGCCGGGATTGGCGATGGTCAGGGGCTTGCCCTCCAGCGCTTCGGCCGAGAGCGTGCGGTAGAGGGCGCCCTTCCGAGCGGCGCCATCGACGGTCAGCATCATGCCCTCGGCGTCCTTGGCCATGGCCTGCGCGGCCAGCACCATCCACATCTGCTCCTGCGTCGAGGTGTAGCTGTAGCGGGCGCTGTTGCGGGTGGCGTCGAGGATCGAGACGGCGCGGGAGATGTCGGCGCGCTCGCCGTTGGATTCGGCGATCAGGGCGAGCACGCCGGCGCCGTCGCGCAGGCGCGAGCCGTAATCGGGCCGCGACAGGCCGTCGTCACCAGCCTGCTGCAGCAGCCCGAGCGCGCTGCCGAAGGCGGCGCGGCCGCGGCCGCGATCGCCCAGTGCGGAGAGCGCAGCGCCGATCTGGGCGCGGGCGAGCGGGGTCGCGAAATCGCCGAGCTTGTTGTCGGCGAGGTAGCGTAGATCGCCCATCACCGGCCGGCCGTTGCGGGCGAGCACATAGAGCGCATAGGCGATGCCGGCGGCTTCCTCCTTGTTGATCTCGCTGGTGTTGACGACCTGGTTGCGCAGGCGGTCGAGCGCGAGGTTGAAGGCGATCTGCGGCACGGCGAACTGCTTCTCACGGGCCCGTGTCAGGAAGTCGGTGACGAAGGCATCGAGCCAGAGATCGTCGCCGCCGACGCCCCAGAGACCGAAGGAGCCGTTGCCGCCCTGCCGCGCCAGCACCCGTTCGATCGCGTTGACGACGCGCTCGTCGGCTTTGTCGTCGAGCGCGAGCTGCTCCAGCGAGGCGAGCTGGTTGACGGCGAGCAGCGGCAGCGCGCGCGAGACGGTCTGCTCGGTACAGCCATAGGGGTAGCGGTCGAGCGCCTTCAGCAGGGCAGGCACGTCGAGCGAGCCGAAGGGCGAGACGCTCACCGAGACCTGTCCCGAATTCGGCACGAGATCGGCCAGCAGATCGGCGGAGACGGTGATCGCTCCGCCATTGCCGGGGATGGCCCGGACGATCCGGCGCGCGATCGTAGCAGTCGAGGGCTGCACGCGTACGGCGAGGTTCTGCACCGTGCCGATACCGTTCGGCCCGGAAACGCGCACATCGAACTCGGCGCGGCCGAGCCCCGCGGCGGTGACGGGGATCGTCATCTGCGTCTTGGCGCCGGCGCCGAGCTGCATGGTGCGGCGGGTGGCGTCGGCCGCGACCAGCACCGGGCCCTTGACGTCGAGATCGACGGTATAAGCGCCGGCCGGCCCCTCGACATTGTCGACCTGGAGATGGAAGCGCGACTGGTCTCCGATGGCGAGGAAACGCGGCAGCGTCGCCTGCGCGACGATCTGGTCGCGCACGATCACATCGGCGCTGGCCTGGCCGGTGCGCCCGGCCGACCAGGCGACGCCCATGACGCGCACCGAACCGTTGAAGGCCGGCAGGTCGAAATCAATCTTCGCCGTGCCGTCCGGCCCGACCTTGACCACGCCTGAGTAACGCGCGAGCGGCTCCTGCGTCGGCTTCTCGCCTTCAAGCTGGGGAGCCCCGTCGCCGCCGGTGCGGATCGCGCCGCGCGTGCCCTGCATGCCGTCGATCAGATAGCCGTAGAGATCGCGCAGTTCGTGGCCGAGCTGGCGCTGGCCGAAGAAGAATTTGCTGGGATCGGGGCTCTCATAGCGGGTCAGGTTGAGGATGCCGATATCGACGGCGGCCAACGTGACATAGGCCTCCTCGCCCGGCTTCATGCCGGTGACCTTGACCGGCAGCGACAGCGTCGAGAGCGGGCGCACCAGCTGCGGCGCGCCGAGATCAACAGCCAGCGTGCGCTGCTCCTTGCCGATCTGGAACCAGGAAAGGCCGATGGCGCGGCCGGGCAGGCGCTTGGCGGCGGCGTCCATCGGGCGATGGGCGAGCACGACGAGATAGGCGCTGGCGCCCCATTCGGCCTTAATGGGAATGCTGGCGCTGGTGCCGCCCTCGGTGATGTCGATGGTGCGGATATCCGCGACCTTGTCGGTGATCACCGCGAGCGTCGCCTTGCCGGCGAAGCGCGGCGAGAGGCGAACCTGCAGGCTCTCGCCATCGGCGTAAGCTGCCTTGTCCAGCGCGACATCGAGCACATCCGGCGTATCCGCCGTCTTGTCGCTCTCATAGCCGACGCTGAAGGAGACCGAGCTTTCGGCCGCCTCAACGCCGTCCGAGGTCACGTCGAGCCGGTAATTGCCCCACTCGACCGGCGCAGCGATCTTTGCGCCCACGGCTTCCGCCACCGCGATCTCGCCATCGGCGACGCGGCGGGTGGTTTTCACGCCCTCATAGTTCCAGCGGCCGTCCTGGAAGAACCACTGATAGTTGCGGCGCACCTTCGACAGCACCCATTTGACGCCGGGCCGGGCGATGCGCTTGCCGTCGCCGGTCGCCATGATCACTTCGAAATTGGCGGTCTGGCCGTTGCCGAGGTCGCCGTCCCTGAAAAGCTTCTTGACGCCGATGGCGGCGCCCTTCGGCACGATCGGCAAGGTGACGGAGCGAGCGATGGCGCGCCCGCCGGGCTCGCCGACGCGCACGGTCATCTCGACCTCGAGCGGGCGGTTGGTGTCGGGCTGCTGCACGGGGTTGGTGATCACCGCCTTGCCGGCGGCGTCTGTCGTGGTGCTCTCCTCGAACTCGCTCTGGACCGGCTCGAAGGCCTCGTCGGTGAGGCCGACCTGATAGTCCTTGAAGCCGGGGATGGCGCTGGCACCCGCGGCACGGATGGTCATCGAGCCGGTGACCTCGAGCTCGGAGCCAGGCGCGCCGTAGAGATAGCGCGCGGCGACGTCGAGCTCGGCCGGCTGGCCGGCCTGAAGCAGCGGTGCCTTTGGCGTCAGTGTCAGTTCCAGGCGCTCGGGCACATAGTCCTCGACGAGGAAGGAGGTCTCGCCGATCGCCTGCCCCTTCGGATCGGAATAGGCGAGGACCCGCCAGGTGCCGGTCGCGGCGCCGGAGACGAGCTGGATCGAATGGGCACGGCCGCCGGCACCCTGATCCTCCACCTGACGGCGGCGATACTCGACGCCATCAGGACGCTTGACGACGATGGTCAGCGGCAGACCCGTGACGGCGGCGCCCTTGGCGTCGCGCAGCAGGGAGGTGAGATAGACCGTCTCGCCCGAACGGTAGACGCCGCGCTCCGTGTAGAGATAGGCGTCGAGGCCGGCAGGCGCGACGCGGCCCTTCACGCCGCGATCGGAGAGGTCGAAGGCGGTCTGCTTCAGGTCGAGGAAGCCGTAATCCTCGGCGAGCGAGGCGGTGACGAGGCCGGGCGCATTGCCGCCCTGGCCCTTGGCAAGCCCTGCATCGAAGCGGGCATAGCCGTTTGCGTCGGTCTTCGCCGTGCCGAGCACCTCGTTGTTGCGCGCGATGAGGCGAAGTTCCGCATTGGCCACGGGCTTCGCATCGGCGAGCGAGCGTGCCAGCACATGCACGCCGTCCGGGCCGGTGAAGGAGGTCAGGCCGAGATCGGAGACGACGAACCATTGCGTCGCGCGGGTCGAGCCGTCGTCATAGGAATCGCTATCGTCACTGACGGGCGCGGAGGCCGGCCCGCCCGAAGGCTTGGCGAACATCACATAGACGCCGGGCTTGAGACTGCCGACAGCTTCCGTGACAGGGAAGGCGGTGATCACGTCCTGGTTCAATTCGGACTTCACGTCCATCGTGCCGGTCCAGACGCTCTGGCCCTTATCGCCCGAGATCTGCTTTGCCGACCATGAGCCGAGCTGACCGAGGAAGTCGTCGGAATGGACGGAGTTGATCAGGTTGCGGTCGCCGATCCGCATGACCTCGAGGTCGAGCTTGCCTGAATTGACCGAGACGACCGGGATGCCCTGCTGGCCGGTGCGCGGCAGCACGTAGTTCTTGCCGGTGAAGCGCACCGAGGGGGTGCGATCACGGACATAGATCTCGTAATCGGCCGATTTCAAAAGGGTCTCGTCGGGAATGGCCGAGGGCACGCCCTGGCGGATGACGACGCCATAGCGCTCGCCATGCTTGAGGCCGTCGACGCAGATCTGGCGATCCTCGGCGCTGACGGCGAAATCGCCTTTTCCGTCGGAGATGGCGACATAGGGCGCGAAGTCGACGCGTCCGCGTGCCAGCGCTTCCGAGAACTCGAAGCAGGCGCGCGGGGAGGCGGCGTCGGAATCGGTCTTGTTTGAGATCAGGCGGAAACCGCGCTTCTCGCGCAGGCTCTCATAGGAACTCTGCAGCGCAGGGTTGGCGGCAAGGTCCAGGCTGAGGCGATAGGTGGTCAGCGCGGGGCGCCACAGCTCGTTCTTCTCGAAGGTCTGGGCGAGCACGCCGAGCGACGCCGCCTCGTCGCTGCGGGTGGTCGCTCGGCTGTAGGCGAGATAGGCAGCGGCGATGGCGCGCTCGCGCAGCTCCCAGCGCTCGCGGTAGTCGCGCGGTTCGATGGCGTTGGCGGCGCGCGCCATCAGGCGCCAGCCGGCGGAATTGGTGGAATCCGCGACGATTGCGGCATTGGCCTGGGGCAGGGCGGAGCGGGCATCGCCGCGGGCGAGCGCGATCTCGCCGGCCCGCACGGCGTCGGCTGCGGAGCGGTTCCCGGCCGAGACCTCGCGCTTCAGGCGCTCCTCCAGCCGCTGCCCGTCGGAGAGCAGGTCGTTGCGGACATAGGCCTTCTGGGCGAAGGCGGGTGCGGCCGAGAAGGTCAGGCAGAGGGCGAGCGCGAGACGGGAAAGCAGGGTCATCGTCGTTCCTCTTCGTCGGCCGGCCCGCCAGGGTCGGCGGCAAAGGCTTCGGGCCGATGACGGCGTGAGACGGGGCCGGCAGGCTATCACCGCCCGGCGCGCGTTCAAGTCATGCGAATGCAGGTCGCACCGGCGGGACGCAAGCCGCCACAACTTCCGACGGAGCTGCTTTGCCATGGTTGCGGCGCGGCGCGTTCTGACGCTCAATGCAGCCGCTCTGCCCCCGCCTTGAGGACGAGATGATGCCGCGCGCCTGCCAGACCCGCCTGCGAATCGGACGAGCTCGCGCCGCGGTGCTGGCGCTCGCGCTGGTGGCCGCGCCGCATGCGGGCGCTTGGGCGCAGGCGCCCGGCGCGCAGGCTCAGGCGCCGAATCCGCAGATGGCGGCGGCGCAGGCGAGTTTCGAGGCTCTGCCCGAGGCCGAGCGCAAGGCGATCCAGAGCGATTTGATCTGGGCCGGCCAGTTCAACGGCGCGGTCAGCGGCGCCTTTGGTCCCCTGACCTTCCGGGCGATCAACACCTTCAAGGGCGCGCGTGGGTTGGCTGACGGTATGCTCCTTCCCACCGAGCGGGTCGCCCTGGCGAGGACCGCGCAGGTCGCGCGCGACCTGGCCGGCTTCCGCATTCTGGTCGACGAGAAGACCGGCGTTCAGATCGGCATCCCGACGAAGCTGCTGCCGAGGCGCGACGCGACGCCCTCCGGCGGCAGCCGCTGGCAGAGCGCCGACGAGAAGGTCACGCTCGACACTTCCGCCTCGCCGCCGGGCGAGGACCTCGCCGCGCTCTTCGAGAAGGCGACAGCCGTCAACCCGAACAGTCCCCGCAAGATCACCTACAAGCTGCTCCGGCCGGAGTTCTTCGTGGTGACGGGCGAGACGCCGACCGGGCGGTTCTATCGCCGGCTCGCGGCCGGGCCGCAGGGGCTGCGCGGCTTCTCGATCGGCTACGACAAGGCGGTCGCGCCGACGGTCGACAGGCTCGTCATCGCGATTGCGGCGAGCTTCGAGCCCTTCCCGACCGGGGCGGTCCCCCCCGCGCCTCCGTCGGTCGCCGGTGCGGCCAGCCCGCAGGCCGGGCTGCCCTCGCAGGCGGTGCCGGCCGTGCGCAGCAACGAACGTTATGGCGTCGCGATCGCGCTCAATGAGCGGATGGCCCTGAGTGTCGCGCCAGCGGTCGATGGCTGCCGCAGCCTGCGCGTCGGTAATCGCGCCGGCAAGCTGCGCCTGAAGGACGATGCGAGCGGGCTCGTCCTGCTCGATCTCGACGGCACGGGTGCTACGAAGCCGCCCGGCCTGCGCGCGGAGGCGCCGCGTGCCGATGAGGCGCTGGTGCTCGTCGCCTTTGGCAACGATGCCGGCAAAAGGGTTGCTCTGGCACTGCCGGGGCACAGCGTGCAGGCGGCCGGCGCCAAGCCTGCGCTGCGGGCGCCCCTGCAGCCTGGACAGGCCGGCGCCCCCGCCTTCGACCGGCAGGGGCGTCTGGTCGGGATCGTCACCGACAACCCCTCCGACAAGGTCCTGATCGCCGGCATCGCGCCGCAGCGCAGCTACGCGCTGGCCGATGCCGCTGCCATCCAGGCGATGCTCGGCAAGGCCGGCGCCTCGCTATCGCCGGCTGCGGCGGGCACCGAGCTCAGCACCGGCGCGGTGGTCGAGCGGGTATCGGGCAGCGTTCTGCCCGTCATCTGCAGCCTGTAGCATCCGACTAAATCGCAGGTTGTCACCCGCCGCGCGATCGGCTCAGATAAGCCGTCGTACCAAGGGAGCCCCGTCGCGGACGAGGAGCGCCCGTATACTAAATCGATTTAGCGGAGGAGATGGGGAATGAGTGATTTCATCGACAGGCGAACTGTGCTCAAGGGCGCGGCCGCGGCGGGCGCTGCCAGCCTGATTGCGGCGCCAGCCATCGCGCAGGCGAAGTGGCCGGCCCGTCCGATTACGTTGATCTGCCCCTGGGGCGCCGGCGGCGGCACGGACGCAACGGCGCGTATCGTCGCCGCTATGCTGGAGAGAGGGCTGGGCCAGCCCGTCAACGTGGTGAACCGGACCGGCGGCTCGGGCGTGGTCGGCCACTCCGCCATCGCGACCGCCGCCCCCGACGGCTACACCATCGGCATGCTGACGGTCGAGATCAGCATGATGCACCATCAGGGACTGACCGATCTGACCCCTGCGAGCTATACGCCGCTCGCCCTGATGAACGAGGATCCGCCGGGCGTACAGGTCAGCGCGTCGAGCCCCCACAAGGACATCAAGGCGCTGGCTGAGGCGATCAAGGCCGCTCCTCCCGGCAAGCTCAAGGCTTCCGGCACGGGCCAGGGCGGCATCTGGCACCTCGCGCTGATCGGCTGGCTGGTGTCAATGGGACTGAAGCCTGACCATGTCGCCTGGGCACCATCGAACGGTGCCGCGCCGGCGATGCAGGATCTCGCTGCCGGCGGCATCGACATCGTCACCTGCTCCGTGCCGGAAGCCCGCGCCATGCTCGACGCCGGCAAGGCCAAGTCGCTGGCGATCATGGCTAAGGAGCGCAACCCGCAGTTCAAGGATGTGCCGACTCTGAACGAGACACTGGGCGTCAACTATTCCGTCGGCGCCTGGCGCGGCATCGCCGGGCCGAAGGGCTTGCCCGAGAACGTTCAGAAAATCCTCATCGCCGAGCTCCAGAAGGCCTATGAATCGAAGGAATTCCAGGACTTCATGAATGCGCGCGGCTTCGGCATGACCTTTGCCGACCAGGCTGGCTTCACCAAGTTCATGGCCGATGGCGACAAGGCGATGGGTACCGCCATGGCCGCCGCGGGCCTCGCCAAGAAGGCGAGCTGAACCGACGCAGCCAAAGCGCGACGGGCGGCCCGGCCGTCCGTCGCAATGCCTTTCAGGCCTGCGTTCCGCGTTGCGGGCAGGCCGCTCGGACAAGGTCGAACCGATGCGTTTCAACGACACCATCGTCGGCGCCACGTTCATCGTGCTGGCCGCGATCATGATCGCGCTGACATTTTCCTTCCCGGCGTTTCCGGGCCAGAACTACGGCCCGAGCCTGTTCCCGCGCATCCTCGGCACCGGCATCATCCTGTGCTCACTGCTGCTGATCCTGCGCGAACGGCGTCTGCCTGCGGCGGTGCCATGGCTCGTCCTCGCCGATTGGGTCAGGCAGCCGCGCCACATCGCTTCCTTCGCGCTGATGCTGGCTGCGATGCTGTTCTATCTCCTCGCGTCAGAGGCGCTCGGCTTCATTCCCTGCGCCTTCCTGATCCAGCTCGTGCTGTTCCTGTGGTTCGGCGTCCGCCCGCTGACGGCGCTGATCGTGGCCGCGGCGATGACAGCGCTCGTCCAGTGGTTCTTCGGCAGCATGATGCTCGTGCCCCTGCCGCGCGGCATCCTCGACAGCGTGCTCTGAGGAGTTGGCGATGCAAGCGATCACGACTGCCTTCGGGCTCGTCTTCGACATCCAGGTCCTGGGCGTCATCCTCGCTTCCGCGATGTTCGGCATGTTCGTCGGCGCCATGCCGGGCCTGACGGCGACGATGGCGACCGCGCTCCTCGTGCCCGTCACATTCTTCATGGCTCCGGTGCCGGCGCTCGGCGCCATCGTCACCGCGACGGCCATGGCGATCTTCGCCGGCGACATTCCCGCCGCCATGCTGCGCATGCCGGGGACGCCGGCCTCGGCCGCCTATGCGGATGAAAGCTACGAGATGACCAAGAAGGGTCAACTCGACCTCTGCATGGGCGTCAACCTCGTCTTTTCGGTCCTTGGCGGCATCTTCGGCGTTATCGTGTTGATCCTGCTGGCGCCGGTTCTGGCCGAGGTGGCGATCAACTTCTCGTCCTTCGAGTATTTCTGGCTGGCCTGTCTCGGATTGACCTGCGCCGTCTTCATCGGCACGGGCGATCCGGTGAAGGGGCTTCTGTCGCTGTTCGTCGGCCTCGCCATCGGCTGCATCGGCATCGACCCTGCGGCCGGCCAGCCGCGCTTCACCTTCGGCAATGTCGATCTGCTCTCCGGCATCAACTTCATTCCGACGCTGATCGGTATGTTCGCCGTGTCCGAGCTCCTGCGCGGTGCGGTCTCGATGGAGGCCGGCGCGACGATGGTCAAGCAGCAGGTCGGCAACATGCTGGCCGGCGTCGGGGCCGTCTGGCGGAAATACTGGAGGAACTTCTTCCGCGGCTCGATCCTCGGTACCGTCATCGGCGCGCTGCCTGGCGCCGGCGCGGACATCGCGGCCTGGGTTTCCTACGCCGTCTCGAAGAAGCTCTCGAAGGAGCCGGAGAAATTCGGCACCGGCCATATCGAGGGCATCGTCGATTCGACCTCGGCCAACAATTCCGCGCTCGGCGGTGCCTGGATACCGGCGCTCGTCTTCGGCATCCCGGGCGATTCGATTACCGCTATCGTCATCGGCGTGCTCTACATGAAGGGCATGAATCCCGGTCCCAGCGTCTTTCTGCAGACGCCGGAACTGATCTATGCCGTCTTCATCATCTTCATCCTCGCCAACATCCTGATGTTCCCGCTTGGCTGGGCGGCGATCAAGTCGGCAAAGCAGATCCTCCGGGTGCCGCGCAACATCCTGCTGCCTATCATCCTGATCTTCTGCATGGTCGGCTCCTTCGCCATGACCAATTCGCTCTACGGCGTCGTCCTGATGGTGGTGATGGGGGTCTTCGGCTGGCTTCTGGAAGAGCACGGCGTGCCGGTAGCGCCGCTGATCCTCGGCCTCGTGCTCGGCGAGATGCTCGAGCAGAACTTCATGACCTCGATGATCAAGTCGGACGGTTCGTTCCTAGTGTTCTTCGAACGGCCGATCGCCGGCGTTCTGGGCGTCAGCACGCTCGTCATCTGGGGCTTGATGGTCTGGCGGCTGCTGCCCTTCGGGCGCCGTCCCGCGGGGGCGCTGGCTGGGGACACGGCGCCGCCCTGAAGCGGCGCCGACCCCTCACTTCTTCAAGAACGCGGCGAAGGCCGCCATCGCCTCCGGCGAGCGCAGGCGCTCGCCGAAATGGCGAGCTTCCGTCGCGATGGTCTCTGCCACGGCCTGCGCCGAGCCGCGCTTCAGCAGCATCTTGGTGAGCGCGAGCGATTCCGGCGGCAGAGCCGCCAGTGCCTTGGCTTTGGCAAGACCGGCTTCCAGCGCCGTGCCGTCCTCGACCACGGCATTCACGAGACCAGCTTCGGCGGCCGCCTCCGCATTGAAGGCCTCGCCCAGCATCAGCAATTCGGCCGCCTTCTTGGAGCCGGCGACGAGGGGTAGCAGATAGCTCGATCCGCCCTCGGGCGAGAGGCCGAGCGTGACGAAGGGCAGGCGGAAGGTTGCGGAGCGGGCGGCGAAGGCGAGGTCGCAATGCAGCAGCATTGTCGTGCCGATGCCGACGGCGAAACCTTCCACGGCCGCGACGATCGGCTTCCGGGCTGTCGAGATCACCTCGAGGAAGTCGATGGCGATGCGCGGGCCTTCGCCGGAGGCGGCGGCGATGGCGAAATCCTTGATGTCGTTGCCGCTGGTGAAGCAGCCGCCGGCGCCCGTCAGGAGGATGGCTCGGATAGAGGCGTCGGCCTCGGCGGCGCCGATCGCCGCGATCAGCCCGGCATAGCTCGCCCGATCCAGCGCATTCTTGCGGTCGGGCCGGTTCATGGTGACCTGCACCACGCCGGCCGCGACGGTTTCGCTCAGCACTTCGCTCATCGGTCCGCTCCTGATTGCCCAGCCCGGATGACATGGCCCTTCGGACAGGGTCAAGCGAGGCCGGATGCGTCTTTCGTCGTCGCCCTGTGCTTGACATCGCGCGGTCCCGATTCTCCCTTGCCCGCCAGACGCCTTCGCTGCCTTGGTTTGCGAGTCGGGCGCGGGACAGGAATTGCGGAGAGCGTCGATGACGAAGGTTCAGCTTGAGATGTGCGGCCCGGTCGCGCTCGCCACCATCGACAATCCACCGGTCAATGCGCTTGGCGCCGCGGTGCGCGAAGGGCTCGCGAGCGCAATCCAGCAGGCGAACGCCGACGCTTCGGTGGTCGCGATCGTGATCGCCTCCGCCGGCAAGGCCTTCATCGCCGGGGCCGATATCAGCGAGTTCGGCAAGCCGCCCGCGCCGCCGCTGTTGCCCGATCTGCTCGACGCGATCGAGGCCTCGGCCAAGCCGGTGGTCGCGGCGATCCAGGGCATCGCGCTCGGCGGCGGGCTCGAGGTCGCGCTCGCCTGCCATGGCCGCGTCGCGCTGCCCGCTGCCAAGCTCGGCATGCCCGAGATCAAGCTCGGCCTCATCCCCGGCGCCGGCGGCACGCAGCGCCTGCCGCGGCTGATCGGCGCGTCGAAGGCTTTCCCGGTCATGCTCTCCGGGGAGCCGATCTCGGCGGGGCAGGGGCTCGAATACGGACTGCTCGACGAGGTCGTCTCCAGCGATGTCGTCAAGGCGGCGATCAGGCTGGCCGAGGGGCTTGCCGCCGAAGGGCGCCGTCCGGTCACGAGCGCCGAGGACGACAGGCTGACCGAGGCGGATCGCGAAGCTTTCGAGGCGCTGGCCAAGGACGCGCTGAAGAAGGCCGACGGCATGCCGAACGTGCCGGCGCTGGTCGAGGCGGTCCGCAGCGCCTTCACCATGCCCTTCGCGGAAGGCGTGGCCGTCGAGCGCAAGCTCTTCCTGTCGCTGATCTCCGACGAGCGCTCCAAGGCGCTGCGCCATGTCTTCTTCGCCGAGCGCGAGGTCGCGAAGGTGCCGGGCATCGGGCCGGAGGTGAAGCCTCGGGAGATCGCCAGCGCCGCCGTGATCGGGGCGGGAACGATGGGCGGCGGCATCGCCATGTGCTTCGCCAATGCCGGCATCCCGGTGACGCTGATCGAGACGGCGCAGGCTGCGCTCGACAACGGCATCAATCGTATCGGCGCGATCTACGACATCTCGGTTTCGCGGGGGTCGCTGACGCCGGAGGCGAAGGCCCGGCGCATGGCGCTGATCAGGCCGGCCGTCGGGCTCGCTGCGGCTGCCGGCGCCGATATCGTCATCGAGGCCGCTTTCGAAGAGATGGGCGTCAAGCAGCAGATCTTCGGAGAACTCGACAAGGTCGCCAAGCCCGACGCGATCCTGGCCAGCAACACCTCCTATCTCGACGTGCCCACCATCGCGGCGGCGACCAGGCGGCCACAGGACGTGATCGGCATGCATTTCTTCAGCCCGGCCAACGTCATGAAGCTGCTCGAAGTCGTCAGGCCGAAGGGCGCGGCCGACGATGCGGTCGCCACCGCCGTCGCGCTCGGGCGAAAGCTCGGCAAGGTTCCGGTCGTGGTCGGCAACGGTTTCGGCTTCGTCGGCAACCGCATGCTGGAGCAGCGCACGCGCGCCGCCGAGCGGCTGCTGATCGCGGGCGCCCTGCCGCATGAGGTCGACGCCGCCTTGGTCGGTTTCGGCTTCAAGATGGGGCCCTTCGCCATGGCCGATCTTGCCGGCAATGACATCGGCTGGCGCTCGCGCAAGGCGCGCGGTCTGAAGGCGCCCGTCGCGGATGCGATCTGCGAGGCCGGCTGGTTCGGCCAGAAGACCGGGCGCGGGTATTACCTCTATCCGCAGGGTGCGCGCAGCGGCCAGCGCTGCCCCGAGGTCGAGGCGCTGATCGCCCGCATCTCGGCCGAGCAGGGCGTGACACGGCGCAGTTTCACCCAGGAGGAGATCCTGGCGCGTCTGCTCGACCCGATGGTGAACGAGGGGGCGCGCATTCTGGAAGCGGGCATCGCGGCGCGGCCGGGCGACATCGATGTGGTCTGGATCAACGGTTACAACTGGCCGGCCTGGCGGGGCGGTCCGATGTACTGGGCCGATACGGTGGGGCTCGACGTCATCGCGAAGCGGCTGGAAGCACAGGCCGCCGAGACCGGCGACAAGGCGCTGGAGCCGGCGCCGCTGCTCAGGCGCCTCGCGGCCGAGGGCAAGGGCTTCGCGAGCCTGAAGGGCTGAGTCGGATTGAGGCTCGTCACGCTCGGGATTGACCCGAGCATCTCTCTGACGAGAGGCTCCGGAGCCTCCTCGGCCTGAGATTCTCGGGTCTGTGCTTGCGCTCCGCCCGAGAATGACGGCTCGCGGAAAGCGGGCTAGGGTCGCGGCCGTTTGCGTCATCTCAGGAGAGGCGATTGGCTTCGGGATTGTTTGCGCTGCTCGACGACGTCGCCGGCATAGCCAAGGTTGCGGCGGCGTCGGTCGACGATGTCGTGGCCCAGGCCGGCAAGGCGGGGGTCAAGGCGGCGGGCGTCGTCATCGATGATGCGGCGGTGACGCCCCGCTATGCCGTGGGCTTCGCCGCCTCGCGCGAATTGCCGATCATCTGGCGGATCGCGCTGGGCTCGCTGCGCAACAAGCTCCTCTTCCTGCTGCCGGGCGCGCTCCTGCTCGCGCTGATCGCGCCCTGGGCGATCACGCCGCTCTTGATGGCCGGCGGCGCCTTTCTTTGCTTCGAAGGCGCCGAGAAGGTGCTGGAGCTGGTGCTGCCGCATGGCGCCGCGAAGCTGGGCGAGACGGCGGGAGACCCCGCGGCCCTCGAACAGCAGAAGGTCGCCGGTGCGATCAAGACCGACTTCATCCTCTCGGCGGAGATCATGGCGATCACGCTTGCCGGCGTCTCCGACCAGTCGTTCTGGATGAAGGCGGCGGTGCTCGCCATCGTCGGCATCGGCATCACCGTCGCCGTCTATGGCGTCGTCGCGCTGATCGTGAAGGCGGATGATGTCGGCGTTGCGCTTGCCGCCAACCAGCGCCCCGGCACGAGCCTGCTGGGCCTCAGGCGGCCGAAGCCGGGTGAAGCGAGCAGGCTCGACCGTGCGCTGCGCTGGCTGACGCAGCCGCTCGGGCGCGGCCTCGTGCGCGGCATGCCCACTTTCCTCAACCTGCTCGGTGCGGTCGGTACGGCGGCGATGCTCTGGGTCGGCGGCGGCATCATCATCCACGGGCTGGAGGGTTACGGCCTCTCAGGCCTCGGCCACGGCGTCCATGACCTTGCCGTGGCGGCCGGCCGCGCCTTGCCGACCGCGGTCGCCGGCGCCGGGGAGTGGCTGGCCGGGGCGGCGCTGTCGGCGGTCTTCGGGCTCATCGTCGGCGGCATCGCGATCGTCGCGATGCATTGGCTCGTCGAGCCGGTGCTGAAACTGTTCAGGAAGGGTGCGGGCAGGCCTGCACCCGATGCCAGGCATGAATCGTAGCGGGATTTCGCCGTCATGCTCGCCCTTGCGGCGAGTATCCACGTCGTGAACACCGCCCTCGCCGAAGGAAGGCGTGGATGGTCGGGACAAGCCCGACCATGACGAGCGGTTGGCCCAGCCTCAATCCAGCCAGCTGGTGAAACTCTCGACCGGCTCGCGCTCCGGCACGAGGCGGTTGGCCGGGGCATCCGCATCGGCCTTGCCGATAGCGATGCCGCAGACCACGACTTCGTCCTCGGGAATGGCCAGCTCGCGCCGCACGATCGGATGGAACTGCGCGAAGATCGCCTGCGGGCAGGAATCGAGGCCGTGGCCCTGCGCGGCGATCAGCAGGTTCTGGATGAACATGCCGAGATCGAGCCAGGAGCCGATTTCGAGATCGCGGTCGATCGTCAGCATCAGCGCGACCGGCGCATCGAAGAAGCGAAGGTTTGCCGCGGTCTGCCGCTTCATGCCTTCGCTATCGCCCTTCGCCACGCCGAGCAGGCCGTAGAGATCCCACCCGACCTTGCGGCGTCGCGAGAGATAGGGCTCGCGGAAGCGTTCGGGATAGTAACGGTACTCCTCGACGCCGGGGCGCTCGCCGGTTTCGAGCGCTGCGAGCAGCGCTGCTTCGAGGCTTGCCCGGGACTGCGGGCCGATCACCCTGAGCTTCCAGGGCTGCATGTTGGTGCCGGAAGGGGCCTGCGCCGCCAGATCGATCAGGCGGCGGACGAGATCGGGCTCGACCGGATCGGGCAGGAAGGCGCGAACGGCCCGGCGCGAGCGGATGGCGTGCTCGACGGCTTCGATAGGTGTCATCGCCGCGATCATGCTCCGCGTCTCCGGCTGCTTGCTCCACCGCGTTGTGACAGAGCCGCCGGCCGTGCGCCAGAGACCGATCGTCGTGGCTCAGGCCGGCAGGATGCGCCCGCGGTTGAGGATGTTGCCGGGGTCCAGCGTCCGCTTCAGCGATGTCATCAGGGCGAGTTCGGCATCCGAGCGGCTCATGCCGAGATAGGGCCGCTTCAGCACGCCGACGCCATGCTCGGCCGAGATGCTGCCCTGCTTCTCCCGGACCAGTTCGTAGACGATGTCGGCGAAGCCTGAGAGATCCCCAGTCTCGTCATGGATCGAGAGATGCAGGTTGCTGTCGGCGAGATGGCCGAAGACGATCGGGAAGGCCGTGCCGCTACGCGCCTTGACACGCTGGCGCAGCAAGGCGACCGCATCCGCCATGGCGCCCAGGGGAATGCTGACGTCGAAATGGATGCCGAGCGGCAGGTCGCGGTAGAACTCGTAATTCGCCTCGCGATAGGCCCAGAAACGCTGCCGGTCCCGGCCCGACTGGGCGATCAGCACATCGTCCAGCAGGCCTTCTTCCGCAAGTTCGGCGAGCGCTTCCGCAAAGGTCTCCTCGCCCGTGTTATCCGAGCCCATCGCCGCTTCGACGACGAGCGTGACCTCGGGCTCCCCGGCGAAGGGAGCGGGCAGGCCGCCCTTTTCAATCGCGGCCTTCATGTATTCGGACCACATCGCCTCGAAGGCGAGCAGGCCGCCGCCGAGCCGGGCTTCGAGACGGTTGAGCGCCGCGAGCGCGTTGGCGACGCTGCCGGCGGCGCAAAGCGCCGTCTGCGTGCCGGTCACCGCTGGCTGGAGCGCCAGCAGCACACGGGTGACGACGCCGAGCGTGCCTTCGCTGCCGATGAAAAGCTGCGTCCAGTCGTAGCCGGCATTGTTCTTCACCACCTTCTTGAGATGGCCCACGATGCGGCCGTCGGCCATCACCGCTTCGAGGCCGAGCACGCTGCGCCGGGTCATGCCGTAGCGCAGCACCTGCACGCCGCCGGCATTGGTCGCGACATTGCCGCCGATCGTGCAGGTCCCGCGCGCGCCGAGATCGACGCCGTAGAGGAAGCCGGCCGCCGCAGCCTTCTCCTGCACGACCGCGAGCGGCGTGCCGGCGAGCACGGTCATCGTCCGCGTTACCGGGTCGATCTCCTCGACGCCGTTCATGCGTTCGAGCGAGAGGGCGACCTCGCCTGCCTGCGGCGTGGCGCCGCCGGCGAGCCCGGTCATGCCGCCCTGGACGACGACGGGCAGCGAGAAGCGCGAGCAGATCGCCAGCACCGCGGCGACCTCCTCCGTCGTCCGCGGCGTGACGAGCACGGCCGGCAGGCCCTCCGGCGTATCGGAGGCGTCCTTGCGATTGCGAGCGGGGATCGCCTCGCCGCTGCGCAGGCCACTGGGGCCGACCACCTCCGCCAGCGCCGCGAGCGCGTCGTCGGGAAAGGTCATGGCAGGCTCCGTAGGCTCGTCAGTCGGCTTTGCGCGCCGCGAGGAAGGCGGCATGTTCCCTCGCCAGATCGCCGGCCAGCGCTTTGGCGATCAGGGCGCGGGTGTTGGGCAGGCCGTAGATCGCCGCGAAGGAGCCGAAGCGCGGGCCCTGATCCTCGCCGAACATCACCTGGTAGATCGCCTTCCACCAATCGCCGGAAACACCGGGACGCTCCGGCGTCGCGTTCTTGGCGGTGAGGTTCTGGTAGCGCGAGATGGCGCGGGCGATGTCGAGCGCCGTGTCCTGCACCATTTCGGGCGTAGCGTCCGCGGGCAGGGCGGCGATCGCCGCGTCGAGCTTCGTGAACGCATCGCGCTCGACCTCGTCGGCCGGGCGATAGCTTTTCGCCGGCTTCACGAAATCGCGGAAATAGGCGATCGCGTAGCCGACCAGCGCATCGAGGCGCGGATGGGTCTGCGGCGACATGCCCGGCGCATAGCGCTGGAGGAAGCCCCAGAGCACGGCCTTGTCCTCGGAATTCGCGACGGCGACGAGGTTCATCAGCAGGCCGAAGGTGACCTGCGTCCTCACCGCGTTCTCGCCCTCGCCGGCAGCAATCACCTCCGGTGCAGGCGGATCGCCGGCATGGATGTGCCAGACCGGGTTGCCGAGGCGGTTCTTCCAGTCCTGCCGCTCATAGCCGTTGAGGAACTGGAGATATTCGTCGACGGCGCGCGGGATGACGTCGAAATGCAGCTTCTTGGCCTCGCGCGGACGCTGGAACATGTAGAGCGCCAGGCTCTCCGGCGGGCCATAGGTCAGCCATTCCTCGATGGTCAGGCCGTTGCCCTTCGACTTCGAGATCTTCTGGCCGAGATCGTCGAGGAAGAGCTCGTAGTTGAAGCCCTCCGGCGGCGTGCCGTCGAGCGCGCGGGCGATCTGCGAAGAGACCTTGACCGAGTCGATCAAATCCTTGCCGGCCATCTCGTAGTCGACGCCGAGCGCGACCCAGCGCATCGCCCAGTCCGGCTTCCACTGCAGCTTCACATGGCCGCCGGTGACGGGGGTGACGAAGCGCTCCTGCGTCTGCGGGTCGGCCCAGACGATGGTGCCGGCCTCGACATCGATCTCGTCGATCGGCACCTGCATGACGACGCGCGTCTTCGGGTGGATCGGCAGGAAGGGCGAATAGGTTGCGGCCCGCTCCTCGCGCAGCGTCGGCAGCATGATCTTCATCACCGCATCATAGCGGGCGAGCATCATGAGCAGCGTCGCGTCGAACTCGCCGGCACGGTACGCGTCGGTCGAGGACTTGAACTCGTAGTCGAAGCCGAAGCTGTCGAGGAAGGCGCGCAGCCGCGCATTGTTGTGGCGGCCGAACGAGTCGTGCGTGCCGAACGGGTCCGGCACCTCGGTCAGCGGCTTGCCGAGATTGGCGGCGAGCAGCTCCTTGTTCGGCACGTTCTCCGGCACCTTGCGCAGGCCGTCCATATCGTCCGAGAAGGCGATGAGGCGCGTCGGGATGGTGTTGCCGGTCAGCACGCGGAAGGCGTGGCGCACCATCGAGGTGCGGGCGACCTCGCCGAAGGTGCCGATATGCGGCAGGCCCGAGGGGCCGTAGCCGCTTTCGAAGATCACCGATTTCTTGCCGGATTTCTCGATGCGGGCCACGAGCTTGCGCGCCTCCTCGAACGGCCAGGAGGCCGAACGCTGGGCGGCGTCAACGAGGGCTGCGTCGAAGGCGGGCATGAGGGGCGGTGTCCTCTCCTGAGCGGGAAAACCATATCGCAAAAGCGAAGAAGGGGCTTTCGCAGATTGCGAAGGGCGGCGTCAATGCGCGAACACGGTTGAAATGCGGCAAACGAGGGTGCGGCCCCTCGCCGAAGCGGCTTGCCGGCTTGCCATGGCGGTATAGGTTCGCCCCTGCCTTATTCGCTTTAGACCATGCCTTGAAAGGATGCCGCCTTGGACCGCGACTTGCTCGACAAGCTGACCGCGTGGCGACGACATCTCCACGCCAATCCGGAGTTGTCGTTGCAGGAGGCGCAGACCAGCGCCTTCGTGCAGGAGAAGCTGAAGGAGCTCGGCATCCCCTTCGCCGCCAATGTCGGCGGCCACGGCGTCGTCGCGACGCTGTCGCGCGGCTCCTCGGAGCGCTCTGTCGGCCTGCGCGCCGACATGGATGCGCTGCCGATCCAGGAGGTGAACGACCTCCCCTACAAATCCGGCAAGACCAACGTCATGCATGCCTGCGGCCATGACGGCCACACGGTCTCGCTGCTCGGCGCGGCGGCGCTTCTCAAGAACGACGAGAGCTGGAGCGGCACGGTGCAGTTCCTGTTCCAGCCGGCCGAGGAAGGCTATGGCGGCGCCAAGGCGATGATCCAGGACGGCGTGTTCGAACGCTTCCCGATGGAGCGCGTCTTCGGCCTGCACAACTGGCCGGGGCTGGAAGCGGGCACCGTCGCCGTGCATCGCGGCCCGGTGATGGCCGAGCCCGGCAAGTTCAAGATCACCCTGTCTGGCACCGCCGGTCATGCCGCCAAGCCCGAGCTGACACATGATCCGATCACGGCGATAGGCCATCTGATCGTGGCGCTGCAGACCATCGTTTCGCGCAATGTCAGCCCGATGGACAACGCCGTCGTCACGATCGGCCAGATCCATGGCGGGCTCGCCTCGAACCAGATCCCGACCCATGTCTGGATCGAGGGCACCTATCGCGTCTTCACGGTTCCGGTGCGCGAGCGCGTCGTGCAGCGCATCCGCGACATCGCCAACAACATCGCCGCGACCTTCGAGATGAAGGCCGATGTCGATTTCTCGCTCGGCGGGCTGGCGACGATCAATACGCCTGACGAGGAGGACATGGCGGCGAATGCCGGCAAGGCCGCCGGGCTGGAGGTCCGCCGCGACATCTCCGCCAGCACCACCTCCGAGGATTTCTGCTACTTCCTGCAGGACAGGCCCGGCGCCTATGTCTGGATCGGCAACGGCCCTGCCGTGGATGGCGGCGAGCTGCACAATGACCGCTACGACTTCAACGACGCGATCCTGCCCGCGACCTCGGGCTGGCTCGCGGCGGTGGCGAAGCAGGCGCTGGCCAGCAACGCGCCGTAACAGCGGTTTCGTCCATCTGAGCCCTCATCCTGAGGAGCGCGCCTGAGGCGCGCGTCTCGAAGGATGAGGGCTCGGGATGGGATTTCAGTACGGGCTGACCGGGAAGAAGCGCAGATAGAGACGGGCATAGGTCCCGTCATCCCACAGGCCCTGCAGCGCGTAGTCGATGGCGCGCTTCAGGGCGGGATCGTCCTTGCGCAGCAGGAAGGCGACGCCTTCGCCAAAATGGCGGCTCTCCAGATAAGGCCCGCCCGAGAAGGCGAACTCCCCGCTGCTGCCGGCGAGAGACAGGGACAGCGCCACGCCATCGGCGAAGACATATTCCGCCTCGCCGCTGCGCAAGGCGGCGATGGCCGCACCGAGATCGGCACTCTCGCGCCGCTGCACGAAGGGCATCAGCCTTTCGAGAAAGGCCTGATGCGCGGAGTTGGTGACCACGGCGACGCGGCGGCCCTGCAGGCCGGCGCTGTCGAGTGTCGAACGCGCATTGCCGCGCGTGGTGGCGAACCGGGCGGGGGCGCGAAAATAGAGATGGCTCGCGGCGAAGCGCTGCCGCAGCGCCGGCGTCAGGTTCATCGCGGCTGCCAGCACGTCGCCACGTCCCTCGGCCAGCGAATCCGGCAAGGTGTCGAAACGGCGCGGCTGGATCGTGCAGGTCCAGGCGAGCCTGTCGCAGACAGCGCGGGCGAGCTCGACCGAGAAGCCGGTCAGCGCCCCGTCCGGCCCGGCGAAATGGAAGGGCGGGTAGTCGTCGTCGGTGAGGAAGCGCACCACGCGCGGCGGGCCGGGTTCCGGCCGGTCGAGCCGGATGCGCGGGTCCCAGAGATTGGGGATCGCGATGCGCGGCGGCTCCTGCGCCATGGCGGTCGCGGCCAGCAGGATCGAGGCGGCAAGAACGGTCAGCGCACGAAGCATCCTGCGCATCTGGCGCCGGATGAGGCGGTGGATCAAGAGGCGAGGCCGCGTCATGCTCGGGCTTGACCCGAGCATCTCCTAAACCAGCGCCTTCCCGTCCTGAGATTCTCGGGTCGAAGCTTTGCTTCGCCCGGGAATGACGGAGCGACCTTAGCCGACGCTCGCCGCCGTCGCCTTCGCGCCCTTGTCGAGGAGCGAGGCGAGGTGAGCAGTCACCGGCTTCGTAAACCGGACGTCGCCCGGCAGGTCGGATCCGAAGATGGCCTCGATTCCGGTGAGCGCCTCGACCAGCGCCTTGGCATCCCGCCCGGCCGCCTCGGCGCGGCGCTTCAGCTCGGCCGCCAGCGGATCGCGGACGTCGATGGCGCCGCCCTTCTCGTCGGTGCCGGTGACGTAGCGCATCCAGGCGGCCACCCCGAGCGCGAGATGGTCGATTCCGCCGCCGGCTTTCAGCCGCGCGCGGATGGTGCCGAGCAGGCGCTGCGGCAGCTTCTGCGAGCCGTCCATGGCGATCTGCCAGGTTCGGTGGCGGATCGCCGGGTTCTGGAAGCGGGCGAGCAGGGCCTTTGCATAGTCCGCCAGCACGACGCCCTGCGGCGCCGGCACGGTCGGGATGATCTCGGCCCAGAGGCCTTCGAGGAAGCGGGCGAGGACCGGGTCGCCGCTGGCCTCGGCAACGGTCTCGTGGCCGGCGAGATAGCCGAGATAGGCGAGCGAGGAATGCGCGCCGTTCAGCATCCTGAGCTTCATGAACTCGAAGGGCGCGACTTCCGAGACCATCTGCGCGCCGACCTCGTGCCAATCTGGCCGGCCATCTGCAAAGACATCCTCGATCGCCCATTGCCGGAAGGGCTCGCCGATGACCGGGGCGGCATCGTCCAGCCCGATCAGCTTGGCGACCTCGGCGATGTCGGCATCCGTCGTCGCCGGCACGATACGGTCGACCATCGTCGCCGGGAAGGCGCCGTTGGCCTCGATCCAGGCGGCGAGCTTGTCGTCGGTGAGGGAAGCGAAGTCGCGGACGAGGCCGCGCAGCACATGGCCGTTGGACGGGAGGTTGTCGCAGCAGAGCGCGGTGAAGGGGCCACGCCCCTCGGCGCGACGAACCCGCAGGCCGGCGACCAGGATACCAACGGCCGAGCGCGGCGCGTCAGGGTTTTCGAGGTCGCGCAGGATGTCGGGATGATCGGCCTTGAGCCGGCCCGTCGCCGGGTCGTGGCAATAGCCCTTCTCGGTGACGGTGAGCGAGACGATCCGCGTCTCGGGGGAGGCGAGCTTCGCGATCAGGGCGGCCGGGCTTTCCGGCGCGACGAGGACGTCGAGCACCGAGCCGATGACGCGCAATTCCGGCCCAGCGGGAGCGAGCTTGAGCAGGGTGTAGAGACCGTCCTGCGGCTTCAGCCGGTCGCGCTGGTCGGGGCGCTGGAGGCTCGCGCCGACAATGCCCCAGGCGCCGAAGCGCTTTTCCAGCGCGTCCTCGGTGTATTCGGCGAGGTGGCCGCGGGCGAAGGCGCCGAGCCCGAGATGGACGATGCCCGGCTTGAGGGCCGTGCGGTCATAGGCGGGGCGGCGGATGGAAGCCGGCAGGCCGGTAAGGGTCGAAGCGGAGAGACGGGTCACAGCTTGTAGGCCTCCTTGGCGAGGCGATAGGCGAGATCATGGGCGACTTCGGCCGCCTCGTCCTCTTCCAGCCGGTGCTCGGCGACGAGCTTGGCGAGATAAGCGCAGTCGACGCGGCGGGCGACGTCGTGACGAGCCGGGATCGAAAGATAGGCGCGGGTGTCGTCGTTGAAGCCGACGGTGTTGTAGAAACCGGCCGTCTCGGTCGTCAGTTCCCGGAAGCGCAGCATGGCTTCGGGCGCATCGAGGAACCACCAGCCCGGTCCGAGCTTCAGCGCCGGATAATGGCCGGCGAGCGGGGCGAGCTCGCGCGAATAGGCGGTCTCGTCCAGCGTGAAGGCGATCACGGTGAGATTGCGCTCGTTGCCGACGGCGTCGAGCAGGGGCTTCAGCGCTTCAACGTAATTCGTCTCGGTCGGGATGTCGCAGCCCATGTCGCGGCCGAAATGCTCGAACAGCGCGGCGTTGTGGTTGCGATGGGAGCCCGGATGGATCTGCAGGACCAGGCCGTCATCAAGGCTCATCTTCGCCATCTCGGTCAGCATCTGGCCGCGGAAGAGGTCCGCGTCCTTCGCCGAGACCTTGCCCTTGAGGATCTTGGCGTAGAGCTTCTCGGCATCCGCATCCGAGAGGTTGGCGGTGCGCGCCGTCGCATGGCCATGGTCGGAGGAGGTGGCGCCGCGCTCCTTGAAATAGGCACGCCGCTGGCGGTGGGCGGCGAGATAGCCGGTCCAGCTGCTGATATCCTCGCCGGTCAGCTCACCGAACTTCTCGAGGTTGTCGGCGAAGCCCTCGAATTCCGGATCGACGACGCTGTCGGGCCGATAGGCGGTGACGACCTTGCCGCCCCACCCGGACGAGCGGATCATGTCGTGCCATTTCAGATCGTCGAGCGCGCCTTCGGTGGTGCTGATCGCCTCGATCTTGAAGCGATCGAACAGGGCGCGGGGCCGAAGCTCGGGCTCGTCCAGCTTGGCGGCGATCTTGTCGTAGATCCGGTCGGCGCTCTCAGGCGTCAGGCGCTCGTTGACGCCGAAGACGGTCGAGGCCGCGTGCTCGAACCAGAGCCGGGTCGGCGTACCCCGGAAGAGACGCCAATTATCGGCGAAGAGGCGCCAGATCTTGCGCGGGTCGCTCTCGACTTCGCCGCCATCCTTGCGGGCGATGCCGAGCTGCTCCAACCGGATGCCTTGGGAATAGAGCATGCGGAAGATGTAATGGTCCGGCTTGACGAAGAGCGTGGCCGGATCGGGGAAGGCGTTGTCCTCGGCATACCAGCGCGGATCGGTGTGGCCGTGCGGCGAGATGATCGGCAGGTCGCGGACGGTGGCGAAGAGCCGGCGCGCAATGCCGCGCGTCACCGGATCGGCGGGGAAGAGGCGATCGTCGTGCAGCAACATGGGTGTCTCCATCGGTCGCGTGATCGATTTCGCAATGTCGGAGCGGGATCGATGTGAAAGACCGCTTCCCACTTTTTCATATCCCGCTCTAGAGCCGGCTGCGACAGGGGTCAATCGTCTGGTATACTAGTGCGCCAGATCTGGTTTCTGCCCAGCGGGGATTGTGCCGGAAGCAGGCTTGCGCTCGCCGCGTCTCCCGCGCCATCCTCGCGCCGCAACGGCATCGGAGCGATGGATATGACGACGCGGCGTGAACTCCTGGCTGGCGCGGGGCTGGCGGCGCTGGCGGCGCAGCTTCCCGTCGTCGCGCTGGCGCAGGCGAAGGACAGCGTCACCATCGCCCAGACGCTGGAGCCGCCGACGCTCGATCCGACCTCCGGTGCCGCCCAGGCGATCCGCGAGGTAACCCTGCAGAACATCTTCGAGGGTCTGGTGAAGATGGACCGGACCGGCAAGCTCCAGCCTTGCCTCGCCGAGAGCTGGGAGATCGCGGACGACAACGTCACCTATCGCTTCAAGCTTCGGCAGGGCGCGACCTTCCATGACGGCACGCCCTTCACCGCCGAGCAGGTGAAGTTCTCCTTCGAGCGCGCTGTCGCGCCGGCCAACGCCCAGCGCCAGCTCTTCACGCCGATCGCCGAGATCGCGACGCCCGATCCGGCTATGGTGGTGATCAAGCTCAAGCAGCCCACCGCGAATTTCCTCTACGGTCTCAGCTGGGGCGATGCCGTGATCGTCGCGCCGGCGACGGCTTCCAGCAACAAGACCAATCCGGTCGGCACCGGCCCGTTCAAGTTCGTGCGCTGGAACCGTGGCGACCGGCTCGAACTCGCCCGCTTCGACGGCTATTGGGGCGAGAAGCCGGCGCTGGCCAAGGCGATCTTCCGTTTCATGTCCGATCCGCAGGCGCAGGTCGCGGCGCTCCGGGCCGGCGATGTCGACGCCCACACCAATCTCTCGGCGCCCGAGGCGGTGCCGCAGCTCAGGGCCGACCCCAAGCTCAAGGTCACGATCGGCCGCACCGAGGGCGAGACCATCCTCGCCACCAACAACGCCAAGCCTCCCTTCGACAAGCCTAGGGTCCGGCAGGCCATCGCCCATGCGCTCGACCGCAAGACCATTGCGCTCGGCGTCTACGGCTTCGACGTCAGCCTGATCGGCAGCCATTTCTCGCCGCTGCACCCGGCCTATGTCGACCTCACCGGCACCTACCCCTATGACCCCGCCAAGGCCAAGGCGCTGCTGGCGGAGGCTGGTTTCCCGAACGGGTTCAACTGCACGCTGAAACTGCCGCCGCCCTCCTATGCCCGCCGCTCTGGCGAGATCGTCGCGGCGCTGCTGGCGCAGATCGGCATCAACGCATCGATCGAGCCGCTCGAATTCCCGCAATGGCTGGAGCGCGTCTTCCGCAACAAGGACTACGATCTCAGCATCATCGCCCATACCGAGCCGCTCGACATCGATATCTATGCGCGGGACGATTATTACTTCCAGTACCGGAATCCCGAGTTCAAGGCGCTGATCGCCAAGATATCCGGGACGCTGGACGAGGGGGCCCGCAACGAACTCTACAAGCAGGCGCAGCGGATGCTGGCTCAGGACGCGGTCAACGGCTTCCTCTTCATCCTGCCGAAGATCACGGTCGCGAACGCCGCGCTCGACGGCATGTGGACCGACTGGCCATTGCCCGTGACGCCGCTGGCGGAGCTGCGCTGGCGGTGAGGCCGGCGGCAGGCGGCAGAACGCCATGATCGGCTACATCCTGCGCCGGTTCGTCGCGCTGGCCCTGACCCTGCTCGCGGCGTCGCTGGTCATCTTCATCGTGCTGGAGGTGCTGCCGGGCGATCCGGCGGCGGTGACGCTTGGTCTCAACGCCTCGCCCGAAGCACTGGCGGCGCTGCATGCCGAGATGGGGCTCGACAAGCCGGCGGTGCTGCGCTTCCTCCTCTGGTTGGGAGGGCTCGTCACCGGCGATCTCGGCCTGAGCTACACCTATCGCGTGCCGGTGGCGCAACTCATCGCCGAGCGCATGGCGGTGACGCTGCCGCTCGCGCTGATGGCGATCGGGCTCGCGATGGCAATCGGCATCCCGCTCGGCATGCTCGCCGCCTCGCGCCGCGGTCAGTTGGCCGATGCCGGGGTGATGGCCTTTGCCCAGGCCGGCCTGGCCATTCCGAATTTCTGGTTCGGCCTCCTGCTCGTGCTCGTCTTCGCGGTCGGGCTCGGCTGGCTGCCGGCCGGCGGCTTTCCGGGCTGGCAGGCGGGCTTCGGTACGGCGCTGAAGGCGCTGCTCATGCCCGCGCTGGCGCTCGCCTTGCCGCAGGCGGCGATCATCGCGCGGGTGACGCGCTCCGCGATGCTCGACACATTGCAGGAGGATTTCGTCCGCACCGCCCGCGCCAAGGGCCTCAGCGAAGGCGTGACGATGCGCCGGCATGCGCTGCGCAACGCGCTGATCCCGGTGGTGACGATCCTCGGCCTTCAGTTCTCGGTGTTGATTGCCGGTGCGATCATCATCGAGAATGTCTTCGCTTTGCCGGGGCTGGGCCGGCTCGTCTTTCAGGCCATCGCCCAGCACGATCTGATCGTGGTCAAGGACCTCGTCATGCTCTTCGCCGCTCTGGCGATTCTGATCAATTTCGCTGTCGAACTGCTCTACGGGCTGATCGATCCGCGCTTGAGGCAGGCATGAGCGCGGTCGAGGACAGGACGCCGGGCGGCCGTCGGCTCTGGTGGCTCGCGCCGTCCTTCGTGATCGGGGCGGTACTGGCCGTGCTCGTCGTCGCAGCGGCGCTGACTTCCTACGTCTGGACGCCCTATCCGCCGACGCAGATGGCGATTCTGAATCGACTCAAGGGGCCCTCGGCCACCAACTGGTTCGGCACCGACCAGTTCGGCCGTGACGTCTTTTCGATGATCATGGTCGGCGCACGCAATTCTCTGGCGGTGGGGCTCGGCGCGGTCGGCATCGGCATGGTCGCGGGCACGACGCTGGGGCTCATCGCCTCGGTCAGGCGCGACGGCATTCTCGACAACGTCATCATGCGCACGGCCGATTTCACCCACGCCTTCCCGGCCGTGCTGACCGCGATCATGATGACCGCGATCGCCGGGCCCGGCATGCTCAACGCCGTCGTCGCCATCGGCGTGCTGAACCTGCCCTATTTCGCGCGGCTGGCACGGGGGGCGGCACTGCAGGTCTGGGCGCAGGACTTCATCCAGGCGGCGCGGGCGGCCGGGCTCAATAACCGGCAGATCACGCTGCATCATGTCCTGCCGAACATCGCCGGCATCCTGGTGGTGCAGGCGACGATCCAGTTCGCGCTCGCGGTGCTGGCCGAAGCGGGGCTGTCCTATCTCGGGCTGGGCACGCAGCCGCCGAACCCGTCCTGGGGGCGTATGCTCAACGAAGCCCAGACCTTCATGGCGACGCAGCCCTGGCTTGCGATCTTTCCGGGTGCCGCGATCGCGCTGACCGTGCTGGGGTTCAACCTGCTCGGCGACGGCTTGCGCGATGCCGTCGATCCGCGTCTGCGCCGCAGCCGGTGACTTAGAGGACATGGGAATGACCGATCTTGCCGATCTGAGCGCCACGGAGCTTCTCGCCGCCTATCGCGACCGCGCGCTCTCGCCTGTCGAGGTGACGGAGGCGGTGATCGCGCGGATCGCGGCCTGGGAGCCTAAGCTCGATGCGCTCTACGCCTATGATCCGGAGGGCGCGCGGACGCAGGCCAGGGCTTCCGAGGCGCGCTGGCGGAACGGGCAGGCGCTGCCGCTCGACGGCGTGCCCGGCACGATCAAGGAAAATATCAGGACAAAGGGCGTTCCGGTGCCGCTCGGCGCGGCCGCGAACGATCTCTCTCCCGCTGCCGATGATGCCCCGCCGGCCGCACGGTTGCGCGAAGCGGGCATGGTCTTCCTCGGCAAGACGACGATGCCGGATTACGGCATGCTCTCCTCCGGGTTGTCGAGCTTCCACAGGCCCGCGCGCAATCCGTGGGACGTCAGCAAGAACCCCGGCGGCTCCTCGGCCGGTGCCGGTTCGGCGGGAGCGGCGGGCTATGGGCCGCTGCATGTCGGCACCGATATCGGCGGCTCGATCCGCCTGCCCGCCGGCTGGTGCGGGCTCGTCGGCCTGAAGCCCAGCTTCGGGCGGGTGCCGATCGACCCGACCTATTATGGCCGCGTCGCCGGGCCGATGACGCGCACGGTCGAGGACGCCGCGCTGCTGATGCGGGAATTGTCGAGGCCCGATGCCCGCGACGGCATGAGCCTGCCACCGCAGGAGATCGACTGGCTGGTGCTCGACATCGATCTGAAGGGGCTGCGCATTGGCCTGCAGTTCGATGCCGGGATCGGGCTCGCCGTCGAGCCGGAGACGAGGGCCGCGATCGAGGCTGCGGCGAAGGCCTTTGCCGATGCGGGCGCCATTATCGAGCCGGTGGCGCCTCATATTACCCGCGAGATGCTCGACGGGCTCGATGATTTCTGGCGCCAGCGCGCCTGGATCGACATCGGCGCGCTGCCACAGGAGAAGCGGGCGAAGGTGCTGCCCTACATCTTCGCCTGGGCGGAGGGCGGCAGGGATTTGCCGGGCGAACGCGTTTATCGCGGCATGAGCCAGATGATGGCGATGCGCGACGCGGCGCTGAAGGCGATCCTGCCTTACGACTTCATCCTCTCGCCGGTCTCGCCCGTGCCGAGCTTCCCGGCCGAATGGGCTTCGCCGGTCAACGATCCCGCGCAGCCCTTCGAGCATATCTGCTTCACGGTGGCGGCGAACATGTCCGACCAGCCGGCGATCTCGGTTCATGCCGGGCTGACGGCGGGCGGCCTGCCGATCGGCCTGCAGATCACCGGCAGGCGCTTCGACGATCTCGGCGTGCTCAGGATGGCGCGGGCCTGGGAGACAATGCGCGGCGGGGCGATCCGCTGGCCGTCCGCCTGAGACTGGAGCGGAGAGGGAGAAACGTCATGGACCTGAAGCTCGAAGGCAAGCGCGCGCTGGTGACCGGCGGCAGCAAGGGCATCGGCCGTGCCATCGCGCGGCAACTCGCGCTGGAAGGCGCCGACGTCGTCATCGCCGCGCGCAATCAGAAGGAGCTTGACGAGGCGGCTGCGGCGCTTGCCGCCGAGAGCGGGCGCAAGGTGGTCGGCCGCACGGTCGACACGAGCGATGATGCGTCGGTGAAGGCGTTGGTTGCCGATACCGTCGCGGTGCTCGGCGGGCTCGACATCCTCGTCAACGCCGCTGCCAAGCCCGGCGGGCAGGCGCCGCCGCCGAAGCTCGCCGAGATCACTGACGCGCTGTTCTGGGACGATGTGAACGTTAAGGTGATGGGCTACCTGCGCATGGCGCGGGAGGCCGCGCCGCATATGGCGGCCAATGGCTGGGGCCGCATCATCAACATCAGCGGGCTCGCCGTCCGTCTGACCGGCTCGACCATCGGCTCGATGCGCAATGTCGCGGTGGCGGCGCTGACCAAGAACCTCGCCGACGAACTCGGCCCTCGCGGCATCAACGTCACCGTCGTCCATCCCGGCACGACCCGGACGGAGCGGACCGCTTCCATCGTCGCGGCGCGGGCTGCCGCCCGCGGCAAGAGCGAGGCGCAGGTCGAAGCCGATATGGCGGCGAGCAACACCATCGGGCGGCTGGTCGACGCCTCGGAGATCGCCGATGTCGTCGCCTTCCTGGCCTCGCCGCGCAGCGTCGCGATCAATGGCGATGCCATCGCCTGCGGCGGCGGTATCCGCGGCGCGATCCACTACTGAGGCGCGGCAGCCTCAGAACAGCGCGGTGGGTGCGAACTGGGCCAGCGCCATCAGCGCGACGCCGGCGAGGCCGAGAAGGCCGCCGGTGAAGGCGAGCAGCGTGACGCCGGTGATGATCGCGGCGGACGAGATCACGATCGCGATCTGGATCAGCCCGGAGGCGATGTCGAATTTGTCGTCGCGGGCGGCGGCGATGTCGCGCTGCGCCTCGGCCGCCTTGGCGCGGGCGGCGAGTTCCTTGCGGCCCTCATTGGTCTCGGGCTCGGAATCGTAGCGCGCGACGGTCTGCTTCCAGCTTTCGATGCGCTTGCTCAGGCGCTGCCGGGCGGCCTCGTCGGCAATGCCGGCGAGTTCGACCTCCATCGCCTCGGCGGCGGTGCGCACGGTGGTGCCGCGGATGGTCTTGGCCTGGAAGAAGGCCCAGAGATTGGAGGCCTCGATATTCTTGGCGACGGCTTCCTGCTCGGCATTCTTGCCGCCGATCTCGGAGAAGGCGAGCGTGAGCGCAAGCAGCGCGATCAGCAGGGCGATGCGCTTGTTGCCGCCCTCGGGCGTTTCGATGGAGCCGGACACGAATCACCTTGCAGGGCCGATATGGCGGCGCTGTTTAAGGCTTTCCGTTAAGGCAGCAAGATGTCAGCCGCCGCGGGCCCGCGGATGAGCGGCGTCATAGGCCGCCATCAACCGGGCCGAATCGATGCGCGTGTAGATTTGCGTCGTCGAGAGCGAGGCGTGTCCGAGCAGTTCCTGGATGGCGCGCAGATCGCCGCCGCGCCCGAGCAGATGGGTCGCGAAGGAATGGCGCAGGCTGTGCGGCGTGGCGGAGGAGGGCAGGCCGAGCGCGCCGCGCAGGCCCTCGACAGCAAGTTGGATAATGCGGGGCGAGAGCGGGCCGCCCTTGGCGCCGACGAAGAGCGGGCCGCTTAGCGGCAGGCGCCAGGGGCAGAGCTTCAGATATTCGGCGATCGCCGTGACCACGATCGGCAGCACCGGCACCATCCGCGTCTTGCTGCCCTTGCCGATGACGGTCAGCGTGTCGCCGGCGCTTTGCGGGGCCTGTGCGCGGGCGAGCGAGAGCGCCTCCGAGATGCGCAGGCCGCTGCCATAGAGCAGGCCGAGCACGGCGGCGTCGCGGGCGAGGATCCATTGCTCGCGTTCTTCGCCGGCGCGGGTATCGGCCTGCGTGACGGCGCGGGCGGTGGAGGGTTCGAGCGGGCGTGGCAGCGATTTGCCGAGGCGCGGCCCCCGTGTCGCCGCGAAGGCGGCGGCGGTGAGCTTGCCGCTGCGCTCGCCGAAGCGGGCGAACGAACGCAGGGCCGCGAGCTGGCGCATCAGCGTGCGGTTGCCGACGCCGTCGCGGCGCCGCTGGCCGAGGAAGGCGCGCAGATCGGCGGGCTTGAGGCCGGCGATGTCGGCAAGCGATGGCGCCCCGCCGAGATGCTCGCTCAAGAAGGCAGTGAACTGCCCGAGGTCGCGGCTATAGGCTTCCAGCGTCTTCGGCGAGAGGCGCCGCTCGGCCGAGAGATGCTGGAGCCACTCCTGCCGGAAGCTGTCGAAATCGGTCATGCGCAAGCGTTCCGTCATGGTCGGGCTTGTCCCGACCATCCACGTTTTGGCTGATCGAGGTCGGTGTTCAAGACGTGGATGCTCGCCACAAGGGCGAGCATGACGGGTGGCCAAGCATCCAGCATGACGCTCCCGCCTTAACAGGTCACGAATCGATGCTAGACACTGCCGCCATGGACGAGACGGCGGACATGATCGCAGGCGGCACGGTCGACGTGCTGATCCCGCTCGGGCTCGATCAGGCCTATAGCTATGCCGTGCCCGCAGGGCTCTCGCTAAAGCCCGGCGATGTCGTGCAGGTGCCGCTCGGGCCCCGCGAGACGGTCGGCGTGGTCTGGGATATCGGCAGCGGGCGCGGCGGCAATCTCAAAAAGGTCACCGGCAAATACGACATGCCGCCGCTCGACCCGGCGTTGCGCAAGCTCGTCGACTGGGTCGCCTGGTACACGCTAGCGCCGAAGGGCTCGGTGCTGGCCTTGGCGCTGCGGCGGCAGCCGGACGATACGCCCGAGCGGCCGAAGCTCGGCGTCAGGCTCGCCGGGCCGCCGCCGGGACGGATGACCCCCGCGCGGGCGCGGGCCATTGCGGCGGCCGAGGGCGGATTGCTGATCGCGAAATCGGCGCTGGCCGAGGCCGCCTCGGTCAGCGCTGCCGTAATCGATTCCCTCGCCGATGCCGGCACCTTCGTGGTCGAGCCATTGCCTCGGGAAGCCATCGCGGCGCGGCCCGATCCCGACCATGCTGTGCCCGAGCTGTCGGAGGGGCAGGGAGAGGTGGCGCAGGCGCTGGTCGCGTCGGTGCAGGCGAAGACGTTCGGTGTTTCGCTGCTCGAAGGCGTCACCGGCTCGGGCAAGACGGAGGTTTATTTCGAGGCAGTCGCCGAGGCGATCCGGCAGGGCAGGCAGAGCTTGATCCTGATGCCGGAGATCGCGCTCACCGCGCAGTTCATCGACCGGTTTGAGGCCCGCTTTGGCGTCAAGCCGGGGCTCTGGCATTCGGCCGTGAGCGGCCGGCGGCGCGAGCGGCTCCAGGCGGCGATCGCGAGCGGCGAGGCGAAGGTGGTGGCGGGCGCGCGCTCGGCCCTGTTCCTGCCCTATAGCGATCTCGGCCTCATCGTCGTCGATGAGGAGCACGAGAGCGCCTACAAGCAGGAGGACGGCGTTTCCTACCACGCCCGCGACATGGCGGTCGTGCGCGGCAGGATCGAGAATGCCCCTGTCGTGCTTGCCTCAGCGACGCCTTCGCTGGAGACGCGGGTCAATGCCGAGCGCGGCCGCTATGCCCATCTCAAGCTGCCGGAGCGTTTCGGCGGCCGCGAACTGCCGCAGCTCGGCCTCGTCGACCTGCGCCGCGACAAGCCGGAGCGCGGGCGCTGGCTGTCGGGTGCGCTGATCAAGGCGGTCGACGCGAATTTGGAGGCGAAGGAGCAGTCGCTGCTCTTCCTCAACCGGCGCGGCTATGCGCCGCTGACCCTCTGCCGCGATTGCGGCCATCGCTTCCAATGCCCGAACTGCACGGCCTGGCTGGTCGACCATCGCTTCCGGCGCGCGCTGGTCTGCCACCATTGCGGGCATGTCGAGCGCCGGCCGCATGAATGCCCCGCCTGCCAAAAGCCGGAGAGCCTGATCGCCTGCGGGCCGGGCGTCGAGCGGCTGGCCGAGGAGGTCGCGACACTTTTTCCACAGGCGCGTTCGATTGTGCTCTCCAGCGATTTTCCCGGCGGGACCGAGCGGCTGAAGCAGGAGCTGATGGGGGTGGCCGAGGGCGAATTCGACATCGTCATCGGCACCCAGCTCGTCGCCAAGGGCCATAATTTCCCCGGTATGACGCTGGTCGGGGTGATCGATGCCGATCTCGGCCTCACCTCCGGCGATCCGCGCGCGGCCGAGCGGACCTTTCAGGCGCTGCGGCAGGTTACGGGTCGCGCAGGACGGGGCGAGAAACCGGGTCGCGCTCTGCTTCAGACGCATGACCCCGAGCATCCCGTGCTCAAGGCGCTCATCTCCGGCGACCCGGAGCGCTTTTATGCCGCAGAGGAGGCGTCGCGGGAGGCGGCAGGGCTGCCGCCTTTCGGCCGTTTGGCGGCGCTGATCGTTTCCGCGAGCGCGCAAGCAGAGGCCGAAAGTCATGCCCGTGCCTTGGCGCGCTGTGCGGAGGCCGGAGACGGAATCATGGTGCTGGGGCCGGCGGAAGCGCCGCTTGCGGTGTTGCGGGGGCGCCATCGCGTGCGCCTGATCGTCAAAACGACGCGCGAGATCAATCTGCAGGATTACCTGCGCGGCTGGCTGAAACGGGCGCCGCGCCCCAAGGGCTCGGTCAGGGTCGCAGTCGACGTCGATCCACAGAGCTTCCTTTGAATTGCTGAAAGCCGTGGCAAAATCGCCGCTTACGATGGCGAACTAGCGATTGCGTGGCCCGGAACCGCATGCTAGTGCACCGCCACATTTCGGTCGCGAAGTCGTCTTGCCGACTTTGCGCCTAAGATACTCGCAGCGCCGGGACGATGCACTCCACCTTCTCTGGAAGGTCGCCGGTGCAGTCCCTTGAAACGAGAGACGGGAAGCGTGGCTGAAGGCGGATCGCAGGGGACATTGGTGTCGGGCGTAGCTCAGCGCTATGCCACCGCTCTGTTCGAACTGGCTGAGGAGACGGGTGCGATCGATACCGTCGCCGCGGCTCTCGATGCTTTCAACGGCCTGCTCGCTGAGAGCGCCGATCTCACTCGCCTGATCGAGAGCCCGGCCTTCACCGCCGAGGAGCAGGTCGCCGCGATCAAGGCCGTGCTCGAGAAGGCCGGCATCACCGGCATCGCCGCCAATTTCATCGGGCTGGTCGCCAGCAAGCGCCGCCTCTTCGCGCTGCCGGGCATGATCACCGGCTACAAGCGCCTGGTCGCCGAGGCCAAGGGCATCGTCTCCGCCGAGGTGACGGTCGCCGAAGAGCCGACGGCCAAGCGCGTCGACGAGATCCGCGCGGCGCTCAAGGGCGTTGCTGGCAAGGATGTCGACATCTCGATCAAGGTCGATCCGACGCTGATCGGCGGGCTCATTGTGAAGATGGCTTCGCGGATGGTCGACGCCTCGCTGAAAACCAAGCTCAATTCAATTCGTCTTGCCATGAAAGAGGTCGGCTGATGGACATCCGCCCCGCTGAAATCTCCGCCATTCTGAAGGCTCAGATCTCGAATTTCGGCTCGGAAGCTTCGGTCACCGAAGTCGGCCAGGTTCTCTCCGTCGGTGACGGCATCGCCCGCGTCTACGGCCTCGACAAGGTCCAGGCCGGTGAGATGGTCGAGTTCGAGTCCGGCGTGCGCGGCATGGCGCTCAACCTCGAGAGCGACAATGTCGGCGTCGTGATCTTCGGTTCCGACCGCGAGATCAAGGAAGGCCAGACCGTCAAGCGCACCGGCGCCATCGTCGACGTTCCCGTCGGCAAGGAGCTGCTCGGCCGCGTCGTCGACGCGCTCGGCAACCCGATCGACGGCAAGGGCCCGATCAAGGCGAAGACCCGCGCCCGCGTCGACGTCAAGGCCCCCGGCATCATCCCGCGCAAGTCGGTGCACGAGCCGATGGCGACCGGCCTCAAGGCGATCGATGCCCTGATCCCGATCGGCCGCGGCCAGCGCGAGCTCATCATCGGCGACCGCCAGACCGGCAAGACCGCCGTGGCGCTCGACACGATCCTGAACCAGAAGTCGCTGAACGGCGAAGGCGCCCCGGAGAGCCAGAAGCTCTACTGCGTCTACGTCGCCGTCGGCCAGAAGCGCTCGACCGTCGCCCAGTTCGTCAAGGTTCTGGAAGAGCGCGGCGCGCTCGAGTACTCGATCGTCGTGGCGGCCACCGCCTCGGACGCTGCTCCGATGCAGTTCCTGGCGCCCTTCGCCGGCTGCGCCATGGGCGAGTTCTTCCGCGACAACGGCATGCACGCCGTCATCATTTATGACGACCTCTCCAAGCAGGCCGTCGCCTACCGCCAGATGTCGCTGCTGCTGCGCCGTCCGCCGGGCCGTGAGGCCTATCCGGGCGACGTGTTCTATCTCCACTCCCGCCTGCTTGAGCGCGCGGCGAAGATGGGCGAGGCCGCCGGCCTCGGCTCGCTGACGGCGCTGCCGGTCATCGAGACGCAGGCGAACGACGTCTCGGCCTACATCCCGACCAATGTGATCTCGATCACCGACGGCCAGATCTTCCTGGAGACGGACCTGTTCTACCAGGGCATCCGTCCGGCCGTGAACGTCGGCCTCTCGGTGTCGCGCGTCGGCTCCTCGGCGCAGACCAAAGCGACGAAGAAGGTCGCCGGCAAGATCAAGGGCGAGCTCGCCCAGTATCGCGAGATGGCTGCCTTCGCCCAGTTCGGCTCGGACCTCGACGCGGTCACGCAGCGCCTGCTCAACCGCGGCGCCCGTCTGACCGAGCTCCTGAAGCAGCCGCAGTTCTCGCCGCTGAAGATGGAAGAGCAGGTTGTCGTGATCTATGCCGGCGTGAACGGCTATCTCGACGCGCTGCCGGTCAACAAGGTCCGCGCCTTCGAGGATGGCCTGCTGTCGCTGGTCCGCTCGAAGCATGCCGATTTCCTCAACGAGGTCGGTACGAGCAAGGACCTGTCGGACGCCAACGCCGCCAAGCTCAAGGACATCGTGACGAACTTCGCGAAGTCCTTCGCCTGATCGTGACCGCGGGCGCGGCGAGCCGATGAGGCTCCGCCGCGCCGCCTCTCTGGATTGCTTCGTCGTCGCACTGAGCGGCTGACGGGTAGGGGATAGAGACCGGATGCCGTCCCTTAAGGACCTACGTAACCGCATCGCCTCCGTGAAGGCGACGCAGAAGATCACCAAGGCCATGCAAATGGTCGCGGCTGCCAAGCTGCGCCGCGCGCAGTCGGCCGCCGAGGCCGCGCGCCCCTATGCCGAGCGCATGGAGACGGTGCTGGCGAACCTCGCTTCCGGCGTGACCGGGTCGAGCGCGCCGCGCCTGATCTCGGGCACGGGCTCGGACAAGGTGCATCTGCTGCTGGTTCTGACCGCCGAGCGCGGCCTGTGCGGCGCCTTCAACTCCTCGATCGCGCGCCTCGCCCGCGACAAGGCGAATGCGCTGAAGGCCGAGGGCAAGACGGTCAAGATCATCTGCGTCGGCAAGAAGGGCTACGATATCCTGCGCCGGCAGTTCGCGGCGGAGATCATCGAGTTCATCGACCTGCGCGAGTTCAAGCAGGTTGGCTTCGTCAACGCCGAGGCGATCGCCCAGAACGTCCTGACCCGCTTCGGCAATGGCGAGTTCGACGTCGCGACGCTGTTCTTCTCGCGCTTCCGCTCGGTGATCGCCCAGATTCCGACGGCGCAACGCATCATCCCGGCCGAAATCCCGGAAGGCACGCAGCAGACCGACGCGGTCTACGACTACGAGCCGGACGAGGGCGAAATCCTCGAGACGCTGCTGCCGCGCAACCTGACTGTGCAGATCCTGCGCGGGTTGCTCGAGAACGCAGCTTCCGAGCAGGGCGCGCGCATGTCGGCGATGGATTCCGCCACGCGCAACGCCGGCGAGATGATCAAGAAGCAGACGCAGCTCTACAACCGCTCGCGCCAGGCGATGATCACGAAGGAACTGATCGAGATCATCTCCGGCGCGGAAGCGCTCTAACCGCCTAGACTCTTGCCGGCGGTGCTCTCCGCCGGCTGCCGAAACATCCGAATGCGCTAGTCCCGAGGTTCCGCCATGGCCAAAGCCGCTACCAAGACCACCAAGAAGACCGCCGACGAGAAGCCCGCCAACACCGGCACCGGCCGCGTTGCCCAGGTCATCGGCGCGGTTGTCGACGTGCAGTTCGACGGCGCCCTGCCGGAGATCCTGAACGCGCTCGAAACCGACAATCTCGGCAATCGCCTCGTCCTCGAGGTCGCCCAGCACCTCGGCGAGAACACCGTCCGCACCATCGCGATGGATTCCACCGAAGGTCTGGTCCGCGGCCAGCCGGTCACCGATACCGGCGCCCCGATCGCCGTCCCGGTCGGCGACGAGTGCCTTGGCCGCATCATGAACGTCATCGGCGAGCCGGTCGACGAAGCCGGCCCGATCCTGACGAGCCATACCCGCGGCATCCATCAGCCCGCTCCGTCCTATGCCGAGCAGGCCACCGAGGCGCAGATCCTCGTCACCGGCATCAAGGTCGTCGACCTGCTGGCGCCCTACGCCAAGGGCGGCAAGATCGGCCTGTTCGGCGGCGCCGGCGTCGGCAAGACCGTGCTGATCATGGAGCTGATCAACAACGTCGCGAAGGCCCATGGCGGCTACTCCGTGTTCGCCGGCGTCGGCGAGCGCACCCGCGAGGGTAACGACCTCTACCACGAGATGATCGAGTCGAACGTCAACAAGGACCCGAAGGAAAACGGCGGCTCGACCGCTGGTTCCAAGTGCGCCCTTGTGTACGGCCAGATGAACGAGCCGCCGGGCGCCCGCATGCGCGTCGCCCTCGCCGGCCTGACCGTCGCGGAAGACTTCCGCGACAAGGGCCAGGACGTGCTGTTCTTCGTCGACAACATCTTCCGCTTCACGCAGGCCGGCTCGGAAGTGTCCGCGCTGCTCGGCCGCATCCCCTCGGCGGTGGGCTATCAGCCGACGCTCGCCACCGATATGGGCAACCTGCAGGAGCGCATCACCACCACCAACAAGGGCTCGATCACCTCGGTGCAGGCGATCTACGTGCCCGCCGACGACCTGACCGACCCGGCGCCGGCGACCTCCTTCGCCCACCTGGACGCCACGACCGTGCTCTCGCGCTCGATCGCGGAAAAGGGCATCTACCCGGCGGTCGACCCGCTCGACTCGACCTCGCGCATGCTCTCGGCCGACATCGTCGGCGAGGAGCATTACGGCGTCGCCCGTCAGGTCCAGCAGATCCTCCAGCGCTACAAGGCGCTGCAGGACATCATCGCGATCCTGGGCATGGACGAACTCTCGGAAGACGACAAGATGACGGTGGCGCGCGCCCGCAAGATCGAGCGCTTCCTGTCGCAGCCCTTCCACGTCGCGGAAGTCTTCACCGGCTCGCCGGGCAAGCTCGTCTCGCTCGAAGACACGATCAAGGGCTTCAAGGGCCTGGTCGAGGGCAAGTACGATCACCTGCCGGAGGCGGCCTTCTACATGGTCGGCTCGATCGAGGAAGCCGTCGAGAAGGCTCAGCGCCTGGCCGCCGAGGCCGCGTAAGCTTCCGAACGCGTCGTCCCCGGGCTCGGCCCGGGGATCTCATGACCAGAAACTGCTGGTTTCCGAGATGGCCGGGGCAATTCCGGCCATGACGAGCCGGGGAGAATGAAACGATGGCCACCTTCAAGTTCGAACTCGTCTCGCCAGAGCGCATCCTGTTCTCGGGCGACGTCATCAGCGTCATCGTCCCGTCGGTCGAGGGCGAGATGACCGTGCTCGCCGGCCATGCGCCGCTCGTCGCGACGCTCAAGGCCGGTATCGTCTTCGTCCAGACGACCGAGAGCAACGGCAAGGAATTCTTCATCAATGGCGGCCTCGTCGAGGTCAACCAGGCTTCGACGACGATCCTCGCCGAGCAGGGCCGATTTCTAGAGGATGTCGACACCGCCGTCCTCGACGCCGAAATCCTGACCGCCGAGACGCGCCTTGCCGGCTCGCACAATGAGGACGAGCAGAAGCGCCTGCAGGACGCGCTGGTGCAGCTGCGCGAGTTCAAGCACGTCTTCGAGCAGCGCAAAGCGGCCTGAGCGTCGCCTGCAAACCGAGAATGCAAGGGGCCGCGCGAGCGGCCCTTTTTCATGCGTAGCTGATGAACTCCAGCAGCGAGCCGTCGGGGTCGCGGAAATAGACGCTCGTGCCATGGCCGCCCCGGCCGAAGCGTTGGACCGGGCCGAGCTCGATCGCGACGTTCTGCCGTTGGAGATGGGTGATCGCTTCCGCGATCGGCCCCGGCCAGACGAAGCAGAGATCGCTGCCACCAGGCGGCACAGGCAGGCGGGCCACCGGGGTGGGGTCGAGGCCCGGTCCGTGGCAGTTCAATTGCGCCCGCCCGATGCGATAGACGAAGCCATTCGTGTTCGGGATGATCTCGGCGCCGATCACGTCGTGGTAGAAGGCGTTCGAGCGTTCCCAGTCGCAGACATGGATCACGCAGTGGTCGAGTTCGATGATGCTCATCGGTCCATTCCTTCCGCCGTGATGGGCCTGGCGAAGGCCGTGAAGGCGGCGACGACCCGCTCATACACGACCCGCTTGAAGGGAACGACGAGCCCCGGCATCTGGTTCAGCGGACGCCAGCGCCATTCGCTGAACTCCGCAGGCTCGTCGCCGTTCGGCTGGCTGATGTCGATCTCGTCCTCGCTGCCCGTGAAGCGGAAGGCAACCCAGCGCTGGCGCTGACCGCGAAACGCCGAGAGCCTGTGCGGCGGTCCGTCATAAAACGGGAAGTCGTAGCTCCACCAATCGTCGGTCGCAGCCAGGAACGCCGCACGGGTCACGCCGGTCTCCTCGGCGAGTTCGCGGCGCGCGGCGGCGATGATGTCCTCGTCGGGATCGATGCCGCCTTGCGGCATCTGCCAGTCGAAGCCGGGCAGGATCACCTCGGGGCCTGCGCTATGCGAGCGGCCGGAAAAGACGAGCCCCGCTGCGTTGAACAGGGCGATACCGACATTGGGGCGGTAAGGGAGACTCATCCGCTGAGCATAGGACGCAGCCCGGGCCCGTGAAACGGCCTGGCGGAGCGTAAGCTACCTGACGCAGCCAGCTCAATTCGGAGAATGGCAGCCGGCAAAATTCAATCTTGCCGCTTCGGAAGAACGCAGGCGAGAAGGCCAGGAAAGCGTTGCTCGATATCGTCGCGGCGCAGCGCGTTCATCCGTGTCGCGCCCTCGTTGCGGGTGCGGATCAGGCCGGCCTCGCGCAGGACGCGGAAATGATGCGAGACGCTGGATTTCGGCCGGTCACCTTCAAGGGCCTGGCAGCTCGCCTCTCCTTCCGTCGCAAGCCGGCGGATGACCTCCAATCGGAATGGGTCGCTCAGCGCGTGGAAGACGTCCTCCAGCGCGATTTCTTCCGAAGCGGGCAGGCGGGCATGTCGCATCGGAGAATCCTATCACAGGGATTTGATATTGCCAAAGTTCGAAAAATATCGAATTATCGAACAATCAAATTCCCTACGCGGAGCCAAGCATGTCCGGCCTGTTCGATCCTTTCAGCCTGAAGAACGTCACCTTGCGAAACCGCATCGTGACATCGCCCATGTGCCAGTATTCCGCGCAGGACGGCGTCGCCAACGAATGGCATCGCGCCCACCTCGCCGGGCTGGCGCGTGGCGGCGCTGGCCTTGTCGTCATCGAGGCGACCGGTGTCTCGCCGGAAGGGCGGATCACGCCGGCCTGCCTCGGGCTGTGGAACGACGCACAGGCCGAGGCGCTGGCGCCGATCGTCGCCGAGATGCGCAAGGCCGGCGCCGCGACCGGCATCCAGATCGGCCATGCCGGCCGCAAGGCCAGCGCCAATCGTCCCTGGGAGGGTGACGATCACATTCCGGCAAACGATCCGCGTGGCTGGGAGACGATCGCTCCGTCTGCCATCGCTCAGGGCGGCGGACTCTCGCGCGTGCCGCGCGCCATGACGCAGGTCGACATCGAGCGCGTCCGTGCCGATTTCGTCGCCGCCGCCGAGCGCGCCCGGGACATCGGCATCGAATGGCTGAAGCTGCATTTCGCCCATGGCTATCTGGCGCAGAGCTTCCTGTCGCGCCATGCCAACCAGCGCAGGGACGAATACGGCGGCAGCTTCGAGAACCGCAGCCGCTTCCTGATCGAGACGCTGGCCGCCGTGCGCAAGGTCTGGCCGGAGGACCGTCCGTTGTCCGCCCGCCTCGGCGTGATCGAGTATGACGGCCAGGACGAGGAGACGCTTGCCGAGGCGATCGAGCTGGTGAAGCGCTTCAAGGCCGAGGGGCTGGACTTCATCGACGTCAGCGTCGGCTTCTCGACCAACGAGGCCAAGATTCCGTGGGGCCCGGCCTTCCTGGCGCCGGTGGCCGAGCGGGTGCGCCGCGAGGCCGGCCTGCCGGCCTCGACGAGTTGGTACATCAGCAAGCCCGAACAGGCCGACGCGCTGGTGCGCGAGGGCAAGGTCGATCTCGTCACGCTCGGCCGGCCGCTGCTGGCCGATCCGCACTGGCCCTATGCTGCGGCGCAGGCGCTCGGCGTCGAGAACCCGGCCTGGAAGACCCTGCCGACGCCTTACGCCCACTGGCTCGCCCGCTACCGCGCGGCGTAACGAACTGGAACTGCGCCGTCATTCCGGGCGGAGCGAAGCGAAAACCCGGAATCCATCGTCGCACGCGACGCCTGACGATGGATTCCGGATCGGCACCGCTTCCCGCCTTGCCGGAAATGACGGGGGAAGCCGTTGCTACTCGCCCATCGCGATCAGGCTGGCATTGCCGCCGGCCGCCGCGGTGTTGATCGTCACCGTCTGCTCCGTGGCGAAGCGGGCGAGGTAGTGCGGGCCGCCGGCCTTGGGGCCGGTGCCCGACAGCCCGTGGCCGCCGAAGGGCTGCACGCCGACCACCGCGCCGATGATGTTGCGGTTCACATAGATGTTGCCGGCCGAGAGGCGCTCGGCCACGCGCTCGACCGTCGTCTCGATGCGCGAGTGGACGCCGAGTGTCAGCCCGTAGCCGGAGGCGTCGATTGCGTCGATCACCTTGTCGAGTTCGCCCGCCTTCCAGCGCACGACATGCAGGATCGGCCCGAAATGCTCGGCGGTGAGGTCGGTGACGCGGTCCAGCCTGACGATATGCGGCGCGACGAAGGTGCCGCCGAGATCGGGTGCCTCACCGGCCCAGGCGACGCGGCCCTGCTGCCGTATGGCGGCGACATGGCTGTCGAGGCGCTGCTTGGCGGCGTCATCAATGACGGGGCCGATATGGATGTCGAGCTTGCGGGGATCGCCGAGCTTCAGCTCCTTGGTCGCGCCTTCGATCATTTCGAGCATCTTGTCGGCGACGTCGTCCTGCACCACGAGCAGCCTGAGCGCCGAGCAGCGCTGGCCGGCCGAGCGGAAGGCCGACATCACAACATCATCGGCCACCTGCTCCGGCAGGGCCGTGGCATCGACGATCATGGCGTTGAGACCGCCCGTCTCGGCGATCAGCGGCACGATCGGGCCGTCCTTGGCGGCGAGCGCCCGGTTGATGCCGCGCGCCGTCGCGGTCGAGCCGGTGAAGGCGACGCCGGCCACGTCCTTATGCGCGACCAGCGCCGCGCCGGCCTCGGTTCCGCCCGGCACGAGATGCAGCGCGCTGACCGGCACGCCGGCCTCGTGCAGGATCTTCACCGCGACCGTCGCGATGATCGGCGTCTGCGGCGCCGGCTTGGCGACGACGCTGTTGCCAGCGACGAGCGCGGCGACGACCTGGCCGGTGAAGATCGCGAGCGGGAAGTTCCAGGGCGCGATGCAGACGAAGGCGCCGCGCCCGCGCAGGATCAGCCGGTTCTCCTCGCCGGTCGGGCCGGGCAGCGCCGTCGGGCTCGCGAATTGCTCCTCCGCCTGCGCGGCGTAGTAGCGGCAGAAATCGACGGTCTCGCGCACCTCGGAGATGGCGTCGTCGATGGTCTTGCCGGCCTCGCACTGCAGCAGCGCGATCAGCAACCCGTGACGGGCCTCCATGATGTCGGCGGCCCTGCGCAGCGCAGCGGCGCGGATGCGGGCCGGCGTCTCGCTCCAGGCGCGGAAGCCGGCCTTCGCCGCGAGCAGGGCACGTTCGGCGGTCGCGGCATCGGCATCGGTGACCTTGCCGATCGGCTTGTTGTCGATCGGCGAGCGCACGTCGCGAGCGGCGCCGGGCTGGGCCTTGCCGTCGATGATCGGAGCGGCATCCGGGAAGCTCTTGGCCGCCGCGATGTCCTTCACCAGCGCGTCGAGGCTGGCTTCGTGGCCGAGCTCAGTGCCGGCCGAGTTCTTGCGCGACGGCCCGTAGAGATCGGCCGGAAGCGGGATGCGGCGATGCCGCGCCGCGCCCGGCGTGCCGATGATGTCGGCAGGTGCGAGCAGAAGCTGCGAGACCGGCACGTCGGGATCGCCGGAGGCGCTGACGAAGGAGGAGTTGGCGCCGTTCTCCAGCAGGCGGCGGACGAGATAGGCGAGCAGGTCCTGATGGCCGCCGACCGGCGCATAGGTGCGGCAGGCATAGCCTTCGTTCTCGCGCAGCAGCTTCTCGTAGAGCGCCTCGCCCATGCCGTGCAGGCGCTGGAACTCGAAGCCCTCGGCATTACCAGCCATCTCGGCGACGGTCGCGACGGTCAGCGCATTATGCGTGGCGAATTGCGGGATGATACGGGGCCTGAGCTTCAGGAGCTGTGCCGCACAGGCCTCGTAGTTCAGGTCGGTCATCGCCTTGCGGGTGAAGACGGGATAATCGGCCAGCCCGCGCTCCTGCGCGCGCTTGAGCTCGGTGTCCCAGTAGGCGCCCTTGACCAGCCGCACCATCATGCGCCGGCTGTAGGTCTCCGCCAGCCGGCCGATATGGTCGATCACGGCCGAGGCGCGCTTCTGATAGGCCTGGATGGCCAAGCCGAAACCGTCCCAACCATCGAGCGAGGGATCGGCGAAGACGGCATCGATCACATCGAGCGACAGCTCCAGCCGGTCGGCCTCTTCGGCGTCCACGGTGAAGTTGAGGTCGTAGCTCTTGGCTTGGCGGGCGAGGTCGATGACCTTCGGCACGAGTTCGGACAGCACGCGCTCATGGTTGGTGGCGTCATAGCGCGGATGCAGCGCCGAGAGCTTGACCGAGATGCCCGGCCGGTTGGGCAGCTTGTCATTGCCGGCGGAGCGGCCGATGGCGTCGATCGCATCAGCATAGGACTTGAAATATCGGTCGGCATCGGCCTGGGTGCGCGCGCCTTCGCCGAGCATGTCGAAGGAATAGCGGTAGAGCTTGCCGGTGCCGGAACGGGCGCGCTTCAGCGCCTCCTCGATCGTCTGGCCGAGCACGAAATGGCTGCCCATCACGCGCATCGCCTGGCGGGTCGCGGTGCGCACGGTCGGCACGCCCAGGCGCTTGGCAAGGCTGCTGACGATACCCGTCGGCGTCTCGCCCGGCTGGATGACGCGGGCGGTGATGCCGAGCGCCCAGGCCGAGGCCGAGACCAGGAAGGCATCGGATTTCGACTCGTGATGGGCGAAGTCGCCCTGGCCGAGCTTGTCCTCGATCAGTTGGTCGGCGGTGGCGGCGTCCGGCACGCGCAGCAGCGCCTCGGCCAGCACCATCAGGGCAAGCCCTTCCTTGGTGGAGAGCGAATACTCGCGCAGCAATTCCTCGATGCCGCCGAGCCCGACCTTGCGGGTACGGATGGCATCGATCAGCCCGGTCGCGCGCGCGTCGATCCGGGCCTTGGCGGCGGGGTCGCGCCGGGCGCCGGCGAGCAGGCGGCCGGCGATGGCGCCGTCATCCTGGGCATAGGGCGCGCGGAAAGGCGGCATGGCGGTACGCGGGGCAGAGGCGACCATAAGGGGCTCCGAAGGGGGCTGGACTGGATTATCTGAAGGATGGTGGATCAACCGCCGCATATCAATTGGCATTTCATCGGTCATTCCAGTATAAAATCCAGTGCTATGGCAATTTTCTAGAGAATTATCATGCTGGATAGGACGGATCGCCGTATCCTCGCTCTGCTGCAGGGCGACGGCCGCATCGCCGGCGTCGAGCTTGCCGAGAAGGTCGGGCTTTCTCCCACCGCCACGGGCGAGCGCCTGAAGCGGCTGACGCGCGACGGCTACATCACCGGCTACCGCGCCACGCTCGATCCGGAGAAGCTCGGCCTGCACCTCCTCGTCTTCGTCGAGGTCTATCTCGACAAGACGACGCCGGATGCCTTCGAGCGCTTCGCCGCGGCGGTGAAGCGGGCGCCGGAGGTCCTGGAATGCCACATGGTCGCGGGCGGCTTCGACTATCTGGTCAAGACGCGCGTGGCGGACATGAACGCCTATCGCCGCTTCCTTGGCGAGGTGCTGCTGGCCCTGCCGGCGGTCCGGGAGACGCGGACCTATGCAGTGATGGAAGAAGTGAAAACCGACGGCGCACTGCCTTTGTAGCGAAACATCTGCCGCGTTGACGCCATTTCAACATCTTATGCTGTCAAGAAGCATGGACGATGCGGAGATGCCGCATCGCGGTCAGCAAGGCGCCCGGAGTCCTGCCATGCCCCTCGTTCCGCCCCCTCGTTTCCCAGTCCTGTGTCGGCGCGGGTTCGGGCAACTGGCGGCCGGCGTTGTGGCGGCCTGCATCGCGGGCGGCGGGGCTGCCCGTGCGCAGGGCAATACGCCGGTTCGCTTCGCGCTGGACCGGCGTTTCGACGGCTTGACCGCGCCTTTCCTGGCCGCACAGGACAAGGGCTATTTCGGCGCCGAAGGGCTTGATGTCACCATCGAGCCGGGCAGCGGCTCGCGTGCCCTGCTGCAGCGGCTGGCCGCTGGTGCGCAGGATGCCGGCTTCGGGGACGTCAATGCGCTCATCCGCTTCCGCGACGAGAACCCCGGCGCCGATCTGAAGGCGGTGATGATCATCCATGATCGGCCGGGCTTCGCGCTGATCGGCCGCAAGAGCCGGGGCATCACGGCCGAGCCGGCGAGCCTGGAGGGCCGCAAGCTGGGCACGGCGAGCGCCGAGGCCAGCTTTGCGCAGTGGCCGATCTTCAAGAGCCTGAACAAGATCGACGACAGCAAGATCAGGCTGGAGACCGTGGGTCTTCCGGTGCGGGAGCCGATGCTGGCTTCCGGGGAACTCGATGCCGCCTTTGGGTTCGGCACCTCGACCTATGTTTCCCTCAAGGGGCGCGGTGTGCCGGCGGACGACATCGTGCTGATGGAGATGGCAGACCATGGCCTTGTGCTCTATGGCAACGCGGTCATCGTGGCGGGCAAGTTCGCCGCCAGCAAGCCCGATGCGGTGCGCGGTCTTGTGCGCGCCGTCACGCACGGGGTCCGTGATGCCGTCCTGAACCCTGGCGCCAGCGCGCAGCTGGTGGTTCGCCGCAACGAGGATGCTCAGCCGGAGATCGAGCGCGAGAAGCTCGGCATGGTCAACGAGCGGAACGTGCTCACGCCCTATGTCCGGGCGCACGGCCTGGGCGGGATCGATGGCGAGCGCTGGTCGCGGGCGCTGGATCAGCTCACTTTGGCGGGTAGCTTCCGGGACAAGGCGCGCGCGGGCGATGCATTTTCGGACGCATTCCTGCCGCCAGCCGGCGAACGCATGTTCTGAGCGCATCGTGACGCACGGAGAGGCCGCGCCGCGGGTAGGTGACAGTGGCTGAGCGCGTGCCTATCGTGCCGCGCCTGCCACCGGACCTCCACCTTGATATTGCCAGACCAGACCGACTACGCCGCATTGCGTGAAGCTTTCCGCTGGCGCATTCCGGATCGCTACAACATCGCCGTCGACGTCTGCGACCGCTGGGCCGCGAGCGCGCCGGAACGGTCGGCCATCATCGAGGTTTCGCAGGATTGGCGGGTGACGCCGGTCAGCTTCGGCTGGTTCCGAGAGCATTCCAACCGACTGGCCAGTGCCCTGCGCGCGCGCGGCGTCGGCCGCGGCGACCGTGTCGCCATCCTGCTGCCGCAGGGGCGGGAGGTGCTGACCGCGCATCTCGCGGCCTATAAGCTCGGCGCCATCGCGGTGCCGCTGGCGGCGCTGTTCGGCGTGGATGCGTTGGCCTACCGGCTGGAGGATTCCGGCGCGAAGGTCGTGGTGACCAACGAAGCCGGCCTCGGCAAGCTCCGCCAGATCGCGCAGCCGCTGCCGGAACTCGCTTTGCTGATTTCGACCGACGGGCCGGATCGCGGCGCGCAAGGTTGGGACGAACTCCTCGCCGAAGGCAGCCCCGATTTCACGCCGGTGGAGACCACGCCGGACGATCCGGCCCTGATGATCTATACCTCGGGCACGACTGGCAATCCGAAGGGCGCGCTGCATGGCCACCGCGTCCTGCCCGGCCATCTGCTGGGCGTGCAGATGCCGCATGAATTCATGCCGCGGCCGGGCGACCTCGCCTGGACGCCGGCCGACTGGGCCTGGGCCGGCGGCCTGCTCAACATGCTGCTGCCGGCGCTGCATTTCGGCGTCGCGGTCGTCGCCCGGCCGGTAACGCGCTTCGAGCCCGACGAGGCCTACCGTCTGATCCAGGATCTCGGCATCCGCAACGCCTTCGTGCCGCCGACCGCGCTGAGGATGCTGCGCGGTGCCGGCAATCCGCGCGGCCGCTGGCGGCTCAACCTGCGCACGGTCGCGGCGGCGGGCGAGGCGCTCGGCGCCGAGACGCTGGCCTGGGGGCGCGAGGCGCTGGGCCTCACGATCAACGAGGCCTATGGCCAGACCGAGTGCAACCTCGTCCTTGCCTCCAGCGCCGCTGTCGGTGTCAGCCGGCCCGGATCGATCGGCAAGTCGGTTCCCGGCCATGATGTCGCGATCATCCGGCCCGACGGCTCGGTCTGCGCGCCGGGCGAGGAGGGGCAGATCGCCGTGCGCCGGCCCGACCCGGTGATGTTCCTCGAGTACTGGCGCAATCCGGAGGCGACGGCGGCGAAGTTCGTCGGCGACTGGATGACCACCGGCGACCAGGGCGCGCAGGATGTCGACGGCTATGTCCGCTTCATCGGCCGCGACGACGATGTCATCACCTCCTCCGGCTATCGGATCGGGCCGGGCGAGATCGAGGATTGCCTGCTGAAACATCCCGCAGTCTCGCTCGCTGCGGTGGTCGGCAAGCCCGATGCGTTGCGCACCGAGATCGTCAAGGCCTTCATTGTGCTGAAACCGGGTCAGGACGGCTCGCCGTCTCTGGTATCCGAGCTTCAGAACTTCGTGCGCTCACGGCTTTCGGCACATGAGTATCCGCGCGAGATCGCGTTTCGGGGCGAATTGCCGCTGACCACGACGGGCAAGATCATCCGCCGTGTGCTGCGGGCCGAGGCCTGAACAGCGACTGGCCGATCCGCCGGCGAATACGCGCTGCCAGATCGGCCGGGGTGCCGGCCCGTCGATGGTTGAGGCGCAGCGTTCCGAAGCCGCCGCTCACGGCTTCGAAGATCGGCAGGCCGCCAGCGAGCCTGATCGAGCGCGCGGGAGCGGCCTTGCGCATCATCGCCAGGAGCAGCGCCAGCGGCCTGGCCGGGGCCAGGCCGTCATCGCCGGCCGCCAGATAGAGCCAGCGCGACGGAGCGCGGCCGAGCGTCAGTGCTGCCGCTATCGGCTTTTCGTCCAGCATCAGCAGCGCGATCCGGCACAGTTTCTGTCGGCTGAGGTTGCGGCTCATGCTGCGCAGGAAGGCGGCCTCGCGGATATCCTGAAGGGTTGCCCGGCCGGTCTGCCCACGTTGGCCCGACGCCTCCAGCGCAAGCAGGATCTCGACGGCGTCGCGCCGGCCGGCAAGGGTCGAGGGTTCTTCCAGGCGCAGCGTTCCCTGTGCCTCCAAAGCCGTCCGTGCCTCCCTGGGGCCGGCCGAATCTGCCAGCCGCGGGCCGGGCAAGCCAATATCTTGCCAGTCCGCCGTGAAGCCGTGCCTGCGGGCTATGCGGATGAGTGCCGTCGCGAACGGTCCGGCCGGATCGACCGCCGGGAATGTCAGGCCGGCGGTCGGCCCAGCCTCCCGGCGCCAGGCACGCAGCAGCGCGGACAGGGCTGGCGCCACGAAAGTGCTGTCGATCAGGGGCGTACCGTTGAACAGGCGGGGATCGGCGAATTCGTCGAGAGCCTCGGCCGCGAACAAGCGCTGGCGCCGGCGGAACGGCACGAGGCCGATCAGCCGGCGCTGTTGCCGTGCTGCCTCGCCCTGCCAGAGCAGCATGAGCGCGACGTCACGGAACGAGACGAGATGCTGGGCCGCAGCGAGCGCGAATCCGGGATCGAGAAAGGGATTGGGCTCGATCGCACGCGCTGCGAGATCAGCCCATTCTCCGACGATCCCGTCGCAGGAGGAGAGCGGGCGGATTTCGCAGTGCACTGCCGTGCCGGGATGCGATCGCGCCCCGGTCGGCATCATCGACGCCGTGCCGCCCACGCTAGCCAGGGCCATGATCTTGCTCATCCGCTCCCGCTCCCGATGCGTCGCTCCGGCGCAAGGCTGTGCCGTAATGGCGAGATACGGGCATGTGCCTCGCCATGCGGGAGAGATGCTTCAAGAAGCAGGCCGCTGCGGCTGTGCCAGGGCGACCGGTCGAGGGTGGCTAGGAGCGCGCGGCCTCGGCGCGCTCCGCCTGCTGGCCGAGGAAGGCCGACCACAGGCGTTGGACGGTCTCCTCCTCGATATCCTTGACGATCAGGACGAGGCGCGAGCGCCGGTCGGCATCAGGCCATGAGTCGAGCGTGACGGGCGGATGCAGAATCTGCTGGACGGCGTGCACAAGCAGCGGGCGCCCGGGCTGCTCGGCCACATCGACAAGGCCTTTCAGCCGTAGCAGCCGCGGCCCATGGATCGAGCGCAGCAGGGTCCAGAACAGATCGAAAGTGCTGCGAGCGACAGGCCGATCGGCCGTCAACGTGAAGGCGCGGATCGCTTCGTCGTGACGATTGACATCATGAGGTTCCTGCCCGTGATGCCCGTGCCCGTGCCCGTGCCCGTGCCCGTGCCCGTGCCCGTGCCCGTGCCCGTGCCCGTGCCCGTGCCCGTGCCCGTGTCCGTGCCCGTGATCATGGTGATGATGGCTGTGGCCGTGATCGGGGATTTCGGTTTCGGCCAGCCAGCGGCGCAGCGCAGCCGGGCGCTCAGCCAGATCGTAGAGGCCGGCGCCCGTCAGCGCGCTCGCCGCCGCGTCCGGAGGAAGGATCTCGACGCCGGGATTCAGCGCGGCGAGGCGTGCGCGCAGCGCATCGGCCGGGCCTGCGAGGTCGGTCTTGGTCAGGACGAGCCGGTCGGCGGCGACGACCTGTCGGCGCGCCTCCTCATGGCCATCGAGCGTCGCCATGCCGTTGACGGCGTCGACGAGTGTGACGACGCCGTCGAGCCGGAAGCGCATGGCAAGATAGGGGTGGTTGATCAGCACGTTCAGGATGGGCGCGGGGTCCGCGAGGCCGGTCGTCTCGATGACGAGGCGGGAAAAGGCGCCGATCCGGCCATTATCCCTCCGGCGCAGCAGATCCTCGAGCGTGACGATGAGGTCGTCTCGGATCGTGCAGCACAGGCAGCCGGATTCGAGGAGGATCATGTTCTCCTCGACGCCCTCCACCATCAGGTGGTCGAGCCCGATTTCGCCGAATTCGTTGACGAGCACCACGGTGTCCGCGAGCGCGGGGTCTTTCAGCAGCCGGTTCAGCAGCGTCGTCTTGCCGGCGCCGAGGAAGCCGGTGAGCAGCGTCAGCGGTATGGGAGCAGGGCGGGCATTGGCGCCGGTCATGATCTGTCGTCCGGTCTCAGCGCATCGGACCGAAAAGTGGAATCCACCTTCCGGGAAAATCCGACGCTTCGTGAAATAGCCGGAGCCCCGCCATGCATCCTGGGACACAAGACGATCCAGCCTTCAGGCAGGCACCACGCTCCGCCGTGAATGTTCTACTATTACATTAATGACCAGGGCGACGATGACAAGGGCGCCGCCGGCATATTGCAGCGGTCCCAGCCGCTCGGCGAGCACGATAGAGGCGATCGCCACGGCGAAGACCGGTTCGGCGCAGAAGGCGAGGCCGGCCGGCCCGGGCGCGATGCGCGCCAGCGCCAGGATCTGGAAGAGGAATCCGATGATGTAGCCGCCATAGGTAATGGCGACGGCGATCGGCGCGAGCAGGAAGGTCTGCGGCGGCAGCAGCCCGCCCGTGATCAGCAGGATCGCCAGCGTCACCGGCAGGATGACGATATGCGACCAGAACAGCTTCGGCAGCGTCGCGACTTCGGCGCAGCGCGCGGCGGCGAAGAACTGCGCGGTGGCGCTGAGGCTGGCGATGAAGGCGAGGGCGAGCCCGCGCGGATCGAGCCCGCTGAGGTCGGGGCCGACGACCAGTGCGATTCCAAGGAAGGCCAGGAGCGCGACTGCGAACCGGTCGGCCCGGAAGGGGGCTGCCGTGAACAGCGGTTCGGTCAGCACGATCAGGATCGGAAAGGTGTAGAACACCACAGCCGCGACCGAGACCGGCACGAAGCTGACCGAGGAGAGATAGGCGGTGCCGACCAACGCGGTCGCGAGACCGAAGAGCAGGACGGGCTGCCGTTCGTTGCGGGCGAGACTGAGGGAACTGCGCCAGGCCAGCGCGGCGCCGCCGACCAGGATCAGCATCAGCAGGACGCGGTAGAAGACGAGCAAAGGACCGCTGAGGCCGACCTGCCCGGCGATCTGCGCGCTGACGATATTGGTGCCGAAGGCGGCCGCCGAGGCAAAAGCCAGCAGCAAACCCTGGCGTGCGCTGGCTGCCCCCGTGTCCAATCAGGCCTCAGGCGTCGCTGGCGGGCTTGGCCTTTGCCTTGGCCGCGGGCTTGTCGGCCTGCGGCTTCACGGCAGCCTGCGACGGCCGGGGCTTGGGCAGTGCGCTCGTGCTGGCGGGCGCCTTGCCGGGTTGGGGCTTGGTCGCCGGAGTCTTTGCGGGCTGGGGCTTGGCCGCTTGCGCCTTGGCGTTGCGGGGAGCGGGTTTGATGCCGGCGGCCGCGCCCGCACGCAGGCTCGCGGCATTCGCCGCACCGCGCTGGACCGCGCCCTGAAGCCGCAGCGGGCCGGCCTCGAACGCATTGGCGGAGGGCTGGACCGGCGCATCGGCGGGGGCGAAGGCGGTGGTGCCACGCGGGATCGCGCCATTGCTCGACGCGGTGCGGCGCGGCGCAATGGCGAGCCCGGCGGCGACGGGAGCGCCCGGCTCGATCGTCGGGGCCGTGCCGCGCGCGACCCGCGATTCCGGCTGGGCCGTGGCGTTGGCGGCGAGCGGAGCGGCGGCGGAGCCGGCGGTTCGGCCGAAGGAGACCTGAACCGGCACGACTTGCGCGCGCTGGCCGAGAACGATGCGCCCGCGCGGCGAGCGCGTGGCGACGGGGCCTGCCGACTGCGTCGTGAAGCCGCCGAACCGGCCGCCGTCCGAATCATTGCCACCGGCGGCAGCCGAAGCGGCGATCGGGCCGGAGATGTCGGCATCGTCAGCCAGCGCCACGCCGCCGCCGCGATGGCGAACGTCGTCGCAGATATTCGGCGCGCGCGTGCCGCTGGGCGCCATGGAGGCGACGGTGATGCCGCCGCCGCCCCAGCGACTGAAGCCGTCGTCGAGGAGCTGGGCGGCCTTGACGGTGCGCTCGACGCCGGAAACCGAGCCGAGCACCACGGCGATCAGCGTCTTGCCGCCGCGGCTGGCCGTCGCAACGACGTTGAAGCCGGAGGCGCAGGTGAACCCCGTCTTCATGCCCTCGATGCCGGGATAGCGGCCGACCAGGCCATTGGTGTTCTGCATCACCTGCTTGCCGAGCTGTACGGCCGAGGTGTTCCAGTAGTCCGAATATTGCGGGAAGTCGTGCATCAGCGCCATGGCGAGCACGGCGAGATCGCGCGCGCTGGTCTGCTGGTCGGGATGGTCCCAGCCATTGGGGTTGACGAAATTGCTGTCGCGCATGCCGAGGCGCTGAGCCTCGGCATTCATCATGCCGACGAAGGTCGGGACATCGCCGCCGACGCCCTCGGCCACGACATAGGCGATGTCGTTGGCCGATTTCACCATCATGATGCGCAGCGCGTTGTCGAGCGTGATCTCCTGCCCCGGCCGGGCATAGACCTTCACGCGCGGCTGGCTGGCTGCGAGCTTCGAAACCGGGATCGCGGTCTCCAGTGCGAGGCGCCCTTCCCGCACCGCCTTCAGCGCGAGATAGATCGTCATCATCTTGGTGGTGGAGGCCGGCCGCCAGGCCTGCGTCGCGTTTTCGCTCGAGAGAACCGCACCGCTCGATGCGTCGACGACCAGACTCGCCCCGGCGAGAGCGGGGCCCGTCGCGATGAAACTGAGGGCGAGGACGGCGGCAAAGCGGGAGGGGGTCATCGGGCGGGCTTTGAACCTGTCTGGATGAAACTGGCGGGACGAAGAGGAAGCGGGCAGTCTGGACCAAGCGGGACGCGCAGCTTTCAACGCGACGCATGCGGCATTTTCGAGACGGCCGACGCAGTCGCCAGCCAGCAGATGCATACCTACCCTCTGCCGAGCGATTTGCCTAGACAGGAGCGTCGGTTCAAAAGCTGCGGGCAACCTTAGGCGCTCATTCCTTCCCGGAGCTTACCGTGGCTTTTGGCCTTCTCTGGATTCCGGCGACGATTCTCGCCTCGCTGCTGCAGACTGCCCGCAATCTGGCGCAACGCTCCCTCACGGACATCATCGGCGTCGTCGGCGCCACGCAGGTGCGCTTCCTCTTCGGCCTGCCTTTCGCCGTGCTGTTCCTGGTCCTGGCCTGCATCGGCCTCGAACGCCTGCCGCCGGCCGTCGGCATGGCTTCCCTGGGCTATACGCTTTGGGGCGCGCTGACGCAGATTGCGGCGACGGCGCTGATGCTGGCGGCGATGCGCGAGCGCTCCTTCGCGGTCACCACCGCCTACACCAAGACCGAGCCCGTGCAGGTCGCGCTGTTTGGGGCGTTCCTGCTTGGCGACGCGCTGACGCCGCTGAAGTTCCTCGCCATCGCGATCGCGACGGCCGGTGTGATCGTCGTCTCGTGGAAACCCGGCGAGAAGCTGACCCGCGCCGGCCTGCGCCCCGCCGTGCTTGGCATCGTCTCGGGTGCCTTCTTCGCCCTCTCGGCGGTCGGCTTTCGCGGCGGCATCCAGGCGCTGCCGGAGGGCGGCTTCCTGATCCGCGCCTCGACCATTCTCGTGCTCGGCCTCGGCCTGCAGACGCTGATCCTCACGGTCTACCTGCTCGCCGCCAATCGCGAGGCCCTGTTCCGCAGCCTCAAGAACTGGCGCCGCTCGCTCTCCGCCGGCTTCCTCGGCGCCGCCGCTTCGCAGTTCTGGTTCATCGGCTTCTCGCTGACCACGGCCGCGAATGTCCGCACGCTGGCGCTGATCGAGGTGCCGCTGGCGCAGATCGCCTCGCGTCGCCTCTTTTCCGAAGGCACAAGCCGGCGCGAGATCTTGGGCATGGCGATGATCGTCGGCGGCGTCGGGCTGCTGCTCTCGGTGGCATTGCGATGAGCCCAGCAGCCAGCTAGTGCTGGAGACAAGAAGAGTCAGCCGATCCACGCACGGCGATCATGCACGGATACCGGCTTGCCGGGCGGCGCAAGGCTGCCAAGATGACGTGTAGCTACACATTATAAGGAGAGCCGTCATGAGCGCTGCAATCGTCGGCTGGGCGCATACGCCGTTCGGCAAGCAGGATGCCGAAACCGTCGAAAGTCTCATCGTGCGGGTCGCGACCGACGCACTGGTCGATGCCGGCATCACCGCCGATCAGGTCGACGAGATCGTGCTCGGCCACTACAACGCCGGCTTCTCGGCACAGGACTTCACCGCCTCGCTCGTCCTGCAGGCCGATCCGGCCCTGCGCTTCAAGCCGACCACCCGCGTCGAGAACGCCTGCGCCACCGGCTCCGCCGCCGTCCATCAGGGCGTGCGGGCGATCAAGGCCGGCGACGCCAAGATCGTGCTCGTCGTCGGCGTCGAGCAGATGACGAAGACGCCGGGGGCAGAGATCGGCAAGAACCTGCTCAAGGCCTCCTATCTGCCCGAGGATGGCGACACGCCGGCCGGCTTTGCCGGTGTCTTCGGCAAGATCGCCGCCGCCTACTTCCAGCGCCACGGCGACCAGTCCGACGCGCTCGCGATGATCGCGGCCAAGAACCACAAGAACGGCGTCGAGAACCCCTATGCGCAGATGCGCAAGGATCTCGGCTATGCCTTCTGCCGCGAGGAGAGCGAGAAGAACCCCTATGTCGCCGGCCCGCTGAAGCGCACCGACTGCTCGCTGGTCTCGGACGGCGCCGCTGCGCTGGTGCTGGCCGACGAGGCGACCGCCTTGCAGATGCGCCGCGCCGTCGGCTTCCGCGGTATGGCCCATGTCCAGGATTTCCTGCCGATGTCGAAGCGCGACATCCTGAAGTTCGAGGGCGGCGCGCTCGCCTGGCAGAAAGCCCTGGCCGAGGCCGGCGTGACGCTCGACGACCTCTCCTTTGTCGAGACGCATGACTGCTTCACCATCGCCGAACTCATCGAATACGAGGCAATGGGCCTGACCAAGGAAGGCGACGGCGCCCGCGCCATCAAGGAAGGCTGGACGCAGAAGGACGGCAAGCTGCCGGTCAATGCTTCCGGCGGCCTCAAGGCCAAGGGCCATCCGATCGGCGCGACCGGCGTCTCGATGCATGTGCTCTCGGCGATGCAGCTCACCGGCGAGGCGCCGGAGGGCATGCAACTGGACGAGCCGCGCCTCGGCGGCATCTTCAACATGGGCGGGGCCGCGGTCGCGAACTACGTCTCCGTGCTCGAACGCATCAAGTGAGGCGGGCGTCCCGGGCAAGGGCAGAGCGGCCTAGCGGACAGCGGGAGCGCCGGAACACAGGCCGCCGAGCAAAGGCGGCCTGATGTGACGAGCTTCCTCGTTCTGCTGCTCGCCTATATCCTGAGCCAGTTCTTCCGCGCCTTTCTGGCCGTGATCTCGGGGGATCTCACGCGGGATCTCGGCCTCGATCAGGGGCAGCTCGGCAGCCTGCAGGCCGCTTGGCTGATCGCCTTCGCGCTCTCGCAATTCCCGGTCGGAAATGCGCTCGACCGGATAGGCCCGCGGCGGACGCTGGCCGGCTTCCTTCTCGTCGCCGTCGCCGGGACGGTGATCTTCGGCCTGTCGCAAAACTATGTGACTGCCCTGACGGCCCTCGCGCTGATCGGCATCGGTTGCTCGCCCATCCTGATGTCCGGCTTCTATCTCGCCGCGCGGCTCTATTCGCCGCGGCATTTCGCGACGATGTCGTCACTCCTGATCGGGTTCGGATCCGTCGGCGATCCCCTGAGCGGCGCGCCGCTCGCCTATTTCCTGGCGGCCTATGGTTGGCGTGCGACTGTCTTCGGCCTCGCCGGAATCGTGGCGCTGACGGCCTTGCTGGTGATCCTGTTGTTGAAGGACCCGCCGCCGCTGCCCGACACTCCGCAACGGCATGTCTCGCTGCTGGAGGGAATCCGGCAGATCTTGGTGAAGCGGCCGCTCTGGCTGATCTTCCCCTTCACCTTCGTGAGTTACGGGGTGACGATCTCGACGCGCGGCTTGTGGATCGCGCCCTATCTCCAGACCGTGCACGGCTTCGACCTTGCCGCGACCAGCTATGCGGCGATGGCCATGGGCGGCTTCATCGCGCTGGGAGCGCTGCTGGTGTTGCCGCTCTATCGACGGATCGGCGCCAAGATCACAGTCGTGGGTTGTGGGGTGATCGTAGTCTTGGCGTGCCTGGTGCTGGCACTCTGGGGACAGGAATCGCCCCGCCTCGCGGTTGGCCTCTTCCTCGTCATCGGTCTGTTCGGTGTCACCTATGCCGTGGTGATGGCGCATGCGCGCGCCTTCATGTCACCTCTGGAGATCGGCCGCGGCGTCACCTTCATGAATTTCGTCTTCATGGGCGGGGCGGGCGTGATGCAATGGCTTTCGGGTCGGCTCGTCAACACCCTCGACAGGCACGGCTACGAGCCGCAGACCACCTTTGGGTGGCTGTTCGTCTTCATGGGCGTCGCGCTGGCGGTCACGCTTGCCGTCTATGCGGCCTCGCCCTCGGAGTCGAAGGCAGCCGCCCCCGCGGTCAGGTAGCGCCGGACCGGCCTCCACAGGCTCGGATCGGTGGCCGCGGGGAGCGGCGCTCAACTCTCGCCCGGCGCCTTCGCTGCGATCGCCAGCGCGTGGATGCGGTCGGCCAGTTCCTGCGCCAGTGCCGCATTGACCAGGCGGTGGCGCTCGAGCCGGCTCTTGCCGGCAAAGGCTTCCGACACGATATTGACGCGGAAGTGAGTCTCTCCGCCCTCGCGCCAGCCGCCATGGCCTTGATGCTGGTGCGACTCGTCGATCACCTTCAATTCCTGTGGCGCAAAGGCTTCGGTCAGCTTTCGCGTGATTCTTTCAGCGATTGCGGTCATGATCGTGCCACCGTTGCGATGATTGTCCTTTCGGTTCGGCGATGTGCTGCATCGCACTTGCCGGCCCGAACCCTGCGTCTCATAAACCGTCGACGATGAACATCAACTCACGCCTTTTCGACAGCATCAGGATCGGCTCTTCCGAGGCGGAAGCGACCGTCGACAGCGATGCGCCGCGCTGCGACCATCCCGGCTGCGCGCGCGGCGGCGAATTCCGTGCGCCGAAGGGGCGCGGCCGCGAGGGCCAGTTCTTCCTGTTCTGCATGGAGCATGTGAAGTCCTACAACGCGACCTACAACTACTTCGCCGGCATGGATGACGACGCGCTCGCGGCCTACGCGAAGCAGGAGGAGATCGGCCACAGGCCGACCTGGAAGCTCGGCGTCAATTCCAAGGCGGCGCGGATGTCGCAGCGCGGGCGCAAGGCGAATGGCGATGCCAGCGCCGACATGCACGACGCCTTCAACCTGTTCGGCGCGCGCAACAAGCAGCAGGCGGCCCAGCCGGAAACGCGCGTGGGCGTCGTCGCGCGCAAGGCGCTCGATACGCTCGGCCTCGACGACACCGCCGACTCGGTCGTGATCAAGGCGCGCTACAAGGAGCTGGTGAAGCGCTTCCATCCGGACGCCAATGGCGGCGACCGCTCGCGCGAAGGCACGCTTCAGGAAATCCTCAAGGCCTATCAGCAGTTGAAGAGCGTGGGCATGGTCTAGCCTCCGCCGTCATGCTCGCCCTTGTGGCGAGCATCCACGTCTTGAACATCACCTGCGACCGCCGGACGTGGATGGTCGGGACAAGCCCGGCCATGACGCGGAGAGCGATCAACTTTTCTTCGCCGCTAGCCCCGCGACATCGGCGATGATGCCGTCCAACGCGAAGTCCTTCGGCGTGTAGACACGCGCCACGCCCATGTTGCGCAGGGCGTTCTCGTCGTCGGGCGGGATGATGCCGCCGACGACCACCGGCACGTCCATCCCGGCGACCCGCAGCCGCGCGGTGACGTCGCGCACCAGCGGCAGATGCGAGCCGGAGAGGATCGAGAGCCCGATGATATCGGCTTCGCTCTCCCGGGCCTCGCTGACGATCTCCTCCGGCGTCTGGCGGATGCCGCCATAGCTCACATTCATCCCGGCATCGCGCGCTCGCACCGCGATCTGCTCGGCACCGTTCGAGTGCCCGTCGAGGCCGGGTTTGCCGACGAGGAAGCGCGGCGGGCGGCCGAGGCGTTCGGTCGCCTTCTCCACGGCTGCCTTGGCGGTGGCGAGGCCGCTCGCATCGCCGAGCCTGGTGGTGTCGACGCCCGTCGGGGCGCGGTACTCGCCGAAGATCTCGCGCAGGTTCTGCGCCCATTCGCCGGTGGTGACGCCGGCCTTGGCGCAGGCGATCGAGGCCGGCATGACGTTACGGCCTTCCCGCGCGCTCGCCGAGAGCTCCGCCAGCGCCGCCTCGGCAGCGCTCGCATCGCGGGCGGAGCGCCAGGCCTTGAGGCGGGAGATGGCTTCCGTCTCGACCGAATCCGGCACGGTGACGACGGCGCCGTCGCCGGCCGAGAGCGGGGAGGGCTCGCTGTTGGTGAATTTGTTGACGCCGACGACGACCTGCTCGCCGCGCTCGATCGCCTCGATGCGCCGCGCCCCGTTCTCGACCAGCGCCTGCTTCATGTAGCCGCTCTCGACGGCGGCGAGCGCGCCGCCCATGTCGTCGATCCTGGCGAGTTCTTCGAGTGCGGCTTCCTTGAGCTCGCGGACCTTGTCATCGATCACGGTCGATCCGTCGAAGATGTCGCCGAATTCGAGCAGGTCGGTCTCGTAAGCCAGGACCTGCTGCATGCGCAGCGACCATTGCTGGTCGAAGGGCCTGGGCAGGCCGAGCGCCTCGTTCCAGGCCGGCAGCTGCACGGCCCGCGCGCGCGCCTTCTTCGACAGCGTCACGGCGAGCATCTCGATCAGGATGCGGTAGACGTTGTTCTCCGGCTGCGGCTCGGTCAGCCCGAGCGAATTGACCTGCACGCCATAGCGGAACCGGCGCATCGCCTCATCGGCGATGCCGTAGCGGCCGAGCGTGATCTCGTCCCAGAGCTCGACGAAAGCCCGCATCTTGCAGAGCTCGGTGACGAAGCGCATCCCGGCATTCACGAAGAAGGAGATGCGCCCGACGGTGCCGGGGAATTCCTCCGGGCTGACTTCCGGCCGGGCGCGGATCGAATCCAGCAGGGCGATGCCCGTCGCCAGCGCGAAGGACAATTCCTGCACCGGCGAGGCTCCCGCCTCCTGCAGATGGTAGGAACAGACATTCGTCGGGTTCCATTTCGGCAGCTCGCTGGCCGTGAAGACGACGATGTCGGTGGTGAGTTGCATCGAGGGGCGCGGCGGGAAGACATAGGTTCCGCGCGAGAGATACTCTTTCACGAGGTCGTTCTGCGTCGTGCCCTGCAGCAGCTTGCGGTCGGCGCCCTGCTCGTCGGCGACGGCGATGTAGAGCGAGAGCAGCCAGGCTGCCGTCGCGTTGATCGTCATCGAGGTGTTCATCTGCGCCAGCGGGATCTGGTCGAACAGCGCCCGCATGTCGCCGAGATGGCTCACGGGCACGCCGACCTTGCCGACCTCGCCGCGGGCCAGCACATGGTCCGGATCGTAGCCGGTCTGTGTCGGCAGGTCGAAGGCGACGGAAAGGCCGGTCTGCCCCTTGGCGAGATTGGTCCGGTAGAGCCGGTTGGACTCGGCCGCGTCGGAGTGCCCCGCATAGGTGCGGAAGATCCAGGGCTTGTCGCGCTGGCCCGTCTGCTGGCCGCCAAGCTTCGTCGCGGTCATGGCGTCTCCCCGTATTGCAGAGCAATCTGAATGTTGCACTGCGGCGAAGATAACGCCAGAGCTTCCGCGATGTCCCCTTCGACGTTAGGCGGACGGTTTTCGGCTTGAGTCGGGCCTATGCTCAAGCCCTCATCCTGAGGAGTAGCCGAAGGCTGCGTCTCGAAGGATGCTTCAGGAAAGTTCTGGAACCATACGGACCATCATCTTTCGAGGGCGGGCCGATGGCCTGCTCCTCAGGATGAAGGCGGTGACTGATCCCGCGCGCGTCGAGCGGCTATCGCGAGGAGAGACTGCCCCGGATCTCGGACGCCGCAAGAAGAGCCACGCGGTTGTCGGCCTTCGCAGGCACGACGAAGGCGCGGACGGAGGCTTTCGGCAGATCGAGATCGAGCGGCCGGCCCGGCGGCAGCGGCGCGTTCTTGACCAGCATGACCGCCGGTGCCTGGAACGTTACGAGCTTCGGTGCTGCCGTCTCCGGAGCGAAGGCAAGCGGCGCCGAGGCGAAGGATGTGGACACGGCCGGTGTGGCGGTCGCAAGCGGCGCGGAGGTGGATGCCGAGGCCAGTTGGATCGTCGGCTCCTCGATCCGCCTGCGCTCGGGGCGCTCGCCCTTGAGATAGAAGGCATTGCCGCCGGCCACGGTCACGTAATGCATGTTGGCGTAGCCGAAGCGCATGCCGGCCATATGGAAATGCTTGGCCGATCCGACCGCCTCGTTCCGGCGGCCGTTGAGGATGTCGTCCGCAATGGCCTCGATCTTCGGCCGGGTGTGTTCCGGCATCGGGCGGGTGAGGACGCCGGCGGCGAATTGGCGGGGAGCGCCGACCACGCCGCAGATCGTCTCAGGATACCGCTGCGATTCGACCCGGTTCATCACCACCGTTCCGACGCCGAGCAGGCCGGCCTCGCTCGACCGGTTCGATTCGAAATACATCGCGCGGACGAGGCACTCTTTCTCGCGCGGATCGGCCTTGGCCAGCGCGACGGCGCGTTTGCGCGCGGCGGCCGGCTCCTTCGTCGTCGGCGCGGAGACCGCGGCCGAATCGACCGGCGACATGCTGCAGGCGCCAAGGGCCGGCGCGAGGAGAGCCATCAGAATCGGGACCGATCCACGTCCGCCGTACCTGAAAACTCCGCCAGAACGGAGACCATGCGCAGCGATCGCGGCCCGCTTCATGCGGCAACCTCCTGAGTTCGGGATCATGGGCAGCCGGGGGGGCGCACCGGGATCACCGGCAAAGAAACCCGAAATCAATAACAGAAAGTTAATCCGGGAAGGAAGGCCCCGCGACGCAAAGACCGGTCGGAGCGACCCTCCCTTGCATCGGGTTACATGCTAACGCTTTGTCAGAGAACGCAAAATTGGGCGCTTCGCGGCCTGAATATTTATGGGAACTCGCGCGCCGCCGGGCGGAGTTTCGCGCCGCTCCGGCCGGAGGCTTCAGTTCCGTGTGCCGGGCAAGCGCGGCAGCGGCAGGAAATCCACGCCTTCCTCATGCAGCATGCGGGCATCGTCGGCCGTTGCCTCGCCATAGATGGCGCGCGATTCCGCCTCGCCATGATGGATCTTCAGCGCCTCGTCGGCGAAGCGCTCTCCGACATGCTCGGCATTCTCATGCACGTGCTGGTGCAGCGCGGTCAGCATCTCGCGGAAAGCCTTCTCCTTGTCGCTCATCAGCGCGACCGGGGCTGGCGATGCGGCCGCAGGCGCAGGCGCTTCCGGCGAGGGCTCGGCCGGGCGCACGCCGAGATCGCTGCGCGCGACATTGGGCGCCATGATCGCGCGCTCGACCTTGGCGCTGTTGCAGGCCGGGCAGGTGACGAAGCCGCGCCTCGCCTGTTCCTCGAAGTCGCCGGAGGACGGGAACCAGCTCTCGAATTCGTGGCCGTTGTCGCAGATGAGCGTGTAGCGGATCATGTGATCTTAGATGGTGGCGCCGCGTCGCCAAGGCAAATCGGCACGCAAGGAGTGCTGCCTGCCGGGCATGGCGGGGCAGTGAAGGCCAGGTGCCTCAGGCTGCGAGCAACTCGTCGAGCTCGCCGCGGGCATCGAGCGCGTGGATGTCGTCCGAGCCGCCGACATGGCGCTCGCCGATGAAAATCTGCGGCACCGAAGTGCGCCCGCCTGCCCGGGCCGTCATGGTCTGCCGCAATTCCGGCTGGCCATCGACATCGATCTCCGAGAAAGCGACCCCCTTTCGGGTCAGGAGCGTCTTGGCCGCCTTGCAATAGGGGCACCAGGAGGTGGTGTAGATCGTGACCGGCGGCATGGGCTGAGGGCTCTCGATAAGATGCTGCGCTCTCATGTAGTGCCTTCCCGGCCATCCGTCACGACCCGTGCGAAGGTCAGGATGTCGACATCGCGCGCGCCGGCCCGCAACAGCGCCCGCGCTGCGGCATTGGCGGTCGCGCCGGTTGTCAGGACGTCGTCGACCAGGAGGATGCGCCGGCCTTCGACCTGCGGGCGTTGCGCGTCCGGCACCCGGAATGCGCCCTGCAGATTGTCGGCGCGCTGCGAGCGGGTGAGCCCGACCTGCTGGCGCGTGCGCTTGACGCGGGCGAGCAGGGTGGGCGCGAGCGGGAGCTTCGCCTGGCGCGCCACGACGCCGGCCAGCGCGGCGGCCTGGTTGAAGCGTCGGCTCCAGAGCCGCGCGCGGTGCAGCGGGATGGGCACGACGATCTCGGCCTCGCCGAGCAGTTCGCGGCCTGCCTGGGCCATCATCCGCCCGAGCGTCAGGGAGAGTTCGATGCGGTCGCCATATTTCAGCCGATGCACCAGTTCGCGCGCCGCGCCATCGAAGCGGCAGACGGCACGGGCCCGCGTGAAGACCGGCGGATCGGCGATCGCGGCCGGCGAGAGCAGGCCGGGCCCGAGATCGACGGCGAAGGGCGTGCCGAGCCGCTCGCAATAAGGGCGCTCGATGAAGCCGATGCCGCCCCAGCAGGCGGGGCAGAGCGCCTGCGCCTCGCCGGTCGCGGCCTGGCAGGCGACGCAGGCCGGAGGATAGACGATCGCGATGAGGCCGCCGAGCCCGGCCCGAAAGGCAAGGCGGCCGTGGTGCAGGGCGATGAAGGCCAGGGATCGTCGCTGCTCGCTTTCGCCGCCCACCGAAACGCTCCCCCAAGCTGCCTCGGCAATTTTCAATCTCGCCGGCGGGCTTGCAAGACCTGCTAGCCGCTTCCTGCGCGGCTCGCGCCGCTCTTTTTCGCGTGAGCGGCGCATCGCTTGAGCCGGCTACCGACGGGATGTTCCGCTCATCTCCATCTCGAGGCCGCGTCCGCCTGGAAAAGGCGGGGATGTTCGCCGCGTCAATTGAAGCCCTTCGGGCCGATCCGAGGATTTTTGTCGGGACAGCTTCAAAAAAGCAGTTGCGGCGTTGCGGCGCTCCGACTACAGAGACGCCCACGACCGGCGCTGCTCCCTTCGTCTAGCGGTCTAGGACGTCGCCCTCTCACGGCGAAAACAGGGGTTCGAGTCCCCTAGGGAGCGCCATTCGCCGCCTAAGCCCTTGAAGGGCTTAAACTCTCGAAAAATCAGCGGTTTACTCGGCTCAGGCTGCCATCCATTTGGGCATGCATGAGTACCGAAACCGTGCCCAATACGCCGTACGGGATCGTCCGCAACGGTCGGTACTTTTACGATAAGCGCGTGCCGGTGGCTGTGGTTGGCGCATTCATAGCCAAGTTCAAACGCAAGGCCGGGGCCATCCGGTTAGCCTGCGCAGGACGGATCGAAGGCAAACGCAGCGCTCGGCGGCGAAGCCTTGATCGCTATGAGGAGCCGTTCATGGAAGCGCTGTTCGGGTGACGCTGAACTGATCCTCGCCAACAAAGTTGGCGGCCGCAACCTATCCAAGCTCAGCTGGCTCGAACACCGGAAGCTTGTCGTCGACTTCTATCGCAACGTGCTGCGCACCGCCGCCATCAGCCCGCCTGTCGACATCGCAGACCGTGCAGAGTTGTTCGACGAATGGTCGGAAACGCTGGCTCGCATGAACGACGACCTCAATGAGCAAGGTAGCGAGCGGGTGCAGCGGACAGTCGGCCACATCTTGCTTTCGGCCGACTGCGGCGCGCGGCCCGGTCCCGGGCGATCCTCGCAGTTCCCAAGCCTGTGCCCCGGGAGCCGGCTCAATCCGGCAGGCGCGAGATCACGCCGACGATCGGGCGCAGATGCTGCTCCAGAATGGCGAGGGCCTTCTCCTCGTCCCATTCGGCGAGCGCCGCGAACAAGGCATGATGCTCCTTGCTGATGCGCGCGATGCGGCTGGGGTCGGTGTGGATCGCGGTCATCGCGACGCGTTGCTGGCGCGCGCCAAGCGACTGGTAGAGTTCTGAGAGTACGATATTGCCGACGGCCGCGACCATGACGAAATGGAACTGGCGGTTCAGCTCGACCCGGTTGAAATAGTCGTCCTGCGGCATGCGTTCGAGCTCGTCGAGAATGGCCTGCATGTCGGCAGGCAATGGAATTTCTTCCCGGCAGATGCGGCTGATCGCATGCCCTTCGATCATGCGCCGGGCTTCGTAGAGATCGAGCAATTCCTGGGCTGTGACTTGCCGGACGAGCGCGCCGCGGCGCGGAAGCAGGTCGATGAACCTCTCAGCTTCGAGCCGATGGAAGGCTTCGCGGACCGGCGTGCGCGAAACGCCGAGCGCCGAGGAGATTTCCTCCTCCTCGACAAAGGAACCGCCGGGGAAGCGCCCGCGCAGGATCTGCTCCCGCACATAGAGGTAAACCCGCTCGCGGGTCGGCTTGCTGCGCGCGGCAGCCGTTTCATCTTGCTCGATCATCGTCATCGTTGGTGCCCCCATTCTGCGCGGTATAGGGCAAGTCGGCAGTAGACAGCAAAAAATCCGCCACGTATACATGGCGCATCAAGAGCATGGACCGAGCGACAAAGCGCGCCGAAGCCACGCCGGGGAACCTTATGACCGTGCTGCCTCTCATGATGCTGCGAAGCCGGTTTCCGGATCGAGATTTCGGATTCGTCCGGCATGTCGGGAACGCTGGCGCGGCAATTGCTCGTACCAGAACGGTTCCGTCGCTCGTCCCCTTCCCAGGCCACGAGCCGGGATAGTCCGGCGGGCCATTGGACATAGCAGCAGAGGATCAGCCGATGACCATCTCTCGCCGTTCCGTCCTTGGTGGTGGCCTTGCCGCTCCACTCCTGGCTTCGCCCTTCCTGAGCCGTCCGGCGCGCGCGCAGCGCTCCTCCGGCATCATCCGCTACGGGCTCTCCGCCTTCCCGCCCAATCTGCAGCCATGGGTTTCGACCGGTGCATCGGCGGGCACTGTGAAGATGCTGACCCACCGCAGCCTCGTCTCTTATGATCCCAAGGGCGAATTGCGCGGCGAACTGGCTGAATCCTGGTCACGCGACGCGGATGGCGCCTGGGTCTTCAAGCTGCGCAAGGGCTGCGTCTTCCACAATGGCGAACCGGTCACGGCCGATGACGTGAAGTGGTCGATCGAGCAGATCGCCGGCGAGAAATCGACCGCCTATATGCGGTCGCAATTCCAGCTGGTCGAGCGGGTCGAGATTCCCGATCCGCAGACCGTTCGCCTTGTCACCAAGGGGCCGCAGGCGACGCTGCCGAGCTGGTTTGCCAACTACAACACGTTCGTCATCTGGCGAAAGTCGAGCCCGAACGAGCCGATCGGCGCTGGCCCCTATCGTCTCGTCGGGCAGGAGCGAGGCACTTCGCTTGAGCTCGCCGCCTTCGACAAGTTCTACAAGCCGGGCATTCCGAAGCTCAAAGGCATCAAGTTCGTCGTCTACGCCGATGAGAACCTGCGCAACGCGGCGCTGATCTCCGGCGATGTCGACATGATCGAGTATGTGCCCTGGCAGTCGATGGCGGCGGTCGAAGCCGATCCCCGGCTCAAGCTCGACAACCAGGAAGGGCCGTTCATGGACGTGCTGTTCAACGGCACGAAGCCGCCCTTCAACGACCCGCGCGTGCGCCGCGCCGTCGCCCATGCCGTGAAGCGCGAGGATATCGTCAAGGTCGCCTTCTTCGGCCGCGGCAAGCCGCTCGAGGGCTTGCCGATCGTCGAGGGGACGCCCTGGTACGACAAGGAGCTGGCGCATGGCTGGAACTACGATCCGGCGCGCGCCAAGGCCCTGCTGGCCGAGGCCGGCTTCGCCAACGGCTTCCAGACGACGCTGCTCGCCACGGCTCAGTTCGGCATGCACAAGGACACCGCCGAGATCGTCCAGCAGTACCTCGCCGCGATCGGGATCCAGGCGGAGCTGCAGCTGCCGGACTGGTCGACACGGGTGAGCCGCGGCTCGCGCGGGCAATACGACATGGCGATCCATGGCGTCTCCTCGGACAACAACGACCCCGATGGCCTGACCGTCGTGCTGGATACCTCGCTCTCGCCCTCGCATGGCCGCTCCTTCAAGGTGGATGCGCCGCGCACGATCGCTGCGCTCGCCGCGGGGCGTGCGGAATTCGATCAGGCCAAGCGCGTCGACATCTACAAGGAGATGCAGCGCGCCGCATTGGAGGAGGTGCCGCTGGTCGGCCTCGCCTGGCGGCAGCAGGGCTACGGGATGGACAAGAGCGTGCAGGGGTTCACCAACCTGCCCGGCGCGCTCTCCAACTCCTCAGGCAACATGCTCGAGGAGACCTATTTCGGATGAGCGCGGCCTGGCTCGGACGACGACTGATCCTGACCGTGCTGACGGCCTGGCTGGTGGCGACGATTGTCTTCCTGGCGCTCCATATGGTGCCGGGCGATCCGGCGGAGCTTCTGCTGTCGACCTCGGGCGCGATGCCCGATCCGGCTTCGGTCGCGGAACTGCGCGAGAAGCTCGGTCTCGATCGGCCACTGCTCGTGCAATACGGGAACTTCCTCGCGGGGCTGCTGCGCGGCGACCTCGGCAACTCCCTCGTCGACGACTATCCCGTCCTGCAGGAGATCGCGCTCAGGCTGCCGCGGACGTTGGAGCTGATCCTCGCCGGCACCGTCATCGCGATCACCTTCGGCGTGCCGGCGGGAATCTATGCGGCGGTCCATCGCGGCGGAACCTTCGACCGCGTCGCGTCCTGGATCACTGCGCTCCTTCTGGCCGTGCCCGTCTTCGTTGTCGGCACGCTGCTCGTCCTGCTGCTGGCGCAAACGCTCAGGCTGATGCCGGCTGGTGGCTATGTGGCCTTCTCGCAGGAGCCCGCGCAGCATCTCAAGCTCCTCGCCCTGCCGGCGATCGCCATCGCCAAGGGGCTTGCCGCCGTCCTGTTCCGGATGACGCGGGCGGCGACGCTCGATGCGCTCGCCCATGACTATGTCCGCACAGCCCGCGCCAAGGGCCTGTCGCCGCGTCGGGTCCTGGTCGTGCACGTGCTGCGCAACGCGCTGAACCCGGTCGTCACCGTGCTTGGTCTGCAGATGGGCACGCTGCTCGGGGGCACCGTGCTCGTCGAATACGTCTTCAACTGGCCGGGGCTGTCGACGCCGCTGCTGCGCGCGGTCGAGGGCCGCGACTACCCGATGGTCGTCGGCATCATCCTGACGATCTCGGTGCTTTTCCTGTTGATCAATCTCCTCGTCGAGCTGCTGCATGCGGCGATCGATCCGCGGGTCCAGGCGGCATGAGACGGCGTGGCCTGACAAAGCTGGCTCTGCCGGGGGGCTGCGTTGCCCTGATCCTCCTGATCGCGCTCGCCGCGCCGCTGCTGCCGCTGCCCGATCCGGTCCGTCAGGACGTCGCGAACCGGCTGGCGGGGCCCATGGCCGGATCCTGGCTCGGGCGCGACGAGTTCGGCCGCGACGTGCTCTCGCGGCTGATCTGGGGTGCGCGCACCAGCCTTTCCGTCGCCTTCGCCTCGGCGCTGGCCGCCGGGCTCGTCGGCGTCACGCTGGGGCTGATCGGCGGATGGGCAAGAAGCTGGGGCGCGTTCCTCACGGTGCGCAGTGTCGAGATCATCATGTGCTTCCCGCCGGTGCTGCTGGCGCTGCTGGTGGTGACGCTGCTCGGCCCGGGAGCCGCGACGCTGATCCTGGTGCTCTCGGTGCTCTACCTACCGGGTTTCGCCCGCGTGACCTATGCCGAGGTGCTGGCGGTGAAGGGGCGCGACTATGTCGAGGCGACGCGGGCGCTCGGCGCCAGCTCCACGCATCTGCTGTTCAAGACCGTGCTGCCCAATATCGCGGGGCCGTTGCTCGTGCAGTTCTCGCTCGCCGTCGCGGCCGCAGTGGTGATCGAGAGCGGCCTTTCGTTTCTCGGGCTCGGCGTCGTACCGCCAGCGCCGTCCTGGGGGCTGATGATCCGTGGGGCGCGCTCGACGATGGAGCAGGCTCCCCTGCTGCTGCTCTGGCCCTGCGCCGTGCTGACGCTGACCATCCTCGCGATGAACCTGCTCTGCGACGCGCTGCGCGACATCCTCGATCCGCGCACGGCGGAACGCTGAACACCAACCGAAATCAAGGGAAGGACCTCGCCATGGCCGCCAAGACCGAACCTCTCGTCCATATGGGCACCATCACCGGCGGGGAGGCGCGTGAGCTGCTCAAGTCCAACCCGGTGATCCTGCTGCCGATGGGCAGCCACGAGGACCAGGGGCCCCACGCCCCGATGGGTGATTATCTCCTCGCCGAGAAGATCGCGGAGCTCGCCGCGCTCCAGGCGAGCAAGGCCGGCGTGCGAACGCTTGTCGCGCCGGTGCTGCCCTATGGCGGCGCCGACTGGTTCGGGCCGATGATCGGCGGCATTGCGATCTCGCAGGCAACGCTGACGGCGGTGATCGCCGAGATGGTCGACTCGCTGCATCGCAACGGCCTGACCCGGATCATCGTCATCAACGGCCATGGCGGCAATGTCGGGCCGATCTCGGAGGTGGCGCGCGAACTCTACCAGCGCGAGCGCATCGTGCTGCCCAGCCTCTATCTCTGGCGGATCGCCTACGGCCTCCTGCCGGGCATCGTCGGCGCCGAGATGTCGGCCAAGGTCTCCGGCCATGGCGCAGATCCGCTGACCAGCCTCGGCCTGCATCTCTTCCCGGAACTGATGCGTCCTGACTTCGTGCCGGCCGGCAAGCCGCTGAAGCGCGATCCCGTGCTCGATCTGCCCTTCACCGGGCTCGGCACCGCCAGCTTTGAAGGGGCCGAGGTCGGCGTGCCGCACGAATACGACGAGGTCTATCATGACGGTGTCGGCAAGGGCGATCCGAAGCTGTGCTCGCCCGACACCGGAGCCAAGCTGGCCGAAAAACTGAGCGAGATCGTCTCCCGCTTCGTCGCTCATTTCGCCGCCAAGGTTCCGGCCTGAGCTGCGACACGCCCACCACCGCAGCACGCTGCTCCGGCGCCCGGCCGGAGCAACGCTCCAGCAGGAGGTTCTGATGATTACCCGCCGTCTCGTCGTTCAGTCCGGTCTCGCCACCATCGCCGCGCCTGCCATCCTGAGGGCGCAGACGCTCTCGGGGCAGATCACGTTGATGTCCTATTCCGGCATCTTTCAGGACAATTACACAAAGGCGGTGATCGAGCCGTTCCTGCAGGCGCATCCCGGCGTCAAGGTGAACTACGTGCCCGGCGGCACCTCGGCCCAGATGGTCGGCAGCGTGCGGGCGCAGAAGGCCGACCCGCAGACCGACGTCGCGATCATGGACGTCACCACCTCCAGCATCGGTAATATCGAAGGGCTGTTCGAGAAGCTGACGCCCGCCGAGTTCCCGGTGCTGAACGAGCTGTTGCCGGAGGCCCGCGCCGCCGGAGGCGAGTACGGCCCTGCCGTGACTTTCGACCATCTCGTCATCGTGCAGGACGCGGCGCTCAAGCCGCAGCTCGCCAAGCTCGCCGATCTCTGGCGGCCCGATCTCAAGGGCCAGATCGCGCTCGCCGCGCCGCCGAACATCCAGGGTCTCGCGCTGACGGCAATGGTCGAGAAGATGGAAGGCGGCGACTACCGCAAATCCATCGATGCCGCGATGAAGAAGCTCAAGGAACTCGCGCCTGGCGTGACCACCTTCGAGCCCAACCCCGACGGCTATTCGCTGATCCTCAACGGCGTGGCGAAGGTGGCGACAGGATGGAACGCCCGCGCTCAGCTCTATTCCGACCAGACCGGCGGCAAGATCAACGCCTTGCTCCCGCCGGAAGGCTCGGTCTTCCAGGTCAACACGATCAATCTGACTGCGGGCTCGAAGAACAGGGCGGCAGCCGCCGCCTTCTTGGCGCATGCATTGTCGCAAGCCGCGCAGAAGGCGTTCACCGAGCGGATGTTCTATGCGCCGGTCAACGGCAAGGCCGAGATCGATCCCAAGGCGTTGGCCCGCACGGCCGCCTCGCCGGAAAATCGCGCCCGGATGATCGGCGTCGACTGGAACGAGATCCTGAAGCTGCGCGACCAGTGGAACAATCGCTGGCGGCGCGAGGTCATCGCGGCGGCGCGCTGAACGGTTTGCGATGAGCTACCTTGAACTCTCCAGCCTGCAGAAGCGGTACGGCAACGCCGTGGCCGTGGACGATGTATCGCTGTCCATGGAGCGGGGCGAATCCGTCGCGCTGCTCGGCCCCTCCGGCTGCGGCAAGACGACGACGCTGCGCATGCTGGCCGGTCTCGTCGCGCCCGATCGGGGCGCGATCTCTCTCGATGGCACCGAGATCACTCGACTGCCGCCGCACCGGCGCAACATGGGTTACGTCTTCCAGTCCTATGCGCTGTTTCCGCATCTGTCGGTGGCCCGCAACATCGCCTTCGGGCTGGAGGAGCGGGGCGTAGCCCAGCGGGAGATCACCAGGCGCATCGAGGAGGCGCTGGCGCTCGTCAGACTGGCCGGGCTCGGCCTGCGCCGCCCCAAGGAGCTTTCGGGCGGCCAGCAGCAGCGTGTCGCGCTGGCGCGGGCGCTTGTGATCCAGCCTTCCCTCCTCCTGCTCGACGAATCCCTCTCCAATCTCGATGCCAAGCTGCGCGATGCGATGCGGCACGAGATCCGCTCGATCCAGCGCTCGCTCGGCATTACCGCGCTGTTCGTCACGCATGATCAGGTCGAGGCGCTAACGATGTGCGACCGCATCGCCGTGATGCATCGCGGCCGGATCGCGCAGATCGGCAGCGCCGAGGACATCTACGAGCGACCTGCGACCCGCTTCGTCGCGGAATTCGTCGGGCGGGCGAACGTGCTGCCGCTGGCGCGCGATGGGCAGGGCCGGGCGACCGTGTGGGGGCAATCCCTGCCCGTGGACGCTGCCGCGGATTCCGATCTCTTCGTCAGGCCGCAGCGCATGCGGATCGTGCCGGTTTCCGAACCGGCCGGCGGCGATACGGCGCGCCTGACCGGCCGAGTGCTGCGCAGCGTCTATGTCGGCGACCACGTCGAGGTACTGGTCGAGGACGGCGGCCATGGACAACTCACCGTCGAGATGCCGTCGGGAACTGCGGTTCCCGCAGAGGGCGCCGAGGTGGCGGTCGTCTGGCCGCGCAGCGAGAGCCGCATCTTCGCACGCGAGGCGTCATGACCGCCTCGCAACGCCTGCCGCTGCTCCTGATCCCGGCGGCGCTGTTCCTGCTCGTCATCTATGTCTGGCCATCGCTCGGGCTGTTCCGCAACGCCTTCAACGAGGTCGGGCCGACCGGCGCGATGGTGGAGGCCTGGTCGCTGGAGACCTGGCGCGCCACGCTGCATGACGGCTTCACCTTCGAACTGACGCTGAATTCGCTCTGGCTATCGGCGGTGTCGACGCTGATCGCGTTGTGCCTCGCCTATCCCGTTTCGCTCTTCCTGTTCCGCACCGATTCCCGCTTTCGCGGCCTGCTGGCGGTGGTCGCGATCATGCCGATGCTGGTTTCGGGCGTGGTGCGCGTCTTCGGCTGGCTCGCCATTCTCGGCGATCGCGGGCTCGTCAACACGACCCTGCAGTCTCTTGGCCTGATTTCGGCGCCGCTGAAGCTCGTCTTCAACTGGACCGGCGTCACCATCGGCCTCGCTGAGAGCATCATGCCCTATATGATCCTGGCGCTGCTCGCCGGTTTCGGCCGGCTCGACCGCACGCTGGAGGAAGCCGCGCGCTCGCTCGGCGCCTCGCCGTTCCGGACCTTCTGGCGCGTCACCTTGCCACTCAGCCTGCCGGCCATCGCGCTCGCGGCGGGCTTGGGCTTCGTGCTGTCGATGTCGGCCTATATCACGCCCAAGCTCCTGGGTGGCGGGCGCGTCTTCGTGCTGGCGACCGAGATCTTCGAGCAGGCGACGACCAACACCAACTGGCCGGTCGCGGCGGTGCTGGCGATCTACACACTCGTGCTGCTGCTCGCCCTGCTCGTGGTCTCCAACCTGGTGGCGCGGAGGCTGCAGCGATGACCGGGGCAGGGCGCGTTCTCTCCGGCTTTGCGGCGCTGGTCTATGTGCTGATCCTGTCGCCGATCGTCGTGGTGGTAATGTTGTCCTTCTCGGCGGACAACTTCATCCTGTTCCCGCCCTCCGGCTATTCGCTGCGCTGGTTTCAGCAGCTCGCCGGCAACGGGCCGTTGCTTGCGGCGCTCTGGCTCAGCGTGCGGATCGCCGCGGTGGTGTCCCTGCTCTCGCTCGCAATTGGTGTGCCGGCGGCGCTCGCCCTCGCGAAAGGGCGCTTTGCCGGAAAGGATGCGCTGAACGGCTTTTTCCTGGCGCYGCTCTTGCTGCCGACGCTGATCACGGGTCTGGCACTCCTGCTGTTCTTCTCGCCTCTCAAGCTGACGGCGACGCTGCCAGGCCTCGTGCTCGGTCACATGACGGTGACGGTGCCTTTCGTCATTCGGATGATGACGACGGCGCTCGCGAACCTGCCGGATGATATCGAGGCGGCTGCGGCGACGCTTGGAGCTTCGCCCTGGCGCGTCGTTCGCCGGGTGACGCTGCCGCTGGCAACGCCCGGCCTCATCGCCTGCGCTTGCCTGTCCTTCCTGCTGTCCTTCGACGAGACCGTGATCTCGCTTTTCATCGCCGGCCCGCGCGCCTCGACGCTACCGGTCGAGATGGTCCGCTATGTCGAAGGCCGCACAGATCCGCTCATCGCGGCGCTGTCAGTTGTTCTGATCGTTGCCACGCTCGCCGTCGTCCTCGTGGTCGAGCGCCTCGTCGGCGTCGCCCGTGCCGTAGGGAAATAGGAGACTCTCATGCCTGATTACCGCATCGAAGCCATGCCCGAGCAGTTGCCGGCCGCACTGGTCGAGAAGCTGCAGAAGGTCGAGACCGCGACCATCGGCCATTCCCAGCACTGGGGTTTCATGGATCGCGGCATCCAGCCGCTGTTACGCGGCAAGCGCATCGCCGCGGCGGCCGTGACGCTGGCGATCCCCGGGCAAGATTCGACCCTGCTGCATCACGCGCTCGGCCTGCTTCGCCCTGGCGATATCCTTGTTGTCGATCGGCTCGGCGACGACAAGCATGCCTGCTGGGGCGGCGGCGTCACCGTCGCGGCCAAGGCTGCCGGCGCGGTCGGCGGCATCGTCGATGGCCCCTGCACCGATCTCGCCGAGATTGAGGATTCCGATTTCCCGATGTGGTGCCGCGGCATGTCGCCGATCACCACGCGGCTCTACAATCTCGGCGGCACGCTCAACCTGCCGATCTCCTGCGGCAATGTCTCGGTCAAGGCCGGCGACGTCATCCTTGCCGACGAATCCGGCGTGCTGGTGCTGCCGCGGGCCGAGGCGGAGGCGATTGCCGACGCCGCCATCGCCCGGCAGGAGCGCGGTGAACGCAATCAGGAGCGCGTGAAGGCCGGCGAGAAGCTCGGAGACATCTCCGGCGCGACCAAGATGGTCCTCGACGCGCTGGCACAGAAGGACTGATGTCCGGCGCGGAAGCGCGCCGATATCTGCCTTCGTGCTCCACCTCCGCCGTTCCGGGGTAGGGCCAGCGATTGGGGCCCTGAACTCGCCGACCGCATCTCCTTGCATCCCTGACTTGAGTATTCGACTGGACCTTTCCATGCCCGAGACCATCGTCCTCCTCGACATGACCAGCCCCGAGCGGGCCGACCGGCTTCGCGCGCTGCTGCCTGATGGCTTCGTGCTGACGCATGGGACCGCGCGCGGCGACGAGCACATGAAGGAGATCATCGCCGAGGCCGATTACGCGATCTCCGGGCAGGTCGGCGTCTCCGCCGATGTGCTGCGGGCGGCGAAGAAGCTGAAGCTGCTGCACAAATGGGGCGTCGGCTACGACAACATCGACATCGCCGCAGCCAAGGAGCTCGGCATCAGGGTCGCGCGTACGACCGGCTCCAACGCGGTGCCCGTCGCCGAATTCGCGCTCGGCCTCACGCTCTCGGCACTGCGCTTCATCGCCTATGGCAATGCCGAGCTGAAGCAGGGGCATTGGGCCACCGGCAAGCTGCCGGGCGACACCTTCATGCTGTCGGGCAAGACGGTCGGCATCATCGGCTTCGGCGCGATCGGCCAGAGCCTGGCGAAGCTGCTCAAGGGCTTTGGCTGCACCATCCTCTACAGCAAGCGCCAGCCGCTCGATGCCGCCGAAGAAGCAGCGCTGGGCGTAAAGCATGCGTCGCTGCCGGAGATACTGGCGCAGGCGGACGTCGTCTCGCTGCATTGCCCGCTGACGCCGGAGACGACCAATCTGATCGATGCGGCGGCGCTGCGGGCGATGAAGCGGACGGCGGTGCTGATCAATGTCGCGCGCGGCGGCGTCGTCAACGAGGCCGATCTGGTCGCGGCGCTGAAGGCGAAGGAGATCGCCGGCGCGGCCATGGATGTGTTCTCGGTCGAGCCGCTGCCGGCCGATAGCGAATTGCTGACGCTCGACAATCTCGTGGTGACGCCGCATCTCGCCGCGATGGCCGCCGATAATTTCGAGCCGACGGTCAAGCGCATGTTCGACAACATGGCACGCGTCTCCCGCGGCGAACCCGTGCCGGAGCGCGATCTGGTGGTGTGAAGCCGGCCGCTATCTGTTCGTCGAACGACCTGTCGTTCGTCCAGCAATGACGGCGGCAGGAAGGTTGCCGCCCCGGATTGGGGCGCACCTTGCCCCTGATGTGCGGGATGTGAACGCCCGCTTGCTGGCCGTGACCCAATGTCCAGTGATGGCGCGTGCTTCGCATCCTCGGGCCCGCTTCGTCATGCTCCTTGGCCACGCTAGCCAGCCGTTTGTGGCAGCGGAGCCTAGCGAAGCCCGAGGTCACGCTGCACCACGAGCAGACCTCGGCTTTTCGCCAGGAAGCGGAGGTTCCGGCGGTGAGGTTGTCCCCCGCACCGGCTCACCGTGGCTAGTCGTTGACGATCGCTCGCAGGAAGCGGCGGGTGCGTTCCTGGCTCGGATTGGCGAAGAAGCTGCGGGCCGGCGCCTCCTCGACGATCTCGCCGGCGTCGAGCAGCATGGCGCGGCTGGCGACGCTCTTGGCGAAGCCGATCTCGTGCGTGACCACGACCATGGTCATGCCGTGATCATGATGGACCTGGCGGATCACCTGCAGCACCTCCTCGCGCATCTCCGGGTCGAGCGCCGAGGTCGGTTCGTCGAACAGCATCAGCGTCGGCTTCATTGCCAGCGCACGAGCGATCGCGACGCGCTGGCGCTGGCCGCCGGAAAGCTGGAACGGGTAGGAGGCGGCCTTGTCGGCCATCCCCACGCGCTCGAGGAGCCGGCGGCCCTCGTCACTGGCGTCACGTGCCGATCGGCCCAGGATCTTCATCGGCGCGATCGTGATGTTCTGCAGCGCCGTCATATGCGGGAACAGGTTGAAATTCTGGAAGACGAAGCCGGTCGACAGCCGAATCTTCTGGAGCTCGTCGGACGATGCGGTCGCGACGTTGCGGCCGCTGACCGTGATGGTGCCGGCATTGATCGTCTCCAGCCCGTTGATGCAGCGCAGCAGCGTGCTCTTGCCACAACCGCTCGGCCCGCACAGAACCAGCACCTCGCCCTCGGCGACATCGAGCGAGATCCCGTTGAGGACCTTCACCTCGCCATAGGATTTATGGACGTCCTGGATGCGAATGAAGTCACGCGCGGCAGGCATGGCGGTGGCCGCCCTCAGATCGGTTGCCATTTCTGCAGCCTTTCGATCATGCGCATCAGGATGGTGTAGCCCCAGATCAGCGCGACATAGAGCAGCGCCGCGCCGGTGTAGAATTCGAGTGGGCGGAAGAATTGAACCGTCAGTTCCTGCGCGCGGAACATCACCTCGGGCACCGCGATCAGCACGGTCACGGTCACGTTCTTGATCACGGTGATGTGGACGTTGGTCAGCGATGGCAAGGTGGCGAAGAAGGCCTGCGGCAGGGTGATGTAGCGCATCACCTTCCAGCGGGAGAAGCCGAGCGACTGCGCCGCCTGCACCTGCGTCTGCGGGATCGCCTCGAGCCCGCCGCGGAAGGCCTCGCAGGCCAGGGCGGCTCCGTTCAGCGAGAGCGCGATGATCGAGCTCATCGTCGGCGAGAGCGAGGCGCCGGTCAGGATCGGCAGCACGTAGTGGATCCAGATCAGCAGCACCACCACGGGCAATGTGCGGAACAGGTCGACGAAGACGATCGAGACACCGCGCACCGCTCTGCTGCGCGACATGCTCATCGCAGCCAAGGCGATGCCGAGCACGGTCGAAAACAGGATGGCCGGAAAGCTCGTCCACCAGGCATGCCAGAGGCCCCAGGCGAGATACGGCCCATAGTCGGTGAGAACACCGAATTGGAAGGTATAGTTCATGTGCGGACCTGAACGCGCGATGCAGACGAAATGAGAGCGCGATGCGCGGCGGAGCGGCCGCGCATCGCCGGGCCGCCTTGGCTCAGCGCGGCCCGGTGGCGAGCTCGGGCGGCAGGTTCCACTTCTCGGCGAGGCTGCGGTACCAGCCGCGCAACTGCATCGCCCGGACATAGGTGTTGAGGAACACCACGAGGTCGAGGTCGGCGTAGCGAACCGCGTGGTTCATGCTCGTCCATTCGGTCTTGTCGGCCGCAAACCTGACGTTGCGCAGCTCGGTCGGGCGCTCCTCGGCCCGCAGCGCATTCGAGACGGAATCGCCGATATAGGCGGTCGAACGTCCCTGCATGACCTCGAGAACCGCGGCAGCCGTATCGGAGAGCGGGGTCACCTTGGCGTTCTTGAAGCTTCGCTGCGCGAATTGCTGTGCCGCGGTTCCGCTGACCACCGAGACGGTGTTGCCCGGCTTGTCGAGGTCCTCGAAGCGCTGAATGGGGCTGTCGGCGCGCACCATCGCAGTCGAGGACAGGTAGCCGATCGGGTCGGTGAAGGCGACGGCGGTGGCGCGCTCGGGAGTGGCGCCGAGCCCGCTCATCACTACGTCCCATTGCCCGGCCTGGAGCCCGGCGACCAGCCCACTCCACGTGGTGTTGACGAGCTGGACCTTGATCCCGGTCATCTGCTCGAAGTTGCGAATATCGTCGGCGATGAAGCCCTCGTATTCGTTGGTTTTCGGATTGAGCAGGACGAAGCGGTTCCAGGGCGCGACGCCCACGACCATCTTCTTATCCTTCATGATCCGGTCGAGCGTCGGTCCCGCCTCGGCGGTGGAAGCCGCCAGGCTCGCGACCGCCGCAAGGGCGACCGCCATCGTCATGGCTGCGATGCGTTTCAACATGCTGTTCCCCTCCCTGATTGGGGCTGTCTCTCCGGCAGCCCCTTCGATCGTTGGTGAGCGCGGTGTCAGTGAACGGCGTCCTCGGCGAGGATGGTCTCGAAGCCGACGATCGGCGCGGTGGCGTCCGGGTCGATCACGACATCGAGGATGTAAGGCCCCTTCGCCGCTTGCCCGCGCGCCAGCCCGGCGGAGATTCCGGCCGGATCGGTGATGCGCTCGCCCTGGCATTTCAGCGCGCGGCCGAGTTCGCCGAAGTCGATGTCGAGGAAGTCGCATTCGAGATAGCGACCCATCACCTTCTGCTCCCAGTGCCGCTGGAAGCCGAGTGTGCCGTTGTTGAACACGACGACTACGACCTCGACGCCGTAGCGCGCGGCAGTCTCAAGCTCGTTGAAGACGTAGCCGAAGGCGCCGTCCCCGGTGACGCAGACGACCTTGAGCGAGGGATCGCCCATCTTGGCGCCGATCGCCGCCGGCAGGCTCCAGCCGATGCCGCCGGTGCCGCGTGGCGACAGGATGAAGCGGCCGGCGCGGGGCACGTCGATATGGCTCATCGCCCAGCCGGTGACATAGCTCGCATCGGTGACGACCAGGGTCTTCTCATCCGCTTGGGTCGAGATTTCGGCCAGCAGCCTCTCGGGCCGGATCGGAATCTGGTCGGATTCGGCGACGGGGCGGAACTCGTCGCGCCAGTCGCGCGTCAGGGCATGGAGCCGCGCGCGGTTGGCGGCGTCGGTTCGTGCCAGGCCCTGCTCGGCACAATGGGCCAGGAGGTCGCGGAGCGTGTCGCGCACGTCGCCGACCATGGCGACATCGGTGGCGAAGTTGCGGCCGATCTCGGCCGGGTCGATGTCGAGATGGACCAGCTTGGTGCCCGGCTTCGGCAGCGACCAGTCGCTGTAGCAGATCTGCCCGGTGCGCGAGCCCAGCACGAAGACGACATCCGCCTCGGCGAACAGCGTGTTCGAGATGCGGCCGCGGCCATAGCGCCCTCCGGTGGTCGAACCGAGCGGGCCTGCTGCCAGGGGGTGGGAATCCGGGATGGCGCCGCGACCCGTCATCGTGGTCGCGACGGGCATGTCGAACAGCTCCGCCAGGATGCGGATTTCCTCCTCGGCGCCCGAGATGATCGAGCCGCCGCCGGCGATCAGCAGCGGCCGGCGGGCTGCCGCCAGCAACCGGGCGGCGCCGGCGATCGACTCCCGGCTCGCCCGCACGCGATTGGCCGGGAAATGGGCATAGGTCGGATCCGCCCAGGTTTCGGCCTCGGCTTCGGCCGCCATCACATCGCCCGGGCAGAGAAGCACGACCGGGCCGGGCCGCCCCGTCGTCGCGATCCGGAAAGCCTTCCGCACTGCATCGCCGGCCTGCTCCGCCATGTCTATGCGGATGACCTCCTTGACGTAAGGGTTGAGCGCCGTGGCGTGATCGAGCGCGCTGCTGGCATGCTTGTTCTTCAGCCGTAGCGCGTGGTCCTGCACCAACGCGATCACCGGCACGGAGGAACGCTGTGCCTCCAGCAGGCCGGTGATCAGATTGGTCGCGCCCGGCCCGAAGGTCGCCGCGCAGACGCCGGGGCGGCCGGTCACCTGAGCATAGCCATGAGCCATGATCGCGGCGTGCTTCTCGTCGCGCACCGTCACGATGCGGGTGAACGACCGATCGACCGCGTGGAAGACATGGATCGGGTCCTCCATCCCGAACAAGCACTTCACGCCGTGGCTCTTCAGGGTCGCGTAGAGCAGCGCGCCGCCGGTTCCTCGCATCGTCTTCTCCCGTTGACGTTTTCGTTGTGTTGCGTATTATGCAACGTGTTGTTTATTTATGGTGGCGGCGCTTTGCCGCCGCGTCAAGCCGCAATGTGAGGTCAGGTGAAATCGATCGAGAAGGCCGTCAGCGCGTTGCAACTCATGGTTGAATCAGGTGGCGAACTGCGGGTCGGCGATGTCAGTCGTCATCTCAAGGTCAACCGCAGCACGGCCTCGCGCCTGCTGGCTTCCCTGGCAGGCGGCGGCTTGATCGAGCAGGACGCTCTAACCCAGCGTTACGGCGCAGGAATTCTCGCTGTGCAGCTCGCTGCCGGCTTCCATCGCAAGTTCGACATTGTCGAGCAGGCGCAGAAGGAGATGGAGGCGCTCGCCCGCGAGACGCAGCACACGGTCTGGTTGGGGGTGCTCTCCGGAGCCGAGGTCGTCGTGCTCAAGACGGTGCGCGGTTCGCAGCCGATTCAGTTCGCCGTCGAGCCTGGACACCGGCTGCCGGCACACGCCGCGGCAATGGGTAAGGCGCTGCTCTCGCTCAAGCCCGATGCAGAGATACGCGGCTTGTTCGAAGACTCCCTGGCTGCGACCACCAGGCAGACGCTCCACTCGGTCGACGAATTGCTCCGTGAGCTGGCCCTGACGCGGCTGCGTGGCTACGCCATCTCCGATCAGGAACTCTTCGACGGCGTCAAGGCGATCTCGATCGCTCTCACGGAGAAGCACAAGGGCACGTCGATCGCCGTCAGCGTCTCCTATCCGCTCTTCGCCCTGTCTGAGGGCAACGATCAGACGATAATCGATGCGCTGCTTGCTTTCGGCCGCCATTTCGGCGCCCGCATTGGTGATGCCCGGTGGACACGCTAAGTTACCGATCCGCGAGAAACCTCACAGTTTGAAACGCTGATATCGAGGCATTGGCTGGAGAAGGCCACGTGCGACGGTGGCCATCTGCTCGGCGCCTCGGGCTTCTGGCGCGCGACGGCCGGAAAGGCGCTATCGAGCCCGCAAGGCGTGACGAGCGCCATCATATGTCCTTCCTCGCCGCCGGCATTCTGGAGCCGGGCGGATGTCGCGCCGGTAGCGGTCCAGCCCTCGGGCGCTCTCCAACCGAACGGCGACGATGCGACCGGCTCTCCGCCCGTGGGTCTGCCGAAGCCATGGTCGATTGCGAACGCGCGTCTGGGCCTAGCGTTGGAGCGCCTGGGCCAGCTTCCGGACCTGTTCGAATATCAGATCGAGTTCGGCGTCGCTCACGGTCATGGGCAAGGAAAACCCGATGCTGGAGTCGCCCTTGGAGGTGGTCGAGAGACCGGCTTCCATGCAGGCCCGCACGAGGTCGGCCGCAAAGCCGGGGCCCGGTCCCAGACCGCACATCTCAGCGTCGAATTCGAGCGCAAGCAGCAGGCCGGCGCCCCGAACGCCGCGGATGGCCGGCCACGCGCGGGCGAGTTCGGCGACCCGCGATCTGATCCGCTGCTCCAGCAGAGCGGCCCGCTCGACCAGCTGATCGCGTTCGATGATCTCGATCGCCGTCAGGGCGGCGAGCGTCGTCAGCGGATTCTTCTCATGAGTGTAGTGGCCAAGGTCGAGCTCCGGAGCGATATCGAGCCTTGCATCCGCGATCACGGCGGCGATCGGCAGCACGCCGCCACCGAGCGCCTTGCCGAGCACGACCGCGTCGGGCACGGCGCCGACATGCTCGAAGGCGAAGAAGCGCCCGGTCTTGCCGAGCCCCGAAGGGATCTCGTCGAAGATCAGAAGGGTGCCGTGCCGGTCACAAAGATCGCGAACCTCGGCCCAGAGCCCATCCGGGGGCATGTGGCAGTTCGAGCGGATCGGCTCAGCCACGACCGCGGCGATGCCTGTCTCCGACTGCGCGAAGGCGGCGCGCATCTCCGCGAGCATGCGCTGGGCTCCGTCGGGCGCCCAGTAAGGCGTGACATGCCGGCGCCCAGGCAAAAATGGGCCGAGACGCGGATCGGGTGCGGCCTTGGACAGGCCGAAGCTGCCGAAGCCGTGGCCGTGATACGAGCCTTCGAGCGAGATCGTTTCATGGCGGGCGGTCGCGACGCGCGCCAATTTCAAGGCGATCTCGATCGCGTCCGAGCCGCCGGTGGCGAAGAGGACTTTGGCGGGCGCTCCGGGCCAGCGCGCGAGCAGCTTCTCGGCGAGCGCAACGGCAKGTTCGTTGGTGTAGCGCCGCGGCGAGAAAGGCAGTGTGTCGAGCTGGCGCTTCAACGCAGCGATGATCTGCGGATGGCGATGCCCGAGATGATGGACGGTATTGCCATGCAGGTCGATGAAGCGCCGTCCGTCGACGTCCTCCAGCCAGATGCCCTGGGCAGCGCGCAGAGCCGAAAGACAAGGGCTCGATCCCTCCTGATGAAAGAAAGCGGCAGCATCGCGCGAAACGAGATCGGGGGGCATCGGCATCTACCGGGAGATCGCTGAAGGGAGGCCGGGCAGAGCCGAAGGCGGCCGGCGGTGCCTTGCGGTCTCCCGACGGCGCTCGATCAGCCGCGCCAGAGCGATGGCCGCGAGCGCGAAGGCGAGCAGGACGAGGCTCTTGGCGGCGGCATAGCCGTATTCGCCGGAATTGGCGTGGTTGAAGATCGCGACCGAGGCGAGCTTGTGGTTGCCCGAGACCAGGAAGATCACCGAGGAGAGGGTCGTCAACGCGTCGATGAAGACATAGAGGGTCCCGAGCAGCAGGGCCGGCAGCAGGATCGGCAGGGTTACGCTCACGAAGCGCGAGATGAGCCCGGCGCCGAGGCTCTCGGCGGCCTCGTCGATCGAGCTGTCGACGCGCTGCAGCGCGGCGCGCGCGGCGAGCGCGCCGACGAAGATGTTCGAAAACAGGATGTTGACGACCAGGATCGCCGAAGTTCCGGTCAACGACAGGGCGGGAATGCCGAAGGGGACGTTGAAGGCGACGATGTAGCCGATGCCGAAGATGATGCCGGGCAGGATTGCCGGCACCAGCACCAGAAAGACGATGAGATTGGCGCCGGGCGGCCGCAGGCGCTCGACCACATAGGCGATCACCACGGCAAAAAGCCCGCCGATCGGGCCAGCGACGATGCCGATGCGCAGGCTCTCCCAGACGAGCCCGAGGCCGCGGTCCGAGCTGCCATAGCCGGCGCCGGCGAGGCCGATATTGACACCCTCAGCCGTGAAATAGCCGAGTGTCAGGCTCCAATCCGTGCCCCAGACTCGGGTCACCGCGCCGAGCGCCATGGTGCCGTAAACTGCGAAGATCAGGACCGCGACGGTTCCCGCAATGGCCGTCAGGCAGATACGCCAGGAGCGTGGCGCCGAGAGCTCCGAGCGCGCCGCGACGCTCGCGCTCGTGTAGCCCTTGCGCCGCCCCAGCAGTTCGAGGCCCAGATAGAGAAGAAGCGAGGGAATGATGAGCCAGACGCAGAGCGCCGCTGCCAGCGGCGTGTTCCGATAGGCGGTGATCTCGTCGTAGATGATGCCGGCGAGCACGGGCGTATCGCGGCCGAGGATCAGCGGGTTGCCGAAATCGGTGAGGCTCATGATGAAGACCAGCACGATCGCGCGCTTGGTCGCGGGCCACGCGAGCGGCAGCGTGACGTGCCGGAAGGTGGTGAAGTGGTCCGCGCCGAGGCTGGCGGCGGCGTCGTCGACCCGGCCGTCCTGCCGCCGCAGGATGTTGTCGAAGATGATCAGCGTCGCCGGCATGAAGGACAGCATCTGCGCCAGCACGACGCCGAGCAGGCCGTAGAGATTGGTCTCGTCGGCGTCGATCAGGCCTAGGCCTCGGTCGAACAGCGTATGCGTCACCAGCCCGCGTCGGCCGAAGAGCATCACCGTGGCGGTTGCGATCAGCACCGGCGGGGCGACCAGCGGCATTAGAAAGATGCCTCTCATCGTTGCCGGCCAAGGCACGCCGCCGCAATTGATGCCATAGGCGAGCGCGAAGGCGAGGGGCACCGTGAACATTACCGACAAGACGGCGAGTGACAGGCTGTTGAGCGCGGCGTTGCGCAGATAGGAATCCTGGAAGAGCTTGAGATAGTGGTCGAAACCCCGGCGCGCCTCGCTGCCGTTGCGCAACGTGTCGAAGCCTTGCTGATCGATCAGGTCCTTGACTTTGAAGGCGAGCGCGGTCCGCTTGTGCAGCATCACATGAGCGAGCGTCACGATCTGCGTCACCTGCTCGCGGTCTTGCGGTGGCAGGGCTGAGAGTGCGGTCTCCATGGCCCGCGCCTGATCCGAATAGGGCGCCTTGCGGTCCCATGACGGCGGGTGCCCGACGAGCTGGAAAGCCGCGGCGGTCGCCTCGACACGCTCGGCCTCCGTCGCGGTCTCGCCCCAGCGCTGGATCAGGGCAGCGCTCTCCTGCTCCGGCAGCCGGCTCAGCGCGTCGACCGTGACGGCCTTGAGCCGCACAGGGGACATCGGGCCGGAGATCACGAAGCTCTCGACCAGGACGGCGCCGATCGGCACGCCGATGAAGACGATCAGCAGCAGCGCGACGACGCCGCTGATGAGCGCGCGCGGCATTTGGCGCAGCAGTCGCATCACGCGCAGGTCCGGGCAGGAATCAGCGCCGCGCGTTGCGGGTCCGGCAGGAGCGCGACGGGCGCGCCGCGCGGACCGAAAGACTCGGCCTGGTGCGATGGGCAATCCGCGATGACCGTGCGCCCGGATTCGAGCGTCACGGTGAGGCGGACGACCGCCCCGAGAAAGGCCGCGCCGGCGACCCGCCCGGCAAGCCCCTCTCCCGCGCGGGAAACCACGATGTGCTCCGGCCGATAGACGGCCGTCACGCGCTCTCCCGGCCTTACATGCGCCGGGAGCGCGATCGGCCAGAACTCGCCATCGGCATCGATGCCGCGGCCCGCCGCATGGCCCTCGACCAGATTGGAGATGCCGACGAATTGCGCGACGAAGGCGGAGCAGGGCCGGTGGTAGATCTCGGTCGGCGCGCCGATCTGCGCGATGCGGCCGTTGCGCATGACGGCGACCCGGTCGGAGAGGGCGAGCGCCTCCTCCTGATCATGCGTCACATAGAGCGTGGTGATGCCGAGCCTGTCGATGATCATGCGCAGCTCGTTGCGCAGCTTGACCCGGATGCGCGCATCCAGCGCCGACATCGGCTCGTCGAGCAGCAACACCTCGGGATCGGAGGCGAGCGCGCGCGCTAGAGCGACGCGCTGCTGCTGGCCGCCGGACAACTGGTGCGGATAATGTGCGAGCAGCCGCTCCAACTCGACCAGGCGCGCGAGTTCGGAAACCCGATGCTCGCGCTCGGCTCGGCTGCGAGAAGCGATCGTGAGCGCGAAGCCGATATTCTCCGCGACCGTTTTCGTCGGAAACAATGCGTAGGACTGGAACACGAAGCCCATGCGTCGGCGCGCCGGCGCCAGCTCGGTTACATCCTGCCCGGAGCGGGTGACCTGCCCGCCATCCGGTCGGACGAAGCCGGCGATGATCCTGAGCAGGGTCGTCTTGCCGCAGCCGGAATCGCCGAGCAGCGTGACGAACTCGCCCTTGGCCAGAGCAAGTGTGACGCCGTCGACGGCGAGCATCGGGCCGCCATAGGATTTGACGATGTCGCGGACGGCCAGATGCGGCCGCCCCGTCGTCAGGGTCGGCCGCTCGGTGGCAACGGGCGGGGCCGTCAGTTCGATCACCGCTGCGGATCCGTCACTGCTTGAGGATGCGGCTGGCGAATTCGCGCCGGAAGGCTGTCATGTCGACGGGGCGGCGCATCTGCCAAAGCGCGATCTGCTTGAGGTCGATCAGGCCATGCCCGGGCACCGCCGTGGCGCCGACCACCTTGCCGAGCACGGCGGCAGCCTCGTCGCCCGCCATGAAGTCGAGGAAGATCTTGGCCTCGGCGGGGTTCGGGCCGCCGGCGACGAGACCGCCGCCTTCGGTGACGTTAGGGGTGATCCGGCCGTAGACGATCTCGATCGGCTTGCCCGCGGCCGTGGTCTCGAAACAGGTGGTGTCGAAGGTCAGACCGATCGCGACCTCGCCGGCGCCGGCGAGTTGCGCGCCGCCGGAGCCGCCGTCCGAATACTGATAGACGTTCTCGTTCAGGTTCTCGACGAAGGGCCAGCCGAAGGCGTCGACGAAGGTCGTCAGGATGGCGCCGCCGGTCCCGGATTTCAGTGGCGAGGGCAGCGAGATCTCCTTGCGGTAGACCGGCTTGATCAGATCCTCCCAGGTCGCCGGCATGGGCAGCCCCTTCTGCGCCAGCCGCTCCTTGTTGACGACCATGCACATCGTGGTGGCGAAGTACTTGCTGTAGAAGCCGTCCTCGTCGCGGAAGGCGGGGAGGATCTTCGATCCCTTCGGCTCGTAAGGCTCGAACACGCCGGCCTGCTTGAGCTGCTCGAGGGCGACGTTGTTGACGAGATAGACGATATCCGCCTGCGGCTTGCCCTTCTCGGCGATGGCCCGCTCGGCGATCGGGCCGGTGGAGCCGGAGACGAATTTCACCTCGATATCCGGGTGCTTCTTCTTGAAGGCCCCGACGAGCGCGCTGTTGACGCTGTCGGAGGCGTTGTAGATCACGACTTCCTTGGCGAAGGCGGCGCCGCTCGCCAGCGCGAACGCCGCCGTGGCGGCGAGACGCGCGATCATCGTTGTGGAGAGGCTGAGCATGAAAGTCTCCGTACCGTCTGGCAATCCGTCGTGATATAAGTGTCGCTAAATCATGTGACATTGAAATGAAGTCGAGCTTATTCCAGCGGCCCTATGAATCTCGCTCAGCTCCGCGCCTTCCACGCCGTCGCGAACCACGCGACCTTTTCGGCCGCTGCACAGGCGCTCGGCGTCAGCCAGTCAGCGATCACCCAGCATGTGAAATCTCTGGAAGACGCCGTCGGGACGCGCCTCTTCCTGCGCACGGCGAGCGGCGTCGAGCTGACGGCTGACGCGCTCGACCTGCTGCCGAAAGTGCGCCAGGCCATCCTGATGCTCGACGATATCTCGGCGCGAATGAGCGACGGCCGCAGTCTTGCCACCGGCCATCTCGCGATCGGCCTTTGCGCACCCTATGTGGCGATGCCGATCTTGGAGCGGTTCACCGCAGAGCATCCGGGCGTGCAACTCGAGGTGCGGCTGGCGAACTCGAAAAATCTGCTGGAGCTCGTCGCGCAGCACCGTATCGACATCGCCATCGCGACCCTGAGGGAGCCCCACCCCGATTTCGCCTGCGATTTCCTGGTCAAGCAGCGCGTCGAGATTCTGGTTCACGCAGACCACCCCTGGTGGGGTCGCCTGCAGGTTGAGGCGCGGGACTTGCCCGGTCAGCGCCTGGTAACGCGCGAGCCCGGCTCAATGACGCGCCACCTCTTCGAGGCCGCTCTGGCAGAGCGCAAACTCGAACTTCCGCCCCATTTGGTCCTGGGCAGCCGTGAAGCGGTGAAGGAGGCGGTTGCGGCCGGGGTCGGCATTGGCATCGTGCTCGATCAGGAGCGTGGTTTCGACCCTCGGCTCAGGGCCATCACGGTTTCCGATTTTGATGTCGTGGCCGGGGAGTATCTCGTCACGCGCAGGGAAACCCGTAGCCTGGGCAGCGTGGCTGCCTTTTCCGCCATAGCCTCTGTGGTCGCGAAGGAAAAAGTCCCGGATCGCCCCGCCTAAAGGCTATTGCAGAGCCGTCATCCCGCATTGCAAATGCCTTGAGGCGCAAATGGCCGCGTTCCGATCGGCAGACAGCCGAGCATCCGAGCCTTCCCTTATGCTGGGGGGGTCGTCGCCCTCCAGATTAGATCCGGTTCGATCACGATGCCTTGCTGGGCGTTGCGGCCAGCGATCCGGTCGAGCAGCATCCGCATCGCCATCTCGCCGAGATCCTGCTTGGCGATCCGCAACGTGGTCAAAGCCGGCGACACCAGCGAGGCGGCGGGAATGTCGTCGCAGCCCACGATCGCGATATCGTCCGGCACCCTGATGCCGGCCTGCTCGAGCGGCTTCATCAAGCCGAGCGCGATCAGGTCGTTATAGCAGATCATGGCATCGATCCGCGCTGCGTCGGGCAGCAATCGGGCGGCGATATCGGCTCCGCCCTGAAGGTCCGGCGAGCAGGGGAGATCGAGGGCGAGGGAGAGGCCGTGGCGCGCCAGCGCCGCCTCGATCCCTTCCCGCCGCTTGCGCCCGCCATGCGACGAAGCCAACCCGGCCGCGAAGCCGAATTGTCGTCGCCCTTGGGCGACGAGCTGCGTGACGGCGGCTTCCACGCCGGAGCGATAGTCGACTTCGATCGTGCCGGCATGGCGTTTCGCAACGGACCGATTGATCAGCACTGCGGCCCGGTGCTGCGCGACTGCGCGCAGAAGCCGTTCGTCGTCGAGGCGGGCGCTGCAGATGATGACGCCGTCGACACGTTTGTCGAGCAGCGTGCCCAGGACCTCCTCCTCGCGTTCGGGGTCCTCGATGACGTTGCAGGAGAGCAGCGTGTAGCCGGCCGGTCGCGCCACCAGCTCGGCGCCGCGAATGATCTCGGGGAAGAACGGATTGACGATGTCGGGCACGACGATGCCGACCGTGTACGAGCGGTCACTTTTCAGGCTCTGGGCGAAGGCGTTGGGCCGGTAGTTCAGTGCCTGGGCCGCCTGCAGCACGCGCTGGCGCGTGTCCTCGCCAGCGCCGCCGCGGCCGTTGAGGACGCGCGAAACCGTCATCGGCGAGACGCCGGCAGCGGTAGCGACATCGGTGATGGTTGGCGGCCGCAAGGCCGGCTTCATGTTCATGTCGCCTTATCTCACGATAACGATATCTCTTTCCAGTGCATTTCTCGGTGATCGCGAACGCCAGAAATGCGACTTTCGATTGCAGTTATTCTCCTTGGAGGGGTCTTGCACTGCCATTCTAAAGAGGGTTGACGCTATAAGCGAGATAACGATAACGTAACTCCATAGCGCCCGCCATGAGCAGAAGGCGCAGCGGAGGAAACGATGGCAGCTTTTCCTGGGCGCGCCCTGCGTGGCGTCGCGCTGTCCCTGATCCTTGTCCTCTCCGGCGCGGCCGGGGCCGCGGACTACAAGGAGGCGCCGGGGCTTTCCGAATTGGTCAAGGGCGGCAAGCTGCCGCCGGTTGAGCAGCGCCTGCCCGAGCAGCCCTTGGTGCTGAAGCCGGTCGAGAAGGTCGGAAAATATGGCGGCACCTGGCGTCAGGCACTGATGGGCGGCAGCGACTCGCTGATCGAGCGCTCGGTCGGCTATACCCGCCTCGTCCGCTGGAACCGCGACTGGACCGCGGTCGAACCCGACGTCGCCGAGAAGGTCGACGTCAAGCCGGACGGGACCGAATACGTCTTCCATCTGCGCAAGGGCACGCGCTGGTCCGACGGCGCGCCGTTCACGGCCGACGATCTCGTGTTCTGGTACCAGGACGTGTTGATGAACAAGGAGCTGACGCCGTCGGTGCCGCGCTGGCTGCGCAGCGGCAACGACCCCGTCATCGTCGAGAAGATCGACGATGCCACCGTCCGCTTCCGCTTCACCGGGCCGAACGGCATGTTGCTGGAGAACATGGCGACGACCTTCGGGTCGGACATTCTCGCGGCGGCGCCGGCGCATTACCTCAAGCAGTTCCACAAGAAGTACAATCCCGATGGCATCGACAAGCTCGTCACCGAGGCCAAGGCGGCGAACTGGGCGGCGCTCTTCCTCAACAAGGTGAGCTTCCCCGGCCGCTGGCGCGATACCGGCCGGCCGGTGCTCGATCCGTGGCGGCTGACCGTGCCCTATGGCGGCACGACGCAGGTCGTGCTCGAGCGCAATCCCTATTACTTCAAGGTCGATCCGGAGGGGCGGCAACTGCCCTATATCGACCGCGTCACCTTCGACATCATGGGCGACCAGCAGGCGATCGTGCTCAAGGCGATCAATGGCGAGCTCGACATGCAGAACCAGCGCCTCAACGGGCTGGAGACGCGCATCGTGCTGGCGCAGAACCGCGAGCGCAGCGGCTACCGCCTGTTCAAGGCGCAGCCGGCCTGGTCGAACGCGATGTGCATCTCGCTCAACCTGACCAGCAAGAACCCGGTGCTGCGCGAGGTCTTCCGCAGCAAGGATGTCCGCGTCGCGCTCTCGCTCGCCATCAACCGCGACGAGATCAACGACCTGATCTATGCCGGCCAGTCGCAGCCCTATCAGGCGGCGCCGCGTCCGGGCACCGCGCTCTATGACAAGGAGATGGCGACCCAGTACACCAAGTACGATCCCAAAGCCGCCAACGAGTTGCTCGACAAGGCGGGATTTGCCAAGCGCGACGCGCAGAAATTCCGGCTCGGGCCGGATGGCAAGCGCATTTCCTTCGCCGTCGATGCCGCGACCTCGCGCCGCTACCAGATCGACGCGCTCGAGCTGATCAAGAAATACTGGGCCGCGGTCGGCATCGAGATGCAGGTCAAGACCATCGAGGAATCGTTCGCCTTCGCCCGCATGCTCGCCAACGAGCATGACGCCATGGTCTGGATCGGCGGCGGCGGCTACGACTTCCTCGGCATCCTCGATCCGAAATGGTATTTCCCCTACGAGAACCAGGCGGCCTTCGCCTCGGCCTGGGGGATCTATTTCCAGAACCCGAAAGACCCCAATGCCGAGGAGCCGCCGGAGGCGGCCAAGCAGCAGCAAGCGCTCTACGTCCAGATGCAGAAAACGCCCGGAACGGCTGGCCAGATCGAGGTGATGAAGAAGATCCTCGCGATCGCCCGCGACCAGTTCTACGTGATCGGCACGAACATGGACGCGGACAATTACGGCGTCGTGAAGAACAACATGCGCAACGTGCCCGATCTGATGCCGGACACCTTCTTCTACATGACGCCGGGTCCGACCAATCCCGAGCAGTATTTCTACGAATAGCCCGGTCATCGACATCGAGCCCGGAGCGGCGCTCCGGGCCCTTCGCCCCGCTCGCCCGCACCGGAGGTCCACGATGCTCCGCTACATGCTGAGACGGCTCGTCTATACGCTGGCCACGCTCGCCGCCGTGTCGGTCGTCGCCTTCCTGGTCATCCAGTTGCCGCCGGGCGACTTCCTGACCTCGTTCAGTGCCAAATTCGCCGAGCAGGGCGGCTCGCTCGACAATGACACACTGGCCGCGCTCAAGCTGCGCTATGGGCTCGATCAGCCCTGGTATGTGCAATACTGGCTCTGGATTTCCGGCATCCTGTTCCGCGGCGATTTCGGCGAGTCCTTCGAGTGGAACAAGCCGGTATCGGAATTGATGTGGGATCGGTTCGGGCTGACCGTCCTGCTCTCCGGCGTCACCCTGATCGTCACCTGGATCGTCGCCCTGCCGATCGGCATCTACAGCGCGGTCCGGCGCTATTCCTGGCTCGACTATGTCGTGACCTTTCTCGGCTTTCTCGGCCTCGCCATACCGAGCTTCCTGCTGGCGCTGGCGCTGATGTACGTGCTCTCGCGCTATTTCGGCATGAGCGTCAGCGGGCTGTTCTCGCCTGAATACGTCAACGCGCCCTGGAGCCTCGCCAAGGTCGGCGACCTCGCCATGCATCTGTGGCTGCCGGTCTTCGTGCTGGCGACCCATGGCACGGCGGCACTGATCCGCGTGATGCGCGCCAACCTGATCGACGAGCTCTACAAGCCCTACGTCCAGACCGCCCGCGCCAACGGCCTCGGCGAGATGGAGCTTCTGTTCAAGTACCCGGTCCGCGTCGCGCTCAACCCCTTCGTCTCGACCATCGGCTGGGTGCTGCCGAACCTCGTCTCCGGCGCGATCGTGACCTCGGTGGTGATGAGCCTGCCGACCGCCGGCCCGCTGCTGCTCTCGGCCCTGCTGGCGCAGGACATGTACCTCGCCGGCAGCTTCATCCTGATGCTGAGCGCGCTCACCGTGATCGGCACGCTGATCTCCGACCTCCTGCTCGCGTGGCTCGATCCGCGCGTGCGCTACGCCTGAGCCGCGCGCATGACCGATATCGCCGCGCCCACCGTTCCTGAAACCGTCGCCCCGGCGGCCCGCCGTCTGGCCGAGGCCAGCCAATGGCGGCTGATCTTCCGCCGCTTCCGCCGGCACCGTCTGGCCTATGCCAGTCTCTTCGTGGTGCTCGGCATCTATCTCGTCGCGTTGCTGGCCGAGTTCTTCGCGCCCTTCGCGCCCGACACCTACAATGCCCGCTTCACCTATGGCCCGCCGCAGACATTGCGCTTCTTCGGCACGGATGCCGCTGGCGAGACGCATTTTATGTACGTCAACGGCTACCGGATGAGCTTCGATCCCGTCGCCCTGAAGCGGAGCTTCGTGGTCGACGAGAAATCGGTCAACCCGGTCGTCTTCTTCGCCAAGGGCGAGCCCTACAAGCTTTTTGGGCTCATTCCCTGGGATCGGCACCTGATCGGCCCGGCCGACCCGTCCCAGCCGATGTATCTCTGGGGCGCCGACCGGCTCGGCCGGGACGTGCTGTCGCGCACCATCCATGGCGCCCGCATCTCGATGTCGATCGGCCTCGTCGGCGTCGCCATCAGCCTCTTCCTCGGTCTGATGCTCGGCGGCATCTCCGGCTATTATGGCGGCTGGATCGACGAGGTCGTCCAGCGCAGCATCGACTTCCTGAAATCGATCCCCACCATCCCACTCTGGATGGGGCTCGCCGCCGCGGTGCCGGCGAATATGGACCCGCTGCTGGTCTATCTCTGGATCACCATCATCCTCTCCCTGATCGGCTGGACCGATCTGGCGCGCGTGGTGCGCGGCCGCTTCCTCTCGCTCAGGACCGAGGATTTCGTGCTGGCGGCGCGGCTCGACGGCTGCTCGCGCCAGCGCGTGATCTGGCGGCACATGGTCCCCTCCTTCACCAGCCACATCACCGCCTCCGTGACGCTGGCGATCCCCAGCATGATCCTGGCCGAGACGGCGCTGTCCTTCCTCGGCATCGGGCTGAAGGAGCCGGTGGTGAGCTGGGGCGTGCTGCTTAAGGACGCGCAGAGCATCCTGGCCCTGACCACGGCGCCCTGGCTGCTCGCTCCGGGTGTCGCGGTGGTGGTCGCGGTGCTCGCCCTCAACTTCCTCGGTGACGGAATTCGCGATGCGGCCGATCCCTATGCCTGAACCCGGCCCCTCCGGGAGTCCGGCGCCGGCAGATGGCGCCGCACCGCTCGTCGCCGTCCGGGACCTCAAGGTCCAGATCGGCACCGATGACGGGCTGGTGCGCGCCGTCGACGGCGTCACCTTCGACGTGCCACGCGGCCGCACGCTCTGCATCGTCGGCGAATCCGGCTCGGGCAAGAGCGTCACCGGCCGCGCCCTGATGAGCTTGCTGCCGCCGAGCGGGCGCATCGCCGCCGGCAGCATCGTCTATGCCGGTGGCGACGGCGAGGCGCTGGACGTCACCACGCTCGACCCGCGCGGCCGCCGCATCCGTGCCTTGCGCGGCAAGGAAATCTCCCTGATCTCGCAGGAGCCGATGGCGGCGCTCTCACCGGTCCACACCATCGGCCAGCAACTCGTTCCTGTGATCCGCCGCCATCTCGATCTCTCGAAGAAGGCCGCCGAGGCACGCGCCATCGAGATGCTCGGCCGCGTCGGGATCCCCAGGCCGGCGGAGCGGCTGAGCAACTATCCCTTCGAGTTCTCCGGCGGCATGCGCCAGCGCGTCTGCATCGCGCTCGCTTTGTCCTGCCGGCCGCGCCTGCTTATCGCCGACGAGCCAACCACCGCGCTCGACGTCACCACCCAGGCCAACATCATCGACCTGCTGCAGGAATTGCAGCGCGAGGACGGCCTCTCGATCCTGTTCATCACCCATGATCTCGGGGTGGTCGCCGAAATCGCCGACGATGTCGCAGTGATGTATCTCGGCAAGATCGTCGAGCGCGGCACGGTCGAGCAAATTTTCGCCGATCCGCGCCACCCCTATACGCGGGCGCTGCTGAAATCGGTGCCGCGGCTCGGTGCCGGGCGCGAGACCCGGCTCGCCGCCATCCGCGGCATGGTGCCCTCGCCCTTCGACCGGCCGGCGGGCTGCGATTTCCACCCGCGCTGCGATGCGGCGCTCAAGGGCATCTGCGACGTCGCCGACCCCGGCACCGTCTCCATCGGCCCCCGCCGCGACGTGCGCTGCATCCTTGCCCGCGATCCATCCATTGGGGAGGGCGTCCGCCATGGCTGATTCCGCCACGCTTCCGCCGGACGTGCTGCTCGAAGTCAGCGGGCTGACAAAGCTGTTTCCGCCGCGCCGGACCTTGTTCCAGCGCAAGGCGGCCAATCCCGTGCGCGCCGTCGAGGATGTCTCCTTCCAGATCCGGCAAGGCGAGACGCTGGGGCTCGTCGGCGAATCCGGTTGCGGCAAATCGACGGTGACGCGCCTCTTGCTCGGCATCCACCAACCGAGCGCTGGCTCGATGCATTATCGCCGCAAGGATGGCGGCAGCGTCGATCTCGCAGAGCTATCCGAGGATGAGCGGCTCGCCTATTGCACGGATCTGCGCCTCGTCTTCCAGGACCCGCAATCCTCGCTCAATCCGCGCCTGCAGGTCCGCGACATCGTCGGCGAGGTCTTGAAGGTCAACAAGCTGGTGCCGCCGGGCGAGATCGAGGGCAAGGTCCGCGATCTCCTCGCCAAGGTGGGTCTGCGCCCGGAATACGCCCGGCGCTATCCGCACGCCTTCTCCGGCGGCGAGCGCCAGCGCGTCGGCATCGCCCGGGCGCTCGCGACGCATCCTCGTCTCGTCGTGCTGGACGAGGCCGTCTCCGCGCTCGACGTCAGCGTCCGCGCGCAGACGCTCAACCTGCTGCGCGACCTTCAGGAGGAGTTCGGGCTGACCTATCTCTTCGTCAGTCATGATCTCAGCGTCATCGAGTATATCTGCGACCGCGTCGTGGTGATGTATGTCGGCCAGGTCGTCGAGATCGCGAGCGCCGACGCGCTCTTCGCCCGGCCCTTGCATCCCTATACCGAGGCGCTGCTCTCGGCTCTGCCGATCCCCGACCCGGCCCATCGCCGGCAGAACCGCCGCATCCGCCTGCCGGGCGAGGTCGCCGATCCCGCGAACCGACCGAGCGGCTGCGCCTTCCACCCACGCTGCCGCTTCGCCACCGATATCTGCCGCACGACCCAGCCGCCTTTGCGCGATCTCGGCGGCCGCAATGTCGCCTGCCATCACGCCGAGACGCTCACGCTGCGCGGCGTCGACGCCATCCAGACCGGACAACCCAGCCATGCCTAAGCACATCCGCGCCCGCGACAACGCCAACCTCGCCATCGTCGACGATGATCCGGCGCTGCCGCATGTCCATTTCAACCTGCTGAACCTGCAGCTCGGCGAGGCGGTCGAGCAGAGCTTGCCGCGGCACGAGAGCGTCTATGTCGTACTCTCCGGCACGGTGGACCTCATCGTCGACGGCGAGCGCTTCGCGGCGGTCGGCCAACGGCGCGACATCTGGTCCGGCGAGGCGGATTCGGTCTATGTCCCGCCGGGCAGCACCGTCCGGCTGGAAAACGCCACCGGCCCCGTCGAGATCGCCGTTGCCGGCGGCCTCTGCGACGACGAGGGGCTGAAACCGTTCCGCATCGCGCCGAACGAAGTCGCGATGGTCGATGTCGGCTCGCCCGACACCCATAGCCGCCGCCGCATCTTCCACATCCTCGGCCAGAACGGACAGGGCCGCGCGGGCAATCTCCTGGTCAGCGAGCTCTATGCCGATCCCGGCTGCTGGTCCGGCTATCCGCCGCACAAGCACGACGCCGACCGCGATGGCGAGACGGCGCATGACGAGCTCTATCATTACCGCTACCAGCCCGGCACCGGCTTCGGCGCCCAGATCATCTATGCCGACGGCCAGTCCGAATGCTTCATGGTGCAGGATCGCGACACCATCCTGGTCGATCGCGGCTATCACCCGACCGTCACCTCGCCCGGACATCGCTGCTACATCTTCACCATCCTGGTCGGGAAGACGCAGCGCGGGCTGGTCCAGCATTTCGACGACCGCCACGCCCATCTGATGGCGGCGATCCCCGGCATCCAGTCGATGCGCGACAAGTTCAAATAGAACAACTCATCAATTTAGCCGGCAATATTCCATCACCTGCTTTGCAGCGAAGGACCTGTCATGCCTGACAAGACCCGCATTCATATCGACCTCGCCGCCCCGACCACGCCGTTCCGGCGCTTCTGGCGTAGCACCGGCTTTTCCCCGGCGGAGCTGCTATTGGAGCCGGAGATGCGGCAGACGCTCGCCTATGTCGGCGGCGTGCCCAATCGCGGCATCGAATACATGCGCGTGCACTACATGCTCGACCTCGTCACCGCGTCGCGCTTCGGGACATACGACTGGTCGCGGCTCGATGCGGCGATCGATGTCATGCTCGAACACCGCATCCGGCCCTTCTTCGAGCTGATGGGCAATCCGTCCTACATCTACACCGACTTCAATGACGTCGCGCAGGCGCATCACTGGCGCGACTTCATGGTCGAGATGATCGAGCGCTACCGCGCACGCTACGGCGCCGACGAACTGCGCCAGTGGTATTTCGAGACCTGGAACGAGCCCGACATCTGGTGGAAGCTCGGTGGCGAGACCGGCTTCAACAACTACTACGACGCCTGCTCGGAAGCCCTGAAGGCGGTCGATCCCAAGCTCAGGCTCGGCGGCCCCGGCGTCGCCCGGCGCATTCCGCCGATCTTCAAGAGTTTCCTCGCCCATTGCGATACCGGCACAAATCTCTTCACCGGCGAGACCGGCGTGCGGCTCGACTTCATCTCGGTGCATGAGAAGGGGGTGAAGAAGCACGCCGAGGATCTGACGCCGAACAGTCTCGCCATCATCCGGCACGAGATGATGGCGGTCGATTATATCCGCGAGCATCATCCGCGCTTTGCGAACTTGCCTTTCGTCAACGACGAATGCGACCCGCAGATCGGCTGGCATCTCTACCATACCTGGCACGGCATGCCCTATTTCGCCGGGCTCGCGGCCAAGATCGTCGACCAGCATCAACGCCTGATGATCGACGGCGAAGGCGTCGACTACGAGGTCCTCAGCAACGACAACGGCTTCGTCGGCCACTGGGGCCACCGCACGCATCTGACCTATTTCGGCAAGCGCCCGGTGCGCGCCGCCCAGGCCGAGCACAAGACCGACATCACCGCGCTGGAAGCGCGCCGGGCCGAGCCCGAGCCGTTCGATCTGGTCAAGAAGCCGGCGCTCAGCGTCATGGAATTGCTCGGCCTGCTGAGCGAGCGCCGATTCAAGCTCGACGGCCAGGGACTCGACCCCGACCGCACCGGCCTCGGCGCGATCGCGACGGCGCTGGGAAGCGCCTCCGAGCCGTCCGGCGCGAGCGTGCTCCTCTACAACAGCGTCGACCGCATCTGGCAGTCTGGCGAGAGCGCGGTGGAACTCGCTTTTTCCGGGTTGCAGCCTGGCGCTTATGCGCTCGCCACCTTCCGCATCGCCCACGGCAAGGGCGATCCCTTCACGGTCTGGGAGGATCTCGGCGCGCCCGATCTGCCGAACGCCGCGGAGCTCGAAGCGATGCGCCTCGCGCAGGAGCCCGCCCTGACGGTCGAGCATCTCCAGATCGGCGGGGCTGTTGCCCGGCACGAATTCAGGCTCGACATGCCGCTGCCGTCGGTTGCGCTGGCGGCGCTCGTCCGGCGCGAAGGCGCGGCACCAGCCGAGCCCACCGCCCTCAGGATCCATCACTTTGGCGGCCTCAACGGCGGCAATCGCATCTTGTTCTGGGAGCCGGCGCCGCATGAGAGCGTCCAGCTCTTCGATGTGCTCTGGAGCACGCAGGAGAGTGGCCCCTGGCAGGTGATCAATCCGGCCGGGCTGCTTTCGAGCGTCTATCTCGACGCACGCCTCGTGAACGGCTTCTATCGCGTGCGCGCCCGGGACCTTTTCGGCCGTGTCAGTGCCGACAGCAACTCCGTCGCGGCGATCTGAGATAACGCAACATCGGCGAGCTCGGCAGACCGAGGATCGATGTGGAGGAACGTGTCAGGCTGGCCCGGCTGGGATGTCGTGCCCGCCGGCAATGCCCGTCGAGACCAGCGTTTCGAAGTACTCGACCTTCAGGTCGAAGGATTTGAGGAGCTTCTGGGTACTCGGCTTCACGACTGCGTCGTCGAAATCGCCCTTCCCGAAATGGCCTGCCGAAGCCGTGTCCTTCCAAAAGCTCATGACGACGAGTTCGTTCTCGGTTCCTTTCACCTTGCGGGCCAAGGTGGCGCCCAGATGGCCGGGCAACTCGGCCATCTCGACAAAGGTGGTTTTCCGGAGGTGATCGGCATAGGCGGCCAGTACCGCGTCCGAACCTGCGACGGCTCGCCAGGAACGAATGATCATCCGTCGTTTTCTCCTCCGTTTGGGCTAGGCCGTGCTCCGAGGAGAACGCGCCCGCTATGTCGTCGACCGCCATCGCGGCCACGCGACGATATCTTGGCACTTTGCGTCTCGCGAGCAATTGCCCGGCGCGTGGTGCTTCAGCAAAAGTCGAAATCGCAGCCTTCATTCGCCTGCAGCACAGTGGTGAGGTAGAGGTGCCGATAGCCGCGCGCTTGCTCGACCAGGTGCGCCGGCGGAAGCCATTCGCTTTTCCGCCGCCGCAGCTCGGCCTCATCAACCATCAGCGTGATCTCGCGCGCGGGGACGTCGAGGCGGATCATGTCGCCGTCACGAACCAGCCCGAGGGGGCCTCCCACCGCCGATTCCGGTGCGATATGCAGCACGATGGTGCCGAAAGCCGTACCGCTCATGCGCGCATCCGAAATCCGGACCATGTCCTTGACCCCGGCCTGGGCGAGCTTCTTCGGGATTGGGATGTAGCCCGCCTCGGGCATGCCGGGCGCTCCCTTGGGGCCTGCATTGGTCAGCACCAGCACATCGTCGGCGGCCACATCGAGATCGGGGTCGTCGATGCGGCGAACCATGTCCTCGACCGACGCGAAGACGACCGCCCGCCCGGTATGCGTCAGCAAGCCCGGAGAGGCGGCGGCATGCTTGATGATCGCGCCGTCGGGCGCGAGGTTGCCGCGCAGCACGGCCATGCCGCCGGTCGGCTTCACCGGGCGGGCGGCGCTGCGGATGATGCTCTGATCGGGGACCCGCTCGGCGGCATCGGCGATCTCGCCGATCGTTCGGCCGTCGATGGCCATTGCAGCGCGGTCGAGGTGGTCGCCGAGTTCCTGCATCAGCCGGGGAACGCCGCCGGCCCAATGGAAATGCTCCATGTAATGGTCGCCGGAGGGCTTGAGATCGACCAGAACCGGCACCTTGCGGCCGATGGCATCGAACGCGTCGAGATCGATCTTCAGGCCGGCGCGTCGCGCGATCGCGGCAAGATGGACGAGGCCGTTTGTCGATCCACCGATTGCCTGCAACACCGTCAGCGCGTTGCGGAAAGCCGCCTCCGTCAGCAGCTCGCTCGGCTTCGGACCGCCCTGGGCGAGCCCCACAGCCCTTCGCCCGCTCGCCTCGGCGGCACGGATGCGGTCAGCATGGGTGGCTGGGATCGTGCCCGTTCCGGGCAGCGCGATGCCCAGCGCCTCGACGAGACAGCCCATCGTGCTCGCTGTGCCCATCACCATGCACGTGCCTTGCGTCGGCGCCAGCCGCCCGCTCAGCACCTCGATCTCGTCGGCATCGATCTGACCGGCGCGATGCTGCCCCCATAAGCGGCGGCAATCGGTGCAGGCACCGAGAACCTCGCCCTTGTGATGGCCGACGAGCATGGGCCCGGTGATGAGTTGGATAGCCGGCACATCGGCGCTGACCGCGGCCATCAACTGTGCCGGCACGGTCTTGTCGCAGCCCCCGATCATCACGACGGCGTCGATCGGTTGGGCCCGGATCATCTCCTCGGTGTCGATCGCCATGAGATTGCGCAGGTACATCGATGTCGGATTGGCGAAGGATTCGTGGATGGAGATCGTCGGGAACTCCATCGGCAGCCCGCCCGCCAGCATGACGCCGCGCTTCACCGCCTCGATCAGCCGGGGCACATTGCCGTGGCACGGGTTGAAATCGCTGAATGTGTTGGTGATGCCGATGATCGGCCGATCCAGCGCGTCGTCTGAAAACCCGGCCGCCTTGATGAAGGCTTTGCGCAGGAAGAGCGAGAAGCCCGGATCGCCATAGGTCGCAAGGTTACGGCGCATGCCGCGCGGCACTGGGCCGGTGCTGGGCGCATCATCGTCATGCTCGTTCATGGCTGCGAAATCCGCTCGTCGTCGCTGCACGGAACTCGTATCGGCGAGCACAATGACCCAGCGGGAAGCGAAACGGCAAAGCCTGTTTCGCTCTGCGCCGAAAGCCCCGCGCGCAATCTCGCTCCATCACTGGCTTCCGCGCCCGAGATTCAGGGGGTCGTGAGATGTCGGAGATCCTTCATCAGGCTCTTGGAAAGCTGGGCCGCTGGAGGCGACAGCGAACGATGCGTCGCCGTGATGATACCGATGCGCAGCATGTTCACGCCGGGGGAGGACAGCGGGCGCCAGGCGATCTTGCCCTGTTCGATTTCCTTCAGGAAGCCGAGGCGGGTGAAAAAGGCGATGCCGAGTCCGAGCTCGATGCAGATCCGGATCATCTGAATCGAGTTCGAGGTGATCTTCGGTTTGAGCATCGCCTTGAACTGGCTGAAATCGGCGTCGGTGTCGGCACCGCGCGGCAACGGTCCGGTCTGGTCGAGCACCGGATAGGACAGAGCTTCCTTGAAGCTGACGCTCAGGCGCGCGGTCAGCGGATGATCGACCGGCATGACCACCCCGATCGGCGCCGGCACTTCAGCGATGAAACTGACGTTCGCGGCCGATAGCGGACTGACGAAGGTCAGACCGATATCGACGGCGCCGCTGCTGACCATGCCGGCGATCTCGGCCGGCGGCGCGGCGAGCACGGTGTGGTTGATCGCTGGGAAGTCGCGCCCGAACCGCGCCAATGCCCGCGGCAGGAAGTCGACCAGCAGCGAGTCGAGCGCAGCGATCGTGACGTGGCCCGAGCGGGCTTCGCGAAGATCGTCGATCGCCGCACGGACCTGCCCAAAGGCTTCGATCGTTGAGGTGACGTGCTGCAGAAGCAAGGTACCTGCGACGGTCAGGCGCATTCCGGCCGGAAGCCGGTCGAAAAGGGGGCCGCCGAACTCGTCCTCGAGCTTCAGGATCTGTCGGTTGATGGCACTCGCCGCCACATTCAGCCGGGCCGCGGCCCGGCGGATCGAACCCAGCCGCGCGACCTCCCGGAAATAGAACAGGGCAGCGGCGTGCATGACCGGGCATCCTCAGCTTGCGGCCTTCCTCGGCCAAGCCGCCACCGTGGGATGATCCCGCATCGTCGTCAAAGAGGAGTCGGCGCCGCCGGGCTTGCCCCAGCCCGTCACGGCCGGTCCGAAGAACTCGCGGTTGACCGCCGGCCATTCGGCAAGCTCGGGTGGCAGCCGGTCGTCGGCGTGGATGGCCGCGACCGGGCAGACCGTCTCGCACAGGCCGCAATCGATGCATTCGTCCGGCTGGATATAGAGGGTGCGTCCGCCCTCATAGATGCAGTCGACCGGGCAGGCTGCCAGGCAGGCCTTGTCCTTGATGTCGATGCAGGCGTCGGTGATCACGAAGGGCATGGCGGGCCTCCCGGCCTGAGCATTTCCGCGTTTCCCCGAACCGCAGAAATGCTCTATCTATTTGTTTTATCGCATTTTCTTCACGCGAGCCGGTGGCCACTTCGCTCGAAAATGCTCTAGCGCCCCTGCCAGACGGGCTTTCGCTTCTCGCGGAAGGCGCGCACGCCTTCGTCCGAATCCGCCGATTCCAGTGCTGCGACCAGGGCCGGCAAGCGCAGCGCCTGTGCCTCAGTCGGCGAAAGATGAGCCGTGCGGCGCGCGACCTGCTTGATGGCGCGCAGCGAAAGGGGGGCACAGGCGAGGATATCCTGCACCCAGCGGTCGACCGCCGCGTCAAGCTCGTCCGCGGCTGCGACCTCGTTGACAAGGCCGAAGCCGAGCGCTTCCTGCGCCTTGATCCGGCGCCCGGTCAGCAGCATGCCGAGCGCGTGGCGATGCGCGATCTGGCGTTGCAGCAGCACCATGCCGCCGTCGAGCGGCAGGCGGCCGACGCGTGGCTCGGTCAGCCCGAAGCTCGCGTGATCAGCGGCCACGACGAGATCGCAGCCCAGCACCATCTCGAAGCCGCCGCCGACGGCATGGCCGTTGACGCGCGCGATGACGGGAACGTCGAGCGTCTGGCGCAAGGCGATGCCGCCGAAGCCCGCCGGCCGCGCGGCGGCCCAATAGGCGAGGCCGGTCAGATCCGGATCGACATTGCGCATGTCCGCGCCGGTGCAGAAGGCGCGCTCGCCCGCGCCGGTGAGCACGACCACACGCACCGAAGGGTCCGCCTCGATGCGCCGCCAGATCGCCTCCATCTCAGCCTCGGCCGGCTGGTCGAGCGCGTTCATCACCTCCGGCCGGTCGATGGTGACGCGGGCGACATGATCTTCGACCGAAAGGCTGATCGGCATCACGCCACCTTTTCGAAAGCGGGCAGCCCGAGCTCGCCCAGGATTTCGTCGGTATGTTGCCCGAGGCCGGCGGGAACGATGCGGATCGTCACCGGCGCGGCTTCCATATGGATCGGCGAGCCGACCACACGCACCCGCTCCGTCGGCCCATCGGCCTCAAGGATCATCCCGTTGACGTGGGTCTGCTCGTCGTCGAGCGCCTCTGCGAGCTGGCGCACGGGTGCGCAGAGCAGATCCTGCCGCTCAAGGCGTTCCAGCCAATAGGCCGTGGTCTGCGTCGCGAAACGCTCGGCGAAGATCGCCTGCAAGGCCGGCTTGTTGGCGACCTGCAATTCATGGCCGGCGAAGCGCGGGTCGCTTTTCAGCGCCGGCAGATCGAGCGCAGCACCGATATCGCCGAGCGGATCGGCCTTGAAGGCGCCGACCAGGACGAGGGCGCCGTCCTGCGTCGCGAAGACGCCGGTGAGCGGCATCGCACCCCAGTTCACCTCGCGCCCGCGCATCATCTGCGCGGCGGCCTCCTGCGTCTGCGCCGCCAGCATCGAATCGAACAGCGAAACGCTGATGCGCTGGCCCTTGCCCGTCTTGTGGCGCTGCAGCAGCGCCAGCAGGATGCCCTGGACCATGTGCATGCCGGCCGAATAATCGGCAAAGGTGGTCGAGAGCACGGCAAGCGGCTGATCGGCATTGGCGCGCCGGTGCATCACGCCCGAGAGCGCCTGGGCCAGCACGTCCTGGCCGCCCTTATGGGCATAGGGCCCGGTCAGCCCGAAGCCGGTGCCGACCGCATAGATCAGCCGCGGATTGCGGGCGGAAAGTGTCTCATAGGAGAAGCCCATCCGCTCCATCACGCCGGCGCGGAAATTGTTGACGACGACATCGGCCTCGTCGATCAGCCGCAATACGGCGTCCTTCGCCTCCTGCTTGCGCAGGTCGAGCATGATCGAACGCTTGTTGCGGTTGAGCGAGCAGAACACCGGCCCCTGCAACCCGGCAGGGTCGTTGGGGAAGGATGTGCGCGAGAGATCGCCGGTGGGCGGACGCTCGATCTTGATGACGTCGGCGCCGTAGTCTCCGAGCACCTGCGTCGCGACGGGCCCCATCATCACCTGGGTGAAATCGACGACCTTGATGCCGGCGAGCGGCAGTTCGGCGGGGTTGGTCACGCGGCATTCTCCAAAGTGGTGGCGTTCGCTGAGGGGACATCGCCGGGATCGCCGCCCTGGGCGCGCACGCGCTTGCAGATCTCCTGCGGAGCGATGTCGCGCAGGCGCTGCCCGCCGGCGACGGCGAGCGCCGCCGCAATACCGGCCGATTGGCCCATCGCCATGCAGGGTGGAATCTCGCGCGACATCTTCTGGGCCTGCTCGGTCGCGGAATAATGCCGCCCGGCGACGACGAGCCCATCGAGCCCGCGCGGCAGCATGGAGCGATAGGGGGTGTAGTAGTCGCGGCCGCGCGCCACCGTGTCGGCGAAATGGACGCGGTCGAGCACATCGCGCTTGCTGACGACATAGTCGCCCTGCAGCAGCCGGGTCTGGCGCACGCCGAGCTGCGGCGCGACATCGACGACGAAGCAATTGCGGAAGCCAGGCATGTTCTCGCGGACATAGTCGACGAGGGCATAGAGCTTGTTGCGGCCCTCGAAATCGGCGCGGGTCAGGTCCTCGACCGCGAGCGCGTCGAACCCTGCCATATGAGGGCAGTTGCACCAGACGACGCCGGGCAGCGGCGTCTTCAGCCACCACATGTCCCAGGACCCGCCCATGATGCGCTTGGCCTGCCGGTCGACGACGGCGAAGGCGTCCGGCTCCTCGTGCTGGAAGCGCTCGGCCTCGTCGGTATCGACGCCGCCGAGACGGAAGACGGTGGTGACGATGAAGGAGCCCTTCTCATGGGCCGCACCGGCGGAAGCGGCGACGTCGAGATCACCGGAGGCGTCGACGACCGCATCCGCCAGGATCGCCTGCCGTCCCGACTTGGTCTCGCAGACGATGCCGGTGACCTTGCCGTTCTCGACCAGGGTGCGCGAGAACCAGGAATGCAGGCGCACATCGAGTTTCGCCTCGGCGACCATCTCGTTGGCGGCGCGCTTCCAGCCATCGGGGTCGAAGGCGGCGGCCATCACGATCGCCTGCGGCTTGGTCTGGGCGCGGAAGTCATGCGCGCCCCAGCGCGCCCATTTGCGGTGCATCGCCCAGTCCTGGCGGCGCTCCTCGGGCGGCGGATAGACGCAGGCGCCGCGCGCCGCCATGCGCTCGATCATCTCCATGCAGATGCCCTGCACGGTGACCTCGTCGCCATTGTGCATGTCGTCGAGCACCAGCACCATGCCGCCGGAGGCGAGGCCGCCGAGATAGGGATAGCGCTCGACCATGGTGACGGCGCAGCCCTCGCGGCGGGCGGCGATCGCGGCGGCCATGCCGGCCGGCCCGCCGCCCACGACGAGCACGTCGGTCTTGGCGACGACGGGAACGGACCCGCCCGGTTCTGCGATGGTGGTCGGTGTCATGGACCTCTCCATGTTTTGGCGGGGGTGTCAGTGCGCGTTGACGGGCTGCCAGCGCACGATCAGGCGCTCGAGCATGGTCACGCTCAGGAAGAACAGCATCGAGAAGCAGGAGGCGACGATCACGGTCGCGTAGAGCAGCGCCGAGTCGAAGGAGTAGGTCGCCTGGATGATCAGCGCGCCGATGCCGACATTCGAGCCGATCCATTCGCCGACGATCGCGCCGACGACCGAGGTCGAGGCCGAGATCTTCAGCGCCGAGAACAGATAGGGCAGCGAGTTGTAGAGCCGGAGTTTGAAGAAGACCTCGCGCTTCGAGGCCGAAAGCACGCGCATCAACTCCATCGCCTGCGGGTTCACCGCCTCCAGCCCGCGCACCATGTTGACCAGCGTCGGGAAGAAGCAGATCAGCGCGGCGATCGCGATCTTGGGCTCCATGCCGTTGCCGAGCAGCAGCACGAGGATCGGCGCCTTGGCCACGACCGGGATCGTGTTGATCAGCACCACCGTCGGGAAGAAGGTCTCTTCCAGCGTCTTCTTATGGACGAAGGCGGTCGCGATGATGATCGCGACGATATTGCCGAGGAGGAAGCCGGCGAGAGCCTCGATCGCGGTCGGGACGAGGTTCGACAAAAGGATGCCGCTCTTGCCGATCAGCGTCTGCGCCACGAGAAGCGGCGTCGGGGCGACGAAGGGCGGGACCTTGAACAGGTAGACCAGCGCGGCCCAGATTCCGAGGAAGATGGCGATGCCGACGAAGGGCAGGATGCGCCGGCGCAATTGCGCGCGGCGCCGGGCCCGGCGAAAGCCCTCTTCGGCGTCTGCAATGGTCTCGTTATGCGAGATCGCGGTGGCAAGCGTCATTCGGTGCCTCCCAGCGCTGCGCGCAGGACCGTGGCGGTGCGCATGAACTCGGGCGTCTCGCGGATGGCGAGCGTGCGGTCCCGCGGCAGGTCGATATCGACCAGGGAGGCGACGCGGCCGGGGTTGGCGGCGAGGACCAGGACCTGCTCGCCGAGGAAGAGCGCCTCGTAGACGGAATGGGTGACGAACAGGATCGTCGTGCCGGTCTCGCGCCAGATGCGGCGCAATTCCTCGTTCAGCCGGTCGCGGGTGATCTCGTCGAGCGCGCCGAAGGGCTCGTCCATCAGCAGGAGCCGCGGGCCGCCGAGCAGCGCGCGGGCGATCGAGACGCGCTGGCGCATGCCGCCGGAGAGTTCGTGCGGAAAACTGCCTTCCCAGCCTTCCAGCCCGACCAGCTTGAGCAGTTCGCGCGGCGTCGGCATGCCCGCGGGCAGGGGCGGGCGCCCGCCGACCTCGAGCGAAAGCTCGACATTCTGCAAGGCTGTCCGCCACGGCAGCAGGGCGGCATCCTGGAAGACGAAGCCGAGCGCGCGCTCGAGCCTGGCCTGCTGCGGGGTCTGGCCGAGAACCGTGACCTGGCCCGAGCTCGGCGGGATCAGATCGGCAACGACCCGCAACAAGGTCGACTTGCCGCAACCGGAAGGGCCGAGCAGGCTGAGGAAGCCGCCGCTCTCGACGGAGAAGCTGACATTCTCCAGCGCGGTCACGGTGCGCCGCTCGGTGACGAAGCGGACCGAGAGGTTGTGACAGCCGACGGCGGTGCTGCCTGCCGGCCGCGCTGCATCGGCCTGGCGCGGTTCCATCATGGCGAGCGTGGCCATCGGATCAACCGATCCGTGGCCGGGCGTCGGCCGTCATCCTGAGCACGTCGAGCGTCATCACCTCGGAGAGTTTCGGCGTGCGCTTGGTGAACTGCCCGAGCGCCGCATAAAGGTCGATCTGCTGCTGCCAGACGGTTGAATCCATCGTGCCCCAGCCCTCGGCCTTGGTCTGCGGGCCGAAGGAGAAGGCAAGCATCACATCGAGCGCCTCGCGTTCGTCGGCAGCGATCAGGTTCGGATATTCCTTGATCAGCAGGGCGACCGCCTGGTCGCGATTGGCATGGGCATAGGCCCAGCCCTTTGCGGTCGCGCGCAGATACTTCGCCAGCACGTCGCTCTTGGATTTCAGCGTGTCGACCGTGGCGTAATAGGGCAGGGCGTAGAGCTTCACGCCTGCATCCCAGAGCGACATCCCGACCCGATCGGGACCGAGGACCTTGAGCGCGGTGGTGTTGGTCTCCCAGCCGGTCACGACATCGACCTGGCCGGTGAGCAGCGGCGTCATCTCCGCGCCGATCGGGACGACGGTGACGTCCTTCTCCGGAATCTTGTTCTGGGCCAGCAGCGCGCGCAGCAGGATGACGCCGGTCGACTGGATGCCGACCTTCTTGCCGATGAAGTCCTTCGGCTCGCGCACCGGATTCTTCTTCAGCGAATAGAAGGTGTAGGGGTGCTTCTGGCAGCCGGCGGCGAAGCAGACCACCGGCAGCTCCTGTGAGGCGGCCAGCATGAGCGATGGGCTCGACGAGACCTGCCCGACCTCGAACCGTCCGCTGGCAACGACGGCGACGCCGTCGACATTCGGGCCGCCGGGCTGGATGCGCATCTCGATGCCCTCGGCTTCGTAATAGCCGAGCGCCTTGGCGCAGACCTCGCCGATCTGGTTGCCGCCGGCGATCCAGCCCAGCTGCATGTTGACGGTGGCCTTGCCCTGGGCTTGGGCTTCTATCGAGAGCAGCGGACCGGAGAAGGCGGCGGCACCGGCGCAACGCAGGAAATCACGTCTGTCGAGCGGCATGATCATCGTCCCCTTTATGTGGCGGTAACCGCCTTATCGGGGGAGTAGATCATTAACCGGCGTACTCAGATATCACAAAATTTCGTTCGAAGTGTTGCCGCAATGAGAACATGCACAAGTCGCCGGCAATTGCCGCGGCGTTGCGCAGCGCGATGCCTCAGCTGGGGGTGACCGCCGCGACGTCGACATGCCTTACGGCGACACCGCCCTCCTCCAGGATGACGCTGGATCGAATGAAGGCCTGCCCCCAGACCGGGTCTTCGAAGGCCGGTGGCGGGGTCTCCACGCAGACGATCCCTGCATCGACGATAGCGCGCGCGCAGTCGATGCAGGGAAAGAACGTTGTCGTCAGCGTAGCGCCCGCCGTCGCGATGCCGCGCCGTGCGGCGGCGAAGATCGCATGGCGCTCGGCATGCTCCATCCAGACGAAGCGACCGTCGCCCTCGTGGCGCTCGGGCAGGTCGCGCACGCCGGCGGGGAAGGTGTTGCACGCGGCGATCGCTGTGCCGTCGCTCGACCGAAGGATGGCGCCGACCTGGCGCACGCGGTTGGGGCTTTCGCGGGCGGCTTCGAGCGCCGCATGCATGTTCGCGTCCGGGGTGCTGCACATGGTCAGCCCAGCCGCGGGCGCGCGTCTTGCGTCAGGGCGAGGATCTCCGGCGTATAAACCTCGTCTGCCGAAGGGACGCGCGCCGTGAACTCGCCGAGCTCGCGGAACAGGTCAATCTGGTCCTGCCACAGCGTCTGCGACATCGCTCCCCAGCCCTGTGTTCGCGTCGTCTCGTCATAGGCGAAGGTGATCAGCGATTTTGCGGTCGCCATCGCATTGGCCGCGTCGAGCTCGGGCTGGTTCTCCAGCAGATAAGCGACGGCCTGCTCGACATTCTGGTAGGCGAAGGCCCAGCCCTTGGCGCTGGCGCGCACGAAACGCGCGAGAACGTCCTTGTGCTTCGCCAATGTCTCGTGTGTCGCGTAATAGGGCAGGGCGTAGAGGCGCACGCCGCAATCCCACAAGGCGAGTTCGATCCGGTCCGGGCCGACGGCAAGGCCGTTCGACATCCAGCCGGTCGCGACATCGACCTGGCCGGTGAGCAGTGGCGTCAGCTCCGCTCCGATCACGGTGATCTTGACGTCGCTCTCCTTGAGGCCGTTGCGCAGCAGCATGCCGCGCAGCAGCGGTCGCGCCGTCGCCTGGATGCCGACGCGCTTGCCGACCATGTCCTGCGGCGTACGCACAGGCGCGCGCGGCAGCGAGAAGAAGGTGAACGGGTGACGCTGCAGCGCCGAGGCGAAGCAGCGCAACGGGATGCCTTGGGACACTGCGAGCAGCAGGGAAGGCGAGGATGAGAGCTGCCCGACATTGGCCCGGCCCGACGCGACGATCGCGACGCCGTCATTGCTGGGGCCGCCCGGCTGCATCTTCAGCTCGATGCCTTCGGCCTCGTAGTAGCCGAGCTTCATGGCGGCGATCTCGCCGAGCTGGTTGTTGCTGAGCCGCCAACTGAGCTGTGCGTTCACGACATCCTTGCCGGCCGCGCGGGCGACCGAAATGCTCAGGCCGCCGCCGGCAAGGGCGAGGCCGGAGGCCAGGAGCGTGCGCCGGCTGGGGCAGAAGATCGTTTGACCGGGGATCCTGCTCATCATTGCTCCGTGGCTGGGGACCGGAAGGGCCGTGCAGGCGGGATGGCGTGGCCGCCGCTCATCTCCAGCGGCGGCAGGCCGACATGCGCGGCCAGGCGCGCACCCGCCGCGCGCACCCCCGCGATTGCCGCGCCCATATCGGCATGAAGGGGGGCGCCGTCACGGGCGACGACGCGGCCATCGACGATCGTGGCGCGAACGTCGCGGGTCGTCGCGCTGAAGACGAGCGAGGTATAGACGTCGTAGAGCGGCTGCATATGCGGCAGATCCGTCCGGATGATCGCGATATCGGCCTTCTTGCCGGCTTCGAGGGAGCCGAGTTCATCGGCCATGCCTATGGCTCGCGCCGCGCCGATCGTCGCCATCTCGACCACGTCACGCGGCGGCATCGCCGCATTGCTCAACGCCATCAGATTGGCGACCTTGGCGACATAGCCGAGCTGGCCGAGGGTATCGATGCCGTTGCCGCTCATCGGGCCGTCCGTGCCCAGCCCGACGGCAACGCCGGCACGGCGCAGCTTCGCCGCCGGGGCCACGCCTTTTCCGGCCTTGATGTTGGCGACCATGTTGTGCGCGACGCTCATGCCGCCCCGCGCCATGATCGCGATGTCCTCGTCGTCGACGAAGATGCAATGCGCGGCGATGAACACGCGCCGGGAGAAGCCGAGCGCATCGAGATGGGCGATGGGCGTCAGGCCGCGCCGCTCGCGCAGGCGCTGTGCCTCCCACTCGAATTCGGAGACATGCATGGTGACGCTGCAGCCGCTACGGTCGCTCAGCGCCACGATGCCGGCCAGCGCCTCGTCGTCGAGCGCGTAAGGCGAATGCGGCGAAAGGATCGGCGTCACCAGCGGATGGCCGGCCCAATCGGCGAGCCAGCCCTCGGCACGACGGAGCCCCGCGCGCCAGTCCGGCGAATCCGGCGTCCGCTGGTTCATGATGGTCTGGCCGATCAGGCCACGGATGCCGACTTTCTCAGCCGCCAGTGCCCGCCGCTCGGGATAAGTATAGCTGTCGACGACGCAGGTCGTGCCGGCGACGACCATTTCGATCGCGCCCAGGGTCGCCCCGGCCTCGACCAGATCGCCATCGACCATGTCGCGCTCCAATGGCCACATGAAGCGCTCCAGCCGGTCGGGCAGGCCCTCGCCGAGGCCACGAAACGGCGTCATCGCGAAATGGCAATGGCTGTTGATCAGGCCGGGGATCACCAGCCCGCCCTCGGCGTCGATCTCCTGCCTCGCCGTGAAGCCTTCGGCGATCGAGGCCGGTCCGGCAGCGGCGATCCGATTGCCGGAAACCACCACCGCGCCGCCGACATGGACCGAGAAGTCTCTGTCCATGCTGACGACATGGCCGTTGCGAATGATCAGATCGGCTTGCATGTTCCGCCTCGGCACGTGCGGCGCGCCAAGGCGGCGCTGCGTTACCGGAGCCTAGCGCTGCCGTAGCGCGCCGGGAAGGCATCGATTTTAGGCTCGAACGTACTGATTTCGGCAACGTGCCCGTTGGCGAGCCAGATGCCCTCGGGAGCGCCATTTCCTTTTCTTTCAGATCGCAACCCGGCGATGGTCGCGCTCGTAGCGTGCAGGCGGGGACAATCGTGAAAGCCCTGGCCAATGCTTTGAACCGCTTGCCAGATCCAGCGAGAAGCCGCGCGAATTCCATGCCCCCAAGGGCGCACGACGCGCTGGCCCCAAGCTTGCGCTTCCATCGCCTGCTATGACTGTGCCGGCCCAAATTGAAACAGTGTGTACCGCGTGGGGCCATTATGCGTTCAAAGCTCGATCGTCTGCCTCTGCCTCTCATGCCGCGCCGCTATCCGGGCAGGCCATGAACATGGCGCAGCACATCAATCCAGATCATGACCAGTGCGTCATCTTTCTCAAATGCGCCCTGCTTTGCGTGACCGAGAAAAATCCCGAGGACGAGCGCCTGCGAAAGGCGATCGAGCTCGTGCTGGACACTGCAAGCCATGCCGAGAGCGTTCCGCCGCTTTCCAACGTCGTGCAGTTCTGCCGAAGGGATGCGCGCGTCGACGACTGAACCCGCACACGCAGCTGTCGTCTGGCGGTGCGACCGGCGAGGGCGGCCGGCACCCGGAGGATGAATGCGCTCCGGGCCATGCGTCCCGATGAACGCATTGTGGTTCCGGCCGCCAGCCGCTGAAAATCGCAGCCGGCATACTGCGCGTCAGTCGAGGATCGCCGCGCCGAAATTCGAGCCCGGGTCCATATCGGCGACAAGGCGTCCCGTCGGCTCCGTTGCCCAGCCGCCCTTGCGCCTCAGCCAGCGGCCGGCGCCGGGCTTCCCGTGCAGCGCGCCGTCAGCGACGATCTCCTCGCCCCTGACGAGCACACGCTCGGGCCAGCCGGTGACGCTGCGGCCGGCGAAGGGCGTGAAGCCGGTACGGTCATGCATCGCCTCGTCGGTGATGGTCACCGCTTTCTGCGGATCCCAGATCGCGATATCGGCGTCGTAGCCGGGCAGCAATGCGCCCTTGCCCGGCAGATTGTAAATTGCAGCTGGCGCGGTCGCGGTCAGGTCAACGAAGGCTTCCAGCCCGCGCCCGGCGAATTCCGGCCGACCTTTCGAGACCAGCGCGTCGAAGAGCAGGGGCAACCGCGTCTCCAGACCCGGCAGGCCGTTGGCGATCTGCTTGAAATTCGGGTTCGGGCCGGCTGAAAGCTTGCCGGTCTCGTCGAAGCGATAGGGGGCATGGTCGGATGAGATCGTCTGGATGTCGCCGAGCGCCAGTGCCTGCCAGAGTGCATCCTGGTCCGCCTGCTCGCGCGGCGGCGGTGAGCACATCCACTTCGCGCCCTCAAGGCCCGGCTTGTCGAGATCGTGCCGGGTCAGGAAGAGATATTGCGGGCAGGTTTCGGAGAAGATTTTGAGGCCGCGCCCGCGCGCATCGCGGATCACTTGTGCTCCTTCGGCAGTCGAGACGTGGAAGATCATGATCGGCTGGTCGAGCAGTTCGGCCGCCGTGATCAGCCGGTTGAAGGCCTCGGCTTCCGAGCCGCGGGGATGGCTGATCGCGTGGTATTTCGGCGCGACATAGCCCTTCTCGACGAGCTTTTTGCCCATCCAGGAGATCATGCCGTGGTTCTCGGCATGGACGCAGACCAGCGCGCGATTCTGCCTTGCTGTCAGCAGCAGGTCGAGCAGCGGCTCGTCGTCGACCTTGATCAGGTCATAGGTCATGAAGACCTTGATCGAGGCATGGCCCTCGTGGATCAGCGCCGGCAGATCCTGCGTGATCGTCTTGGCGTCGGGATTGGCGACGATGAGGTGGAAGGCGTAGTCGATCAGCGCGCCGCGCCGGGCCAGCGCGGCGTAGTCATCGACGACCTCTCGCAGATCGAGGCCGCGATGCTGGGCGGCAAAGGAGATCAGCGTGGTGTTGCCGCCGAAGGCTGCCGAGGCCGTGGCGCTCTCGAACGTATCGGCATTGAGCAGCCCGCCGGCCGAGACCTGCTCGACATGGGCATGGGTGTCGATGCCGCCCGGCAGGACGAGCTTTGCCGTCGCGTCGATCTCGCGTGCGCCGGGCGCAAGGCCGAGACCGAGTGCGGCGACCTTGCCGTCCTTGACCGCGACATCGGCGCGGAAGCTGCCGGTCGCGGAGCCGACCGTGCCGCCGCGAATGACCAGATCGTAGGTCGCCGTCATCTGCTCTATCCTTCCAGCCCAACGTCTACTCGGCTATTCAAGCCCTCATTCTGAGGAGCCGCAAAGCGGCGTCTCGAAGGATGCTCCAGTGCGCTCGAAAGCCTCCTGAAACATCCTTCGAGACGCGCCTGCGGCGCTCCTCAGGATGAGGGCTGGTAACTCAAACAAACTGCCTAGCGAACCATGATCGTGCCGAGCGCCATGGCGACCGCCGCTTGCGTCGGGTCGATCACGGGCACGCCCAGCGCATCTTCCAGCGGCCTGCGATGACGCGCCATGCCGGCGCAGCCCATCACGATGGCGCCGGCGCCATCCTCATCCCTCAACTCGCGTCCGATCGCGACCATGCGCGCGAGCGTGCCTTCGCCGGACGCGCTCTCGGCCACCGACATCTCCAGCGGGCGTTCGCCGGCCAGCCGATCCATCAGCCCCATCTGGCGGAGATAGCGGATATGGCGCGGGATCGAGCGCGACTTGATCGCGATGACGCCGAAGCGGTCGGCCCGCGTCAGCGCCGTCAGCACGCCGCATTCGGCGATGCCGAAGACCGGGCTCGCCGTGCCCTCGCGGGCGACATGGAGGCCGGGGTCCGAATAGCAGGCGATGACGAAGGCATCGACGTCGTTTGCGGCCTCGATCCGGCGGCGCAGAGGAAGGGCCACGCTCTCGACATGCTCCTGCGTCTCGATGCCAATCGGCCCCTCCGCCAGCGTCTCGCAGACGATCTCCGGGCCCTCCGCGAAGCTGAGCGGCACGAGCGCCTGGCGCAGCCCTTCGGTGACCATCTCGTTCGAGTTGGGGTTGAGGACGAGGATGCGGGGGCGGCGGTTCATCGGTGAAATCCCGAGATGGTGGGCTGGTCGTTCAGCATGGCATCGCTCGGCGCTTCAGGCGACTTCTTGCACGACCCAATCTGCAAGGATCGTGCAGGCGGCCAGGAAATCCTCGATCTCCATCGCCTCCTGCGGATTGTGGCTGCCATGCTCGTTGCGCACGAACAGCATCGCGATTGGGACGCCGGCAGCGGCGAAGGCGGCGGAATCATGCGAGGCCGGGCTGCCGAGCGGCATCGTCGCGACGCCTTGCCGATCCGCCGCCGCCTCCAAGCCGGCAACAATGCCGGGGTCGACCGGCCCGACGGCGGCGCTGGCGCGGGCGCCGAGTTCGAAGGTGACGCGCCTTCGCGCTTCGATCTCGCGGATGGCGGCGAGCATCTTCGCCTCGACGCGCTCCAGCACGGCAGGGTCATAGGTGCGCACGTCGAGGCTGAAGGCGAAGCTGCCGGGAACCGTGGTCAGGCCATGGACGGCCGGATCTGTGTGGAAGCGGCCGAGCGTGACGGCCATCGGGAAGCCGTTGGCCTCCTCCCCCTGCCAGAGCCGGTCGAGCATCACCGCGAATTCGGCGCCGGCCATGGCGGCGTCGCGGCGGAAGCGGCGGGGCGTGCCGACATGATCATGCCGGCCGACGATGCGCGCATCGGGATAACGAAAATTGCCGGGCACGCCGGTGCAGATCGCCACCGGCAGGCCGGATTCGACCAAGCTCGGCGCCTGCTCGATATGGACTTCGAGGAAGGCACGGATCGCCGCGGGGTCGAGATGGCGCTCACGCCGGCGGATCGCCGCGGAATTGCCGCCGCAGGCGTCGATGCTGGCGGCGAGCACACGGTCATCGTCGATGCGCCTCGCTTCCAGCGCGCCGTCCGGCAGCGTCCCGAGCGCCGAGCGGCTGCCGATATAGGAAACCTGGAACCAGACGCTTTCCTCGGCCCGCACGCCCATCGCCGTGACGTCGCAGCGTGGCTGGATGCCGAGCGCACGCAAGGTCTCGATGACGACGAGCCCGGCGATGACCCCGGCCGCACCGTCGAAATTGCCGCCATGCGGCACGCTGTCGAGATGCGAGCCCATCAGGATGCGCGGAGCGCTCGCCTCGCGGCCGGGCAGGGTGACATAGCTGTTGGCGGCGAAGTCATGGGAGACGGCAAGCCCGCGCGCCTTGCCGTGTTCGGTCAGCATGCGATGGCCGAAATCCTCGCCCGCGCCATAGGTATCGCGGGTGATGCCGGGTTCGTCGCGGCTGCCGGCCGCCAGCCGGTCGAACAGGGCCTCCACCCAGCCGCGCTGGGCGGCGACGGCCGTGGCGATGGCCGTGTCAGTGTCGGGCGTCCTGGCGGTGGCAGTCATGTCGGTCCGTTCGAATGGGGCGCAGCCGGTCGGGCCGGCCTGCGTCGTCTTACGATACTTGCCGCCGGCAGGCAGCCCGGAAACCTTGGGCCAGCCCGCGCGGCCACACAATGGCGGCGTCTATGTGGATTTCCGGGGTGACATTCGCGCGTTGCATAGCGCCGTCGCGCTCGGCCCTGGCCGTGTTCGCGGCTGTCTCGGCGGTGATCAACCTGACCTCGCGCAGGAAGGCGTCGGCCGCGCGCGAGATCCGGGCGCTTGCGCGAGCGGACGGCCGAGGCCGTCACCTCGGAAGCGGGCCTGAGGGGGCGGGTAGCCAGATCGTAATGCCCGGAAAAGACCGGGGAGAGAGGGGCGACCACGGCAACGCCGACGCCGCTTTGCAATACGCGCCGCCGATCCGCCGAAAGACGGGCGGCCGTCACCAAGAGGCGGGCTGCACGAGCATCTGGTTTCGCGAGCCCGGGGGCAGCGAGCGGTTGCGATTGAAGAGCGACGCCGAGCCGGGCTTCGCGAGCAGCGGCMATCTTGCGCTGGACCGGGGGCGGGATCATGCTGTCGTCGCGGGCGCCGAGATGGAGGCTGGGCTCGATCTTCGAGGCCGCGACATTGAGCGCCGCGGCGCCCCGGGCATCTGGAATTCGACCGCGAAGGGGACGGTCTTGGCATCGATGCCGGCGGCGAAGGAAGCAGCGCCGTCGAGCAAGCAAGTATGTCGGAGATTTTGCTCTTCATGACGGTTTGACCTCCATCATCGTCACGAGCCTGAGGACGCGCTAGCCTTCGTCTCCCTTCCCTGTCTTGGCGGAGCTTGTCGGGGCCCAAGCATGAGCGATCCGAAGGAAGTCGAGCTGAAGTTGGTTTGCGATCCCTCGGACTTGGCTGGATTGCGAGAATGGCCGCGCTTTGCCGCCGAGGCACTGAGCACAGATCGATTGGAGTCGACCTATTTCGACACCTCCGAGCGCCTGCTGCAGGCCTGCGGCTACGTGCTGCGGGTCAGACGAACCGATGATCGCCATGTCCAGACGGTGAAGTCAGGCGGTGACGGGCTGATCGTGCGGCGCGAATGGGAGGAGCCGGTCGACGGCCCAGAGCCCGATCGGGATGCCCTGCGCGGGACACCGCTCGCGAAGCTGCTCGGCAGGAAGGCGAAGCTCGCCGCGCTGTTCACTGTGTCCGTCGAGCGCGCCACGTGCCTCATCAGCCAGGGAAGCTCTCGGATCGAAGTCGCGCTGGACCAGGGGCGCGTGACCAATCCTGGCGCGGAGAATGGCTCGGACGTCGCGGCGATTAGCGAGATCGAGCTCGAGCTGAAGCAGGGAACGGCCGAAGACCTCTTTGCTCTCGCGCGTGAAATCTGCGAGCAGGTCCCTGTGCGTCTGGGCGTCGTGAGCAAGGCGGAGCGCGGGTTCGGCTTGATCGATGGGGAGGGCGATCGGGCTCACAAGGCCGAGCCGATCGACTTGTCGGACGACATGACGGCCGCCGACGCATTCCGCAGCATCGCTCATGGCTGCCTGCGCCAGCTGCGGCTGAACGAGGATGTTTTGCTCGGCCGCCACGACGTCGACGCCTTGCATCAGGGTCGCGTCGCGATTCGCAGGCTCCGCTCGGCAATGTCGCTGTTCAAGGACCTCCTGGCCGACGATCGGTTCGAGAGCATCAAGGCGGAACTGAAGCGCCTGTCGCAGCCTTTCGGGCGGGCTCGAAACCTGGATGTCTTCCTCACGGAGACGCTACCGGCGGAGCTGGCGCGCCATCCCGATCATGCCGAGCTGCTGAGCCTCGAAAAGCATCTCCAGAGCCAGTGCGCCGAAGCCTATCTCGCGGTGGTGCTGACGCTGCGTTCGGAGGATTGGCGGCGCTTCCTGATCGATCTGGTCGCGTGGATCAACGCCGGGCCGTGGCTCACGGCGCAGAATGATACCGAGCGCGACCAGCCCGTGAGACCCTTCGCGTCCCGGATGCTCGACAAGCGCAGGCGGCAGGTGGAGAAGCGCGGCCGAAACCTCGCGGCATTGGGCATCGAGGAGCGGCATCAGGTCCGCATCGCGGCCAAGAAGCTGCGCTACGGCGCCGAATTCTTCGCCGGCCTCTATGAAGGCAAGAAGGAGCGCAAACTCCAGAAGGCCTTCGCATCGGTCTTTTCGAAACTGCAGAGCAGCCTCGGCGGGCTCAACGACATCGCAGCCGGCCAGCAGCTGATGAAGCGCGTGGTCGGCTCCGATGCCGTCGGTTCCGTCCAGTTTGCCGCCGGCCTGGCATTGGCCGATGTCGAGGCGAAAGAGCAGAAGCTGCTCGCCTCCGCCATCGAGGCCCATCGCGCGCTGATCGAGCTTCAACCATTCTGGCGCTAGAAGATCAGGGCGGCCGAAGAATTGCGGCGCATGCCCCTGGCATCTCCGCTCCGAATTTTGTGGCGCGCGGGCCTGCGCCTCCCAGATGGGAGTTGCCGGCGAAGCCGCAGGGGATCAATCGGGATCGACCATCTCACATCGGGCAGGTCGATCCATGGATCCCGACAGCGCTCCGGCAGGCGATGTGCCGTTGGCTTCAAACCCGATGCTTCTGGTCTTTCTCGATCTCTCGATCGAGGAGATCGAGATTCTCTGCCGTGTCGAGCGGTCGCGCGAACCGCTCGCGCCGCCGCGGAGCGGCAGCTGGCTCGGCTGCCTTCTGGCATCCCTGAAGAGCCGGGCGCCGAAAGGACCACAATAGCCGTTCGGGCTGGGTTCCGCCTCTCGCCGGGCTCCGCCCCCCGCCCTATGCCGCTGCCTCCGGCTTCTCCTCGGGGCGCGTCGATGGGCGCACGCGCTCGCGTAGGGATTGGAACACCACATAGAGCGCTGGGATGACGAAGATGCCGATGAAGGCCGCCGCGATCATGCCGCCGAATACGGGCGTGCTGACATTGCGCCTGGCGAGCATCGCCGGCCCTTCGGCGATGACGAGCGGCAGCAGGCCGAGAATGAAGGCGAAGGAGGTCATCATCACCGGGCGGAAGCGCAGACGCGCCCCTTCCGTCGCCGCATGCAGCAGCGGATGTCCCTTCTCGCGCATCTCCTTGGCGAACTCGACGATCAGAATGCCGTTCTTTGCCGCCAGGCCGATCAGCACGACGATGCCGATCTGGCCGTAGAGATCGAGCGTCGATCCGGCGACCACGATCGCGGCGAAGGCGCCAAGCAGGCCGACCGCGACCGAGAGCAGCACCGGGATCGGGATCGTCCAGCTTTCGTACAGCGCGACGAGGAAGAGATAGGCGAAGAGTAGGGCGAAGGCGAGGATGATTCCGGTCTGCCCCTCCGCGCGCTTTTCCTGGAACGACACGTCGGTCCAGGCCCCGCGATAGTTCGCCGGCAAGGTCTTGGCCGAAACCGCCTCCATCGCGGCGAGCGCTGCGCCGGACGAGACGCCGGGCGCGGGCGAGCCCTGCAGGGTCACGGCGAGGCGGTTGTTGTAGCGGATCAGCGCCTGCGGCCCGACAACGACCTTCGCCTCGACGAAGCTGCGCAGCGGCACCATGTCGCCGGCGCGGCTGCGGACATTGATGCGGTAGATGTCGTCGACCGAGGCGCGATCGGCGCCGTCCGCCTGGACCTGAACCTGCCAGGTGCGGCCGAACAGGTTCATGTCGTTGACATAGTAGCCGCCGAGCGAGGCCTGCAGGGCCTGGAAGACGTTGCTGAGCTCGACGCCGAGGATCTGGACCTTGTCCCGGTCGATGTCGAGATAGATCGACGGAGCGGAATCCGAGAAGGTCGAGAACACACGCCGCAGCTGCGGGTCCTGATTGGCCGCGATGGTGAGGCCGCGCAGCGCCCGGCCGAGCGCCTTGGGATCGGATGTCCCCATGTCCATCACGACGTAGCTGAAGCCGCCGCCACTGCCGAGGCCGATGATCGGTGGTGGGGCCAGAGCCACGACATTGCCGTCGCGCACCGCCCTGAGCTTCTGCGAGAGCCGGGCGATGATCGCTTCGGCGGAATCCTCACGGCTTGGCCGCTGATCGAAGGGCTTCAGCGAAATCATGACGAAGGCGGCGTTGGGCTGCGAATAATTGTCGAGGAAGTTGAGGCCGATGACGGTGGAGTAGTCGGCGATCGCGCTTTCGGTTTTCAGGATGCCTTCGACCTGCGCCATGGCGGCGGAGGTGCGGCCGATCGAGGCGCCGTCGGGCAATTGCGCGACGATGAAGAAGGCGCCCTGGTCGTCGTCGGGCAGGAAGCCCGTCGGCGTGATGCGGCTCATCCCGTAGATACCGGCGCCGAAGGCGGCGGTCAGCAGGAGGCTGATGAAGGAAACCCGCACGAGGCGCGCGACGGCGGAGCCGTAGCGGTCACGCACCCAGTCGATCCCGCGCATGAGGCGGGCGATCGGCCCATGCCGCGGCCCTTCATGGCGCTTGAGCAGCACGGCGCAGAGCGCCGGGGAAAGCGTCAGGGCGTTGATGGCGGAGAGCACCATCGCCACGGCGACTGTGACCGCGAACTGCCGGAACAGCTCGCCCGAAATGCCGGGGATGAAGGCCACCGGCACGAAGACCGAGAGCAGCACAAGCGTGATCGCGATGATCGGCGCCACGATCTCGCTCATCGCCTTCTTCGTCGCCTCGGCGGGGGTCAGCTCCGGATGTTCCTCCATCACGCGCTCGACGTTCTCGATCACCACGATCGCGTCGTCGACGACAATGCCGATCGCGAGGACCACGGCGAGGAGCGACACCGTGTTGGCGGAGTATCCGATGGCGTTAAGGACGACGAAGGCGCCGATCAGGCTGACCGGCACCGCGACCGTCGGGATCAGCGTCGCGCGGAAATTGCCGAGGAACAGGAAGACCACGAGGACGACGAGGACGAAGGCCTCGATCAGCGTCTTCTGCACCTCATGGATCGTCGCCTCGACGAAGGCCGTGGGGTCGTAGGTGACCTTCCACTCCAGCCCTTCCGGGAAGGATTTCGACAGGTCGCCGACCGTCTTCTTGACGGCGTCGAGCGCGGCGATCGCATTGGCGCCGGGCGACTGGTAGACGCCGATCAGCACGGCGGGGCCACCGTTCAGCCGCGTGTCGCGGTCGAGATTGGCGGCACCGAGCTCGAGCCGCGCGACATCGGAGAGCCGCAGGATCGAGCCGTCCGGATTGGTGCGCAGCACGATCTTGCCGAACTCCTCAGGCGAGCTCAATCGGCCCTTGGTCTGGATATTCAGCTGCAGCTGCTGATCGTCCGAGATCGGACGGGCGCCGATCCGACCGACGGCGGCCTGCGTGTTCTGCGACTGGATGGCGCTGATGATATCGCCGGTCGTCAGGTTGAGACCGGTCAGGTTGTCGGTGCGGACCCAGGCCCGCATCGAATAATCCTGAGCGCCGAACAGCGCGGCGTCGCCGACGCCGGGCGTCGAGCGGATGGAGTCGAGCAGGTTGATCGTGACGTAGTTCGAGACGAACAGCGTGTCGTAGTTGTTCTTCGGCGCATAGACCGCGATCACGCCGAGCAGGGCCGAGGATTTCTTCTTCACCGTCACGCCGTTCCGCTGCACCTCCTGGGGCAGCTTCGACAGCGCGACCTGCACGCGGTTGTTGACGTTGACGCTGTTGATGTCCGGGTTGGTTCCCAGTTCGAAGGAGACGAGCAGCGAATAGCTGCCGTCATTGCCGCTGACGCTCTTCATGTAGAGCATCTTGTCGGTGCCGACGATCTGGGCTTCGAGCGGCTGGGCCACGGTCGCCTCGATTACCGCCGCCGAGGCGCCGGGATAGGAGGCCGTCACCGAGACCTGCGGCGGCACGATGTCGGGATACTGTGCCACCGGGATGGCGAAGAGCGACAACAGGCCCGCGATCGTGGTGACGAGCGCGATGACGATGGCCAGGCGCGGCCGGTCGACAAAGACGGAGGTGAACATGGCTCAGCTCCGGCCGACCGGCGCAGGCACGGGCGAGGGCAGGACCGGCGACCCCGGCCGCAGGTTCTGCAGCCCTTCGACGATGATCTGCTCGTTGCCGACGAGGCCCTGCTCGACGACGACATAGGCGCCGACCTCTGCGCCGATCTTGACGCGCTTGACCACGGCCTTGCCGTCCTCGACCGCGAAGACATAGGGGCCCTGCTGATCGGCGATCAGCGCCGATTGGGGGATCAGGACCTTTTCTTCGGGTTTGTCGGCCTGGACGGTGACGCGCACGAGCGTGCCGTCGATGAGCTTGCCGTCCGGATTCGGAACCTCCGCGCGCACCAGAACCGTATCGGTGGAACGGTCGACCGAGACGTCGACGAAGTCGACGCGGCCCTTGTAATTATATGCGCTGCCGTCCGCGAATCTGAGACTGACGGAGGGCGGGTCCTTCAGTTCCGCGACCGAGTTCGTCTTCAGCCCCAGGAACTCGCGCTCGCTGACCGGGAAGTTGACGTACATCGGGTCGTTGCTGACGATCTGGACGAGCACGCCGCTATCGGGGCCCACGACGTTGCCTTTGGTAACCTTGGTCCGGCCGATCCTGCCGGCAATCGGGGCCGTGATTTCCGTGTAGCCGAGATTGATCTGCGCTGTCTTCAGATTGGCTTCCGCGATCGTCTGGTTGCCCTGCGCGCTCTTCTCATCGGCGACACGCTGATCGCGGACGGCGACGGACCCCGCACTGGTGCGCAGGAGATCCTCGGCGCGCTGCCGTTGCACGATGGCATTCTGCAAGGTGCCCTGCGCGCCTTCCAGCGCGCCTTGCGCCTGTTCGACGGCCGCTTCGAACGGTGCCCGCTCGATGCGGAAGAGGGGCGTGCCTTCCTTGACGTTTGCACCGTCCTTGAAGAGCACTTCTTCGAGATACCCGGTGACGCGCGCGCGGATGTCGACGCGGTTGATGGCTGCGATGCGGCCTACGAAATCGGCGGTTTTTTCGACGGGCCGCTTTTCGGCGGGGACGGTGCCCACCGGAATCTTCGCCGGGGCGGCTTGCTGGGCGAGGGCGGTGGTCGCGGGATTCAAGGCGAGGCCAACGGCCAGGGCCATCGCCGCAAGGCAGAGAATTCCAGGGCGCAGTCTTTCATCCGCGCGCTGCGAAAATCCAGGCATCCGCTTTCCCTTCCCCTGCCATCTTGACCGCCGCATCGGCTCCATCGCGGGGATGGGCCGGATCGCGGCGATACTGGGCGTTTTTTTTGAAGGGCGCTACAGCCTTGTTCGAGCTGTCATAAACGGTGCTCGTTGATCTTGGCTGTTGTTCATGCCGAAGAGCGGTCTTGACTGGTGCCGGCCGAAGCTTTGGCGGCATTGATCCCGGTGAGGGTGGTGCTCGCTCAGAACGCCGAAATATAGTCGCCATAGCCACAGCTTTGGCCGGGAGTGGAAAGCGGCGAGATGCCTGACCAAGTCATAAAATTATCGTCAAAATGACAGTTTTGAATTCTGCCATGTTGAATATTGTTTCTGGTGTCGATGTTCTGGCCGTGCGCGTCTGCAGAGGCAGTGCTCCGAATATCGCTCCTTGAGTCATATGTGAATTCGCGTCTAGAGTTCTGTCCGCTGTTATCGTTTGCTTGATTTCGATCAGTTCTGTTCCAGCATTTGGGAGGCGATCTGTGGCGGCGCTATCGTCGATTTTCCATCAATCCCCGGAAATTGCTCTCTTTCTGTCATTGGCGGTGGGCTACTGGGTCGGCAAGTTCCAGTTCGGCAAGTTCCAGCTCGGAGGTGTCGCCGGCTCGCTGCTCGCAGCGGTCCTGATCAGCCAGGTCGGCGTCACCATCGACAACGGCATCAAATCTGTCCTGTTTGCGCTGTTCATCTATGCCGTCGGCTTCGAGAGCGGACCGCAGTTCTTCCGCTCCCTGGGTCGGCAATCGATCCGCGAGATCGTCATGGCGGCGGTGCTGGCGCTCAGCGGCCTCGCCACCGTCGTCATCCTCGCCAGGATGTTCGGGCTCGACAAGGGCTTGGCGGCAGGCATCGCGGCCGGCGGCCTGACGCAATCGGCGATCATCGGCACCGCCGGCGCAGCCATCGGCAAACTCGGGCTGGCGGCGGATGAAGCCCAGCGCCTGCAGGGCAACGTCGCCATCGGCTATGCCGTGACCTACATCTTCGGCTCCTTCGGCGCGATCATCGTCTGCGTCAACATCCTGCCCTGGCTCATGGGCCGCAGCATCCGGGACGACGCCATCAAGGCCGAGGCCGAGATGCTCGCGGGCATCCGGGTGTATGGCGCCGGCGAGCACCCGGCGGCGCCTGATCTGGTCGGTCGCCTGTTCAAGGTGGAGGGTGTCGCAGGGCGCTCGATCGCGGAAGTCGAGGCGCTGGCCGGTCCTGCCGCCTTCGCCATCGAGCGGCTCAAGCGCGACGGTTCGGTGATCGGCGTTGAACCGGACCTCAAGCTCAAGCCCGGGGACACCATCCTCGTCGTCGGCAGGCGTGCGGGCGTCGTCGGCGCGGCCAGCAAGATCGGCCCCGAGCTCCAGTCCTCCGATGGCATGGATCTGGTCGTGCTCAGCCGCGACGTCGCCATCGCCAGCCGAGACTTCATCGGCAAGACCGTGCAGCAGATCAGAGATGCGACGGCCGGCAATCTCCGCCATGGCATCTACGTCACCGGCCTGCAGCGCGCCGGCAAGCCGCTTCCGTTGACGGAAAATACCGTCATCGAAGCCGGCGACGTCGCGACGCTCTACGGCACGGCGGAAGATGTCCAGCGCGTGGCGAAGGTGGTCGGCACGCTGCTGGTTTCGAGCGACAAGACCGATTTCGTCTTCCACGGTCTGGGCCTCGTCGTCGGCTTGTTGATCGGCCTGCTGGTGGTTCGTATCGGCGATGTCCCGCTGACGCTCGGCAGCGGCGGCGGCGCGCTGCTGTCCGGCCTGCTCTTCGGCTGGTATCGCAGCCGCAATCTCGCCATCGGCAATATGCCGACGGCGGCCTCGACACTGCTGCGCGATCTCGGACTTGCCGGCTTCGTCGCGGTGGTCGGGCTCCAGTCGGGGCACCAGGCCGTCACCACCATCGCCCAGAGTGGCCTGTCGATCTTCCTGATCGGTGTGGTTGTGACGATCCTGCCGTTGATCATCACCATGCTCGTCGGGCGCTACATCCTGCGCTACGACAACACCGCCGTCTTTGCCGGCGCATTGTCCGGTTCGCGCAGCGCCAACCCCGCCTTCGGCGAGGTTTTGGACAAGGCCGGGAACTCCATCCCGACCACTCCCTTCGCCATCACCTATGCGCTGGCGAACGTTTTCCTGACATTGCTCGGCCCGCTCGTCGTGGCTTTCACCTGATTTGATCGAGGAGACGTATTATGGCGACTGATTACAGCAAATACGCCAAGCTCAGCCCTTTCGAGCTCAAGGACGAACTGATCAAGCTAGCTTCAAGCCGCGAAAACCGCCTGATGCTCAATGCCGGACGCGGCAATCCGAACTTCCTGGCGACGTTGCCGCGCCGGGCTTTCTTTCGGCTCGGCCTCTTCGCCACGGCGGAGGCGGAGCTCTCCTACTCCTATATGCCCAACGGCATCGGCGGCCTGCCGCAGATCGAGGGCATCGAGGGCCGGTTCGAGCGCTTCATCGCCGAGAACCGCGACCAGCCCGGCGTTGTCTTCCTCGGCCGGGCGCTGAGCTATGTCCGCGACCAGCTTGGTCTCTCGGCTTCCGCGTTCCTGCACGAGATGGTCGAGGGTATCCTCGGCTGCAACTATCCGGTCCCGCCGCGCATGCTCAGGGTGAGCGAGCAGATCGTCGGCCACTACATCGTCAAGGAGATGATCGGGGGCTCCATCCCGCCGGGTAGCGTCGATCTCTTCGCGGTCGAGGGCGGCACCGCCGCCATGACCTATATCTTCAACACGTTGAAGCAGAACGGTCTGGTCAAGCGCGGCGACAAGGTCGCGATCGGCATGCCGGTCTTCACGCCCTATATCGAGATTCCCGAACTCGACGAATACGGGCTCGTCGAGGTCGCGATCGACGCCGATCCCGAGAAGGGCTGGCAGTATCCGGATTCCGAGCTGGAGAAGCTCAAGGATCCGGCGATCAAGATCTTCTTCTGCATCAACCCGAGCAATCCGCCCTCGGTGAAGATGGATGATCGCAGCCTCGAAAAGGTCGCGGCCATCGTGCGCGAGCACCGGCCTGACCTCTTCATCCTGACGGACGACGTCTACGGCACCTTTGCCGACGGTTTCCGGTCGCTCTTCGCGACCTGTCCGCACAATACGATGCTGGTCTACTCCTTCTCGAAGTATTTCGGCGCGACCGGCTGGCGCCTCGGCGTCGTCGCGACGCACAAGGACTCCATATTCGACAAGGCGCTGGACGAACTGCCGAAGAGCGCCAAGCAGGCGCTGGACCGGCGCTATGGCTCGCTCCTGCCGGATGTCAGCCAGCTGCGCTTCATCGATCGCCTCGTCGCCGACAGCCGCACCGTGGCGCTCAACCACACCGCCGGCCTCTCGACGCCGCAGCAGGTCCAGATGGTGCTGTTCTCGCTCTTTGCCTTGATGGATGAGGCCGATGGCTACAAGGCGGAGCTGAAGAAGCTGATCCGCCGCCGCGAGGCGGCGCTCTATCGCGAGCTCGGCGTCCCCCAGGGCAACGACGAGAATGCGGTCGATTACTACACGCTGCTCGATCTATCGGCGGTGGCCAGAGACCTGTATGGGCCGGAGTTCGAGGCCTGGGTGAAGAAGAACGTCAATCCGGACGAGCTGCTGTTCAGGATCGCCGACGAAACCGGCATCGTGCTGCTGCCCGGCCGCGGCTTCGGCACGCGCCAGCCGGCGGGGCGCGCCTCGCTCGCCAATCTGAACGAGTACCAATACGCCAACATCGGCAGGTCTCTGCGCGGCATGGCCGAGGAGTTCTACAAGGTGTTCGAGAAGGGCGGCGGCTCGTCAAGCAAGAAGGGTGGCGGAAAGCCCGGGAAGAAGTCCAAGGGCTGATACGACGGCACAGCGGGAGCCCGCGACTTTCAGTCGTGGGCACTCGATCAAGAAAGGGCCGGCTGCTCAGCCCGAGCGGCCGGCTCTCTTCGTTTTCGACGCGTTCAGCGCAACAGCTGCGCTGATCAGCTCGGCCAGGGCCTTTTCATCGATCGCATCGCCCTCGTGGAAATCGATGGCCCGGCGGACATTGCCGTCCAGGCTGGAGTTGAACAGGCCGGATGCGTCTTCCAGCGCGGCACCCTTGGCGAAGGTCAGCTTGACCACCGACTTGTAGGTTTCGCCGGTGCAGATCATGCCGTCGCGATACCAGACCGGCACGCCGCGCCATTTCCACTCCTCGACGACATCGGGGACGGTCTGCTTGATCAGGGCGCGCAGCCGGGCCAGCATCTCGCCGCGCCAGTCGCCGAGCTCTGCGATCCGCCCGTCGATCAGTTCGGACGGCGATTTCTCCGTCTGGGTTGCGGTGTCGGCCACCACGCTCTCCCTTCTTCAAATTCCGTGCGTTCACGCCTCTGGACTGGGCCTCAGCCCATCCGCGCCAGCAATTCCTCCAGCACGGCGAGGAAGCGCGGCCAGCCAGCCCGGGCGCCCTGGAAGTAGCGTGGCTGGTTGTCCCGGAAGCCCGTCTGTTCCATGCGCAGCGCCGTGCCGGCGCCGGCCGGGGTCAAGGTCCAGGTCACCACCGTCTTCAGCTCATGATCGCCCCATGTGTAGGACAGCGATTTCGTCTCCTCGATCTCCAGCACCTCGCAGGAAACGGCGCCCCATTCGGCGCTGAAACCGAAACGATGACCGACGATCGGCTTGAAGTCGTTCTTCATCAGCCACTCCGCGATCAGATGCGGCTGGGTCAGGGCGCGCCAGAGCTTCTCGGGCGGGTGCGGGAATTCTCGCTCGACGACGACGGAGCGGAGTTCGGTGGCTGCTTCGTTCACTGGTCCATCCTCTTGAGCAGATTTTCGAGATCGTCGAATCGGCTCTCCCAGAACCCGCCCATCTGGCTGGTCCAGTCGATCAGCGGCGCCAGCGCCTTCGGTCGTGCGCTGTAGTGGGACTGGCGGCCTTCCTGCCGGTCCCGCACCAGCCCGGCCTGTTTCAACACGGCGAGATGCTTCGACACGGCCGGTTGCGAGACGCCGGCGCGGATCGTCAGGGCTCCCACAGTCTGTTCGCCATCCCTGCACAGCCATTCGAACAACGCCCGCCGTGTCGGATCGGCAAGCGTCCTGAAAAGCTGGTCGTGATCGGTCGAGATCAAAAGCATAACCCGTCAGTTATGGGATTGATCCATAGCTGACGGGTTATGAGAGAGTCAATCCGAACGTGGACAGCCGAGGGCCGTTCCGTCAGGAGACGAAGTCCTGCCGCATCGGTGTGAAGACGTCGACGAGCGTCCCGGCCTCCACGTTGACGGCGCCGTGCACCGCATCCGGCGGCACGGTGAAGCTGTCGCCAGCGCTGAGGCGTTCGGTGCGCCCGGAGATGGTGATGTCGAAAACGCCGCTTTCGACCAGCGAGCACTGGATATGCGGATGGCTATGCGCCGGGCCGATGGCGCCGGCCTCGAAGCGCACGCGCACCATCATGACCTCCTCGCGATAGGTCAGGATCTTGCGTGTCACGCCGTCGCCGGCCGGCTCCCAGGCGAGATCGGCATCATGGGCGAAAGGCTCGTTCCTGCGGTCCATGTCGGTTCTCCCTCAGCGCGCGAGCCAGCCGCCGTCGACGGGCAGTACGACGCCGTGGATGTAAGCCGCCGCGTCCGAGGCGAGGAACACGGCGGCGCCGCCGAGTTCCTGCGGCTCGCCCCAATGCCCGGCCGGGATCCGAGCGAGAATGGCCGTGTTGCGCTCGGGGTCGGCGCGCAGGGCCTGCGTGTTGTTGGTCGCGAAATAGCCGGGCGCGATCGCGTTGACGTTGATGCCTTTGCCCGCCCATTCGCAGGCGAGCAGCCGCGTGAGGCCAGCAAGGCCGCTCTTCGACGCCGTATAGGAGGGGATGCGGATGCCGCCCTGGAAGGACAGCAGCGAGGCGATGTTGATGACCTTGCCGCCCTTGCCGTCGGCGAGCATGCGCTTGGCCACGCCCTGCGTCAGGAAGAAGGTCGACTTCAGGTTCACGTCCATCACCGCGTCCCAATCGGCCTCGGTGAAGTCGATGGCGTCGGCGCGGCGGATGATGCCGGCATTGTTGACGAGGATGTCGAGCCGCGAGCCGTCGGCCTTCGCTGCCGCCTCGGCCTCTTCCACGATCCGCGGGATCGGCTCCAGCGTCGCGAGATCGGCGGCGATCTCATGGAAGGGCTTGCCGGTCTCGGCGACCAGCGCCTTCGTTTCGGCCATGCTCGATCGTCCGACCGCGACGATGCCGGCACCGGCCTGGGCGAGCGCGACCGCGATCGCCTGGCCGAGGCCCGTATTGGCCCCGGTGACGATCGCGGTCCGGCCGCCCAAGTCAAAGGCCGAGCGCATCAGCGCAGGTCTCCGGTCGCAACCATGTCCATGTCGGTATAGTCGACATTGTCGCCACCCATGCCCCAGATGAAGGAATAGGCCTTCGTCCCCACGCCGGAATGGATCGACCAGCCGGGCGAGAGGATCGCCTGCTCGTTGGCGATGACGAGGTGGCGGGTCTCCTGCGGCTCGCCCATCAGGTGGAAGACGCGGGCGTCGGCCGGAACGTCGAAATAGAGATAGATCTCGCAGCGCCGGTCATGGACATGCGCCGGCATGGTGTTCCAGATGCTGCCTTCGTCGAGGGTGGTGACGCCCATCACGAGCTGACAGGTGTCGCAGATTCCGGGGATGATGTACTGGCGGATGACGCGCTTGTTGGCGGTCGCCTGCTCGCCGAGCGCGATGGTCTTGGCATCGGCCTCCCTGATCACCTTGGTCGGATGCGCGGCATGGGCCGGCGTCGAGAGCAGGTAGAACTTCGCCGGGTTGCCGGCATCGTCGCTGGCGAATGAGACCTCGCCGGCTTCCTTGCCGACATAGAGCGCGTCGCGCTTGGCCAGAGCGTAGTCCTTGCCGCCGACCGCGACCTTGCCGGGGCCGCCGACATTGACGATGCCGAGTTCGCGCCGCCTGAGAAAGGCGTCGGTACCGACCGCCTTCGGCGTCGGCAGCACGATCGCCTTCCCGGCCGGCATGGCGCCGCCGACGATGACACGGTCGAGATGGCTATAGGTCAGCTTGACCTCACCGGGGGCGAACAGCGTCTCGATCAGGAAGTGGCGCCGCAGCTCCGCCGTGTCGAAGCCCTTGACGGCCTCGGGGTGCGAAACCTGGCGGATGTCGATGGTCATGATCAGTCCTTCAGTGGAACAGGCGCGGCAGCCAGAGCGACAGGCCGGGCACATAGGTGACGAGCAGGAGCACGGCGATGCTGGCGCCGTAGAAGGGCCAGATCGTGCGCATGGACTCGCCGATGGAGATGCGGCCGATGGCGCAGGCGACGAACTGCACCGAGCCGACCGGCGGCGTGTTGAGGCCTATGCCGGCGTTGAGGATCAGGATCACGCCGAAATGCACGGGGTCGACGCCGAAGGCCTTCACCACCGGCAGGAATATCGGCGTGCAGATGATGATCATCGGCGCCATGTCCATGAAGGTGCCGAGCACCAGCAGGATCAGGTTGATCATCAGCAGGATGGTGATGGGATTGTCGGATACCGCCTTCATCGCCGCGATCGTCGCCCGCGGCACCTCGAGGAAGGCCATCAGCCAGCCGAAGGCGCCGGCGGTGCCGATCACCAGCAGCACCATCGCCGTAGTCCGCACCGCGCCCAGCGTCGCCTCGACGAAGGCCGTCCAGGTGAGTTGCCGGTAGACGAAGATGGTCACGAGGATGGCGTAGACGACGGCGACGCAGGAGGATTCCGTCGCGGTGAAGACGCCGGAGCGGACGCCGCCGAAGATGATGCCGATCAGCAGGATGCCGGGCAGCGCCAGCACGACATAGCGCCCGACCGTCGCGAAGCCCGGGAAGGGCTCGCGCGGATAGCCGCGCTTCACCGCGACCGCCCAGGCAGCGACCATCAGCGCGGCGCAGAGCAGCAGGCCCGGCACGACGCCGGCGGTGAACAGGTCCGCGATCGAGAGATTGCCGCCGGCCGAGAGCGAATAGATGATCATGTTGTGCGAGGGCGGGATCAGCAGCGCGATGATCGCCGCGTTCGCGGTGACGTTGACGGCATAGTCGGCGTCATAGCCGCGCTTCTTCATCTGCGGGATCATCAGCCCGCCGACCGCCGAGGCGTCGGCCACGGCCGAGCCGGAGATGCCGCCGAAGAGCGTGCAGGTGACGACATTGACCTGGCCGAGGCCGCCGCGCAGATGGCCGACGAGGCTCGCCGCCATCTGGATCAGCCGCTCGGCGATGCCGCCGCGGATCATCAGGTCGCCGGCATAGATGAAGAATGGGATCGCCATCATCGCGAAGGCGTTCATGCCGGAATTCATCTGCTGGAAGACGACGACGGGCGGCAGGCCCATAAAGGCGACGGTCGCGACGGAGGCGATGCCGAGGCAAAAGGCCACGGGGACGCCGATCAGCAGGAGCAGCGAGAAGACGCCGAAGAGAATCCAGAGTTCCATGGCTCAGGCCTCCTGGCTTTCGCCGAAATGGACGAAGCCGAGCGGAGCCTGTTCTTCGCCGGTGATGAAGAGCAGGAGCTTTTCCAGCGCGAACAGGGCGATCAGCGCGCCGCCTGCGGCGATCGGCACATAGTCCCAGCCGCGGGAGATGCCGATGATCGGCATCCGGTCGGCCCAGGTCCCGGCCGCGAGCTGCCAGCCATAGCCGAGCATGGCGAGACCGAAAGCGCAGACAAGGCCTTCGCCGATGACGATCAGCGCGGCGCGCAAGGGCGGCGGCGACATCACCAGTCCGACTTCGAAGCCGAGATGGTCGCTCTCGCGCACGCCGACGGCGGCGCCGAGCAGGATGAACCACGACATCAGGAAGAGCGATCCGGCCTCGACCCAGATCGGCGTGTCGTTGAGGACATAGCGGCCGAACACGCCCCAGGCGACCATCACGGTCATCAGGACGAGACCGGCACCGGCGGTGATCAGCGCGAACAGGCTGAACTTGGCGTCGAGGCGTGTCAAAAAGGCGGTGAACGCGCGCATGGGATGTCCGTGGATGCGGGTTTCTCATCCTGAGCCCTCATCCTGAGGAGCCGCGAAGCGGCGTCTCGAAGGATGGTTCCAGCGATCTCTGGATCATCCTTCGAGACGCGCTCTCCGATCGCTCCTCAGGATGAGGGCTTTGGAAAGCGGAGCGGCCGTTTCGAGCCGCCCCGCTTGAACGAGGCTCAGTTCACCGCCTGGATGGCGGCGACCATGTCCTTGAGCTTCGGGTCGGTGACGAACTTGTCGTAGACCGGCTTCATCGCATCGATGAAGGGCTTCTTGTCGACCTGGTTGATCTGGGCGCCGCCGGCCTTGACCTTGGCTTCGGACGCCTTCTCGCGCGCGTCCCAGAGTTCGCGCATCTTCAGGACCGACTCCTTCGCCGCGGCCTTTATGATCGCCTGATCGGCTGCGTTGAACTTGTCGAAGCTCTTTTTCGACATCACCAGAGCTTCCGGCGAGAGCGAGTGCTCGGTCACCGAGTAAAACTTCGAGACCTCGAAATGGCGGGTCGATTCATAGGACGGCCAATTGTTCTCGGCGCCGTCGATCACGCCGGTCTGTAGCGCGGAATAGACTTCGCCGAAGGGCATCGGCGTGGCGTTGGCGCCGAGCGCCGAGACCAGCGCGACGAACATGTCGGACTGCTGGACGCGGATTTTCATGCCCTTCATATCGGCCGGGCTGTTGATCGGGCGCTTGGAGTTATAGAAGGAGCGCGAACCGGAATCGTAGAGCGCGAGGCCGATGAGGTCGTGCTTCTCGAATTCCTTCAGCAGGTTGTCGCCGATCGGCCCGTCCATGGCCTTCCGCATGTGGTCGACGGAGCGGAAGATGAAGGGCAGGGATGGGATGTTGGTCGCCGGGATCAGGTTGTTGAACGGCGCCATGTTGATGCGGTTGATGTCGATGACGCCGAAGCGGGTCTGGTCGATCGTGTCCTTCTCCTGGCCGAGCTGGGCGGAGTGGAAGACGTTGATCTTGACGCGGCCCTGGGTGCGCTCCTCGAGCAGCTTGCCCATGTAGCGGACCGCTTCGACGGTCGGGTAGTCGGTCGGATGGATGTCTGCCGAGCGCAGCGTCACGCTCTGGGCGAGGGCGGAGGTCGCCGCAACGGCCGAGATGGCCAGCGCGGCGGTATAGGCAAGGAAACTGCGGCGTGCGGTCATGGTGCGTTCTCCCCTGGGTTCGAACGCCTCGCCGTTTCCCGGCTTGTTGGGTGGCGCGTCGAACGTAAGCTTTCTGTCCACGAGCCGAGCTTGGCCGCGACAGTCATTGTATGGTAGTATGTAATTGTATGGTACGCAACAGGCCCTGGAGGTTTTTGGCTTGAGCCTTTCGCTGGCGTCACCCGCCGCTTTTCCGGGCGCTTCGGCGGCCGGCCGTGTCGAAGCCGAACTGCGCCGGGCGATCATCGCGCTCGATCTGCCGCCCGGCACGCGTCTCTCGGAGCAGGAGATCGCGCTGCGATACGGCGTATCCCGCCAGCCGGTGCGCGAGGCGCTGATCGCGCTCGCCAAGACGCGGCTCGTCGACGTGCAGCCGCAGCGCGGCACGGTCGTGGTCAAGTTCTCCGTCCGCAAGATGATGGAGGCGCGCTTCGTGCGCGAGGCGGTGGAGGTCGCGATCGTCCGGCAGGCCTGCCTGTCCTTCTCCGCGCAAAGCCGGCAGCGCATCGCCGATCTCCTGGAGATGCAGGACAAGGCCGCGTCGCGGAACGACCATGCCGCCTTCCAGCGCTATGACGAGCTTTTCCATGTCGAGCTGACGGAAGGCGTCGGCATGCCGCTCGCCTGGGAGGCGATCCGGGATATCAAGGCGCATATGGACAGGGTCTGCCAGCTCACCCTGCCGGGGCCCGGCGCGATGCTGCCGCTGGTCGAGCAGCATCGGGGCATCGTGGCGGCGATCGATGCAGGCGACCCCGCGGCGGCTGAAGCCGCGATGCGCCATCATCTCACCGAGATCCTGCGCGCCCTCCCGAAGACCGAGGCTGCGCATCCGGACCTCTTTGAATAGCCGGCTGAGCGTCAAGTCGCGGGCAGGATCAGCGGCATCTGGCCGCGCTTTGGTGCGCAATTGAAAGCGGGGTGATGCGAGTATGGGCCTCGCGGACAGCTTCGTGCATGCTATGAAGGCTGCAGAGCTGAACGTTCCAAGCCTGCTCCGTTGGAGACGCTCCATGCGATTTTGTCGAGTAGCCGCCGCAGTTGCCTTCACTGTGCTTCTGCTATCGCCGCCTTCCGCGCAGGCGCAGTCGCGACTGAAGGCGCTGATCGAAAGATTGCGCGGCGATACGATGCCGGAAGGGATCGTCAAGACCAACGGGCGCATCGAGGCGACGCAGGTCGATGTCGCCTCGAAATATGCCGGCCGCCTGGCGGAGGTCACGGTCAAGGAAGGTGACGAGGTCACGGCCGGCCAGGTGATCGCCCGGATCGCCTCGCCGGAATACGAGGCGCAGCTGCGGGCCGCGCAGGCGCAGGTGCTGCGGGCACGCCAGGCGCTCGCCGAGGCCGAAGCCCTGATCGCCCAGCGCAAGAGCGATCAGATCCTTGCCAGGACCGATGCCGATCGCGGCAAGGAGCTGGTCGAGAAGGGCTATCTCAGCAAGCAGATCTTCGACCAGCGTTCGGCCAAGGCCGATGCCACCGACGCGGCCCTGCGAGCCGCCCAGGCGCAGCGCGACCAGGCTCAGTTCGCGATCCACGCGTCCGAGGCCGATGCCGAGCAGATCAGAGCGATCCTGGTCGATCTCGTGCTCCTCGCGCCGCGGAGCGGGCGCGTGCAGTACCAGCTGGCCCGGACCGGCGAGGTGGTCTCGGCCGGCACGCGCGTCATCACCATCCTCGACCTGTCGGATGTCTACATGACGATCTACCTGCCGGCGGCGCAGGCCGGTCAGCTCGCCCTGGGCGACGAGGCCCGCATCATTCTCGATCCCGTGCCGCAATACGTCATCCCGGCGACGGTCAGCTTCGTCGCGGCCGACGCCCAGTTCACGCCGAAGGCCGTCGAGACTGCCGAGGAGCGCGAGAAGCTGGTCTTCCGCGCTAAACTTCAGGTCGACAAGGATCTGCTCGCCAAATACCACCGGCAGGTGAAGACCGGCGTGCGCGGCCTCGGCTTCGTTCGCACCTCTCCCTCCGCGAAATGGCCCGACTCGCTCGCTGTGAAGCTGCCATGACGGAGGCCGGGCCTGCCGCCAGCCTCGCGGGCGTCACGCACCGCTACGGCAAGGTGATCGCCCTCGATGCGCTGACGCTCGATATCCCCGCTGGCCGCATGATCGGCGTGATCGGGCCGGACGGCGTGGGCAAGTCGACCCTGCTGGCACTCGTCGCCGGCGTGCGGGCGATCCAGCAGGGCAGCGTGCACGCGCTCGGCGGCGATCTCGGCGTCAAGGCCGAACGCGAGGCGCGGCGCGGGCGCATCGCCTATATGCCGCAGGGTTTGGGCCGGAATCTCTATCCGACGCTGTCCGTCTTCGAGAATATCGACTTCCATGCGCGGCTCTTCGGGCAGGACGCGGCCGAGCGCCGCCAGCGCATCGATGAACTGCTCACGGCGACGGGGCTGGATCCCTTCGAGGGCCGCCCTGCCGCCAAGCTCTCCGGCGGCATGAAGCAGAAGCTCAGCCTCTGCTGCGCGCTGATCCACGATCCCGACCTGCTCGTCCTGGACGAGCCGACGACCGGCGTCGATCCGCTCTCGCGCGGCCAGTTCTGGGATCTGATCGATACGATCCGCGCCCGCCGGCCCAGCATGAGCGTCATCGTCGCCACCGCCTATATGGAGGAGGCCGAACGCTTCGACTGGCTCGTGGCGATGGATGACGGCAAGGCGATCGCCACCGGAACGCCCGCAGAGCTGCGCCACAATGCCGGGCAGTCGACGCTGGAAGCTGCCTTCGTTGCTCTGCTGCCTGAAGCCAAGCGCGCGCAGCACCGCGAGGTCGTGCTCCGGCCGCGGGTCGCGAGCGATGACGCGACCCCTGCGATCGAGGCCGAGGGGCTGACGCGCCGCTTCGGCGATTTCGTCGCCGTCGACCACGTCAACTTCCGCATCGGCCGCGGCGAGATCTTCGGCTTCCTCGGCTCGAACGGCTGCGGCAAGTCGACGACGATGAAGATGCTGACCGGCCTGTTGCCGGCGACTGAGGGGACCGCGAAGCTGTTCGGCCAGCCGCTCGCCGCCGACGACATGGAGACGCGGCGCAATGTCGGCTACATGTCGCAGGCCTTCTCGCTCTACAGCGAGCTCACAGTCCGGCAGAACCTCGTGCTCCACGCCGAGCTCTACCATCTGCCCCCCGCCGAGATACCCGGCCGCATCGCCGAGCTCCTGACCCGCTTCGACCTCGAGACCGTCGCCGATGAGCGGCCCGACAGCCTGCCGCTCGGCATCCGCCAGCGCCTCCAGCTCGCTGTCGCCGTCCTGCACCGCCCGGCGATGCTGATCCTCGACGAGCCGACCTCGGGCGTCGACCCGATCGCGCGCGACGCATTCTGGCGCACGTTGATCGATCTCTCGCGCGACGACGGCGTCACCATCTTCCTTTCGACCCATTTCATGAACGAGGCGGAGCGCTGCGACCGCATTTCCTTCATGCATGCCGGCAAGGTTCTGGCGGTCGGCACGCCGGAAGAGCTGGTGCAGAAACGCGGCGTCGACACGCTGGAAGAGGCCTTCATCGTCTATCTCAAAGAGGCGGCCGGCATCGAGGACGTCCCGGTGGAAGCTACGGCCATCCCGGCCGCCGCCGCGCAGCCCGCGCCGCCAGCCCTCCGCTTCGATCCACGGCGGCTCTGGGCCTGCACCCGCCGCGAAACCATGGAATTGCTGCGCGATCCGATCCGGCTGAGCTTCGCCTTTCTCGGGCCGGTACTGCTGATGCTGGCCTTCGGCTTCGGCATTTCCTTAGATGTCGAGAACCTGAAATTCGCGGCCTATGATCAGGACAACTCGATGGAGAGCCGGCAACTGGTCGAGGCCTTCTCCAGCTCGCGCTACTTTAGCGAGCAGCCGCCGATCCGCTCCGCAGCCGAGCTGGACCAGCGCCTGAGAAGCGGCGAGCTGCAGCTCGCGATCGAGATCCCGCCCTCCTTCGGCCGCGACCTGATGGCCGGTCGGACGCCTGAGCTCTCGGTCTGGCTCGACGGCGCCATGCCGTTCCGGGCCGAGACGACGCGCGGCTACGTCACCGGGCTGGCGACGCAATACGCGCAGGGCTTCATGGCTTCCCAGGCAGCGTCGAGCCATGTGCCGTCGTCCGTCACGATCGAGACCCGCTTCCGCTACAATCAGGATTTCAAGAGCGCCAATGCGATGGTGCCGAGCGTGATCATGCTGATGCTGATCCTCATTCCGGCGATCATGTCGGCGATCGGCGTTGTCCGCGAGAAGGAAACCGGCTCGATCGCCAATTTCCGCTCGACCCCGATCAGCCAATTCGAATTCCTGTTCGGCAAGCAGTTGCCCTACATCGCCATCGCGATGATGAGCTTCGCGATGCTGGTCCTGATCGCGCTGTTCGTCTTCCAGGTCCCGATCAAGGGCTCCGCCTGGCTGCTGGTGCTGGCGACGCTGCTCTATGTCTCGGCGGCGACCGGTTTCGGCCAGCTCATCTCCAGTTTCACCCGCACACAGGTCTCCGCGGTCTTCGCGACCGCGATCCTGTCGATCATCCCCGCGGTCAATTTTTCCGGCCTGATGGTGCCGGTCGCCTCGCTCTCGGGCGGTGGCCGCATCATCGGTATGAGCTTTCCTCCGGCCTGGTATCAGCCGGTCAGTGTCGGCGTCTTCACCAAGGGGCTGGGCGCGGCCCAGCTCTGGCCAAATCTCGTGATGCTGGCCTTCTTCTTCCTGCTCTTCCTCGTCGTAGCCCAACTCGCCTTGCGCAAGCAGGAGGTCTGAGATGGCCGCGCTCGTCATCCACCTTCAGAACATCCTGCGCCTGGTCGTGAAGGAGCTGCGCAGCCTGCGGGCCGATCCGATCATGCTCGTGCTCGTGGTCTACACCTTCACTATCGCCGTCTACTCGGTCGCAACCGGGGGGAAGCTCGAGGCGCGCGACCTCACCATTGGCATCGTCGACGAGGACCAGTCGGAGTTCTCGCGCACGCTGCTCGGCGCCTTCAACCCCCCGCTCTTCAAGGTCTCGAAGCGCATCGCCGCCAACGAGATCGATGCCGAGATGAATTCCGGCCGGCTCGTTTTCGTGCTCGAGATTCCGCCCAGGTTCCAGGCCGACCTGCAGGCGGGGCGAGCCGCGACGCTGCAGCTCAACATTGATGCCACTGCGATGAGTCAGGCCGGCAATGGCGCGGTCTATATCCAGCAGATCATCGCGCAGGAGATCGCGAACCGGCAGGCCGGGCGCGAGACGACGACCACGCTGCCGATCAATCTCGTGGTGCGGGCGCGCTTCAACCCCAATCTCGATTCCGGCTGGTTCAGCTCGGTGATGCAGGTGCTCAACAACGTCACGCTGCTGACCATCATCCTGACCGGTGCGGCACTGATTCGCGAGCGCGAACAGGGAACGGTCGAGCATCTCCTGGTAATGCCGGTTACGCCGGTCGAGATCATGCTTGCCAAGATGGTGGCGAACGCCCTGGTCATCCTGGTCGCGGCGGTCGCCTCGCTCGTCTTCATCGTCGAAGGGGCGCTCGGTGTGCCGATCGCCGGCTCGCTCCTGCTCTTTGTGCTGGGGACGGCGATATATGCCTTTTCCGTCGCGGCGCTCGGTATCCTGCTCGGCACGCTGGCGACGACGATGGGACAGTTCGGCCTTCTCGCAATCCCGGTCTTCGTGGTCACGCAGCTCCTGTCCGGCGCGACGACCCCGATGGAGAGCATGCCGGTCTGGCTGCAATGGATCATGCGGATCTTCAGCCCGACGCCGCATTTCGTCTCCTTCTCGCAAGGCGTGCTCTATCGCGGCGCGGGGTTCGACGTGGTCTGGCCGGAGATTGCCAAGATCGTTGCGATCGGCGCGGCCTATTTCGCCTTCGCGCTCGCCCGGTTCCGCAAGGTGATTTTCGCTTGAGGCGCACCGGGCAGAGGCGGAACGGGAGCAGCGTCGATGCGTGAGATGGTCGTCCATCTGAGCCTGTTCGCCATCGCCTTGGCCGGTGCCATCGCTGGATTGATCGTAGGCAGTGTCGGCAGCGCATGGTCGCCGGACCTGATCTGGACGGCGGCCACCATCCCCGTGGCGGTTGCGCTGGCGGTCTCGATGCTCCGCGACATGCTGGCCGGGCGGCTCGGCGTGGATGCGATCGCGCTCGTCGCGATGATCGCGTCGATCGCGATGGGCGAGCCGCTTGCCGGAGCGGTCGTCGCCATGATGTATTCCGGCGGCAACCTGCTCGAGGATTATGCGCGCGGAAAGGCGGAGCGCGAACTCAGGTCGCTGCGCGACCGGACACCGCGCATCGCCCACCGGCAGGACGCGGACGGGCTCGTCGATATCGCTGCGGAGGAGGTGGCGGTTGGCGACGAGCTGCTGGTGCGGGCGGGCGAGATGCTGCCGGTGGATGGCGAGCTTCTCGATGCCGAGGCCCGGCTCGACGAATCCGCGGTCACCGGCGAGCCGCTGCCCGAGGCGAAAGCGAAGGGCGAGGCGCTGCGCAGTGGCACAGTCAACGCCGGCGAGGCGTTCCGCTACCGCGCTTCGGCGCCGGCGCGTGAGAGCACCTATGCCGGTATCGTCCGCATGGTCGAGGCGGCGCAGACAGCGAAGGCCCCCTTCATCCGCATGGCCGATCGCTTCGCGCTGCTGCTGCTGCCGGCGACCCTGGTCGTCGCCGGCCTCGCCTGGTGGCTGTCGGGCGATCCGATCCGCGCCCTCGCCGTGCTCGTCGTCGCCACGCCCTGCCCGCTGATCCTCGCGGCGCCGGTCGCCTTCATCGGCGGCGTCTCGCGCGCTGCCCGTGCCGGCATCCTGATGAAGGGCAGCTCGGCCATCGAGGCGCTCGGGCAAGTCCGCACGGCGATCTTCGACAAGACGGGTACACTGACCGAGGGCGGAGCTCGGCTGGTGGCGCTGGAGGCGGCGCCAGATGTCGAAGCGGCCGAGATCCTTCGTCTCGTCGCCTCGCTCGAACAGGCCTCGCATCATGTGCTCGCCGAGACCCTGGTCGCGCTGGCGCGCCAGAAGGCGCTGCCCCTGTCGCAGCCAACCGAGGTGCGGGAATATCGGGGCTCGGGCCTCGAAGGCGTCGTGAACGGCAGGCATGTCCGCGCCGGCTCGCGCAATCTCGTCCTGGGAGACGAGCCGCTCCCGAGTTGGGCGCGGACGGCACAGGCGGGCCTCGACGGGGCCGCCGCGCTTGCCGTCTTCGTCGCCATAGACGGGCAATTCGTCGGCTTTCTCGCCATGGCGGATGCGGTGCGGCCCGACGCGCGCGAGACGCTGGATCGGCTGCATGGTGCCGGGGTCGATCGCATCCTGATGGTCACGGGCGACGATGCCGGCACGGCGGCGGAGGTTGCCGCCCACCTCGCTATCGACGACGTCAAGGCCGAGTGCAGCCCCGCCCAAAAGGTTGCTGCCATCGCCGCGGAGAAGGCTCGCCGGCCGACGATGATGGTCGGGGATGGCTTGAACGATGCGCCGGCGCTAGCGGCTGCGGATGTCGGCGTGGCGATGGGCGCCCGGGGTGCGACGGCCTCCTCCGAAGCGGCCGACGTGGTGATCCTCGTCGACCGGATCGACCGGGTCGCGGAAGCGGTCGTGATCGCGCAGCGGACGCGGGCGATCGCGCAGCAAAGCATCGTCGTCGGCCTCGGCCTGTCCGGGATCGCCATGGTCTTCGCCGCCTTCGGTTACATTCCGCCGGTCGTCGGCGCGTTCCTGCAGCAGGGCATCGACATCGCCGTCATCCTCAACGCCCTGCGCACGCTGGTGGGCCCTATGGCGCGGCGCCCGACTGCGGAGGCCGCTCCGGCGCCGCGAATCGCGGAAGGGCTTTGACCTGTCGCAAGGCTGTCGCGGTTGCCTCGGCAAGATCGGCTGCCTACCTTCCGAATGTGATCGAGAAAACGGATGTTTCGACCATGGCAAGCAGCCCGAACGCGACAATGCCAYCTCACCAGCCGGCGAGCGGTTCCGACGAGCTCAGCCTGCCCTGGTTCTGGCCTGTCGACGCCGCCTTGCGCCTGACGGAGCGCAATCTCGATTTTCTCTCCGAAGCAGTGAAGATCACCCGGCCGCCGCCGCCGGGCTGGGCGACGCCACACACCGTCCGCCTCGACCTGCCGACGATGTCCTTGCGCGAATTCGGGAAGGCCGGCTCGGATGGTATTCCCGTTCTGGTCGACGCGCCCTATGCCGGGCACAGCGCGACCATCGCCGACTACGATAAGGGGCAGAGCCTCGTCGAGACGCTGCTCGCGAACGGCCTCGAACACGTCCTCGTCACCGACTGGAAGCCGGCGACGCAGGAGATGCGCTATTTCAGCATCGACACCTATCTGGCCGAGCTCAACGCCGCGATCGACGATCTCGGCGGCGTCGTGCATCTGGTCGGCCTCTGCCAGGGCGGCTGGCTGAGCGCGATGCTGGCCTCCCGCTTCCCGCACAAGGTCAAGTCGCTGGTGCTGGCCGGCGCGCCGATCGACGCCGATGCCGGCGACGGGCCGATCAAGCGCATGGCGAAGACCATGCCGCTGAAGAGCTATCGCGCCATGGTCCGGACGGGGCGGGGCCTGATGCCGGGGCGCTTCATGCTGGCGGGCTGGAAGAACATGCATCCCGACGAGCACTACGTCGACAAGTACGTCCGGCTCTACCAGAACATCGCCGACAAGAACTATCTCGACCGGACCGAGACCTTCGCGGCCTGGTACGAGAACCCGCTCGACCTGCCCGGCGTCTACTACCTCCAGGCCATCGAGCAGATCTTCAAGGACAACCGCTTCGCCAAGGGCGAGTTCGTCGGGCTGGGCCGGCGCCTGAGCCTGAAGGACGTGACCTGTCCGGTCTATCTCCTGGCTGGCGCCGGGGACGACATCACCACCCACGAGCAGGTTTTCGCGGCGGAGGACCTCGTCGGCACGCCGAAGAAGAAGATCGAGAAGAAGCTGGTGCCCGGCGGCCATATCGGCCTGTTCATGGGCCGCAAGACGCTTGGCGAAACCTGGCCCGGAATCGCCCGCTGGATCGCCGCGCAGAGCTAGAGAGGTGCCATGACGACGCTAACCTCCACCGAATATTTCCGCCTCGCGCTAGGCCGTTGCGAGGATCTCCCGGCGGTGCGGACCGGGGTGGTGCATCCCGTCAAGGCCAATGTGATCGCGGCGGTGGCCGACGCGGTGGCCGAGCAGCTCATCGATCCCGTGCTGATCGGCCCGGCCGCGCGCATCCATGCCGCCGCGCAGGAGGCCGGCATCGACATCTCGCCTTGGCAGGTCATCGACACCGAGCACAGCCATCAGGCGGCGGCGAAGGCGGTATCGCTGGCCGCCGCCGGCGAGCTCGAGGCTCTGATGAAGGGTTCGCTGCACACCGACGAACTGCTGGGCGCGGTCGTGCACGCCGATTCCGGCCTGCGGACCGAGCGGCGAATCTCCCATGCCTTCGTGATGCACATCGAGAGCTATCCCAAGCCCTTCATCATCACCGACGCCGCGGTCAACATCTCGCCCGATCTCGCCGCCAAGGCGGACATCGTCCAGAACGCCGTCAATCTCTGGCATGTCGCGCTGAACGGCATCGACGAGTTGCCGAAGGTCGCGGTGCTGGCGGCCGTCGAGACCGTGAACCCGCGCATGACAGCGACGCTCGATGCTGCCGCGCTTTCGAAGATGGCTGATCGAGGCCAGATCACCGACGCCATCGTCGACGGGCCGCTCGCCTTCGATAACGCCATCAGCGCGGAAGCGGCGAAGGAGAAGGGCATCGTCTCGGCCGTTGCCGGCCATGCCGACATCCTGCTCGTGCCCGAGATCGAGGCCGGCAACATGCTGGCCAAACAGCTCACCTTCCTCGGCGGCGCCGATGCGGCCGGGATCGTGCTTGGCGCGCGTGTCCCGATCATCCTGACGAGCCGGGCCGACAATCTGCGGGCGCGCCTACTCTCCTGCGTCCTGGCGGTTCTTCTGGCTGATGCGCGGCGCACGGGGCGGCTCAAGTGATCGATACCATCCTCGTCCTCAACGCCGGCTCATCCAGCCTGAAATTTCAGGTTTTCCGCAGCGACGACCTTAGCGTGCTCGCGCGCGGCAAGGCGGTGCGTCTCGGCGAGCCGGAGCCGGCCATGGATGCAGGCCTCGCGGACGGCCCGCGCGAGCGCATCGCGCTGCCGCAGGCCTGCGACCACGATACGGCGCTCTCCGCCGTCCTCGCCTTCGTCGACCGCCATGACGATGGCTGGCGGATGCAGGCGGTCGCCCACCGCATCGCCCATGGCGGCGAGCGCTATGTCGATCCGGTCGTGGTCACGCCCGAGATCTTTGCCGCGCTGGAGGCGCTCTCGCCGCTGGCGCCACTGCATCAGCCGCACAACCTCGCCGCAGTCGCCGCCGCCTGGCGCCTGATGGGCGACGTGCCCAATATCGCCTGCTTCGACACGGCCTTCCATGCCCGGCACGATGCGCTGACCCACAACTTCGCGCTCGAACAGGGACTGCGCGACAAGGGCATCCGCCGCTACGGCTTCCACGGTCTCTCCTATCAATGGCTGGAGATGGTGCTGGCCGAGCGGCATCCCGACCTCCATGCCGGCCGCGTCGTTGCTGCCCATCTCGGCAATGGCGCGAGCCTCTGCGCTATCCGCGATGGCCGCAGCATCGACACGACCATGGGCATGACGGCGCTCGACGGGCTGCCGATGGGTACGCGCTGCGGCGCGCTCGACGCCGGAGCGGTGCTTTACATGTTCCAGAGCCTGGGCATGAATGCGGAGGAGGTTTCGAACGCGCTCTATGAGCGCTCCGGCCTGCTCGGCCTCTCCGGCCTCTCCAACGACGTCGAGACACTGCTGAACAGCGACGATCCCCGCGCGCGCTTCGCCCTCGATTATTTCACGCTGAAGGTCGCGCAGTTCAGCGCGGCGATGGCGGCGGCGATGGGCGGCATCGATGGCCTGGTCTTCACCGGCGGCATCGGCGAACATGCCGCGCCGGTCCGTAGCGCGATCCTCGATCGCCTCACCTTCCTCGGCGATTTCAAGGTTCTGGTGATCCCGGCTAATGAGGAGAAGGTCATGGCTGTTCAGGCGAAGGCGCTGCTCGCCTGAGCGATAAGCAGGGGAGGCTGCGATGATCAGCACCCGAACGGGTTTCATGCGACGCGTCGACCTGCCGGCGGCGATCGCCGGTGGCCTCTGGCTCGGGCCGATGCCGGGCAGGCTGCGGCCGCTGGGGGACGATCTGGCCGATCTGGCCCGGCAAGGCATCGCCCGCATCATCTGCCTGACGCCCTTCGAGGAGATCGAGCTGAAGGCGCCGGACTACGCCGCGCGGCAGTCCGACCTCGGCATCCCCGTCACATGCTTCCCGATCGGCGATTTCGGCGTTCCCGATGATGGCGGCGGCCTGAAGGCTCTCGCCGAACAGGCTGCTCGCGATCTCGAAGCGGGCAGGCAGCTGTTTGTTCACTGCGCCGCCGGCATCGGCCGGACCGGCATGGTCGCGACCTGTATCCTGGTTGCGCTCGGCCTGAGTGGTGCCGACGCGGTCGCAGCCATCGCCGCCGCCGGCTCGGGGCCGGAGACGGAGATCCAGAAGCAGCTGGTCGCGCGCTATGCCGAAGAGGCTGTGCATCCCGGAGGCAAGACCTCCGGCTCGTGAGCGGGGTGCAAGACCTGTGGCATATTGGTGCCGGCCGTCACGCGCCCGCTTCGCCGCGCTCCAGATCGACCAGATACTCGATATGGCGGCGTCCGGTGGTGCCCGGCCGGATCGCCACGGCGACACCGAAGACTTCGCGGATCGTCTCCTCCGTCAGCACAGATTCCGGAGCGCCCGCAACCAGCAGGCGCCCGTGATGCAGCAGCGCGATCTCGTCGCAGAACAGCGCGGCGAGGTTGAGATCGTGCAGCGCGACGATGCAGGTGATGCCGAGCCGCCGGATCAGCGTCAGAATCGAGAGCTGGTGCTGGATGTCGAGATGGTTGGTCGGCTCGTCGAGGATCAGCTCGCTCGGCTCCTGCGCCAGCGCCCGGGCGATGTGGACACGCTGGCGCTCCCCGCCCGATAGCGTGTGCCAGAGCTGCTCGTGCCTCTCGGCGAGCCCGACGCGGGCGAGCGCCTCGTTGACGGCGGCCTCGTCCGCAGCGGCCCAGGAGGCGAGCGCGGCGCGATGCGGCGTGCGGCCGAGCCGCACCACGTCGCAGACCGAGAGCTGGATCTCGGTCGTGGCCTGCTGTTCGACGAAGGCGAGCCGGCGCGCCAATTCGCGGCGCGGCACGGCGGCGATGTCGCGCGCATCGAGCGTCACGACGCCGCTCGCCACGTTGCGCAATCGGCAGAGCAGCCGGAGTAGGCTCGATTTGCCCGAGCCGTTGGGGCCGATCAGGCCGAGGATGCGGCCGGGAGCGGCATGAAGCGTCACGCCGTCGACGATCATCCGTCCGGCGGCGCCCCAGCGCACATCTTGGGTTGCGAGCGTCATGCCGGCTTCCGGGCGCGGTAGAGGATCAGCGCGAAGGCCGGTGCCCCGAACAGCGCGGTGACCACGCCGATCGGCAGGACCTGCTGCGGCACCAGCACGCGCGAGAGGATATCGGCGAGGATCATGAAGATGGCGCCGATGACGAGACTGGCCGGCAGCAGCCGGGCATGGCCCGAGCCGACGAGGAAGCGCGCGGCATGGGGGATGACGAGGCCGACGAAGCCGATCGTGCCGACGATGCTGACCATCGCGGCGGTCATCACGGCGGTCGTCGCGAACAGGACGATCCGCACACGCATCACCGCCACGCCCAGCGAAGCCGCGGCGTCGGCGCCGAAGGCGAAGGCGTCGAGCGCCTTGGCGTGCAGCATGCAGACGCCGAAGCCGATCAGCGCGACCGGGGTCGCGATCCACAGATCAGGCCAGCGCACCCCGCCGAAATTGCCGAGCAGCCAGAACATCACGCCGCGCGCCTGCTCGGCGCTGGCGAGGGTCGTCACGATGGTTGCGGTCGCGGCGTTGAAAAGCTGCGAGGCGGCAACGCCGGCCAGGATGACGCGGTCGCTCGCGCCGCCGGCCCCCGCCGCGAGCAGCGCGACGACGGCAAGCGCCGCGCAGGCGCCGATGAAGGCCCCGGTCGACAGGCTGACCGCCATGCCGCCGATGCCGACCCCGAGGATCAGCACCGCGACGGCGCCGGTGGAGGCGCCGGCCGAGATGCCGAGGATATAGGGCTCGGCCAGCGGGTTGCGCAGCAGGGCCTGCAGGATCACGCCCGACAGCGCCAGCGCCCCGCCGCATAGCCCCGCCATCAGCGCCCGGCTCAGGCGGTAGTCGAAGATGACGCCCTGCTGGATCGCGCCGACCGGCAGGCCGAGATCGAACAACCCGTTGCCGAGCGCCTTGAGTGCGACATCGAACGGGATCGCCATCTCGCCGATTGTCACCGCCAGCGCCACCGAGACGGTGAGCGCCATCAGCGAGAGGAGCGCGATGCCGATCCGCGCCGGCCAGTTCGGGCCGTGGGCGGCGTGGCTCAAGGGGTGAGGCCGAAGCTGGCGATCGCCTTGGCGAGCGTCTCGATCCCATCGACCGTATCGAGCCCCGCGCGGGTCGCGCCCACGTCGATGATCACGACGCGGTTGTTCGTCACCGCGTCGAGCTTGCTGGCAACGGGGTCGGTCTTCAGGAATGCGAGCTTCTTCTCGATATCGTCGGCGGGGAAGCGGCGCCGGTCCATCTTCACGGTGACGATCACGGCCGGGTTGGCGGCGGCGATGCTCTCCCAGCCGACCAGCGGCCATTCCTCATTGGTGGTGATGATGTTGCGCGCCCCGAGCTTGGACAGGATATAGGCGGGCACGCCGTTCCTGCCGGCCATGAAGCCGTCGCCCTTGATGTCCTTGCTGGAGAACCAGACGACGACGGGGACGTCCTGCGCTTTCAGCTTCGCGACCTGCTCGACCGCACTGTCCTCGCGCGCCTTGAGCTCGGCGACGAGCGTCTCGGCCCGGTCGGAGACATCGAAGATCTGCCCGAACTCGCGGATGTTGCGATAGACCAGCTCCATCGAGAACATCTGCTTGCGCACGCCGTCGCCGGGGCCGGAATTATCCTTGCCGACGCAATCGGTCGGCGAGACATAGGTCGGCACCTTCACCTTGTGGAACTGGTCGCGCTTGCCGACGATGCCGTTCGGCCCGACATGCCATTCGAACATCGCGGTGACGAGATCGGGCTCCTGCCCGACCACCGCCTCGAAGCTCGGATCATTGTCGGCGAGGCGCTTCACCTTGGCGTTGATAGCCTCGTAGGGCTTGGCCACCGGCGAGAACCAGACGGCGGTGCCGACCACCCGGTCTCCGAGGCCGAGCGCGTAGAGAATCTCGGTCTGGGTCTGGCCGATCGCGACGACGCGCTTGGGCGCGGCGTTGAAGGTGATGGTCTCCCGGCAATTCTCCAGCGTCAGCGGATATTGCGTCGGCGCTGCGGCAACCGGCGCGGCGAACAGGACAAGGCCGGCTACGGCGGCGAAGAGGGCGGGCAGCAGCGAAAAGGCGGGACGCATGCGGGCAACCGGGCTGACGCGGGCACCGCGTCGGCGAAACCGGGAGGTTTCGGCGCGATGTTCACAAGATGTAACAATGTTGCATTTCTCATAGGTCGCACGACGTGGACGCGTCAAGCGTGTCGCGGCCTTTGTGGCGGCCCGGCCGAAGATCATGGACATGGAATTCATCGCTCTCCGAGATGAGGCGGGGGAGCTTCGATGGATACGGCCGGAAGGCGCAGCTCTGGAGCCGGCCGCCGACGCGCACCCCTCCGGAACACCCCGCCCGAAAGACGCCTTGCGATCGCGGCAGGTCTCCTGGCTCACGGGTCGACGCCTGATCCGCCCGGCCTTCCCGGCGCAGGGCGCCAGTGGACGATGGACGGAGGGCTCGCCGCTTACAGTTGCGGGGGCAGCCTCGGCATTGGCGCGGGAAGCGCCTCACCGAATTCCCTCTTAGCTCCGGGCGTGACCCGGAGAACCTCGATCGAGCGGCACCATAGAGCGGTGCCGAAGCCCGTCAAGCGATACGACGTTAGGTCAGCGTCCGGAACAGGCTGAATTGCGAGAAGAGCGCGGCGGTGCCGCCGGTATGGAGAATGCAAGCGGGCTCGCCGCTGGCAATCCCTCCATCGGCAAGCCGCTCGAGGAAGCAGGCGCAGGTCTTCGCGGTGTAGACATGTTCGATCAGGATGCCCTCGGTGCGCGCGAAGCTCAGGATGGCCGCTTCCGAGGCCGGAGTCGGGGCGCCCCAGCCGTCGCCGAGATAGCCCATGTGATAATGCAGGGGCGCGGCCTCCAGCGAGTCGACGTCGAGCCCCGTTCGCTCCCGCAGGCCCTCGTAGATCGCCCGGACACGCCCCGCCAGCTCCGTCAGCGCATACTCGACGCTGACGAGATGGATGCGGAAGGGGTGCCCCAGCAGGGCGTTGCCGAAGAGGAAGCCAGCCTCGGTCGGCCCCATCGAGCCGGCAAGAAAGACATGCTTGATCGGGGCTTCTTCACCTTGCGACTGCTCGTGAAGCTCGAAGGCGGCCCGGACATAACCCATCGCGCCCAGCACGGGATCGCCGACGATGTAGGGCGTCCGGCCCTGCCGGGCGAGTTCTGAGGCGGCCGCTGCAAGCGCCGCGTTGCGCTGGCTTTCATCGACAGGTCCGAGGAAGCGCAACTCCGCGCCGAAAAGCCGGTTGAGGAAGGAGGCCTGGCGGTTCTCCTGCGTGTCGGCCGCATTGTGCAGGACGAGGCAGTCGAGCCCGACGAGCGAGGCCGCCGCGGCCGTCAGACGGCAGAGATTGGAGCTGGCGCCGCCGCCGACCAGGAGGATATCGGCCTTCTGCCGCAGCGCGTCCCCCAGCCAGTATTCAAGGCTCCGCAGCTTGTTGCCGCCGAGCGCGATCGGCATCAGATCATCGCGCTTGGCGTAGATGCCGGGCCGCGCGAGCTTCTCCTCGAAACGGTGCAGCCGCTGAAGCGGCGTCGGAGTGTCGAGCAGAACGTGGCGGGCCTCGCGCAGGAGGCTGGAGAGCTCAGGCTTCATCGTTTCGCCCCACTATGCCGGCCATCAGCCGCCATACTGGTCGTCGGAGACCTGCTCCAGCCACTCCACGACCTTGCCGTTCTCGGCTTCCTGAACGGCGATATGGGTCATCCCGGTCGAAGGCGCCGCGCCGTGCCAGTGCTTTTCGCCGGGCGGGAACCAGACAACGTCGCCGGGCCGGATCTCCTCGATCGGACCGCCCCAGCGCTGCACCCGGCCGACCCCGCTGACGACGATCAGCGTCTGGCCGAGGGGATGCGTATGCCAGGCCGTCCGCGCCCCCGGCTCGAAGGTGACGCTCGCGCCCTGCACGCGCTCCGGCGCATGCGGATTGAACAGCGGGTCGATCCGGACCGATCCGGTGAACCAGTCGGCCGGTCCTTTTCCGGATGGGCGCGAGCCCGCGCGCATGATCTCCATGACGATCTCCTGATGGTTTGAACGGCGGCGACCGGGAATCGGTGCTGTCGGCAGCCACGCGAAGCCCATTGTTTCGGCAGGAGGGGATCACCCGAAGACTGCGACCGTCAAGGCCTCTCGCGCTGGTCGCAACGGCGTTCTCAATCGGGACTTTCTCAGAGCGAGAGCTGCGAACCCGCCTCCCGGCAGGAGGCCTTGAGCGCGAGCAGGATCGCCGCTTCATCGGTCGCGATGCCGTGCCGCTGCAGGCAGGGCACGAGGATCGCCGCCTCGGCATGGCCGCTCGGGCCGATCACCGGGCAGGCGATGTCGGTCACCGCCATGATGTCGCGGCTCGGCGCGACGCGATGTCCGGTGGCGCGGATTTCCGCGAGGATGCGATTGGTCTCGTCGCTCTCCAGCTTGTCGCGGTCGGCCTCGGAGGCCTCCTTCATCAATTGCCGGCGCCGGGTCTCGCTCTGGAAGGCGAGGATAAGCAGGCCCGAATTCGCATCGAGCGCCGGCCTTCCATAGCCCGGCCGCACGATGACGCTGGCGTCGAGATGGCCGGAGGTGGTCGCGAGCACCACGGTCTGCGCCCGGCTCAGCACGACGAGATGCGCGGCCTGCCCGCTATCCTCGCTGAAGCGCTCCATCAGCGGCAGCACGATCGAGGTGAGCTGGCGCCCGCCCGGCGTGCGGATGCCGAGGTCGAACAATCGGCGTGACAGGGCGAGGCGGTCGGTGCCGGCCTCGCGGGCGAGATAGCCGCGCTGCTGCAGCACGAAGACCATGCGGAAGATCTCGCTTTTCGAGCGGGCGAGGCGCTCGGCGATCTCGCGCGTCGAGAGCGGCTCGCCGACCTCGGCGAGGAGCTCGAGGATGTCGAGCCCCTTCTCCAGCGCGGGCGCCGCGTAGGAACTTTTGTCTCCGTTCTCGGAGTCGGGCAGGTCGCTCATATCTTCCTGTTTCATATATGAAGCTTGACATCAAATAAGAAACAAACCTAGCCTCCTCGTAAAGGGGAGGCGGATGGTGCGGTGGCCTGATCATATCGCGCGTTCGAACAACGCTGCGAGACAGCCGCAAGGCGGCCGGGCATGAAATATGGCCTGCAGTTCCGTGACGTTTTCGCGGCCTGGGAATCGATCCTCGACGGCGTCTGGGTCACGCTGCTGCTGTCCGCCGCGGCGATGATCGGCGGCCTCGTCATCGGCATCGCCTGCGCGGCGGCCCGCGTCTATGGCCCGGCCTGGCTGCGCCGGATCGTCGGCAGCTATGTCGAAATCATCCGCAATACGCCGCTGCTGGTGCAGCTCTTCCTGATCTTCTTCGGCCTGCCCAGCTTCGGCCTGAGGCTCGACGGTTTCACCGCCGCGATCATCGCGCTCGTCGTCAATCTCGGCGCCTATACCACCGAGATCGTCCGCGCCGGGCTCGAGGCCGTGCCCAAGGCGCAGGTCGAAGCCGGCCATTCGCTCGGTCTCTCCGGCCTGCAGGTTTTCCGCTATGTCGTGATGTTTCCGGCGCTGAAGGCGATGTTCCCGGCGCTCGCCAGCCAGTTCGTGCTGCTGATGCTTGCGACCAGCGTCGTCTCGCAGATCTCGGTCGAGGACCTCTTCCACGCGGCCTCGATCGTGCAGTCGCGCACCTTCCGCGACTTCGAGGTCTACACCGTCATCGGCGTGCTCTATCTCGGGCTCGCGATTGCCTTCCGCGGCCTGTTCGCGGGCATCTACTACTGGGCGTTCGTCAGGCGATGATCCGCGAATTCGGCCTCATCGATGTGATGTATCTGATCGCGGCGGCGCGCTGGACGCTGGCGCTCACCGTCACCGCCTTCATCGGCGCCTCGCTGATCGGCATCCTCATCGCCATCGCCCGCATCCTGCCCTTCGCGCCGCTGCGCTGGGTTTCGGCGGCCTATATCCACATCGTCCAGGGCACGCCGCTGCTGGTCTGGCTGTTCGTGATCTTCTTCGGCCTGCCGCTGATCGGCATCTCGGTCAATCCGTGGATTGCCGCCGCGACCGCCTTCTCGGTCTATGGCAGCGCCTTCCTGGGCGAGATCTGGCGCGGCGCACTGGTCTCGATCGCGAAGACGCAGTGGGAGGCCGGTGCCTCGCTCGGGCTCTCGCTATGGGAGCAGCTGCGCCACATCATCGTGCCGCAATCGATCCGGGTCGCGATCCCGCCGACGGTCGGCTTCCTCGTCCAGCTGATCAAGAATACCTCGCTCGCCGCAGTGATCGGCTTTGTCGAGATCACCCGCGAGGGGCAGCTCACGGCGGCCGGCACCTACAAGCCCTTCGCCGTCTACATCACTGTCGCCGCGATCTATTTCGCAATGTGCTTCCCCCTCACGCAATGGAGCCGCTCGATCGAGCGGAAGCTCGATGTCGCTCGTTGAAATCCATGGGATCAACAAGAGTTACGGTGCCGTCCAGGTGCTGAAGGATGTGACGCTCGACGTCGCCAAGGGCGAGATCATCGCCGTGATCGGCCGCTCCGGCTCGGGCAAGAGCACGATGCTCCGTTGCATCAATGGGCTGGAGCCGGTGCAGGCCGGCGTGATCCGTGTCGACGGCATGCAGGTCAACGATCCCAAGACCAATCTGCGCAAGCTGCGGCAGGAGGTCGGCATCGTCTTCCAGAGCTTCAACCTGTTCCCGCATCTCTCGGTTTGCGACAACATCACGCTCGCCCCGCGCGTCGTGAAGAAGCAGGCGCCGCAGGCCGCCCGCGAGGTGGCGCGCGAGGTGCTCGCCCGCGTCGGGCTGGAGGACAAGCTCGACGCCTATCCCGCGCAGCTCTCCGGGGGCCAGCAGCAGCGCGTCGCCATCGCCCGTTCGCTCGCCATGCGGCCGAAGCTGATGCTGTTCGACGAGGTCACCTCCGCCCTCGATCCCGAACTGACCGGTGAAGTCCTCAAGGTGCTCGAATCCGTCGCGCAGGAAGGCATGACCATGATCCTGGTGACGCATGAAATGGGTTTTGCCCGCCGCTTCGGCTCGCGCGTCGTCTTCATGCATGAGGGGCGCATCCACGAGCAGGGCCCGGCCGCTGCCGTTCTGGCCGAGCCGAAGACGCCGGAGCTTCAGACCTTCCTCAGCGCTGTCCTGCACTGAGGCGGAAGCACAAACCGACATCAACGAGGGGAGAAAAGACGATGCGTTCATTGTTCGCAGGTTTAGCCGCCCTGGCGGTCGCAGCCTTCGGTGCGGCGGAGGCCAAGGCCGACAAGCTTCAGGACATCCTGGCCAAGGGCGTGGTGCGCATCGGCGTGCCGCTCGACGCGCCGCCTTTCGGCGCCCAGGATGCCGACCGCAAGCCGATCGGCTTCGACATCGAGATGGCCGAAATGGTCGCCAAGGGTCTCGGCGTGAAGCTGGAGATGCAGCAGATCACCGGCGCCAACCGCATCCCCTTCCTGATGACCGACAAGGTCGACATCGTCATCTCGGTGATGGGCCTGACCCCTGAGCGCGCCCGGCAGATCCAATTCACGGCGCCCTACGCCAATACCTTCCTGGCGGTCTACGGCGCCAAGAATTCGACGGTGAGCAGCCCGGAGACGATCGGCTCCGCGCGTGTCGCCGCCGCCAAGGGCACGACGCAGGAGCTCGCCATCTCGGCCACGGCCCCCAAGGCCAGCCTGATGCGGACCGAGGACGACGCGACGGCAGCGGCGGCCTACATCACCGGCCAGGCCGATCTGCTCGCAACCAACTCGATCGTGGCGCAGGCGCTCGCCAAGCAGAACCCGAACAAGGAGTTCGAGCGCAAATTCGTCATCCGCCGCAGCCCGGCCCATATGGGCGTGCAGATGGACCAACATAATCTCGTGCGCTGGCTCGACGGCTTCATCTTCTTCAATTCGATGAACGGCGAGCTCGACCGGCTGCACCGCAAATATCTGGACATGCCAATGGACCCGCTGCCGACGCTCTAATCGGGCCGATATCCGTCATTCTCAGGCGAAGCGTAGCGCAGACCCGAGAATCTCCGGACCAGAAGGCGCTGGTCGGAACCTCATTTGGCCAGAGATGCCCGGGTCAAGCCCGAGCATGACGGCTTATCTCGAACCTCCCCTCCTCGGGGAGGGCTCCCAAGCCACGTCCCATCGAGCCCGCCATGACCAGCTCCCGCCCCAAGCCGAACCCGCGCCCCTCCAGCGCCTTCCTCACCGTCGATCTCGACCGGGAGGGCAAGCAGACCGGCTTCCTGATGATCCCGCACTCGCCGCATGACGATGCCTGGGGCGCGACGCGCGTGCCGATCGCCGTGATCAAGAACGGCGCCGGCCCGACCGTGATCATGGAGGGCGGAAACCATGGCGACGAATACGAGGGCCCGATCACGATCTGCGATCTGATCCGCGATCTCGATCCCGGCCGCGTCCAGGGCCGCCTCATCCTGATGCCGGCGAACAATGTCCATGCCGTCATGGCCGGTCAACGCACCTCGCCGGTCGACGGGCTGAACTTCAACCGCACCTTCCCGGGCGATCCGCGCGGCACCATCACCCAGCAGATCTCGGCCTTCGTCAGCGACCATATCCTGCCGATCGGCGACGCCTTCCTCGACCTGCATTCGGGCGGCTCCTCGCTCGACATCATCCCGAGCGCCATCGTCGAGCCGACTGATGACCCGGCGCTGCACAAGCGCAACGTCGCCGCCGTGCAGGCCTTCGACGCACCGATGACCGTCGTCATCAGCAATCTCGGCGAGCCCCGTACGGCGACCGCCGCCGCCTGCCGGGCCGGGCTCGTCACGGTCGGCACGGAGATGGCCGGCGCCGGCACGGTCTCGCTCGAAGCGCTTTCGGTCTGCCGGCGCGGCGTCGCCAATGTGCTCGACCATCTCGGCGTCGTCGTCAGGGAGAAGCCTGAGCCGAAGCGCGGCGACGGCCAGATCCTCGAACTGCCCGGCATCTCCGCTTACGTCTATGCGACGGCGGACGGCATCTTCGAGCCCTTCCACGCCAATGGCACCAAGGTCAGCGCCGGCGAACCGGCCGGCCGCATCCACTGCACCTGGGACCCGGCGCGCCCGCCCGAGACGCTGCACTACGCCGCCGACGGCATCCTTTATGGCCGTCGCCAACCCGGCCGCGTGAAGCCGGGCAATTGCTGCCTGATCGTCGCGGCGCCCTATCGCGGAACCCTGTGATGATCGCGCTCGACGAGATCCGCGCCGCCCGTGAGCGCATCGCGCCCCACATCCGGAAAACCCCGATGCTGCCCTATGCGAAGACGCGCGGCGGCGATTTCGGCGGCGACGTCATGCTGAAGCTCGAATTGCTGCAGGCCGCCGGCTCCTTCAAGGCGCGCGGCGCGATGAACCGGCTCCTGACCCTGTCGCAGGATGAATTGGCGCGCGGCGTCGTTACGGCCTCGGGCGGCAATCACGGCCTCGCCATCGCGCGCTCGGCCCATGTGCTCGGCGTGCCCGCGACGATCTTCCTGCCGTCCAATGCCGCGCCGGACAAGATCGCCAAGCTGCGCGACTGGGGCGCCGACGTCCATATCGTCGGCGCGATCTGGGACGACGCCAATGCCGCCGCGCTCGCCCATTCCGCCAAGACCGGCGCGACCTATGCCCATCCTTTCAGCGATCCGGTCGTGGTCGCCGGGCAGGGCACGCTCGGCCTCGATATCCTCGACGACATGCCGGACGTCGACGTCATCCTCGTCGCCATCGGCGGCGGCGGCTTGATCACCGGCCTCTCGACTGCTGTGAAGGCTTTGCGCCCGCAGACGCGGATCATCGGCATCGAGCCTGTGGGCTCCCCGACTTTGCATGCCTGCCTCGCTGCCGGGCGCTTGGTCGCGCTCGACCGGCTGGAGACCCGCGTCGCCACCATGTCCTGCCGCCAGACCGACCAGGCGATCTACGAGGCGGTGGCTCGCAATGTCGACGAGATTGTGCTGATCACCGATGCCGAGATGGAACAGGCGGCGAAGTCGCTCTGGTTCGAGTTCGGCATCGCCGCGGATCTGTCGGGCGCGGCGGCGCTGGCGGCACTCCAGTCGAGACGTTTAGAGCTGTCCGGCGGCGAGAAGGTCTGCGCGCTGGTCTGCGGTGCCGGCACCGATGGCTGCCTGCCGGGTTAGGCGCGTGCTTCGTCGTTGAAGAAGCCGGGCGGGCCCATCTGCCCGCCTTTCAGCACGATATCGAGCCCGTCGAGGCGGGAAACGTCGGAATGGGCGCGGCAGAGCGGGGCGCCGGGCACACACGGTCCGCGATAGGACAGGCCCCAGAGCGGCAGGGCGCGGATCGCCATGGTCGAGGTGTCGCCACCTGCGATGACGAGCCGGCTAAGGCGCGCCTCGGCGATGATCGCGGCAAGCAGCCGCCCGGTCGCGCCCGCCACTTCAGCTGCTGACGCCGGCGCGCTCGCCGGCTGCTCGGTCACCAGCATCACGCCACCTTGGGCAAGCTCGGAAAGGGTCGCTGCCCGCAGATGGGCGGCATAGGCTTCGTCCGAGAGCAGCCGTTCCGGCCGAACAGGAAGCATCGCATAGCCCCTGGCCGCTTCGACCTGAGCGCGGGTCACCGGCGACAGACTGCCGACGAGGGCAAGCAAAGGCCCGCCACCGCGCTGATGGGTCTCGTCGGCCGGCGCGGCGGAGACCTCCCTTGGATGTCCGGCCGCGAAGGCGCGTGCAACCGAGCTGGCGCCCACGGCCAGCATCGGCCCATTCTCCAGCGAAGTCGCAAGCAATCCGCCGATCGCCCCGAGGTCGGCTTCGGCGGCGACATCGAAGAGAACGGCCGCGTTTCCGTTGGAGAGAGCATCGGCCTGTGCGACCGAGTGGCCCGCATAGGCACGGAAGTCGACGAGCCCGACATCGTCGAGGCCTTGCGCGGCAAGATGCCGGCGCAGATCGGCCTCCGCCATCGGCGTCACCGGGTGGCGGCTCATCGTCGGGTGCCGGTCGATGCGGTGGATCGTGCCGTCGCCGCCAGCCGCGAACAGGTTTCCGAACAGGCAGAAGCGCCCGAGATTGGGTTGACCGCCGAGGATCGGCACGAGCGGGTTCGGAAAGAAGGGTCTCAGCGCCGCAACCGCCGCGCCGATGCTGCCGATATGGGGCGCGCTGTCGAAGGTGGAGCAGCATTTGTAGTGCATCAGCCCGACGCCGCGTTCGGCGAAGAAGCGCCCGATCTCGGCAAGCTCGGCTGTGATCGCCTCCGGCGCCATGGCCCGGCTCGCCCCGGCGATGCCGATCGCGTCGAGCGGACCGGCGGCGTCGAGCTGTGCGGCGCTCGGCTGGCTTAGGAAAAGCAGGGCCCGAAATCCGCCTTCGGCCAACGTTGCCAGCGTATCGGTCGAGCCGGTGAAATCGTCGCCATACCAGCCATAGAGAGGCGTGCGCTTCGCGGTCACGGCGCGCTAACCCGCCTTGCCGCCGAAGGTGTCGAGTGCCTGCTGCAGCTCGGGATGCGCGCGGGCTGCCTCGGCGATTGGCATGCCGGCGGCGACCGCCGCCCAGGCCTGCCGGATGCTGGCGACGCCGGCCTTCGGCCCGCCGGGATGGGCGAGGATGCCGCCGCCGGCCATGAACAGCAGGTCGTCATGGCCGATCGCGTCCCAGGTCGGTTGCGCGGTGCCGGCCCATTGCCCGGAGGAGAAGGCGGGCATCACCCGGTCGTCGGCTCCTTCCGTCAACGGCGTCACGCAATCCCTGGCGGAGGTCACGACCTCCTCGTCCTCCTGCGCGAATTTCCCCTTCAGGCCATGGACATGCATATGATCGACGCCGGCCAGCCGCCACAGCACCTGATAGGCCTGGAAGCCGATGCCGAGCAGCGGGTGGCGCGAGAAGGCGCCATAGCCATTGCGGTGGCCGTGCAGGGCAAGATCGGTCGAGCGGCGCAGGCTCTCGATCGCGGAGAAACCGCACCAATTCAGGCTCGCCATCACGCAGGAGCCGCCTTCGCGCGCGACGAGATCGGCATGGCGGCGCATCGCGTCGGTCTCGTCGGTGATGTTGAAGGCGACCATGACATGCTTGCCGGTCCGGTCCTGATGCCGGCGCACGGCCGCCATCACCGCCGGAATGCGCTCGGCCAGCGGCGCATGCACCGGGTCGGCCGAGATCTCGTCATCCTTGATGAAGTCGAGCCCGGCCTCGCAGAGGTTGGCGACGAGCTCGGCGGCCTGCGCAGCGCTCAAACCCACATTCGGCTTGATGATCGAGCCGACGAGCGGCCCTTTTGCCACGCCGGTCAGGCGGCGCGTGCCGGCAATGCCTTGCGCCGGCAGCGGGAAGCGTTGGCGGTAGGACCAGGGCAGGGCGATGCTTTCGAGCCGCAGGCCCGTGACCTCGCCGAGATCGTAGAGATTGCCGGCGACGACGGCGGCCAGCGTCGCGAGATTGGCGCCGACATTGTCGACCGGGAAGGAGATCGTGACCCGTGCCCGCCGCCACGGCCCGCCGACGCCTTTCCGGGTGAGCCACGCATTCGGCAGGCTGGGTTCCGTGGCAGGTTCCAGCTCTTCGATCCGCGTGACCACAGCGCGCGCCCGCTCGCGTAGTTCGTCGGTCTCGCCCGCGACGCGGGCGAAGGTGCCGCAGGATTGCTCGCCCGCCATCACCTCCGCGACCTCAGCCGGGTCGAGCGGGGTTTCGATCAGGTAGGTCGCTTCGAAGCGGCTCTCGGTCATCGCACGCATCCAGGCCGTTCATAAGGCGTCATTCTCGCGCTTGACCCGAGAATCTCAGGACCAGAGGGCGCTGGTCCGGAGATGGTCGGGTCAAGCCCGACCATGACGTGGCGCTTTCGCGATCTCAGGCCGCCGCCGCAGCGAGCTTGCTCAGGTCCGGGAAGGGCCGGACGGGGTCCTTGCCGTCCCAGGTCTCCGAGGCCTCGCGGATCAGCCGGAACATCTCGCCCTTGGGTCCGGCGACCTCCGAGAGCTCGATCACCGTGCCCGGATGGTAATGCGTGTCGAAATAGACGAAGCGGCCGCGTTCGCCGACCTCGCCTGACATCACCGGCTTGAAACCCTCGGCAAGGAGGCGCTCCATGTCGGCGTCGTAGTCCGAGGTCCAGTAGGCGACGTGCTGCAGGCCGGTCAGCCCCGCATCGGTGAAGTCCTTGTACATGGACGGCACGGCGTTGCGGCACTGGATCAGCTCGATCTGGAGCGGGCCGGAATTGGCCAATGCCACCGAGTTGTGCGGCTCGTAGGCCTCGCCCTTGTAGCGGTAGTTCCTGATCGGAACCTTCGGATTGTAGAAGAACGGCCCGACGCCCAGCACGCGGCTCCAATAGTCCATCGCCGCCTCGATATCCGGGACGACATAGCCGGCCTGACGGATCTGGCCAAAGAAGCGGCTCATGGGCGTTGCTTTCTGAGTATCAGGTTCTGAGGAAGCCGATGGAGATCCACGGCACGGCAGCGACGACGACGAGGCCGATGAGCAGGGCGAGGATGTAGCCCCAGATGTATTTCAGGCCTTCGTCGGGATTGATCTTGCTGATCGCGCAGGCGCCGTAATAGCCGACGCCGAAGGGCGGGGCGAAAAGCCCGATGCCCATCGCGAAGATCACGACCATCGAATAGTGCACCTCATGCACGCCGACCTGCTTGGCGATCGGGAAGACCAGCGGCCCGAACAGCACGATCGCGGGGATGCCCTCGAGCACGCTGCCGAGGATGGTGAATGCGATGATCGAGATGGCGAGGAAGCCCCAGCTTCCGCCCGGCACGGCCGCCATCATCTGGGCGAGGTCGCGCGAGAAGCCTGATTGCGTCAGGCCCCAGGCCATCGCGGTGGCGCAGCCGATGATGAAGATGATCGCGCCGGTCAGCGAGGCGGTTTCAACCAGCATCCGCGGCAGGCGGCGCCAGTCGAACTGGCGATAGAGCAGGATGCCGGCCAGCACCGCATAGGCGATGCCGATGGTCGAGACTTCCGTTGCTGTCGCCACGCCCTCGACCACCGCGGCGCGGATGACGAAGGGGAGGGCGATGGCCGGGGCCGCGATCAGGGCAAGCTTGGCGATCTCGCGCTTGGAGAAGCGGGTGACGTTGCTGAGGTCCTCGCCGCGGCAGCGCCACCACACCACGAAGCAGAGCGCCGCGCCCAGCACCACGGCGGGCAGCATGCCGCCGGTGAACAGCGCCGCGATCGAGACGCCGGTCACCGAGCCGATGGTGATCAGCACGATCGAGGGCGGGATCGTCTCGGTCTGCGCGCCCGTCGCCGAAAGCAGGGCAACGAGGTCACCGGGCTCGGCGCCGCGCTTCTTCATCTCGGGGAAGAGAACCGGCGCGATCGCCGCCATGTCGGCGATCTTCGAGCCGGAAATGCCGGAGACCAGATACATCGCGCCGACCAGCACATAGGACAGGCCGCCCCGGACATGGCCGAGCAGGCTCGCCAGGAACTGGATCATGGCGCGCGCCATGCCGGTCATCTCGATCAGCGCGCCAAGGAAGATGAAGAGCGGCACGGCGAGCAGGATGAGATGGCTCATGCCTTCGTCGAGCCGGCCGACCATGACCAGCATCGGCGTTGACGTCGTACAGGCGAGGTAACCGAAGGTGGCGAGCGCAAAGGAAAAGGCGATCGGCACGCCGGAGAAGACGTTGAGTGCGACGACGCCGACGAAGAAGACGATGAGGTTGAGCTTGCCGAGTGGCTTCAGTATCGGCCCGATGAGCCAGAACAGCAGCACGAGCAGCGCCGTCAGCCCGATCGCCATGAGCACCGGCTTCAGCGAGCCGAAGCGCAGCAGCCGGCAACCCGCCGCGATCAGCATCAGCCCGACGCCGACCGGAATCGCCGCTGCCCGCCAGGCATTGGTGATCTCCAGCGCCGGGGTGACGATGAAGCTCTCCTCCTGCGCATACTCGATCGCATGCGGGATGATCAGCAGCAGGAAGGCGATGGAGGCGGTGATCGCGACCGCCTCCAGCAGCGCCCGCGTCTGCGGCGAGACGCGGCTGACGAGGCCGGTCATCCGCATATGCTCGCCGCGCCGCAGCGCCACGACGGCGCCGAGCATCGACAGCCACAGGAACAGGATCGAGGCGAGCTCGTCCGACCAGACGAGCGGTGCGTGGAAAACGTAGCGGGCCGCCACGCCCGCCCCGAGGATGATGATCTCGACCAGCACCAGCACCGCCGCCGCTGTCTCGACCAACCCGCCCAGCACGCGGTCGAGATGGCCTGCGAAGCGGCCGATCCCGGTCGTGGGCATGGCGGCAGCGGGAAGGGTCGCGCTGTGAACATCCATCGGGGCGTTTCCTGTTTTATGCGTTGGGTGCCTTATAGGCCCGCCCGCATTCCTCAGGCCAGCTTGCCGACGGCGCCTTCGAGCAGGCTCCAGGCCTCCGCTCCGAAGCGCTCCTGCCACTCCTTGTAGAAGCCGGAATCGCGCAGCTTGGCGCGGAAGGATTCGGGGTCGGTCTTGTTGAAGGCGAGGCCCTTCGATTGCAGGTCCGCCTGCACGGTTTCGTTGAGTTTCTTGATGTCGCCGCGCTGGGCGACGCCGGCATCGTTGATCGCATTGGCGACGATCGTCTGGATGTCGGGGGGCAGGCCGCGCCAGGCGCGTCCGTTGGCGATGAACCAGAAACCGTCCCAGATATGGTTGGAGACGGCGCAGCTCTTCTGCACCTCGTAGAGCTTGGCGACCTGGATGATCGGCAGCGGGTTCTCCTGCGCGTCGACGACCCTGGTCTGCAACGCCGAATAGACTTCCGAGAACTGCAGGCTCGCCGGGGCGGCGTCGAGCGCCTTGAACATCGAGATCGAGAGCGGGCTCACCGGCACGCGGATCTTCAGGCCGGCCATTTCCTTGGCTGATTCGATCGCCTTGCCCGAGGTGGTCATCTGGCGGAAGCCGTTGTCCCACATCTTCTCGAAGGCATAGAGGTTTACCTTGGAGATGGCGTCACGGACATGGGCGCCGAGCTTGCCGTCCATCGCCTTCCAGACCTGATCGTAGTCGGCGAAGGCGAAGCCGACCGCGTTGATCGCCGCGACCGGCACCAGCGTCGCGATGACGAGCGCGGACGGCGTGAAGAAGGTGATGCCGCCATTGCGCACCTGGCTCAGCATGTCGGTGTCGCCGCCGAGCTGGTTGTTCGGGAAGATCTTGATCTCGACGCGCCCATTCGTCTCCTTCGCCACGCGCTCGGCGGCTTCCTGGGCGCGGACGTTGAGCGGGTGGCTGAGCGGCAGGTTGTTGCCGTATTTGAGCTCGATCTCGGCGGCGCGCGCGATGTGCGGCATGCCGATGAGCGAGGCGGCGGGGGCGGCGGCCAGCGTGCGCAGCATCGTGCGGCGCGTGAAGTTCGTCATGGTGGTCCTCCCGATATCGCTGATGCGATTTGATTTGTTTGAGGTCTTCTTGCCTCAAGAGTAGAAAGCAGGAATGATGGTCGTCAAACTCAATTATTGATGGTTTTTGATGCTGCTCCATGAGTGATTCGAAGGCTGCGGACGGGCTGCAACGCCGCCGGATGGCGCGCATCGCCGATGTGGCGGCGCTGTCGGGCGCCTCGACCGCGACGGTCGACCGGGTGCTCAACCAGCGCCCCGGCGTACGTGCCGTGACCGTGCAGCGCGTCCTGAAGGCGGCGAGCGAGCTCGGTTACGTCCTCGATTCCAGCTTGCCGGCGCAGGCCCTGACGCCGATGCGGCTCGCCTTTCTCCTGCCGGCCGGCAGCAATCGCTTCCTGGCCATGCTCGGGCGCCATATCGCGGCGGCGCAGGACCAGCTCGCCTCGTTCAATATGCGCGCCCGCGTCGAGTTCATCGAGAGCTTCAAACCCGAACTGCTGGCCCAGCAGCTCCGGCAGATCGGGCGCGATGTCGATGGCATAGCCTTCATGGCGCTGGAGCACCCCGCCGTGCGCGAGGCGGTCAACACGCTGGCCGAGCGCGGCGTGCCCACGGTGACGCTGATCTCCGACGTCGCCAATTCGCGCCGCGCCGCCTATGTCGGGCTCGACAATCGTTCGACCGGCCGCACGGCCGGTTATCTCGTCGCCCGCTTCATCGGCAGGCGCCCGGCCAAGGTCGCGATGATCGCCGGAAGCCTGAGCTATCGCGCCCATGAGGAGCGAGAGATGGGCTTCCTCCATCTCTTCGAGGAGATGTTTCCCCAAATCGAGGTGGTCGGGCTGCGCGAAGGGCTGGACGATGAAGGGCGCAATTATCGCCAGGCCAAGGCCCTGCTGGGCAAGCACCCGGATCTTGCCGGCATCTACAACATCGGCGGCGGGCCGGAGGGCATTGCCCGCGCGCTCAAGGAGGTCGGGCGCCAGCAGGAGATCGTCTTCGTCGGCCATGGCTTGACGCCCGAGACTCGCGTGCTCCTGCTCGACGGCACGATGGACGCCGTCATCACCCAGCATCCGCATGCGGCGCTGATGAGCTGCATCGCGATCTTCGCCAATCTGCGGGCGGGGCGACCTGCCCTGGAGGGGACGGCGGCCCCGAGCATCGAGATCATCCTGCGCGAGAACCTGCCCTAGACCGGCGGTCGAGGCTTGCAAATTCGGAAACAAAGAGGGAACATAACCGGATGTCCCTTCAGGATTCCGTTCTCAACCCATCGCCCGCCCGGCCCGACATCACGCGCATGGTCTGCCGCGGCGCCGCCCGCCATCTGCGCGAGCGCGGCTATGCCATCGTCAAGGAGATGACCTTCGCCAATGGCCGGCGCGGCGACATCGTCGCCCTGTCGCCGTCGGGCGAGCTCTGGGTCGTCGAGGTCAAGTCCGGCATTGCCGACTACCGCGTCGATGGCAAATGGCCGGATTATCGCGATTATTGCGACGGCTTCCTCTTCGCGGTCGCGCCGGAGTTCCCGCGCGAGGTCCTGCCCGACGATGTCGGCCTGATCGTCGCCGATGCCTATGGCGGCGAGCTGCTGCGCGAGCCGCCGCGCCATCCCTTGAGCCCGGCACGCCGCAAGATGCTGACCATCGCGCTGGCGCGGCTGGCCTCGGGCCGGCTCGCATTGATCGAGGACCCGGTGGGCTCAGATTGAGACGGGCTCCCGCCCTGCTTGGGCCTTTGTCGGCTCCAGTGGCTTGGCGAAACGGCGCAGGTCGATTTCGGCGACCAGGAAATCGATGAAGGCACGTACCCGGGCGGGCAGACGCCCGCCAGGGCCGACATAGACGGCGTTGATCTCCTCGACATCGCCGGGGTTGAACTCCTGCAGCACGGGCACGAGGGCGCCTGAGTCGATGTCGGCGGCGACGTGGAATAGCGCCAGCCTGGTGAGGCCCTGGCCCGCGACGGCCAGGCGCCGGGCGCTCTCGCCATCACCGATCAGCACTTTGCCATGCATCGGCAGGTAGACCCGTTCGCCGTCGATTCTGAACGGCCATTCGTCGCGGAGGCGCGCGAAGTTGAAGGTGATCAGGTCGTGCGCGGCGAGGTCGGCAGGCGACGACGGCGCCGAATGCCGTGCCAGATACGACGGGGCGCCGACGATGACCGTCGGGCTCTCGCCGAGCTTGCGCGCGATCAGTTGCGACGGGCGCATAGGCCCGACGCGGATCGCGACGTCGGCGCGTTCATCCACCAGGTCGATGACCTGATCGGTGATGGTGATGTCGAGCTGCACGCCGGGATGGGCCGCCATGAAGCGCGGTGCCAGCGGCAGCAGGAAATGCCAGCCGACCGCGACATTGGCGTTGACGCGCAGCCGGCCGCGCGGGATCTGGCAGGCTGCGACCGCCCGCTCCGCCTCGTCGAGTTCGGCGAGTACGCGCAGCGTCCGCTCATGAAATGTCGTGCCTTCCTCGGTCAGCATGAATTTGCGGGTCGAGCGTACGATCAGCCGGACGCCGAGCCGCGCCTCCAGCCGCGCGACGAGCTTGCTGACCGCCGAGGGAGTCATTCTGAGCGCACGCGCCGCCGGCGAGAAGCCGCCGAGCTCGACGACGCGGGCGAAGACTTCCATTTCGCCGGAACGGTTGATCTCGGAGCGCGGCATCGTGAATTCAACTCACAATTGCTGATCTTTGCTGTAGTCTAATTCACAAGCCTTCGCGGCGCTATCTCCGGGCCCGAACAAGTTCCCGGAGGCATCCCATGCCCGTTGCCCTTTATGCCCTTACCGTCGGTGCCTTCGGCATCGGCGTCACCGAATTCGTGATCATGGGCCTGCTGCTGCAGGTCTCCGGCGATCTCGGCGTCAGCGTGCCGCTCGCGGGCCTGCTGATGACCGGCTATGCGCTCGGCGTCTTCGTCGGCGCACCCGTCCTGACGATTGCGACCCGCTCCCTGCCACGCAAGACGACGCTGTTGGTGCTGATGGCGATCTTCACTCTCGGCAACCTCGCCGCCGCACTGGCGCCGAGCTTCGCCTGGCTGATGTCGGCCCGCATCGTCACCGCGCTGGCCCACGGCACCTTCTTCGGCGTCGGCTCGCTCGTCGCGACGAGTCTCGTCGCGCCGGAACGCAAGGCTTCGGCCATCGCCCTGATGTTCACCGGGCTCACACTTGCGACCCTGCTCGGCGTGCCCTTCGGCTCCTGGCTCGGCCTCGCCTTCGGCTGGCGTTCGACCTTCTGGGCCGTGAGCGCGATCGGCCTTGTCGCCTTGGTCGTCCTTGCCGCGCTCGTCCCTGCGGACCGCGAGCGCATCATCCCCGGCTCGCTTGCCGAGGAGTTCAAGGTTCTGACGCGGCCGCAGGTCCAGCTCGGCCTGGTCATGACGGTGCTCGGCTTCGGCGGCATCTTCGCGGTCTTCACCTTCATCCAGCCGATCCTCGTCGAGCTCGCCGGTTACAGCGAGGGGGCGGTCTCGCCTATCCTGCTCGTCTTCGGCGCCGGGCTCGTCATCGGCAACCTGCTCGGCGGGCGCTGGGCCGACCGGGCTCTGGCACCGGCCCTGATCGGAACCATCGCGCTGCTGACCGCGGTGATGTTCGCCTCGACCTTCGGGTTCCACAGCCGGATCGGAGCCGTCATCGCGGCCTTCGCCCTGGGCGCAGCCGCCTTCGCCACTGTAGCCCCGCTGCAGATGTGGGTGCTGCAGCAGGCCGGTGGCGCCGGGCAGGGGCTGGCATCGAGCCTGAACATCGCCGCCTTCAACCTCGGCAATGCCTTCGGCGCCTGGCTTGGCGGCGCGGTCATCACGCAGGGACTGGGCTATGGCGCCATCGCGCCGATCGCGGCTGTGGTTCCACTGGTCGCGCTCGGCCTCGCCGTCTTCGCGGTGGCGCTCGACCGGCGCGCGGCCCGCATCGTTCCCGCCTGCGCGACCTGAGCCAGGGAAAACTCACGAACAAGCGAAAGCCCGCCGGACATGCCATCCGGCGGGCTTTCTTCTGTAGGTCGTCGAATCAGCGTGGAGCGCGCTTGGCCAGGATGCGCTGCAGCGTGCGCCGGTGCATGCCGAGGCGGCGCGCCGTCTCCGAGACATTACGGCTGCACAGCTCGTAGACGCGTTGGATATGCTCCCAGCGCACGCGATCCGCCGACATCGGGTTTTCCGGCGGCTGGGGCCGGGCGTCGCGCGCGGCGGCAAGTGCGGCATGGATCTCGTCGGCATCGGCCGGCTTGGCGAGGAAGTCGAAGGCGCCGAGTTTCACGGCGCTGACAGCGGTGGCGATGTTGCCATAGCCGGTCAGCACCACCCCGCGGGCTCCCGGCCGGCGCTCCTTGAGCCGGGCGATCACGTCGAGCCCATTGCCGTCACCGAGACGCAGATCGATCACCGCGAAGGCGGGTGCGGCCTGCTCGACCGCCGCGATTCCGGCGGCGACGCTGTCGGCCGTGCGAACGATATAGCCGCGGCCTTCCATGGCGCGGGCGAGGCGGGTGAGGAATGGTTTGTCGTCATCGACCAGCAGCAACGACATGTCCGTGTTTTCGGGCCTGTCGGTCTCGCTCGGCGCGTCCTGCATTTTGATCTCCTGACCGCTTGTCCATGCGCGCTGCGGTGGCGCGAAGTGAGGTTTCGAAACGCCGGCCGCACGCCCGTTCGGGCTTGCGGTCAGCTAAGCTCATGTAATGCCGATGCTTCCGGCTTGGTACCCCCCATGGCGGGCAGGTCCGCTTCAAAAATGTCGCGGGGCCAGACGATGCGGATCGAGGCGCCGCTCGAAGGGGCAGGGCGATTCGAGAACTCCAGCGTCGCGCCGCCGCGTTCGAGCAGCGTCTTGGCGATGAAGAGGCCGAGCCCGAGCCCGCCGCCGGCACGGTTCTCTGCCGAGCCCCGCGACAGATAAGGCTCGCCCGCCCGCATCAGCACATCCGGCGGGAAGCCCGGGCCGTCGTCGGCGATCGTCAGCACGACGCGGCTTTGCGTCCATTCGGCCGTGATCGCGACGGTGGAGCGTGCGAAATCGACCGCATTGTCGACGATGTTGCCGAGTCCGTAGATCATGCCGGGGTTGCGCCGGCAGACCGGTTCCGGCTTGTCGCCGGTCATGCTGATCTCGAAGGGCACGCCGAAGGGCCGCTGCGGCCCGGCCGCTTCCTCGATCAGCAGCCGGAGGGTCAGCTGGTCCAGCGGGCCGGCATCGTCGTCCTGCAGGCTGGAGAGCTTGCCGAGAATGCCGCGGCAACGCTCGACCTGCTCGCGCAGTAGTGCAATGTCTTCGGCCATCTCGCCATCCGGCGGGGCGAGGCGGGTGAGTTCGCGGGCAACCAGCGCGATGGTGCCGAGCGGGGTGCCGAGCTCATGGGCTGCTGCTGCGGCGAGCCCGTCGAGCTGGGACAGGTGCTGCTCGCGCGCCAGCACGAGCTCGGTCGCAGCGAGCGCGTCGGAGAGGTCGCGCGCCTCCTTGGCGACTCGCCAAGCATAGATGCCGGTGAAGGCGAGGCCGAGCACGAGCGCGACCCAGTTGCCGAGTTGATAGAAGGGCGGCAGCACAGGCCGATCCTCGCCCGCCCAGGGCAGCGGGAGGTGGAAGCGGCTGAGCAGGGTCGCCAGGACGATCGCCAGCAGGCCGAGCAGCAGGGTGCGTTCCGGCGGCAGCGCCGTCGCCGAGATCATCACCGGCGCGAGGAACAGGATTGCGAACGGGTTCTGCAGCCCGCCGGTCATGAAGAGCAGGGCCGCAAGCTGGGCGATGTCGAAGCCGAGCAGCGCGGTCGCCGAGCCATCCTGCAGCCGATGGCTGAGCGGAAAGCGGACCCGCAGCGCGATATTGAGCCCGGCCGAAACGGCGATGATCGTGAAGCACCAGCCGAAGGGCAGGGGGAAACCGAGGCCGAAATGCACGCCGGCGACGGCCGCGCTTTGGCCGGCGATGGCGAGCCAGCGCAGCCTGACCAGCGTGTCGAGCCGCAGATGGCGGCCCGTGCGGGCGAGAAGAGGTGTCGAGAGGTCCGAGGCGCTCACCGCTGATCGGCCTTCTGCGCGGCTCCCGCCGCGAGCGGGAATGACGGTTTCATCCACATGGCAGGAGAATCTTAGCCTTTAGCTGGGTTGAATGAGAACAAAATCAACGTAAGCTGCGTTATTGCGGCGCATCATTCCTTGCTGCGTCGCCAGAAGGACACGCGATCGCATGTACGGGGACACAATGTCGTTTGCCTATCATGCCTACGAAGCGGTTCACATGATGGTGAGCCCGGTGCGCGGGGTCTCCGACGCCATGCACCTCGCCTTCAAGAACCCGGCCAATCCGCTGACCTATACGCCTTTCGGGCGTACGGTCGCGGCCTCCTGCGAATTGTTCGAGCGCGCCACGCGTCGCTATGGCAAGCCGGCCTTCGGTCTCGACGAGACGACGATCAACGGCGTCAAGGTCTCGGTCGAGGAGCGGGTCGTCTGGGAACGCCCCTTCGGCAAGCTCGTCTATTTCGACCGGAAGATCGCGGGCCGGCGCAAGCCGCAGCCGAAGGTGCTGATGGTGGCGCCGATGTCGGGCCATTACGCCACGCTGCTCCGCGGCACGGTCGAGGCCTTCCTGCCCGGCCATGAGGTGTACATCACCGACTGGACCGACGCGCGTCTGGTGCCGCTGACGGAGGGCCGCTTCGATCTCGACGATTATATCGATTACGTCATCGCCATGCTGCAGACGCTGGGGCCGGACACCCATGTCATGGCGATCTGCCAGCCTTCCGTGCCGGTCATTGCCGCGATCGCCCGCATGGAGGCCGAGAGCGATCCCTGCGCTCCGCGCTCGATGACGCTGATGGGCGGGCCGATCGATACCCGTTGCTCGCCGACCGCCGTGAACCAGCTCGCGATGGAGCGCGGCACGGACTGGTTCCGCCGCAACTGCATCACCGTCGTTCCCTTCCCGCATATGGGAGCGTTCCGGCAGGTCTATCCGGGCTTCATGCAGCTCTCGGGCTTCATGGCGATGAACATGGACCGCCACGTCACCGCCCATTACGACATGTTCAAGCATCTTGTCGGCGGGGACGGCGATTCGGCCGAGAAGCACCGCGAGTTCTACGACGAATACCTCGCCGTGATGGACCTGACGGCGGAGTTCTACCTCCAGACCGTCGACACCGTCTTCGTCAAGCACGCCTTGCCCAAGGGCGAGATGATGCATCGCGACAAGCCTGTCGACCTCAAGGCTATCCGCCGCGTCGCGCTGATGACGGTCGAGGGCGAGAACGACGACATCTCCGGCGTCGGACAGACCCAGGCGGCGCATGATCTCTGCGCCAACATCCCCGCCGAGAAGCGCGTCCATTATCTCCAGCCGAAGGTTGGTCATTACGGCGTTTTCAATGGCTCGCGCTTCCGCTCCGAGATCCAGCCCCGCATCTCCGATTTCATGGTCAGCCTCGACATGGAGGCGGCCAAGAGCCGTCGCAGCGAGAGCGCGGACGAGCAGCGCAAGGCTCTGAAGGTCGTCGGCTGACGGGGCGCAGCAGCCCCGCTCTTTCCCATCGCTCGCGAATCCCGCACAATCGTAGGCGATGCGCATCTCCCTGTTCAGGCGCCAGCCGGACCCCGACCGGATTGAGGTCGGGCATGCCGGCACGCTTTATCCCGTATCGATCAAGCGGCGCGCCAATGCGCGGCGGATGACGCTGCGCGTCTCGCAAGCGACCGGAGAGATCACCCTGACCCTGCCCGAACGGGTCGACTTCGCTGCGGGGCGTACCTTTGCCGAGAATCATGGCGGCTGGATCGCCGCGCGTGTCGCGAAGCGCCCGTTGGCGGTGCCGTTCGAGCCGGGGCAGGTTGTGCCGTTGCGCGGCGTGCCCCATCGGATCGTCCACTGGTCGAAGGCCCGCGGGCTGACGCAGGCGACGCAGGACAAGGACGGCGCCCCCATCATCGCGGTCGCGGGCGAGGCGGCCCATGTCGCGCGCCGGGTCAAGGATTTCCTCAGGCGGCTCGCGCTCGAGGATCTGGAGAAGGCGGTGCGGCGCCACACTGCTGCGCTCGGCATCCCCGCCCGCAAGATCACCATCCGCGACACCACGAGCCGCTGGGGCTCGTGCTCCTCGCAGGGACATCTGAACTTCTCCTGGCGGCTGATTCTCGCGCCGGCCTCGGTGCTCGACTATCTCGCAGCCCATGAGGTGGCGCATCTCAAGGAGATGAACCACTCGCATCGTTTCTGGGCGCTGACCCACAAGCTCTGCCCGCATACCGAGGAGGCGGAGGCCTGGCTGAAGCGCCACGGCGCGAGCCTGCACGGCTATGGTTGACGCGGTCTCTCTGCCGCAATTTTGCCGTTAACCACTTTCTGAAGCTTGGGCCCGCACACTGAACGCCGATTCGCCTTCAGTGTGAGTATGCCTATGGGTCAGGTCATCGCGTTCCGTCGCCCGCAACAGCCACCAGCCGCGCCCGAGCCCGTGCTCGGTCTGCTTTCGGCTGTCGATTTTGCGCTCCGCGATCTCGCGGAAATCATGCCGCACATCGCGCTCGACGCCGCCCGCGCGCAGGCCGAGGCTTGTCGCGCCATGCTGGCGCAGGCCTTCGACGCAGAGGTCGAGGCCGAGCTCGGCAATTGATTCTGGCCGGCATCGCGCTCGCGCATGCCGCCCCCGGCGACGACGCGGGTTGCCGAAGCGGATGAATTGTCGAACCTCTGCGGGAAAGAGCCGGCACACGCGCCGGCCACAGCCCGGGAGGCTCATCCGTGTTCCTGACCAACAGCGATATGGTCGATCTCGTCGATCTCAGGCATCGGCTGCATCGCAGGCCCGAGATCTCGGGCGAGGAACGCGAGACCGCTGCCACCATCGTCGCGTTTCTGGAGCCGACCCGGCCCGACCGCATTGTCACCGAACTCGGCGGCCACGGCGTCGCCGCGATCTATGAGGGCGCCGAGCCCGGCCCGACCGTGCTGATCCGCGCCGAGCTCGATGCGCTGCCGATCGAGGAGCTCTCGACCAGCGACCACCGCTCCGAAATTCCCGGCAAGGGCCATCTCTGCGGCCATGACGGTCACATGACCATCCTCGCCGGGCTGGCACGCGGGCTTCACCGCAATCCGCCCAAGCGCGGCCGCGCCATCCTGCTGTTCCAGCCGGCGGAAGAGACCGGAGCCGGCGCTGCCGCCGTGATCGCCGACCCGAAATTCCCCGAGATCGCGCCGGACTACGCTTTCTCCCTGCATAATCGCCCGGGTGTCCCGGTCGGCCATGCCCGCATCTCGGAAGGCGCCGCCAACTGCGCCTCGCGCGGCCTCAGGATCGTGCTCAACGGCGAGACTTCGCATGCCTCGACACCGGAGCACGGCCGCTCGCCGGCTCCCGCCATCGCCCGCCTCATCCCCGAGCTGACGGCGCTCGGCCCGGGCGGCGAACTCGACGCGAATTTCACGCTCGTCACCGTGACGCATGCCGGGATCGGCGAGCCGGCCTTCGGCATCGCGCCCGGCCGTGGCGAGCTTTGGGTGACGCTTCGCACCGTCAACGACGCGCAGATGGGCGCGCTCTGCGAAAAGGCCGAGGCGCTGGTGCGCGAGGTCGCAGCCGCCGGCAGCCTCGACGCCGAGATGAGCTATCACGACATCTTCCACCACTGCGAGAATGAGCCCGAGGCGGTCGCGATGCTGCGCCGGGCGATGGACGAGGAGAAGGTGCCGCACGGCCCGACCAAGCCGTCCCGCGGTTCGGAGGATTTCGGCCTGTTCGGCCGCAAGGCCAAGTCGGCGATGTTCCTGCTCGGCTCGGGCGATACCGCCCATCTGCACAACCCCGATTACGACTTCCCGGACGATGCGATCGACACCGGAGCGCGCGTCTTCATGCGGGCGCTGCGCAATCTGGTCGGCGAAGCCCCGCGAGCCTGAGGACAAGCCGGATGGCTTTGGACTGGATGCGCGCCGCTGCGTGCGCGAACGAAATTGTCGCTAGCTGGCAGCGCGAGGCCGGTCCCGGCGGCGCCGTCGTGCTGTTCGATCGCGACGGCGTGCGCGAGGCCTTTGCCGGCGGTCTCGCCAGCATCGACTATCAGCTGCCCTTCACGCCGCAGACGCCGAACCGCTTCGCCTCGATCAGCAAGCATGTGCTGGCGGTCGCGCTGCTGCGTGCGGGTGTGCCGTTCGATGCCCCGCTCGGTCACTGGCTGACCGAATTGTCGGCGCCGCTCGCAGAAGTAGAGCTCGGCCGCGCCCTCGACATGACCGCCGGCCTGCCGGACATGATGGAGGCCTTCTGGCAGCAGGGCGTGCCCTTCACGGCGACGCTGAGCGCCGACGAGGTCTTCGCGCTCGCCTGCCGCTTCCCGTCGCTGAGTGCCGAGCCCGGCACGGAGATGGCCTATTCCAACACCGGCTGGCGGCTCGGACAGCGCATTCTGGAGCGGGTCACGGGCAGGCCCTACGCTGACATCGTCGCGGAGCTGTCGGGCGAACTCGGCCTCGCCTTCCGGCTGCCCTATGACAGCGCGGAGATCGTGCCGGGCCTGGCCACGGGCTATTGGCGTGATGGTGAAAGCTGGCGGCGCGGCCATTACGGCTTCCATTTCTCGGCTTCCGGCGGCATCGCCGGCTCCGCTGCCGATCTTGCCGGCTGGGCCTCCGGCTTGCTGGCGGGGCGCGGACCGCTCGCCGGCACGCTCGAACGTCTGACGATACCGCGCCATTTCGCGGATGGCAGCGAGAGCGTTTACCGGTTCGGGCTCGTTTGCAGCCGCCTCGGCGAGACCGAGATCGTCGGCCATGGCGGCTCGCTCACAGGCTATCGCAACCACTTTCTGATGGCGCCGGCCCACGGTGCCGGCGTCGTCGTGCTGACCAATCGCGAGGAAGAAGCGCTCTGGCCGGCCATGACGGTGCTGGCGGCGCTGCTCGGGCAGGAACTGCCCGTGCCGGCCGACGCGCCCGCCGGCCTCTTCGCCGCCGAAGAAGGTCCGTTCTGGGCGGAACTCACGCCGGATTCGATCAGCTTCATGGGCGGCTATGAGCGCCTCGTGAGGGACGGCACAGGCGGGCTGCGCAGCCTGCCGGCTTATCTCGATATCCGTCTCCGGCAGGAGGGGGCTGACCGCCTGTCCGGCTCAATCGGCGGCGTGCAGCGTTCGCTGCGGCGCGTCCCCGCCGATGCGGCACTCGATGCCCGGCTCGTGGGCCACTGGCGCGATCCGCATTTCGGCACCGAGATCGAGGTGCGCGCCGACGGCACCGCGCTGATGCCCTGGCCCTCGGGCGGCATAGTCTCGCGACTGACGCCGCTGCCGAACGGCCGCGCGCTGGCCGATCTGCTGCACGGCCCCTGGCGCTCGCGGCCCTGCCTCTGGCTCGATGGCGCCGGCGGCTTGCAGGTCGCCGGGCACAGGGCAAGGATTTTGCAACTGAAACGCGTCGGCTGACACCGCTCCGCGTGGGCGATGCAACTGGGTTGATGACGATTGAGGAGGACGTCCCGATGCAATTGCCCCGTTTCGCTGCCGCGCTGCTTTTGACGGCATCCGCGCTGCTGCCCTTGCCGGCGGCCGCGCAGGCGCAGCCCGCTGCGAACCGCGTGCTGCGTGTCGCGCCGCATGCCGATCTCAAGACGCTCGACCCGGTCGCAGCCTCGATCGTCATCACCCGCATGCACGGGCTGATGATCTACGAGACGCTTTTCGCCTGGGATTCGAACCTCCAGCCCAAGCCGCAGATGGTCGAGAGCTTCGAGACCGCGCCGGACAAGCTGAGCTGGAGCTTTACGCTGCGCCCCGGCCTGAAGTTTCATGACGGCCAGCCGGTGACCACCAAGGACGTCATCGCTTCGCTCGCCCGCTGGATGAAGCGCGACACCATCGGAGGCAAGCTCGGCGAGTACACCGAAGGCATGGAGGCGGTCGACGACAGGACCTTCAAGTTGAAGCTCAAGCGGCCGCTGGCGCTGGTGCCGTTCGCGCTCGGCTCGGCTGTGGGCCAGATCCCGGTCATCATGCGCGAGGCCGATGCCAAGAGCGACCCGATGAAGCCGATCACCGAGACGGTCGGCTCCGGCCCCTTCACCTTCAACCGCGCGGAATGGCGCAGCGGTTCGAAGATCGTCTACGACCGCAATCCCGACTATGTGCCCCGCTCCGAGCCTGCCGACGGCCTCGCAGGTGGCCGTGTCGTCAAGGTCGACCGCGTCGAATGGCTGATCATGCCCGATGCCGCCACCGCCGCCGCGGCGCTCCAGACCGGCGAGATCGACATCTGGGAGCAGCCGAGCCAGGACCTGATCCCGGTTGTCTCGGCCAACAATCAGGTCAAGGTCGAGCGCTATTCCAACCTCGCCAATCAGGTGATGCTGCGGCCGAACCACCTCTACCCGCCCTTCGACAATCCGAAGGCCCGGCTCGCTCTGGCATATGCCACTGATCAAGCCGATTTCCTCGCCGCCGGCTTCGGCGATGAAGAATGGTGGAAGCGCTGCAACGCCTATTTCGTCTGCGGCGGCCCGAACGGCATCGAGGCCGGTGCGGAAGGCTACGCCAAGCCCGATCTGGCGAAGGCGCGGCAACTGCTCAAGGAGAGCGGGTACAAGGGCGAGAAGCTGGTTCTCTCGACCAGCAACGACATCGCGCCGATCGGCCGCATGGCCGAGGTTGCCGCCGCCTCGCTGAAGGAAGTCGGCTTCAATGTCGACGTGCAGTTCGCGGATTGGGGTGCCGTCACCACGCGCCAGCAGAACAAGAATCCGCCGGATCAGGGTGGCTGGAACCTCTTCGTCACCTATGCCTCTGGCGCGACGATGCAGTCGCCCTTGACCAATATCGGCACCAACATGGCCTGCGAGCGCGCCTGGGCGGGCTGGCCTTGCGATGCTGAAGCCGAGAAGCTGCGTGGCGCCTTCGTCGATGCGCCCGATGACGCCAGCCGCAAGATCGCGCTCGAAGCGCTGCACAAGCGTCTTGCCGAGGTGCAGCCCTATCGTGTGCTCGGCCAGTTCGATCAGCCCTATGCCCGCCGCACGAATGTCGCCGGCGTGCTGGCGGCGCCGGTCATGCTGTTCTGGAACATCGAGAAGAAATAGCGCCGGGGGCGTTCAAGCTGGCGAAGCCGTCGGGATGAAATGCGGCGTGGCATGCCAGACGAAATCGCGGCTTTCGCCCGGCGCCAGCGTCAGGATGCCCGGCTTCTCCGCGAACTCGCCCTGCCAGCCAACGGGGCTCGCCATGCTGAACCAGGGCTCGATGCAGATGAAGGGGGCGCCGGTCGGCTTCGACCAGATGCCGAGGTCCTTGTAGCCCTCCCAGCTCACGGTAAGGGCGCGAACCTCGCGCCCGGCCGTGTCAAAGGCTGCAAAGCGCACGGAGCTGTTGGCGACGTCCGGGATCACGATCGCATCGTTGGCGAACAGCGCCTCCGCGAGCGGCAGCTCGGTGCCGTCGAAAGGCAAGGGGATCGGCGCGCCGAGCAGCCCGCCTTCGACGCCCAGGCCCGGTCCGGGCTCGGCGTGCATGAAGCTGAGACGGTGGGCCTCCTTCGCGATGCTCTCCGCCAAGGGCCAGAGGAAAGCGGGGTGGGCGCCGACGCCGCAGATCAGCTTCGTCTCGGCCGGGTTGGTGACGCGCGTCGTCACCGAAAGCCTGTCGTCGGCGAGCTCGTAGATCATCTGCAATACGAAGCGGAACGGGTAGCGTGCCAACGTCTCAGCGCTCTCCCGCAATTCCAGCACGGCGCGGTCCGCCGCTCGTTCGACCCATTGGAACAGGCTGTCGCGCGCGAAGCCGTGCTGCGTCAGATGATAGGACTGGCCCCCTAGGATCAGCGTGTCGTCGGTGAGCCGCCCGACGATGGGGAAAAGCACGGGTGTATGGCGCGGCCATTCCGGCCCGCCATGCCAGAGCAGCGGCCCGTTGGCATCGGACAACGCGATCATTTCGCCGCCCTGTGCCCGGATCGTCGCACGCAGCCGGCCGGAAGCAATTTCGTGGGTGTCCGTCATCGTCGTCTCCGCTGGCCGCCGCGATCTGGCAGATCGGTCCGCCCTGCATATCACGCAAGAGTGACACCGCATTCCCCGGAATCCATGCAAAAGCGGCATCGTTCTCCGCCGCGCTGCCAGGCAAGTAACGCGTTGCCGAAACGGGTCTTCTTAAGGTTTTTCCTTTCCTTGACCCCTCCTTCGCCTATGCCGATCCTGCCGGGGGCCCCGCGGGCGCTCCGGCGGTGGTGCATCTCGTGCCGGGTTTCGTTCATGCCGTCAGGATTTCCGATGACCAGTATTGCCAACAGCCGCACCGCCGATCACGCGATCGACTCGCTCTTTCTCGAGCGCTGGTCGCCGCGCGCCTTCACCGACGAGGTCATCTCCGAAGCTGAGCTGAAGGCACTGTTCGAGGCGGCGCGCTGGGCGCCATCCTCCTACAACTCCCAGCCTTGGCGCTTCGTCTACGCCCGCCGTGGCACGGCACACTGGCAGACGCTGCTCGGCCTGCTCAACGCGTTCAACCAGTCCTGGGCGAAGAACGCCGCGGCCCTTGTCGTTGTCGTCTCGAAGGAGACCATGGCGGTGCCTGGCAAGGCCGAGGAAGTGCCGTCCTACAGCCATTCCTTCGATGCCGGCGCCGCCTGGGCCAATCTGGCCCTCCAGGCCGTGCGGCTGGGCTGGCAGGCGCATGGCATGGTCGGCTTCGACCGTGCGCGTGCGCTGACAGAGCTTAAGGTGCCTGCTGGCTACCGCGTCGAGGCGGCGGTCGCGATCGGCAAGCCCGGCGACAAGGCGCAGCTGCCGGAAGCCTTGCAGGCGCGGGAGACGCCCAGCCAGCGCAACCCGATCTCGGCGACCGCCTTCGAGGGCGCCTTCCCGGCCTGAACCGCGCGCGCCTCTTGCCGTGGGGCGCGTTTCGCGCGATCCCGCGGCATGCGCTGAAGGAGGCACACCCTTGCCGATCACCCGCCGCCAGTTCGCCGCCGGCTCCCTCGCCGCGCCCGCTATTTTGCGAAGCGGGCGGGCCTTTGCCGCCGGCCGGCCGGTCACCGTCGCCTCGCTGCTCGGAGAGGACAAGCCGGAGACCAAGATCTGGCGGCGCGTCGCCGAGATCCTGGCGCGCACGGCGCCGGGGCGCTTCGATCTGCGGATCGTGCCCAATGCCGCGCTCGGCGGCGAAAAAGAGGTCGCCGAGGGCTTACGCCTTGGCTCCATTCAGGCGGCGCTCTCGACAGTCTCATCCTTGTCCGGCTGGGTGCCGGAGGGGCAGATCCTCGACCTGCCTTTCCTTTTCCGGGATCGCGACCATCTCGGAGGGGTTCTGGCCGGCCCGCTCGGGGCCGAGCTCAAGGCGCGCTACGAGGCGCAGGGCTTCATCGTGCCGGGCTTCATCAACTACGGCGCCCGCCATCTCCTCGCCAAGGAGCCGTTGACGACGCCCGCTTCCGTCAAGGGCAAGCGCATTCGCGTCATTCAGAGCCCGCTCCACACCGCGCTCTGGTCCGGCTTCGGCGCTTATCCCACGCCGATCCCGATCCCCGAGACCTACAACGCCCTGAAGACTGGCGTGGTCGACTGCATGGACCTGACCAAATCCGCCTATGTCGGCTTCCGGCTGCATGAGGTCGTGCCGGTCCTGATCGAGACCGGCCATATCTGGGCTAGCGGCGTCGTGATGTTCGCCGCGCCGTTCTGGAAGGCGCTGACGCCGTCCGACCGCGAGGCGTTGGCCGCAGCTGTGGCCGAGGGAACCGCCTATTTCGACGAGCTCATGCTGGCTGACGAGGCCGCCTCTATGGCCAAGGCCGCTTCCGAAGGCGGCAGGACCGTGCCGGCCGAGGACCGCGCCGGCTGGCAGGACGGCGCCCGCAAGGTTTGGGCGAGCTTTGCCCGCCAGCTTGGCGGCATGGCCAGGATCGAAGCCATCGCGCAGAGCGACTGATCACCGCATCGCAGGACGACAGCCATGCCGCTTTCGATCGACCATATCGTCATCGCCGTCGCCGATCTCGATGCGGCCATGCGGGACTACGCCGCCCTCGGCTTCACCGTGCTGCCGGGCGGCGAGCATCCGCGGGGCTCGCGCAATGCGCTCGTCGTGTTCGAGGACGGCGCCTATCTCGAGATCATCGCCTTCCCGCGGCCGGTGCCGGGTTTCCGCTGGTGGCAGGTGCTCGATAGCGCCGGGCCCGGCCTCGTCGACTACGCGGTGCTGCCGGATGACTTCGAGGCCGATCTCGCCCGCGCCCGCGCCGCCGGCATCGTCATGGACGGCCCGATCGAGGGCGGCCGGCTCCAGCCGGACGGCACGCGCCTCGCCTGGCGCTCGGCACGCCCGCCCGAGCCGGACATTCCCTTCCTCGTCACCGACGTCACCGCGCGCGATCTGCGCGTCCCGACCGGTGCCGCACGTCGTCACCCGAACGGCGTCACCGGGGTCGCCGGCGTCACGGTTGCCGTTCAGGACCTCGCGGGTTCGACGGCGCGCTATCGTGCTCTGCTCGGCCGCGAACCCATCGCAACCGGCAGCGTTCCCGGACTCGGCTTCGGTCTCGCCCAGTTCCGTATCGAGCGACAGACCCTCTCGCTGGTGGAGCCGCGTGCGGCGGCCGCAGCCGCCCCAGCGGCGCATCTCATCGCCCGTGGCCAGGGCGCCTATGCGATTTCCTTCTATGGGCCGGACGACGCTGTGCTCGACGTCGATCCGGCCCATGGCGCCCGGCTGGAGATCGTCCGCGAGCCCTGAGCCGGCGGCGTCATTTTCCGGTCACGCTCGCGGGCGAGAGTGGCCCGTTACCTTCGAATAGTTCTATTTACGTATTAATAACAAAGGGTTGCGTCGAATCGCCTGACTGCCTATCTCTCTGCCGCGATCAGTGAATCAACCGACGGAGGACCGGAATGGGTGGAGTCACCGAGGTCGATGTCGCGGCCGCAATCGGCCGCATCGACAAGATCATCATTCAAGAAATCGTCCGCACCGGCGCGAGCCGGCCGGAGCTGCGCCGCGCGCTCGCTCTCGCCAAGGGGCCGGGCGATCTTGCCGCCGATGCGGCACTCCCGCCGCGCATGCAGCGCCTCGTCGATCTGCTTGGCGTCACATTGCCCGAACAGGGGCCACCGAGCCGCCTCCATGCCGCCATGAAGGGGCTCGATCGTGCGGCTTGATCAGGGGAGCGCAGAATCGTTGGAAACCGCCCGGGCAGGATCCGGCGGGCGGTGCTGACGGCTTTTTGCATGGCGCTCCACGATACTCGGCTGCCGCCTCTCACCCTGATCGAGCTGGCGGCGCAGGCGGTCGGTTCTGTCTACAGAGAGGTGGCGGATGCTCATTGCGGCGATCAGCCATGCCCTTGCGGCTGGCGGCCGCGCCTCCAGGCGGATCTGGAGGCGCGTCAGACGGCGCTGGCGTTAAGCGCAACGCCAGCTCCCCAGCCGAGCCTCGCCGGCATGGCCGTGCTCGGCCGGGCCTGATCTCGCATTTCCCTAACAGGCCATGCTAAGCCGCTGCGAACCCTCGGAGCGGCATGCGCAACATCCTCATCATCGGCATCGGGGCCGGCAATCCCGACCATATGACGGTCGAGGCGATCGAGGCGCTGAACCGCGCCGATGTCCTGTTCATCCCCGACAAGGGTGAGGAGAAGGCGGCGCTGCGGGCCCTGCGCGAAGGCATCTGCACGCGCTTCATCCGCAAGCCGGGCTACCGCACCGTTCCCGTGGACATCCCGCGCCGGGCCGAGGCCGGCAGCGACTATCATGGCGTGGTCGACGATTGGCATGAGCGCATCGCGACGCGCTACCGCGCGTTGTTCGAGGCCGAGTTGGCCGAGGGGCAGACCGGCGCGCTGCTGGTCTGGGGCGACCCCGCGCTCTACGACAGTACATTGCGCATCATGGACCGCGTCGCCGCCTCCGGCCTCGCCATTGACTGGCAGGTCTATCCCGGCATCAGCAGCATCCAGGTGCTGGCTGCGCGCCACCGCATCCCCCTCAACACGATCGGCGCGCCGATCCTGATCACCACCGGCCGCCGGCTGGCGGCAGGCTTCCCGGCCGACCAAGACAGCGTCGTCGTCATGCTCGACGGTGAGCAGACCTTCACGAAGATCGATCCATCGGAACTCGATATCTACTGGGGCGCTTATCTCGGCACGCCCGACGAGATCCTGCGTGCCGGGTCGCTCGCCGAGCTCTCGGCCGAGATCACCAGCGTCAGGGCTGCGGCCCGTGCCCGCCACGGCTGGATCATGGATACCTATCTGCTGCGCCGGCGCTCTGCGGCTTGACGCAGCGCCCCTCATCCGCCATCGCTCCCGCGACCTTCCAAGCGCCGGAGCTGCCCGATGTCCCTCGCCGATCTCGCCGCCACCATCGACGCCGCCTGGGAGAACCGGGCCGAGATCGGCGTTTCGACCAAAGGCGCCGTGCGTGACGCTGTCGAGCAGGCGATCGAGATGCTCGATGCCGGCCAGGCCCGTGTCGCCGAGAAGCAGGGTGCCGACTGGGTCGTGCATCAATGGCTGAAGAAGGCGGTGCTGCTCTCCTTCCGCCTCACCGACAACATGATTATCGCCAACGGCCCGGGCGAGGGCGTGTTCTGGGACAAGGTGCCGTCGAAGTTCGAGGGCTGGGGCGAGAACCGCTTCCGCGCCGCCGGCTTCCGCGTCGTGCCGCCGGCCGCCGCGCGCAAGGGCTCCTTCATCGCGTCGGGCGTCGTGCTGATGCCGTCCTTCGTCAACATCGGCGCCTATGTCGATAGCGGCACCATGGTCGATACCTGGGCGACGGTCGGCTCCTGCGCCCAGATCGGCAAGAACGTGCATCTTTCGGGCGGCGTCGGCATCGGCGGCGTGCTCGAGCCGCTGCAGGCCAACCCGACCATCATCGAGGACAACTGCTTCATCGGCGCCCGTTCCGAGGTCGTCGAGGGCGTGATCGTCGGCGAGGGCTCGGTGCTCTCGATGGGCGTCTTCATCTCGGCCTCGACCAAGATCGTCGACCGCGCCACCGGCCAGGTCCATATCGGCAAGGTGCCCCCCTATTCGGTGGTGGTGCCGGGTTCGCTGCCGGGCAGGCCCTTCCCGGACGGCACGCCGGGTCCGGCGCTTTCCTGCGCCGTCATCGTCAAGACCGTCGATGCCCAGACCCGTTCCAAGACCGGCATCAACGAACTGCTCAGGGACTGACGTGTCGGTCGCGACGCGTCATGCTCGGGCCTGACCCGAGCATCTTACCAACGCGATTCTCGGGCGTCGGCTCCGCTTCGCCCGAGAATGACGGAAAGCCGGGATACCTCACCCCACCGGCGAGGGCGCGCCGGTTCCCTGCGGATAGGGTTCGGGCGGCGAGTCCGCGGCCGGCGGGGTCGCCGTATGGGCGTCGGCCAGTGCGTCGCGCAGCTTCTGCTCCTGCGTGTGGTCGAGCGAGGTCTTGAGCACGGTGCCGCCCGTGCCGCGGATCGCCTCCAGCACCTTGTCGCCTGTCACCTTCTTGACCAGCACGAAGAGCGCGGCATTGCCGGGCCGCAGGCTGCTCGACARATCCTTCATGAACTTGTCGTCGACGCCGTAATCGGTCAGGGCGCCGCCGAGCGCGCCGGAAGCCGCGCCGAGCGCCGCGCCGAAGATCGGCATCAGGAAGATCGCGCCGATCAGGAGCCCCCAGAACGAGCCCGAGAGCGCGCCCATCGCAGTGGTGTTGAGCAGCTGGTTCAGCTTCACCTTGCCGTCTTCATGCATCACCGCGATGGCGGCATCCCCGATCTCGATCAGATATTCCTTCTGCAGGCCGATGAGCTTCTGGCGCATCTCTTCGGCGCGGGCCTCGGTCGGATACACGATGACGACGAGATCGGACATGGCGTGAACCTCTTGCTGCGAATGGTGGCATGCTGGCCCGTGCAGATGACAAGCACAAGGCAACGCGCAGCAGCGCTGTCGGTTCCGCCAGGGACCGTTTTCAGCTCAGGTTGCTTCAATCCGATCCGATACCGGCCCTACTCGCCGCCGACCGCCTCGGCCGCTTCGATCGCCCGGCCGCGCAGGGGGAGTTGTTTCATGCGGGCGAGCGAGATCAGGGCGCAGCCGAAGCCGAGGCTCGCTGCGCCGAAGACATAGCGGAACAGCGTCACCATCGTCTCGCGATCGACCGTGCCGAGCTTGAGCGCCTCGGGCGAGAGCTGCGCGGAGGGGCCACCGACGCCGCCGAGCACGATCGCGCCGAAGATCGCGACGATGAGCGCGCCGCCGATCTGGCGGAAGAAGTTGGCCACTGCGGTTGCCGTGCCGAGCTGATGCGAGTTCACGGCATTCTGGATCGAGACGGTCGCGACCGGCAGCAGCGTGCCGAAGCCGATGCTGACGACGGCGAGGATCACGGAGAAAGCCGACAGCGGAAGCTGCCCCGAGAAGGCGGACAGCCCGGCCGTGCCGACAAGCGCGACGAAGAGGCCGGCCAGCGGCACGCGCTTGTAATTCGTCAGATGCGACATCGCCCGGCCGGAGCTCAACGCGCCGACCACCGTTCCGCAGGTCAGCGGCAGCAGGCCGAGGCCGGAATGCGTGGCGCTCATCCCCATCACCGTCTCGAAATAGAGCGGCAGATAGATCGTCAGGCCGATGAAGGTGCCCATGCCGAAACCGGCTGCGACGGTGCCGCGCCGCACGACGCGGTTGCCGAGCAGGTCCAGCGGAATCAGCGGCTCGGCGGCCGTCCGCAGCCGCCAGGCGAAGAGCGCCCAAAGCACCAGGGATATGCCGACCAGCCCGGCGATCGGCAGGGAGCGCCAGGGATAGGCGGTGCCGCCCCAGGACAGGGCGAGGAGCAGCGATACGGTTCCCAGCGTCATTAGCAAGGCGCCGAGCACGTCGAGCTTGTGGGGGCGCTCATGGCGCGGGAGGCGCTTCAGCGCCGAGCTCGTCATCCAATAGGCCACGAAGCCGAGCGGGACGTTGATCCAGAAGATCACCGACCAGTTCAGCTGCTCCGCGAGCACGCCGCCGAGGACCGGGCCGAGGAGGGAGGACGACATGAAGACGCTGGCGAAATAGACCTGATAGCGTCCGCGCTCCTTGGGCGGCACCATGTCGCCGACGATGGTCTGGGCAAGCGCGATCAAACCGCCGCCGCCGAGCCCCTGGATGAAGCGCGCCAGCACCAGCAGCCAGAGCGACGGTGCGAGCGCGCAGGCGATCGACCCGATCACGAAAACGACGATGCCGGAGAGCAGAACCACCCGCCGCCCGTGGATATCGGCGAGCTTCCCATAGAGCGGCGTCACGGCGGTCGAGGACAGCAGGTAGACGGTGACGACCCAGGACAGATGCGTGACGTCGTTGAGTTCGCGGCCGATCGTCGGCAGCGCGGTGGCGACGATCGTCTGGTCGAGCGCGGCCAGGAACAGCGCCAGCATGACGCCGATCAAGATCGAGCGGATATCGGCAGGTGTCAGCGATGCGGCCTGGGCCGGTGCGTCGAGCCGCTTGTCCATGGAAACCGTGTTTCAATCTGCATTTTGAGAATGCCGGAAATTAGTGCTGGCGTGAGCCATGCGCCAGCCGCGTGTTGTCGGGGCCGCTCTGCGATGGGGGCGGAGCGGCTGCGATCTTCTTTAGGCTAGCTCGCGCAACGCGGCGGGCGGTGCCTCGGTGAGTCCCCAGGCAATGCCGCCTCGACGGCGGCCTGGCTGCTCTGCCAGATCGGGAGAGCGGCGGCGAGCACCAGCAGCGTGATCGCGAAGGGGAACGCTCGCGTCCTCATTCGTGTCGATGGCGTGTGGGCGCGCCGGAGCGAGTCAAGCGGCACCCCGCGGCGGGTGACCGGCCAGGTTGACGCTGAGGGTGCCGAGGCGCGCTATGGTGGGTAAACCGGAAACGGCGAAAGGAGGTTCGCGATGCCGCTGCTGGCCGCCGAGAATGTGATGCTGGTCGTCATCGATTTCCAGACGCGGTTGATGCCGGCGATCCATGACGGCGATAAGGTGCTGCTCAATGCAGGCCGTCTCGCCGAGGCGGCGCGCCTGCTCGATATCCCCGCGGTTCTGACGGAGCAGAATCCGCGCGGCCTGGGCACGACGGTGCCGGAACTTGCTGGGGCTGGTCCGGTCGTCACCAAGATGAGTTTCGACGCTTGCGCGGAGCCCGCCTTCCTCGATGCCTTAGCGGGAGATCATGGGCTGGTTATCTGCGGCTGCGAGGCACATGTCTGTGTCGGCCAGACCGTGCTCAGCCTGCTCGATCGCCGCCAGCGGGTGGTCGTCGCCGCGGACGCGATCGGCTCGCGCGTCCCGGAGTCGCGCGCGATTGCGCTGAACCGCATGGCGAGCCATGGCGCCGAGATCGTCACCACCGAGATGGTGCTGTTCGAATGGCTGCGGACGGCGGAGCATCCGCAGTTCCGGCCGGTCTCGAAGCTGATCCGGTGACGGCCCCGTCCCGGCTCAGAGGGGCTTCTTGATCGCCTTGGCGATGACGCCGACGATGCCCTCGCGGAAAAGCAGCACGCAGACCACGAAGACCACACCCTGCACGACGGTGACCCAGGCGCCGAGCGTGGCGAGGTAGTTCTGCATGGCGACGATGACGAGCGCGCCGACGATCGGGCCGAACACGGTGCCCAAGCCCCCGACCAGCGTCATCAGCACGACTTCGCCCGACATCGACCAGTAGACGTCGGTCAGCGACGCCAGCTGGAACACGATCGCCTTGGTTGCGCCCGCGAGCCCCGCGAGCGTCGCCGAGAGCACGAAGACCGCCAACTTGTACTGGTTGGCGCGATAGCCGAGCGAGATGGCGCGGGGCTCGTTGTCGCGGATCGCCTTGCAGACCTGGCCAAAGGGCGAGTGGATGATGCGGTAGATCAGCAAGAGGCCGATCATGAAGATCGCCGCCACCAGCCAATAGAGCACGCGGTCGTCGGCGAGGCTGATCAGGCCGAGGAACTTACCGCGCGGCACCGCCTGGATGCCGTCCTCGCCGCCGGTGAAGCGTGGCGCCTGCAGCGAGAAGAAGAACACCATCTGGGCGAGCGCCAGCGTGATCATGGCGAAATAGATGCCCTGGCGGCGGATGGCGAGCGCGCCGAAGACGGTGCCGAGCACGGCGGCGATTGCCGTGCCGAGCAGGATCGCGAGCTCCGGTGTCAGGCCCCAGTTCTTGGCGGTGTAGGCGCTGACATAGCTCGCCATGCCGAAATAGGCGGCATGGCCGAAGGAAAGAAGCCCGCCATACCCAAGGAGAAGGTTGAAGGCGAGTGCGAACAGCGCGAAGCACAAAACCTTCATCACGAAGACGGGATAGGCGACGAAGGGCGCGACCACGAGCACCGCGGCGATGGCGATGAACAGGTTGCGGTGCAGGCGCGCCGTGCTGTCGTCGGTCTCGGTGACGACGGCGGCAGCCGGGGTGTCGCTCGAGGCAAGGTCGGTCATGAGATTGTCCCTCGCTCGCGTCAGGCCTGACGGCCGAACAGGCCGGCGGGCTTCACCAGCAGCACCAGCACCATGATGATGAAGATCACGGTCGCGGCCGCTTCCGGGTAGAACACCTTGGTCAGGCCCTCGATCACCCCAAGCGAGAAGCCGGTGACGATGGCACCCATGATCGAGCCCATGCCGCCGATGACGACGACAGCGAAGACGACGATGATCAGGTCTCCGCCCATGTTGGGATTGACCGAGTAGATCGGCGCTGCAAGCACGCCGGCGAAGGCCGCGAGCGCAACGCCGAAGCCATAGGTCAGGGTCACCAGGAGCGGCACGTTGATGCCGAACGCCTGGGTCAGGGTCGGGTTCTCCGTGGCGGCGCGCAAGTAGGCGCCGAGTTTGGTCTTCTCGATCAGGAACCATGTGCCGAGGCAGACGATGAGCGAGGCGACGATCACCCAGCCGCGATAGTTCGGCAGGAACATGAAGCCGAGATTCTGGCCGCCGGCGAGCTGCGGCGGAATGGCATAGGGCAGGCCTGAGGAGCCGTAGTAGTTGCGGAACACGCCCTGGATGATCAACGCCAGCCCGAAGGTCAGCAGCAGCCCGTAGAGATGGTCGAGATGGGCGATGCGCTTGAGCAGCAGCCGCTCGATCGCGATACCGGTCGCACCGACGATGATCGGCGCCAGCAGCAGCGCTGCCCAGTAGTTGATGCCGAGATAGTTCAGGCACATCCAGGCGACGAAGGCGCCCATCATGTACTGGGCGCCATGGGTGAAGTTGATGATGTTCAGGAGCCCGAAGATCACCGCCAGCCCGAGGCTGAGGATCGCGTAGAACGAGCCGTTGATCAGGCCGAGAAGAACCTGGCCGAACAGCGCCTGGGGCGGGACTCCAAGAAGTTCGAACATGCGGGGCTCAGATCATCTGGATGTCTTCATGGAACCTCGTCCGTCATTCCGGGCGCAGCGAAGCGCAGGCCCGGAATGACGTCGGAGGGTTCGAAGCCCGGCCGAGCCGGGCTTCAGTGGCTCACTTCTTGACGAGCGGGCACTCGCTCTCGGAAAGCGGCTGGAAGGCCTGCTCGCCCGGCAGCACGGCGATCTGCTTATAGTAGTCCCACGGGCCCTTCGACTCGGAGGGCTTCTTGACCTCGTAGAGATACATGTCGTGCACCTTGCGGCCGTTGATGCGGATGGTGCCCTTGCCGAAGAGCGGGTCGTCCGTCGGCATTTCCTTCATCTTGGCCATGACCGTGGCGCTGTCCTTGCTCTTCGTGGCCTCGACCGCCTTGAGGTAGTGCAGCATGCCGGAATAGACGCCCGCATGGACCATGGTCGGCTTCTTGCCACCGTTGAGCTTGGCGAAGCGCTCCGACCAGGCGCGGGTCTGATCGTCGTGATCCCAGTAGAAGGCTTCGGTCAGGACCAGGCCTTGCGCCGCCTGCAGGCCGAGCGCGTTGACGTCGCTGATGAAGGTGAGCAGGCCGGCGAGCTTCTGGCCGCCCTGGGTGATGCCGAACTCACTCGCCTGCTTGACCGAGTTGATCGTGTCGCCGCCCGCGTTCGCCAGCCCGATGACCTTGGCCTTGGAGGCCTGCGCCTGGAGCAGGAAGGACGAGAAGTCGGTGCCCGGGAACGGTGTCTTCACCGAACCCACGACCTTGCCGCCGGCCTTGGTGATCACGGCCGTGGCGTCGCGCTCCAGCGCATGGCCGAAGGCGTAGTCTGCCGTCAGGAAGAACCAGGTGTCGCCGCCGGCCTTCACCATGGCGCCGCCGGTGCCCTGCGCCAACGCGTAGGTGTCGTAGGTCCAGTGGACGGTGTTGGGGCTGCAGGCCTTGCCGGTCAGGTCCGACGAGCCGGCGCCCGAGTTGATGTGGATCTTGTTCTTCTCCTTGGTGATCTGGCTGACCGCCAGCGCAACCGAGGAGGTCGGCACGTCGAGGATCAGGTCGACGCCGTCCTGATCATACCATTGCCGGGCGATGGTCGAGCCGACGTCCGGCTTGTTCTGGTGGTCGGCCGAGACGATCTCGACTTTGATGCCCTTGTCGGCGGCCTTGAAGTCCTCGACCGCCATGCGCGCGGCGATGACCGAGCCTTCGCCCGAGAGGTCGGCATAGAGGCCCGAGCGGTCGTTCAGCACGCCGGCTTTGACCGAAATCTGCTGGGCCAGTGCCGGGCTGGCCATCAGGGCGGCGAGCGCAGTCGTTGCAAGAATCGTCTTCAGTTTCATCGTCGTTCTCCCTGGTGTGGTTGTCGGCATTTCGCCGTGTTCTTGGCCGCGCGATGCCGGCATCCGGGCGAAGCCCGTCAAACTCCGAGATAGCGGTGCAGCTTCTCGATATTGGCGTCGAGCTCGGCGTTCGGGATCATGTCGATCACCTTGCCCTGCTCGACGACATAGTGTCGGTCCGCCACGGTCTGGGCGAAGCGGAAGTTCTGTTCCACCAGGATGATGGTGAAGCCTTCCTGCTTCAGTTTTGCGATGGTGCGGCCGATCTGCTCGATGATCACCGGCGCGAGGCCCTCAGTGGGTTCGTCGAGGAGGAGCAGATGCGCGCCGGTCCGCAGGATGCGGCCGATCGCCAGCATCTGCTGCTCGCCGCCTGAGAGCTTCGTGCCCTGGCTCTTCAGCCGCTCCTTGATGTTGGGAAAGAGCGTGAAAATGGCGTCGAGGGAAAGCCCGCCCGGCCTGACCTGCGGCGGTAGCATCAGGTTCTCCTCGACCGAGAGCGAGGCGTAGATGCCGCGCTCTTCGGGCACGAAGCCGATGCCGAGCCGGGCGATGGCGCGCGAGGGCAGGCTGATCGTCTCCTTGCCTTCCAGCACGACCGAGCCCCTGCGCTTGCCGATCACGCCCATGATCGACTTCAGCGTCGTGGTCTTGCCGGCGCCGTTCCTGCCCAGCAGAGTCACGACCTCGCCGGGCGCGACGTCGAGATCGATGCCGTGCAGCACATGGGATTCCCCGTACCAGGCCTCGAGCCCGCGCACCTTCAGCAGCGGAGCGTTGCCGGCCGCCGTCGCAGGGGCCTTCGCGGCTTCAGTGGTGGCCATGTCCGCCTCCCGAGCCGATATAGGCCTCGACCACGCGGGGGTCCTTCGAGACGGTGGCGTAGTCGCCCTCGGCCAGCACCTGCCCACGCGCCAGCACGGTGATGCGGTCCGACAGCGAGGCGACAACCGAGAGGTTGTGCTCGACCATCAGGATAGTGCGGTTCTTCGAGACCTTGCGAATCAGGGCCTCGATGCGCTCGACATCCTCGCGGCCCATGCCGGCCATGGGCTCGTCGAGCAGCAGCATTTCCGGATCGAGCGCCAGCGTCGTCGCGATCTCGAGTGCGCGCTTGCGGCCGTAGGAGAGCTCGCCCGCCGTCAGGGAGAGGAAGGGCGTGAGACCGACCGCGTCGACGAGGCTCCTCGCCTCGTCGTCCAGGCTCCTCAGCGTGCGCTCCGAACGCCAGAAATCGAAGGAATCGCCGCGCTTGCGCTGCAGGGCGATGCGGACATTTGTCAGCACCGAGAGCTGCGGGAACACGGCCGAGATCTGGAAGGACCGCACCAGCCCGAGCCGTGCGATCTCCGCTGGCTTCTCGCGCGTGATGTCGCGGCCGTTATACATGATCGTGCCGCGCGTCGGAGGGAGGAACTTGGTCAGCAGGTTGAAGCAGGTCGTCTTGCCGGCTCCGTTGGGGCCGATCAAAGCATGAATCGAGCCCCGCCGGACATTGAGGTCCACGCCGTTCACAGCTGTAAAGCCGGCAAATTCTTTGGTTAGACCTGACGTCGAAAGAATATTGTCCTCAGGCATGCCGGTTGCCAGCCCTCATCAGCTTAATCATTCTTGCTTGTGCGGTTCCCCTTGCATGGCATGCTGCACCGCGCCGCGAACATAAGTCAACGATCCCAGGGCCGGAAGCGGCGCGCAGAAGTGCCATCTCATCCCTTGGTCTTATTCCGCCGATCTCCTGCAAATGGAGGATGTCGCGCTCGGCCGCGTCGCGCGATGTTGCTAGCTCCGGACAATGCTCCGGAAAATCCGTTTGAACCTGCGGCAGGGGAGGCGCGACCAAGGGGTATTCTGGTTTACCGTTGGGAAATGTTGCGGTAAAAATGCCCATTGGCCTTCGTTTTCGTTGTCAGTCGACCAATCGTGTGGCCCTTGTCGGGAGCTTCGCGGCCAGAGGGTATGTGCCGCTGAATTGGGGGGAGGTTGTCGTGAACTTCGCGTCTCTGGTTTCGGTGTTCCAAGCCCGCTTGGCTTCGGCCTTTGCGCTGGTGCTCTGGGCCATTGCCTTGGCTTCCCCTGGCCTTGCGGCCGCGCCGGAGCGGCGCGTCGCATTGGTGATCGGCAACAGCGCCTATACGGCGGTGCCGCCTCTCGCCAATCCGATGCGGGACGCCAAGGGCGTCTCGGCGGCGCTCAAGCGCCTCGGCTTCGAGGTTGTCGAAGGCTACGATCTCAAGATGGACGAGATGACGGGCATGGTGCGCGAGTTCGCGCAGAAGCTCGACGGTGCCAAGGCTGGCCTCGTCTACTATGCCGGCCACGGCATCGCCATCGGCGACGAGAACTATCTCATCCCGGTCGACGCTTCGCTGCGTTCGGAGGCGGATCTCGACTTCAGGGCGGTCAACGTCCAGCTGGTCCTGCGCCAGATGCAGCGCGACGAGCGCGTCAACATCGTCATTCTCGACGCATGCCGCGACAACCCCTTCGCGACCCAGCTCGCCGCAAAGTCCCGCTCCGTCTCCCGCGGCCTGACCGCGATCGAGACCCAGTCGGCCTCGGGCATCCTGATCGCCTTCGCCACCGACCCGCGTGCGACTGCGCTCGACGGTGAGCGTGACGGCAACAGCCCCTTCACCTCCGCGCTACTCAAGCACATCGAGACGCCCGAGGTTTCCATTACCACGGTGATGGACCGCGTCCGCGCCGATGTATGGGAAACGACGGGCAAGAAGCAGAAGCCCTGGACGAATTCCTCGATCATCGGCGAATTCAGGCTGAACCCGACGCTGAAGCTCGCCTCGGTCGATGCTTCGGCTGCCGCGACCAAGACCATCGATGCGGCCGTGCCGGTTCCGGCCATGCCGGCTGCGCCCTCCCTCGATCGCGCCCAGCTCGACGTGAAGACCTGGGAAGTCGCCGAGCGCGGTAATTCCGCGGCCGATTACCGCGCCTATCTCGATGCCTTCCCGTCCGGTCAGTTTGCCACCTTCGCGCGCAATCGCCTCGCCAGCTTCGAAGCGGCGAAGCCCGCTGCGAGCGCCACGGAGGCGCCTCCCGGCGTCACTGACGAGGCGCTCAAGAAGGAGGTCGGCACTGTGCAGACCGAGACGGCGATGAAGCTCGAGGCGAAGGATCGCCGCGAATTGCAGGCCCGTCTGCGCGTCGCCGGCTTCCAGCCCGGCAAGGCCGCCGCAACCTTCGGGCCGAGTCAGCGCAAGGCGATCCAGGAATGGCAGAAGTCGCGCAGCATCCCGGAAACCGGCTTCCTGACGGCCATGCAGGCGACGGCGTTGCGCGCCCAGAGCGAGCCTGCCTACCAGCAGCTCCTGGCCGAGGAGCAGAAGGCGGCCGCCGAAAAGAAGACGCGGAAGGCTGTCGCGGATACGCCGCAAGGCAGCCGCAGCACACGCAAGGTCGCCGACGAGGGCGAGGAAATGTACCGGCGCGATCTCGCTCGCGAGCGTGGCACCGCCAGCTCGGGTACGCAGCCGCGCGGCACAACCAGCACCGGCTATCAGGGCCGCGTCCGGACGCGTGAGAGTGATACCGGGGACAGCACGGGTGCCGCGATCTTCGGCGGCATCGTCGGCGGCGCTCTGGGCGGGGTGATCGGTGGCGGATTCCGCCGCTGAGGCGCCGTCTCCCGCTTATATCATCCGGAAGGCCGGCCCCTCGGGCCGGCTTTTTCTTTCTGTTGCAGCATGGTGGCCATGGCCTTGCGCGGCCTCGTCGTGCGGCTGCGGCAGGGCGGCGTCTGATGGGGAAGTGCCTGAGCCCTCAGCCTTGTTCCCAGCCGGCCCTGACCAGATCCGGCACGTCGCAATCCTGTTCGGGCCAGCCCACGCAGAGATAGGCGATCAGCTTCCAGTCGGGCGGCGCGCCGAGAGCTGCGGTGATCTCGGCGGGCTCGAGGATCGAGACCCAGCCGACGCCGAGACCATGAATGCGGGCTGCCAGCCAGAACTGCGTGATGGCCGCGACGACCGAGTAGTCGAGCATCTCCGGCATGGTCCGACGGCCTAGGCCATGGCCGCGCTCGGTGCCATGGTCGCAGAACACGGCGAGCTGCACCGGAGCCTCGCGCAGACCTTCGAGCTTGAGGCGCGCATAGAGCGCGGCGCGCTCGCCCTCATAGGACGCCAGCGCCTCAGCATTGCAGCGCCGGAAACTCGCCTGCGCGGCCGCGCGCTGAGCCGGCTCCTCGACGGCGAGCCAGCGCCAGGGTTGCGAATGCCCGACGGAGGGCGACAGCTGCGTCTGGGCGATGAGACGTTCGATGAGATCGCCAGGGACCGGATCGCGCCGGAACCGTCGGACATCGCGCCGCCAGCGCAGCAATTCCTCGAATTGCCCGGCGAAGGTCTCGTCGAAGGCCGGAGCCCGGCTCATCTTGCTTCCGCCGCCGCGATGGCATGGAAGAACGAACCTGTCACCAGCCTGCGCCGGCTTCCGGCCGGGGCAGGAGCCGAGCCATGCGGGTCCGTCACCACAGCGAATGGCGGATCCTCTCCCTGAGCGGCGATGCTGGCATAGTGGAACTCGTGCCCGGTCAGCGCGGAACCCGCCGGCCCGAGCGGTCCGTCCGCTTCCAGGATGGCGCGGCGATAGCCCAGATTCATCTTGCGCTTGGCGAAGGAGGTCTCGACCGAGAGTAGCCCGGCCATGGCATGAGCGACGCCGTCGGCATCGATCAAGCTGCGCCCGAGAACCATGTAGCCTCCGCACTCGCCATGCACGGGCCGGGTCTCGGCGAAGCTGCGCAGGCCGCCGAGAAATCTGCTTGCTGCCGCTATCGTGCCGGCATGGAGCTCGGGATAGCCCCCCGGCAGCCAGCAGGCGTCGCAATCCTCCGGCGGGGCCTCGTCCGCGAGCGGCGAGAAGGGCACGAGTTCGGCGCCCACCGCGCGCCATCCGGCCTCGACATGCGGATAGACGAACGAGAACGCGGCGTCGCGGGCGATTGCGATCCGCCGTCCCGGTGCGGGCAGCGGCGGGGTATCGCCATCGGCTGCGGCCATGGGAACGGTGTCGCCGGCTGCCGCTGCGATTGCATCGAGGTCGACAGCAGCCGCGACGGCGTCGGCCAGCGCGTCGAGCCGGGCATGAAGGTCGGCGGTCTCGCCGGCCTGCACCAGACCGAGATGGCGTTCGGGCAGGATCAGGCTCGCCTCGCGTGGCAGCGCGCCGAGCACGGAGAGGCCAATGCGCTCCATGCCCTGCCGCACCAGCCGCTCATGGCGGGCGCTCGCGACTTTGTTGAGGATGACGCCGGCGATGCGGATGCGCGGATCGTAGACCCTGCAGCCGAGCGCGACCGCCGCCGCCGACTGCGCCTGCCCGGAGACGTCGATGACGAGCACGACCGGCCAGCCGGTCCGTGCCGCGATGTCCGCGCTGGCGCCTGTATGGCCCTCAGGACCCGGCACGGCGTCGAACAGCCCCATGGAACCTTCGGCGATGACCATGTCGGCAGCGCGCGCAGCCTCGGCCGCGATCCGCCCGAGCAGGCGGTCCGACATCGCGTAGCTGTCGAGATTGGCGCTCGGCGCCCCGGTCGCGGCGGCGTGGAAGGCGGGGTCGATATAATCAGGCCCGCATTTCAGCCCGCGCACGGTGAGACCGCGGCGCGCCAGCGCGCGCTGCAGCCCGAGCGTGATCGTGGTCTTGCCGGAGCCGGAGCGCGGCGCGGCGATGAGCAGGCCGCGCGCGCTCACAGCCCGCCCCGCGGCCGGAAGCGGCGGTCGTAGTCGACCGAATAGAGCGCGCTTTCGCCGAAATCATCGGCCGCGAGCGCCGGCCCCACCAGGATCAGCGCGGTGCGTTCGAGTTCGCTGGCTCGGACCTTGCCGGCGATGTCGGCGAGCGCCCCTTGCAGCACTGTCTCGTCCGGCCATGTCGCGCGGAACACCACCGCGACGGGGCAGTCGGCACCATAGAACGGGGTCAACTCCGCCACGACCTGCTCGATGACGTGGATCGAAAGATGGATGGCGAGGGTCGCGCCGGAGGCGGCGAAGGTCGCGAGCTTTTCCTTCGGCGGCATAGCCGAGGCGCGGCCGGACGTGCGCGTCAGCACCAGCGATTGCGCCACGCCCGGCAGGGTGAGCTCGCGCTTCAGCGCGGCGGCGGCGGCGGCGAAGGCCGGCACGCCCGGCGTCACCGTGTAAGGAATGCCTGATCGGTCGAGCCGGCGCATCTGCTCGCCACAGGCGCTCCAGATCGAGAGATCGCCGGAATGCAGCCGCGCCACGTCCTGTTCGGCGAGATGGGCGGCTTCCATTTCCGCGATGATCGCGTCGAGATCGAGCGGGGCGGTGTCGACGATGCGGGCGCCCGGCGGGCACCAGTCGAGCATTGCTCTGGGAATCAGTGATCCCGCATAGAGACAGACCGGGCTGGCGGCGATGAGGTCGCGCCCGCGCAGCGTGATGAGATCGGGCGCGCCGGGGCCGGCGCCGATGAAATGGATGGTCATGCGCGTTGCGGTTTCATGATGTTGTTCTGGCCAGCGCGCAGGTGACGCGGCCAGTCGCGATGCGCGGCTGCACCAGCTGGCCGCCTGGGCCAGCTCCAGCCAGCGCCGCAGCCTCCGCCACCGAGCCGACGCCGTAGAGCGAGGCGATGCGGGTCGAACGCGTCGCGCAGGCGGCCTCGAAGCCCTTCAGCGCCTCGTCGGGGATGGCGACGAGCTCGGCCGCGCGGTCTGCCGCCGCGGCGATCATGCCGGCTTCCCCGACACGGCTCGTGAGCGTGGCGAAGCGCGGCGTCGCAGTGCCGCTGAGGCCGGCAATCGCCAGCGCCTCGTCGAGGCAGGCGAGGATATCGGCGGCCCCAGTACCGGGCCGGATGCCGATGCCGGCGACCAGGCGGCCGGCGCTCAAGGCTTCTCGACCCGCCATTGCGTCACCGGCATCGCCGGGCGCCAGCCATGCTTGCCGCCTACGGGGGCGAGCCGATCGATCGAGATGCGGCGCAGCGAGCCACCATGTTCGGCGTGCAGCGCCGCGAGCTTCGCTTCGCCCTCGATGGTGACGACATTGGCGACGAGCCGTCCGCCCGGCTTCAGCGCCGCCCAGGCCGCGACGAACAGGCCTTCCTCGGTCAGGCCGCCGCCGATGAAGACCGCATCCGGCGCCTCGCGCCCGACGAAGCCGGCGGGCGCCGCACCAACGACAGTCACGTCGAGCCCGCCGAGCTCGAGCTTGTTGCGCGCGATCCGCTCGGCCCGGTCGGCCCGAGCCTCGAAGGCGACAGCCCGGTTGCGGACATGGCGCTGGCACCATTCGACGGCGACCGAGCCGGAGCCCGCGCCGACGTCCCAGAGCAGCTCGCCGCCGCGCGGCGCCAGCGCCGACAGCGTGATGGCGCGGATCTCCGATTTGGTGATTTGCCCGTCATGGGCGAACCATTCCTCGTCGAGCCCGGGCGTCAGCGGCAGGATGCGCGAGTCGTGGGTCGCGGCGACCTCGACCGCGATCAGGTTGAGCGGAACGACATCATCGAGGGCGAAGGCGTCGGCGCGGGCCTCGCGGATGCGCTCTTGCGGCCCGCCGAGCGATTCCATCACGACGATACGGCTCGCACCGAGGCCGCGTGCGACCATCAGCTCGGCGACGGCGCGCGGTGTGCTCTCGTCCCAGGAGAGGGCAAGGATGCGCGCATCGGGCTGGAGGTGCGGGACGATGCGGTAGAGCGTGCGGCCATGCAGCGACACCAGCGCGCATTCCTCCTGCGGCCAGCGCATCCGCGTGCAGGCCATCGAGAAGGAGGAGAGTTGCGGGATGATCCGCATCTCCTCGGCCGGGATCGCGCGGCTCAGGCTGTTGCCGATGCCGTAATGGAACGGGTCGCTGGTCGCGAGCACGCAGACCTTGCGGCCGCGCTCTTTGAGGATCTGCGGCAGCGCGTTGCGGAAGGGTTGCGGCCAGGAGCGCAGCTCCCCCGGCACGGAGCCGACGAGCGCGATATGCCGCTCGCCGCCGAAGACGATCTCGGCCTCGTTCAACGCTGCCAGCGCTTCGCGACAGAGGCCTGCGGAACCGTCCTCACCGAGGCCGATCAGCGAGAGCCAGGGCGCCGGCGCTTCGCCGCTCGACAGAGCATCCGATTCACGCAAAACTGTCGACATGACCGTCCTCATCCTTGGCGGAACGACTGAAGCTGCTGCGCTTGACCAGCACTTGGCTGATCAGGCTCCCGATATTCGCGCCATTATCTCGCTGGCGGGGCACACCGTCGATCCCCGCCCGACCAATCTGCCGGTCCGTACTGGCGGCTTCGGCGGCGTCGAGGGCTTGAGGCGCTATCTGGTCGAGGAAGGCATCGTCGCCGTCGTCGATGCGACCCATCCCTTCGCCGCGATCATGCCCTTCCATGCCGAGCATGCCTGCAAGGCCGAAGGCGTGCCGCTTCTGGCGATCCGCCGCGAGTCCTGGAAGCCGCGCGCCGGCGACCGCTGGAAATCCGTGCAGGATATCGAGGCTGCCGCGCAGGCGTTGGGCGACGCGCCGCGGCGCGTCTTCCTCACCGTGGGGCGCTTGGAACTGCCGGCCTTCGCCGACGCTCCCCAGCATCGCTATCTCGTCCGCGCCATCGAGCCGATCGGCGACCGGCTGCCCGTGCCGCATGTCGACGTTATCCAGCAGCGCGGGCCCTTCGATGTTGACGACGAAGAGGATCTGATGCGCCGCGAGGGCGTCGAAATTCTGGTCAGCAAGAATTCGGGCGGGCCGGCGACGGTCGGCAAGCTCGTGGCGGCGCGCCGGCTCTCCCTGCCGGTGGTGATGGTGGAGCGCCCGCCCAAGCCGGATGTCGAGACCGTCGATCATATCGATCAGGTCCTGCCCTGGCTGGTGGCGCAGGGCATCTTCGCGACCGAGCGCGGCGTGTAGACGTAAGGCGCGGCGCCCTCGCGCGCGATCAGGCGCGTGCTCGACGCGCCGATCATCACCAGCGTCGCCATGTCCGCCGTGCTCGCGGCAGCAATAGCCTCCGCCAGCGTCAGGATGCGCAGGTTCTCGTCAGGGCGCCCGACGGCGCGGGCGAAGAGCACCGGCGTTCCGGCCTCGCGCTGCTTGGCCGCCAGTTCCAGCGCTTTGCCGAGCTGCCAAGGCCGGCCCTTCGAGATCGGATTGTAGAGGCAGATCACCAGATCGGCGGCGAGCACAGCGTCGAGCCGCGCCGTGACCACATCCCAGGGCTTGAGATTGTCCGAGAGCGAGATCGCGCAGAAATCCCCGCCGAGAGGAGCGCCGGCCTTCGCGGCGGCCGCCAGCATCGCGGTGATGCCGGGTTCGACCCCGATGGGAATGGCCAGCCACGCTGCGGGGCCGGCTTCCAGCGCCTCGAACACCGCCGCCGCCATGGCGAAGACGCCAGGATCCCCGCCCGAGACCACCGCGACTGTCCGGCCTTCCGCCGCCAGCCGCAGGGCGTGCGAGGCGCGCTCGACCTCGACGCGGTTGTCCGAGGCGTGCTTGGTCAATCCGGCCCGCTCGGGCACCCGGTCGACATAAGGGCCGTAGCCGACAATGTCGGTTGCGGAGTCGAGAGAGGCCTGCGCCGCTGGCGTGATCCACTCCGGCGTGCCCGGGCCCAGGCCGACGATGGTGAGCGAGCCCGTCACAGGCGCCGTCCCTCGCCGGGCACCAGCACCATGGCGAAATAGGGCGCCTCGTCATCGGCCTTGTCGGCGAGCCGCGCCACGACCTGCCGTGCCATGGTGGCGCGCTCGACATAGATCGCTCGGCCCGCCAGCCCGGCGGCCGCCAAGGCACGGCGCACCTTCGGGAGATTGCGGCCGAGCTTCATGATGACGGCGGCGTCGGTATCGGCCAGCCGTCGCGCCAGCTCCGCCTCCGGCAGCGTGCCGGGCAGCACGGTCATCACGTCGTCGCCCCAGGTGATCGGCGCCCCGGCTTCGCCCCAGGCGCCGGTCATGCCGGTGACGCCGGGCACCACCTCGGTCGGAAAGCGCTGGGAGAGCCGCCGCCACAGATGCATGAAGGAGCCGTAGAAGAACGGGTCGCCATCGCAGAGCACGGCGAGCGACCGCCCGGCCTGCATCTCCGCCGCCAGACGTTCCGCTGCCTCCTCGTAGAAGGTCGCGATCGGCCCGTCATAGTCGGGCTCGCCGACATTGGCCTCGGTCGTGACGGGGAAGGCGAGTTCGATCTCGCGGGCCGGATCGGGCGCGATGATGGCGTCGGCCGTGCTGCGGGCATTGCCGCGCCGGCCGCGCTTGCAGAAATGCACGAGACGATCGGCCGAAAGGATGATCTCGCGCGCCCTGACCGTCATCAGGTCCGGGGCGCCGGGCCCGAGGCCGACGCCGTAGAGCAGGGGCCGTTGTGTCCCGCTCATCGCCTATTCCTTGTCCTGCGCGAGCGCATTGACGGCCGCTGCCGCCATGGCCGAACCGCCGCGCCGTCCATGCACGACGAGGCACGGCACGCGCCCATCCTCCGCCAGCGCTGCCTTCGATTCCGCCGCGCCGACGAAGCCCACGGGGATGCCGATCACGGCCGCCGGCTTGGGCGCGCCGGCATCGAGCATTTCAAGCAAGCGAAAGAGCGAGGTCGGCGCATTGCCGATCACGACGATGGCGCCGGCAAGCCGGGACTTCCACAGCTCCATCGCGGCGGCGGAACGGGTCGTGCCCATCTCAGCCGCGAGCGCGGGGACCTGAGGGTCGTCGAGCGTGCAAATGACCTCGTTGCCGGCCGGCAGGCGCGCGCGCGTCACGCCATTGGCGACCATCTTGGCATCGCAGAGGATCGGCGCGCCGCTCCTGAGCGCGGCCTGTGCGGCTTTCGCGAAATCCGCCGACATCTCGACGTCACCGGGCAGGTCGGTCATGCCGCAGGCATGGATCATCCGCACGACGACGCGCTCGGCCACACCGTTGAAGCGGGCGAGATCAGCTTCCGCACGGATGATTGCGAAGGAGCGCTCATAGATCGCCGCCCCGTCCTGAATGTAATCGTATGCCCTGCTCAACCCTGCGATCCCGTTGAACGCGCGACCTTGGCCAGCCGCGCGTGAAACTGTTCTCCCGGCTGCAATCGCGCCAGGAGCGTCGAAAGGTCAAGCGTCGCGACCGGCTTGTCCCGCGCCGTGCCGCCGAACACGACATCGTAGAGCCCGTCACGCCCGACCAGGGTGAGATCGGCGGCTGCCGGATGGGCGCAGGATTTGACGCAGCCGGAGACGTGCAGCGTCATGCCCTGCGCGAGCAGACCTGCCGTGGCTCGGGCGAGCGCAGCCGCATCCGCCATGGCCGGCGCTTCGGCGCGGGAGCAGGCGGGGCTGCCGGCGCAGGCCTGCACGGAAAGGCGCGGATCGTCGTCACGCGCGATCAGGCCGAGGCCGCTTGCCAGCGCCATCAGCTTGTCGGCTTCGGCACGGCGGAGATTGCGGAAGGCAAGCCCTCGCCATGGCGACGGCCGGATGTCGGCTGGGCTAGTCTCAATATCGGCGCCGAGCTTGTCGAGGGTGGCCGCATCGCACCGGCCGAAGGGTAGGCCGATGACCGCCGCGAACCGGTCCTCCCCCAAAGCGAGCAGCCCGGCGCGCAGCCCCCGGGGGCGGGAGGCATGTGCAGGCGCTTCCGGGAGCGTGCTCAGGCCGGTCAACCTCTCGGATGGCAGGTCGCGCAGGCGGCGGATACGGTCGGGAGCGGCGCTGCGCAGCGCTGCGAAGCCGCGCAGGATGGTGTCAACCGTCGCTGCGGCATCCGCTTCGGGGATTGGCCCACGCCAGAGATGGTCCGCCAGACACAGGGCGACACGCCCGGCCCCGATGCCGACGAGTCGGATGTCGGCGGAAAAGCTGTCCAGAGCCTGCGTGCCGCCATCATCGACGATGACGCTGAGCTTGGCCGGCAGGCCGGGAATCCTGCGGGCGCGCAGCTCGATCTGCCCGGCCAATGCGGCTGCGTCGATCAGGCCGTTCGAATCGCTGCCCGCAAGCGGCGAGACCAGCGTCAGCCGCTGTGGTCCATCGCCCGCATGCTCGTCGACGAGATGCTCCGCCAGCAGGCGCTCGACCAGCGCCGGATGGCTCGCGGGCGTTACCCCCCTGATTTGCAGATTGGCGCGGGCGGAGATTTCGACAAGTCCGTTGCCGTGCTCGGCCGCCAGAACCGCGATCCGCCTCAACTGCCGCGGTGTCAGCCTCGCGCCGGGCGGATGCAACCGCACCAGCCAGCCGTCGCCGGTCGCCATCGGCCTGAGGGTGCTCGGGCACCAGCCGCGTCGCAGTGCTTCCTTTCCGGGCTGCGGCGCTTTTTGCGGGAGCGCGCTCATTCCGCCGCCTCCCGCGCCAGGAAGGCGCCGACCGAGTTGCGCCGGCTGGTCCAGAGGCCGCGTCGCGCCGCCTCGGCCAGTCGCGAGCGGATCGAAGCGGCGGCCGGCGCATTGGCGCTTTCGAGAGCGGACCAGATCTGCGGATCGGCGCAATAGGCCTGGAAGACCGCTTCGAACAGCCCGTCCGCGACGGCCTCCGTGCTCGCCGCGAAGACGAAGAGCGTATCGACCGCCTCCGCCAACTCCGCCGCCCCGCGCCAGCCATGGGCGAGTTGGGAAGCGATCCAGCGCGGATGCGTCAGCCGACCGTGCACGATGCGAGCGATGTCCTCGGCCAGCGTCCGCGCCTTCGGCGCTTCGGGGTTCGAGCTGTCGAGGCTGTAGAGGGCAGGATCGGCGCCGAGCGCCTTCGCAGCTGCCGCGAGCCCGCCGATCACATCGGCGGCGCTGCTGGCTTCGAGAATGTCACGCCCGGCGGTGTCGCTGACATGGATGAAGGCATCTGAAGCGCGGATGCGGCCGGCGAAGCCGGCATCCGCCGCACCCACGCCCTCCGCTCCGCCGTAAGCGTGACTTGAAGCGGCGAGATAGGCGGCGCCCAGCTCTTCGCGTCGGGTCCAGTCGCCATCGAGGGCGCGGTCGGCCATCGCGGCGCCATAGCGACCGGGCGCGGCGCCGAAGATGCGGGCGCCATGCTCACCGCGACGGCGGGCGGCGGCGGGCTCGTTCCACTCCCCCGGCTCGTCCAGCGCGGCGACCGCGCGCGCCGCCTGGTCGATCAGCGCGATCTGGCCGGGGAAGGTGTCGCGGAAGGTGCCGGAGATGCGTACGGTCACGTCGAGGCGCGGGAAAGCGAGCTTCGGCTGTGGGATGATGCTGAAGCCGGTGACGCGGGTCGAGGCATTGTCCCAGAGCGGCTCGACGCCCATCAACGCCAGCGCATGGGCGATATCCTCGCCGCCCGAGCGCAGCGTGGGTGAGGCCCAAAGATCCATGACGATCCGGCGCGGATAGTCGCCATGATCCTGCAGATGGCGCGACACGACGGCCTGCGCTGCGAGCTTCCCGAGCCGGGCGGCCGCGCGCGTCGGGATGGCGCGAGGATCGAGCGTCGAGAGATTGCGCCCGGTCGGCAATACGTCGGGTCGGCCGCGATGCGGTGAGCCTGCCGGGCCGGGTACGACGAAGCGGCCGTCGAGGGCGGCGAGCAGGTTTTCGCGCTCGCTGCGCGCGGAGGCGGGATCTACCTCGGAATGGCCGAAGACGTGCAAGCCATCGCGGAAAGGCAGTTCGGCGATATCGCAGAGATGCGCGTCGAGCCGCGTCAGCGCCTCGTTCATCTCCGAGTCGGCTGTAACACCGCAGGAAGCGGCGAGCCCGCTCGCCTCGGCGCGCGAGCGGATTTCGCCGGCGACGATATCGGCGCGGCGCGGATCGAGCACCTGCGCCTGAGAGAACTCCTCGACGAGGTCGCGCAGCAGCGCCGTCTCTCCGGCAGCCTCGGTTTCGGCCAGCGGCGGCGGCAGATGGCCGAGTGTCAGAGCCGAGAGCCGTCGTTTTGCAGGGGCCGCCTCGCCGGGATCATCGACGACATAGGGGTAGATCACCGGCAGCCCGCCGACGGCAAGGCGCGGCCAGCAGGCCGCCGAGAGCGCCACCGCCTTGCCCGGCAGCCATTCCGTGGTGCCATGCGTGCCGAGATGGATCAGCGCGTCGATGGCCTCCGCTTGGCGCAGCGCGAGGTAGAAGGCGAGATAGGTGTGGCCGGGTGGCGCGTCGGGGTCGTGATAGCGCGCCTTGCGGTCGGGCGTGGTATCGCGCGGCGGCTGCAGGGCCACGGTGAGGCGGCCATAGCGTACGGTGCGGAAGTGGAAGGCGCCCTCGCGGCAGGTGGGATCGGCTTCGGGCGCACCGTGGCTGGCAAGAAGGGACTCGCGCGCCGCAGCGGGGATGGTGGCGAGCCATTCGCGATAGGCCGTGAGAGGCATGGAGAGATTGGTTGGCCCGGCAGTCAGTGCGGCCATCAAGAGCGAGCCCTCATCCTGAGGAGTGAGGTGTAAGCTTTGCGTCTCGAAGGGTGCTCCAGAGCGCGCCGGATCATCCTTCGAGACGCCGCTGCGCGGCTCCTCAGGATGAGGGTTGAGAGCGGCAACAGCGTATCCCACCCCCGCCAACAATTCCCGGATCGCCGTCACGCTGGCAGGCGTATCGAGCCCGACGGCGAAGCCGGCCCGGCCGCCGCGCGCGGGATAGTCCGACATCACCAGTGCCAGCTTTCGCTCGGCCGCCGGTCTCCGGGCGAGAGCGATCCAGCCCTTCGCCAAATCGGCAAGCGCAGAGATGCCCTCTGCATCCGGCACGAGCCGGCGGATACTGAGCCCGGTCGCCGGGTCGGTTGCTTCGGCCTTGAACGCCACCGGAATTGCCCCGATGCGCCCGTCGAATTCCGGCAGCGCCACCTGCATGGCGAGATCGGCAGCGGAGAGGCCACGCGGCGAGGCGTCCCAGGCTTCGCGCGGGCTGCCGACCGGCACGGCTTGCAGGATCGGACAATCGGCGCCGTCAAGCACGAAATTCGCGGCCTCGCGGGCAGAGAAGGCGGTGGTGGTGATGACCAGCGCGGGTTTGCGCGTCGCGAGCAACGCTGCGAATTCCGCAGTGACGGCGGGGTCTTTCAGGCTGGTCAGCGCGAGCGGGAGGGGTGCGAGGTCGCGCGCGGCGAGGGCGGTGGCGAGGGCCTCGGCCATGGCCGTGTCGCCAGCCGCGACGCCGGATCGGTAAAGCAGGATCGGGACGAGTGGTTTGTCGGCCGGCATCGTAGCGAGCGCGTCGAGCCATGGCAGGGGTTTGCCGTCGCTGCCGAGCGCGAAGAACGATGGCAGCGGGAGTGGCGTCAGGTTGGATGGTCTTGGCGCCCGCGCGAGATATCCTGCGATCCGCCCCAGCAGCCGCCGCATGTTCTCGGCGCCGCCGCCCGCCTGGAAATAGGCTAGCAATTCCGCCGCGAACTCAGCCGGCACGGTTGCGTGCTCGCCCAGCCGCGGATCGTCGCGCTCGTCGCCGGGCAGGATCACGAGCGGTGTGCCGCGCGCGCGGCAGGCGATGCCGAGCTGCTCGATGCCATAGCGCCAGTAGTCGAGCCCGCCGAGGCAGCGCACCAGCACGAAGCGGCACTGCGTCGCCGTCTTCTCGATCAGAAAATCGACCGAGAGCGGATGTCTCAGCCGCCTGAGCGGAGCGAGCCGCACCGACAGGCTCTGTCCGTCATGCTCGCCCTTGTGGCGAGCATCCATGTCTTGAACACGACCTTCGATAAGGGAAGGCCTGGATGGTCGGGACAAGTCCGACCATGACGATGCAGGTTCATCTCGGCGGGCAGCCACCGCCAGCGCCGAAAGGTCGCTGTCGGTGAAGGACAGGACGAGCACATCTCCCGGCGGCAAGGCGAGGTCGACGGCGTCCTCGCCGTCGTCGAGCCTGATCTCGCTGGTCGGAAGAAGATGCATCGGCGGATGTTAAGCCCCCGCGAGGGCCGCTTCCACGGCCTTGAGATCGAAACCCTTGAGGCCGATCACGGTCAGGCGCCCGTCGCGCGGCTCGCTCGCGCCCCAGGGGCGGTCGAAATGATGCCCGACGCGTCGGCCCACGCCCTGCACGACGAGGCGCATCGGCTTGCCCGGCACAGCGCTGAAGCCCTTCAGCCGCAGCACGCCCTCGGCTTCGGCGGCCTTGGCGACACGCGTCGTCAGCTCCTCCGGTGAAAGCCCCGCCGGCAGCGGCACGGCGACCGAGTCGAAATCGTCATGGTCGTGATCATGCTCGCCTTCGCCATGATGCGAAGGGCGGGCGGCGAGGTCGCTCTCGGCGGCGGCGCCCAAGCCCACGATCAGCGCCGGCTCGACCTTGCCATGGGCCGTCTCGACAATCTTGATGGCCTTGGGCAGGTGCTCCGCGATCTCGGCCTTGACCCGTGCGCGGCCGGCCTCGTCGACGAGGTCGCTCTTGTTGAGCAGGATAAGGTCGGCGCAGAGGATCTGGTCCTCGAACACCTCCTCCAGCGGATTGTCGTGTTCGACTGAAGCATCGGCGGCCTTCTGGGCCGCGAGCGCTTCCGGATCATCGGCAAACTGGCCATCCGCCACGGCCGGTCCGTCGACCACGGCGATGACGCCGTCGACGGTGACGCGGGCGCGGATCGCRGGCCAGTTGAAGGCCTGCACCAGCGGCTTCGGCAAGGCGAGGCCGGAGGTCTCGATCAGGATATGCTCGGGCGGGTTCGGCCGGTTCAGGAGCTTCTCCAGCGCCGGCACGAAATCATCGGCGACGGTGCAGCAGATGCAGCCATTCGGCAGCTCGACCACGTCCTCGTCGCTGCAGCCGGCGATGCCGCAACCCTTCAGGAACTCGCCGTCGAAGCCGAGATCGCCGAACTCGTTGACGAGCACGGCGAGCTTCTTGCCCTGCGCATTCTCGAGGAGATGGCGCACCAGCGTCGTCTTACCGGCGCCGAGGAAGCCGGTGATGATCGTGCAGGGCGTCTTGCCCAGGTTCGTGGTTTGCGGAGCGTTCATGATGTCATCCTTGCTGGCGCGCCGGCAAAGGCGGCACGCGTGCGACCACGCCCTTGCGGAAGGACTGCGGCCGCTCTTTCCAGGGAACGATGCCGTTGGCGCTGGCGGCATAGGCCTCCGCCGCGCCGACGATCTCGTCGAGATGGGTGTCGGTGTCGAGATCGCCGATCAGATAGGTCCATTTGCCATCGGCACTGAGCGCGATGGTGCAGGGCCGCTTGCAGACGGCGAGGCATTCGACAGGCAGCACCGGGATGGTGCTGCCCTTTGCTGCGAGTTGAGCGGTGAGACGCTCCGCGAGCGCCAGCCCCGGCTGGTCGTAACCCTCCGGGAGATCGGCGCGCGCCCGCCTGCAGGCCGTGCAGACATGGATAGTGAGGTCGCCCTCGGACATGACTTGCCTTTCGCGCGGAGCCGGAGGCTCCGCTGCCTTCAGCGCGCGAGCGCGGCGCGCCGGCTGGCCCAGGGCCAGAGCACGCCGACCATGAAGGCGGTGGCGAGCCAGAGCGCAGCCTGGATGCCGAGTGACAGAGCCGCGAAATGCGCCGCAACCTCGGCCGGCACCTTGCTCTCCGGCGCAGCCGGATGCGGGGCGCCGATCACATGCGGGAGCAGGATCACGACGACGGCCAGCAGCTTGAGCCAGGGCTGCTCGAAGCGCAGGAACAGGAAGAGCCCAAGCGCGGTGGCGATAGCGGTGACCAGCCACCAGAACTGCCGCTGCTCCAGCGCCGCGGAAGCCGCGCCCGGCAATTCCGGCGCGAGCCCCATCGCGGGGGCGAGCCCGAGCGCCAGGAAGCCGCAGGCGCCCCAGACCAGGGCGCTACGTTGGTCGATCGTATCGCCGGCCGCGATCATTCCCGCGAGCAGCAGCGCGGCGAAGCCGATTGCGGTCGCGATCGTCACTGCGCTGGTGAAGAGCGTGCGCTGGAGGCCGTCCTGCGGCTTCCATTCGGCATGGTCGTGGCCGGGCGCATCGCCAGCGGGGCCATGCGCGAGGATGATCTTCGCCTCGCCGTCGAAGGCCGCGAGCGTCGGCGCCTGCAGGTGCAACGCCGCCTCATAGGTCTCGGCCTTGAGGATCAGCGGGGTGGTGGTGACATGCTGGAGGGCGGCGACGATCAGCCCAGCCAGAAGCCCGGCCAGAATGCTGACCGTGAGAACACGCGTAACCATGGATGCTTTCCCTCAGTGGCAGGGGAAGGCGAGGCCGTGGCGGGTATCGTGCCCGGCGTTGTGAACGTTCGTCGAGGCCGCGAAGCCTGTCGTGTAGATCAGCGCGACGCCGATCACGAGCGCGGCGGCTGCTGCCTTGACGCGTTCCGAGACGCTGAGTTGGGTGGTGGAAACCGTAGCGGTGTTCATAGGGCTCTCCGTGGCCGCCCCGCCGGCAGCCGGTTGGATCGTTGCGGGTCGACGGCAGGTCTCCTGGCTCGCGGGTCTGATGTTCCCCACCGCCTTCCCGGAGCGAGCGCTCCAGTGGCCGATGGTGGGAAACACCCGCTTACAGTTGCGGGGGCAGCCGCGGTATCTCACCGCGTTCCCTTTTCACCTCCTTGCGGAGGCACCGTCATGGACCATCATTAGCTATCGGCGTGCCGCTGTGCAATGCAGTGCGCCGTGGCAGACACGTCATTCTCGGGCTTGACCCGAGAATCTCGTACAGGAAGAGGCTCGCCCTTTCGGATGGAGATGCTCGGGTCGAGCCCGAGCATGACGGCATAGGACTTTTCGATGGAATTGCCCCACCTCACCCTCGTCCTCGGCGGCGCCCGCTCCGGCAAGAGTCGCCATGCCGAGGCGCTGATCGAGGCTCGCCCGGCCCCCTGGACATATATCGCCACCGCCCAGGCCTATGACGACGAGATGCGGCAGCGCATCGCCGAGCATCGCGCACGCCGCCCGGAGGGCTGGCAGACCGTCGATGCGCCGCTCGATCTGGCCGAGGCCATTGCCGCCCAGCCGGCCGGCCGGCCCATCCTTGTCGATTGCCTGACGCTCTGGCTGACCAACCTCATCCTCGCCGAGCGCGATACGGTCGCGGCGCGCGAAGCCCTCATCGCCGCCTGCGAGCGCGCCTCCGCCCCGCTCGTCCTGGTCGGCAACGAGGTCGGCCTCGGCATCGTCCCGGAGAATGCGCTCGCCCGCCGCTTCCGCGACGAGGCTGGGCGGCTGCATCAGGCGCTTGCGGGGCGCGCCGGCCGCGTGGTCTTCATGGTCGCCGGATTGCCGATGCGAGTGAAATGATGACCGACACCGAAGACGCCGCCCGCCACAAGGCCAAGATGGAGAAGCGCAAGGCGGTGCAGGACGCCGAGGTCGCTTCCAAGACGGTCGAGAAGGGGCTGCTCATCGTCAACACCGGCCCCGGCAAGGGCAAGTCGACCGCAGCCTTCGGCCTGATCCTGCGCGCGCTCGGCCATGGCTGGCGCATCGGCGTGGTGCAGTTCATCAAGGGCGCCTGGTCGACCGGCGAGCGCAAGGCGCTCGAAGCCTTCGGCGATCAGGTCGCCTGGCACAGCATGGGCGAGGGCTTCACCTGGGAGACGCAGGACAAGGCCCGCGACATCGCTGCTGCCGAGCGCGCCTTCGCCAAGGCCAGGGAGCTGATGGCCGATCCCGAAATCCGGCTCGTGGTGCTCGATGAGCTCAATATCGCCCTGCGCTACGACTATCTGCCGCTCGCCGACGTCGTGGCGACGCTGGTCGCTCGCCGCGCCGACCTGCACGTCGTCGTCACCGGCCGCAATGCCAAGCCGGAGTTGATCGAGGCGGCCGACCTCGTCACCGAGATGACGTTGGTGAAGCACCACTTCGCCGCCGGCGTGAAGGCGCAGGAAGGCATCGAGTTTTAGGTCTCTCACTCCGCCCCATCTCGCGCGCCGATTGGCCCATGGCAGCGGCAGGCCGGGACACGGCGCGGGGTGGCGCAAGCCACCGTGGAGCCTGGATGCCGAGGCTGCGGCACATCTCCGCCTCCCGGTCCCGCACGAAACTTGCGTAGTCCCGCAGATGGACGCCATCGCTGAAGGCCGAGCGCGACCCCCGCATCTGCGCTGCAGTCTCGCGCCCAGCGACATGCCTGGTCCCGCCTTGCGGCGAGCACCTCAACCACTATCGAGGCCGAAAGCCAGCGGCGCTCCTCGTCAAACCTTAGCGGAAGCGCGGCGGCGCGATCGCATGCCCGAACCATTCGACGAACCCGATGACGTCGAAGACCGGCAGCCCGGTGGCAGCAGCGACCGCCGCCGAATGCGGCGGAAGATTCGTGCATTCGCAGAGGATCGCGCCGACATTCGGATGGCGGCGGACCAGAGCGCGGGCGGCTGTCACGACTTCTTCCTCGAGCTTTGCGACGTCGGACACGCCGCCGCGATTGCCATAGACCTGGCGGAACAGACTGTCCGGAGGCAGCCCCTCGATGGGAGTGTCGGGGCGCACCCCGACGGCGGCCAGATGGCGTGCCGTTAACGCCTCCGCTGCGAAGGTGAGGATGCCGACTTGCTGGCCGGCGGGCAGCATGGCCTCGATCAACGGTGCCTGCAGCAGGCTGCTCGTAGCGACGGGAACCGGGAGCGCGGCGGCCAGCTCTTGCTGCAGCAGCGCCAGAAAACCGCAGCTCGTGGCGATGCCGCGCACCCCGCAAGCGACGAGATCGAGGGCGGCGGCGATGAAGGGCTCGAGGAACTCTTCCGGGCGACCATGGACGATGGCCGCGGGATCGGCGCCGCGGACGACCCGGAACTCGACGGGGAAAGGCCAGGTGCGGCCGTTGCCGATATCGCCCGGCAGGCGTTGAAAATGGGTGTCGAGCATCAGGACCCCGATGCTCAGATCGTTCACAACCGCGCCCAGCCGTCCGGACCCAGAGCCGTTCATGGATGCACTCCCTGCAAAACGCGCCCGGAGACAGGTGCCGGCGTCTCGAAGAACCAGGCAAGGAAACGGTTTTCGCGCAGGAGATCTAGAGGGATGTCCTCCTGCGCAAGGAGGCCTTGGCGGCCTATTTGTCCGAGGCGCAACAGATCGAGCACCGCGGCGACATGGGAGGCAGCGGTGCGCCGCATGGCGCCGATCGCGGCTTCGCCGATCTCTATCGGCTCGACCTCGCGCAGGAAGTGTTCGTGGGGCGCACCATCCGCGTCGCGAGACGCTGCGGTGATCGAGATCAGCAGACGATCATCGGTGATCTCGGGCAGCGCGTTGAGGAAGAGATTGCGCAGCAGATAGACGCGGTCGCGCAATTTCAACTCGTCCAGCAGGAACGCCATCTGGTCGGCGTGCCCGGGATAGCGGATGGTATGCGAGGTCAGATTCCCCACCTTGCCGGCGAGGCGCTCGCGAAGCGTAGCCGGGATCGCGCCCGAGACGAAAACCTCGTAGTCGCGCGATCCAAGATGCAAGGGGCTGCAGCGGGACAGCGGCGCCAGCCCGGACTCGCGGCCGTCGAGGAGCGCAAGCGAGGCGCGCGTATATTCGCGCAGGGTGGCGTCGACATCCCAGACCAGCCCGTAGCCCAGGCGCCCGGCGGCCGTTCGCGGCAGAGCGCCGATCCGGACGTCGATATCCGGCAGGCCCGGGCAGCGCGAGGCGAGATCGAGAACCAGGCCCGAGACGAGCCCCGGCGAGATGCCGCATTGCGCGATGAAGCAGCCTGCGGCGGCGTTGGCCTCGCGCTGGACGGCTTCGAGCGCAGCTCCGTCATCGCCAAGGTCGAGATAGTGGCTTCCGCTGCGGCGGGCGGCCGCGGCCACCATGGGCATCGCCGAGGACGGCAATGCCGCGACCACGGCATCGGCCCCGGTCAGGAGCCGGTCGAGCTGGGCTGCGTTGGCCGGATCGGCTTCCGTCAGCGGCAGCGCAAGGTCCTTGGCTCGCCTGCGGCCGGGCTCGGTCGGGTCCGCGAGCAGGAACTCGAATTCCGGCTTTCCGCGCAGGAGGAGCGCCAGCGCCGTGCCGATCCGGCCTGCACCGACGATGACGACCTTGAAGGGCCGGGCGTTGCTTGCCTGCGGATCAGCCATGGAAGCGCGCGAGAAAGGTCTTGAGACGCTCGTTGTCCGGGTTGTGCAGGATGCGGTCCGGGCTGCCCTGCTCGGCGATGCGCCCGGTTTCCATGAAGACGACACGATCGGAAACCCCGGCCGCAAACGAGATCTCATGGGTGACGAGGACCATGGTCATGCCCTGTTCGGCAAGGTTGCGCACGACGCCCAGAACCTCTCCTACGAGCTCAGGATCGAGCGCGCTGGTGATCTCGTCGAGCAACAGAGCGTCCGGCTGCATCGCGAGGGCCCTGGCGATGGCCACGCGCTGCTTCTGCCCGCCCGAGAGCTGGTCCGGCCGCGCGTCGCGCTTATCGGCGAGGCCGACCTTGGCGATGTAGTCCATCGCGATGTCGATGGCCTCGCCGCGCGGCTTGCGCTGCACGGTCATGGGGCCTTCGATCACGTTCTCCAGCACGGTCATGTGCGGGAACAGGTTGAAGTGCTGGAACACCATGCCGACATGGCGCCGCAATTCGCCAAGACCGAGAAGCTGGCCCGTGCCGCGGAATGTCGGGCCGACGCGGCGGCCACGGAACAGGACCTCGCCGGTGTCCGGCACCTCCAGCATGTTCATGCAGCGGATGAAGGTCGATTTGCCGGAGCCGGAGGGTCCGATGATCGAGACGACTTCACCGCTGGTCAGCGAGAGATCGATCCCGTGAAGGACGGTGAGCGCGCCGAAGCGCTTGGTGATGCCGCGCGCTTCGAGGACGGTCTCGCGCAGGCCGGGCATGGCAACGGAGTTCATGGAATGGCTCTCGCTCAATGGCTGCCGCGCGTCCGGCTCTCGACGATGTCGGCGAACTTCGTGATCGGGAACAGGATGGCGAAGTAGAGCAGCGCGAGGATGGTGTAGGATTCCAGCGGGCGATAGGTCTGCCCGTTGACGATGCTGGCCATGTAGGTGAGTTCCGCCACGGAGATCACCGAGATCAGCGAGGTGTTCTTGAACTGCGTCACCGACTGGTTGATGAAGGCCGGCATCATCCGGCGGATGGCCTGCGGCAGCACGATGCGCCGCATGACCTGCCAGCCCGACATGCCGATGGCGGCGCCCGCCTCGGATTGTCCCTTGTCGATCGAGACGATGCCGCCGCGGAAGACCTCGGCGTAGAAGGCCGCGGCATAGAGCGAGAGCGTGATCAGCGCCGCCGCCCAATTCGCGAGATCGAAGCCGAGCAGCAGCGGCAGGGCGTAGTAGATCCATAGCAGCTGCACCAGCAGCGGCGTGCAGCGGAACAGCTCCTGGAAGCCCTGCGCCAGCCAGCTCAGCGGCCCGATGCCGGAAAGCCGCGCGAAGCAGAGGAGCAGCCCGAGGACCAGCCCGATGGCGATGGAGGCCACGGTGTAGACGATGGTGATCCACGCGCCCCAGAGGAACAGATCACTCGCCTGGAAGATCGGGGCGAAGCTCCACGTGTACATATCATGCCAGCCTTTTGTGAAGGCAGCCCTCGAGCAGGATGCGAAAAGCCCGGAAGCCGGTTTTCGCGAATATCCTGCTCTGGGGGCTGCTCCTGCCTTAACCGCCGAAGCCGAAGCCTTCGGGCATGTCGTCGAGCGTGATGCCGAAGGGCGCGAGGCTCTTCACGATCCAGGTCTGGTTGTTGCCGATGCGGCGGTTGTATTCGGCCCAGGCCGAGATGAAGGCGCGCGACTTCTCGTCGGCCTTCCAGTTCATGGCGACCACGGAGGGCGTCGACAGAACCGGAGACGGCACCAGCACCTTGCCGATGCCCCTCGCCTTCTTGCTCATGACGAGGCCGTTCAGCATGGTGTTGACGAGACCGTCTGCTTTGCCGGTGACCACCGCCACGATCGCCTCGTCGCGGGACTTGAAGCGCAGCATCTTGGCCTTCGGCAGGTATTGCTGGGCGATCAGGTCCTGCGAGGAGCCCAGGTCGACCGCGAAGGTGTATTTCGGGTCGTTGAGCTCGGCCCAGCTCAGCTTCGAGAGCTCCGCCTTGGGCGAGACGATGACGAAGCTGTTGAAGTAGGTCGGGTTCGAGAACGCGACGGAGAGGGAGCGCTGCGGCGTCGCCGTGACGCCAAGCGCCAGATCGACCTTGCCGCTCTGCACGTCGAGGATGGAATTCGGCCAGCTCGACTCGACGACCTCCAGCTTGACGCCGAGGGTGGTGGCGATGTCGCGGGCCATCTCGATGGCGAAGCCGCGCCATTCGCCGGACCGCGGGTCTTTGTTGAAGTAGGGATCCTCGTTGATGATCCCTGGTATGCGCAGCACGCCGCGCGAGCGTATGGCGTCGATGGTGTCTTCGGCCCGGGCCGAGGCTTGAAGTGCCAGCAATCCCAGGCTGGCTGCGCAGATGGCGCGAATGATCGATTTCATGAGCTTTCCACTCCGTTCCCTTGCCGATGTTTTTCGGTCTTGCGCTGGTGGTTAGGACGATAAGAGCCTAGGCGACGCACTTGCGTGGACAATGCGAGAGTAGGCCGTCGTCCTACCGGCTTTCTTATATGTTCGCTCGGCTCTCGAACGATTGCAGGCTTGCTTCCAGCGCCTTGCGGCTCTCCGGGCGCAGCGCTGCGAGCGGCGCCCGCAGCTCCGGGCCGATCAGGCCGGCGCGCGCGAGCGCCGTCTTCACCGGCACCGGGTTGCTCTCGATGAAGAGATGGCCGACGAGGTCGAACAAGGCGTCGTGGATGCGGCGCGCCTCGCGCGGGTCTCCGGCGTACCAGGCCCGGCACAGCGCGACGACCTCCGCGGGCAGCAGGTTCGAGGCGACGCTCGTCACGCCGTCGGCGCCGAGCGCGAGGAAAGGCAGGGTCAGGCCGTCGTCGCCGGAATGGATGACGAAATCCTCGCCGAGTGCCAGCCGCAGCTCCGTGATCCGTTCCGCCTTGCCCCCGGCCTCCTTGATGGCGACGACATTGGAATGGGCCGCCGCAAGCCGCGCTGCGGTCTCCGGTGCGATCTCGACGCCGGTGCGTCCCGGCACGCTGTAGAGCATGATGGGTAGGCTAACCGCGCCGGCGATGGCGGAGAAATGGTCGAACAGCCCCTCTTGCGAGGGCTTGTTGTAATAGGGGGTCACGAGCAGGAGGCCGTCGGCGCCCGCCGCCTGGGCACGCTCGGCCTTGCCGATGGCGAGCCGCGTCGCGTTCGAGCCGGCGCCGGCCATGACGAAGGCCCGTCCGGCAGCCGCCTTCACCGTGGTGCGGATGACTGCATCGGCCTCATCCTCGCTCAGCGTCGCGGCTTCGCCTGTCGTGCCGACCGGGACGAGCCCGGCGACGCCGGCCGCGATCTGCGCAGCGACGAGCTTCTCGAGCGCGGCAATATCGAGCGCTCCGTCGCGGAAGGGCGTGACCAGCGCGGTGAAGACGCCGGTCAGGCGCCGGCGCAGTTCGGGATCGATCATCTTGTTGGCTCCTTGCATCATCAGTCGATGACGACCTTGGTTTCGCTCATCTCGCGCAGGGTCATGTGGATGCCCTCACGGCCCAGTCCGCTCGACTTGATGCCGCCGAACGGCACATTCTCGGCGCGGAAGTCCGGTCCTTCATTGATCATGACGCCGCCGACGCGGAGCCGGCGGGAGACCCGCTTCACGAGCGCATGGTCGTTGGTGAAGAGCCCGGCCTGCAGCCCGTAGGCGCCGCCATTGATCTCGGCGATCACAGCATCGGGATCGTCGAAGCGGCGCACGGCGAGCACCGGCCCAAACGTCTCGGAACGAACGAGCTCCGTTTGTGCCGGAACGGCCTCGAGCAACGTCGGCGCGAACAGCGTGCCGCGGCGGTTTCCGCCCGCGACGATCCGGGCGCCATCCGCAACCGCGAGTTTCACACGACGTTCGACTTCCGCTGCCGCCGGCTCGTCGATGACGGTGCCCATGGCAGTCTCGGCATGAGCCGGATCGCCGGTGGTGACCTTCGCGACGCGCGCCGCAATGCGCTCGATCATCGTCTCGCGGATGGCGTCGTGCAGATAGAGCCGCTTCACGGCGGCGCAGCTCTGGCCGGCGATTTCAAAGCGGTGCGCGATCGCGACGTCGGCGGCGCGGTCGAGATCGGCGTCCGGCATGACGATCAGAGGGTCGTTGCCGCCGAGCTCCATCAGGCAGCGGACGAGCCCGGAGGCGTTCTTCAGCGCCAATCCCGCCGTCGGCCCACCCGTGAAGCTGAGCAGATCGATGTCGCCGCTCGCGATCATCGCCGCGACATCGGCGCCGCCATGGACGATACCGAACAGGCCGTCCGGGAAGCCCGCCTCCTCGGCCAGCTCTGCGAGGCGCTGCGCAGCGAGCGGAGCCTTCGGCGAGGGCTTGGCGACGACGGCATTGCCGGCCGCGATGGCGGGGCCGAGCTTGTGACAGAGCAGGTTGAGCGGATAGTTGAACGGCGTGATCGCTCCCAGGACCCCGGCAGGCTCATGCGTGATCACGGCCTGCTTGTCCGGCGCTCCAGGCACGATGGCAGTGGGCAGGACCTCGCCATGCAGGACGGTGACGGCGTCGCCGCTCAGCCGGAGCGTGTTGCGGGCGCGGCGGACTTCGTTGCGTGCCTCGGCGATCGTCTTGCCGACCTCCGCGCAGATCGTCTGGGCCATCGTCTCCGCCTCGTCCTCGAGGCGGCCGGCCAGGCGATAGAGCAGTTCCTTGCGTTCCGCGGGCGTGCTGAAGCGGAAGCTGGACCAGGCCTTGCGCGCCCGGCGCAGGGCCTCGGCCACAGCGACTTCGTCCGCTCCGCGGACCTTGCCGACGAGGGCGCCGTCGAACGGATTGGTCACCTCGACCATGGAGGCGGCGATAGCCCGGGCAGGCTTGGCGAGGGACATCGTCACGGTCAGATCACTCCGTTTCATCATCTGTCAGGCGGGCGAGCGCCGCGACCGAAACCGGTCGCAAGGGCCAGCGCGGGGGAGTTGCGGCCGGCAATGGCCGGTCTCGCAGGGCTGCGATCATCGGGCCGCAGAAGCGGCCCTGGCAGGCACCGAGGCCGAAGCGCCCCATCAGCCGGATCTCGCGCGGCGAAGCGTCGTCTGCGAGGGCGGCCAGATCCGCGTAGCTGCGTCCTTCGCAACGGCAGATCACGGTCTCGGGCGCAGGCACCACCGGCTCGCTGTGGAGCGCTTGTCCGAGAGCGGCCTGAAAGCCCCGTGCACGCTGCAGGCCGCGTTCGACCCGCGAAGCGTCTGTGCCTGCCAGGCCGAGGCGGGCAAGCATCTGCATCGCGGCGCGTCGACCGTCGAGCAGCGCGGCATCGGCGCCGAGCGCTTCCCGCCCATCTCCGGCGAGCAGGACGGGCACGGCCGCGTCGGGGGCCGCCAACGGAATCCCGGTGCGGTTCGGCGCAATGCCGTCATGGATGAGCAAATGCCGCACGCGCAGGGTGTCCTGCGTCTCCCCAACGCGGATGCCGACCTTGAGGCCCGGGCCATCAGGCTCAGCCCGTGTCACGACGGCTCCGCAGCGGTAGGGCACGCGGCTGATGGCAAGCGTCGCTGCATAGGCAGCCGCCTCGGCCATCGGCGCCCATGACGCGGCGAGGCGGGCCAGAGCCCTTGGGGCGCGCCATGGCCGGCCGCGCTCCAGCACGGCGACCGGCGGATTGCCGGCCGTTGCGAGCTGGGCCGCGAGGGCGGCCAGCAGCGGCCCGCTGCCGGCCACCAGGATCGGGCCCTCCGGAGGGCGGCCCGTTTCCTTGAGCAGGACCTGCGCGCCGCCGGCCGTCATGACGCCGGGCAGTTCCCAGCCCGGGAACGGACGGATCGTCTCGACGGCCCCGACCGCGATGATCGCTCCCCGGGGGCGGCGCGCAAAGACGTGGCCGGCACGACGATCGTCGAACAGAAAGCGACCCTCGCCGTCGACGCCAAGGAACACTGTTTGCGTCCGAACCTCGATCCGCTCGGCGGAGCCCCGGAGTCGCGCCGTCAGTTCCGTCCAGTTGCGGCGGGGACGGCCGGGCCGCCAGACATGGCTTTCGTTGCCGGCTGCTGGCTGGCGATGGATGGCGCCGCCGAGCCGATCCCGCTGCTCGATCAGCATGACGGGCAGGCCGGCTTCCGCGATGGCGGCAGCCGCGCTGGCGCCGGCCGGACCGCCGCCCACGACGAGGACAGGGCCCTTATGCATGGTCGGCTCCGACCGCAGGCAGCGCGCCGAGCCGCAGGCCTTCGCTTGCGAGCGTCAGACAGGCTTCGACTGGCGCCGCATCCGCGACCGCGACGACGCAGCCCTGGCAGGCGCCGATCCCGCAGAACATCCGTCCGCCGGGCGCGTCGTTGGACTGGCCGAGATCGGCGATCCCGGCCCGGAGCAGCGCTGCGGCGATCGTCTCGCCCGGCTGGAAAGCCACCGGCACGCCGTTCCAGAGAAAATGGCTGGTCATGCGTGGGCCTCGACGCGAGCGAAGCGTTGCGGCGACAGAGCGGACAGGTCGGTTTCCGGCTTCTCGCCCAGCAGCAGGCGGGCAGCGCAGGCACCCATGAACGGTCCGAGGCAGATGCCGTCGCCCTCGAAGCCAGTCGCAATGACGACGCCTTCGCGATACGGGTGCAGGCCGACGATCGGCAGGCCGTCGCGGGAGGCGGTCCTCACCCCGGCGAAGCTGCGCAGGACGCGGCGACCGGCGAGCGGCGGGTAGAGATCGAGCGCCTCACGCAGGATCGCCGCGATGGTCACGGCATCGGTGGCGTGGTCGCTGCGATGGTCTTCGCGGCTGCCGCCGATCAGGAACTGGCCCGTCATCAGCGGGTCGATCACCAAGCCGATATGGGCGTTGTCGCGAACGATGCCGCGTTTGGCGGCGAGATACGAAGCCGCCATCAGATGGCCGTCGATCGCAGGTCCTGCCGTGCTGGCCCGGTCGGTGACGACCATCTGCCCCTTGCGCGGGATGAGAATCTCGCCGAGGCCGAGCAGCGGAGCCGAGCCGATCCCCGCGGCGACAAGCACCGCATCGGCTGCGAGCAGCTCGTTCCGGATCGCGACGCCGCCGACGCGCCCGGCCCGCATGACGATCTCGGACACGGGCGCATTGCGGCGGATGCTGACGCTGCTCTTGTGCAGGAGGCGCTCGGTGATCTCATAGCCCAGCGCATGCCCGTCATCGGGGATTTCGAGCGCTGCGCAGACGCTGGCACCCAGCCCCGGAATGCGATCCAGCAAAGCCGCGCGGCTGATCTCGACGACGCGCTCACCCGCCGCGGCGAGGTCGGCGCCATGCTGGGCGACGAGATCGGCCTCGATCGCGGTTCGTGCGACGAGGAAAGTCGAGCGGCGATGGAACAGGCCGCGAAACAGGCCATCCCGCTCGCTGCGGACATAGAAGGCCCGGGCGTGGCGGGCCAGATCCATCATCGGACCCGGCCGCTTGCTGGCGACCGAGACGGCGCCATCCGACGCGCCGGTCGCGCCGGCAGCTGGCCCAGAGGCGTCGAGCAGCGTCACCCGCGCACCGGCGGCAGCCAGAAAATGGGCGGCCGCTGCGCCCACGATCCCGGCGCCTATCACGGCGACATGAATAGATGAAGAAGAGGCCATGCCCGGAGCGGTTCGTCCCGTAACGCGATGGCCAGAACCTCGTTCGCTTCTCCTGCCGGGTCGATGCAAATGATCCGGGCCGACTTGCCTCATTGTTTGCAAGTGGCGGAAGGAGAGCTGTTGTAGGAAGGAATGACGGGCCGGCCGGCGGAAGGGACCATGCGCGAAGCCAATCTGACGCTCATCCAGACGTTCTTCATCGTTGCGCGCGACGGCTCCTATTCCGCCGCGGCGCGCAAGCTCGGCATGAGCTACCAATCGGCCGCCAACCATGTGCGGCGCCTTGAGCAGTTGCTGGCGGAGCGACTGGTCGTCTCCGAGCAGGGCGCCAAGACGGTGACCCTGACGCCGCGTGGGCGCAGCCTCTACAAGCTGTTGCTGCCCGAGCTCGATACTGTGCTGACCCGGCTCGACCGGACGCTCCAGAAGGAGCGTCCCGTGCTGCGCATCGGCCTGCCGCAGGCGATCTTCTTCTATCTGATGCCGCCGATCCTGGCGCAGTTCCGCACGCTTTTCCCGCAGGTCGAGATCATCGCCTTCGAGCGCGATACCGCTCTTCCGGAGATGATCCGGGACGGCAGCCTCGACCTGTGCATTACGGAGCGCTATTTCGGCGACCCCAACGTGCCGCAGCACCTTGTCTGCACATACCGGCCGGCGCTGGTCCTGCCGCGCGAATGGGGCACGCCGCCGCGAGGCGAGATCAGGCAATGGGTGCAGGGGCGCCCCTTCGTGACCTATGAGCCCGGCCAGCTGCTGCGCAACCTCGCCATCGATTATCTGCAGCCGGACGATACCGAGATGGAGATCGCGATCTCGACATCGGGCAGCTCAAGCGTGAAACGCTGCGTCGAAGCCGGTCTCGGCTACGCGATCATTCCCGCCTGGTGCATGGATGGCAGCGAAACCACGATCACCGTGATCGATTTGCCGGAACTGCCTGAAATTCCGATCTATTTCGGCGAAGCCAGCTTTTTGGCACGCAACCCCTACGTCGTCGCGCTGCGTCGACTTTGCGTCGGTTTCACATCCGCGATGGGCTAGCAGACGCACCACCTCGGACCTCGCTGCGATCCGATCCGGCTCGTCGAACCGCTGCTGCGCCTTGCGAGATCGGAAGGTGGCACCGGAGCGGCTTGCCGCGCAGCCGTGGCGGCGATGCCGCGGATGCGCTCGCGGCTCGAATGCGGCTGCTTCAGTCGGATGGCATAGCGGCTGCCACGCGCAGTCCTCACGAGCGAACTCGCTGGTGCGACAGCGCATCCCGCTATCCTCCGGCCCGCTCCGGCAGCGCCTGCGATCGACCAGATCGAGATGGACCCCCGCAGCGCTCGCGCTCCCTCGCGCCGCTTGACGGGAACTGGATTTGCTCTCAGATTGAATTTGAATTCAGATTCAAAATTTGAGGCGGGCCGTGCCTGTTGCCGCACCGAGACAACCGCGCAAGGTCGGGAAGCGCGAGGCGATCCTCTCCGCCGCGCGGGGCATCGTCTCGGAGGTTGGCTTCCAGGAGACATCGATCGCAGCCGTTGCGGCGGCGAGCGGCGTTTCCACGGGCAGCGTCTATTCCTATTTCTCGTCCAAGGCCGAACTGATGGCTGAGATCGTCGCCATCGTTTCGTCACGCGAACTCGCCGTGCTGCGCGCGATCGCCGCAAGCGATGCGCCCGTTGCCGAGCGCTTGACGGCCGCGGTCGAGGCTTTCGCCCGGCGCGCCTTCGCCAATCGCCGCCTGGCATGGTCGATGATCGCCGAGCCCGCCGACCCCGCGGTCGACGCGACGCGGCTCGACTATCGCCGCGAGATCGCCGGCATCTTCCGGGCACTCGTCCTCGAAGGCGGCGAACAGGGCGTTTTCCGCCCCGTCGACCCCGATGCCGCCGCGGCGATGATCGTCGGCGGGTTCATGGAAGCGCTGATCGGCCCGCTTTCGCCGGAGCGTGCCATCACCTCGGAGCGTGGCCGCGAGATCGCGGCGGCTCTGGCCGATCTCTCACTCGCCGCACTGATCTCCCATGAAGGACAGGCCGCATGACCGCTCTCGACGCTTACGGCTACGACACCCATGAGGTGCTGAACCAGGCGCCGGCGCTGGCGGATTACGACGCCTTCGCGGCGGACCCTGCGCTCGGGCGCATCCTCGATGCCTTCGGCGCAGGCTGGTTCCGTGAGCAGGCGAGTGTCGTCGGCGGCCATGTCGGTTCGCAGCGCGTGCAGGATCTGGCGCGGCAGGCCAATCGCAGCCTGCCGGAACTCCGCACCCATGACCGCTGGGGCCGGCGCGTCGACCAGATCGAGTTTCATCCCGCCTGGCACGAATTGATGGGGCTCGCGATGCGCGACGAGTTCCATTCGCTGTGCTGGACGAAGCCGCGGCCCGGCGCCCAGGTGGCGCGTGCCGCGGTTTCCTATCTCTGGAACCAGGGCGAGAACGGCATCTGCTGCCCGCTCGGCATGACCTATTCGGCGATCCCGGTCCTGCAGCGCGACCCAGCCCGCTGGGCCGAGTTCGGCAGGTTGATCACGTCCTCTGACTACGACCAGCGCCCGCTGCCGGCGGCGCAGAAGCGCGGCGGCACGGTCGGTATGGCGATGACCGAGAAACAGGGCGGCTCGGATCTGCGCCAGACCCAGACCGTGGCGACGCGCAACGCCGACGGCACCTATGCGCTCACCGGCCACAAATGGTTCTTCTCGGTCCCGCATTCGGACGTGTTTCTGACGCTGGCGCGGACGGAGGAGGGCGTCTCTTGCTTCGTCGTGCCGGGCTGGCTGCCGGACGGTTCGCGCAACCGCCTGCAGATCCAGCGGCTCAAGGACAAGTGCGGAAACAAATCGAATGCCTCCTCGGAGGTCGAATTCCGGGGCGTCATCGCCAATCTCATCGGCGAGCCCGGCCACGGCATCCGCGCCGGGCTGGAGATGAACCACTACACTAGGCTCGATTTCGCCGTCGGCTCGGCCGGGCTGATGCGCCATGCCCTTGCGCAGGCGGCGCATCATACGGCCCATCGCCGCGCTTTCCAGAAGGCGCTGATCGACCAGCCGATCATGACGAATGTCATTGCCGATCTCGCTCTGGAAGCCGAGGCCTCGGCCTGGCTCGCCTTCCGCTTCGTCCACGCCCTCGACAGGGAAGGGGAGAGCGAGGCGGAAAAACTCATCGGCCGCATTGGCGCGCCGATCGCGAAATACTGGAACTGCAAGCGCGCCACGCCGGTCGTCACCGAGGCGCTCGAATGCCACGGCGGCAACGGCTTCATCGAGGACCATCTGATGGCGCGGCTCTATCGCGAGGCGCCGCTCAACGGCATTTGGGAGGGCACGGGCAATGTCGTCTGCCTCGACGTGCTCCGCTCGATCCGCCGCTATCCCGATTGCGTGCCCGCCCTGCTCGACGAGTTGCGCGCCGCGCGCGGCAACGATCCGCGCTACGATGCTTTCCTCGCCGAACTGGAGACCGATCTCGTCGACGTGCTCAGGCATGAGCATCTGGCGCGCCGCTTCGTCGAGCGCATGGCGCTGGCCTTGTCGGCCTCGCTGCTGATCCGCCATGCGCCCCATGCGGTCGCCGATGTTTTCGTCGCCTCGCGGCTGGCCGGCGGCTGGTCCGGCCATTTCGGCTCGCTGCCTGCGGGAGCCGATCTCCAGGCGATCGCGTGTCGCGCCGTGCCGGTTCCGGATTGAGGCCGAAAAACCGAGATGCATGCCACGCGTCATGCTCGGGCTTGACCCGAGCATCTCAAGAGATTCTCGGGTCTGCGCTCCGCTCCGCCCGAGAATGACGGGCGGGCGTCAGAGCAGCGCGGCAGTCGCCAGCAGCGTCGCCACCCCCCAAAGCAGGCCGCAAGCGCGCCGGTAGAGCGCAAGCGCGCGGCGGATGTCGGCCGCCGTTCCCTCGGCCCGGCCATCGCCCATCCAATGATCGTCGATGCGGGTCTGGCCGTAGACACGCGGCCCGGCGAGACGCAGGCCCAGCGCCCCCGCCATGGCCGCCTCCGGCCAGCCGGCATTGGGCGAACGATGCTTGCCGGCATCGCGCCGGACAGCCCGCCAGGCGCCGCCGGCGTCCATCGTCCTGTCGAGTGCGGCCGAGGCAACCAGCAGCAGCGCGGTCAGCCGCGAAGCCGGGAGATTGACGAGGTCGTCGAGGCGCGCAGCGGCCCAGCCGAAGGCGATATGGCGCGGCGTGCGGTGGCCGATCATCGAATCGGCCGTATTGATCGCCTTGTAGGCGGTGATGCCCGGCAGCCCGCCAACGCCGAGCCAGAAGGCCGGCGCGACGATGCCGTCCGAGAAATTCTCCGCCAGGCTCTCGATCGCGGCGCGGGCCACCCCCGCCTCGTCCAAACTCTGCGGATTGCGCCCGACGATCATCGAAACGGCCGTGCGGCCGCCCTCCAGCCCATCCTGCTCCAGCCCTTCGGCAACACGCGCGACATGCTCGTAGAGGCTGCGCTGCGCGATCAGCGTGGAGGCGATCAGCGCGAGCGGGATGAGACCGAGCGGCCCGAAGAACAGGCACAGGCGCTGGACCAATGCCGACAATGCGATGGTGACGGCGAGCAACAGCGCTAGCGCCAGCAGGCCCATGGCCTTGCGTGTGATGAAGGACGAAGCCTCGCGGTTGAGGGCCCGGTCGAGCATGCCGATCACGCGCCCGATCCAGGTGACGGGATGGCCGATTGCGGCATAGAAGCGCTCGGGATAGCCGAGGGCCGCCTCGATCGTAAGCGCGAGCACGAGCAGCGGCAGGCTGGCGGAGAGGTTCATGCGGGGCGCGGGCAGGGTCGTGGCTGAGGACGGTATCTGGCATGGCGGCGATCTCGCCACGGCCCGCGCGCTCTTTCCGGATGCGCCGCAGCCCTGGGTCGATCTCTCCACCGGGATCAACCCGATCCCCTATCCGCTTCCGGCGCTGCCGTTAAGCCTCTGGACGCGCCTGCCGGGCGCCGATGACGAGGCGGCGTTGATTGCGGCTGCCCGCGAGGCCTATCGCGTTCCGGCTCACGCAGACATCGTGGCGGCGCCCGGCACGCAGATCCTGATCGAATTGCTGCCGCGCCTCGCGCCGGCCGGCCCCGTCACGATTCTGGGCCCCACCTATGCCGAGCACGGCCATGCCTGGCGCAAGGCGGGCTATGCCGTCAGCGAAACCGCTACGCCTGCCGAGGCGGCCGCGACCATTGTCGTGGTCAACCCGAACAATCCCGATGGGCGCGTGCTGTCGCTGGCCGAGATCACGAGCCTTGCCGCGCATTGCGCCGCCCGCGCCGGCCTCCTCGTCATCGATGAGGCCTTCGCCGATTTCACGCCCGAAGCCAGCATCGTGCCGGGTTTGCCTGATGGCACGATCGTGCTGCGCTCCTTCGGCAAGACCTATGGCCTTGCCGGGCTGCGACTCGGTTTCGCCATCGGCGCGCCCGAGCCGATGGCGCGGCTCAAGGCGGCGCTCGGTCCCTGGTCGGTTGCCGGCCCGGCGCTCCATGTCGGCGCACAGGCGCTGTCCGATGCCGATTGGCTCGCCGGGACCGGCCGGGAACGGGCGCAGGATGCCGCGCTTCTCGATGCCCTGCTGGCGCCGCATGGGCGCGTCATCGGAGGAACCACCCTGTTCCGCCTCCTCGAAACGCCGAAAGCGGCGGCGCTCTTCGCCCGCCTCGGCCGCCACGGCATCTATGTTCGCCGCTTCCAGAATGCGCCGGATCGCCTGCGTTTCGGCCTGCCGGGCGACGAGCTTTCCTGGTCGCGCCTGCACGCGGCGCTCAGCGTCGCTGTCCCCTGAGCATCGCCATCAGCGTGAAGCTTGCATGCGGCCAGTGCGGGGACAGGAGCGGGCGCGCCCGCTAACGTCCATCGAAAAGGAATCGGGGAGAGACAACGCATGGCATTCCTGCCGCCGGAAGGCGAACTGACGATCGGCTTCGCCCATGCCGCCTATCAGCTTCGGGACGAGTTCCTGACGCGCGGCCGCGCCGCGAAAAGCTTCGAGGTCAACAGCCTCGACGACCTGCGCGAGCGGGCCCCGGAAGCCGATGTGCTCGTCGTCTCCGGGCTCTGGCGCAACGACCTGCTGCCGCGATTGCCGAAGCTGCGTTTCATCCAGTCGATCAGCGCCGGCACCGACCAGTTCGACAAACCCGCGATCGGCGCCGCCGGCATTCGCCTCGCCAGCGCCCAGGGCAGCAATGAGCGGGCCGTCGCCGAGCATGCGATGTCGCTGATCCTGGCGCTGACCCGCCAGATCCATTTTGCCCGGGACAACCAGGCGAAGCAGTTCTGGCGCCCGATGATCGGCGACAGGGCGCTGCGCGAGGACGAGCTCGGCGGCAAGACGCTGGTCGTCGTCGGGCTCGGCCGCATCGGCCTGCGGCTGGCGAAATTGGCGGCCGCCTTCGACATGCGCGTCATCGGCGTGCGCCGAAGCGCCGAGGCGCAACCGCATGTCGAGGCCGTCATCCATCCGAGCAAGCTCGCGGAAGCGGTGGCACAGGCCGATTTCGTCGCGCTGACCTGCCCGCTGACGCCAGAGACGGAGGGGCTGATCGATGCCCGCATCCTCGGCGCGATGAAGCCGAGCGCTTTCCTGATCAATGTCGCGCGCGGCCGCGTCGTCGACGAGATGGCCTTGCTCGATGCGCTCGGCAACAGCGGCATCGCGGGGGCCGGGCTCGACTGTTTCCATGAGGAGCCGCTGCCGCCGGTCTCGCCGTTCTGGCGCATGCCGCAGGTCATCGTCACCCCGCACAGCGCCGGCGAGACCCGCGCCTATGAAGGCAATGTGGTGGATATCCTCCTGGACAATCTGGGTCGCCTCGAACGCGGCGAAGCGAACCTGCGCAACCAGATCGTCTGAGCGACAGCAGGTGGCGGCGATGGCTTCGCCCAGATTCCTCCGGCCGGGCGGCCCTTCGCTGATCCCCGCGCTCGGCGTGACGCAGGTCTTCGGCTACGGTACGCTGTTCTATGCCTTCACCGTGCTGGCGCCGCGCATGACCGCCGATTTCGGCTGGGCGCCGGAATGGACCTTCGGCGGCTTCGCGATCGGCCTTTTGCTGGGCGGCGCCGTCGCCCCCGTCACTGGCGGCCTGATCGACCGCTACGGTACGCGGCTGGTGATGACGATCGGCTCCGCGCTGGCTGGCCTCTCGCTCTTCGCCTTGGCCGAGGCGCGCGGCATCGTCAGCTATACGCTTGCGATGGTTGCCCTGCAGGCGGTGACCACCGCTGTGTTCTACGACGCTGCCTTCGCTGCGCTGACGCAGGCGCGCGGCAGCCAGGCGCGCCGCGCCATCAGCCAGCTCACCCTGATCGGCGGCTTCGCCTCGACCCTGTTCTGGCCGCTGACCTCGAGCCTGCTCGGGATGTTCGACTGGCGCGGCGTCTACCGGCTCTACGGCCTCTCGCAGTTCCTGGTTTGCCTGCCCCTGCACCTGTTTTTCCTGCCCGGGCGGGTGAAGCGGCCGGTCGTCGCGCAGGCCATGGATGCGGCTACGCCGGCCCCGCAGGAGCCGGAGCTGGCTTATCTCCATGGCGATGCGCGCCGCCGCGCCTTCCTGCTGCTGGCGCTGGCCTTCTCGCTCCAGGGCTTCGTCGTCTCGGCTATGGCGGTGCATATGCTCGCGCTGCTCCAGGGCTTCGGGCTCAGCGCGGCCGTCGCGGTCGGCATCGGCGCGATGCTCGGGCCGTCGCAGGTCGCAGGTCGCCTTGTCGAGATGCTGTTCGGCCGCGCCGTCTCGCCAGTCACGACGGCCTGGGTCTCAGGCTGTCTGATGCCGCTCGGTCTCGCTCTGCTCCTTGTCGGCGGTTCGCTTCCGGTCGTCGCCGGGCTCTTCGCCATCGCCTTCGGCATCAGCATGGGGCTGAGCTCGATCGTGCGCGGCACCGTCCCGCTCCAGCTCTTCGGCCCGGTTGGCTTTGGCGCAACCATGGGCAAGCTCTCGGCGCCGGGCCTCGTCATCAAGGCGGCGGCGCCGCTCGTCTTCGCCGTCTCGCTGGAGCGCGGCGGCGTCATGCTCTCGACACTGCTGCTGATCGCCTTCTCGGCGCTTGCCGCCGGCGCGCTTTTCCTGCTGGCGCGCAGCCGCTAGAGCATTTTCGAGCGAAGTGGACACCGGTTCGCGTGAAGAAAATGCGGCAAAAAAGACTTAGGCCAGCATCGTGCGCCACCAGTGGCGCACGGCATCGCGTGTCCGCATCGCCAGGCCATAGGCAGCCGTAGCCCTGACCCGGGCAAGCACGCTGTCGCGCACGCGCACCACCTGTCCCATGATCCAGGCGAACCAGCGATAGCGCAGCAGTTTCTCGCGGCCGGCGTGATAGATGCGCTCGACGAAGACGAAGCTCATCAGATGCGCGAAGGCGGTGACCACCAGCCCGGGCCAGAACTGCCCGCGCGCAAACAGCACGAGGCCGAAGAGCTTCAGCGGCTCGGCAATAGCGAAGGGGACCGCCAGCGCCAGCAGGACGAGCGGCGGCGGCAGGGCGGCGACGCTCTCCTCGAGCCGGCGCATGACGCGCAATTCCGCGAGCCGGCGCAGCAGCGGCCGGTAGAGCGGCCGCAGGAGCTCGTCGAGGACGACGAAGACGGTGATGACGGCGCGCAGGACCGCGAGCAAGCCACGTGTAAGCGGGCCACGCTCCGGTGCTGATGGGGGCGGAAGATCTTCGGTCATCGCAACCGATTCATAGGCCGGGATTTGCGGCAATTCCATGCCGCCCGGCGCGACAACCCCTACCGGCGTGCGTCTTCCTTGAGCATCGCTACGCCCTTCTCGGCGATCATCATCGTCGGATTGGCGGTGTTACCGGATGTGATCGCCGGCATCACCGAGGCGTCGATGACGCGCAGGCCCGAAACACCGCGCACGCGCAGCCGCTCGTCGAGAACTGCGCCCGGATCATCGTTGCTGCCCATCCGCGCCGTGCCGACCGGATGGAAGATCGTTGTCCCCAGCTTGGCGGCGGCGTCGAGCAAGGCGTCGTCCGACTGGACCGCTTCGCCCGGCATGTATTCCTCGGGCCGGAAGCGGGCGAGCGGCGTCTGCGCCACGATGCGGCGCGTCAGCTTCATCGCGTCGACCGCGACCTGTCGATCCTCCTCGGTGTCGAAATAGTTCGGCGAGATCACCGGAGCATCGCGTGGATCGGCCGAGCGCAGATGCACGCTGCCGCGGCTGGTCGGCCTGAGATTGCAGACGCTGGCCGTGAAGGCGTCGAACGGGTGGAGTCCCGAACCCCAGCTGTCGAGCGAGAGCGGCTGGAAATGATATTGCAGGTTCGCCGTCGCGTATTGCTGCGAAGATTTCGCGAAGGCGCCGACCTGCGACGGGGCCATGGTGAGCGGGCCAGTGCGCAAAGCCGCCCATTCCAGTGCCATCAGCGGCCGGCGCCAGAGCCTGGCATAGTCGCTGTTCAGCGTCTTGACGCCCTGGACCTTGTAGACCGGCCGGATCTGGAGATGGTCCTGCAGGTTCTCGCCGACGCTGGGTGCATCGACCAGCGTCTCGATGCCGAGGTTCTGCAATCGCGCGCCGCCGCCGATGCCGGAGCGTTCGAGCAGGAGCGGGGAGGCGACGGCGCCGGCTGAGAGCACGACCTCGCCATTGACCTCGACCCGGAGTTTTTCCTCGCTCGGCGTGCCCAGCCCATGGGTGAATTCGACCGCCTTGGCCCTGCCATCCTCGAAGACGATGCGCTCGACATGGACGCGGGTCTCGAGTCGGAGGTTATGGCGCTCCTTCTGCTCGAGCAGCGGCTTCAGGAAGGCGCGATAGGCGCTGAGCCGCCGTCCGCGCCGCTGGTTCACCTGGAAGTAGGAGGAGCCTTCATTGTCGCCGGTGTTGAAATCCGGGATCTTGGCGATGCCGGCGGCTTCCGCCGCATCGCGGATCGCATCGAGGATCGCCCAGCGCACGCGCGGATGCTCGACGCGCCATTCCCCGCCGGCCTTGTGCAGCCCGCCGGGCGGCGGCGCGATATGGTCCTCATGCGCAAGGAAATAGGGCAGCACGTCGTCCCAGCCCCAGCCGGAAAGGCCGCGCTGGCGCCAGCCGTCGTAATCGGCGGCCTGGCCACGCATATAGACCATGGCGTTGATCGCGGAGGAGCCGCCGACCACCTTGCCGCGCGGATAGGCCAGCGTCCGCCCGCCGAGCCCGGCCTGCGGCTCGGTCTGGAACAGCCAGTCGGCGCGGGGATTGCCGATCGCGAAGAGGTAGCCGACCGGGATGTGGAACCAGATCCAGTCATCCAGGCCGCCGGCTTCGAGCACCAGGGTCTTGGTCTCCGGGTCGGCCGCCAGCCGGTTGGCGACGACGCAGCCGGCCGAGCCCGCCCCGATCACGACGTAATCGAAGCTGCCGATCAGGCGGCGGTCGGTGGAGGCGGTATCGGGCATGGCGGTCCCAGGGGAAATGGTCGCGGGGCTGCCTTTTTTAGGGCGGCGAGGCGACAATCTGGCATAGGTCGCAAAGGCGTAACAGCGCGCGGGAAGGCGCAGTTCGCGAGTTGCTGCCGCGGTCGCTGTTCCCTGGTAGCAGGGAGTTATCAGGGAGTTCGGAGCTGTGAGGAGGATCGAATAGACGTTGTCTGCGCCTTAAGCGTCTGGAGGAATGGCATTTTGGGGCTCAGCCGTTGTTTTGCGAGCAGGGAGTTCGCCTTCAATTAGCAGGGGTTGTGGCGGCTCGATCAGGGATGTCGCGGTCTGCGGAAGGCTGCGATCAATGCCGGTTTGACGGCGAGACGTACGGGTCGCTGGCCGAGTTGACAAAGACAGTGTCCATATGTTCCTATGTGATGGGATTGTGGTCCTTTACACGCGAGTGCCGGTGCAGTAGTGCTGAGCAGCTCGCGAATCGTCGTGAGCATTTTGCCGAGGCGATCGTCTCGGGCTTGTGCCACGTTGAGGAAGCTGCGGTGGGGATCGCAGGTTCTTCGATTGTCAGGGGTAACAGCCATGGACGTCGGTCCTTGGATGGTGTGATGGTCTAGCCCCTGGTGGTCGACCTCTTTCGAGAGAAAGACGTCGCATCATGAATTCCCCGCATGATCCCCCCAAGCCGCAGGCGCGTGTTCGCCGCCGCGTCCAGTCTGATATCCCGCCCACCATCAAAGACCCTGCCCTGGAACGCGCGATCGCGAGTTTCGCGCCGCAGGTGAGCGAGCGGGACCTGAACGAGCTGGTGCCGTCGGCGCGCAACGCGCGCACGCACTCGAAGAAGCAGATTCACCTGATCGCCGAGAGCATCAAAGCATTTGGTTTTGTGTCGCCGATTCTGGCGACGACGGCTGGCGAAATCGTCGCTGGGCATGGTCGCTACGAGGCGGCGAAGCTGCTCGGCTTGCCGACGGTCCCGGTGATCTCGATCGGTCACCTCGGTCCTCAGCAGATCCGGGCGCTGCGGATCACGGATAACCGTTTGGCGGAGCTGTCCGGCTGGGACGACGAGATCCTGAAGCTGGAGCTCGGCGAACTGATCGATCTTGACTTCGAGGTTGAGATCACCGGCTTCGAGACGGCGCAGATCGACGTGATCCTCGACGGCAACGCGCCGGTCCCGGTGAAGGCTGATCCGGCGGACGCGCTGCCTGAGCTGCAGGAGGTCGCAGTGACGCAGCGGGGCGATCTCTGGCTCCTGGGCGAGCACCGCATCCTGTGCGGCGATGCGCGCGTTCCCGAGGATTACCAGACGCTGTTGGGCGGTGAGCTCGCCCAGATGGTGTTCACGGATCCTCCTTACAATTTGAAGGTGAACGGCCATGTCGGTGGTCTCGGGCGGACCAAGCACCGCGAGTTCGCGATGGCCTCGGGCGAGATGAGCAAGCTCGAGTTCACCGGCTTCCTGCACGAGGTCTTTGCTCGGATCGCGGAGGCGTCGCAGGAGGGTGCGCTGATCTATAGCTGCATCGATGGCCCGCACCTGCACGAGATGCTGAACGCCGGCTATGGCGTCTTCGACGAGCTCAAGTCGGTGATCACCTGGGCCAAGGCCAATGCCGGGATGGGTTCGCTCTACCGGAGCCAGACCGAGTTGATCACGCTGTGGAAGAAGGGCAAGGCGTCGCACATCAACAACATCGAGCTTGGCAAGCACGGCCGCTATCGCACCACCCTGTGGAGCTATGCGGGCGTGAACGGCTTCCGCAAGGGCCGGATGGCGGAGCTGGCGAGCCATCCGACCGTCAAGCCCTGCGCCATGGTGATGGACGCGATCAAAGATTGCTCGAAGACGAATGGCATCATCCTCGACAGCTTCAGCGGCTCGGGCACGACCCTGATCGCGGCGGCCAAGACCAAACGCCGCGGCTACGTCATGGAGTTCGATCCGCTCTATGTCGACGGCGCGATCCGGCGCTGGGAGACGCTGTTCAAGGACGAGGCGCGCCACGCCGGGACCGGGCTGACCTTCGCGGAGATGGCGGCACAGCGCGGGCGCGATGGCAGCGCTCACGCGGCGTCGGACGAGAGCGTTGGAGGGGGCCATGTCGCGTGAAAAAGCTCCCCCGGCTGTAGGTCACAAGAAGCCGCCGCTGCACACCCGGTTCCAGAAGGGACGGAGCGGCAACCCCTCGGGCCGCCGTAAGGGGACACCTGAACAGGCCAAGCAGGACTATCGCGAGATGGTCCTGTCCCGCCTGGTGCCGATGACCATCGGCGGCAAGCGGGTGAAGGTGACGGCGCGCGAGGCTCTCTATCAAAAGCTCCTCGCCATGAGCTTCGATGGCAACCTGAACGCGATGAAGCTGCTCCTGAAGGATGATGGCCTCAACGACAACAAGACCGACGCGGAGTCGCCGCTGAGTGATGAGGAGCGGGAAGCTTTGCTCTCGCGCTTCATCGCGCGTGAGCTCAAGAAAGCGAAGGGAGGCGGTGATGACTGACGACGATATCATCACCACCGCTCTGCGTCGCGATCTGGCAAGCTTCATCGAGCATTGCTTCCTGACGCTGGAGCCGGGCACGGCCTATCAGCACAACTGGCATATTGAGGCGATCGCCTATCAGCTGATGCGGATCTGGGGTGGGGAGTGCAAGCGGCTGATCATCAATGTGCCGCCGCGCTCGGCCAAGTCGATCTGTGTGACGATCGCCTTCACCGCCTGGCTGATGGGCCATGATCCGCGTAAGCGGATCATGGCAATCAGCTACGCCCAGGAGCTCTCGCTGACCCACGCTGCGGCCTTCCGCAGCGTGGTGACCTCCGATTGGTATCGCCGCGCCTTCCCGGACTTCGCGATCAAGGCCAATCGAGGCCAGGAGATCCGGACCACGGAACAGGGCTATCGTTACGCCTCGTCGATTGGCGGTTCGGTGTTGGGGCGCGGCGCCGATCTGATTGTCATCGATGATCCGATCAACGGACTTGAGGCTGCGTTGTCGGCTGCGGCCCGACGTCGGGTCCAAGCCTTTTATGATGGTACCCTTTACTCCCGTCTGAACGACCGTAAGAACGGCGCCATCGTGATTGTGATGCAACGCCTGCACGAGGATGACCTGGTCGGGCATGTCCTGGAGAAGGAGGATTGGGAGGTTCTCTCAATCCCCGCTATCGCGCCGGAGGATTGCTCCTATCGGACCGGTGAGGGGAAGAGGGCGCTGTATCAACGCCGCCGGGGGGAGATTATGCATGCTGGTCGAGATACTTTTGCGGACCTCGAGGCGATCAAGCGCAATCTCGGATCATTGAACTTCTCGGCGCAGTACCAGCAGAACCCGCTGCCGGCCGAAGGGCAGATCATCAAACGCGATTGGCTGCATTATTACGATGAGCGGCCGGCGGAGTTCGACCTGAAAGTTGCGTCCTGGGACACCGCCTCGACCAAGGCCGAACATTCCGACTGGTCGGTCGGCATGATCTGGGGCGCGGTCGGGCAGACCTATTATCTCGTTGACGTCGTCCGCGGTCGCTGGGAGGCGCCGGAGCTGCGCCGTAAGATGATCGAGCTTTCGCGGAACCATGCGGTTGACGCAACGCTGATCGAGGATACCGAACTTGGACGGGCGTTGTCGCAGGACCTGCATCGCACGGGTACGCTGCATCCGCGGCTGCAGGCGCCGCGGTTCGATAAGCAGGCGCGACTGATGGCGCAGGCAGCCCGCTTCGAGGCGGGGCAGGTGTTCCTGCCGCGCGAGGCCAGCTGGCTCGCCGACTATCTCGGTGAGCTCCTGGCCTTCCCGCTCGCGCGTAACGATGACCAGGTTGATGCGACGAGCCAGGCCCTTAAGTATCTGACGGCGAAGACCCCGACCATCCGCGAGCGTCCCCAGCGCATCGTGCGACCCCAGGGCCGTGCCCGCCCGTCAGGCGGGCGCGATCCCGTCGTTGCTTAGGGCTTAACCGTCACAGGTGTCATGCTGTAGCCGCGGCCGGCCATGCAGCCGACCATGATCCGGCTGAGCGCCTGGTTGCGTTGGCCTTCGAGCATGCCGGCTTCCATCGCGTCAGCGAGGCTGCGACCCGAATAGATCGGGGCCGCCATGGCCTGGGCCTTGGCGACCTCGCCCTTGCAGATGGCATCATCCTGCTGGAACTGCGCGGCCGCACCGGCATCGCTACGGCCGTCGAATCGGTCGAAGCGCATGATGGTACGAGAGGTACAGGCGCTGACGGCATTGGCCAGCATGATGGCGGTGACGAGGGAAGGCCAGCGACGGCGGCCGGGATGTCGACAGAGAGCAGGAGAGAACACGGAAGCGAGCTCCTTGGAAATATCGGGATCAGTGATCGTCGCGGCGCCAGATCGCTGGCTTGGCGAGCGGGCGGGAGGCCCTCATTTGCGGCGGGGCCCGATTGAACCCGCGCGAAGCAATCGGTTTGATCCCGAGATGGCGGGCTTCGCGTCGTTTGGCCTCGGCGATGGCGGCCAGGTCGCGAGCGGTTTTTGCACCTGGTGCGCGATGACAGCAGTCACGGCCGAGAACACGACCGTCGTCGATCGAAAGCTCTCGCGTCTTATCGAGGATGAGGGCTTCCGGGATGACATGGTCGAACTCGACGACCTTGCCGGAGACATTGAGGCCGCAGCCCTCGCAGCGGATGCAGCCGCGCGAGTCCATGGCGCGCTTGAGCATTGCGACTTTCTGGGACCGGCTGAACTCGCGGCGCCCGCTCATCACGCCGCCTCCATCTGACCGTAGGCGGCAACCTGTGCGACGGTTCGATCGAGCTCCTCGTTGAACTGTGTGACAGCCGTGCTGAGTTCGGCGATGAACGCTTCGTCGCGGTGAGCCCGCGTGATCATGATCGGCAAACCCGGCCAATAGATCGCGAGATCGATCCATTCGCGCTCGGCGATCCAGAGTTGCCCCTGGCACTGCGCCTTGTGCTCGGGCGGGAACTCGCCTTTGAGCAAGGCTTCGATCAGGAGATGCGGCAGCTTGGTCTTGATCTCGAGCAGGCCGTCCTTGCCGATCAGCGCATCAGGCGAGGCGCCGGCTTGCCCGCGGCGCAAGAATCCGACGGTCTCGCAATCCAGGCCGGTGACGAAGCTATAGGCGCTGCGCGCTTCCTCCTCCATCAGCTTGCCGCGCTCCATATGCGCAGAGGTGAAGCTCTCCATCACCTCGCCGGTTAGTCGCTCACCGGCGAGCTTGTAGAGGTAGGTCTGCCGGGTCCGGCTCTCAGTGCCGCCGCGTCCCTTGGTCAGGATCGAAGCGAACTCGGAGGCGGTTGGGATGCCGAGGCGCGCTTGCAGCCACTCAGGTGAGCCTTGTGTGCAGGTAATGATCTCGAGCATGGTCAGGCCCGTCCCTTCTTGTCGTTGAGCATCACCAGCGCCTGCCGGAAGCGGCGTGCTGGAAGTTCGGCAAAGGCGTTGATCTTGAAGAAGCGCAGCAGGGCCTCGCGTTCGCCGCCGACCTCGTCGATCAGCGCGAGGAGTTCCCGGGTCTGCTGGCGGGTGATGGTCTGGCCGGTTCCGGCGGCCTTGCCGTCATCATCATCCGCAGCGGCCAGACCCAGCGCCGCCTTCAGCGTCATCCGCTGCAGATAGGTCAGCGTCGATCCGATCGCCTGGATCGCGTTCTTCTCGCCGCTGTGATCGGCGCCAGCGCTAAGACTGTTCTCCTCGTTATGACCGTCACGGTGCGAGATCACGCAGGTGATGGTCGCCCTCTCGCCGTCACTGTTCGAGCGGAAGCGGTAGGCCAGCCCGTGGCGCGCCAGGACCGGCCCGACCGCGCGGGCGATCTCGGCCAGGTCCTCATGGCGGTAGTGCTTTGCTCCGATACTGGCGATCTGGGTCTTCGCGATCACCGGGAGTTCGGCTTTGGCGGCTGTCAGCGCGGCCTCAAAGGCGCGCCGTGCCTCGTCTTGGCGCGTGCGCTCGTGCAGGCCAATCAACTGCGCCAAGACATGCTCATCGGCGCCGCGGTCGAGCGCGGAACTCAACAAGCCCAACGGGGTGATTGTGGGGGCAGGGCGCAACTCGGTGAGTCGCGTGCCTGTGGAGGGGCGCCGATGGCGCGCTGCGCTGGTCATTGCTCGACCCTGCTGGGGAGATGGTAGCGAGACACGGCGCGACCCGGGCCGAACCGCCAGGCTCTGTAGGCTTGGGCGAGCTCGGCTGGGCTGAGCCGAGACGTTGAGGGCAGAGGCTCAACGGCCATTCCGCTGGGTAGCGACCGTGAGGTCACGATGAGAGGAGAGGGAGGAGTGCGGTGCATGGCCAGCCCTCAATGCAGCTGGCGGCTGGCGAGGGCGATTGATGCGCCCCCCGGCCGCGCGACCGTCTCGACATCCATGCGCATGTGAGTCCGCCGGGCATCGTGGCGGCTGGCGACCTGCGGCGCGTCAGGAGGAGCTTGTTGGAAGCGCTCATCGCGGCCTTCTGGCGCAAGAGCCTGCAGTCGTTGAAGCGCCGCGAGCTGGGCCTTGGCTTCAGCCCATCCGCGCCTGAGCGACAGTGACAAAAGCTGGCGCCGATCAGCGCGGCCCTGTGCCGTGCGACGCCGCATCCGGGCCTGCCGCATGGCGTAGCGCAAGATACCGGTCTTGTAGAAAATGAACTTGTGCTCGAACTCCAGGATCAGGGTCATCATCGTCCTCCAGCGACGAAAATCGTCGGTGACGGACGGTTCCCTTCCTATGGGCCTACCAGTCAACTGGAAAGGTCGACAGTCGACGAAAAGCGTTGATTGAGCTATGCCGTCGCCATGATCACACCAGCTCAGTGCCGTGCCGCCCGTGCGCTCCTCGATTGGAGCCAGCAAGATCTCGCCGAGGCCGCCCATCTCGGCCTCTCGACCATCCGTGACTTCGAGAAAGGCAGGCGCGTGCCAACGCATAACAATCTGCGGGGCATCAAGCTCGCCCTAGAGGAGGCAGGCATCGAAATCGGGACGGAGAAATCAAGCGTCGCGTTGAGAAGGGAATGCTGAAGCTGACGTCGCTGCGCGGCGGGCCTCAAGTTGATCCGCCCGCCGAGGCGTCCAGTTCATTTAATTGGTAGCGGTTGGTTGGCAGTTCCAGGGCAGGGGACGGACGATAAGCCACGTTTAGTCACCGTATTTGCTAGCGCGATCACGAAAGAAATGGGACGTTTTATCGATTTTAAATTTGCAAAGATTATCAAGTTGTCTGTTTTCATATCGCGAAAGAAAAATATTATTCAATTTTAATAGAAGTTAAGCGATGGAATATTTATATATCGATGCCTTGCGAATGAGCGGTGGAGCGGAAAAGTATGGGCGGTCTCGACCAATGGAAATGTCGCCAATATAAGGCAGCACAAGATTCTTTTTGCCGGCGGTCAGAGGTTGCTCGAAACCGCCCCGACGAGGCTGGCTCATGTGTGGCATATTCGGGTCAATCGGTTTCGAGCCTGACCCTCAACGGATCGACATTGTTGCCCATCGCGGCCCGGACGGGCGGGGCTGGGAAACCTATCCCAGCCCCGCCGGGCCGGTCGCGCTTGGTCATCGCCGCCTCGCCATCATCGATGTGTCCGATGCCGGCCTGCAGCCGATGGGCGATGTCTCGCAGCGCTACTGGCTCGTCTTCAATGGCGAGATCTACAACTACATCGAACTGCGCGAGGAGATGAGGGCGAAGGGCGAGGTCTTCGTCTCCGAGTCGGATTCCGAAGTGCTGCTGCGCGCCTATATGCTTTGGGGCGAGGATTCATTGCCACGGCTGCGCGGGATGTTTTCCTTCGTGATCTGGGATGCCCGCGACAAGAAGCTGTTCGCAGCCCGCGACCGGTACGGCATCAAGCCGCTTTATCTGGTCGCGACGCCGCGCGGCATCGCCTTCGCCTCCGAGATCAAGCAATTACTCGGCCTGACCGCTGCTTCGGGCCGGATGAATGTTGCGCGGGTGCATGATTTTCTATCGTCCGGTATATCCGACCACACGTCAGAGACGATGTTCGAAGGCGTCACGCAAGTTCGTGGCGGTGAGTCGATAGCGGTCGATGCTAGCGGCTCGGGCGCTCTCGTAACAAATCTTCGCCGGTGGTATCCAGCTTCGGCCGGTGAACTCTCAATTTCCGAACAGGAGGCGGCCGAGCGCTTCCGCGAGCTGTTGACCGAGTCTGTCAGGCTTCACCTGCGCTCTGATGTGCCGGTCGGTTCCTGTCTGTCCGGAGGGCTCGATTCCTCCGCGATCGTTTGCCTGATGTCGGGCATGATGGGCTCCGATACGGGCGGCTCTCGTGTCAATACCGTATCGGCTTGCTATGCCGAGAAAAGCGTTGACGAGAAGCCTTTCATGGACGCGGTCGTGGCGCATGCCCATACCGAGCCGCATTTCATCTTTCCGAAGGCGGAGGATGTCTTTCAGCGCGCGTCCGACATCACCTGGCATCAGGACGAGCCCTTCGGCTCGACCTCGATTTTCGCGCAATGGTGTGTGTTCGAGGAAGCCAGGCGGGTCGGCGTCAAGGTGATGCTCGACGGACAGGGAGCCGACGAGCAACTGGCGGGCTACCACGGCAGCTTCTCGTACTACATGGCCGATTTGACCAGGCGCCGGCAGTTCGGGCAGCTTTGGCGCACCATCTTAGAGCGAAACCGCTATCACGGAACGTCCATTCAGGATCAATTGCGTCAGTATGTTGTTCCAATGCTGCCGCGTGGTTTCGCGGGCGTGTTGCGCCAAAAGCATCGCCAGTTGACCCAGCATGATTGGCTCGGAACGGACTTGTTGCGCGCAAAGGGAAACCCGATCACGGCATTCCAGTTGGCGAGCGACGAACTGGGTCTGCCAGATGTCGCCGATCTTCGCACGCTCTGCCTGACGCTCACCTACGGTTCCAATCTCTCTATGCTCCTGCATTGGGAGGACCGTAATTCTATGGCTCATTCGATCGAGGCACGCGTGCCTTTCCTCGATCACCCACTCGTCGAGTTCAATCTCGCTTTGGGCAATGACCACAAGATCGTGGGCGGCGATACCAAGCGTGTGTTGCGACGGGGCATGGATGGCATTCTTCCCGAGGCGGTCAAGGAGCGGCGCGACAAGCTCGGCTTCGCAACACCCGAGGAAATTTGGTTCCGCGGGCCGCTGCGCGGCCTGATTGAGGACGGTATCGAAGCAACGTTGGCGCGTTATCCCGGTTTAATGAACGCGGATGGCGTCCGGGCACTTGCCAATGAGATGCTCGACGGTAAAAGGCCGCTCGATTTCACCTTGTGGCGCATCGTCAATCTTGGCATGTGGGGCGAGCGTTTCGGTGTGGGCATTTGATTATGAATGCTCCGCATCCCCCGCGCCATAAAGGCATCGAAGAACTGCCCGGTATGAGGGCGCTGGCTGAGCGACTGGGGCGCAAGCCGGTAGTCGGCCTTGTGTCGATCTCTCCGATCGCGGACGACCCTCGCGTCCGGCGACAGGGGGATGCGTTTCACGATCTCGGCTGGGATGTGAAGGCCTTTGGTCTCCGGAGCAAAGTCGAACGCGCACCGGCTTGGTCTATCGAGACGCCCGAAGATGCCCGTCGATTGCCCACCCCGCCAACGATGCCGCAAACGGGGTATAAGACGACGGGTCTTCGTCGGTTGGCCATGGTCCCGGCTGCATTGGCTGAGCGGTATGCCGTGCGGGCGCATCGTCACGATGACGCTTATAACCTGCGGCTTCTTCGGGTTTTCTTCGATAAGGGGTTGGCCGAGACCGTATACTGGACGCTGAACAGCACATTTTGGGACATTTACGCGCTCGCCAGTTGTCAAAAGGCGGATCTTTGGCTGGGTAACGACTGGACGTCTCTTCCGATCATCGCCCGGATCGCACGCGAGCAAGGCGTTCCCTACGTTTACGACACGCACGAATTTGCCGCCGAGGAGTTCAACGAGCGCAAATTGTGGCGCTATACTCAGCGGCCCATCCGCCTCGAGACAGAACGGCGCTTCATCCGCGACGCCGCCGTCGTCACTACCGTCTCGACCGGGATCGCCGAGCGCCTTCAGGCGATTCACCGCTTGTCTCAGAAGCCGCAAACGGTCCGTAGCACGCCTTCCTACCAGAAGGTGCCCGCTCGAGTGACGGGAGAGCGTATCCGGGTGCTCTATCACGGCGCGGTCTGGCATCATCGCGGCTTGGAGGAGTGCATCCGGTCGGTGGCGCTCTGGCGTCCGGAATACGACTTCACGATTCGCGGGCCGGTCAGCGACGACTATCGCCAGAGTCTTGAAGCCGAGATCGACAAGGCCGATGTACGGGGCCGGGTCGAGATCGTTCCGCCCGTCCCGATGACGAGGCTGGTACAGGAAGCGAGTGCTTTCGACGTCGGGCTGTTCGCACTGCCTGGGCATTCGCTTCATAACGAATATGCACTGCCGAATAAGTTTTTTGAGTACACGATGGCGGGTTTGGCGCTGTGCGTCTCGGATTTGCCGGAAATGGCTGCGCTAGTCCGTCACTACAACCACGGCAAGACATTTCACGGAGTGGCGCCCGACGTAATCGCCGCGGCAGTTAACGGGCTGACGCGGACCAAGATCGACGAGATGAGGCAGAACGCACTAAAGGCGGCCCGAGATCTCTCTTGGGAAGAGGAGCGCATGCGGATGCTGCGAGCGTACGACGCGCTCTTTTGAAAGGAAGCTGACAAGAGGTTGCTCCCTTGATACAGCCGCATGTGGCAGTGACGCGGTCCAGGCTTAGGCCGGCCCTTTGAAAAAGCAGGAAGCATCCGGATGTGTGGAGTAGCAGGAGCGATATCTCTCGCGAGCCAGCCTATTCCCAAGCTTGATCGCGTACTTGCGACCATGAACCATCTGATCGCACACCGCGGTCCGGATGGGCATGGCTTCTGGAGCAATAATGCGCAAAGCGTCGGTTTGGCCCATCGCCGCCTCGCCATCATCGACCTGTCGCCTGCAGGCCACCAGCCGATGGTCGGCAATAGCGACGCCGTCATCACCTTCAACGGCGAGATTTACAACTATGTCGAGCTGATGGCCGAGCTGAAGGGCGGCTGGGATTTCCGCTCGTCTTCCGACACCGAGACCGTGCTGGCTGCCTATGCCAAATGGGGCATCGACTGTCTCAGTCATCTGCGCGGGATGTTCGCCTTCGGCCTGTGGGACGGAGAGCGCTTCTTCGCCGCGCGTGACCGCTTCGGCATCAAGCCGTTTTACTATGCCGTCGTCGACGGCGTGCTCTATTTCGCCTCGGAGATGAAGGCCCTGCTGCCGGTTCTGCCGGAGATCGCGACCGATCCGGACGCGCTGGCCGAGTACATGACCTTCCAATACACGATTGGCGAGAACACGCTGTTCAAGCACATCCATACGCTGCTGCCCGGGCACGCGCTGACGGTGGAGAGCGGCGAGGTCAAGGTCTTCCGCTACTGGGATGTCCATTACGACATCGACTGGGACCATACGCCGCGCTGGTTCGGCGAGGAGATGCGGGCCCGCCTGGCCGATTCGATCAAGGTCCATCTGCGCTCGGACGTGCCCGTCGGCGCCTATATCTCGGGCGGCATCGATTCCAGCCTGATCGGCATCCTCGCCGGCCGCGAGGATGCCTCGGGCCGCATCGGCTTCCACGGCAAGTTCACCGAGTTCGAGGGCTATGACGAAAGCTCCTATGCCGAGGCGGCCTGCCGAGACGGCGGCATCGACCTGCACCAGATCGACATCACGGCGGGCGACTTCCGCAAAAATATCGAGAAGGTGCTCTACCACCTCGACACCCCAGTCGGCGGGCCCGGCTCCTTCCCGCAATACATGGTCTCGGAACTGGCGGCCCGCCACGTCAAGGTCGTGCTCGGCGGCCAGGGCGGCGATGAAATCTTCGGCGGCTATGCGCGCTATCTGATCGCCTATCTCGAACAGGCGCTGAAGGCGTCGATCGACGGGACCCAACGCAACGGCAATTTCGTCGTGACGCCGGAATCCATCATACCGCATCTGACGGTGCTGCAGGAATACAAGCCGCTGATCCGCCAGCTCTTCTCCAAGGGCCTCTTCGGCCCACTGGACGAGCGCTATTTCCGCCTTATCGATCGCTCCGCCGATATGCAGGACGAGGTCGACTGGTCGGCACTCGACCGCACGGGTGTCTTCGCCCGTTTCCAGGCGATCTTCAATTCCGAACGGAACGTGAAGAAGGAAGCCTATTTCGACTCGATGACGCATTTCGACTTCAAGTGCCTGCTGCCTGCCCTGCTTCAGGTCGAGGATCGGATGTCGATGGCGCATGGGCTCGAATCGCGCGTCCCGCTGCTCGACCACTCCGTCGTCGAGTTCGCCGCGACCATCCCTGCGGACCTGAAGTTCAAGGGCGGCCAGATGAAGCACTTCATCAAGTCGACCTTCTCCGGCGATCTGCCGCAGGAACTGGCGCAGCGGCGTGACAAGATGGGCTTCCCGGTGCCGCTGAAGGAGTGGTTCTCGGGCGAGCTCAAGGACATGGTCGCGGATATCTTCGCGACCCAGAAGAACCGTCACCGCGAGTTCTTCAATTCCGACGCGATCCTCGCCAATTTCGACAAGGCCGAACGCTTCTCGCGCAAGACCTGGGGCCTTCTCAGCCTCGAGCTCTGGCAGCAGATCTTCCACGACCGCGCCGCCACCTACCGGCGCATGCTCGACGAGGTCGAGCCCGCTCAGGTCGCGGCCCAGTAACTTCAGCAATCACGGGAACAGGACGATGAAGGTTTTCATTACGGGTGGCTCCGGTCAGGTCGGCTCAACGGCGGCGGACATGTTCCTGGCGCGCGGAGACACCGTGATGTCGCTTGAGAACTTCTCGACCGGCCGGCGCGACAACCTGCTCGATCAGGAGCGCCTGACGCAGGTCGAAGGCTCGATCACCGACTGGAAGCTGGTCGACCAGCTCTTCTCCGATTTCAAGCCGGATGTCGTCGTCCACACTGCCGCGTCCTACAAGGATCCGGAGGATTGGGAGACCGATGCGTTCGTCAACGCGGTCGGCGGCGCCAACATCGCCAAGGGCTGCAAGCTCCACAAAGTCGGCCGGCTGATCTATTTCCAGACCGCGCTGTGCTACGGCACCAAGCCGCTGCAGCAGCCGATCCAGCTCGACCATCCGATCAATCCAGTGAACTCCAGCTACGCAATCTCGAAGACCGCCGGCGAGCACTATGTGCAGTTCTCGGGCGTCGACTGGGTGACCTTCCGTCTCGCCAACGTCATCGGCCCGCGCAACGTTTCCGGTCCGCTGCCGATCTTCTATGGCCGCCTGGCCGAGGGGAAGAAGTGCTTTGTGACCCCGGCGCGGCGCGATTTCTGCTTCGCCGGCGATCTCGCCAAGGTCGTTGTGCAGGCCGCCGACGGCAAGGGTAATGGCACCTATCACTTCTCGTCCGGCAAGGATGTTGCGATCAAGGAGCTCTATGACGCCGTCGTGAAGGCGATGAAGCTCAACGACTATCCGGAGCCCGAGGTCAAGCCGCTCGGCCCCGACGATGCGCCCTCGATCCTGCTCGATCCCTCCCGCACCTTCGCCGATTTCGGCGACGTGACCTTCACGCCGCTCGGCGAGATCGCGCGGCTCTCGGTCGAACGCTGGGAGAAGGAAGGCGTCGTCGGCGGCTACACCCACCTCAAGGAAGCCCGCGCCGACATCAAGACGCCGGCCAAGGGCTGAGACTGATGATGCGCATCCTGCTCACTGGCGGCGCCGGCTGCCTCGGCTCGAACCTGACCGAGCGCTATCTCGAGGCCGGGCATGAGGTGCTTATCATCGACAACTTCGCCACGGGCCAGCGCGGCTCGCTGCCGGAGGCGCATCCGGGGCTGACCGTCGTCGAGGGCAAGGTTCAGGACCGCGCCCTGATCGACAGGCTGTTCGCTGAGTTCGGGCCGAGCCACGTCATCCATTCGGCCGCGGCCTACAAGGACCCGGACGACTGGCTCGAGGATACGCGCACCAATGTCGAAGGGACGATCCATGTCGTCGAGGCGGCCAAGGCCGCCGGCGTGCAGCGCTTCGTCAATTTCCACACCGCTCTCGGCTATGGCCGGCCTGAGGCGCTGCCGATCCCGGCGGATGCGCCGGCCCGCCCCTTCACCAGCTACGGCATCTCGAAACAGGCCGGCGAGAACTATCTCGCGGTCTCCGGCCTGCCCTTTGTCTCGCTGCGGCTCGCCAATGTGACCGGCCCACGCCTGGCGATCGGCCCGATCCCGACCTTCTACACACGGCTGAAGGCCGGCAAGGGCTGCTTCTGCTCCAGGACCGTGCGCGACTTCATCGACATGGACGATTTCTTCTCGGTGATGGATGCCGTCATGGCCGAGGGCGCGCCGAGCGGCGTGTTCAACGTCTCGACCGGCACCGGCCACACGATCAAGGAGATCTTCGACATCGTCGTCGACCATCTCGGCATCACGCTCAGCGAGCCGGTCCCGGAAGTGGAGCCGGGCGCCGATGACGTACCCGCGGTCGTGCTCGATCCCTCGAAGACGATCGAAACCTTTGGCTGGCGGCCGCGCTACTCCTTCGAGCAGACGATCCGGCGCATGCTGGCCTGGTATGACGTTCACGGCGTCACCGCGATCTACAGCCACCTCAAGGCACCGCCGGCCAAGGCCTGATCGGCAATCAGCGGCCTCGCGCTTTCCCCTCTTCCGCACGGATATTCCCCATGACCGAAAGCTTCGCTGGCAAGAACGTGCTGGTGGTCGGCGGCGCCGGCTTCGTCGGCTCCAACCTCGTCAGGCAGATCCTGAGCGAAAAGCCGCGCAAGCTGACGATCGTCGACAACTTCCTCTCGGCCGATCCGGTCAATATTCCCGATGATCCGGCCGTGAAGCTGGTTTTCGGCCCGATCACCAGCGATCGCATCCTCGCCGAGCTCGACGAGGACCTCGACTACGCCTACCACCTCGCCTGCTTCCACGGGAACCAGTCGTCGATCCACGATCCGCTGATGGATCACGACAACAACACGCTGACCACGCTGAAGCTGTTGGAGCGGCTGAAGGACATCAAGTCGCTGAAGAAGGTGGTCTATTCCGCCGCCGGCTGCGCGGTGGCCGCCAAGACCTTCGACGGCGCCACGGCGACGACCGAGGACGCCCAGGTCTCGCTCTTCCACGACAGCCCCTATTCGATCTCGAAGCTGGTCGGCGAGATGTACGGGAATTACTATTTCACCCGGCACGGCCTGCCTTTCGTCAAGGCGCGCTTCCAGAACGTCTACGGCCCGGGCGAGATCCTGGGCGCCGGCCGCTGGCGCGGCACGCCCGCGACCGTCTGGCGCAATGTCACCCCGACCTTCATCTGGAAGTCGCTGCACAAAGAGGCCCTGCCGGTCGAGAACGGCGGCATTGCGACCCGAGACTTTATCTTCGTCGAGGACATGGCGCGCGGGTTGATGGCCTGCGGCCTCCGGGGCGAGCCGGGCGAGATCTATAATCTCGGTTCGGGCGCCGAGATCTCGATCCGCGAGCTCGCTGAAGGCATCAATGCGGCGACCGGCAACGCGACGCCGATCGCGCTGACGCCTGCACGCGACTGGGATCGCTCCGGCCAGCGCTTCGCGGCCACCGACAAGGCACGCGAGAAGCTCGGCTTCGTTGCGCAGGTGCCGCATGAGGAAGGCATCCGCCGGACTGTCGAATGGACGAAGGTGAACAAGCCGACCATCATGCGGTGCATGATGAGCCATGCGCATTTCGTGCCGGATGTGCGGAAATACGCCGGCTGACGCCGGCTACGCTATCCGGTCACGTTGCGGCGGCCACCCTTCGCCAGCAGGGCGTCGTAATCGCGCCGCCCTGCCCGGGAACGCCCCATGATCGCGCGGTCGATGCGCTCGGATGGCGACATCGGTTCGGGAGTCCACCATTCCGGATGGGTGAGGAGATGCAGTCGGGCGTGGCCGGCTGCGATGACGTCGGTCATCGGCTGGAAGCGCCAGTATGTGTTTCGGCGTGCAAGTTTGGGTCTGACGCAGTTCTGCTGACGCTTTGGGTCATTGCGCGCCGATCAGACGGGCTTGGAGAAGATCGATCTTGCCGCGGCCGTACATTTGGCGTTTGACGAGCTTGAGCCGGGTGATCTGGCCCTCG
>NZ_JBFTIC010000003.1:0-781164 GCF_056394545.1 Allobosea sp. 10N428 | reverse complement strand
TCTCGTTGATCGCGCCTTTGAGATCGGCGAAGCGGCCGCGATAGGCGGTCTCGACCCGGTTGGTCAGATCCCCGCCCGCGATCGCCGACAATGCCTGCGCGAACTCCGTCGTCGCCGAATCAACCACGAGGTTGATCTCGTTGATGCCCTCGACGAGTTCCTTGAGCGGGCCTTCCATATTGCCGACCCGGGCCTGACCGGAGAAATTGCCGTCGCGGGCGTCGGCCACGATGTTGGCGACTTCGCCGAGCAGTTTCTGGACATGAGCCGCCTGCTCGGCGTCGGCCAGCATCGCAAGCTCGCGGTCGCGCCGGTTCTGTTCGAGCGCCAGCGCGTTCTCGCGGTAGGTCTCGAGCGCGCCGCTGAGTGCGCCGATCTCGTCCGGCGAGGGCGCCGGAGGGATGGCCTGTGCAAAGTCGCCCTGCTGCATGCCGTCCAACGCGAATTTCAGCGAGATGAGCGGACGCACGACGCGTCGCTGCACGCCGCGCCAGCTCAGCACGCAGATGACCACAAGCGCTGCGAGCAGGAAGCCGACCATACCGAGTTTCACCCAGGCATGATTGAGCTTCTCGCTCGTCCTCGTGCTCATATCGTCGAGCGATTGGGTTACCGCGGACACGATCGGCTCGAAGGGCGCGTTGCACTGTTTCGTCCAGTCTTCGGCCGCGATGACAGGGCCCGCGCCTTGGCCGAGTTTGCCGATCAGCTCGTCCATCTTGCGATTGGAGGCGTTGACCTCGGCGGTCATGACACCGATCTTCCGGGCGAGTTCGCTGCCCACGCCCGGCCGGGAAGCGAGCTGCTTCAAGGTATCGAGGGAAGCGTTGGAGACGCCGCGCATTTCACCGAGGCGGCGCAGCTGCGCGGCATCGAGCGCCTTGCCCGAGCCGAAGGCCGGGCGCAGCAGCGAGCATTGCGTGCCGTAATTGGCGCGAACATCCCAGCCTGTGGATTTGAAGCCCTGAAGATCGGCCAGGACGGGGTCGGCGAGGCGAGTGGCGTTGGAGGTTTCGTCCGACGCCTTGACGATCGCCGTCTCGATGGCGCCGACGCTGTTGTACCAGGGCATGGTCGCGGCGAGGCTGCGCTGGGCCTTGGGCTTGCCGGCCTCGGCATAGAGGTCGGCCATCTTGGCGTCGGACAGCTTCTGCTCCTGCTGGATGCCGCCGATCAGCTCCTTGCGGCTCGGCAAATCCGTGTCCTGCAGCTGCAAGATCGCTTCGGCGATGCGGCTGCGGCTGGTTTCCTCGATCTGCTTGAGGGCAGGGACCGGATCATCCGCGACCTGGATGCTGGTCTGCGCCTGGCCGCGGGCGGAACGGATCATGTTGCCGGCGAGGAGCAAGGCCTTGTCGGCCTCGACCAGCTCCGACAGCTGCAAATTAGTGCGCACCTCCACGATGGACTGCGCCGCCATGTAGGTCAGCGCGCCGATGCCGGGCACGCACAGGCAGGCCATGGTGGCCACGAGATAGTTCTGGATCGATGAGGGGAAGAATTTCACGGCGGGGTCTCGGGGAGCGACGTGCGGCTGGGAAGGCGGTTTACGCAGGCCGAAGAGACGCCTCGGCGCAAGCCGGCCACTCTTCGCGCTCAGCTATCGCCAATTTGATTAAGATTGCGCTTAGCTTCCGCCGCCGCTTGCCTTCCTATTCGTCCGGCGTCACCTAAAGGCGATGCATCGCCGTCTGGTCTTCGAGGAACCGGTTTCGCGCGCCGCCATCTGGAGCCGGCGGCTGGCGTGGTTTTCGCTCGCGGTGCTGATCCTGTCGCTGCTGCTCGTCCGTCTGCGCGAGCCGAGCGTCGAGGGGCTCGCGCCGGTCGCCGGTGCCTATCTCTTCGTCTTTGCCGCGCTTGGCCTGGCGATCCTGGCCTTCATCCGCATCTGGCAGTCCGGTCATCGCGGCGCCGGCATGGCGGCCTGGGCGATGCTGCTGTCGCTCGCCCTGCTGGTGCCGCTCGGCTATGTCGCGGTGAAGCTGGTGACCAAGCCGGCTCTGTCCGACGTTTCGACCGATATCGACGATCCGCCGGCCTTCAGCCGCTCGCAGGCCGCGCTGACGGCGCGCGGCGGGCGCGTGCCGCCCGACGTGCCGCCCCTGCGCCGGCGTGTGCAACGCCAAGCCTATCCCAAGGTCGTGCCCATCCTGCTGGAGATTCCGGCCGAGAGCGCCTTCGATGTCGCGCGTCGTGCCACGAACGGGCTCGGCTGGCAGGTATTGGAGGCCACTCGGCCCGGCGGACGCAGCGGGGCGGGGCGGATCGAGGCGGTGGCGCGCGGGCGCTTCCTGCATTTCTCGGAAGACATTACCATCCGCGTCAGGCCGCGCGTCGACGGCAGCCGCATCGACATCCGCTCGGCCTCGCGGCTGGGCAGCCATGATCTCGGCGCCAATGCGGCGCGCATCGCTGCCTTCGCGGATGAGGTGGAGCTGTTGATGGATAATCGCTAGATCAGGCGAGACGGTAGCGGCTCGACAGGGCCGGCACGGCGTCGCTGGCCTGGACCGCGCCGCGCAGCACCAGATCCTCGAGCTGCGCCAGCACCGAGAGCGCCGCGGCGCCATGCAGGGCAGGAGCCAGGCCCTGATAGATCGCGGGCACCATGGCGGCGATCGTCTCGTCGCCCTGACCGAGGCGGCTGAGGACCGCCGCCTCGCGCTGGCGGCGATGCTGGACGAGCCCGCGCAGGAAACGCTGCGGCTCGGTGACGGGGCCGCCATGGCCCGGCCAGTAGCGCGCATGCTCCAGGCCGCGCAGCTTTTCGATCGAGGCCATATAGGCGGCCATCGAGCCGTCCGGCGGGGCCACGATCGAGGTCGACCAGGCCATGACGTGGTCGCCCGAGAACAGCGTCGCCTCCTCGGCCAGCGTGAAGGCCAGATGATTGGCGGTGTGCCCGGGCGTCTCGACCGCGCAAAGGCTCCAGCCCGCTCCTGAGACCGTGTCGCCATCCCGCATCAGCCATTCCGGCTCGTAACCTGTATCGGCTGCGGCATCGAGGACGCGGCCTTCGCCGGGGCCGAGTTCGCGGGAGGGGCGATGCCGCCCGCAGCCGACCACGCGCGCGCCGGTGGCCGCCTTGAGCGCCGGCACGGCGGGGGAATGGTCGCGATGGGTGTGCGTCACCACGATATGGCTCACCGTCTCGCCACGGAGCGCGGTCAGCACGCTCTCGACATGGGCCGGGTCATCGGGGCCGGGATCGATGATCGCCACCGTGCCATGGCCGACGATGTAGGTGCAGGTGCCGGTGAAGGTCATTGGCCCGCTGTTGCCGGCGATGATGCGGCGCACCAGCGGCGACAGCCTCGCGACCTCGCCGGCCGGCGTCGTTGCGCTCCTGTCGAATTCGATCTCGTCCGCCATCTTGCCGTGCCTCGCCCGGGCCTGAGCCGATTTCGCCAGGCCGGTTACCCATTCCTGCAAAGCCTGCTCGCTTGTGAGGCTCCGTGGCATTTTCTATAGACGCAATAGCGGCCGCGGCGCGCGGTCTTTTCGGGAAAGGACGACAAGCCCATGGCCGACATGTTCCCCATGCAAGCTTCGACGCTCGCCGGCACGCTGCTTCCCGCAACGGGCAGGCGCACCGCCATGCTGCGCAATGTGGCGCTCGCCTTTGCCGGAAGCCTGCTTCTCGTCGCGGCGGCCAAGATCAAGGTGCCGTTCTGGCCCGTGCCGATGACGCTGCAGACGCTCGCGGTGCTCGGACTCGGCGCCGCCTATGGCGCGCGCTTGGGCGCCGCGACCATGGCGCTCTACATCGCCTATGGGCTGGCCGGATTGCCGGTCTTCACCAATACGCCGCCGGTGGCGGCCGGCCCGCTTTATCTCGTCGGACCGACGGGCGGCTTCCTGATCGGCTTCATCGTCGCGGCGGCGATTGCCGGCTGGGCGGCCGAGCGCGGTGCCTCGTTGCTGCGGCTCGTCGGCGGGTTGGTTCTGGCCGATCTGGCGCTCCTGGCCATCGGCTGCCTGTGGCTCGCCTTCGGCGCCCAGATGGCGGGCGGCGCGACGGGCGTCGGGCTCGCCAAGGCCTTTGCCTTTGGCGTGCAGCCCTTCCTTCTCGGCGAAGCGCTGAAGGTCGCGCTCACGGTCTGCGTGGCTGGGGCGGGCTGGTCGCTGATCGGGCGGCGCGGCTGAGCTGCCTGCCTCTCAAGAGAACAAAATCCTCAAGAAGAAAGGCCGGGGTTTCGCGCCCCGGCCTTTTCGTTTCCTGCATGCTCGTGCGCTCGCGCTAGCTTGTCGACTGGCCGCCACCACAGGTCTTGCCGTCATAGGGCCCGAAGAGCGGGGGGAAGTTCCCGCATTTGTCGCAGCCCGAGAGCGAGAGAGCGAGCCCAAGCAGGCCGGCGAGGAGGATGATGTGCTTCATGGCCCAACCGTTCGATTCGATCCGGGCCGCAATCTAGAACGGGACGGCCGCGCGCGACAGTGGCTGCGGCGACCGATGATCGCGGCTCAGTGGCCGATATCCGCCAGCCAGCCCAGGATGCAGAACGCCGACACGGCGATCAGGGCGATCGTTGCTTTCGCGTCGCTCGGCCAATGATGTTGCATGTTTCGACTCCGTCGCGGGAGCCGTTGCAATAGTCATACCATTTAACGGGGAGGTGACGGTTTCCCCGGTGCCTGGGAGCCCGGGGAAACCGCCGTCTCGACCGCCGAGGGCGATCTCGCCGGTCGACGTTGCGCATTCAGGTTTCGCGGAAGGCCCGCGCCATGCTGTCCTTGAGCGGCTGCAGCAGGTACTCGAAGAAGGTCCGCTCGGCGGTCTGGATGTAGACATCGGCCGGCATGCCCGCGGTCGGCTGGAAGCCGGGAACGCCAGCGAGACTCTTGGCGTCGAGCCGGGCACGCACGACATAGAGATCCGGCACGCCGGGATAGGCTCGCTGCTTCTCGTCGGGCAGGGCGTCGGCGGAAATATAGATGACGCGGCCACTGACCATCGGCGTGGTGCGCTGGTTCAGGGCTGTCAGCCGCACGGTGGCGAGCTGGCTGTGCTTGATCTTGTCGATGTCCTGGGGCCGGACGCGCGCCTCGATGATGAGCTCGTCCTGCAGCGAGACGATCTCCATGATGTTCTTGCCGGCCTCGATGACGCCGCCGGGCGTGTGATAGCGCAGCTTGACCACGGTGCCCCTGACCGGCGCGGCGATGGTCGACCGATCGAGGATGCCTTTTACCGTATGGATGCGCTCGCGCACGTCGTTGAGGTCAGCGCTGATGTCCTGCAACTGGTCGGAGGCGACCTTCTGAGCGTTCTTGCGCACGCCGTCGATCTGCTCGAGGGAGCGGGCGATACGCTCGCGGGAATCGCCGATATCTCCGGTGATGCGCCCGGCTTCACCGCCCAGATTGGCGGCCTGGCGCTGGAGCGAGAGCACCTCGGGCTTGCGGATGTAGCCGCGCTGCAGCAGCGCCTGCTTGCCTTCGAGTTCCTCCTTCAGCAATCGCGACTGCTGCTGGACGCCGGCTAGCTGCACCCTGCTGCCGGTGATCTTCTCCTCCAGCGCGTCGATGCTCTTTTGATGAGCGGCGATCTCGCTTGCGGTGTTGTTCTGGCGGGCCCGGAAAGCGATGCTCTGCGCTGCCATCAATGCGGCGATGTCGGGATCACCGCGCCTTTCGGTCAGATGCTGGGGGAAGGAGAAATCGCTGCGGCCGGCGACCTCGGCCCGGAGCCGTGCCTCGATCGCCTCTAGCCGAAAGAGCTTGAGCTCGTGACGGCGCAGCTCGGCGCGCGAGGAGGTGTCGTCGAGCTTGACCAGGGGCTGGCCGCTTTCGACGACATCGCCCTCGCGGACGAGAATTTCGCGGATCACCCCACCTTCGAGATGCTGGATCGTCTTGTTCTGGCCGGTGGTCACGAACACGCCGGTGGCAATGACGGCGCCCGCGATCGGAGCGGTATTGCCCCAGACACCGAAGCCCATGACCGTCACGGCGACGATGACGACGCCGCTCAACGTGGCCATGCGCGTGCTGCGCGGCACGTCCGCATACCAAGGCTGCGAGATCAATGGCCTTGTCATGAGCCCACTCCCGTCTCCTGGAGCATTTCCGCGTTCATCCGGCTCTCCGGCATGCTCTATCTCTTTGTTTCGGCATGTCTTCTTTGCGCGAACCGGCGTCTATCCCGCTCGAAAATGCTCTAGCCTCGCGGCGATTGCCGTCGCGGGTTCCCGTCAGCGCGAGGTCGGTGCGGCACCGTCGATGCTGCGCCGCCCGACGATCAGCGGCAGAATATCGTCACGTGCTCCGATCGCCTGCACGGCGCCGTCCTTGATCATCATGATCTTGTCGACGCTGCGGAGCAGGGCAGGGCGCTGCGTGATCGCCACCATCGTCATGCCGCGCGCCTTTGCCCGCTCGAAGGCGCGCGCCAGCGCCACTTCGCCCAGCACGTCGAGATTGGAGTTCGGCTCGTCGAGCACGACAAGGCGCGGATTGCCGAAGAAGGCGCGCGCCAGACCCAGCCGCTGCTTCTGCCCGCCGGATAGCGGCGCGCCATCGATGCCGATCTGCGTCTCGTAGCCATGGGCGAATTGCGCGACCATCTCGTGGATGTCCGCGATCTCGGCAGCCTCGAAAACGTCGGCGTCGCAAGCGTCCTCGCGCATGCGGGCGATGTTGGCCTTGATGGACGCCGGGAAGAGCTGCACATCCTGCGGCAGATAGCCGACATTCTCGCCGAACTGGCGCGGATCCCAGTTGCGCTGCTCCATCCTGTCGAGGCGGACCGTGCCGGCGGTCGGCGTGATCGAGCCGACCAGCATGCGCGCCAGGGTAGACTTGCCGCAGCCGGAGGCGCCGACGATGGCGAGCGAATCTCCGGGCTCCAGGCTGAAGCTGATGCCGTTGAGGATGACCTTCTTGGTCGGCGGCGGCACGTAGAGGATGCGCTCGACATCGAGGCGGCCCTTGGGGCTCGGAAGCCTCAGGCGATCGAGGTTGAGCGGGGAGGCCTGCAGCAACGCCTTGACGCGCTGGAAGGCTGCCCGCGCATGAATGAAGTTGCGCCAGCCTTCGATCGTGCCTTCCAGCGGCGCCAGCGCGCGGCCGGCGACGACGGAGGAGGCGACCACCATGCCCCCCGTCAGCTGGCCTTCGAGCGAGAGCATCGCTCCCCAGCCGAGCATCGCCACCTGCGTCCCCAGGCGAAAGAACTTGGAAGCGCCGGTCATCACGATGTTGCGGTCCTGGGCGCTGACCTGAGCTTTGAGGGATTCTGCCGTCTCCCGGCCCCACATCACGACGCCCTCGGGGATCATGCCCATGGCGTTGATGACCTGCGCGTTGCGGGACATCGCCTCCGATTGCAGGTTCGCCCTGGTCGAGAAGGCGCTCGAGCGCGCGAAAGGGGCCGCCGTAAACTGCTGGTTGAGGTAGGCGATCAGGAACAGCACGATCGCTGCGACGGTGACGATATATCCGAGATGCGGATGGATCAGATAGACCGCCAGCAGATAGATCGGCGCGGTCGGCGCGTCGAGCATGGTCAGGATGACCGGGCCGGTCAGGAAGTTGCGGATCTGCTGGAGATCGGCCAGCGTCTGGAACTCACGGTTGGAGCCTGCCTGGGCCGCCTTGGCAGCCGCGGCGAGCACCGGGCCGCCAAGCCGGCTTTCCACATCGACGGCCACGCGCATCAGCATGAAGCGGCGGACCATGTCGAGCAGCACATGTGCTCCGATCGCCAGCATGACGATGATCGAGAGCATTGCCAGCGTGTCGAGGCTGCGACTCGTCAGCACGCGGTCCGACATCTGGAAGAGATAGATCGGCACGGCGAGCACGAGCGTGTTCACCACGACCGAAAACACAGCCACGACCATCAGGTTGTGCCGTGCGCCGGCGAGACCCACGCCGAGAACCTGCTTGAAGTCGCGATCGCCGAGGCGCTGTTCGATCGGCGTGCCGCCGCCCGGGCCACCGCCGCCACCGCCGCCATTGCCGCCGCCTCGGCCCCTGCCGCCGTCAGGGGCCTGCTTCAGGGCGTCTGCGTCGGCCTTGGAACGCGGCGTGAGCGCCTCGGGCGCCGGCTGGCCGTCACCACGCGCATCGGCACGGACGTCGTCATTCACGCGCGGCAGCGGCGTCTCGATCCTAGGCGAAACGGTCGGGCTGTTGGTGTTGGCCGTGCTGTCAACCGTGACCGCCGACAGCCCAATCGTCGGGGGCAGGCCGATCACGCGCAGCGGTTTGGAGACGGCAGAAGGCCGCGCTGCGGAGGTTGCTTCGCTCTTCTCGGTCATGCCCCTGCCCCGTCTCTCTCGTTCTCGCTTTCAGGTCATGATGTTCGACGTCAGATGATCGTGCTGGGCCGGATCCTGCACCGGCGCATGCCGGCAGTGCGGTTCGGGCTCCTGCGTGGCGTGCTCGGCGAAGGCGATGAGCTCCGGCACGAGCGTGCTGGTGTCGTGGATCTTCACCATGTCGCTGTCGGTGACGATGTTGACCTGGATCAGCACGGCCTCCTCATAGGCGTGGCCGCCGAGGTAGTTGGAGGTCGACATCAGCCCGGGATCGACGATGAAGGCCTCGTTGAGGGCGCTGTTGCCGCCCGCGGCTATGCCTTGCTCGGTGCCTTCCCTGGCGCTGGCCTGAATGCTCTGGTCGCCATCCACCAAGAAATTGACCTGGGTGATGACGTTGGCATCGTAGTAATCGCCGGCCACGTAGAGGATCTTCAGCGTGCCGGTGGCGCTGCCGTAGAGATGCCAGTCGGCATTCGGCTTGAGAATGGTCGCTCCGGCGGCGAACTGGTCCATCAATTCGTGATGAGCGTCGAGCATCGGCTTGAAGGCCGCCGCGTCGTAGGTCTCGATCGATGCCTTGTTGATGAGGCTGTTGAAGCCGGTGGTGACGGTGGTGTCGTCATCCGCGTTGCCTGTGCTGTAGAGCTTGGCATAGTCCGGATCGAGCACGATATTGTACTGATAGATCCAGTCGGCGCGATGGTAGTTTCCGCCGATGACGATGACGTCATAGTCGGCAATGCCTTGTATCTTCGCGAGGTTGAGCTGCTCGTTCCCGCCGGTGCCGAGATTGAAGTAGGTGCCGGCTTCCGCCTGGACGGTTCGGTCGTTGTCATCCAGGCTGTTGAACTGGACGACCGATTTGACGTCGTAGAAGTCGCCCGAGACGATATCGACGCTCCAATGGGGCGTGGATGCCGCGCCCTTGACGTCGATGGTCGCGTGATGGGTCACGAATTCCGCGATGTTGTGGACTTCGTTGCCATGGGTCTCGATGACGGGGGAAAGCGTACCGGCGACGGCGACATCGACGTGGTCGTTGTCGACGAGGATGTTCATCTGAACGATCCCGCGGCTGTAGAAATAGTCGCCGCCGACCATCAACGATCCGACGGCCTCATTGGCGTCGACGATGGCGGCCGCGTTGATCTGCGTGTTGAGCCCGGTCTCGGCCAGCGTCGCGACGCCGCCCGTCGGAGCAGCGACTTCCAGCTTCGCCTCGGTGACCGTCTGGGCGGGGGGATCCTCCAGCCGCCAGGGGGCGCTGTCGAGGATGGTCGGCATGGAGGGATCGGGAGCGCCGGCGACGCCGTCGACGATCCGGCCTTCCGGAGCCGCGGGAACGGTGGTGCCTTCCGGATACGGATTCCCGGTCTGCGCCCACAGGGCGTCGCGCGCCGAAACCATCGCGATGATTTCGCCCGGCCCAGCCTCGAGCGCCTCGCTCATATTCGGGATGCCATCCGGCACGATGTCGTTGGCCTGGTGGATCAGGCTGGCGAACTGACCCTCGAGATGCAGTTCCGGCGGGATCACCGGACTGCCGTCGGCATTGGTCACGGCGTTCGACGTCACGAGATCGCGGTCATCGGCGAGATTAACCTGCTTGAGTTGCAGGAGGGCTTCGTCGCCGCCCTGTCGATACTCGACCGTGATGGCCCGCGGGGCCGCATGGTACGGCAGACTCTGCTCATAGGGATCGGTAGGAAATGGCTTCAAAGGAGGCCGGAATGCGGGCAGTTCCTTGTTCGGAAGGCCATGAGGATCCGGCATGGATACCGGCGCGAAGCTCGCATGCGGATCCGAGCTCGATGTTTCCCTGATCGTTGTCGGGGCCGAAGCGAACTCGTCGAAATCGAGGCCACGTCGCGGCTCGCGCAGAAGGTCGTCGACGTCAGGAGGGAGCGGCGACGGCGTCTCGCCATCGTAGAAGCCCGACGTCCGCGCGACGGAGTCGGACAGACGCAGATAGCCAATGAACTGCCAGATCGTCTCGGTAAAGCCGCCGGCTTGCATGGCACGATCCTCCCCCGCATCAGGCTCGCATCGGGCGGGAAGATTTCAGGCGCATGTCGCGCAGGGACATGGCGGACCCGGAGCGGAAACCGCGCGGGACGTATGGCCCCGCGCGGTCGCTGATTGTGCCGGTCCTCAGAACGCGTCGTTCGCGTCCCCTCCGACCATTGTCAAGTCGACCGAGTTGAACTGGATGTTGGCCCCCATGACGATCGACTGGGTGAAGGCCTCCTGCGTGAGGCTGGCGGCCGCCGAAGCTGCGCCGATCCCGCTGAAGGTGCCGTCGTCGCCGGTGATCGAGCCGAGATGGGACTCGGCCGAGCCGCCGACGGCCCGCGCGATCATCGTGAAGTCGCCGACGCCGCCCGGGTCGCTCGAGCTCGGATCCCAGCAGGACGTCTCGGCCAGGCCACCCGCCAGACCGCTTGCACTGTAGCTCACGGACGGGTTGTTAAGCGTATCGTTGTCGGCCAGGTTGTTGACCTGATCGAGATTGAAGTTGTTGCCGCTTTCGAGGGTCTGGGTGACCACGTCCGGCATGATGATCGATTCGCTGATATCGTGGATCGTGTCGATATCGATGACATCATTGTCCAATGGCGGAAGGAGGGCCCCCGAGAGGTCAAGATCGACGTTCACGTCGACGTTCACGCAGTTGTTCACGTGATTGTCGACCTGGTTCTCGATGTGGTTGACGTTCTCGTTGAAGTTCAGGTTGCCGTTGGCGTTGAGGTTTCCGTTGCCGTTCAGGTTGAGATTGCCGTTTTCGCTCGAATTGCTGGCGGAGTTCCAGACATCGGTGTCGACGGCCTGAGCTGCATACTGAGCCTGACCCTGTGACTGGCCTTGCCCTTGGCCCTGGCCTTGCCCCTGACCCTGCAGCTGAGCCTGCAGTTCAGCTTGGCCCTGCAATTGGCCCTGCGTCGGATCGTCGTAGCGGCTACGCTGATTGTTGGACTGACCCATGACATGCTCCTGCGCATTCGGGAGACATCGATTGGGTCCGGCTACGCCTCTCTTCTGCGGTGCGCGGCACGGAATTGAGCGATGTCAATTGAGGATGATCGAGCACTTGATATCTTACGCGATACATGGAAGATGGTGCTCAATTTCGAATTTTGAGCTGCTTGTTACTGGAGTTTATTTCATTGTTTTTCCTTTCATTATTTTGATTTTGAAATAAATAGATATCTATGGCGTCGTCAAAATCTTGTGTGATCTTTTGAATTCGGATGAGGTCGTATATTTCCGGATGCCTCGCCGTAATATTCGTGCTTCAGAACGTAAAACTGTAATTAATTCTATTTATTCTTATCTAATTGAGTTATGATTGTGTTTTTTCTCGAAGTTCGTTTTGTCGAACGAGTATTATTTTTCTTTCCTAAGCTCTTTCTACTGTATATAAACAGCCATGAAGGGGCTTATGGGTCAATGTGACGAATCGTTACCCTGCGTTATCGAATCCTTGAATTTTAGTGACCCAGGAGGTGGCCTCGTGACGCTTGCGGCCTTGTGTGCCGGAGATTGGCTATGCCGAATGCCGTCCGCATGCACGACGAACAGGCTGCTTTCCTCTCGCTCGAGGCATTGGTCTGGCGCGGCGCGCCGGTCTGTCCCCATTGCGCGGAAAGCAGCCGGCTCGGCCGGCTGAGCGGGCTCAGTACACCGATCGGCATGTGGAAGTGCTATGCCTGCCGCAAGCCCTTCACCGTCAGGCACGGCACGATCTTCCAGAACAGCCACGTGCCCATGCATGTCTGGCTACAAGCGCTCTATCTGTTGACGGCGACCGGAGAGCGCGTCAGTTCACAGAGGCTGGGGCAAATTCTCGGAGTGTCCGTCCGGACCGCCTGGCATCTCAAAACGAAAATCAGTGCCGGCCTGGAGTCCGCGAAGGAGCTGCCCGGCTCGTGGCTCGGCGAAAGCGCGATGAAGCGAGTCCTGCGCGAGCCGTTTCCCGACAGCCCTGCGCCGCTCCAGCCCGGGCAGGCCGTCTGCAAGGCGCGTTACGAACGCTTCCTTGCGGCGACTGCGGGCGCGGCGCAGCATCTCGACGACACCATTTTCCTGGCGGCCTTGAACAAGCTGCTGAGAAGCCGCGGCACAGGCGCCGATCCGGCGAGCGAGATGTTGGAGCAACAGCTGGAGTTGAGTCTGTTCGACGAATCCGCAGGAGGAGAGGGCGGCGCCGATGATGAGGGGCTACGTTGACGACAAGGGTGCTGGCGCGAGCCGCCTTCATCGTCCGCGCGGCGCCGATCATTGCGGCCGGGGACTGCGGCGGAGGCACTGATCGACATGTTCTTCCCAAAGCTTCTGCAGCGTGGGGTCGAGCGATCTGACGGGGGCATCGGGCTCGTCAAGCGCTGTCGAGGGGCGCAGCATCTCAAGAAAAGCAACGGCGCCGCGCGCGCCAGCCGCGAAGGCGGGATCTTCGTGGCTGGTCAGCAGGCAGATTTCCTCCCCGATCAACTCCGGGCCGATGCCTGTGACGGCGTTCAGGACACGAGCCTGAACCGCAGCCAGCGCATGCGTGCGCATCGGCCCGCAATGGCGCTGGGCGATCAATGTAACGAGCGTCGCGAGGAAGCCGATGATCTGCGGATGAAGCCAATCGCCGGCCTGCAAGGTTGCCGTTCCGCCGTGGTCCCGGTGCAGGAACGGATCGATCGCGGCATGGGCCATGCGGCGCGCCCTGCGAATCTTGAGCAATTCGAACATGGCGCCTCCGCTCTGAGCGAAGCCTAAGGGAAACGTCCGATGCGCAAGTTCTCCCGAGGACAGGCTGCCTTGCCCCCCCGGCCGGATTTCCGAGCGCTGGAAGCTGCGGCCGCGCGCCCATCCTCCAGCCGCAGGGTAGCCTTCATGAACCTCGTAGGCGATCTGAATCTCGCCTGGTCGAACAATGAGAGCTTGTTCATCTATGTGCTGATGTGGCTGCTGGGCAGTGATGAAAAGGTCGCGGCGATTGTCTTCGCCACGCTCAACACCACGCGCGCGCGGCTGGATCTGGTGCAGCGTCTGGCCAAGATCGCGCTCGCAGACAAGGCCGTGCGTGGCGAGCTCAATGAGATCGTCGAACGGTTTTCGGCGGCGACGCGGCTGCGCAATGATCTCAGCCACGCGACCTTCGTTCTCGATGCGCAGGGCGAAATCACGCATACCCAGCACATGAAGGTGGAGGAAAGCCGGGGCAATCTGCGCTTCGGTGTCCGACGGGCCGTCGATGAGGCCAGGCTGGACGAGATTTCCCGCACGATCCGGGAGCTTCATGCCCTCAACCGACGAATCTGGGATCTGATGCCGATCCTGGAAGTCGCCACGCGGGCAGACAAATAGCCGTCGAGTCGGGGTAGTTGCGGCAATCAACACCGATACGGCGGTCAACGCCAACGTCCCGACGCTCGGCGACAGGCCGAGAAGAGCGACGGCGCCGACCGGCAGATCGGCGACTTCGTCGCCGAGGACGCTGCCCCAAGCTGGAGTTGGTTGGAAGCTGACGGCCTCAGCGAGCCTCAAGCGCAGTCCAGACGAAGACCGACCTGATCGCCTATGCAGCCGACAGGCGTTGGCCAACGAAGTTGCCGGTATCGTCGTCGGCGGCGTGCCCGCCGCCACCGATGACCGCTCCAAGATCGTGATGGTGGATCATGATGGTCGGCGCCCGCGTTGCCGCAATGTCTGATCCGAATTGGCTTCCGGTCTGGCATGTGCCGACGGCGGAACCTACTCGATCGATGCGACTACGATGCTCGCGATCAGCGGCGCAGTAGAGTCGCGCGTCAACGCTGGGTTCGCCGCCTTCGCTGCAGTCGAGGACGACATCGACGCTGCCGAGATGCATTCCATGGACACGGCCGCCATCCAGCGGGCTCGCTGGCCGCGCTCGGCTACACGCTCGACGTCGACGGCAAGCCTGGACCAAGACGAAGGCCGCCTGGCGGGCGTTCGAGGGAATGTGCCCACAGCCGAGCGTTTTGGAGATCATCGCCGATTTTCCGGCGACAAACTGGCCTCAGTGACGGAATCGGCCCGGCTGCGGATGTACCGGTCGCGTCGGGATCGACGATTTCGACTGGAGCTGTGGCTACTGGCGCGAGCTGTCGGGCGTTGTTCCCGTGGTTCCCGCAGTAGGTTCCTGCGCGAGCTGTTTGGCCAACTCCTGCGCCCCAGTCCGTGTCAGGGCGATGGTGACCGACTCCGTAGTGCCCGGCGCGGTCATCAATTCGAAGCGAACTGCGATGGCGTCCGGCCCTCGGAAGACTTGGAATCCGGCGACCCGAACTGCGGGAATCTCATTGCTTTCAGCCATGGGTTTTCTCCCGTTCCGAAGAGGTGACAATCCACCGCTTGCGTCCTCGGAGTCAAAGGCGTTCAACTTCATTGGCCTCTATTCGATCCTGTCGGAAGGGCGTGCCCGATGCCGGAGCACGCGAACTCGCGCGATGGGAGCGAGGATTTTCGCTTCAACGGCCGCTGTCAGATGGATCGCTCGATGTTGTCGCGCGGCATTAAGAAGGATGGGGACGGTGGGGAAATTGCCCGCCCGCCGCAGGCTTCATTGCTCTGACGCTATGGCTTTGATGCCGGCTGGCCTTCGTGCAATTTCTTACCCTGCGGTTGCGTCTCTTTCCCATAGTCCCGGTTCTGCTGGGAATTGGCGCCACCCTGCGCCTCGGGGCGATTTGCTCCTGGCGGCTCGGGGATACGGCCGCGCTGAGATTCCGCGGAATCAGGCTTCGCTCCGGCGCCCTCCTTGGTCGGTGGGTGGATCGTCTGGGCAATGGCGCCGCCGGCGACGACAAGCACGGCAGCTACCACAATCAGTCGACGTTTCATGCGATCCTCCGGGTTATTCGGAGCAAACGCCTCCCTTCGGCGCTAGGTTCCTGGCGTGGCCTACGCGCTGACCATAGCAAACCAAGCTGGCTGCGAGACGCTGGAACTCACGAGCGGTCTCGGTCGGACCGAAGTGCGCGCATTTTAAGAGGCGATCGGTTTCCGCCGATCACGGGTGCGGATCAGCATCATCCCCTGATGGCTCCGCGAGATGATGCTTGTGTTCACCGATTTGCGGAGGCCTTGTCGATCGGTCCTTGCGATCTCGCAATGCCTTGGTAAGCGTGATCCGTTGCACGAACAATTGCGCAAGCGAAAAAAGCCCCGAAGGGCTTTGTTTGCAACACTTTGAACTATCTCGGGAATTTTGGTCGGAGTGGCAGGATTTGAACCTGCGACCCCCTCGTCCCGAACGAGGTGCTCTACCAGGCTGAGCCACACTCCGATTAACTGGTGGCCGGCTTATAGCCAGCACGCGGGCGCGGCGCAACAGCTCGTTTGCAGGTTGGGGATGATTTCTTGCAAAGGCCCCCAATGCCCGTCGCGAGGCGGTTGCGCATGACGACGACGCGTTCTAGAAGGCGCGACGCGTTGGGGCGTCGCCAAGTGGTAAGGCAGCGGTTTTTGGTACCGCCATTCGGAGGTTCGAATCCTCCCGCCCCAGCCAGCTTCCCTGGACGATGACATCTTTCATTTTGGGACGGCCGGCGAGATGGGCGGTCGCGAGCTCAAGGCTGCGGCCAGAAGTCGGCCCAGGACGATAATGAACAGGTCCGGGCGTTCGGGATATTCCTGCGGGTCGAATGCCAGGCACAGCACCACAGGCTGCTGATGAGGTGCTTTGATCGGCCAGAAATCGAAGCGCGAGGCGTCGAAAGGGTACAATCCCGCTCGCATAAACCGGCCTTGATCGAGCGATGATTGCGCTGCGGCCAAGTCGGTCGCGCTGGCGGCTATGGGCCCCAGAGACGAGATGATTTCAAGCCGCCCGTCTCCGGGCGTCATCACCGCCACCGAGACGTGGAACATCTCTTCGAGCGCCGCCGCGGCTCTGTTGGCCATGTCTCGAGGGTGGCTCGCTTCGGATACGGCGGAGCTGAAGGCCTGCAAAGCTTGTTCCTGCCGGAGCCGCACATTGATGGCCGTTTGTCGCCGGGCCGCCAACGACGCCAGGCCGCTCGCCATGCCGCCGACCACGAGAAGCAATCCGATCGCCCAGATGTTGCCGGGATCGTTGACCTGGAACGAGAAACGCGGCGCGGTGAAGAAGAAATTATAAGCCGATGCGCCTGCCACAGCGGCGAGCATCGAGGGGCCAAAACCAAATATGATGGCAACCACGATGACGGGCAGCACGTAGACAAGCGAAAGGTTTGGAACCGACGCCACGCTTTCGAGGGCGGATGCAATCACCGTCGCCAAGGCCGTGAAAGCCAGAGCGGCGAGATAGCCGGCCGCGACCGGAAAATCGGACCGACCCCGATACGCTGCACCGGCGATGGGATCGACCGGGAGCGTATTTGCGTCCTGCATGCCTTCCGGGTTCGCCATGACAAGCCTCCCACGATGACGGGCTGCCGCTGGCGGCCGCCACCGAGCCCGCGCTCTCGGATTTAGGATGGGGGGCATAGAGTTTCCATGTGAGAAAGCCTTATCGGAAATAGGAATTCGGTTGAGCAGGTCCGGTGGTTGCCACCATCGGCGAGAATGCTGGGACGGCCTGTCAGGGCAGGCTCGAAACGCCCGAGATCCGTCCGTCGGCGCATCGGACCGGGCCGGGATCAGCGGCGACGCCGACATGTGCAACCCCGGGTCGATTGACTCGGTCGCTTGGTTTGTTCTTCTAATGTTCTCTTTTCGAGGATGAGAGCAATGACAGCCGAGCCGCTTGGCGAGCCGCCGGAAGCCGACGAATTCGAATGGGAGATCGTCGAGCTCGTCGACGAGTATGGAACCGAGCGGGCCGCTTTGCGGGCGACATACCAGATGTTGAAAGCGGTCCTCGCCGATGCCGATCGCGCGGTTTCGCGAGGCTTCGTGCGCGGCCTGTTCTCTCAGGGAGCGCGGCCGGCCCGCAATGCGGATGACCTGGCGAAAGGGCGAGGGGGCGCACAAAGACCACAGCCGGACCCACCCGCTTCGGGTTGAAATCCAGCTTCGTGCCGGCGGCCACGGCGATCCGTCGCGGGGCGGCGTATTGTCCTTAGGGACAGGTGTCGGCCCTGTGGGATGATAGTAATCGTCTGGTCAGCGAGAATTTCCCGGTGATGACGATTGAAGTCGTGGTCCGCACAGGCCACGATACCATGCTGGACGCGCGCGTGGCCGTATATATGCGCATGGCCCGAGAAGACATTCAGATTTCGGCGGTGGCAGTGGTCGATCGAGTGCCGCCGACAAGCAAATGAGCGTCACTGCGGCGCGAAACCCAGATGGCGTTTCGGAGCTGTTGCGAGGTCATGCCATGCATCTGCGAATTGTGTTCGTCAGCGTCATCGTCAGTGGGCTCGCCTCCCAGGCGCTCGCGCAGACGGCCGCGCCGCCACCACAACCCCAAGCGCCGGCCGCAACGCAGGCGGTGCAGGGCGAGCAGCCTCTCTCCGCCGCCGAGCTCGATGCGCTGGTCGCGCCGATCGCGCTCTACCCGGACAATCTGCTGGCGCAAGTGCTGATGGCTTCGACCTATCCGCTCGAGGTAGTGCAGGCGGATCGATGGGTCGCGGGCAACAAGAAGCTCAAGGGCGACCAGCTCAAGGCCGCAACCGACAAGCAGCCCTGGGATCCCAGCGTAAAGTCGTTGGTCGCCACGCCCTCCGTGCTGGCGATGATGAGCAAGAATCTCGACTGGACACAAAAGCTCGGCGACGCGGTCCTGGCGCAGCAGCCGGATGTGATGGACGGCGTCCAGCGGATGCGGACGCGCGCATACGATGCCAAGAAGCTGTCGTCCGGCTCCCAGCAGAAAGTGACGGTCCAGCCGGCCACCGGCAGCAGTAGGCAGACGATCGTGATCGAGCCGACCAATCCGGACACGGTCTATGTGCCCTATTACGATCCGGCCGTGGTCTACGGCACGTGGCCCTATCCCGCATACCCACCCTATTATTTCCCTGCGCCGGGCTATATCGCCACCGGCGTTCTCGCGACGGGCCTCGCCTTCGGCACCGCTTACGCCCTGGGGCGCTGGGCCTCGGGCGGATACTGGGGCGGAAACGTCAACTGGGTCGGCGGGGGCATCAATATCGACCGCAATCGGGTGACGCATTGGGAGCACAATCCGCAGCATCGCCACGGCGTGCAGTATCGCAATGATGCGGTCAGGCAGAAATTCTCGAACAGCAATATCCGCGCCGGCGCCGAAGGCCGGATGGACTTCCGCGGACGCAGCGGCGAGCAGGTTCTGCGCCCCGAGGGCGGGCGCGGCGGGGCGGGAACTGGTGCCGGCGCGAGACCGGGGGATCGTCCCGGAGCAGGTGCCAGACCTGACCGTCCAGGCGGCGATCGGGTCGCGGCAGGCAATCGGCCAGCCGGTGGGGACCGGGCGACACGCCCCGGCGGCGGGCGCCAGAACGCGGACCGTGGTCGGGGCTCGGCACCGCCGCGGGCGAACACTCAGCCGCGTCGTCCTCAATCCGGAGCAGGGCGTCCGGGACCGGCGCGCGAAAGCGCCTTTAGCAACATGCAGCCGGGTCGGGCCGCGAGCCTTCAATCCCAGCGCGGACGCGCCAGCATGGCGCGCATGCCCGCAGGTGGCGGCCGAGCGATGCATGCGGGCGGGGCGCGCATGGGAGGCGGAGGATTTGGCGGCGGCGGGCGCGTGGGCGGTGGCGGGCGAATGGGCGGCGGCGGTGGTCGCGGAGGTGGTGGCGGGCGCCGTTCCGACATCCAGCTCAAGAACCACGTCGTGCTTCTGGGCGTGATGGAGAACGGGCTCGGCTTCTACCGTTTCGCCTATAACGGCTCCCGCACCACCTATGTCGGCGTGATCGCGCAGGAGGTGCAGGGTGTCGCGCCCGCGGCGGTGCATCGCGGCGCGGATGGCTATCTGCGGGTCGACTACCGCCAGATCGGGGTTCCCTTCCAAACCTTCGACCATTGGAGGGCCTCGGGCTCGCGGGTTCCTGCCGGGAAGCTCTGAAAATGAAATGGCGTCGTCATCTGCTGGTGCGGTTCGCAACTGAGGGTGCAGTTCCATGATCATCACATGGCCAGCGGCGCATCTGCTCGTTCGCCTGCTTTGCGGGATTGCGGTGAGCGTCTGTGCCGCCTCGACGGCCGCGCGCGCCCAGGAATTGTTCCAGACTCCGGAGGAGGCTGCGGCGGCGCTTATCGCCGCGGCGCGCGAGGGAAGCTCTACGCGCTTGTATTCGGTCTTCGGGATGTCCGGGCGGGACATCCTGTTCTCGGGCGATGCCGTGCGCGATGCCGACAGCCGCAAGCGCTTCATCGCGGCCTATGATGCCCGGCATTCGATCGTCGAAACGGGCCGGACCGCTACGTTGCTGGTCGGGGAGGACGCATTCCCGTTTCCGATCCCCATCGTTCGTTCACGCGGCGGCTGGAAATTCCTCGTCGAGGCTGGGCGCCGCGAACTCCTGGCCCGCCGCATCGGCAAGAACGAACTGGATGCCATTCAGACAAGCCTGGCGATCCTCGACGCGCAGTTCGAGTACGCCGCAAAGGGGCATGATGGCCGAAATCCGGGAATCTACGCGCAGAGAATCGTCAGCCAACCAGAGAAGCACGACGGCCTGTATTGGCCGACCGGGCCGGGCGAGGAACAGAGCCCTCTCGGCGAACTCGCCGCCCAGGCCGCAACTGAAGGCTACAAGGCAAGCGACACGCCGCAGCCCTATCACGGCTACTACTTCAAGATTCTCAGGAGGCAGGGACCGGCTGCCGCCGGCGGCGCGGTCGACTATGTCGCAGGCGGCAATATGATCGGCGGTTTCGCCGTTCTCGCTTATCCCGCAACCTACGCAAGATCGGGAATCACGAGCTTCCTCGTCAACCACGCAGGCACTGTCTACCAAAAGGACCTTGGCCCCAATACGCGTGTCATCGCGTCGCGCATGAACAGCTTCAATCCCGATCATGGTTGGGAGAAAGTCACACCGGAGAAGACGCAATAGCGGAGCGGCCGGCCCTATGGCACGTGCGAGGCTGAACGGCGGTTCCGCAGGCGCCGACGACAGCTCGGGATGGTGGGGTCGATGAAGCGCTGGTTGCCGATCGCGGAGGGGCTGCTTCCCTACAGGTGGGAATGGCTGCGCTTCGATGTCACCGCGGGGCTGGCGATCGCCGCCGTCGCCATTCCCAGCGCCGTCGCCTACCCTGCCATCGCGGGGCTTCCGGTCGAGGTCGGGTTCTACGCCAGCATTCTGTCTCTCGTCGGCTATGGTCTTCTCGGCCCATCGCGCAAGCTGATCGTCGGGCCGGACGCCGCCACGATGACGGTTCTCGCAGCCACGCTCGCCACCCTGCCTCTCGGCGATCCGCCGGATCGCGTCGCTGCAGCGAGCGCGCTGGCGCTGATCGCCGGGGTATTTTGCATCCTGGCCAGCGTGCTCAAGCTCGGCGTCGTCGCGTCCTTTCTGTCCCGGCCGATCCTGATCGGTTTCATCAGCGGCATTTCGATATCGATCCTCATCGGGCAGATCGGGCGGCTGACCGGCGTGCGCATCGAGTCCGACGGCCTGGTGATGCCGCTGCTCGAGATCATCCGGAAGGCCTCGCAGATCCATTGGCTTTCGGTCTGGTTCGGTGCGGCCATGTTCGCGCTTCTCGTCATACTGAATCGCCTCCGCTTCCCCGTTCCGGGGCCGCTGGTCGTGGTCGTGCTGGCGGTGCTGGCGTCGGCTGCCTTCGGCTTGGAAGATCGGGGCATGAAGGTCATCGGCAGCCTTCCGGCCGGCCTGCCGAAATGGGCCATCCCGAACATCGCCCATTTGCCGATGACGGACCTTGTGCTCGGTGGCGCGGCGATCTGGCTGGTCAGCGTCAGCTCCGGTCTCGTCGGGGCGCGCAGCTTCGGGGCAAAGGACGGCTTCAAGGTCGATGCGGACCGGGAGTTGACCGGGCTGGGTGCAGCCAACATCTGTTCCGGCCTGTTCACCGGCTTCCCCATTACGGTCTCGGATTCGCGAACCGCGATCAATCTGGCGGCAGGCGGCCGGTCGCAGTTGGCGGGCCTGATCTCCGCTGCCGCTCTGGCCGTTCTGCTCATCTATCTGAACGATGTGCTGCGCGTCCTGCCCCATGCGGCGCTCGGGGCGATCCTCGCCTTCGCGGCGTTGAGTCTGATCGATCTCAAGGGGCTGCGGGAAACCTGGCGGATCAGCCGCCTGGAGTTCGGATTTGCCCTCATCAGCATGTGGGGCGCCATCAGCTTGGGCGTGCTCAGCGGCGTGGTCATCGCGATTGCCGGCACGCTCCTCTACGTCCTGCTGAAGGAAATGCGACCACGCGACGCCTTGCTCGGACTCGTTGCCGGCCGGCCAGGCTTCTACAAGATGCACCGGACGGAGAATGCGGCACCACCGCCGGGGATGGTGCTCTTCATGATCCAGGGCAGCATTCTGTTCTTCAACGCCGACTACGTCCATTCCCGGCTCGAAACCGTCGCGAAGGAGGCCCCGCCCGGTACATCCTGGTTCGTGCTGGATGCGAGCGCCGTCGCGCAGATCGACATGACGGCGGCCACCATGTTGCTGCAGTGGCGGGCGGAGCTGGCGGCGATGGGGCTGACATTCGCCATCGCGGAGCTGCACAAGGAGCCGCGGGAGATTCTGGAGCGAGCCGGCCTCTTCGAGGGGCCGCATGCGACGACGATCTTCGAAGATCTCGAAGACGCGGTCCGGATGCTCGGCGAGACGATGTCCCGATAGTCGCCTAGCCGAGACGGCCGGCGTGACGGTATTCGCGGATCAGGATGTCGCAGCTGACGATCAGCACCCAGATCGGAAAGACCAGGAAGGTCCAGTCGACGAGGTGGCTGCCGACGAGGATGACCGTCGCAGCGGCATAGCCGGCGAACGCCGTCCATCGTCCCGTGATCCCGGTGCGGAGCACGATGGTCGAGGCCGTGATCAGGAAGACGCTCGATACCTTCATCGCGTAGATGCTGGCGAGATTGTAGGCGAAGGACCTCGCCAGGGTGAACGTCACCGAGCCGGCAAGTTCGCCCGGCCGGGCTGCGTGCGTGAGCAGGATCGCGCCGATGGCGGAGGCCGCGACGAACAGCATGCCGATGAAGAGAAACCCGCTGCCGAGAAACACCGTCGCGAACAGGCTGTTCTCGCGATCCCCCAATCGATCGCGCAGCACGCCCATGAACCAGAGGAAGGCGATGCCCGCGAAGGGGATCAGGTTCAATGCCAGCGCCACCTTCCAGGATTGGGTGCCCACCCAATCGCCGGGATCCTGCGGATGGAGGCGCAAGGTCTGGAGCACCAGCACCAGCGCAGAGAGGAGCAGTACCGAAAACAGAATACCGGCTACACCGGCCGCCTTCGGCGTCTTGAGGCCATCCGGCGCTTGGTGAGGAGGCGGCACGTTGCGATCCTCGTTTCGGAAGCCTGCGCGGATATCCCGAGCTTGACGGGCCGGTCGGCACTAGCTCCAGAGACAACTTTCAGGGATTGTCGACCCGGAGCTGGCCGAGCCGCTCGGCGCAGGTCACGAGCTCGACGACGGAGCGGACCTGCATCTTCTCCATGACCTTGTGGCGATGGGCTTTGATGGTCCGCTCGGTCGTTCCGAGCTTGAAGGCGATCTGCTTGTTCATCTTGCCGCGAACGACCAGATCGAAGACCTCCCGCTCGCGCCTGGTCAGCTGCTGAAGCCGGGTCAAGCCGACCCGCACCCTGCTTTCTTGCTCGCTGACGAGACGATGGCGGCAGATTGCGCGGCCGATGGCGTCGATGAATTCGTCGGGCTCGACGGGCGTCGTGAAGAAGTCCTCGGCTCCCGCCTTGATCGCCCGGATGCCAAGGCGGACATCCTCCTGATCGGTCACGAAGATCACGGGCAGATTCAGGCCGGCCTTGCAGAACAGGTTCACCACATCGGGGATCGACTGATCTGGCCCCCGCGTATCAATGACGACGCAGCTTGCGCTTTCGATATCCGGGCGATGATTCAAGATTTCGTCGGTGCTGAGATAAGCCCTGGTTTCATACCCGGAAGCGCGAAGCATCCGATCGATACCGGCCCGAGATGCCGCGTCGCTATCGACGATGTGCACAAGAGCTGACATGGACAATCCTCAGTCTCTCCGTAGACAGCCGGGGCTTCCGGCACGCGGCGCGCGGCACGTGGGTTCAAGGCGTCTTCAGCGCCTCCGATGTGCAGCGCCGATACCTGATCGCGGTGCCCCCTTCGGGCGCGCTGTAGCGGTAGAGGCCGCCATCCTGACCCAGGGCGAGCACGGCCCGCGCGGCATCGGTCGCGATCGTCGTGGTGCAACTGAGATGAAGGACCCGCCGCTCACCCTGCAGGTTGACGCGAGCGATCCTGCAGGTCGCGAGCGGAGTGGACAGCCGCTCGCCCCGAATGACGAACGCGGAGGCAAAGGCGTTGGCCGGGCGCTTGAAGCCCAGCGCCTTCCCCGCTGCGGCGAAGACATTGGCGCAGATCTGCCCTTCTTCGAGCCAGGCACCCTGGAGGTCTGTCGTCTGTGCCCCTGCGTCCTGTGCGCCGAGCGCTGCAAAGCCGACAGCGACAGCGAGCAAATACGGTCGGAAAGCCATGGCGATCATCGACCTCCAGTAGTGAGCCTGTCCGAGACACAAACGGCACAGATCGCGACGCTCGTGTCGGGGCAACAGAGCCGCAGATGCGTGATGGCGGCCACCGAGGCGACGGCATTCCGCCTTCAGCTGCACCGCATGCTCCGCTTCCTCTTTGACAAGAAGTGAAAGCTGCGAAGGAAATCCGGGGTAGTAGGTTACGGTAGGCTACGGTCCCCGCCGGTTCCGCCTTTTCCCGCATTCGAGAGAGCACCGAATGATCGTTCGGTCTCGGCCAGGAACCGGTTTGGCACGGGGAAGCCGGCCTCGATGGCGCCGCGGATCAGAATGGCGCGATCTCTCGCATTGAAGTTGCGGCTGTTGAGCTCGTCATCGAACTTGTCGAAGAAACCCGGTCTCAGCCGCAGGAACTCGGCACGGGATTGCGCCGCTTCGGCCTGTAATCCCTGGCGCGCGAATATCAGCGCCGCGACGAAGTGGTATATCGAAAACCGACGCAGGTTTGCGCGGCGGATCAGATCGGCGGCGCGCGCATTGTCGCCTTGCATATAGGCGGCCAAGGCCAGGAGCCCGACATAGTAGTCGGAGTTGCCGGGGTTCTTTGCCATCGCCTCTTCGAGCAAGGATGCGCCTTGCTGCCAGTCTCCGGCCTGGGCCACCCGGCTGCCGTACTCGCCGAGCAGCTCGGTATCGTTCGGGTTGAGCGCGCGCGCCTGGGCGCCGACCCGCAGCGCCTCGCTGGCGTCTCTGCTGAAATAAAGGACGGTCATCAGCGCCTGGAGCGCGCGAATATTCTCCGGATCAAGGTGAACGGCGCGCTCTGCGGCGGCTCTCGCCCGCTCCAGGGGCGGCGGCGAGCCTAGCCGCCGGTTCAACTCGAAACGATCCTCGTCGAGATAGAGGTAGGACAGCATCGCCCAGCCGGTCGAAAAATCGGGATAGCGCGCCGTGACATTCTCCAGGCATGCGCGCGTCGCGGCATGCTCGGTCTGATCGAGCACGGTGCGGTAGCGATAGAACCGATAAGTGCACTGATAGGTTTCGAGGCTCTGGACGTCTCCCGATCGCGCCGGCCGCGGCGGAGCGCTGAAAATGATCCCATAGGGCTGGGCGATCGCCGTCGCGACCTTCGAGGCTATCGTCGTTTCCACGGCGACGATGTCGGCGGCGTTCGGATCGGCGTCATAGGTTCCCGACCAGACGATGGCAGAGCTCTCGCCATCCAGGACGCGGGTCGTCACCCGGAGCTTGCCGTCGGAAAGGCGGATGCCGCCTTCGAGAATGTACCGGTTGCCGAATTGGCTCGTGATCTCCGAGGCCGAGGCGCTGGGCGATACGGCGGCAGACGTTTCCCGGCCGAAAACCGTCAGCTCCTTGAACCGCGAGAGCTGCGTCAGCAATTCTTCGCCGAGACCGGCGATGTAGACGTTGACTTCCGGCTGCCCAGACAAGTTCGAGAACGGCCTGACGATCAGAGAAGGGCCACGCGGTGGCGGCGGCTCCCAGCTGGCGGGCGCCGGCGCTGGCGGGGCGGCCAACCAGGGGAGCGGGACGGCAAGGCACAGCGCTGCCACAACGATGGCCCAGGCGAACCAGCGGCTTCCCCACCACGGTGCATCCGCTCCCGCCAGATCCTGCCTCTCCGGAGCAGCGGTGCGGGCGGGATCGACGATGTGGATCGGCGGCGCCTCGCGCCGATGGAAGCGCGGCACGTAGCCGCCCTTGGGAATCTCGATCAGAATGGGGTCCGAGCTCCCGGACAGCAGATAGTAGCGCTCCAGCGCACGCCGGAGCCGCCCGGCTTCGATGCGAACAACCGGATCGTTCTGGATATCGAAATTTGCGTCGCGGCCGAAGACTTCGACTGCGACGGAATAAGCTTTGATCCGGTCCGCGTGGCCGGCGAGGGTCTGGCTGATCACATAGATCAAGAATTGCCGCACGCGCTCGGGAACGTTGAATTCAGTGCTGGCGAGGATCTTATCCAATTGAGCGTGAATTTCATCGCCCTGAAGCTTGTCTTCAGGGCGATCTTCCAAATTACCGTTTTCGAAAAGCCGGTTATTCTCCATGGAATCGGCTCCCCCAAGCCAGAAAACCACGTGAAAACTTCAGGGCTAGGTCGCGCTTTCGGTGTAAACTACGGTTATTTACTCCCAATCCAGTCGAGCGACCACATAAATATTCGCTTTCGCAGGGGGCGCGCTCCAATGGAACCGGGCGTTCTGGCTGCCGTTCGGCTGCTGCCGAAGCACAAGAAGGCGATCGAGGAGCTGGTGTTGAGGAGTCAGAACTTCCGGTCGCTATGCGTGGATCTGGCCGACGCAGAACAGGCCCTCCGGCGTTGGGAGGCCTCCGACGCTCCCGGAACGGCTGCGCGATGCGTCGAGTATCGGCATCTGATCGACGGCCTCGAATCCGAACTCCGGCAGTCGATCGGCGAATGGCAGGCCCGGTCCGAAGGGGCGATCAAGCATAAAGAACGGTGACTTCAACCCAGGGTGGAGAGTGACGATGTCAAAGCGTGCATACTTGGCTCTGGCGATCTCGTTGGCCTTGGGCGCGGCAGCCTGCGCACCCACGGTCACCAGCACGACCATCATGGTGGCCGGCGTCGGACCGGTCGAGATCGAACGGATCAATGTCGAAGTCGCGGGAGTCGACCCCAATGCGCGCATCGTGACCGTGCGCCAAGGGCGCTTTGTCTGGGATGTCGCCGTTCCCGACGTGTTTGGCGATCTGCAGGGGCTTCGCGTCGGCGACAGGCTGGAGATCCAGCGGGCCGAAGGCGTGATCCTCGGCGCCAGGCGCGCAAGGAAGGGAGTCCGGCCCGGCATCGTCTATACCGATACGGTCGGTGCGCCATCCTTCAACAATCTGCCCGACAAGTTCGTGACACGATCGCTGACGCTGACAGCCCGTTTCGAGAGGTTCGACCCGGCCACGGGCGTCGTGGACTTCGTCGGACCGGCAGGGCCGCGCAGCCTCACCGTGGCCGATCCCGTGATCAAGGACGATCTCCGGCGCATGCGTCGCGGCGACATGATCGACCTGACCTTCGCCGAGGCCGTCTACATCCAGAAGTACTGAATTCGCCGGCTCAAACCCGCGTCGAGGACGCTGGTTGCGATCGATGAAGGAGATGCGAACGATGTCGCCCGCAAATCAAAATCCGAACGCAGCGACGCTCGGCGACGAGAGTTTCATGTCGGCCGACGATCTCCGGTCTTATATGACCGATCTCGAAATGGCGCGGGCGTCCAAGCTGGCCGGCGCCATGAACAAGGCCGAGGACGCGCAACGCAAGCTTGCCGCGACGTTGAGCGAGGAAATTGCCGTCACGCCGGAGAAGATCGAGGAAATCAAGCAAAGCCTCGCAACCAAGACCCGCGCCGCGGCCAGCCGGGGCGAGACCGAGGTCCTCGTCATGCGCTTCCCGAGCCAGCTTTGCACGGACCGGGGGCGCGCCATCAACAATGCGGAAGCCGACTGGCCGAGCTCCCTGACCGGCCGGCCGCGGCAGGCCTATGAATTCTGGAAGGAGCATCTCCAGCCCGCGAAGTACAAGCTTCGCGCCATGATCATCGACTGGCCGGGCGGGCTACCCGGCGATGTCGCGTTCTTCCTGAGCTGGTCCTAACGGAGAGGGCGCCGGCGATGAAAACCAAGAGTAGCGAGCCCCTGAAACGAAAACCCTATGAGCAGAAGCTGCGGGATCTTCACGCGGAGCTGGTCAATCTCCAGGAGTGGGCGAAGCATGCGGGCGCAAAGGTCTGCATCGTCTTCGAAGGGCGGGACGGCGCTGGCAAGGGCGGCGCCATCAAGGCGATTACGGAGCGCGTCAGCCCCCGCGTCTTCCGGGTGATTGCGCTGCCGCCGCCGACGGAGCGCGAGAAGTCGCAAATGTATGTGCAGCGCTATCTGCCGCATTTGCCGGCGGCGGGCGAAATCGTGATCTTCGATCGGAGCTGGTACAACCGGGCCGGCGTCGAGCGGGTCATGGGCTTCTGCACCGAGGAGCAGGCGAAGAGCTTTCTTCAGGACGTGGCGGGCGTCGAAAAGGCGATCGTCGATTCCGGCACCATCCTTCTGAAATACTGGCTGGAAGTCAGCCAGGAGGAACAGACGCGCCGGATGGAGGAGCGCATCCACGATCCGCGGAAGATCTGGAAGCTGTCGCCCATGGACCTGAGATCATATTCGCGCTGGTACGATTATTCGCGCGCCCGCGACGAGATGTTTCGCGCCAGCGATACGACCTGGGCGCCATGGTATGCGGTCCACTCCGACGACAAGCGCCAGGCGCGGCTCAACATCATCTCCCACATCCTCCGCTCGGTTCCTTACAAGGCGCCGTCCCGGGAGAAGATCAAGCTGCCGAAACGGCAGAAGACCGATGGCTACGAGGAAGCCGAGTTCGCACGGAATTGGATCGGCTGATTGAGACTGGAGCGCGTTTATGGCAGCCGAACTTCATCCCCTGGCGCCGCGCCATCTGCCGGCCTTCATAACTACGCCGGGAGAGACGGACGTTCTCATGGTCGTTGCGGCCGTGATCCTGCTTCTGGCAGTGCTGGGTGTTGGCTTGATCTTCCTTCGGCTGCACACCTTGCCGGAGCGCATGGCGCATAAATCCCAGAAGCTCCAGTTCGAGATCGTCGCGGTGCTCGGCTTGCTCGCGCTCTTCACCCATGTGCATCTGTTCTGGGTCGCCGGGCTGTTGCTCGCCTTGATCGACATTCCCGATTTCACCGGGCTGTTCGGCAGAATGGCGCATGCGCTCGAACGCATCGCGGGGATTGCGCCGAGGCGGGCGTCCGTCGCCGAGGACACCGCGGCAGGGGAGCCCACAGCGGGATCCGGCGCGGACGATCACACCGCGCTCCAAAAGCGGGAGAGCAGCCATGCTTGAGCTTCTGTTCTGCTCCCTGCTGACGCTCCTGCCGGATTACCTCTATCGGCGATACGGGCAGGGAAAGCGGTTCGGCAAGGAAATCACCTTCTATTCGGTGTGGTTCGAGCTGCGATGGGGCATCATCTCCTGCCTCATGCTGACGATCGGCCTGATCACGGTGATCTTCTACAATCACCCGTCGACGACGAATGCGGCCGTGCTTTTCCGTACCGTCCCGCTCATTTCGGAGACCACCGGCCGCGTCGCGCAGGTCTATCTCGGCGTCAGCGGCCCGGTCACGAAGGGCAGCCCGATCTTTCGCCTCGACAGCTCCAAGGAGGAGGCGGCGGTTGAGACGGCCCGGCGCAAGATCGCGGAAATCGAGGCTTCCATCGTCGTCGCAAAGGCCGATCTTCTCACGGATGAGAACCGAATTCTCGAAGCCGGGAGCGCCCACAAGCAAGCCCTCGACGAGCTCGAGACGAAGCAGGAGCTGCAGCGCCGCAACGACGATATCGTCGCCCGCCGCGAGATCGAGAGGCTCGAAAATCTGGTGGCGGGGCGCGAAGCGGCCCTGGCGGTGGCCGTCTCTGCAAAATCCTCAGCCGAAACCCGCATTTCGACCTTGCTGCCGGCAGAGAAGGCAAGCGCGGAGGCTGCCCTCGCGCAGGCGCAGACCGATCTCGACAAGACCGTCGTGCGCGCCGGCGTCACTGGCCGGGTCGAGCAGTTCACGCTGCGCGTCGGCGACATCGTCACGCCCATCATGCGGCCGGCCGGCGTCCTGATCCCCGAGGAGGCCGGGCGGAATATTCTGCAGGCGGGTTTCTCGCAGGTCGAGGGACAGGTGATGCAGGTCGGCATGGTCGCCGAGGTGACTTGCCTGTCCAAGCCCTGGGTCATCATTCCGATGGTGGTGACCGGCGTTCAGGATTTCATCGCCACGGGCCAGGTGCGGGCCGCCGATCAATTGCTCGATCCCCAGCAGGTGTCGAAGCCCGGCACGCTGCTGACCTTCCTCGAACCTCTCTATGCCGATGGGCTCGATGGCGTGACGCCGGGCAGCAGCTGCATCGCCAACGCCTATTCGAGCAACCACGAGCTGATCGAGTCGGGCAAGCTCTCGACCGGACGAAAGATCGTCCTCCACGCCGTCGACGCGGTGGGCCTTGTTCATGCGCTGCTGCTGCGCATTCAGGCACTGGTGCTGCCGATCCAGACGCTGGTCTTCAGCGGGCATTGACCGCGAGCCACGGCCGTCAGGCGGACTCCGCCGGAGCGTCAAGGGGGAGGCGGGGCCTCGCGGCAGTTCGGCTCGCATTGCGTTGGGGCGGCGACCGACGCCCATGCAGGCGAGAATGAACCGGCACGGAACTTGCCGCGACAAACGGACATTCGTCCGGGTGTTTCGACATGGATCAGAACGAGTTCCGTTGCGAAACATGTGGCTCTCCGCATGTTTCGATCCCGCGCGTTCTCAAATCAGAGAGCGAAATCGTCTGCGGCCGATGTGGCGCCTTCATCGCGACATGGTCAAACTATTGCGGCGCAATCGCCTTGGCGCTTGCGAACGACAATCGCCTCCGGCCACCTCCGGCCGATCCGCTCCGGCCGGCTGAGTGATCAGCGGCTCGGCGGCAATCACTTATCGGTCCAGAAACAACCGAGGGGTGTTGGCAGCACGAGACCGTCTCGGGGTGCTCGCACCAGGAGAACAGATCGTGCGCCGTTTTTCTTTGCGAGTGTGGCGCGCGTGGGGCCGGCGGCTCAATCGGCTGCTATGGGTAGGCAGCCGCCATCGACGATCAAGGAGCGGGCTCGCCGTCTTTTGGAAGCCGCAGCAAACGCTCGCGTGCTGCCATAGTGCACACGAGCGTGTTGGCAGTCCCTACGCTAACGAGAGGTTTAGTAAAATCACACAACCGGGCGGCCCAATCAGGTCGGTCTATTGCAATGATGTCCCCAGATTTGCAGTGTTCAGCAAATCTCGATATCAATTTTTCGGGGTCATACCTAAGACCTTTTACCATTGGTCTACAATATCGCTGTTCGCGAGCATATGCCGATTGAATACACAGCCCCACTAGCGCCAACGCAAGGTAACAGGTGGACCTAAGCATATCCGCATCCGTGGCTGTATTGAATTTGGTCCTCGCCTCTAGATTGCGCGGATTCGCCGCCCCTGCAAGGGACCGAAGAGCTTTTGCGAACGGCCGCAACGTGGTCGAAAGCGGTCGGAAAGTCTCCGGCCCCCATGCGCGCTGACCAAATGCGGTCAAGCGTTGACTAGGCCCTAAAAAGCGCTGACGGGGAATCTGCCCGTCAGCGGCCTCGCCGCAACTACACCTTTCTGATTCCGGGCGGTCGCGGCGCCTAGCGGCAAAGGACTGCCTTCGTCTTCTCAGACATGGTGCACAGGGACACCTGGCGTTCTTCGCGAGGGAGTGGCCGATAGGTGCGCATGCTGTCGCGAGTGACCAGGACCGCGGAGCCCTGCTGAGGCGGAACATAGGTTGCGCACCCGGCGAGGAACGCGCAGCACACAGTAATGGCAAGCATCTTCATGCTGTTTCTCCTGGCGTGGGCCTACAGATTGAACTCTGCCACCAAACGCTTGACAACGGCGATGATTTCCCAGGACGCCCGGTCTCCGAAAGGGTGCGGTCTTTTTCGGCCAGCTAATGTCGCTAACAGGTCGCAAGCGGCCACCCAACGCTCTCAAGTGCTCGCGAGGCCGAGCGGGAGCGGTCTGAAGGCGCGGGCTTGCGAAACGATAAGTGATTTCAATCACTTATGAAGTTGTGGTAGCGGGAGAGGGACTTGAACCCCCGACACGCGGATTATGATTCCGCTGCTCTAACCAGCTGAGCTACCCCGCCACGGACATCGTAGCCGGCTGGGCCGGCCCGTCGTCGAGGCGCGATATAGGCGTCGCGATATGGCTGCGTCAAGCCTTCGATCGCGACTTATCAGCAGAGACGAGCTTGCGCAGGCGAACAACCTTGAAATAGCCGCGCCCGACATGGACGGTTTCGTAGCGGCCCGTCGCCTTCGCCCAGTCCGTCAGGCGGCTTACCTTGAAGTCGGAGCTCCAGCCGATCGCCTTCGAGAGCGGCGCGACGGCGCTCCAGAACGGCGCGAGGACGCCGCCATCATCGACGAGGCGGCTCGAGATGACGATCTCGCCGCCCGGCTTCAGGACGCGGTCCATCTCGGTCAGCGCCTGCTCGGGATCCGGCACGAGCGTGATGACGAATTGCGCGGTCACGGCATCGAAGCGCTCGTCGTCGAAACCGAGGCGGCAGGCATCCATCACCATCAGCCCGCGGACATGCCGCAGATTCTGGCTGGCGACCTTGCGATGGGCCACTTTGAGCATGTCGAGCGAGAGATCCGCGCCGAGGACGCGCGTTTCAGGGGTAAAATAGGACAGGGTGAGGCCGGTTCCGACACCTATTTCCAGGATATCCCGTCCGCATGCGCAGGCCGCCTCGACCGCCTCGCGCTGCGGGCGCGCCAGCATGCGCTGATAGATCCGGTCGTAGAACTTGGCCCAGGTCGCGTAGACGCGCTTCTGGCCGTCGAGGTCGTAGGTCACCGGCATGGCTGGAATCCGAGCAGAGAAGCTGAGCCCGTCAGGACAGGGCGAGCGCCGCGGGCGCGGCGGTGGCCGACATGGCGAGCGGCCGGCGCAGGATGGTGCCGCCGCCGAGAACGCGCGAGCCAGGGCCGGCATCGGCGTAGATCACGCAGGCCTGGCCGGGCGAGACGCCTTCCTCGTCGCCGGCAAGCTCGATGCGCAAGCCCTCCGCATCGCGGAAGAGGCGGGCTTCGCGCGGCGCGCGGGTCGAGCGGACACGCACGGCGACCTCGAGCCCTTCCGGCGGCAGGGCGTCGAGCGCGGTTTCGCCGAGCCAGTTGAGATCGCGCAGGCGAACTTCGCGCACGCTCAGCGCCTCGCGCGGGCCGACGATGACGCGCGCGGTGTCGGCATCGAGACGCAGCACATAGAGCGGCTCGGTCGCGCTGAGCCGCAGGCCCTTGCGCTGGCCGACGGTATAGTGGAGCACGCCCTCGTGATGGCCGAGCACGCGCCCGTCGAGATGGACGATGTCGCCGGGCCGGGCGGCGCCGGGCTTCAGCCGCTCGATGACATCGGCATAGCGGCCGTTCGGGACGAAGCAGATGTCCTGGCTGTCGGGCTTGTCGGCGATGGCGAGGCCGAGCTCGGCCGCGAGCGCGCGGGTCTGGGTCTTGTCGATATGGCCGAGCGGGAAGCGCAGCAGGTCGAGCTGCTCCTGCGTCGTGGCATAGAGGAAATAGCTCTGGTCCCGGCTGGCGTCGGCGGCGCGGAACAGGCCGCGATGGCCGTTGCCGAGGTCGCGGCTGACGACGTAGTGGCCGGTCGCCAGCGCATCGGCGCCGAGCTCCTTGGCAAGATCGAGCAGGTCGCGGAACTTGACGGTGCGGTTGCACTCGACGCAGGGGATCGGAGTCTCGCCGGCAAGATAGCTCTCGGCGAAGCGCTCGATGACGGCGTCGCGGAAGCGGCTCTCATAGTCGAGGACATAATGCGGGATGCCGATCGCCTCGGCGACGCGGCGGGCGTCGTGGATGTCCTGCCCGGCGCAGCAGGCTCCGGCGCGGTGGACGGCGGCGCCGTGATCGTAGAGCTGCAGCGTGACGCCGATGACGTCATAGCCCTCGCGCTTGAGCAGGGCTGCCACCACCGAGGAATCGACGCCGCCCGACATCGCCGCAACGACGCGCGTGGCCGCTGGCGGCTTGGCGATGTCGAGTGAGTTGCGGGGCGTGGTCATCGTCTGTGGAGGCGTCCGTGGCTCGGAAGTTCGGCATTTGCGCGTCTGCCGGCTCTATACCGGCTTTGGCCGGCTGCTGCCAGCGGGATCGGCAAATCCTGCCGGCCTTCGGCTTTCATGCGGGCGGTTCTTGCCGCCGCAGTCCCGATAAGACATTCTAACGCATTGATTTATAACGTCTCTGTTCTGGCGTGCAACTTGCTGGCGACGGGCGGGTGCGTTGTTGCCCGCGCCGCGGAACCGTTCATGTCGATCCAGCCCGTCTTCACCAATCAGCGAGCGTCGGACGCTCCAGCTTCGCGCCGCCGCGCTGAGGGCGGGGAGAGCGATGCCTTTTCCTTGCCCGAGGTGCAGGAGGGGAGCGACGCAGCGGCGGGAAAGGGCATCGCCAGCAAGACAACCGACCAGGCCGGCGCGGTCGAGGAGGCTGTTGCCGCGGCTGCTGGCGCCCAAGCCGAGAAGATTTCGGCGCCAGCGGACGGGAAGGGCGAGCTTGTCGTGAAGTCGGGCGAAGTCGTCGCCAAGCCGTCCAAGCCCCAACAGGCGGGAGCGCAGCCCGAAGCTCCAGCTGTGGCCACAGGGATCGATTTCCTGATCGCGATGGCGGCGGCTCAGGCCGAAGCCGCCGCGGTTCAGGGCGGCGAGGGAAAGCCGAAGGCGGACGGCCAGGCGAATTCCACAGAAGGCGAGCAGAAGCCGGCCAAGGCCAAGACGGATGACGGCGAAGCCGACGCGGCGAGCCAGGCATCGGGTGCGGAGGAGGCCAAGGCGATCGCCCAGCCGCCTCATCCCGTCGCGTTGATGGTGCTGCCAGTGCCGGTTTCGGCCTCCGCGGCCGGTGGAGACGTCTCTCCGCCTGCCAATGGATCCGCCGTCGCCGTGGGCGATGGAGCGAAGCCTCAGGCGACGCCGCTGCCACTTCCCGGATTTGCCAAGGTCGACGCGAAGGCGGCGAAAGACGCCGAAACCGTTGCGCCCGAGGATGCGGCGTCCGTGGACGGTAAGGCAATTCCCAAGACAGATCAGGTGACCGAGACCAAGAGTACGGCCGAGAAGGCCATCGCCGGCGCCCCTACCAAGGCAGAGGCGACACCGGCAGCAGCCGATCCGAAGCTGCTCGACGGCTTGCAGCAGGCCTTGGGCCCGCTCGATCTCTCCACGATGCTGCAGCAGGCGCCCGGAAAGCCGGGCCATGACCGCCTGCTCCAGCCGCTCGATCCGAATCTGGCTGCGAACGGTGCCGCGCTAGCTCAAGGTCAAGGTCAGGGCGTCGCGGGCGGCCAGCCGACGCCGGTCCATATGGTGCCGATCGAGATCGGCATGCGCGCGATGTCGGGTTCGAAGCAGTTCGACATCCGTCTCGATCCGGATGAGCTCGGGCGCGTCGACGTCAACCTGTCGATCTCCGACAAGGGCGAGGTCAGCGCGAGGCTCGTCGTCGACCGGGTCGAAACCCTGCACCTGCTGCAGCGCGATGCCCGCACGCTGGAACGCGCCTTCGAGCAAGCGGGTCTGAAGCCCTCCGACGGAGGCGTCGATATCAGTCTGCGCGATCCGTCCGATCAATCGGCCTTCCGCCAAAACCGGCAGCACGACGAGGCGCCGCAGCGCCCACGCCTGCCGCAGGGCAACGAGCGGGCTGACGAAGCCCCCCTTTCCAACGATCCCGCCCCGCAGCGCCGCCTCGTGCGGCTCGGCGGCGTCGATCTCAGCATCTGAGCAAGGACAAGCGCCATGGCGGTTTCCGGGACAAATAGTTCGACGGGCACATCGACCACCAACAACACCAACGTCTCCGGCGGCACCACCGGGATCGCCAACAATTTCGACCAGTTCCTGACGCTGCTGACGACGCAGCTCAAGAACCAGTCGCCGCTCGACCCTCTCGACACCAACCAGTTCACGGCGCAGCTGGTCCAGTTCGCCGGCGTCGAACAGCAGCTCAAGACCAATGAAACGCTGAGCTCGCTGCTCAGCCTGAACGCGGCGGGCACGGCGACCAGCGCGGTTGGCTTCATCGGCGCCAAGATCACGGCCGATGGTGCCACCACACGGCTGATCGACGGCAAGGCCGAGTGGAAGGTCAACATGCCGTCGGCCGGAACGGCCACCGTCACCATCAAGGATTCGAAGGGCAACGTCGTCCAGACCGCCACCAAGACGCTGGTCGCGGGCGACCAGACCTATAGCTGGGACGGCACGACCTCGATCGGCTCCAAGGCGCCGGACGGCGAATACACCATCACGATCGACGCGAAGAACGTCGCCGGCGAGTCCATCACCGCCAAGACGCAGATCAGCGGCATCGTCGACGGCGTCGACTTCACCTCTTCGATCCCCATGCTGAAGATCGGTTCGATCAGCGTGCCGATCGACAAGGTGAAGAGCGTGGTGCGCAGCGAATGAGCCGGGGCGAATCAATCGTGGACATACGACACGATCGTTTTAGCCAATTTTTAAAGCCGGCCTTCTATGCTGCCCTCAGTAGCTCTGTTGAGTTGTGTGAGAGTACCATGACCGAGCCATTGCGACCGCGGGTGAAGTACGTGATCGGACCGGACGGAAGTCCGCTGACGATCGCGGACCTTCCGCCGATGAATACAAGGCGCTGGGTCATCCGGCGGAAGGCAGAGGTGGTGGCCGCTGTGCGCGGCGGCCTGCTGAGCCTGGAAGAAGCATGCCAGCGCTACACGCTGACGGTCGACGAGTTCCTGAGCTGGCAGATGTCAATCGACCAGCATGGCCTCGCTGGGCTGCGGACGACCCGGATTCAGCATTACCGCCAGTAAGCGGCAGGTTTTTCTTTTGTTTTCAAAGGCGTCGGTCCGATCAGGACCGGCGCCTTTCGCGTTGGCACGGCATGTCCGTGTGGAAAGTTTAACGAGCCGCCTCGAAAAATTAACCGACTGCTAACCATGCGCTGGGAAAAACTTGCCTAGTGGGTCGGCAAGTGCGCCGTCCTTTCGATTCTGTGGAACGGATGGCGGCGTGAACGGCCTGATCGAGCAGTTTGCGAAGTTCGGCGCGGCACGGCTGGCAGCCATGTTGGCGGTGACGCTGGCGCTCGTCGGCTTCTTCGGCTTCGTGATGCTGAAGATGTCCCAGCCGGCGATGAGCGTGCTGTTCACGGATCTTTCCAGCCAGGATGTCAGCGCGATCCTCAAGGATCTCGACACGCGCGGCATCAAGTACGAGCTGCGCGGCGACGGCCAGACCGTGCTGGTCCCCAAGGCCGACGTGCCGCGGCTGCGCCTCGATCTCGCCGGCAAGGGAATCCCGGCCGGCGGCGGTGTCGGCTACGAGATATTCGACAAGGGCGACGCCTTCTCCTCGACCAGCTTCGTCCAGAACATCAACCATCTGCGCGCGCTCGAAGGCGAGCTCTCCCGCTCGATCCGCTCGATCAGCCGGGTGCAGGCGGCACGCGTGCATCTCGTCATTCCGGAGCGCAGGCTGTTCGAGCGGGACCGCGAGGCGCCGCGCGCCTCGATCGCGCTCAAGCTCGCGGGCGACCTCGATGCGGCGCAGGTCCGGGCGGTGCGCCACCTCGTCGCCTCGGCGGTGGACGGGCTGAAGCCCGAGCGTGTCTCGATCGTCGACGAGCGCGGCCGCCTGCTCGCGGATGGCGCCCAGAGCGATCAGGGCCTGATCGGGCTCGGCATCGAGGAGCGCCAGACCGCGATCGAGAAGCGCATCAAGTCGCAGGTCGAGGACATCGTCGCCAGCGTCGTCGGCTTTGGCCGGGCGCGGGTGCAGGTTTCGGCGGCGCTCGACACCAATCGCGTCGAGAGCCGCTCCGAAAGCTTCGACCCGGAAGGCCGCGTCCTGCGTTCCAGCCAGAACCGCACCGAGGCATCGACGACGAACGAAGGCGGCAACGGCGCGGTCACAGTCGGCAACGAGTTGCCGGGCGCCCAGCAGGCACAAGGCGCGCAGCAGGCCCAGCGCGAGAACTCCTCCAAGAACGAGGAGGTGGCGAACTACGAGATTTCCCGCACGACCCGCACCGAGGTGCTGGAAGGCGGCCGGATCAAGAAGCTCTCGGTCGCCGTTCTCGTCGACGGCAACTACAGCCGCAGCTCCGGCGGGGAGCTCGCCTATCAGCCGCGCAACACCGAGGAACTCGAGCGCATCGGCGAGCTGGTGCGGACCGCCGTCGGCTTCGATCAGGGCCGCGGCGACAAGGTCGAGGTGGTCAACCTGCGCTTCGCCGAGGCGCCGCCTCCGCCGAACGACCTGACCGAGCAGACGCTGATGCAGCAGCTGCTGTCCTTCACCCGGGAGGATCTCGTCCGCTTCGTCGAGCTCAGCGTGATCTCGCTGCTGACGGTGGTCGTGCTGATGACCGTGGTGCGGCCGCTGCTGAAGCAGGTCCTCGCGTCCGACAACAGCAATGTCCGCGCGATCCCCTCCTTCATGCGCAACGGTGCCGTTCTCGCGGACGGCACGACCGGCGACCCGGCTGGCGTGCCCGGCCGCGCCGTTGCCACGGTCGGTCCCGACGGGGAGGTGCTGCAGGCGGAGGTCGAGATGCCGTCCGAGCGGATGCTGGCCATCGCGCAGGTCAAGGGGCAGCTCAAGGCACAATCGGTGGAAAAGATCGGGGCGCTGGTCGCGCAGAACCCGGCCGATTCGGTCGCGGTGCTCAGGAGCTGGATCCACGAGAAGTCACCGGCGTGACGGGCCGCTGAACCATGGCAGAGACACGCTCCCTCGCGACGCGCGGCACCGGCCTCCCTGACGGCATCGAGGGCGGCGGATTCGGCGCGACCACCATCGACCAGATGACCGGCCCGCAGCGCGCGGCCGTCATCCTGCTCGTCCTTGGCGAGGATCACGGCAAGAAGATCTGGCAGGAATTCGACGACGACGAGATTCGCATCATCACCCGCGCCATGGCCGAGCTCGGCACCGTCGATGCCGACGAGGTCGAGCGGTTGATGCTGGAGTTCGTCGGCAAGCTCTCCAGCGCCGGCGCCATCACCGGCTCCTTCGACCGCACGATCTCGCTGCTCGAGAAGATCCTGCCGAGCGATCAGGTCGCGCTGATCATGGAGGAGATCCGCGGGCCGGCGGGCCGCAACATGTGGCAGAAGCTCGGCAATATCGATGCCGTCGTGCTCGCGAACTTCCTCAAGAACGAATACCCGCAGACGATCGCCGTGATCCTGTCGAAAATCCGGCCCGACCATTCGGCGAACGTGCTGCGCAACCTGCCGAACGAGCTGTCGATCGAGGTGGTCGGACGCATGCTGCGGCTCGAATCGGTGCAGAAGGAAGCGCTCGATCACATCGAGAACACCCTGCGGACCGAGTTCGTCTCGACGCTAACCCAGACGCGGCGGCGCGATCCGCACGAGATGATGGCCGAGATATTCAACGGCTTCGACCGGCAGACGGAGCTCCGCTTCCTCTCGGCGCTCGATGCTTCCAACCAGGAATCGGCCGAACGCATCCGGGCGCTGATGTTCACGTTCGAAGACCTCGGAAAGCTCGACCCGGCCGGCCTGCAAACGCTGATGCGCCTGGCCGAAAAGGACACGCTGGCGCGCGCGCTCAAGGGCGCGAGCCAATCCATGCGCGATTTCTTCTACGGGGCCATGTCGCAGCGCGCCGCGAAGAATATGAAGGACGACATGGAGGGGCTGGGGCCGCTGCGGCTCAAGGAGGTCGACGAGGCCCAGACCAAACTGGTCCAGCTGACGAAGGATCTCGCGGACAAGGGCGAAATCGTCCTGTCCAAGGGCGGTTCCGAAGACGAACTGGTGTATTGAGATGGTTTCCGCAACGAAATTCATGTTCGGGACGGATTTCCGCGAAGGCGGCCGCAAGGCAGCCGGCGAAGCCGATCTCGCCGCAGCGCGCGCCGAGGGGTTCCGCGCCGGGCAGGAGCAGGCGCATCGCGAGGCGCAGACCCAGCTCGCCGGCCTGACCGGGCAGCTTGCCCGCTCCGCCGAGCGGCTGTTCGCGCAAGAAGCGGCGCGGGCCGCGGCGATCGAGGAGCATGCTGCGCATGTCGCGCTCGTAGCGGCGAAAGCGCTGGCGGGCGCTGCGCTGGCGGAGAAGCCGATGGCGGCGCTGGCCGGAGCCGTGCGCGAAGCCTTGAGCCATGCCCGGACGGCGCCGCATCTCGTCCTGCGCGTCAACGAGGCCGTGGTCGAGCAGGCGGAGGAACTGACCCGCAAGCTCGCTGCCGAGCATGGCTTTGCCGGAAAGCTGATGGTGCTCGGACAAGCCGACATCGTGCCCGGCGACGGGCGCATCGAATGGGCCGAGGGCGGTTTCGTCCTCGACAGCCAGCAGCTTTCGGCGCTGGTCGAACAGGCGGTCGCCCGCGTGTTCGGCCATGGCCGGGCGGAACCATGAAAGTCTGAGCCATGAGCCAGCAGAACGACCTCAACCTGCCGCCGCTGAACCAGGCCGACCTGTCCTTCGACCAGAACCAGACCTCGGTCGCGCGGTCGGGGCCGGTCCCGGTCAAGACGGCCGAAGATCTGGAACAGGTCTTCGACGTGCCGGTCACGGTCTCGGCCGTGCTCGGCTCCTCGAAGGTCGCGGTGGGCGACCTGCTGCAGATCGTGCCCGGCGCGGTTCTCGAGCTCGACCGGCGTGTCGGAGAGGCGATCGACATCTTCGTCAACGAGCGACTGGTGGCGCGCGGCGAGGTCGTCGTGGTCGAGGACCGGCTCGGCGTGACCATGACTGAAATCATCAAGGCGGACCGGTGAGAACCGGCCCTGCCATCGTGACGCTAGATCGCCGTGCATCCGAACGGACGTATCGTGGCGATCTATCTCTTTGTCTCAGCATCGGATTCATCCGAAAAGCGGATGCCGCTTTTCGGTCCGATGCTCCAAGCGGAAGGACCTGAGCCATGCGCCTCATCATCGCCGGCGGTCTCAAGGGACAGATCATCGCCGCCGCCAAGATCGCGATGTCGCACGGAGCGGCCGTGACCCACACCGATGGGCTCGACCAGACGCTCGCGGTGCTGCGCGCCAAGGGCGCCGATCTCCTGATGATCGACGTTGTCCAGCCGATCGCGGCCTATGTCGCGGCGCTGGAAGCCGAGCGCATCCGCACGCCGATCATCGCCTGCGGCACCTCGACGGATGCGCGTGCCGCCGTCGCCGCGATCCAGGCCGGTGCACGCGAATACGTGCCGCTGCCGCCCGATCCGGAGCTGATCGCGGCGGTGCTGGAAGCGGTCGCGGCCGATCAGTCCAGCCTGATCTGGCGCGACCCGGCAATGGAGCGCGTCGTGCAACTCGCCTCGCAGATCGCGCGTTCGGAAGCGCCGGTTCTCGTCACCGGCGAGAGCGGCACCGGCAAGGAGGTGATCGCGCGCCATCTGCATCAGAAGTCGGGACGTAAAGACCGGCCTTTCGTCGCGGTCAACTGCGCGGCCATTCCCGACAACCTGCTCGAATCCGAGCTGTTCGGCCATGAGAAGGGCGCCTTCACCGGCGCGATCGCCCGCCGCATCGGCAAATTCGAGGAGGCGCATGGCGGCACGCTGCTGCTCGACGAAATCTCAGAGATGGATGTGCGCCTGCAGGCGAAGCTGCTGCGCGCCCTGCAGGAGCGGATGATCGATCGCGTCGGTGGCACCCAGCCGGTCAAGGTCGATATCCGCATCATCGCGACGTCCAACCGCAACCTGGCGGACGCGGTGCGCGAGGGCGCCTTCCGTGAGGATCTGCTCTACCGCCTCAACGTCGTGCATCTGCGCCTGCCCGCGCTGCGCGAGCGGCCCGGCGACATCCTGGCGCTGGCCGAGCATTTCGCGAAGAAATATGCCGATCTGAACGGGATGCCGATGCGGCCGATCGCGGCCGATGCGCGCAAGCTGCTGCTCGGCAATGCCTGGCGCGGCAATGTCCGCGAGCTGGAAAACACGATGCACCGGGCGGTGCTCCTCGCCAGCGGGCCGGAAATCGCAGCGACGGCCGTGCTGACGCCGGAAGGCGAGGTGCTGTCTTCGGCGCCCGCGCGCGATTCCGCCGCGCGCGCTGCGCAGACTGCGGAGGCAATGACCCGATCGCTGGTGGGGAACACGGTCGCCGATGTCGAGCGCGAACTGATCCTCGATACCCTCGACCATTGCTTGGGCAACCGCACGCATGCGGCCAAGATCCTGGGGATCTCGATCCGCACCCTGCGCAACAAGCTCGGCGAATACACCGCCGCCGGCATCACCGTGGCGGAGCCGGGTCAGACGCGCATCAGCGTCGCCTGACCCGCGCAGGGCTCACCAATAGCGCCGGCGATAGTAGCGCGGACGATAGTAGCGCGGCCGGTAATAATACCGCGGGCGGTAATACGGCCGGTAATAGGGGCGCCGATAATAGCCGTAACGCGGCCGGCGATAGTAGTAGTACTGGCTGAATTCGGCGTCGGTCTTGTCCAGCGCCTCCTTCACATCGGCCGGCACTGCTTCATCGCCCTTCGCGGGCCCCGCTTCCGGCGTCAGGTCCGGCTTCGGCTGGGCCGCTTCGACGGCAGCAATGCCGCCCATGCCGGCTGCGGCGAAGCCTCCGACCAGTGTGATCAGGAATGAGCGTCTGTCCACGACGACCTCCAGGCTGTTGTCCCATCCATTCTTAAGGCCGGAAAGCCGGCGATAAGTAATGCATTTAGAGGATGCTTTGTTCCCGGGAGCGCGGATTTCGTCCCTATGGTCACGGCCGCGTTCAATCGACGGCATTCAGTGGCCTGGCAACGCTCTCGAGCGGCCGACGCTCGGCACGGATCGCGAAACGGGCCGCAATGACCGCGGCGCCCAGCATCAACGCGGCGCCGAGCAGATAGCCGCCGAAAACGCTGCCGCGCGAGCCGGTGTCGATCAGGATGCCGAAGAGCCAGGGGCCGGCGACGCCGCCAACGCCTGTGCCGAGCGCATAGAACACGGCGATGGCGAGCGCCCGCATCTCGACCGGGAAGGTTTCGGAGACCGTGAGATAGGCCGAGCTCGCAGCGGCGGAGGCGAAGAAGAAGACGACGCTCCAGCATAAGGTGAGCTGGGAGGCCGTGAGCCAGTCCTTCCAGAAGAGATAGCCGGTCCCGGTCAGAAGCAGGGCCGACAGCGCGTAGGTTCCCGCGATCATCACGCGCCGGCCGATCGTATCGAAGAGCCGTCCGATCATCAGGGGGCCGAGGAAGTTTCCCGCGGCGAAGGGCAGGATGAACCAGCCGATCTGCTGCGAGGGCACAGCGTAGAAATCGGTCAGGATCAGCGCATAGGTGAAGAAGATGGCGTTGTAGAAGAAGGCTTGGGACAGCATCAGCGCAAGGCCGACGAGTGCGCGCTCGCGATGGACCACGAAGAGCGCGTGGAAGACCTCGCCGAGCGGAGTCTTGGCCCGCGGCCTCAGCCGGGTCGGTATCAGAACCTCGTTTGCCGGCGCGACGAAGCCGGCGCGGCGCTCGATATCGGCAACGATGGCGGCGGCGCGCTCCGGGTGGCCGTGGCTGATCAGCCAGCGCGGGCTCTCCGGAATCCAGTGCCGCAGGATGAGGATGGCAAGGCCCAGTGCGGCGCCGATGAAGAAGGCGAGGCGCCAGCCATATTCCGGGTCGATCCGGGCCGGATCGAGCAGGACGATGGCGCCGAGCGCGCCGAGCGCTGCGCCGATCCAGAACGAGCCGTTGATGACGAGATCTGTCCAGCCGCGCACGCGGGCCGGGATCAGCTCCTGAATGGTGGAATTGATCGCCGTGTATTCGCCGCCGATGCCCATGCCGGTCAGGAAACGGAAGGCGATGAAGCTCGCGACATTCCAGGACAGGGCGGTCGCGGCCGTGGCAGAGAGATAGACGAGAACCGTGATCGTGAAGAGCTTCTTGCGGCCGAGACGGTCCGTGAGCCAGCCGAAGAAGACGGCACCCAGCACAGCGCCGGCAATATAGGCCGCCCCCGCAATGCCGATCTCCGTGTTGGTGAAGCGGAGGACCGGACTTTCCTTCAGCGCTCCCGAGACGGCGCCCGCGAGCGTCACCTCGAGTCCGTCGAGAATCCAGGTGACGCCGAGCGCAACGACGACGAGCGTGTGGAAGCGCGACCAGGGAAGCCGGTCGAGACGGGCGGGCACGTCGGTCTCGACGACGGGGTGTTCTGCTGCCTGCGATTGAACATGCTGCACGGGTCGTCCCCGACGATGAACGGCGCTCTTGCGGCGCTTTGAGATGGGCAGGCACCGGCACGGGAGAGCTGCCGGCGCAGGAATGACGTCGCCTGATATCGGCGGAGCCGGTGCGCGTTGGGTCGAGACGCAAACAATCCGTGTCCGCGAAGGTTCCGGTGACGCATTCGGGGACAGGTGCCCGAGGCCAGGCTTAACCATTCATTCACCATGAACCCGGCAAGAATTGCCGGGTCGCGCTCCGCTTCGGAGTGCTGGCCTGCCATGGGCGGGCATAGGGCGGGCGGAGCGGTCGATGACCGATGTGACGGCGGGGCAGGGAAGAGGGTTCAGCATCCCGGATCGCGGCGCGCTGGGAAAGCTGCTGAACCGGCCGGACCTGTTCCTGGCAATCGGCGTCATGGGCATCCTGGTGGTGCTCATCTTCCCGATGCCGGCGGTGCTGCTCGACCTGATGCTGGCGCTTTCGATCATCCTGTCGGTGCTCGTGCTGATGACCGCGCTCTTCATCGAGGAGCCGCTGGAGTTCTCCGCCTTTCCGACCGTGCTGCTGATCGTCACCATGTTCCGGCTGGCTCTGAACCTGGCCTCGACGCGCCTCATCCTCGCGCATGGCCACGAGGGCACTTCGGCGGCGGGCCACGTCATCGAGGCCTTCGCCGGCTTCGTGATGAGCGGCAATTTCGTGATCGGGGTGATCGTCTTCACCATCCTGATCATCGTGAATTTCGTCGTCATCACCAAGGGTTCGGGCCGCATCGCCGAGGTCGCGGCCCGCTTCACCCTCGACGCCATGCCCGGCAAGCAGATGGCGATCGACGCCGATCTCTCCGCCGGCCTGATCGACCAGGAGACTGCCAAGGTCCGCCGCAAGGCGCTGGAGGACGAATCCTCCTTCTTCGGCTCGATGGACGGTGCTTCGAAATTCGTGCGCGGCGATGCCATCGCCGGCCTGCTGATCACCTTCATCAACGTGCTCGGCGGCATCATCATCGGCGTGGCGCAGCAGGGGCTCAGCTTCGGCCAGGCGGCCACCAACTATACGCAGCTCACCGTCGGCGACGGCCTCGTCAGCCAGATCCCGGCGCTGATCGTCTCGACCGCGGCGGGCTTGCTGGTCTCGAAGGCGGGCGTGCGCGGCGCCGCCGACAAGGCGCTCGGCAAGCAGCTCTCCGGCTATCCCAAGGCGCTCGGCATGTCGGCCGCGGTGATGCTGCTGATCGCGCTGCTGCCGGGTATCCCGATGCTGCCCTTCCTGCTGCTGGCGGGTGGCGCGGGCTTCCTCGCCCGGCGCTTCGGCCAGGCTGCCAAGGCGCGCGAGGCCGAGCAGGCGCTCACCGGGGCGGCGCAGCCCGGCGCGGCGCTGGCGGCGGACGGCTCGCCGCGCGAGGAGACGCTGAACGACCTGCTCAAGATGGACGAGCTCAAGATCGAGATCGGCTACGGATTGCTGCCACTGGTCAATGCAGCGGGCGGACAGGACCGGCTGACAGATCAGGTGCGGGCGCTGCGCCGCCAGCTTGCCGCCGAGCTCGGCTTCGTCATGCCGGCGGTTCGCATCGTCGACAACGTCCAGCTCGAGGCCAACCACTACTACATCAAGATCAAGGAGATCGATGCCGGCCATGGCATCGTCTATGCCGGCCAGTACATGGCGATGGACCCGATGGGCGGCTCGGTGAACCTGCCCGGCCACAACGTTCTGGAGCCGACTTTCGGCCTGCCGGCGACCTGGATCGACGGCGCACTACAGGACGAGGCCCAGCTGCGCGGCTACACGGTGGTCGACGCCGCCACCGTGATCTCGACGCATCTGACGGAAGTGCTGAAGTCGAACATGCCGGAGCTGCTCTCGCATGGCGAGGTGCAGAAGCTCCTGCGCGAACTGCCGAAGGACCATGCCGATCTTATCAAGGAGATCGTGCCGAACCAGATTTCGACCACCGGCATCCAGCGGGTTCTGCAGATGCTTCTTTCCGAGCGCATCTCGATCCGCGACCTGCCGACCATCATCGAAGGCATCGCCGAGGTCTCTGCCGGCGTTCGCAATCCGCGCGACATCGCCGAGCATGTCCGCGCCCGGCTGGCGCGCCAGATCTGCGCGCAGTTCTCGAACCAGCATGGCGTGCTGCCGATCATCACGCTGTCGCCAGCCTGGGAAAGCGTCTTCGCCGAGTCGGTCATCGGACAGGGCGAGGACCGGCACCTCGCCATGCAGCCCTCGCGGCTGCAGGAGTTCGTGCATCACGTCCGCGACAAGTTCGAGGATGCCGCACGCATCGGCGAGATGCCGGCACTCGTCACCTCGGCCATGGCGCGGCCTTTCGCGCGCCAGATCATCGAGCGCTTCCGCCGCGAGACGCCGGTGCTGTCGCAGGCCGAGATCCATCCGCGCGTGCGCCTGAAGACCGTCGGCAGCGTCTGAGGCTCGCCTCCGCTTTCCACGGGGGTCCGATGCCCGCGGCGCAATGGTCAGCGCCGGGAGCTGCGGCTAAGCGGAGGCCATGTCCCGCAACGCTGCCCTCTTCGCCGTCATGTGCCTCGTCTGGGGGCTGACCTGGCTGCCGGTCAAGGTCGGTGCGGCGCATGTGCCGCCGGTCTTCCTGGCGGCGGCGCGCTTCACCATCGCCGGGTTGCTGATGCTGATCTGGGCCGGGCGCGACGTGCCGAAAGTGCCGCGCGATGCCTGGCCGCGATTGATCGGCACGGCGCTGCTGCTCAACACCGGCAACTACACACTGTTGTTCTGGGGCACGGCGCATGCGCCGAGCGGGCTTGCCGCCATCGTCAATTTCGCGACGATCCCGATCTTCACCTTGCTGGCGACCCGCGCTTTCGAGGGCGAACGCATCGACGGGCGCAAGCTCGCGGCGATCGGGCTCGGCACGGTCGGCCTCGGCTTCCTGTTCGCGACGCGCGCGCTTGGCGGATTGTCGCTTGCGCAGGGCGATCCGCTGGAGGCATGGGGGCTTGCGGCCGTGGCGGCCGGAACTTTGCTCTACTGTGTCGGCGCGGTGCTGGCGCGCCCGATCGCGGGATCGATGCCGACGTTGACGCTCGCCGGATGGCAGACCCTGATCGGCGGCGTCGGCCTCACCGCCGTTTCGCTCTCCTTAGAGCCGGTCGGCTACGACGATCTCGCCAAGCTGGTGCAGTGGCCGGTGCTGCCCGCGCTCATCTTCCTTGTGATCGGCGGCTCGCTGATGGGCTTCACCATCTATATGCGGCTGCTGCGCGACTGGGGCGCCTTCAGGGCCGGTCTCTACGCCTTCATCAGCCCGGCGATCGCCGTCGCCGTCGGCGTCCTGGCCCTGCACGAGCCTTTCGGCTGGTCGGAGGCAACCGGCGCGCTGCTGATGTTCGGAGCCGCCGCGATTGCGCTCAAGCGGCCATCGGCCAAGCCCGCGAAGACTGTGACGGCCTGATTCAGGGCGGCGGTGCGATGCGGGTGCTGCGTTTGAGCTGCGCCCGCTCGAAGGCCAGCACGATCGGCAGCGAGAACACCAGCGGCAGGATGAGATAGAACAGCCGCCAGATCAGCAGCGCGGCGAAGACTGCCGGGGCCGGCACGCCGGGCATGACGGCAAGGAAGACCGCCTCCATCACGCCGACGCCGCCCGGGACCTGGCTCAGAAGGCCGGCCGAGAAGGACAGCAGGAAGGCGCCGAGCACGATCAGGAAGCCCGGATTGCCCTGATCGGGCAGCGCGAAATAGATGATGCCGGCCGCGCCTGCCAGTTCGAGCGGGGCGGCGAGATACTGCCTGATGACGATGGGCAGACGCGGATAGATGATCTCGAACTTGCCGATCTTCAGCGGCTTGAAGCGCAGCCACGAGCCGATCGTATAAAGCGCGACGAAGGCGAGCATTCCGACGCCGATCATGCGCGCCGTGTTGTCGCTGATTGCGAACCACCGCGACATCCGTTCGAGCGGGTGCAGGATCTGCGGTTCGTAGATCAGGACAAGGCCCATCAGGAAGATGGTGCCGAAGGCGAAGGTGAAGGAGCAGAGCGCGACGAGCATTGCAACTTCGGCGGCTGTGAGGCCCTTTGCCGTATAGGCCCGGTAGCGCACCATGCCGCCCGAGAAGACCGAGGCGCCGATATTGTGCGAGAGCGCGTAGGTCACGAAGGAGCAGAGCGAGATATAGAACCAGGAGATGCCTTTCTCCTTGCCGAGATGGATCAGGGCGATCCGGTCGTACCAGGCGAGGGCGGCATAGGCGACGAGCGTCGCGAGCGCGGCGTGGAAGAAGGCCTCCGGCGGGATGACCGCGATCTTGTGGCCGATCCGCTGGGCGATGATCTTGATGCTCTGCCAGAGGCTGGCGTCTGTGAGCAGCGCTTCGATTGCGGCGTCGGATCCGGCTTCGGCCTTGAGCTTGCCCCAGAGCAATTCGACCGACCAGACCACCGCTACGAGCCCGATGATCGGCCAGAGATAGTCGAGATAACGTTTCATACAGGCCGCGGGGCTGGGAACTGGTGACGGGTGGCGGGTGGCCCACGTCGTCACCGCTGCGGCGCGAACCTGTCGTTCTCTGTGCCAGCGTGTGGGGGCAAGGGCAAGCGCCCGAAGACGCCTGCCCCCGCGCTGGACTAGGTTATTTGCCGTTCTTCTTCAGCCAATCCTGCATCATCGCGACTTCCTTCTCCTGGTCGCGGATGACGCTCTCGGCGAGTTTGCGGATCTCGGGGTCCTTGCCGTGGGCCAGGACAATGCGCGCCATGTCGATCGCGCCCTGATGATGCGGGATCATGCCGCGGACGAAGTCGGCATCGGCATCGCCGGAATAGGCGATGTCCATGTCCTTGTGCATCTTCATGTTGGCCGCCTTGTAGGCCTTGGTCGATGCATTCTCGGCCGTCGTTGCGGCAGCGGGCGCGCCGTGCTGGCCGTGATGCTGCTGCGCCTGCGCGGCGCTGCCGAGCGTTCCGGCTGCGAGGAAGGCGGCCAATGCGATTGCTGTACGATTCATCTGTCTTGTCCTTGAACGATGGAAAACGCGGATCGCGCCGGAAAGCGGCGTCATAATCCGGGGAAATTTCGACTCAGATCGTCAGGGCGCGTGGTGGGCGCTCCGCCGGCTCGATGGAGAGCCCCCGGGACAGCATCGCGATCGGCGGACGCGTCCGCGACCAGACGATCAGCACGGGCAATAGCGGGGCCGACGGCGCCTGCGCGATCAGGCCGCAGCCGATGATGCAGCAAGGCGGCGCGGCGGAAACCGGGTGCTTGGCCGCGGTCGGTTCGTGACAGGGGGCGGGAGCCTCGGCCCGCTCGCCCGCGCCTGCAGCTGTCGTCTCGCCGTGATGCGACGAGGTGGCCATCGGCATGCGCATCATCGAGGCCGCCAACGTGACATGCGGCAGCACCGCGAAACACATCACCAGCAGCGTGAACAGCCAGCCGGCGGGGCGGCCGCGTCGCGGCCGCCCCGATCCAACCATGGTGTCACGCCGGGCATGCATCATCACGCCATGCTCTTTCGACCGCGATCATGTCATGATCGCGGCGACGACCACTCTTTCGAGCCGCGATCTGCCTTCCATGTCCGAGAGCCTGACCATTACCCTGAACGGAACGACCGATTTGCCGCCGGGCAAGATCGCGACGATCGTGACATCGCTCGAGATGTTCGAGCGGCCGACGCAGCGCTCCGATCCGCCCGGGACCGAGGGCTTCTCGCTCGATCCGATCGATCGTTCCGATATCGAGCGCTATCTGCGCGTTTATCGCCGGCTCGGCGAGCGCTGGATGTGGTTCAGCCGCTTGACCAAGCCGCGCGCCGAACTCGAAGCGATTTTCCGCGATCCGGCTGTCACGGTCTTTGCCGTCCGCTTCGACGGGCAGGATGCGGGGTTGCTGGAACTGGATTTCCGTGTGCCGGGGGAGGGGGAGCTCGCCTTCTTCGGGCTCGATGAGCCCGTGGTCGGGAAGGGGGCGGGTCGCTGGCTGATGAACCGGGCGCTTGAACTGGCCTGGGCCCGGCCGATCTCGCGCTTCTGGGTGCATACCTGCACGCTCGATCACCCGGCCGCGCTCGCTTTCTATCAGCGCTCGGGCTTCACGGTGTTCAAGCGCGGGGTCGAGGTCGACGATGATCCGCGCCTGACCGGCAAGCTGCGCAGGGACGCCGTCGAGCACCATCCCGTCATCGCATGAAAAAAGGCGGCGTCCGCGAGGACGCCGCCCTTTTCACTGAATTCCTGGGAACTACAGGATCTTTATTCTATCGCATTTTCCCGACGCGAACCGGTGTCCACTTCGCTCGAACTCTTGAAGCGGGTCAGGCGCGCGAACGCAGCCCGATCGCGTCCATCGTCGCCTGGTCGCGGGCGGCTTCCGCGGCACGCTCGGTAGCGCGCTCGCGATCGTCGAGAATCTCGACCTTCTTCATGTCCTCGAAGGCTTCCTGCAGCTCGGCCTTGGCCTCGTCGAGCTGGCCCTTCAGATTGTCGGCCGACTGGCGCAGGTTGTCGCGGCGGCCCAGAGCCGCCTTGGCATAGGTCGGATAGGCGAAGTGAGACGAGTCGGTGATGCCGGCGCGGGCTTCCTCGGACTGGATCTCCCGATCGAGATCGTTCGCCATCCTGTGGAAGTCGGCGATCATCATCTCGATCTGGCTCACCCGGCGACGTTTCTCGTCCACCTGAAAGCGCTTCAACCGCAGAAGGGTCTCTCGCGACTTCATGTCGTTTCCAACTCCTGATTACGCATTGGCCTCTGCCGACCCCTCGGCGCGGGCCTGAACTCTATCCGCGAGACGTGGCGCAGCATGGCGCAAGGAGGTTGACCTTTCCTTACCGAGACGGGCTGCTTTTTCTGCATGCTCAAGCCGCGTCGCGGCTCCTGCCGCTGCCTGTCGCGATGATCTAGTCACTGAGCCAGCGGCCATTCGGCCCGTTGTCAGCGGATGTCCTGTCTTGGTTGCCTTTCCTCGTTTCGGCGGGCACGGCCCCCTGCTTTTCGGCCTCGCCCTCACGCGCATCATCGGCTGGGGCTCGACCTTCTATTCGCCTTCCGTGCTGGTCAGCGCGCTCGACCGCGATCTCGGCCTCAATGCCGAGATCGTTTTCGGAGGCATCACCATTCTGCTGATCACCGGCGCGCTGGTCGCTCCGGCGATCGGCCGCCTGCTCGACCGCGAAGGCACGCGCTGCTCGATGTGCGTCGGCGCGGTCATCTGCGCGCTTGGGCTCGCCGTTCTCGCCACCGCACAGGGGCCGGTCAGCTATCTCGCGAGCTGGTTCGTCATTGGGCTGGGACATGCGATGTCGCTCGCCAATGTCGGCAACGTCGCGATCGCGCAGCTGATGGGCGAGCGGACCCGGCGCGTCATCGGATTGATGATGCTGGTGACGGGTCTTGCCTCCAGCGTGTTCTGGCCACTGACCGCAGTTCTGCTGGATGCTTTCGGCTGGCGCATCACCGTGCTCGTCTTCGCGGCGATGCAGATCGTGATCGTGCTGCCGATCTACGCCGCAGTCCCACGCCTCCAGCCCGCGCAGCCGGCGGCGAAGGTGACCGGAGCTCTCTCGGCCGGCGAGGAAGGGCGCGTTCCGTCCTCGTCCCGCAAGGCGGCTTTCTGGCTCGTGGCGCTCGCCTTCTCGGCGAGCGGGCTGGTGTCATGGGGGCTGCCGCTGCACCTGATCACGCTGTTCCAGGAGGCCGGGCTGACGCAGGCGGAAGCCGTCTGGATCGCGACGCTGAGCGGGCCGGCGACGATCGCAGCGCGCGCCATCGATGCCACTGTCGGCGAGCGCCTGCCGGCGGAGAAGACCGCCCTGCTCGGCCTGATGCTGGGGCCGGCGCTATGCCTGGTGCTGCCCTTCGTTCCGATGACGATCGGCGCCGCGGCTGGCTTCGTCATGCTGTTCAGCGCGGCGCTGGGCGTGATTTCGGTGGCGCGGGCAACATTGCCACTCGCCCTGTTCGGCCGGAACGGCTTCGCCGCGATGCTAGGCAAGCTCACCGTGCCCCAGAACATGGCCTTTGCCGCCGCGCCGCTGCTCTTCGCAGTGATGGTCGAGCGGCTTGGAGCCGACCTGACGCTGATCGTTTCCGCTGCGATCCAGGCAATCGGGTTCGCCGCGATGTTCGCCCTGGTGCGGATGATGGCGCGGGCCTGAAGCGGCTCAGATACCCATCAGCAGGGCGAGGATGGCGAGGGCCGCCGGCAGCGCCTGGATGTAGAGGATCTTGCGGCTGGCAGTCGCTGCGCCGAAGAGGCCGGCTACGAGGACGCAAGCCAGGAAGAACAGCTTGATCGCGAAGCCCCCGGCACCGAGCCAGAGTCCCCAGGCGAGGCCGGCGACGAGGAAGCCGTTATACAGCCCCTGATTGGCCGCCAGCACCTTGGAGCGCGCCGCAAATTCGGGCGTCAGTCCAAAAGCCTTGTGGCCGCGCGGCGTATCCCACAGCCACATCTCCAGAATGACGATGTAGATGTGGATGAGGGCGACGACGCCAGTCAGAGCCGAGCCGATCATCGATGGGGCATCCTGTGAAAAGGGTGAACCGGCGTCACACGCTGCCGCTCATGATCGCATGGAGGCGCTGATAGCATTCGGGCAAGGGGGTCGCGTCGTCCTTGGCCTGCTTGAGGAAGGCCTCAAGCGCCGGGTGCAGGCGGATTGCCTCGTCGACCTCGGCCGAAGCGCCCTGACGGTAGGCGCCGAGCCGGATCAGTTCTTCCATGTCGGCATAGGTCGCGAGCGTCGCGCGGGCCTTCTGCACGGTCGGGTAATAGGCCGGATCGCAGGAGCGGGGCATGGTGCGCGAAACCGATTTCAGGATGTTGACGGCGGGGTAGCGGCCGCGCTCGGCAATGGAGCGCTCCATGACGATATGGCCGTCGAGGATGCCGCGCACCGCGTCCGCGACCGGCTCATCATGGTCGCCGCCATCGACCAGCACGGTGAAGAGCCCGGTGATCGCGCCGTCTTCTGTGCCGGGGCCCGCTCGCTCCAGCAGGCGCGGCAGCTCGGCGAAGACGGTCGGCGTGTAGCCTTTTGTCGTCGGCGGCTCGCCTGCCGCGAGGCCGATCTCGCGCATCGCCATCGCGAAGCGGGTGACCGAGTCCATCAGGCACATCACCTGCAGGCCACGATCACGGTAATACTCTGCCAGAGTCAGCGTGGTCAGCGCCGCCTGCTTGCGCATCAGCGCCGGCTCGTCGGAGGTGGCGACGACGACGATCGAGCGGGCGAGGCCCTGCGGCCCGAGGTCCTCCTGCAGGAACTCCTGCACCTCGCGGCCACGCTCGCCGACGAGGCCGATGATGTTGACGTCGGCCTGGGCATAGCGGGCCAGCATCGAGAGTAGGACCGACTTGCCGACGCCGGAGCCGGCGAAGATGCCCATGCGCTGGCCGATGCAGCAGGTCAGGAAGGCGTTGAGAGCGCGGACTCCGAGATCGAGCGGCCTGCCGACGCGCCGCCGTTTATGCGCAGGCGGCGGATCGTTGCGGAAGGCATAGAGCGTATCGCCTTGCGGCAGTGGCGGGCCGCCGTCGACCGGCCGGCCGAGCGCATCGACGACGCGGCCGAGCCAGGCGGGGGTGGGGCGCAGGCCGGGCTGAGCGCGGTCGACATGGACCGGGCAGCCACGGCGCACGCCGTCGAGGCCGCCGAAGGGCATCACCAGCGCCTTCTCGCCGGAGAAGCCGACGACCTCGCAGGGAACGCGGGTGCCGGCGGCGATCTCGATGCCGACACGGCCACCCAGACTCATCGCGCCGATCGGTCCGGCGACCTCGACGAGAAGGCCGCGCACGCCGATGACGCGGCCATAGATGCTCACCCCCTCGATGTGCTCTATGGCGGAGGCGAGGGCCGAGAGACGGTCATGGCCGTGCGAGGGGGAATTCATGATGCGATGACGTCCTTGCCGGTCGGCGAGGGGGGCGGGATATTCGGCAAATCGCCCTTGTGGATGATTTGGTAATGGTTCCTAACAAATTGCGCTCATTTACCAGCCGTTAAGCTCTGTGATTAACACTGCAGATCGAGGCTGCCGCGTGTCGCAGGGCCGTTTGGCCCCGTTTCTCGCAGCATCCCTCCGCGAAAGGGCGCTTTTCGCGGGTGAGAGTTCATCGATCCGTGTCAAATTCGACTCACCTCGACAAGGATCGTTCACTTTCTCCGAGGAAGCGCTTGCGCTCGGGAATCACGGTTTGTTAACCAGTTTCCTCGTAGCGTGTCGCGTGGCGTTTCATTGGGCAAGTGCGTCGTCGCCAAGGGCCGGGAAGGTCCGGGCGAAAGCAACGGTTAACCTGCCCTGCGGGCGAAATTGGGGACGTGGACATGCGGGTTCTGCTGATCGAGGACGATAGCGCGACCGCTCAAAGCATCGAGCTCATGCTCAAATCCGAGAGCTTCAACGTCTACACGACGGATCTCGGCGAAGAGGGCGTCGATCTCGGCAAACTCTACGACTACGACATCATCCTGCTCGACCTGAACCTGCCCGACATGTCGGGTTACGAGGTGCTGCGCAGCCTGCGTGTCGCCAAGGTCAAGACGCCGATCCTGATCCTCTCCGGCCTCGCCGGCATCGAGGACAAGGTGAAGGGCCTCGGCTTCGGCGCCGACGATTATCTGACCAAGCCGTTCCATAAGGACGAGTTGGTCGCCCGCATCCATGCGATCGTGCGCCGCTCGAAGGGCCACGCCCAGTCGGTCATCACGACCGGCGATCTGGTCGTCAACCTCGACACCAAGACCGTGGAAGTCGACGCCGCCCGCGTCCATCTCACCGGCAAGGAATACCAGATGCTGGAGCTGCTCTCGCTCCGCAAGGGCACGACGCTCACCAAGGAGATGTTCCTCAACCATCTCTATGGCGGCATGGACGAGCCAGAGCTCAAGATCATCGACGTGTTCATCTGCAAGCTGCGCAAGAAGCTGGCGAACGCGTCGGACGGCAAGAACTACATCGAGACCGTCTGGGGCCGTGGCTATGTGCTGCGCGAGCCTTCCGAGGTCGACGAGCGCATTACGGCCTGACGCACTCTCGTCGCGTGCCCGTCATCGGGCAGTCACGAAGCGGTGGCATACAAGTTTTGACCTGATCGTCGGATGTACACGACAGGTCGACGGGACCCCGCCGCGAGGCGGGGTTTTTGTTTTGGCGCCGACGGTGCCGATGTGGCGATGTCCGGCGCTCAGGCGCGCCAGCCCGCCAGCGGTTGCGCAAAGCTTCGATTGGCAAGCGGCGCGGCGCTGCGCGGCTGCGCGGCGAGGGCGGCGTGGCGGTAAAGGCCCCGGTGCTCGGGGTCGCAGGTCAGCCTGGTGGCTAGCCCGAGGACCGTTTCCGCTGCGCCGAGAACGAAAGCTCCGTCGGGGACGAGGCGCGGCGTCAGCAACTCCAGCGCCTTCACCTTCGTCGGCACATCGAAATAGATCAGCACGTTGCGGCAGAAGATGATGTCGAACCGGCCGAAATGATCGTTCCGCTCCAGCAGATTGTGATGGCGGAAATCGATCATGCGGCGCAGCCGCTCCGAGATCTGCCATTTGTCGCTGCGCTGCTCGAAATGCTTGAGCAGCATCTGGATCGGCAGGCCGCGCTGCACCTCGAACTGGCTGTAGATGCCCGAGCGCGCTTTCTCCAGGATCTCCGAGGAGATGTCGGTGCCGATGATCTCGACCTTCCAGCCGGCGAGGCGCTCGGCGAGGTCGTCGATGATCATGGCCAGCGAATAGGCCTCCTGTCCGCTCGATACAGCGGCGCACCAGATGCGCAGCGAGCGGCTGGCGGCGTTCGCGGCGATGCGTTCCGGGAGGATCACGTCGCGGAACAGGTCGAACGGCATGCGGTCGCGGAAGAACAGCGTCTCGTTCGTCGTCATCGCATCGACGACAGCGCTTTCAAGCACGCGATCGCGGCCGAGCCGCAACTGGCCGATCAGCGTTGCGATATCGGCGATGCCCCGCCGGCGGCACAGGATGCTCAGGCGGCTTTCCGCCAGATACAGTTTGTCGGGCGTCAGCGACAGGCCCGAGCGCTGCTGCAGCAGCAGCCGCAGGAAGGCGAAATCGGTCTCGGTCATGCCGGCTGCACCCCGCGCACAAGGCAGCGAACCGAGGCGCCGATCTCGTCGAGCGCGATCACGCTGCTGGCATGGCGTGCACGGACGACCGCGCCCGGCATGCCCCAGATCGTGCTGCTCGGCTCGTCCTGGGCCAGAACGGCCGCGCCGGCCTTGCGCAGGGCACCGGCGCCCTCCGTGCCGTCGCTGCCCATACCCGTCAGAACGAGGCCCATCGTCGCAGCGCCGAGATGGCGGGCGGCATCTTTGAACAGCACGTCGACGGCGGGCCGGCAGAAGTTGACCGGCGCCTCGTCACCGATCCGCGCGACGATGTGCCCGAGCCGGCGGTCAATGCCGAGATGGCGGCCGCCCGGCGCGACATAGACGGTGCCGCGCATCAAGCGCTCGCCGTCGAAGGGCTCTCGCGCGGGCACGCCGATATGGCTCGCGATCTGCTCGGCGAAGGAGGCCGTGAACAGCGGCGGCATATGCTGGACGACCAGCGTCGTCAGGTCGTGAAGGCCTTCGCCGATGTCGAACAGCACCTTGGCGACGGCGCGCGGCCCGCCGGTCGAGGCGCCGATCACGAGATAGCGCGGCATCACCGAAACCAGGGGGCGCAGATTGACGGGGCCGCCATGCGGAAGATCGACGATGTCGACCTCAGGCGGCAGCGAGCCGGGGCGTGCCGGCGTATGGGCGATGTTGCCGAGCTTGAGCAGAAATTCGCTGCGGAAATCCAGCGACAGCGTCATGCCGGCGCGGCTGTCGGGTTTCGAGACGACGTCCATCGCGCCCTTGGTCATGCATTCCAGCGCGATGCGGGTGTTGCGCTCGTTCAGCGTGGCGGCGAGGAGGACGCCGGTATTGGGGCTTTCCTTGAGGATCTGCGGCAGTGCCGCAGCGCCGTCGACGCCCGGCATGTCGAGGTCGAGCACCATGACGTCCGGCTTGTAGCGTGTCGCATGGGCCACGGCCGTCTCGCCGTCGCCGGCCACCGCCACGACGTGAAAATGGCCGGCTTCCCCCAGCCAACGGGCGAAAAGCCCGCGCACGACGACGGAATCGTCGGCGATCACGACCGTCTTGTGCCGGGTCGGTGGGGCCGGAAGGGGAAGGCGGGACGCCATCATGCTCATGCTGCTTACTGGATCGGCGGTGCCGTCCGACGGAGATCGGGCATCCGCCCCCGCCGCACTGCTCAGAGCAGGCCGACCTGATGGAACTTGGACGCCACGATTTCCTTGTCGAAGGGCTTCATGATGTATTCGTCTGCGCCGGCATGCATGGCGCGCGCGATATGGGCGATGTCGTTCTCGGTGGTGCAGAAGACGACCTTCGGCCGCTTGCCGCCGGGCATCTGGCGCAGCGTGCGCAGGAACTCGTAGCCGTCCATGATCGGCATGTTCCAGTCGAGCAGCACAGCATCGGGCATCTCGCCCTTGCAGGCATCGATGGCGCGTGCCCCATCCTCGGCTTCGGCGATGCGGAACTGAAGACCTTCCAGGATACGGCGGGCAACCTTGCGGATTACCGCTGAGTCATCGACGACGAGGCAGTACTTCATGGTCTGTCTCCAAAGCTTTGGGGCCGCGCCTCAGGCCGCGGCGGGAAGGTCGAGATCGAGGACTGCATCGAGATCGAGTATGACGAGGAGTTCGTCGGCGAGCCGGTGAACGCCGGTCGCCAACGCGGTCCAGACGCGGTCGAGATGAACGGGCAACGGCTCGAAGGTGGAACGGTCCAGCCGGATCACCTCGCCGACGGCGTCGACGATCAGGGCAAAGGCCTCGCCGCGATGGTCGATGCCAATCGCCGTCAGCTCGCCTTGCCCCTGCGCCTCCGGAACCGTTCTGCCTAGCCGCTTGCGCAGGCAGATCGCCGTGACGATGCGTCCGCGCAGATTCAGCAGACCGACGATCTCGCTCGGTGCGCGAGGGACGAGCGTGATGCGGTCGGTGATGAAGACGTCCTGTACGCGACCGATCGGCAGCCCGAGCAACTGCTCGCCGATGCGGATCGTCACGTAGTCGAGCGAGTCGCCGAAACTGGTCGACGCCGCCTGCTGCGCCGTGTCGGGCACGGGACGGGTCATGCTGCCTGCCTCATATCTGCGCTGCCGGCATTCAGCTCGCTCAGCAGGGCCCGGCGATCGAATTTTGCAACGATATCGTCGAGACCGGCCTGTACGGCCCGCATGTGCAGATCGGGGGTCGCGCAGGTGGTGAGTCCGAGGATGCGCAGGCGCTCGCTGCCGGCCTGCGCGCGCAGCGCGGCGGCGAAGACGAAGGCCGCTTCGGTCTGCCGATCGAGATCGAGCAGGACGATGCTGAACGGCTCGGCGGCTGCAGTGGGATCAAGGTGGAAATCGGCCGCCATGGTGATCACATGGCCGGACGCCTTCAGGATCGGGCTCAGCATTTCCCGCAGGAAATCCGACGGCTCGATCAGCAGGACACGGGCGGATGGAGCCGAGCTGCGCCGCACGGCAAACCAGCCGGGTTCGTTCAGCGGCAGGTAATGGGCGAGATCGACGATATCGGTGGCGCGGCCCCGGATCATGGCCGAGCCGATTACGCCGCGCTCGTGGCTGGCGGCCATTTCGAGGTCGAAACTGTCCTCGACGATATCGACGATGGCATCGACGGCAAGCGCGACGGTCAGGTCGCCGTCCGAGACGATGACGAGTGGCTGGATGCCCTGGCTGCGCAACTGCGTTTCCGCGAGCGGCGTGACGGGTACGAGCCGCCCGCGATAATGCAGCAAAGTGCGGCCGCCGCCGCGCTGGAACTGCTCGGCGTCGACCTCCTCGAGCCTTGTCACCAGCGACAAAGGCAGGGCCTGGAGACTGCCGGCTCCGGTGCGGAAGACGAGCATCGTCGTCTTCTCGCTGGCCTGGGCATGAGGGGCGGCGGCATGCGGCTTCGCCTCGGCCTCGCCCGACAGAACAGCGCCGACCAGGCTGGCGACGCCGTTGGGGTCGACGATCAGCACGACGGCCCCGTCGCCGAGGATGGTATTGCCGGAGAAAAGCGGGATGTGGCGCAGCTTGCTCGACATCGGCTTCACCACGATTTCCTCGGTGTGGAAGACGCTGTCGACGAGGATCCCGAATTGCCGCTCGCCGATCTGGGTGATGACGATGAAGCCCTCACCGTCAGCGGCCTTGGGCGCGCCCATCAGCTCGGGAAGCGAAATGATCGGAAGCAGCCGTCCGCGCAGCCGCAGGACCGGGGCGCCGTTGATCTCCTCGATGCGGTTGTCGTCCCCCGCCTTCACCCGCACGAGCTCGCGCACCGCGATCTGCGGAATCGCATATCGGTCATTGCCCGCCACCACGATCAAGGCGGAGATGATCGCGAGCGTCAGCGGGATCTTGATGGTGATGGTCGTGCCGAAGCCGGGACGGCTTGCGACGTCAATCATCCCGCCGATCGAATCGACATTGGCCTTGACCACATCCATGCCGACGCCGCGGCCGGAAACCGCCGTCACATTATCCACGGTCGAGAAGCCGGGCAGGAAGATGAAGCGGCTGATCTGGGCGTCGCCGAGCTTCTCGATCTCGGCTTCGGTCGCAAGGCCTCGGGCGATGGCCTTGTTCCGGATGCGTCCGACATCGAGCCCGCGCCCGTCATCCGCGATCGAGATCGTGACGGAGCCGCCCTCATGATAGGCGGAAAGCCGGATCGTGCCCTGTTCGGGCTTGCCGGCTGCCCGGCGCTCCGCCGGAAGCTCGATCGCATGGTCGGCGCAGTTGCGGACCATGTGGATGAGCGGGTCCTTGATCAGGTCGAGGATCTGGCGGTCGAGTTCGGTTTCCGCCCCATCGGTCACGAGTTCGATGCGCTTGCCGAGTTCGGTGCTGAGGTCGCGGACGATGCGCGGCAGCTTCGACCAGGCGTTGCCGATCGGCTGCATGCGGGTCTTCATCACGCCGTCCTGCAGCTCGGCGGTGATCAGCGAGAGGCGCTGCAGCGGTGCCTTGAGCTTGGCGTCTTCCTGCTGACGGGAGACATCGAGGAGCTGGTTGCGCGTCAGAACGAGCTCGGAGACCATGGTCATCAGATGCTCGATCGTGTCGACATTGACCCGCAAGGTCGCCGGGCCGCCGCTTCGCGGGGATGACGGGCCATCTTCGGTATGCGGGAGACTTTCGCCGCTTTCGATACGGCCGTTGCGGTCGCGCTGCGGCTCCGGCGCGCTGCGAAACACGATGTCGTCCGTTGCAGCCTTGGCGTCGGCCTGGCCATGCCGGGCGAGATAGGCGGCGACGGGATCGATCGGCGCCTCGGCCGGGTACGCGTGGTCGAGTTCGCCCCTGGCACGGTCGGCCAGAGCCTGCAATTCGTGGATCAGCGTCTTGTCGTCGCCCTCCGGCTCCTGCCCCTTCTCGGTCAGCTCGGCGAGGATGTCCTTGATGCGGTCGATGGTTTCGAGAATGGCGGTGACGGCGCTCGGCTTTACCGTCGCGCCGTCACGGAACTGCCCGATCACCGACTCGGCCGCGTGGGTGAGCGCCTCGAGCCGCGGCAGGCCGATGAAGCCGCAGGTTCCCTTGACGGTGTGAACCAGCCTGAAGATGTTGCGCAGGATATCCCGATCGTTCGGGTCCTGCTCGAAGCGGACGAGCTCCCGGTCGACCGTATCGAGGTTCTCGCCGGTCTCGGTCAGGAACTCTTGCAGCAACTCGTCCATGCAGGAACATCACTCAACGCGAAACCCTCCAGGAACCAAAGCACGAGAAGGGTTTATGATCGGTTGAGATCGCCCTTCGATTGATTTCGGTTTCAGGCCGCCTTGGCTGCCTTGATGGTCACGGTCTCGCCGTCGATCGCGACGGAAACCTCCATCCCTGCGGCACGCGCCACCATGCCGGTATAGACCGGCTGGACGGCATGGGCGTCGATCGTGCCGCCCGGCGCATTGCCGGCGAGCAGTTCCTCGACGTGGGCGGGGATGCGGGCATGCGAGCCGGTGGCCTTGATCTCGAAGCTGCCCTGTTCGCCCTCGACGCTGGCTCGCGAGACAAGCTTGCCGCCGCGCGGCACCGCCTGGGCTGCGATGACCAGCAGGTTCAGCAGGAGCTTGACCTGGTTCTTCGGCAGCAGGGCGCGCGGCGCCTCCCAGTCGAGCGACAGTTTCTCGTCGTTCAGGAAGCCGTTGGCGACGTTGCCGGCATCGCCGAGATCGATCATCGCGCCGGCCGAGCCGGCTGCGCCGAAGGCGAGGCGCGCGAACTGCAGGCGGGCGGAGGCGTTGCGGGCGCTCTTCTTGATGAGCTCGAGCGCGAAGTCGCGCATCGAGGGATCGTCTTCCTCGAGAACCTCCAGAGCGTTGACAATCGCGCCGACCGGGCTGATCACGTCATGGCAGACGCGGCTGCAAAGAAGAGCGGCCAGATCGAGCGAGTCGAGCGAGATGGCGGTCATGGGGGCGAAATCCTGGGATGGCGATGCGCCGAGGGTAGGGCGGCAATGCCGCCAGATATGCTGTCATCTTGGTTTTCATGTGGTTAATCGCCATATACCGGGCCAATGTTCGAAGGATGGGCCGCCATGATCGGCCGCGATGATGCCCGCCTGCGCGATTGCGACGGGCTGGGGCGCAAGCTTGCGGAAGCTGCCAGGATCAGTTCGACCGTCCTGCTGGCGAAGCGGGCGGCACGCGACGTGACGCTCAAGCAGGACGGCTCGCCGGTCTGCTCCGCGGATCTGGCTGCCGACCATGCGGCGAAGGATGCGCTCGCGCGCCTTTGCCCCGGCTTCCCTGTCATCAGCGAGGAAACGGCCGACAGCGTCGCGCCGGGCAAGGTCTTCATCCTGCTCGATCCGCTGGACGGTACGCGCGAGTTCCTGGCCGGCGGCGACAGCTACTGCGTCGCGATTGCGGTGGTCTGTGACGGCAGGCCGATCGCGGGCGCGATTGCTGCCCCGGCCATCGGCCGCCTCTGGTTCGCCGGCCAGCACGCCTATGTGCAGGATTTCGCCGCCGACGGCACCGTGCTCGGGGAAGCGCGCCGCGCGGCGGTGCGTGCCTTGCCTAGCGACGGGCCGGTGGCGCTGGTCAGCCGCTTCCATGGCGACGGCCGCAGCGACGGCATCGCCGCGTCGATGTGCTGCCACAAGGGCATCCCCGTCTCGTCGGCGGTGAAGTTCGGGATGATCGCTTCGGGCGAGGCGGATCTCCATGTCCGCTGTGGCCAGACCATGGAATGGGACATCGCGGCCGGCGACGCCATTCTTTCGGCGGCGGGCGGGGTGGTGCTGACGCTTGACGGCGCCTTGCCGCATTACGGCGTGAGCGAGCGGCAGTTCCGCAATCCGCCTTTCGTAGCGGCGTCGAGCGAGGCGCTGGCGCGGCGGGCCATCGCCGGTGATACCGGCTGCTGAGAGCCTTTTTGAGAATTCCCTGAGCCCTCATTCTGAGGAGTCATTCCCGCGCCTTGCGGCGCTCCTCAGGATGAGGGCTCGGGTCTCCAAAATGCCTCTTGGAGACCTCAGCGGGCGACGAAGCGCAGCACCGATTTCCAGCGATCTTCGGCCTGGGCCAGGAGCGCGGCGCCCTGCAGGAACCGCCGGCGGTTTTCCGCCGAGCGGAACAGAAACAGCCGCGAGCCGATGATCGCGTATTGGCTGGGATCGCTCTCGACGGCGACGCCATTGGCGACGCCCGTCGGGTCGAAGCCGCCGAAAGCGGGCGCGTAGACGCCCGGTGCATCGCGGAAGGCCTCGAGGTTGGCCTGCGAGGCGAAGCGCCAGACGATGCCCTCATGAATCAGCTCGTGGTCCGCGAGGCCGGCCGAGGGCCCATTGCCTAAGCGATAGGACACCGGGTCGAAGCCGTTGATGGCAAGGCCGGTGCGCAGGTCGCGCTGCATCACTTCGCCAAGTGCGGGCAGGCTGGGCAGACCGGCTGGCAGCCCCGGTGCCCCCGTCGAAGCCGGAACAACCGGCTCGGCGGAGGTGGTGTTGGCGGACGTCATGGAGACGACGAGGAAGAGAATGGCAATGCCGGCGCAGGTCGCGCTCCAGCGTCGCCTTGTTGCGGCCTTCATCCCCACAAATCCTCGCAATCCCGCATCCCGGGCCGCTCGGCTCTCCGGAATTTTCACGCCTTGGATAGATTTGCAGCGTATCAAACTGGTTACCGAAATGATTCGTTTTCGCCGGACGTCGTTTTTTCGACGCCGGTGCGAGCGGCGGATAGCCCAGAATCGGCCCGCCGTCCGGTCCGCATCGCGCTTGCCCGGAACAGGTTGCCCGGCCACCGAGGCCGGCGCCGGGAGCCCGGGCGATCAAACCGTTCTGGCGTCCGGCCTGGCCAGACCCTCTGTCCGGAGATCTAGCATATGAACCAGACCCGCCGCAGTCTCATCAAGAGCGGTCTCGCCGTAGCCGGAACGGGCCTCACCGGTCTGTCGGCCCCGGCTTTTGCGCAGAACTACAACGAGCAGCGCTCCTTCTCGCAGAACGAGCTGGTCACGTCCGGCCACAAGTTCTTCGGCAACGTGTCGCGAGGTCTCGCGCTCACCATCGAGGAGGCCGTGCGGCGCTGGGGCGAGCCCAATGGCTATGTGCTCGGCCAGGAGGCCTCTGGAGCCTTCGTCGGTGGGCTGCGCTTCGGCGAGGGCCAGCTCTACACCCGCAATGCCGGCGACCGCAGGGTGTTCTGGCAGGGGCCGTCGATCGGCTTCGACTTCGGCGGCGAAGGCGCACGCACGATGATGCTGGCCTACAACCTGCCGGCGGTGGACGCGCTCTACCAGCGCTTCGCCGGTGTCGACGGCTCGGCCTATTTCATCGGCGGATTCGGCTTCACCGCGATGACGGCGGAGGGCATCACCATCGTGCCGATTCGCACCGGCGTCGGCTGGCGGCTCGGCGTCAATCTCGGCTATCTCAAGTTCACGCCGCAGGCGACGTGGAATCCGTTCTAGCCCGCCGATCTCGAGCGGGTGACTAGAACTGGCCTTGGCGGCGCGGGCGTGGCAGATTCAGCCATCGCCTGTGTCCACGCTTGGTTCGGGAGACCTGGGTCTTGATCGAAGCCGCCATGCTGTTCGCGCTCGGCTTCCTTTGCGCGGCCCTGCTCGCGCTGGCAGCGGTGCCGGCGCTTGCTCGCCGTGCCGATCGGCTGGCGCGCAAGCGGGCTGAGGCTGCGTTCCCGCTCTCCCTGGCGGAAATCGCTGCTGATCGCGACCATCTGCGCGCCGAACTCGCCCTGCGCATGCGCTCCGTTGAGCAAGAGGCCGAGCGTGGCTTTGCGGCCAAGGCCGGGGCGATGCAGGAGCTTGGCCGCCGCGACATGACGATCGGCCGGCTGGAGCGCGAGCGTGGCGAGCGCGACACACGGATCGCGGAACTCGAAAACCTGCTCGCTACGACCCGGGCCGAGCTTGGCGACACGCGCAGCACCCTCGAACAGGAACAGGCCGGCCATGGCGAAACGGCTGCGGCGCTGGAGAAGCGGCTCGCGGATCTGGCGAGCCTGGAGCAGAGCCTGGCTGAGACACGGCAAGCTCTGACCGGCACCGGGGCCGATCTGAGCATGCGCGACGACGAGCTCGCGCGGGAACGCGAGACGGTCGGGCGGATCGAGAAGCTGCTCGCCGAACGCGAGACCGAACTGGCGGGGATCCGCGACGAGCATGCGAAGCTGCGCTTGGCGCTGGTGGAGGACCGCACCCAGATCATGGTCCTCCAGGGCAAGCGCGACGAGCTTGCCGGGAGACTGGCGGGAGTCGAGGATGCGCTGGGCCGCAGCGAGGCTTCATTGAAAACGATGACGGGCGAGCGCGACGGCGAACAGGTGCGGGCCGGTGCCTTCTCCGCGCGTGCCGAGCAGGCTGAAGCTGGGCTGGCGGCGGCCGATGCGCGCGCCAGCGCGGCGGCTGTCGAGGCGCGGCAGCTCGGCGTGAGGCTGGAGCAGGCGATGGCCGATCAAGGGACGCTGCAAGGGCGGGTGGATGCCCTGGAACTGGCGCTTGCGGCTGCCAAGGATGAGCTGGTCGATCTGCGCCGGCGCAAACAGGAAGAGATAACCGCCTTGCAGCACAGTCAGCGCGAACGAGATGGTCAGATCGAGCTTGTGCATGCCGAGCTTCAAACGCTGCAAGGAGCCCTCAGCCAGGCCCGCGAAGATCGAAATCAGCTCCTGGACGAGATGTCGGACCTGCGCAGAGCGGCATCGGGCGCGCAGGCCAATTCGGCCTTGCGCGAGGAGATCGTCCGGCTGGCCGACCGCCTGATGAGCCTATCCCCGAAACGTGAGGCGGCAGAATAGCGCGGAATCGGCCGCGCCGTTCGTCGCGCGGTCCGGGCAGCACCGAAAAGCGGTTTCCCCTTTCCTCGTCGATGGTCCAGATCGCCTTGCGTCCCTGCCTGACCCGAAGCGGGGATCTATCTCTTTGTTCGGGCATCGGATTTTTCCGAGAAGTGGATTCCACTTTTCGGTCCGATGCTCTAGGAAGACGGGGCCTCCCGGCGCGCCGGCGCCACCTGAAATGGTTTAAATCGTGACGGACAGCCAAATCGATCTCTTGTGCCTGGGCGAGCCGCTCGGCGAGTTCAACGCCACCCGGGCGGAGACCGGGGCCTTCCTGTTCGGGCATGGCGGCGACACCTCTAATTGTGCCGTCGCGGCGGCCCGGCAGGGTCTATCGGTGGGGTATCTCGGTGCGCTCGGCGACGACAGCGCCGGCCATTCGATCCGGGCGCTGTGGAAGCGGGAGGGTGTCAACGATGCCCATGTCTCGACGCATGCGACCGCTCCGACGGGGCTCTATTTTGTCGATCACGGCCCGTCCGGCCATGTCTTCTCCTATCTGCGCGCCGGTTCGGCCGCGAGCCTCTACGGTTCGCGCGATCTGCCGCGCGATCTCATCCGCTCGGCCCGCATCATCCAGGCCTCCGGCATCAGCCAGGCCATTTCGGCCAGCGCCTGCGATGCGGTGTTCGAGGCCTTCGAGACGGCGCGCAAGGCCGGTGTTCTCACCGCCTACGATACCAATCTGCGCCTGAAGCTCTGGCCGCTGACCCGCGCGCGGGCGATCATCCATGCCGCCTGCGCCATGGCCGACATCGTTCTGCCGGGCCTCGACGATGCGACGCAGCTGACCGGGCTCAACAATCCCGACGCCATCGTCGATTTCTATCTCGGCCTGGGCGCGCGGGTCGTCGCGCTGACGCTCGGCCACGAAGGCTCGCTGATTGCGACGCCGGTGCGCAGGGAGCGTTTCCGCCCGATCAAGGTCGATGCCATCGACGCAACGGGGGCGGGCGATTGCTATGACGGCGCCTTCCTCGCCGAATATCTGCGCACCGGGGATGCCTTCGCGGCGGGCGCCTATGCCAATGTCGCCGCGGCGCTCTCGACGCAGGGCTATGGCGCCGTCGCGCCGCTGCCGCGCCGGGCCGAGGTCGAAGCGCGTATCGCTGCCGAGGCCAAGAGCTAATGACCGTTCCCGTTCTGAAGCGCGCGGGCGATCTCCTCGCCCGCTACGATGTGCTGATCAGCGATGTCTGGGGCGTCGTTCATGACGGGCTCTGGGCGCTGGAGCCGGCCTGCGAGGCATTGATCGCCTTCCGGAAGCTGGGCGGGACGGTCGCGCTGCTCTCCAATGCCCCCGGGCCGTCCACGCAGGTGGCTGGTCTGCTCGATACCAAGCGCGTGCCGCGCGAGGCCTGGAACCGGCTCGTCACGTCCGGCGACGTCACGCGTGCGCTGATCGCGGAGAGCCATCACAAGCGCGTCTACCATATCGGCTGGCAAAGCGACCGGGCGGTTTTCGCTGGGCTCGATGTCGAGCTGGTCGGCGAAGAGCAGGCCGACATCATCGTGGCGACCGAGCTCAACGATTACCGTACCGAGACGCCGGAACAGTACCGGCCGCTGCTCGAGCGCTTCGCCCGGCGCGGCCTGCCTTTCATTTGCGGCAACCCGGATCTCGTCGTGCATGTCGGCGAGGATCTGCTGCCCTGCGCCGGTTCGCTCGCGGCGATCTATGAGGAGCTGGGCGGGACCGTCGCCTGGGCCGGCAAGCCTTATCGTCCGGCCTATGACCTCGCGCTTTCAGCCGCCGCCGAGGCGCGCGGCGGCCGCCCTGTCGAACCCGGCAAGGTCCTGGTGATCGGCGACGCGGTCAGGACCGATCTCGCCGGCGCGAGGCTGATGGGCTTCGACAGCCTTTTCATCGCCGGCGGCATCCATCGCGACGAGACGATGCATGGCGGTGAGGTCGATCCTTCCGGGCTCGCCAAGGTGCTGGACGGGTTGCCGGTCCGGCCGATCGCGGCAATGGGCGCGCTCGCCTGAAGCCGGGCCTCAGGCGGTGGACGCTTGGCCGAGCTGGCCTTGTTGCAGCACCGCCGTCATTCCGGGGCAGGCCGACGGCCTGAGCCCGGAACCCATGACCACGACGCGGTTCCAGAGTCGTAGTGCTCGCCCTTGCGGCGAGCATCCACGTCTTGAACACCACCCGCGACCGAGGAAGACGTGGATGGTCGGCACAAGGCCGACCATGACGGGAGCGCCGTGTTCATGGGTACCGGGCTCGGACCTCCGGTCCGCCCCGCAATGACGGCAGCGGTTCCTAAGCCTAGTGATTGCGCAGCCGTGCGAGGATGTCCTCGTAGAGGCCTTCGAGCGGGCGGAAGACGAAGCGAACGGTGGATTTCCCGGGCGGGACGACGACGGCCCGGAAAAGCACATTGGCGCGCAGCAACTCCGCCGGGCGATCGTCGACCTCTACCCGCCACCAGTGGTGCCAGACGTCGTTGAGGACGAGATAGCCGCCGCGGGGCGCATCGACGGCGAGCGTCACCGTGGTCGTGCCGTAATCGCGGATCGCAACCTTGGCCGGCCCGATCACGCCGGTGGCCAGCGGCGGCGGGTCGCGATCGAGCAGGACGGTCCGGCGCGGATCGAAGCCTGTCGGCCATTGGCCGGTCGTCAATATGGCGTCGAAATCGGCCTTCTGCGCCTCGGTGACGAGCAGGACGCGCGGCAAGGCGCGCGGGTTCTCGTAGATATAGGCGTCCTTGGTCCGGGCGATCTGCCTGAGATCGCCGGGCTTCAGCCGCGTGTCGATCTGCTCGACGGGAACGCCGGTCGCGATGAAGCGCAGGCCCAGCATGTCGGTGAGCAGGGAACGATAGCCCGGCATCAGGGCGGAGAAGGTACGCTGGTCGGGCAGGGCGACCTGGTCGCCGGCGCCGGTCGCCTTGCTGTAGAGGCCGAGGCGCAGCGGGTTGTAGCCCAGCGTGTTGTCGAGTTCGTGGACGAGGCTGGCATTGGGCCAGTGGAAGTCGATGGCGGCGAGCTCGATGCGGTCGCGCCGGTCGGGAGCGGCCGTGCGGGCGGTCTTGCGCTTGAGCAGCGCGATGGTCTCGTTCGCGCTGTCCTTCCGCAGCACGTCGTACATCTGCGGCGGCAGGGCAGTGGATTCGCTGGGGCCGTTATTGACCGCCAAATCCATGGTGAGGATCGCGGCAAGCACGACGGTCGCCGCCAATGCCGAGCCGCGCTGCGCCAGCCCGCGCGCGGCAACCAGGCCGCCGAGCGTGAGCAGGCCGCAGAGCAGCGCAATGACGAGCGGCGTGATCGCGACCGGGACGCGCCCGACCGTCCAGGCGAGCCAGAGGGCGAGAGCGAGCGCCCCGGCGAAGATCAGCGCTTCCAGGGCGATCTGCCACGGGCGCGCCTTCGGCGCCGTGCCGGTCATGACGAGGTGGGTCAGATAGCCGCCGAGGATGGCGATGAGAGCGCCGAGGATGAAGAGCGCGTCGGCGGGGCGGCGGTAGAAGCTCACGCCCGGAAGCTCGAACAGGAGCCGGAAGGCGGGCGTGTAACGCCCGAGCGCATAGAGCAGGACGATGAGCGCGGCGACGCTGAGCGCGACGATCTCGCGCCGCCAGAGCGCGCCGCGGACGAGGCCGAGGGTCAGGACCAGCCCCATCGGCAACAGACCAAGATAGAGCTGGCTCATATTGCGGGCGAGGAAGAGCCCGAGCGGGCCGAAGCGGGCTTCCCAGGCCGGGCTTGGCGCGCCCCAGAAATCCGCGAGCGGCCCGGCCGCGCCGTAGAGATTGGCGATTAGGCCGGTGAGCAGCGCCGCGGGGTGCAGCGAGCCCTTCCCGGCTTCGACGAAGTCGATCGCGGGACGGTTCGACTCCTGCGCGATGAAGGCGGTCAGGAGGATGGGGATGGTGGCGACCAGAATGGCGCCCAGCGTGCCGGCGAGCAGCGGCAACAGGCTGGCGCGGAAGGCGCGCCAGGGATCGCGCGTCATCAGGATCGCGGCGATGACCAGCCCGGCAAGAACATAGACGCCGATTAGCGCGACCTGATCGCGGCCGAGCACCATGAAGCCCGAGACCAGCCCGGCGGCGAAGCCGTAGCCTATCGAGCCGCGCTCCAGCGCGCGGGAGAGCAGGAAGAGCGTGACCGTGAAATAGCCGAGGCTCAGCACCTGCCCGACATGCTGGATACGCCAGGCGGCGGCGGCGCCGAAGGCGAAGGAGAGGGCCGCGACGACCGCGCCGGCCGGATGCCAGCCACGGTCACGGAAGATCAGGACGATCGCCAGCGCACCGCCCAGCAGCGTTCCGAGAACGGCTCCGTCGCTCCAGCGGAAATCGGGCGCGGGATTGAGCGCGGCGATCAGCGCGAAGGAGGGGGAGAAGATCAGCGACTGCGGATCGGCGACCTGCGGCGAGCCGGAGAAGACGTAGGGCGTCCAGAAGGGGGACAGGCCACGATGCCAGCTATCGGCGAGGAACTGTAGCTGAGGGTGGAAATGGGCCTTGGCGTCCCAGGGGATCGTGACGGCACCGGAGAGCCAGGGCCAGGACAGGGCCAGCCAGCCGAGAAACACGATGCAGAACACGCTGGCAAGCGGCCAGCGTGTCGGATCGTCCTCGAATGACGTCGTCCCGGGCACCGGCATCAGCCTGGCCTGACCGCGATCGGATGCACCGTCAATCCGTCGGGGCGGCACGCGCCATCAGCGCGTCCATGTCGATGAAGTGGCCGGCGCGGTCGCGCTTGGAGGCGAGGTAGCGGACGTTGTGGGCGTTCGGGCGGCCCAGCACGCGCTGGCTGGCGGCAACCTCGAGACCCGCCGCCTCGATCGCGCTGATCTTCAGGGGATTGTTGGTCAGCGCCACGACGCTGGAGACGCCAAGCTGCTTCAGCATGGTCGCCGCGAAATCGAAATGGCGCTGGTCGAGATCGAAGCCGAGCACCTCGTCGGCGTCGTAGGTGTCCCAGCCCTGGCTCTGCAGCTTGTAGGCCCGCATCTTGTTGGAGATGCCGTTGCCGCGGCCTTCCTGATCCAGATAGAGCAGGACGCCGCCTGTGTTCTCCGCCATCCACTGCACGGTCTCGCGCAGTTGGTCGCCGCAATCGCATTTCAGCGAACCGAAGAGATCGCCCGTGAGGCAGGCCGAGTGCAGACGCACCGCCACCGGCCCCGAAAGATCGGGTTTGCCAACGATGATCGCGACCTGATCGCGCAGCCCCTCGCCACCGCGGAAAACGACGAATTCAGTCTCCGGCGCGCCTTCGAGCGGCACGGGCGCGCGACCGACGATCTTCAGCGAAGCGGCCTGCTGGGCGCGATAGCCTTTGATCGCTTCGATGGCGACTTCGACCAGCGGCTCATCGGCGATGTCGGCGGCGTCRACCCGCACGACCACGACGGCCGGGAGGACGAGCGACAGGCGGGCCAATTCCAGCGCGGCCTCGTCGAGCCCGGAGGCGGGCGCGATCGGCGCATCCATCCGCGCATCGATCTTAAGGGCGAGCGTCTCGACGCGGCCGAGATCGATTGTGGGCAGCGCAAAGACGCCGCTTTCGCTGCGCCCCTTTGCGCCAAGCCGGCGCAGCCTCGCACCGCTGAGGACAAGATGCCCGCCGCCATGAGCCAGCTCATCGAGACCCTGCACGAGGCTCTCTTCGGCCAATTCGGCAGAGAGGACGAGCGCGCGCTGGTCACCGTTCCGCAGCAGGACGGGGCGGCCGGCGCGAAACTCGGCGATGGCCCGGTCCACCCTCACGAGCGCAGTTTCGAGGGAGGGGCCGAAGAGCGTACGCGACTCAGGCATCGGGAAGTCCGTCAGATTGGGCCGGCAAGCGGCCTAGGAGCGTCAGAGGCACCATGGGAAAAGGATATAGGGGTTCTTGGTTCGCCCTTCCAGCAACGTTCCCGGCAGGGCACGGTTCCATGGCACGCAAGTGCTCGGGAACGAGAAGCGGGAACCTGACCGGAGCAGTGTCGTATAGGTTGGTACGCTTGAACGTGGGATGAATGCTTTCCCTTGCGGCAACACCCGGAGAACGGCCGATGTCGGCGGAAATGGCGCCCGGCGGTTACAGCGCGACCGCCCGCACCCTGCATTGGATCACCGTGGTTGCGGTCTTCGTGATGATCCCGGTTGGGGTGACGATGAGCTATCGCGGCAACGTTCTGAACCTCTGGGACGGGCTGACCAACGGCCTCTACAGCGCTCATAAGCTTACCGGATTCCTGCTGTTGTGGCTGACGGCAGGACGCTTGGTCTATCGCCTTCTGCATGGCGCGCCGGCGGATGAACCGACGCTGGAATGGTGGCAGAAGGCCGGCTCGCATCTCGTCCACTGGCTGCTTTACGGGTTGCTCCTCGTCGTCCCGCTGCTGGGCTGGATCGGCGTCTCGCTGTTTCCGGCGCTCACCGTGTTCGACCTGTTCAACCTGCCAGCGCTGGCTGGGCCGAATGAAGCGGCGGCCAAGCAGGTGCTCGGCGTCCATGGCAAGCTTGCGCTGACGCTCGGCGCAATTGCGATTTTGCACATCGCCGCGGTGCTCTACCACCGCGTCATCCGCAAGGATGGCGTTTTGCGCCGGATGTGGCCGGGAACCGGCTAAGGCGTGCAATCCCTCCGGAGGGAAGATGGCGATCCGGCTCGTTTTCGGGGCGGAGCCTCAGACCGGGCGCGCCCAGAGATCCTGATGGCCGATCCGCGCCGATCCTTCCTCGCTGCGTGCGGCAAGCCAGCTCTCGACGGTCGCGGGATCGACCCGTCCGGTTTCGCGCACGGCCTGCGCAATGCCCTCGGCCAGGGCCGCGCGCAGATCGGCGCGAGCGCCATCGATTAGCCAGCTGCTGTCGCCCATCGAAACCGCGAAGCCGGCCTTGCGGAAGGCCTCGGCCACGATTTCGCAGGCCGCCGGGCCGGCGGAGGGGCCGAAGCCCTTGTCGCCACGCTGATGATCGACAAAGGCGGCGTGCATGCCGGCATCGGCGGGGTGCTCCGGCTGCCAAGCCTCGCGGCCGTCATAGGTCAGCACGGCATAGAGCGGCAGGCGTTGGCTCGTGAGCGCGGCGACGAGGCGCTCGATCCAGCGCCGCGAGGTGAGGTCGAAGAGGGCGGCGGCCGTCACGAGGTCTGGCCGCCAGCCGAGCACCCAGTCGAGATCCTTGTTGAGGTCGACGCGGCGCGTGTCCACGCCGATCAGTTTTTCCCCCTTGGCGAGGACGAGTTCCTCGCCCTGCTCGCGCGCCTCATCGGCCCAATCCGCCAGGCGGCTGCGCGCATGGGCAAGCAGGTCGGCATCGTGATCGACGAGTGTCCAGTGCTGACGGGCGGGCAGGGCCGCGTAGGAGGCGCGCAGATTCGAGCCGGCGCCGCAGCCGAGATCGAGGATGGACAGCGAAGGCCTGTCGGAGAAATACGAGCCGACCGCGGCGAGCACCTGCGGATTGCGCGCGGCATGATCCGCAGGCTCGCGCAAGGCGAGCCATTCCGGAGAAAATCCAGCCATCAACCCACCTCCCGGCTGCCGCCGCCCAGACATGCCCGCGCGACGATGCGGGCCGCATCGTGCCAGCGTGGCAAGGCGCCGGCTCCCGCCCATGCCGCATCGGCCCTCTGCCGGCGCTCAGCCGGCGCATCAATCAGCCTCGCAAGCGCATTGGCAAGTGCCGCAACGTCGCCGGGCGGCACCTTGAGAGCCGCATCGGCCGGCAAGGCATCCGCGCCCGCGCCGCTCAGCGTGCAGACGATCGGCAGGCCGCGCGCCAGCGCTTCCGTCAGAACCATGCCGTAGCCCTCATAGAGCGAGGGCATGGCGAATAGGTCAGCTTTGTCATAGAGTTCACCGAGGTTGTCCGGCCGCACGGCCCCGGCAAGCAAGATGCGGTCCGCCAGCCCGGCGGAGCGGATATGGGCCTCGATCGCGGCCGCGGTTTCGGGGGCGTAATCGGGAGAGCCGGCGATGGTGAGATGCCAGTCGCGGTCGGCAATCCGCATCAGCGCCTCGATCAGGACATCGTAACCCTTGCGCGGAATCAGGGAGCCGACCGCGAGCAGCTGCAGCGGCTGATCGCCGTGGCTGCCGGTGGCGCGCGGCGCGGGATCGACACCGGGAACGGCGACGAAAATGCGGCTCTCGGGGACGCCGAACTCCGTGCTCAAAACCGTTGCCGTCGCGGGGCTCGTCACCGCCACGGAGCGGACATGGCCGAGAGCGGCGCGTTCGCTCGCGCGCAGCGCCGCTGCCTGGGCGGCCTCTAAGCCCGTTTCGAGCGCCAGCGGATGGTGGACGAGCGCGACCAGCCGGTCGGCGAAGCGCGCGGCGAGCGCTTCGGGAAAGGCCCCGAAGGCGAGACCGTCGACCAGCAGGATGTCGTCCGGCGCAGTCGCCGCCAGCAGCAATTCCGTCGCTGCGAGATCGGCTTCGGTCGGGAAGGGAAAGCCGCCCGGCAACGCCAGATGCCGGGCCTCGACGCCCATCTCGCGCCATTCACGCAGGAGACGGCGGTCATAGCCGTAGCCGCCGGTCGGCAGATCGATATTGCCGGGGATGGCGAAGACGATGCCCTTCACCCCAGCACGCCCTCGTAGCTGGCGCGGGCGAGGTCGGTCTCGTGCAGCGTCACGCGGATCTTCGACAGGCCGGCGCCATCGGTACCGAGCGCGCCGGATTTCGCGGCGGCGGACATGGCGTCGAAGATATGCTTGCAGAGAAATTCAGTGGTGGTCAGCACCCCGGCGAATTGCGGCAGGGCGTCGAGATTCTGGTAGTTGAGCGGCTTCAGGGTCTTGCCGAGCATGTCGAGCGCGGCGCCGATGTCGACGACCACGTTCTGCCGGTTCAACGTCTCGCGGAAGAAGGCAACGTCGACCACGAACGTCGCTCCATGCATGTTCTGCGCGGGACCGAAGAAGGGATCGGGCAAGGAGTGGCCGATCATGATGCGGTCGCGGACTTCGACGGAAAACATGCGATCTCCTGGAGAGACGCCCGAAGCGGGCGCGGTCACGGCCGCGTTTCATAGCAAATCGCGGCGGTGAGGCCAGCGGCGCCCGGCGCGAGCAGTTCCGGGATGCGCTGCGGTGCATCGCGGAAGGCGATCTCCTCGGTGATTACAGCGTCGAGCCGGTCGTCGGCGAGGAGCGTCATCGCTGCTGCCGCCCGTCGTGCGTGGTCCCAGCGCGCCCGATGCGAGGCGGCGACCATGCCGACCTGCGACGAGACGAGCTGGAGACGGCGCGCATGGAAGGCGCAGCCGAGGGTCGCCGGCACCGTTCCCTCGCCATACCAGCTCATCTCGACGATCCGCGCCTCGGTGCCGGCCGCAGCCACGGCGGTAGCGAGGCCGGCCGCCGTCGCGCTGGTGTGAAAGACGAGATCGGCGTCGCGCGGAGCTGCGTCCGGCATGGCGAAGCCAAAGCCCAGTTCGGCGGCCGGCCCTGCGCGGCCGGGCTCGACATCGACCAGCGTCACGTCGGCTCCCGGCAGGCGTGCGGCGAGCCAGGCGACGAGCAGGCCGAGCACGCCGCCGCCCACCACGACAATCCGGTCGGCCGGGGCCGAGCCGGCGTCCCAATGGGCGTTCAGGGCCGTTTCCATATTGGCGGCGAGGATGGCGCGCCGGGGTGGAACGCTGTCGGGAACCGGTATCAGGCTGCTGCGCGGTGCAATGAAACGGTCCTGATGCGGATGCAGGCAGAAGACGATGCGGCCTAGCATGTCCGGCGGGCCGGCATCGACGCGGCCGACGGCGCAGTAGCCGTATTTGACCGGGAAGGGAAAATTACCCTCCTGAAAGGGCGCGCGCATGCGCTCATGTTCGGAAGGCGGCACGCGGCCTTCGAATATCAGCCGCTCGGTGCCGCGGCTTAGCCCGCTCCACAATGTGGTGACGAGGCAGTCTGCTGGGCCAGGCACCGGCAAGGCCACATCATTCAGCTTGCATTCACGGGGGGCTATATACCAAAGCGCGAGGGCCTTGGCCCTTGCGTCAATCGTGGTTGCAGGCTTTAGCTCCCGCGCCATCGCGTCTGCCCTCCGTCCGAGCCTGTCTGCCCCCATGACAGAGACTGCCACGAACCAGCGTCCCGGTCCGAACACGTTCCAGCGGGTGACGCAAGGGGACGAAGCGATCGGCCTGACGCCGGCCGGCCTGCAGGACGCAATCGTGCTCCGGCGGCGGCGCCTCCTCGTTCTCGTGCTCAATCTTGCGACACTGATCCTGTTGCTGGCGGGGCTTGCTCAGGTGCTGGGGGCGGGCGGCTGGACGGTTGCGGATGTGGCGATCTTCGTCGCCTTCCTTGTCGGGGCACCCTGGACCGTGCTGGGCTTCTGGAACGCCGCGATCGGGCTGTGGTTGCTGCATGGCAGCCAGGATGGGCTTGCCGAGGTCGCGCCCTTCGCCGCCGCCGGGCAGCGGGCGACGCCGCTCTCGCTGCGCACCGCGGTGCTGATGACGTTGCGCAATGAGGATCCGGCGCGCGCCTTCCGGCGGCTCGAGGTGGTGAAGCGGAGCCTTGACGAGACGGGTGAGGGCATCTGGTTCGACTATTTCGTCCTGTCCGACACCAATGACCAGGCTGTCGCCGCCGCAGAGCAGGCTCTTGCCGCTGCCTGGGCGCGCGAACTCGGCGAGCCCGCACGGCTGATCTATCGACGCCGCGCCGAGAATGACGGCTTCAAGGCCGGCAATCTCAGGGATTTCTGCGAGCGCTGGGGCGAGCGCTACGCGCTGATGCTGCCGCTCGATGCCGACAGCGTGATGTCAGGCGAGACGATCCTCGGCATGGCCCGAATGATGCAGGCCTATCCAAAACTCGGAATCCTGCAGAGTCTCGTGGTCGGAATGCCCAGCCGCTCCGCTTTCGCCCGCATCTTCCAGTTCGGCATGCGCCAGGGCATGCGGCCCTACACGATGGGCTCGGCCTGGTGGGGCGGGGATTGCGGGCCGTTCTGGGGGCACAATGCGCTGGTGCGGATCGCGCCGTTCCGCGACCACTGCGATCTGCCCGTGCTGCCCGGCGGACCACCTCTGGGCGGCGCCGTCATGAGCCACGACCAGGTCGAGGCGACGCTGATGCGCCGCGCCGGCTACGAGGTGCGCGTGCTGCCGGTCGAGGGCGGGAGCTGGGAGGAGAATCCGCCGACCATGCTGGAATTCGCCAAGCGCGACCTGCGCTGGTGTCTCGGCAATCTGCAATATCTCAAGCTGCTCGACTTAGCCGATCTCAAGCCGATGAGCCGGTTCCAGCTGGTCTGGGCGATCCTGATGTTCCTCGGTCTGCCGGCCTGGACGCTGATGATCGCGCTGCTGCCGCTGAAGGCGTTTGAGGACCGGACGATCGCGGACTATCCGGCAGCGCTGACGGCCTGGCTCTATGTCCTGTTCCTGGCCATGTATCTCTCGCCCAAGCTCGCCGGCTTCGCCGACATCCTGCTGACGCGCGGCGGCGTGCGGCGCTATGGCGGCGCGGCGCGTTTCCTGTTCTCGGCGCTGATCGAGACGCTGTTCGCCTTCCTGCAGGGCGCGGTATCGAGCTTCCGCACCACGCTGTTCATGATCGGCCTCGCTTTCGGCAAAGCGCGGATCGGCTGGGACGGGCAGGCCCGCGATGCCCATGCGCTGACCTTCGCCACGGCCTTCGCAGGATTGTGGCCGCATCTGCTGTTCGGGATCTATCTGTTTGCCGGGCTCGGCGTGATCGCGCCGACCGTGCTGATCTGGTCCCTGCCCCTCACGGCCGGCTATCTGCTCGCGATCCCCTTCGCGATGCTGACCGCCTGGCCGGTTGCGGGTGCCTGGCTGGCCCGCCACGGGCTTTGCGCAATCCCCGAGGATTTCGACATGCCGCCCGTACTGGCTGCCATCCGCGACGGGGACAGCGCATGAACGCCACCGTCTATCCGAAGGGAACGGTGAAGGCGCTGTCGCGCTCCTTGCGCATCTATCACGGCGACAAGCGGCGCAACGCAGCCATGGACCAGCTTTACGGGACTTTCCTGCGACCGGGCGATCTCGCCTTCGACATCGGCGCCCATGTCGGCGACCGGATTTCCTCGTTCCGCAGGCTCGGCGCGCGCGTGGTGGCGCTGGAGCCGCAGCCCGGACCGGCTCGTGTGATCCGCCTGATCCACCGGCGCGACCCGCTGGTGACGCTGATCGCAGCCGCTTGCGGCGATCACGAGGGCTCGATCGCGCTCAGGATCAACAGCGCGAACCCGACGGTCTCGACGGCGTCGGCGGCCTTCATCGGCGCCGCAGCCGGGGCGCGCGGCTGGGAGGGGCAGGTCTGGGACCACGAGATCAGCGTGCCCTGCACCACGCTCGACCGGCTGATCCTGCGCCACGGCCTGCCCAAGCTTCTGAAGATCGATGTCGAGGGCTTCGAGGCGCATGTGCTCGCGGGGCTGACCAAGGCGGTGCCGGTGATCTCCTTCGAGTTCACGACGATCCAGCGTGAGGTGGCGGAGGCCTGCCTTGCCGTACTGGAGACGCTCGGCCCCTATCGCTTCAACGTCGCGATCGGCGAGAGCCAGAGGCTTGAGCTCGGCGAGCCCGCGAGCGCGGATGCCATGGGCGATTATCTGCGCGGCTTGCCTCATGCGGCCAATTCGGGCGATGTCTACGCCATCCTTCAAGGCTGAAGACGGGGTGCAAGGCTGCATCTGCATCGATCGCCTCCGCCGTCCCGGACAAGGAAACCCTGGCAACCATCGGCCAATACCGGCGTTGCAGTGCAAGCCAGAACCTGTTTCGGTTTCGCCCGCTCTGCCCGGCAGGTGAGGCCATGCGGCCAGCCGGCGTTCATCTTGCGTCGCTACGCTGCTCCCGAAATCACTCGCCAGGGATTGCCATGCTCAGCCTTGTTCGCCCGCTCGCGGTTTCGGTCGCGCTTCTCGCCTCCCTGACGATTGCGCGGGCCGCGGGCGACGTCGCCGTCGAGGTGCGGAACGAATCCGAGCCCGTGCTCTGCGCCGAGAAGGACAACGTCACGATTAAGGCGATTTCGCCTGAGGTGCGGCGTTTCCAGATCGAAGCCGCTCATCCGGCCTATATCGCGGGACTCGTGCGCGACAACTGGGATGCGGATTGGGCGAACTGCGACATGAAGGGCGATCCTTCCTTCACGCCGCCGACACCGCCGCGCCGCATCACCTTCTGGGAGACGATCGATTACTGGCTGGTCGGCTACACCTTCCCGACTTTCTGGCGGCCGGCCGACACCACCTTCCGCGTCGGCGACCGGGTGGAGAAGGGGCTGCATCTCGTTCAGCTCTGGAAGCTCGGCAAGGACAAGTCCTACGAGGTACTGGTCGTCTATCCGCAGGACGGCTACTGGCGCGCCCGGCCGCTGCCGCCGGAACATCTCGGCTTCTCCTCCTACGGCTCCTCCTTCCTGTTCGGGCCGATCGAGCAGGATGGGCGCCCGGTCGTGAACATCAAGGAGATCGAATTCGATCCTAAGACCCTGACCTTCAAGCTGAACTTCAAGGACGGGTCCGCCGGTAGCCTGAGACTCGACAGCGTCGACGAGAACCGGATGGTGCTGGGTGCCGTGCTCGACAAGCCGGTGACGGGGGGCAGGGCCTTTGTCGCCTTGCGTTCGATGTACGTCACCGAGTTCAACAACGACGTCGCACGCATCGCGTTGCGCGAGCCCAGCGCCAAGGGCTGGCGGGAGGAGGCCCTGATGCCGTTCCAGGGTGGCAAGGCAACCGATATCTGGATGGGGCGCACCACCCATTCGCGTCACAACACCTCCTCGCCCGACATGGTTTTCCGGCATTTCTCGGCCGATCCGAATCCGCCGCCGAAGCCGGAAAAGAAGTAGCGGCCGCGCGGCCGCATCGGAACGCATCCCCTCCCTGCGGCGTTTGGTCATGACGCGGCCGGCGCAGCGCGCTAGCTTGCCGTGATTGCTACCGCTTAGTCCGCAGAGACCTTCATGCCGCGTTTTGCCGCCAACCTTTCGATGATGTTCACCGAATGGGATTTCCTCGACCGTTTCAGAGCGGCCGCGGAGGCCGGCTTCGAGGCCGTGGAATTCCTGTTTCCCTATGAGCATACCCCCGAGCAGATCGGGCTCGCGCTGACCGGCGGCGAGCTCACGCAGGCTCTGTTCAACCTGCCGCCGGGCGATTTCTCCAAAGGAGAGCGCGGCATTGCGGCGCTGGCTGGTCGCGAGGACGAGTTCAAGGCCTCGGTCGAAACGGCGCTGGCTTATGTGCACGAGACCGGCGTCAAGCGCCTGCATATGATGGCAGGGCTCGCCGATCCCAACGATCCCATCGCGCAGAAGACCTACCGCGCCTCGCTCGCCTACGCCGCCGACAAGCTGGCGGAGCACGGCGTCGACCTCCTGCTCGAGCCGATCAATGGCAAGGACATGCCGGGATACTTCCTGAACGACTTCGATCAGGCTGCGGCCTATGTGCGCGAATCCGGCCGGCCGAACGTCCGGCTGCAATTCGACATGTATCATTGCGAGTTGATCCACGGCGATGTCTCGGCGCGGCTGAAGGCGCTCTATCCGCTCGTCGGCCATGTCCAGATCGCTCGCGCCAATGGCCGCCACGAACCCGACGCCTCGGGCCCGGATTATCCGACCCTCTTCGCTGAGCTCGATGCGCTCGGCTATGACGGCTTCGTCGGATGCGAATATCGGCCCGAGCGCGGCACGCTCGAAGGTCTCGGCTGGTTTGCGCCCTGGCGGAAGCCGCTCTGATGCGCCCGCCGTCGATATCCTATCCGGTGCTGGTCGCCGATATCGGCGGCACGAACTGCCGGCTATCGCTGGTCCCAGACCCGGACAGCCCCCACCAGCCGCTGGCGCGGATCGGCACCGGCAGCTGTCCGACGGCGGAGGCGGCATTTTCCGCAGTGCTCGCGGAGGCTCCGGAGAAGCCGCGTTCGGCCGTGCTTGCCGTCGCCGGGCCGCTCGACGGCCGGCAGGCGCAATTGACGAATGCTGTCTGGAATCTCGATGGGCCGCGGATCGCGGAGGCTCTCGGGCTGACGCAGGGCCTGCTGGTCAACGACTTCGAGGCCCTGGCGGCTTCCCTTGCCGTCCTGAGCCCGCACGACGTCGCCACATTGATCGATGGCAGGCCGGAGCGGGAGGGCGTGCGGCTAGTGCTGGGGCCGGGGACTGGCTTCGGAACCGCGGCTTTGCTGACACATGGCGAACGCGGCATGCTGATCCCGACCGAAGCCGGCCATATCGGCATCGGCCCCGAGGACCAGACCGAGCAGCGGCTCTGGCCGGCTTTGAGCGAAGGCATACCGCGCCTCACCGTCGAGCATCTGCTCAGCGGCGACGGGCTCGTGCGCCTGCACCGGGCCGTGGCGCGGACCTCGGGCATGCTGGAGGCGGAGGTGAGCGCTGCCGACGTCTCCCGCCTCGCCCATGACGGCGATCCGGCAGCGCTGATGGCGGTGGTCTGCTTCTGGCGGCTGCTGGCGCGTGTCGCCGGCGATCTGGCCCTCGTCTTCAAGGCGACGGGCGGAGTCTTCATCGCGGGTGGAATCGCGCCGCATCTGCTGCCGCTCGCGGACCGGGCGGCGGTTCGCGCCGCCTTTGCCGGCAAGCCGCCGATGGAGGATCTCGCGGCGCGCTTTGCTCTGCACGTCGTCACCACGAAGGACGCCGCCGAGCAGGGGCTCGCCGCGATTGCCGCCAATCTCCATCGTTTCGGGCTCGACGATCCGAAGCGGCTGTGGTTTGGCTGAGCGCCCCGCTCATCCGACTGGTTCCCGACAGGTTCGCGTGCAGCCCATCTATTCGATCCAGGTCCTGCGCGCGCTCGCGGCCTTCATGGTCGCGATTCATCACGTGCAGCCGGACGCCGCCGCGCTGGCCGAGCGGGCGGGCCTGAGCTTCAGCCGCAGCGACCTGCTGCCCTGGATGGCCGGCGTCGACATCTTCTTCGTCGTCTCCGGCTTCATCATGGTCCATGCCTCGCAGGACCTGTTCGGGCGGCCCGGCGCCTGGCGCGAATTCCTGAAGCGCCGGCTGGCGCGCATCGTCCCACTCTATTGGGCGATGACGACCCTGTTTCTGCTCGTCGGCCTCGTCGTGCCGGCGGCGCTCAATTCGGGCGTGCCGAGCTTCACGCAGATCCTCGGCTCCTATCTGTTCTGGCCGGTTGTCTCGACGCAGGGCCTGGTTCAGCCGGTCTATTCGCTGGGCTGGACGCTGAACTACGAGATGCTGTTCTACGCGCTGTTCGCGCTCGGGCTCATCTTGCCGAAAGGCTGGACCTTGCCGGCTGTCACTTTGGTCCTGGCGGTACTGGTCGGGGGGGAGAGCCTGGGCGGACCCTTGTCGCTGCCTTTCGGATTCTGGGGGCAGCCGATCGTTCTGGAATTCGCAGCCGGCATGGGCATTGCCGTGTTGCGGCGCAGAGGGCTTCGCCTGCATGGCGCCTTGCGTGTTGCGGTCGCCGCGGGGGGCGTAGCCCTGCTGATCGCGGCCGCGCAGCTGCCGGGCACGGATGGCCCATGGAGCAGCGTGCTATGGCGCGGCGGCGCGGCCGTCCTGCTGATGCTCTCTGCGGGCTGTGGGCGCGAGGGCATCGTGCCGGTGTGGCCGGTCAAGGCGCTGGCGGCGGTCGGCGATGCCTCCTATGCGCTCTATCTCGTCCATCCCTTCGTGATCCGGGGGATGCGCGAGGTCGCGTTGCGGATCGGGCTCCATGCGCCGATGCTCTTCATCGCAATTGCACTTACGGGCGCCGTGGTGGCGGCAGTCCTGCTCTATCGCTTCTTCGAGAAGCCGGCGACGCGGCTTGTGCGGCGCTGGTTGGAAAGCAGAGGCGGCCGTCCTGCTCGGGCTTGACCCGATCATCCCCAGCAGGAAGAAGCTCCGTGGCCCCTCTGTCATGAGCTTCACGGGTCTGCACGGGGTTTATCCCTGGGCCGGCCGACGGTCGGACCCGAGGGCTTCGCCCGCGAATAACGGCGCCACTCAGTTCAGCTTCATGCCCTTCAGCGACTGGCCGACCACGCCGCCATCCTTGCGCCGCTGTGCCCGCTTGGACTTGATCGTCTCGACATGCTCGGGCTGCGGATAATAGCCGCGCTCCATGATCTCGAGCGAATATTCCTCATAGGTCAGGCCGAGGGCAGATGCCTTCTCCTCACGCCGCAGCGCGATCTCGCGCGGCTTCTTCCAGGCCTTGCGATGGGCGAAGCGCCAGTCGAAATAGCGGCCGATATTGCCTGATCCGCTCGAGGAACGGCGCTTTCGCTCCTTCAGCGGCGGACCGCCATTATGGCCGATCCCGATGGGGCGTTCGCTGGGCATGGCTCTCGGACTCATGGGCTGCTGCGCCTCACGATAGGGGGCGGAACGGCGCTGGCAAGGGCCGTGCCATCACCTGCGGACGTGACAGGGCGGCGGCGGCAGTCTATCCCGCAGGCCGGAACACAGGACGGACCATGGCCCCCTTGCTGCATTTGCGCGACGTCGCGCTCACCTTCGGCGGACAGCCTTTGCTCGAAGCCGCCGAGATCGCGGTCTCGGCCGGCGAGCGCGTCTGCCTGGTCGGCCGCAACGGTTCGGGCAAGTCGACCCTGCTCAAGATTGCGGCCGGCCTCGTCGAGCCCGACAGCGCGGACCGCTTCGTCCAGCCGGGCGCGACCGTGCGCTATCTGCCGCAGGAGCCGGATTTCACCGGCTACCGGACCTCGCTCGCCTATGTCGAGGCGGGGCTCGGGCCGGGCGACGACGCCTATCGCGCCCAGTATCTGCTGACGGAGCTGGGCCTCACCGGGCAGGAGAATCCCGCTTCGATGTCGGGCGGCGAAGGGCGCCGGGCGGCGTTGGCGCGCGTGCTGGCGCCGGAGCCTGACATCCTGCTGCTGGACGAGCCGACCAACCATCTCGACCTGCCGGTGATCGAATGGCTGGAGCAGGAGCTGAAGTCGTTGCGCTCGGCCATGGTGCTGATCAGCCACGACCGGCGTTTCCTGACTTCGCTGTCGCGCGCGACGATCTGGCTCGACCGCGGCGTCACGCGGCGGATGGAGAAGGGCTTCGGCGAGTTCGAAGCCTGGCGCGACGAGGTGTTGGCGCAGGAAGAACTCGACCGCCACAAGCTCGACCGCAAGATCGCGCGCGAGGAGGACTGGCTGCGCTACGGCGTCAGCGCCCGGCGTACCCGCAACCAGCGCCGGCTCGGTGAGCTTCATTCGCTGCGCGACCAGCGCCGCACGGCCCGCAGCGCGGTCGGCAACGTCCGTCTGGAGGCGAGCGAGGCGCAGACCTCCGGCAAGCTGGTCATCGAGGCTATCGACGTCGCCAAGGCCTATGGCGACAACGTTATCATCAAGAACCTGTCGCTGCGCGTGGCGCGTGGCGACCGGATCGGCATCGTCGGTCCGAACGGCGCCGGCAAGACGACGCTGATCAACCTGCTGACCGGCGCGCTCGCGCCCGACAGCGGCACGGTCAAGCTCGGCACGGCGCTGGAGATGGTGACGCTCGACCAGCGCCGCGAAAGCCTCGATCCGGCGACACCGCTCGGCGATGCACTGACGGGTGGCGGCTCGGACCAGGTGATGGTCGGCGGGCAGCCCCGCCATGTCGTCTCCTACATGAAGGACTTCCTGTTCCAGCCGATCCAGCGCGGCACCCCGGTCGGCGCGCTTTCGGGCGGGGAGCGCGGGCGGCTGATGCTGGCCCGCGCGCTGGCCAAGCCGTCGAACCTGCTGGTGCTGGACGAGCCGACCAATGATCTCGACCTCGAAACGCTCGACCTGCTGCAGGAACTGCTGGCCGATTATCAGGGCACAGTGCTGCTGGTCAGCCACGATCGCGACTTCATCGACCGGGTCGTCTCGGCGGTGCTGATCTCGGACGGAGACGGCGTCTGGACCGAATTCGCCGGCGGCTATTCCGACATGCTGGCGCAGCGCGGTCGCGGTGTCGGCGCCAAGGTGCGAGTGCTGGAGAAAGCGCCAGCTGCGGCGCCAAAGACTACGGGTGCCCCCGTACAGGCCCCGCCGGCGTCCAAGCGCAAGCTCTCCTTCAACGAGAAGCACGCGCTGGAGACATTGCCCAAGAAGATCGAGGCCCTGCAGGTGGAAGCCGCAAAGCTCAACACTGCCGTGGCGGGCGATCTCTACACGCGCGATCCCAAGCTTTTCGCCAAGGCGACGGCGCGGCTGGAAGAGGTGGCGCGCGAGATCGGCGATGCCGAGGAGCGCTGGCTGGAGCTGGAGATGCTGCGCGAGGAGATCGGGGCTTAAGGTCCCGCGGTCATGCTCGGGCTGGCCCCGAGCATGACGGAAACCACCGCCCTCTCGTCATGAGATTCTCGGGTCTGCGCTTCGTTTCGCCCGAGAATGACGACTTCGCCCATACGATTTCCGTATCCGGCTGCGCATGAAAGCGCATTTACCGACTCGCTCAATCGTTTCAAACATCGCGCAATCGCAAAGCACGAGGAACATCCATGAGACTGAAAGGCAAGACGGCGCTGGTGACCGGCGCGGCGCAGGGTTTCGGCTTCGGCATCGCCGAGACCTTCGTGCGCGAGGGCGCGCGCGTCGCGGTGCTGGACATCAACGGCGACAAGGCCAAGGAAGCCGCCAAGGCGATCGGCCGCAAGGCCTTCGCCGTGACCTGCGATGTCGGCAAGGCCAAGAGCGTTGACAAGGCGGTCGAGAAGATCCTCGCCAAAGTCGGGCGGCTCGACATCGTCGTGAACAATGCCGGCACCACCCATCGCAACAAGCCGATGACCGAGGTGACCGAGGAAGAGTTCGACCGGATCTTCGCGGTCAACGTGAAGTCGATCTATCTGATGGCGCGGGCGACGGTGCCGCATTTCCGCGAGCATGGCGGCGGCGTCATCCTCAACATCGGCTCGACCGCGGGTCTTCGTCCGCGACCGGGCCTGACCTGGTACAACGGCTCGAAGGGCGCGGCGAACCTGATCTCGCAGTCGATGGCGGTCGAGCTTGCGCCGGACAAGATCCGCGTCAACGCGATCGCGCCCGTGGCCGGCGAGACGCCGCTGCTCGCCACCTTCATGGGCGAGGACACGCCGGAGCGCCGCGCTCAGTTCACCGCCTCGATCCCGTGGGGCCGGTTTTCGACGCCGCAGGACATCGCCAATGCCGCGCTGTTCCTGTGCTCGGACGAGGCGGACATGGTGACGGGCTCGGTGCTCGCGGTCGACGGCGGCCGCTGCGTCTGAAGCAGCTGCCGATCCGCCATAGCGGCCGCCCAACGCGCCGTTCTGTGCTTCCGGTACTCACGGACGAAAGTCTGCTGCGCGCCGGTTTTCGAACGGCGCGCCATTCGTCTCGCGCTGACGAATTCTCCAACGCTTCAGAATGGAGAGGTAGCTAGGCGCGCTCACCCAGGAGCGCGATTTCCTGGCGGAGGACGACCGTGCCGTCAGGCTCGAAGCCGCGTTGTTCCAGCCTGATCTGCGGTGCAGCAGCGTCTCCCGCGATGTGGAAGAGATGCCAGGTGCCGAGCTCGCCATGACCGAGCAGGCCGAGCGAAGCCGAGGGCACGCCGACGATCGGAACATCATGGTTTGGCCCGGGGCGCCAGGCCAGCGAGAAGCTGTGATTGTGCCCGTGGATGATGAGGTCGGCGCCCTTGCGCTTCAGCATGGCCTCGAAGGCGGCGGCATCGACCAGTTCACGGCCGCGCTTGGCACCGCCGACATAGGGCGGATGGTGGATCAGGACGACGCGGATGAGGTGCTCTTCGCGGGCGCGGTCGAGCAGGGCAGCGATCCGCTCCATCTGCTCGCTGCCGATACGCCCCGTCGCCATCAGAGGCAAGGTCGGCACGCCGCTGTTGACGCCGATCAGCGCGACCGGCCCGCGGCGGCGATACCAGGGGTAGCCGGCACGCCCGTCATCATCGGCGCACCAGGGGGCGAGCAGCCCGGCCAACGGCTTTAGCGAGGAGCGCGCATAGGCGTCGTGATTGCCCGGCACGAAGCTGACGGTCTCACGCGGACCCAGCGTGTCCAGAAAAGCGATGGCGGTCCTGAATTCGTCGGGCAGCCCGATATGGGCGACGTCGCCGGTGCAGGCGGTGTGGTCCGGCTGCTGCGCGTGGATGTCGGCGACGATGCGGGCCAGGACATCCATGTCATGGGCGTGCCTGCGCTTGCGACGCCAGTTGACGTAACCGGTCGCGCGCTTGCCCAGCAGTTGATGCAGCGAAAACCCGGCGAGCGGGCCGAGATGCGGGTCGGACAGATGCGCGAGCTTGAACACGCTCCAGCGCTTGCCCTTCCCGCCCGCCGTCAGTCAAGCGCGCCGTTGAGGCGCCTCGGCTGACGGGATGCGGAAAGCTTCAGTTGGCGRCGCCGGTGAGTTCCGACACGATACGGGAATCGGTCAGGGTAACGGCGGGCTTCCAGACATAGGCCGGCTTGGCCTTCAGGTAAGAAACGATGAACGAGAGCAGCATGTTGGTGGTTCCTAGCGGATGCGGCGGCTGTGTGACCCTTATTTGGGGCGCGTTTGTGACAGGGCAATCGACTTGGTTGACGGTCCGTCATGCGCTTTTTGCATAGACAATTAACGCAGCCTTGAGAGTCGTTCCGATGCAATCGCAGGCGCCCCATCCGCCAGCCGATACCGAGATGCCGCGGACCCTCAGGCATCGGCTGCTCACCGCGGTGTTGCATGCCTATTTCCGGCTTTCCCGCAGCATGACATTCGGCGTGCGCGCCGCGGTACTCAACGCGCGCGGCGAGGTCTTCCTGGTCCGGCATGGCTACATCCCCGGCTGGTATCTGCCGGGTGGGGGAGTCGAGGTCGGCGAGACGATGTGGGATGCCCTTGAGCGCGAAGTCGCTGAGGAGGGCAACATCAGGATCACCGGGCAGCCGACCCTCCACGGCATCTTTTTCAACCGCCGGATCTCGCGCCGCGATCACGTCGCGCTCTTCGTCATCCGCTCCTTCATCGTCGAAGGCGTCAGGCAACCGGACAGGGAAATCGCCGAGGCCGGGTTCTTCCCCCTGGATCGCCTGCCAGAGGGGACCACGCCTGCGACGAGGCGGCGCCTGGCGGAAATCATGACGGGCACGCCGGCCGCGGCCGACTGGTAGAACGAAAGCGCGATGGACGGGCCTATCCGCCTCTGCTACAGGCGCTTTCCATGAGCAATGGGTACTGCCTTCGAGACCTGCGACGACCGGCGCGCTGAAAGCGCCTTCCGGCAGTGCGCCCGCACGCGCCTGCCTCCGCCGATCGCCTCTCTTGCTCTGCCTGCTGCCATGACATCCCTGCCGCTGACCATCCGCCACGAATTGCCTGTGGACTCCGCCGCCATCGAGCGCCTGCATGAGCGCGCCTTCGGCCCCGGCCGCTTCGCCCGCACCGCTTTCCGCCTGCGTGAGGGCGTGCCGCCCGATGCGGCGCTCTCCTTCGCCGCCCATGTCGGCACCTTCCTTGTCGGGTCGGTGAAAGTGACGCCCGTGCTCGCCGGCGGCCACAAGGCGCTGATGCTCGGGCCGCTGACGGTCGACCCCGCCTTCGACGGCAGGGGCATCGGGTCCGCGCTGATGAACCGCTCGATCGAGGCCGCGCGTGAGGCCGGCCACGACCTGATCATGCTGGTCGGAGACGCGCCCTACTATGCGCGCTTCGGCTTCAAGGTGCTGCCGCCGGGCCAGCTCGTTCTGCCGGGCCCGGCCGATCCGGCGCGCTTCCTGGCGCTGGAACTGGTCGAAGGCGTGCTGAACGAACGCCGCGGCGCCGTGACCTCGGCGCGCGTCACGCCTGCCGCTTGAAGCGGCGGCCGCTCTCGCCGAGCCAGCCGGCCACGAGCGCGCCGAACAGGATCGCAAGGCCGATCAGCCCGACGAAGAGCGGCGAGATCTGCACGCCGCGTACGATGCCGGAATCGCTGATCCTGAGGCCGATCCAGTCATTGCCGGCGAACTGGCTGCCGGAGCGCACCGGCACGATGCGCGGAATGCTGACGCCGGAATCGCCCTCGTGCCCGATGCGGCGCGAGGAGCCGCCGGTGGCCTGAGCCAGACTCTGGAGCGCAGCCGGGTCGCTGACGACTTCCATCAGCTCGCGTGGATTCTCGGGACCGACGCTGGCGAAGGCGGTGAGATTATCGGCCGTCAGCCGGTAAAGGCCCTGATCGCCAGCCGGGATGCGGGCGGTGAACAGGCCCGGCCGCCCCGCTTCCAGCGGGATCGAGCGCGACTGGCCGTCGGGGCCGGTGATGGTGACCGGGGCGGGATTGTCGCCCAGCGTCTGACGCTCGACCTCGATGGTGCCGCCGCGGGTGGTGGCGCGCAGCGCCTCCTCCTCCAGCTCCGGTTCCTTCATCAGCCAGTGGCTGAGGCGGCGCAGCAGGTCCAGATAGGGGCCGCCGTCGCGGAAGCCGCGGGCCCAGAGCCAGGCGTGATCGGAGAGGAAGAGCGCGACGCGGCCCTTCTGTTCGCGGGCCAGCATCAGCAGCGGCCGGTCGCCCGGGCCGGTCATGACCGGGGATGCGCCTGCGCGCGCCTGCGCGCCGACCATGCGCAGCCACTCGCCCCAGCGCGGCGGCGAGACTTCCGAGCCCGGCAGGTCGCGGGTGACCGGGTGGCGCTTGCCGGGCTCGCTGACCTCCGCGCGATAGGCCTCGTCGATGACGCTGCCGTCCGGCAGGGCCGGCAGGATCTGGCCGAGCGGGGTGCGCGCCAGCGTCTGCGATCCCGCATATTCCGGGCCGGCCGCGACCAGCAGCGCGCCGCCGTCGCGGACGTAGCGGACGATGTTGTCGAAATAGAGCAGCGGCAGGATCGACTGGTTGGCGTAGCGGTCGAAGATGATCAGGTCGAATTCCTTGATCTTGACCTGGAACAGCTCGCGCGTCGGGAAGGCGATCAGCGAGAGTTCGTTGATCGGCGTGCCGTCCTGCTTCTCCGGCGGGCGCAGGATCGTGAAATGGACGAGGTCGACATTGGCGTCCGCCTTGAGAAGGTTGCGCCAGGTACGCTCGCCCGGATGGGGCTCGCCCGAGACCAGCAGCACGCGCAGCTTGTCCCTGACACCCTCGATGGTGATGACAGCGCGGTTGTTGGCGAGCGTCAGCTCGTTGTCGAGCGGCGCGGCCTCGATCTCGACAACGTTCGGGCCGCCGCGGTCGATGCGGATCGGAACCTGCACGGTCTGGCCGGTCGCGACGTCGCGGCGAGCAATGATCTCGCCGTCGCGGCGAATGGTGAGGCCGGCGCGGCTCGATCCGTTCTTGTCGACCACCCGCAGCCGGATGACCTGGTCCTTGCCGACGATGCCGAAGCGTGGCGCATCGACCAGCATGATGCGGCGGTCGATCTCGGCATTGCGGCCGGTCGTCAGGATATGGAGCGGAGCGCGCAGGCCGAGTGCCTCGGCATTGGCGGGGGTGTCGTGGGCAAGGCCGTCGGTGATGGCGATGGCGCCGGCGACGCGTTCGGAGGGAACATCGGCGAGGCTCGAGGCCAGGGCCTCGAAGAGGCGGGTGCCGTCGCTCGACCCTTGCGCGTCGCGCAGCTCGACGATCCGCGGTTCGACATTGGGGATGCCGCGCAGCTGGCGCTCGACCTCGGCAACCGCGGCATTGGTCTGGGCCGAACGGTCGGCGAGGCGGTTCGACGCCGAGCGATCGACCACGACCGCGACGACGTCCTTGACCGGCTCACGCTCCTCGAAGACCAGCGAGGGATCGGCGAGAGCCGTCGTCAATACGACGAGTGCCAGTGCCCGCAGGATGGCGCTGCGGCCGGCGAGGACGAGGGCGGCGCCGGCGGCCAGCGCCGCCAGCACGGCGAGGCCGATCAGGAGCGGCAGCGGCACGAGTGGGGCGAAGGAGACGCTCCACATCAGCGCAATCCTTCCGGTTTCTGACCTTCAGCCTTCATCTGGTGTAGCCATTCGGAGAGGATTGGCGTCTCGAAGGATGGTCCAGAAGGTTCTGGAGACGTCTGGAGCATCCTTCGAGACGCCGCTTCGCGGCCCCTCAGGATGAGGGCTCGAAGGGGCATCACTGGCCCAGCCTTTCGAGCAGGGCCGGAACATGGACCTGATCGGCCTTGTAGTTGCCGGTGAGGGCGTACATCACGAGGTTGATGCCGCCGCGCAGCGCCATCTCGCGCTGGCGCGGATCGGCGCCGGAGAGCGGCACCAGCCCTTCGCCGCGCTTGTCGATGGCCCAGGCCGCGGCGAGGTCGTTGGCGGTGATGATGATGGGCGAAACATTGTCGCCGGCGCGTGCCGGGCGCCGGCCGTCGCTGTCAGCGGGCGGCAGCGTCTCGACCCAGGTCGTGCCGCTATCGTAGCGGCCGACGAGTTCGTCGAGGATATAGAAGGTCTTGGTCAGGACATGGTCGCGCGGCAGCGGCTCAAGCTCGGGAATGTCGAGCGTCTGCAGCATGCGCTTGAGCTGATCGCCTTCGGGTGTCGTGCCGCCGCCGGGACGGGCGCTCATGGCGTCGCGTGTGTCGAAGATCACGAGGCCGCCGCCCTTCATATAGGCTTCCAGCTTGCGAAGGGTTTCGGCCGAAGGGATCGGCCGGCCGGCCACCACCGGCCAGTAGAGCACCGGGAAGAAGGCGAGTTCGTCGCGCTCGACATTGACGCCGACCGGCTCGCCCGGTTCCAGCGCGGTGCGCGCGCCGAGGACGATATTGAGCCCGGCGAGACCGGCCTTCGACATATCGTCGACGGCCCTGTCGCCGGTGACGACATAAGCGAGCCGCGTCACCGCCCCATTGGCGAGGAGCGCGCGGGGAATCGGCGGGCGCGTGTCCGCTTGCGGGTTCGGCGCGGGTTGGGCGCGAGCGCTGTCGGGCGCGAAGCCGCCTGCGAAGCCCAATGCGATGAGGATCGCGGCCGCCGCGGTCGCTTTGCGGGCGCGGCCGAAGCCGAGCCGCCCGCCGAGCCAGAGCGTCGCCAGCGTATCCGCGATCAGCAGCAGCAAAGCCAGCGCCAGCAGGGGCGGGCGGGCGTCGCGCGCCACCGGCTCGTCGATCGGCAGGATCGGAGCGCCGAGGCCGGCGAGATCGAGCGCACCCAGCGTGTCATTCGGGGTGAGAGCATTCACTGCGAGCGTGCCGTCGGCAGGGCCATAGAGGCCGGGCGGATGGGCGAGCGTGCCGCGGCCGGCATAGTTGCGGGGCACGGGCTGGCTGGTCGCCGGCGGGGTGCGGAAGCGGCCGCTGCCGTCGAGCACGCGGGTCGGCGAGAGCGTCTCGACGCGGACCTCGTCGCTTTGGGCATCGGCGGCAGGGCCGGTGCCGGCGAGATTCACCACGCGGCGCAGCATCTCCACGAAGAGGCCGGAGAGAGGCAGGTTCGACCAGGTGGTGTCGGCGGTGACGTGGACCATGGCGATCAGCCCGTCGCCGCGCCGCTCGCCGGTGACGACGGGCGTGCCATCTTCCAGCGCCGCCCAGGTCTTGCGCGAGAGATCGGCCTCCGGCTCCGCCAGGATCTGGCGGCTGACGCGGATATCGTCACTGATCGTCAGGCCGTAGAAGGGGCTTTCGCGCGTGAAGGGCGCGAGCTTGCGCGGCGTCTCCCAGGAGAGGCCGCCGCCCAAAGTCCGTCCGCCGCGGCGCAGGCGCACCGGCGTGAGATCGTCCGAAGAGGCGGCAAGGCGCGCGCCGGCAAAGCGTAGCAGCACACCGCCGCGGGTGACGAAATCGGAGACCTTGGCGCTGGTGTCGCGGTCGAGCGCGCCGATATCGGCCAGAACCAGGACCGAGAGATTCTGCGCGAGGAGCTCACCGACCGGGTCGGTCGAACCCTGGCGCGGTTCGCGGACTTCGGCGAAGGGCTGGAGCGCGCGCGAGATGTAGTAGGTCGGCGAGAGCAGCGGTTGCGCCGTGTCGGCGGTGGCGCCCGAGACGATGCCGATCCGGCGGCGCTTGGCGCGATCGTCGAGCAGGGCGACGGCGCCGGCGCTGTTCTCGCCGAGGATTTCCAGCCGCGAGACCGCGTTGCGGACTTCGATCGGCAGTGTCAGGCGTGCTGTCGTCTGCAGGTTCGAGCCTTCGAAGATGAAAGGCGCGTCGCCGAGCGGCAGGCCCTTCAGGTCGAGCGCGCGGACCTGCCCGGTGGCGGGGGCGCTCGCCGTCGGCCGCAGAACCTTCACGCTGAGCGCGCCGGCGAGATTGTCGGGCGCAGCGAGTGCGAGCTGGTTCGGGGGGCCGGCATGGATCGAAAGCCGTCTTGCGTCGGCGAGCTGCTTCAGCCTGGCCTGGAAGCTGCCGTCGTCGGAAACCGCGAGGCCGTCGGATATCCAGACGATCTCAGCTTCCGGTGCTGTCTGGAGGAAGGATTCGATGCGCGGCAGATGCGCGGCTCGATCAGGCGCATGTGGCTGGAGCGCCAGCGCGCGCAGCCGGTCGAGCGCTACGCGCGGCTCCGCCAGCGAGATAGCGGCCGGGGCCTCGGCCAGTCCGACGATGGCGACCGGGCGGCCCTCGCGCGTTGCGGCCGCGATCCGCGACTCGGCGACGGTGACGCGGTCCGGCCAGTCGGAGGCGGCGCCGAAGCCGTTGTCGACGAGGAGCAAGACGGGGCCGCGCAGGGCTGCGCCTTCGCGCGGCGGGTTCCAGATCGGGCCGGCGACCGCGAGGATGACGAGCGCGGCAACCGCCATGCGGATGGCGAGCAGCCACCAGGGCGTATGCGCCGGCAATTCCCGCTTGGCGACGAGGTCGGCCATGATCTTGAGCGGCGGAAAGTCGATCCGGCGCGGCCGTGGCGGCGTCACGCGCAGGATCAGCCAGAGCGCCGGGAGCAGGGCGAGCGCGGCCAGTGCGAGCGGGGCGGTGAAGGTCAAGGGGAGGGCGCTGAACATGGCGGCTCCCTTATAAGCCCGAGACGCCGCGCGAAGCGGCGACGAGGCTGGCGATGCGCAGAACGGCTTCGCTCGCCGGTCGGTCAGTGCGGTGAAGCGTCAGGGTCCAGCCGGCCTTGCGGCAGGCCTCGGTGATCGCTTCGCGATGGGCGGCGAGGCGCTGACGATAGGCCTCGCCCCAGGCGCCGGCATCGCCGACGCGCAGCGTCAGCCCATCCTCCAGATCAAAGAGCTCGGCCTGGCCGGTGAACGGGAAGGTTTCCTCGATCGGATCGACGATCAGCAGCAGATGGCCGCGCGCGCCCGACGACGCCATCGTAGCGATGCGCTGCGCCAGCGAGGCGGAGGGCGAGAGCCCGTCGGTGATGATGATGGCATCGGCCAGCCGTGGCAGCGGCGCGCCGGGAGGGAGGTCGGCCTCGCCATTGCGGCTATCGGCGGCAATGGCCTGCGCCAGCAGCTCGACGATGCGGCGCGAGGCCAGCGCACGGGTCAGGCCGATATGGCCGACGCGCTCGCCCCCCTCGACCATCGTTTCTGCGAGGGCGAAGCCTGCGACCAATGCGCGGTCGACCTTCGGCGCCATCGCCAGCGAGGAGGCGAAGCCCATCGAGGGCGAACGGTCGATCCAGAGCCAGATCGAGTGCGAGGCCTCCCATTCGCGCTCGCGCACGAAGAGATGGCCGTCCCTCGCGGAACGGCGCCAGTCGATGCGCGAGGCGGATTCGCCGGCAACCAGCGGGCGGTACTGCCAGAAGGTCTCGCCCGGGCCGGAGCGGCGCCTGCCGTGGATGCCGTGGACGCTGGCGGAGACGCGGCGGGCTTCGAGGATCAGGCGGGGCAGGCGCGCGGCAAGGTCGAGCGATTCCGTCAGAACCGGCTTGGCCGGTTTCCGCTCGTTCGGGCCCAGGACGCGCATGCGCAACATCGGCCTATCCCAGCCGTTCCACGAGCCGGCCGATGACGCCCTCGACGGTCTCGCCATCGGCGCGGGCGGCGAAGGTCAGCGCGACGCGGTGCTTGAGGACCGGCAGGGCGAGCGCGGCGACATCGTCCACGGACGGCGCGAGCCGGCCCTCGACCAGCGCACGGGCGCGCACCGCGAGCGTCAGCGACTGGCTGGCACGCGGACCCGGCCCCCAGGCGAGCTTGTCGGTGATGGCGGCATCGCCCTCACCGGGGCGGGCGGAGCGGACGAGATCGAGGATCGCATCGACGACGGCTTCGCCGACCGGCAGACGGCGCACCAGACGCTGGATCGACATCAGCGTCTCCGAGGTCATCGCCTGGGACGGCTTGTATTCGGTCGCGCCGGTGGTTTCGAGCAGGATCCGCCGCTCGGCCTCGCGGTCGGGATAGCCGACATCGATCTCGAGCAGGAAGCGGTCGAGCTGCGCCTCGGGCAGGGGATAGGTGCCTTCCTGCTCGATCGGGTTCTGGGTGGCGAGGACGTGGAAGGGGGCGGGCAGGTCGTAGCGTTCGCCGGCGACGGTGACGTGGTGCTCCTGCATCGCCTGCAGCAGCGCGGATTGAGTCCGGGGCGAGGCGCGGTTGATCTCGTCCGCCATCAGGAGCTGCGCGAAGACCGGGCCCTTGATGAAGCGGAAATGGCGCTTGCCGTCGGCGCTCTCGTCGAGCACCTCCGAGCCGAGGATGTCGGAGGGCATCAGATCCGGCGTGAACTGGACGCGCCGGGCGGCGAGGCCGAGCACCGTGCCCATCGCCTCGACCAGCTTGGTCTTGGCGAGGCCGGGCACGCCGACCAGCAGCCCATGTCCGCCCGCCAGCAAGGTGACGAGCGAGAGGTCGACCACCGCCTGCTGACCGAAGATGACCTGCCCGATCTCCTTGCGGGCCGCGCCGATGGCGCCGAGCGCGGCCTCGGCCGCCTCGACGATCCCGCTGTCGAGATCGATGGGGGAAGTGCTCTCGCTCACGCGGGCTTGCGCCGCCATGTCGGTCTCCTTCACTGTCGCGGGCCGTTGTGCCGCCATCCGAACCGATCGGTGTGTTCCGTCCTTGAGTGTGGACGGGCCACCCCGGCGGCTCAAGCGCCGAATGGAATGGTACACATCATCTCGGCTTCACGATTATGTGGAGTTCAAGGCAGAAACGCGGTGCAATCAATATGCCGCAGCAAGTGGAGACGGGCTTTTCGATGACGGCTCCGGGCAATGCGATGGACCGGCTGATGGCCGCGCTGGGCAGCGGGAAGGCGCGCGGATTGCCGCCGGTCGAGCGCTGGAGTCCGCCGTTTTGCGGCGATCTCGACATGCGGATCGCGGCCGATGGAACTTGGTTTTATCTGGGCACGCCGATCGGCCGGCCGGCGCTGGTGAAGCTTTTCTCCTCGGTGCTGAAGCGCGAGGGTGACGATTACTTTCTCGTGACGCCGGTCGAAAAGGTCGGAATCAAGGTCGACGATGCGCCGTTTCAGGCTGTCGAAATGCAGCTCGACGGCGAGGGAGATGAACGGAGCATCGCCTTCCGGACGCAGGTCGACGATCTGTTCTGCGTCGGGCCGGAGCATCCCCTGCGTTTCCAGCGGGCTGCGAAGGATGGCCTGAAGCCTTATGTCCATGCCCGTAGCGGCCTCTGGGCCCGGCTGACGCGCGCGCTGACCTATGATCTGCTCGCGCTCGGCGAGGTGCGGGAGGCCGATGGGCAGGCGATGTTCGGGGTGGCGGCGGGTGGCCGGTTCTACCCGGCGCTGCCGGCGAGCGAGATCGAAGGCATCGGGATTTGACGTGAACGGCCAGGCTCTGAACCTCAGCACCGAGGCTTTCGCCAAGCTGGCGCGCGAGCGGCTGCGCGCCGAGCCGCCGTCGCTCGGCGATCTCATCGCCCGGCCGCGCGGCGACCACGAGAACCAGCCGCAGCCGGTGCCGATTCCGGACGTGAAGCGCGCTGTCCCCGCGGCCGTGCTGATCGGCATCGTGCCGCGCGAGACGGGCCCCACCGTGCTCCTGACCCAGCGCGCCGCGGCGCTGCGCAATCACTCGGCGCAGGTCTCCTTTCCCGGCGGGCGGGTCGATGCCGTCGACGGTTCGCCGGTCGTGACGGCCCTGCGCGAGACGGAGGAGGAGATCGGCCTGTCGCGGGAACGTATCCGAACGCTGGGGTTCCTCGATGCCTATCTGACCGGAACGGGCTATCGCATCGTGCCGGTGGTGGCGCTGATCGAGCCGCCTTTCTCGCTGGCGATCAACCATCACGAGGTCGACGAGGCCTTCGAGACGCCGCTCTCCTTCCTGCTCGATCCCGCCAATCACAAGCGGGAGGGCCGCGAATGGAAGGGGCATTTCCGCACCTACTATGCGATGCCGTTCGAGGGCCGCTATATCTGGGGTGCGACTGCCGGCATGATCCGTAACCTCTACGAACGGCTGGCAGGTTAGGATTGTCTTGCGCGGAAAGCGCGCCTGGGAACGACGAAGCCGATGCTGCGCGCGATCATCGAAGAGGTCCTGCTCTTCGTCCTGCCCTTCTGCGTCTTCGCGGGCTATCTCATCGTCCAGCGGCGCAACCCTTTCGACGTCGCGCATTGGAGCCGGCACGCCTTCTGGCTCGCTGTCGCCGGCCTGCTGCTGGCAATCTCGGTGCTCACCTATACCGGCTTCATCGCGCCGCGCAGCGAGGGGGCGTACGAGCCGCCGCATATGGAGAATGGGGTGCTGGTGCCCGGCCGCTTCAAATGACCGGGGCACACGAACAGGCCATCGAGCGCTTCCTGGCCGAGCCGATTTTGGTCCGCCTCCTGGACGCGCTGAACGGGGCGGGGGAGGAAACCCGCATCGTCGGCGGAGCCGTGCGCAATCTCCTGCTCGGCGAACCGGCCGATGACGTCGACCTCGCCACCACCGCCCTGCCGCAGGAGACGATCCGGCGCGGCCGGAAGGCCGGGTTCAAGGCCGTGCCGACCGGCATCGAACACGGCACGGTGACGCTGGTCTCGGGCGGCACGAGTTTCGAGGTGACGACCCTGCGGCGCGACGTCGAGACAGACGGGCGACGCGCCAAGGTCGTGTTCGGGCGGGATTTTGCCGAAGATGCGCTGCGGCGCGACTTCACCATCAATGCGCTCGGGCTCGATTGCGGCGGCAAGCTGCATGATTACAGCACCGGTCTTGCCGATCTGGCCGGGCGGCGCGTGCGCTTCATCGGCGATGCCGAGACGCGCATCCGCGAAGACTATCTGCGGATCCTGCGCTTCTTCCGTTTCCACGCCCGCTACGGCGTGGGCGCGCCCGACGCGGAAGGGCTGCGCGCCTGCATTGCAGGCCGCGACGGGCTCGCAGCCCTGTCGCGGGAGCGCGTCCGGGCCGAGTTGATGAAGCTTCTGGTCGCTCCGGCCGCGGGCGCCACGCTCGAAGCGATGGCCGGGGCGGGGCTGTTGATGCCCGTGATCGGTGGCGTGCCGCATCGCTCGCGCTTTGCTGCCATCGCCGATGAGGACAGCGACCGCGTCGATCCGGCTTTTCGGTTGGCGGCGCTGGCGTTGTCGGTTCGGGAGGATGCGCCGCGCTTGCGGACGCGGCTGCGGCTCTCGAACGGGGAATTCGAGCGGATCGACGGAATTGCGCTCGCGCTGGAGGGGCTCGCCGGGCAGGCGAAGTTGTCGTCGCTGGCGCGGTTGCGCCATGTCGCCGATCGCGCCGGAAGCGATGCCGCGGCCGCTGCTTTGGCCCTTCTCACCGCTTCGGCGGATGACGAGACCGGCAGGAGCGTGCGGGATCTCGTCGGCCAATTGGGCCGGACGCCCGCTTTCCTGCCGCGCGGGCAGGATGTTCTCGCCCGCGGCGTGCCGAAGGGCGAGCGCATCGGGCGGGCTCTCGCGGAGGCACGCCGGCTCTGGATCGAAGCCGGGTGTCCGTCCGATCGGGCCGCGCAGTTCGAACTGCTCGATGTCGCCAGCCGGGAGGCGCTGCCTTAGGGCCAGCGCACCGTCGGCGGCATCGAGGACAGGATCGAATCGACGTTGCCGCCGGTCTTCAGCCCGAAGATCGTGCCGCGGTCGTAGAGCAGGTTGAACTCGACATAGCGGCCGCGCCGGACCTGCTGCTCCTGGCGCTGCGCCTCGGTCCATGGCTTGCCGATATTGCGGCAGAGCACATTGGGGTAGATGTCGAGAAAGGCCTCGCCGACTGCCTTGGTGAAGGCGAAATCGGCGTCCGGATCGCCGGTCCAGATATAGTCGTAGAAGATGCCGCCGATGCCGCGCGGCTCGTTGCGGTGCTTCAGGAAGAAGTATTCGTCGCACCACTCCTTGAAGCGGGAATAATCCGCCACTGCCGGGAAGTTGTCGCAGGGCCGGCGCATCGCGGCATGGAAATCCCGCGAATCCAGATCGTCCTGATTGCGCCGGGCATCCAGCACCGGCGTCAGATCGGCGCCGCCGCCGAACCAGGGCTTCGTCGTGACGACGAAGCGGGTGTTCATGTGCACGGTCGGCGCATGCGGGTTCCAGGGATGGGCGATCAGCGAGATGCCCGTGGCGTGGAAGCGCGGATCGTCGGAGGCGCCGGGGATCTGGCCGGCGAAATCCGGGTGAAAACTGCCATGGACGGTGGAGACGTGAACGCCGACCTTCTCGAAGACACGGCCCTTCATGATCGACATGACGCCGCCGCCACCGGGAACTCCGTCGTGATTGGTGCGCTGCCAGGGCGTGCGGACGAAGCGGCCGGGCCGGTCGGTCTCGGACGGGAAGGGGCCCGCAGCCTCGTCCTCGATTTCCTCGAAGGCGGCGCAGATCCGGTCGCGGAGATTCTCGAACCACGCCGCCGCGCGGGGCTTCATCGCCTCGACGACAGCCGGATCGGCGGGCGCAGCTTCAGCGGGCTTGGGCTTGTTCATGGTCATGTCCATCGCGGCGCGGAAAGCCGCCTGTCTGTCGCAACGCCTCGCCCATTACCATCGCCGCCGCAAGCGCGACATTGAGCGATCGCAAAGCCGGGCGCATCGGGATGTGAAGGCTGGCATCGGCCGCAGCCTGCACCGCGGGCGTGACGCCGGCCGATTCGCGCCCGACAAGGATGATATCGCCGGGCTGGAAGACGAAATCCGGCAGCGGGGTCGCACCGTCCGTCTCCGCCAGGACGAGGCGGTGCCCGGCCTCGCGCCGCCACAGGTCGAACGCCGCGAAGGAATCGTGGCGGGAGACGGCCGCGCGCTCGAGATAATCCATGCCCGAACGGCGGAAATGCCGGTCCGACACGTCAAAGGCGGCGGGCTCGACGATATCGACCGCGATGCCGAGACAAGCCGCCATGCGGATCATCGTGCCGGCATTCTGCGGGATATCCGGCTGGAACAGGGCGAGACGCAACATGGCCCTGTCATGCGGTGACGCCCGGATATGCGTCAAGCAGGCTGGCCATTCGCACAAGCGGGGGCCATATGCCTCGAAACCGTCGCGATGCCGCTCCAGGGAAGGCAGACATGTTCGCTCCGCTCTTCCGCTGGCTCGAAAGCCGAATCGACGTCTTCGCTCCCTTCGACGAGCAGGAGACGCCGCCGCACGGCGTCTGGCCCTTCATGTGGCACCACATCAAGGGTGTGAAGGGCTGGATGGCGGCGATCATGATCACCGGCCTCGGCTTCAGCGGCATCGAGGCGGCGATGTATCTGATGGTCGGCTGGTTCGTCGATCTGCTCTCGACGCAGTCGCCCGATACGATCTTCCGGGATCATGGCTGGCTGCTTGCGAGCGCCGCCTTCCTGCTCGTGGTCGTCCGGCCGCTGATCTATTTCGCCAACCACGCTATCGTCGATCAGGTCGTGGTGCCGCAGATCACCAACCAAATCCGCTGGCGCAACCATGTCTACACGCTCGGCCATGCGCTGGGTTACTTCCAGAACGATTTCGCAGGGCGGCTTTCGGCGCGCGTCATCCAGGCCGGGCAGTCGATCCGCGGCGCGACGATCGAGGTCATCGACGACCTCTGGTACGCGCTGGTCTTCGCCACGGTGGCGATCGGCTTCTTCGGCAAGACCAGTCTCTGGCTCGCCCTGCCGGTCATCGTCTGGCTCGGCGCCTATGTCGCGCTGCTGATCTACTTCGTGCCGCGCGCCAAAAAGCGCTCGGAGGCGAATTCCTTCGGCCGTTCGACGACGACGGGGCGCATCGTCGATTCCTACACGAACATCCTGACGGTCAAACTGTTCGCGCGCGCTGATGCCGAGCGCTCCGCCGTCCGCGACTCGTTGACGCGGTGGAACGCCTCCTTCCTCAACCTGTCGCGGCTGATCACCGGCGTGAGCGTGATCCTGCAGACGATGAACAGCCTGCTCGTCGTCGCGACCGCGTGGCTCGCGCTGCTGCTCTGGAGCCAGGGCGAGATGACGCCGGGCGCCGTCGCCGCCGCGATCGGCCTCGTGCTGCGCCTCGTGCAGATGTCGGGGTGGCTGATCCATCTCGTGCGCGGCATCTTCGAGAATATCGGCTCGGTGCAGGAGAGCATGGAGACGATCGCGAAGCCGCATGATCTCCGCGATATGCCGGACGCCCGGCCGCTCGTCGTCGACAAGGGGGCGATCAGCTTCGAGAAGATCCGCTTCAACTACGGCCGGGGCGCCGGGCTGTTCGAGGGGCTCGATCTTCAGATCAAGCCGGGCGAGCGGATCGGGCTCGTCGGCCCCTCGGGCGCCGGCAAGTCGACGCTGGTGAACCTGCTGCTGCGGCTCTACCCGCTCGAAAGCGGGCGCATCCTGATCGACGGGCAGGACATCGCCCATGTCACGCAGGACAGTCTGCGGGCCCAGATCGGCATGGTGACGCAGGACAACTCGCTGCTGCACCGCTCGATTGGCGACAACATAGCCTATGGCCGGATGGGCGCGAGCGAAGCCGAGATCATCGCCGCCGCGCGACAGGCCGAGGCGCATGACTTCATCCTCGGGCTCGGCGACCAGGACGGGCGCGAGGGCTTTGATTCGCGCGTCGGGGAGCGCGGCGTGAAGCTCTCGGGCGGCCAGCGCCAGCGCATCGCCATCGCGCGCGTGCTGCTCAAGGATGCGCCGATCCTGATTCTCGACGAGGCGACCTCGGCGCTGGATTCAGAGGTCGAGGCGGCCATCCAGCAGCAGCTCGCCGCGCTGATGCAAGGCAAGACCGTGATCGCGATCGCGCATAGACTGTCGACGATCGCCGCGCTCGACCGGCTGATCGTGCTCGATCAGGGGCGGATCGTGGCGACCGGAAGCCATGAGGAGTTGATCCGGCGAGGCGGGCTCTACGCCCGGCTGTGGGCGCGGCAATCGGGTGGTTTCCTTGCCGCCGCCGATCCGGAAAAGCTCGCCGTCTGAGGTCCTCGCCTGCGAACTGTGCGCCATGCATGGGCGGGAGGTTCGCGACAGTAGACTTCGTCCAATCTGCATGTCAAAGAGCCCGAGGTGACGCACCGCCGCATTGCGGCGGTCGTGGCGCGCCCCTATGAGGGCGAGAGGCGACAATTTCGAGCTGTTCCAGCTCGCAAGACGTGTAAGAGGATTGGATCGTGGCGAACGCGACCGATACATCGACCGGAACAACCCGCCGCGATTTCCTGATGCTTACGACCGGGGCTGCAGGCGCCGTCGGCATCGGCGCTGTCATCGTCCCCCTGATCAGCCAGCTCGCTCCCGATGCGCAGACCGTCGCGGCCGGCGCGCCGGTCGACGTCGATCTGGCACCGATCGCCGAAGGCCAGGCAATCAAGATCTTCTGGCGCGGCAAGCCCATCTTCGTGCGCCATCGCACCAAGAAGGAGATCGACGAGGCGCTCGCCGTCGATGTCAGCACGTTGCGCGACCCGCAGACCGACCAGCAGCGCACGAAGGCCGGCCATGAGCAGTATCTCATCGTCTTCGGCAACTGCACCCATCTCGGCTGCATCCCGCTCGGCACCGCGCCCGGCGAGCCCAAGGGCGACTACGACGGCTGGTTCTGCCCCTGCCACGGCTCGCACTACGATTCCTCCGGCCGCATCCGCAAGGGCCCGGCACCGCTCAACCTGCCGGTTCCGCCTTACGCCTTCACTGCGGACACCAAGATCAAGATCGGCTGAGCAATGCGCTCGACGCTTTCCCGCCAAGATGAGACAGCCTTGAGGCATTCTTCATGAGTGGTCACAGTTCCTACGTTCCGAAGACCGGCATCGAACGCTGGCTCGACGCCCGCCTGCCGATCATCCGGCTGGCTCATGATTCGGCCGTCTCCTATCCGGTGCCGCGCAACCTGAACTATCTTTGGACGTTCGGCGGCATCCTGGTGTTCATGCTGGTGGCGCAGATCATCACCGGCGTGATCCTGGCGATGCACTACACCGCCAACTCTCTGCTGGCGTTCAACTCCGTCGAGCACATCATGCGCGACGTGAACTATGGCTGGCTGCTGCGCTATCTGCACTCGAACGGCGCCTCGATGTTCTTCATCGCCGTCTACGTGCACATCTTCCGCGGGCTTTATTACGGTTCGTACAAGGCACCGCGCGAGGTGCTCTGGATCCTCGGCGTGGTCATCTTCCTGCTGATGATGGCGACGGCCTTCATGGGCTACGTGTTGCCCTGGGGTCAGATGTCCTTCTGGGGCGCTACCGTCATCACCAATCTGTTCTCGGCATTGCCGGTGATCGGCGAGACGATCGTCACCTTCCTGTGGGGCGGCTATTCGGTCGACAACCCGACGCTGAACCGCTTCTTCTCGCTGCACTATCTGCTTCCGTTCATGATCTTCGGCGTCGTCGTGCTGCATATCTGGGCGCTGCACGTCGTCGGCCAGAACAACCCGACCGGCGTCGAGGTGAAGAACGTCGAGAAGGACACCGTGCCCTTCACGCCCTATGCGACCGTCAAGGACATCTTCGGCATGGTCGTGTTCATGATCCTGTTCTCCTGGTTCGTGTTCTACCAGCCGAACTTCCTGGGTCACGCCGACAACTACATCGTGGCGAACCCGGCCGCGACGCCGGCGCACATCGTCCCCGAATGGTACTTCCTGCCGTTCTACGCGATCCTGCGCGCCATCCCCGACAAGCTCGGCGGCGTGCTGGCCATGGGCTCGGCCATCGTCGTGCTCGCCTTCCTGCCCTGGATCGACACCTCCAAGGTGAAGTCGATGAGCTACCGCCCGATCGCGCGCCAGCTCTTCTGGGCCTTCGTCCTGGTCTGCATCGGCCTGGGCTATCTCGGCGCCATGCCGGCGGACGGCGGCTACGTCATCGCCTCGCAGATCTTCACCGTGCTGTATTTCGGCTTCTTCGTCGCGCTCTTCGTCGTCGGCCTGTTCGAGCGGCCTAAGGCGCTGCCGACCTCGATCGCCGATGCCGTGCTCGCTGTTTCCGCCAAGAACGGCTCGGCGGCGCGCATCGCGACCGCCACCGCTGCCGAACCGAACGTCAAGGGCTGACGGAACCATGAGCAGAACATCGTTTCGTCTTGCCCTGACCGGGCTCGCTGCCGGCCTGTCGCTGGTGCTGTTCCAGCCGGCGGCGCRGGCGGCCGAAGGTGGCTTCCAGCCGCCGGCGCAGAGCTGGTCGTTCTCCGGCCCCGTCGGCAAGTTCGACCGGGCCCAGCTTCAGCGCGGCTTCAAGGTCTACAAGGAAGTCTGCGCGGCCTGTCACGGCGCCAGCCTTGTCGCCTTCCGCAACCTGTCGCAGCCGGGCGGTCCCGAATTCACGCCCGGCCAGGTCGCCGCGCTTGCCGCGACCTATCAGATCAAGGACGGCCCGAACGAGCAGGGCGAGATGTTCGACCGGCCGGGCCGGCCGGCTGACCGCTTCCCGTCGCCGTTCCCGAACGAGCAGGCGGCCCGCGCGGCCCAGGGCGGTGCCTATCCGCCGGACTTCTCGGTTCTGGCCAAGGCCCGCACCTATGTGCGCGGCTTCCCGACCTTCATCTTCGACATCTTCACCCAGTATCAGGAGCAGGGGCCGGACTACATCCATGCCCTGATGGTGGGCTATGAGGAGCCGCCGGCCGGCGTGACGCTTCTGCCGGGGCAGAACTACAACAGGTATATGCCCGGTCACTTGATCGCGATGCCGAAGCCGCTGAGCGACGGGCAGGTCGAGTATCCGAAGGGCCCGGACGGCAAGTCGCCGGTGCCGGAAACGGTCGACCAGTATGCGCGCGACGTCGCGGCCTTCATGGTCTGGATGGCCGAGCCGCATATGGAAGCGCGCAAGCGCTTGGGCATGCAGGTGATGCTCTTCCTCGTCGCCTTCTCGTTCCTGCTCTACTACACCAAGAAGAAGGTGTGGTCGCGCATGCCGGACGGCTCGCCCGCCCACTGAGCCGGGAATGACGATCTTGCGAAAGGCCCCGGAGACGGGGCCTTTTTGCTATCGGGCAATGGCGCCGCCGGAACTCTCTGCGCTGTGTTGCGACCGTCATCGAAAGATGGTCCTTTCCGCGCCCGCAACAGGGAAACAGCCATGAGCGAAGCCGTTCTCGGAATCATCGGCGGATCGGGTATCTACGATCTGCCGGGCCTCAGCGACCTCCGCGAGGAGCGCATCGACAGCCCCTGGGGCGAACCTTCGGATGCGCTGCGGATCGGCCGAATCGGCTCGACCAAGATCGTCTTCCTGCCGCGGCATGGGCGCGGCCATGCCATTCCGCCTTCCGAGATCAACTATCGCGCCAATATCGACGTGCTCAAGCGCGCGGGCGTGACCGATCTCGTCTCTCTGTCGGCGTGCGGTTCCTACAAGGCCGAGCTCTATCCCGGACTGTTCGTCCTGGTCGACCAGTTCGTCGATCGCACCACGCGTCGCGAAAGCTCCTTCTTCGGCAAGGGGTGTGTCGCCCATGTTTCCCTCGCCTATCCGGTGGGGCCCGGCCTGCAAAACCGGCTGGCCGAAGCGGCCCGGGCGGAGCAGTTGCCTTTCGTGCGCGGCGGAACGCTGGTGACGATGGAAGGGCCGCAATTCTCGACCTATGCGGAATCGATGACCTATCGCGGCCTCGGCTACGACCTCATCGGCATGACGGCGATGCCGGAGGCCAAGCTCGCGCGCGAGGCCGAGATCACCTACGCCACCGTCGCCATGGTGACGGATTACGATTGCTGGCATGAGCTGCACGGTGCCGTGGACGTTGCCTCGGTCGTGGCGGTGCTGCATGAGAACGCCGACAAGGCTCGTCGCCTCATTGCCCGGCTCGCCGCCGATTTCCCGGCCGGGCGGGAGCGTTGCCCGGCCGGCTCGCACAACGCCCTCGACAATGCGATCATCACTGCGCCCGCGTTCCGCGATCCTGCCCTGCTGGCGAAGCTCGACGCGGTCGCCGGGCGCGTGCTCAGGGGCTGAATGATGGCCGCGCCCTTGACGAAGCCGGCTCGACGTCCGACCAAGGCGTCCGTCACCCTATCCGAGACGACGCCCGTGAACCTTGCCGACAGCATTCGCGCGATTCCGGACTATCCTCGGCCCGGCATCGTCTTTCGCGACATCACGACGCTGCTCGGCGATGCGCGGGCCTTCCGCCGCGCCGTGGACGAGCTGGTGCAGCCCTTTGCGGGGCTGAAGATTGCCAAGATTGCCGGCATCGAAGCGCGCGGCTTCATCCTCGGCGGCGCCGTGGCACATCAGCTCTCGGCCGGCTTCATCCCCGTCCGGAAGAAGGGCAAGCTGCCGCTCGAGACGCTGCGAGCGACCTATGCGCTCGAATACGGCACCGACGAGATCGAGATCCATCGTGATGCCGTCCAACCGGGCGAGCGGGTCCTGTTGGTCGACGATCTCGTCGCGACCGGCGGCACGGCCGAAGCGGCCGTCAATCTGCTGAGTGGGGTGGGAGCTGAAGTGGTTGCCGCCTGCTTCATCGTCGACCTTCCCGATCTGGGCGGTGCGGACAAGATCCGCCGGCTCGGCGTGCCCGTACGGACGCTGGTATCCTTCACCGATCCTTGAGCCCATGAAGATCAACGGCCAGCACTATCGGACGATCTGGCTCGCGCAGGATGGCTGGCGCGTCGTGGTCATCGATCAGACGCGATTGCCTTTCCGCTTCGAGACGGTGTCACTCGGCTCGGCCGAGCAGGCGGCCGATGCGATCCGCTCGATGGTGGTGCGCGGCGCGCCGCTGATCGGCGCGACGGCAGCCTATGGCGTGGCGCTGGCGATGCGGGCGGATGCCTCGGATGCCGCCTTGAAGGCGGCGCTGACGCTGCTCGGCGAGACCCGGCCGACTGCGGTCAATCTGCGCTGGGCGCTGGAGCGCATGGGCCGCATCCTCTCGGGGTTGCCGTCGGAGAAGCGTGCGGAGGCTGCCTATGCCGAAGCAGCCGCGATCTGCGACGAGGATGTCGCGCTGTGCCGCGCGATCGGCGAGCATGGCCTGCCGCTCATCCGTGAGATCGCCGGGCGGAAGCCGGCGGGGCAGCCGGTCAATATCCTGACCCATTGCAATGCCGGCTGGATCGCTACCGTGGATTGGGGCACGGCGCTGGCGCCGATCTATCGAGCGCATGACGCGGGAATCCCTGTCCACGTCTGGGTCGACGAGACGCGCCCGCGCAATCAGGGCGCCGCTCTGACGGCCTATGAGCTCGGCGCCCATGGCGTGCCGCACACCGTTATCACCGACAATGCAGGCGGGCATCTGATGCAGCGCGGTGCGGTCGACATGGTGATCGTCGGCACCGACCGGACGACAGCCACAGGCGACGTCGCCAACAAAATCGGCACCTATCTCAAGGCGCTCGCCGCACATGACAACGACGTGCCGTTCTATGTCGCGCTGCCGTCGCCCACAATCGACTGGAGCATCGGTGACGGCCTTGCGGGAATTCCGATCGAGGAACGCGCCGCGCGCGAGGTGACCCATCTGTCGGGGCTTGCGGAGGATGGCGAGGTGCGGTCTTTCCGCGTCGTCGCGCCGGGCAGCGGTGCCGCAAACCCGGCTTTCGATGTGACGCCGGCGCGCCTCGTCACCGGACTCATCACCGAACGCGGGGTCTGCGCTGCAAGCGCCGAGGGGCTCGCGCATCTCTTCCCCGATCTGGCGAACAAGGCGACGGCATGAACGAAACGGAGCTGCGGCAGGAGATCGTCGCGGTCGCGCAGGCGATCGACCGGGCGGGCTTCTGCCCCTCGAAATCGGGCAATGTCTCGGCGCGCTTCGGGGTGGGGTTGCTGATCACCCCGTCCGGACTGCCCTACGCCCAGACAAAGCCGGATGACCTGATCCATCTGTCCCTCGACGGAACGGTGCTCAGCGGCGCGCGCAAGCCTTCCTCGGAGTGGCCCTTCCATGTCGCGATCTACAAGGCCCGCCCGGATGCGCAGGCGATCGTGCACACCCATTCCCCGCGCGCCACGGCACTCTCCAGCACCCGCCGCGGCATCCCGGCGTTCCACTACATGATCGCGCTCTGCGGCGGCGCCGATGTGCGCTGTGCCGACTACGCCACCTTCGGGACGCCGGAACTTGCGGCCAATGCCGTGAGGGGGCTGGAGGGGCGCAAGGCGGTGCTGCTCGCCAATCACGGCGTCATCGCGCTCGGCCAGACGCTGGCCGGTGCTCATACGATCGTCGCTGAGGTCGAAAATCTCGCCGGCCAGTATCTCGATATCCTGGCAGCCGGGCTCGAGCCGGTCATCCTCGACGCTGCCGAGATGGAACGCGTCGGCGCGAAGTTCGCGGGTTACGGCAAGGTCGGCTGAAGCCGTCGCCGCGCCGGCTTGCACCTGTGATCACCCTGCCGCGATGAACGCAGCAGGGTATTTTCCGTTCTGAACTTGCCGGGATGGCATCCGGACCGAGAGCATGTGCCGATCAGATCGGAGCGCAACCTGATCGGGGGCCGGCCTAGTCGAGCATGAAGGCCTGCTCGAGCACATCCCTGGAGTCGAGGCCGAGCTGCACCTCGAAGCGTCCGCTCTCGACGACTTCCTTGAGCTCGGCATTGATGAATTTGAGCTGCTCCTTGCCGATCTCGAAGCGCACCACGCGGCTCTCGCCGGGCTTGAGCGTCACCTTCTGGAAACCCTTCAGCTCCTTGATCGGGCGTGCGATCGAGGCGTAGGGGTCGGCAATGTAGAGCTGCACGACGTTGGCGCCCTCATAGGTGCCTTCATTGGTCAGCGTCGCCTCTGCAGTCAGGCGCTGGTCCCTCGTGATCCGCGCCGCCGAGAGCTTCAGATTGGATAGGGCGAAACGGCTGTAGCTCAGCCCGAAGCCGAAGGGATAGAGCGGCCCCTGCTCCTCCTCGAAATACTGCGAGGTGTAGTTGCCCGGCTTGCCCGGGGTGAAGGGGCGCCCGATCCGCAGAGGGTTGTAGTAGGTCGGGATCTGACCGGCGGAGCGGGGGAAGGAGATCGGCAGCTTGGCCGAGGGGTTGTGGTCGCCGAACAGCACGTCGGCGATGGCGTTGCCGCCCTCGGTTCCGGTGTACCAGGTCTCCAGCAGCGCGTCGGCATTGTCCTTTTCCCAGCCCAGCGCGAGCGGGCGGCCGTTCATCAGCACGACGATGAGCGGCTTGCCGGTCGCCTTGAGGGCCTTGAGCAGGGCGCGCTGCGAACCGGGCATCTCGATGCTGATGCGGCTCGATGACTCATGCGACATGCCGCGGACTTCGCCGACGACGGCGATCACCACGTCGGCCTGGTTGGCGACCGACACGGCCTCCTGGATCATCTCCTCGGGGCTGCGTGGATCCTGGACGACCTCAGGCTTGTCCCAGTTCAGATAGTTCAGGTATTCGACGACCTTCTGGTCGTCGAGGACGTTGGAGCCGCGAGCGGTCAGGAGGCGCGCCTTGCCCTCGATCGCCTTCTCAATGCCAGCCCGCACCGTCACGGCCTGCTCGGCTACGCCCTGGGCGGACCAGCTGCCGAGGATATCGAGCCCGGAATCGGCCAGAGGCCCGACAAGCGCGATGGTTCCGGTCTTCTTCAGCGGCAGCGTCTGGTTGCGGTTCTCCAGCAGCACGATGGTCTGGCGGGCAATCTCCCGCGCCGGCTGGCGGTGGAGGCGGCTGTCGGCCTTCTCGTTCACCGGGTCGTCGGCGGGCTTGCCCATGCGCAGGAACGGGTTGGCGAACAGGCCCAGATCGTATTTGGCGCCCAGCACCTCTCGGACGCAGGCGTCGAGTTCGGCCATCTTGACCTCGCCCGAGGCGATGAGGCCCGGCAGCTCGGCAAGATAGACCTGATCGGCCATGCTGAGATCGATGCCCGCCTTGATGGCGAGCTTGGCAGCTTCCCGCGCGTCGCGCGCGACGCCATGGCGCGTCAGCTCGGTGATTGCGCCGTGGTCGCTGACGGTCACGCCATCGAAACCCCACTGCTTGCGCAGCAGATCCTGCATCAGCCAGGTGTTGGAGGTTGCGGGTACGCCGTTGATCGAATTGAGCGCGACCATCACGCCGCCGGCCCCGGCCTCGATCGCGGCACGGTAGGGCGGCAGATAGACCTGATGCATGCGCAGCGGGCTCATATCGACCGTGTTGTAGTCGCGCCCGCCCTCGACGGCGCCGTAAAGCGCGAAGTGCTTGACCGCCGCCATGATGCTGTCCGGGCGGTCGGTCGCGTCGCCCTGGAAGCCGCGGACGCTGGCCCTTGCGCATTCGGAAACGAGATAGGGGTCTTCGCCGAAGCCCTCCGAGGTGCGGCCCCAGCGCGGATCGCGGCTGATGTCGACCATCGGCGCGAAAGTCATGTCCACGCCGTCGTTGCAGGCCTCGATGGCCGAGACGCGGGCCATCCGCTCGATCGTGGCCATGTCGAAGCTCGCCGCCAGCCCGAGCGGGATGGGGAAGGTGGTGCGGTGGCCGTGGACTACGTCATAGGCGAAGAAGAGCGGGATCTTCAGGCGGCTGCGCTTGACGGCCGCTTCCTGCAGCGGCCGATTGTCGCGCCGGATGACGGTGTTGAATGAGCCGGCGATGCGCCCGGCCGCGACCTCGTCCATCAGCTTGGCATGCGGCATCTCGGGGCCGATGCTGATCAGGCGGAGCTGGCCGATCTTTTCCTCGACCGTCATGCGCTTGATCAGGTCGTCGATGAACGCCTGCTTGCTGACGGGGCCGGTCAGGTTGAGGGCCTGTTTCGGCGCTGCTGCGGCCGATTGCGCCGTCATTCCCGCTGCCATCGCGACCGAAGCCATCGCGCCCAAGGCCTGGCGCCGGGACAGGCCCTTCTCCGTCTCATCAGTACAAGGCATCGCATCCAGCCCATCAGCGACCGGCGTACCGTTCGAATTGTTCATGCTGAGTTCGTTCATTCAGGTTGACGAAGGCCAAGGGCGGCGCGGAGCGGTTGCGGAAGAACGACGCTCTTCCTTGACCCTTGTGTCGATGATGGGCATTTGTGCTCGCGTGCGCCGCTCCCGACATGGGACGGGCGCACTCCGCCCCGCCAGCGTGCATCTTTAAGGAGCTGTTGTGAGCTTGTCGACCCGTTCTGGTGACGGGGCCCTTGATATGGCCCGGTTTTCTTCTTCGGCCCGACGCATGCTGGTGTTGGCTTTGAGGCAATGCGCAGCGACCTGCAGCAGGTCGGGTTTGGCCCGGTTGAGCCTGGCTGCCGGCTGCCTGGCGCTCGGAGCGCTCGTCGGGACCTCTGCCTTCGCGCAGAAGCGTCTGGCGGATTTCGGGCTCGAGGACGTGCTCGCGAAGGCGAAGGCGCTGGCGGACAAGCCTTACGTGACCCCGGTCAGCAACCTGCCCGACGTGTTCAGCAAGATGCAATTCGCCGACTATCAGAAGATGCAACCGCGGCGTGACCGCTTCGCCTGGACGGAATTGCGGACGCCCTTCAAGCTGGCCTTCTATCATCAGGGCATGCAGTTCAACACGCCGGTGAAGATCAACGAGATCGTCAACGGCGCCGTGCACGAGATACCCTATGACGCCGGGCGTTTCGACTTTGCCGACCTGCATTTCGACCCGGCCGAGACCAGCAAGCTCGGCTGGGCCGGTTTCCGGGTGGTCTATCCGATCAACCAGGCCGGCAAGCTCGACGAGATCATGAGCGTGCTGGGCGCGAGCTATTTCCGCGTCATCGGCAAGGGACAGATCTACGGCCTCTCGGGGCGCGGCCTGGCCATCGATACCGGGCTGCCGATCACCGAGGAGTTCCCCAAATTCCGCGAATTCTGGCTGCGCCGCCCGAAGCCCCAGGACAAGCAGCTGACCTTCTATGCGCTGATGGATTCGCCACGGGCGACCGGCGCTTATGAATTCACGCTGGTGCCGGGCGCCGACACAGTGCTGAACGTCAAGGCGCGCGTCTTCATGCGCGAGGGGGCGGCGCCGCGCACGCTCGGCATCGCGCCGCTGACCAGCATGTTCCTCTTCGGCCCCAACCAGCCTTCGCCGACCTATAACTTCCGGCCGGCCATCCATGATTCCAACGGGCTCGCCATTCAAGGCGGCGACGGCAAGTGGACCTGGAGCCCGCTCGGCAACCCGCCATCCGCGGTGGCCGTCACCAATTTCCCGGCCGAGAATCCGAAGGGCTTCGGGCTGCTCCAGCGTGGACGCTCCTTCACGCGCTACGAAGATCTGAAGGATCGGTACGATCTGCGCCCGAGCGCCTGGATCGAGCCGACCAACAATTGGGGCAAGGGCAGCGTGCGTCTCGTCGAAATCCCGACGGCGGACGAGACCAACGACAACATCGTCGCCTTCTGGGTGCCGGAGAGCATGCCGGCGCCGGGCCAGCCGCTGCAGTTCGACTATAGGATGCACTGGACGATGGACGAGCCGGCGATCTTGAAGGACGGTACGTCCTATGTCTGGCAGACCATACGCTCTACCGGGGAGTTCTATCAGTCCAACCTCATTCGCGCGGGCGACGGGACGCAGGCGTTCCTGATCGACTTCAAGGGGCCTTCGTTGCGCAAGCTTTCGCCGCAGGCGAAGATCACGGCCGAGGTCACGGCCAACGACAATGTCGAGATCGTCGGAACCGACCTTCAACCCAACCCGGCCATTCAGGGCTGGCGCCTGACCTATAGGGTAAAGGTCAAGAATCCGGCGGTGTCGTCCGATTTGCGCGCAGTGCTGAAGCAAGGTGACCGCGCGCTGACCGAGACTTGGGATCTGAGAATTCCCCCTTTGCCGGCTGCAAAGGCAAGGGAATCCTATCTCAATCCCTTCAAGGCGATCGAAGGTCAGAGGTCCGAGCTGGTCGAGCCGAAGCCCTGACGCTGGCCCGGCTTCGCCGAGACTGCCGTCTACAGGGACGGCAGTCGGGATTTGGGATCAGGCGGGTTTCCGCTCGACGAAGACGCAGCCGTCGAAGCGGAAGACCTCTTCGCCGCGCTGGTTGATGCCGGTGTTGCGGTGGAAGAACAGGCCCCATTGCGGGCGCGAGGCGCTCTCGCGCTTATCCACCACCTCCGAGAAATAGGTGATGCGATCGCCGGCGAGGACCGGCTTCGACCAGCGCAGATTCCTGAAGCCGGGCGAGGGGCCGAGGCGGGCAGGGCGCCCGGTCGTCGCGGCGAGCTGGCGCCTGCGGTGCGAAACCATGGTCGCCATCCAGACCGCCGCGGTATGCCAACCTGAAGCGGCGAGCCGGCCGAACAGGCTGACGCGCGCCGCCGCCTCGTCCATGTGGAAGGGCTGCGGGTCGAAGCTACGGGCGAAGGCGATGATTTCATCCGCGGTGAAGACGAAGCTGCCGAGCTCGTGGCGGCTGCCGATGGCGAGCTCCTCGAAGAAGCGGGTGGGCTCGGGACCTTCTGAAGGCGCCTCAAGCGGGCTCTCCAAGGCCGGGCGTTCGTAGCGCGGCGAATGCGCGAGCCAATCGCCCTGCGGCTGAGGGGAGACGCCGGAATCCTTCCGGCCGAACATGATCCAGTTGATTTGCTCAAGCAGCGGTTCACCGCGCTGGTTGAGCAATTCGAGCCGGAAGCGCACGAGGCCCATTTCGGGCCGCGAGCGGGAGGTCTTGGTCTCGATCACGGTGCGGCGGGCGGTGACGCTGTCGCCGGGAAGGAGCGGGCGCAGCCACTTCACCTCCTCGATGCCCGGCGCGCCCATGCCGGTCGAGTCGAGCAGGAAGCTCTCCGCCATCAGCCGCATCAGCAGCGAGCAGCTATGCCAGCCGGAGCCGATCAGGCGGCCGACGAAGCTCGCCTTCGCGGCTTCCGGATCGACATGGAAGTCCTGCGCGTCATAGCGCGAGGCGAAGGCGACGATATCGTCCTCAGAGACGGCGATGCTGTGCGAGAGGACGCTCTCGCCTGGGACGAAATCCTCGAACTGCAGCATCGGCGGGCTTTCTCAGGTCGCGAAACGGAAGTGCAGCACGTCTCCGTCGGCGACGACGTACTCCTTGCCTTCGAGGCGGAACTTGCCGGCTTCGCGCGCGCCCGACTCGCCCTTGTTGGCGACGTAGTCGTCATAGGCGATCGTCTCGGCGCGGATGTAGCCCTTCTCGAAATCGGTATGGATCACGCCGGCGGCCTGCGGCCCCTTGGTGCCCTTCTCGATCGTCCAGGCGCGGGCTTCCTTCGGGCCGACGGTGAAATAGGTCACGAGGTTGAGCAGGCTGTAGCCGGCGCGGATGACACGGTTGAGCCCCGGCTCCTCCAGTCCCACGGCTTCCAGATATTCGGTCTGCTCCTCGGGCGGCAGAACCGCGATCTCGCTCTCGATCTTGGCCGAGACGACGACGGCGACGGCGCCTTCCTCGGCGGCGCGCTTCTTCACCTGCTCGGAGAAGGCGTTGCCTTTGTCGGCGCTGGCTTCCTCGACATTGCAGACATAGAGCACGGGCTTGGACGAGAGCAGGCCGAGCAGCTCGAAAGGCCGGCGCTCCTCGGCTGCGACCTGGACGAGGCGGGCCGGCTTGCCGTCGCGTAGCAGCACGAGGCAGCGGTTCATCAGATCGGCCAGTTCTTTGGCGTCCTTGTCGCCGGTTTTGGCCTTCTTCTCCAGTGGCTGGACGCGCTTCTCGAGGCTTTCGAGATCGGCGAGCATCAGCTCGGTCTCGATGATCTCGATGTCGTCGATGGGCGCGACCTTGCCTTCAACATGGGTGATGTCGCCGTCTTCGAAGCAGCGCACGACATGGGCGATGGCGTCGCATTCGCGGATATTGGCGAGAAACTGGTTGCCCAGCCCTTCGCCCTTCGAGGCGCCGCGCACGAGGCCGGCGATGTCGACGAAGGTCAGTCGCGTCGGGATGATCTCCTTCGAGCCGGCGATGGCGGCGAGTTGCTCAAGCCGCTCGTCGGGCACCGCGACATCGCCGACATTCGGCTCGATGGTGCAGAACGGGTAGTTGGCGGCCTGCGCCGCGGCAGTCTGCGTCAGCGCGTTGAAGAGGGTCGACTTGCCGACATTCGGCAGGCCGACGATTCCGCATTTGAAGCCCATGGTCGCCTGTTCCGTTGCCCGCGGACGGAGCCGCCGCCGGGCGTGAAGCTTTGAAAGTTGCGGCCTTATTGGGGGGCTTGCGCGATAAAGACAAGTGCCGCGCGCCTTCTGGCCGATGCGCCGCTCACGCGAACGTGCATGGCGAGGGGTCGGATGCTGATGCTGGATCGCCTGCCGCGTTCGCCTGCGCGGTTCGGAGCATCGCCATGAATCGTTTTGGTTTCGCACTCACCCTGTCGATCTTCGCTCTGGCCGGAGGCCTGGCCGTCGCGCAGGCGCCGGGGACGCGATTGCGTGGCACGGTGGAGCGCGTAGAAGGCTCGACGCTGGACCTCAAGGCGGCTGACGGGCGGGAGGTGAAAGTCGCGCTTGCGCCGGGTTTCTCCACCGGCGGGGTTGTACCGGCCAAGGCGTCCGACATCGCGAAGGGGAGTTTCATCGGGGTCGGCGCGAAGCCCCAGCCGGACGGCACGCTGTTGGCGGTGCAGGTCATGATCTTCCCGGAGACGCAGCGCGGGACCGGGGAGGGGCACCGCCCCTGGGCGGTGCTGCCTGACGCGACCATGACGAACGCGACCGTGGCCGAGACGGTTGCATGGGTCGACGGCGCCAATCTCGTCCTGAGCTATCCCGGCGGCGAGCAGAAGGTTGCGATCACGCCTGAGGCGACCATCCTGATGGCGGCACCGGCCGAGGCGAGCGAGCTCACGCCCGGCGCCCAGGTCGCGATGACGGCGAGCCGGCAGGCCGATGGCAGCTACAGCACGAGCCGCGTGACGGTCGCGAAATCGGGCGCGAAACTGCCGCTCTGACGTTCAGCCTTCGCTCTTCTCGCCCAGTCGCTTCACGGCGCCATGGCCGCGTGCGTCCATGAAGAGATGCACCTTGTTCTGGAAGCCCGTGTCGTCATGGGCTGCGAGAAGGGGCGCGTGATCGGCGCAGGCCGTGCAGAGGTCCTCGACCCAGGGCTGCTCGGCCTTGCCGAAATCATTCAGCACATAGCCATGGACCAGCTCTTTCAGGCCGGGATGGCCGATGCCCATGCGGACGCGGCGGTAGTCATTGCCGATCGCGGCCGTGGTCGAGCGCAGGCCATTGTGGCCGGCATTGCCGCCGCCGAGCTTCACGCGCAGCTTCGCGGGAGCCAGGTCGAGCTCGTCATGGAAGACGACGACGTCCGCAGGCGCGATCTTGAAGAAGCGCGCGGCCTCACCGATCGAGCGGCCCGATTCGTTCATGTAGGTCTGCGGCTTGAGCAGGATCACCTTCTCGCCGCCGATCGTGGCTTCGCAGGATTCCGCCTGGAAACGCACGCGCCAGGGCGAGGCGCGATGGAGGCGGGCGATCTCCTCGACGGCCATGAAGCCGATATTGTGCCGGTTGCGGGCATAGCGCGCGCCGGGATTGCCGAGGCCGGCAAAGATCAGCATGGCGGAACTCCGGCAGGCTCATGGATCAGCATCGGATTCATCCGAAGAAGTGGATTCCACTTTTCGGTCCGATGCCAAAGCAAGACGGCCGGGAAAACCCGGCCGTCTCGGTAGATTGAATGAGGCGGAAGCGGCGCCAGACGGCGCCGTTTCTCACGCCTTGGCTTCGGCCGGAGCCTCGGCGGCTGCGTCGGCAGCGGGCTCTGCCTCGACGGTCGGCGCGGAGATCGCAATGATCGTGGCGTCCGAACCGATGGAAAGCTTGGCACCGGCCGGGAGCTTGATGGCATCGGCGTGGACGGAGTCGCCGACGTTCAGGCCGGCCACCGACACGTCGATGGACTCCGGAATGCTGTCGGGCTCGACGGTGACCTCAAGTGCGTGCTCGATGATCTGGACCAGGCCGCCGGCCTTGACGCCGGGGCTGGCTTCCTGACCGGTGACGTGAACCGGGACCTGGACCGTGACGGTCTGGCCCTTGGCGACGCGCAGGAAGTCGACGTGGATCGGGAAGTCCTTGACCGGGTCGAGCTGGTAGTCGCGCGGAATGACGCGCTGCTTCTTGCCCGCGACGCTGATCTCGAAGATCGTGGTCAGGAAGTGGCCGCCGAAAATCAGCTGGCGGGTCTTGTTGGCGTCGAGCGCGATGGCTTCGGGAGCGGCGCCCCCACCATAGATCACGGCAGGCGTCTGGCCCTGGCGGCGAACAGCACGGGCGGCCCCCTTGCCGACCTGCGCGCGCGCCGAAGCCTCGATTTGCTTCACGGCGGTCATGTTGGATGTCCTTGACTTGTAAATGACAAGGCCGCCTCGTGGCGGCCATCGGCTTGCGCGTCCAGAGCCTCCAAGGGTGTCAGCGGGACGCGCGGCTGCTCATAGGCTAAAACCGGCGCAATCTCAACCCCGTTGCGTCAGGCGGCGTTGGCGACGGCTTCGCGCTGGAGCGCAGTGGCCGGGGTTGCCTGGCCGAAGCGTTGCAGGAGCTCACGGATGACCAGCGCCGGCACAGGCGGCGAATAGAGAAAGCCCTGCCCGAAACGGCAGCCCATCTCCTCGAGACGCTGAGCTTGCGACTGCGTCTCGATGCCTTCGGCGATGATCTTCATGCCGAGACGGCGTGTCATCGTCAGCAGGGATTCGACGATGACGGCACTGCGGGCGCCGCTGTCGATCGCGCTGACGAAGGAGCGGTCGATCTTGATGATGTCGATCGGAAAATCGAGCAGATGGGTCAGCGAGGCGAAACCGGTGCCGAAATCGTCCAGCGCGACCAGCATGCCGCAAGCGCGCAGCGCTTCCATCGTCCGCGCAACACCGTCCCTGCGGCTGCCCATGAAGACCTGCTCGGTCACCTCGACGACGAGGTGGCGCATCGGCAGACCGGCCTTGTCGAGCGCCCGGGCCACGCGTTGCGCCAGGTCCCCCTTCTGGAAGTCGGCCGATGTGACGTTCACGCTGGCGTGGTGGATATGCAGGCCTGCGCTTTGCCATTCGGCCATGTCGGACGCGACCGAAGCCAGCATCTGTGTGGTGATGCGGTGGGCGATCTTGGGATCCTGCAAAGCTTCCTGAAATTCGCCGGCCGTGACGATGCGCCCGTCGTCCTGCCGCATGCGTGCGAGGGCCTCGACGCCGACGATCTCGGCGGTGTCGAGCCGGATGATCGGCTGGTAGTACGGCACGATGCGCTCGCCGCCGAGCGCGCCGTCGACATCCTTGCGGATGCGGGTGCGATGCATCATCGCGCTACGCAGCTTCCGGCGGAAGCGCACATAGCGGCCGCGGCGGGTCTCCTTGGCATGGTACAGCGCGAGATCGGCATTCTGCCGCAGCGTCACGCTGTCCTCGCCATCCTCGCCGGCGAGCGCGCCGCCGATCGTGACGCTCGGCTGAATGCTGTGCCCATCATGCTCCAGCGGCGCCGCGGCGATTGCGGCGAGAGCGGCGGAGGCGAGGCTGCGCATTCGAGCGGGACTGTCGCAATCCGGGACCAGGACGGCGAATTCGTCGCCACCGATCCGGCAGGACAGGCAACCGATCAGGGCCGTGTTCAGGCGGTCGCCGACGCCGGCGATAAGACTGTCGCCGGCGGCGTGGCCGAGCGTATCGTTCACCGTTTTGAGGTGATCGATATCGATCAGCATCAGCCCGTAGCGCCGCGAAGCCGTGCTCATTGCGGTGATGGCGTCGTTGAACTGGGCCCGGTTCGGCAGCCTGGTCAGCGTGTCGAAATAGGCGAGATGGTGATTGCGGGCGCGCACTTCGTCGTGCTCGATCGCAATGGCGCAGAGGTGGACGCAGGTCGCGACGATGCGGCGCTCGAGAGCTCGCGGCCGGCGGGGCTTGCGGAAATAGAAGGCGAAGGCACCGACGACGCGGCCGTCCCGTGCCTTGATCGGGGTCGACCAGCAGGCTCTGAGGCCGAGCGGCAGGACGAGCTGCGTATAGGCTGCCCAGAGCGGGTCGGTCGCGATGTCAGTCACCTCGACGGGGACAGCGCGATGGACCGCGGTGCCACAGGAGCCGGCACGGGGGCCCGTCGGCGTGCCGGCGATGGCGGCGGCATAGTGATCGGGGAGACTCGGCGAGGCGAGGGGGCGCAGATGACCCTCATCATCGACCGTCACGACCGAACAGATCACGCCGGGCGAGATCGCTTCCGCCCGGTGGCACAGCCGTTCCATGCACAAGGCGAGCGTTTCCCCGCGCGCGATGTCTTCCAGAATATCGTTCTGCAGGGCCTGCAGGCGGTCGGAGGGCTTGATCACGCTGTTCCCGACAGAGAAGGGCTTGTCGCAGAACGCAAATTCTAACTCAATCGGCTTAAGGGCCGATTGAGGGGCCAATTCAAACTTTATCCGCTCAGGCGGCGGCGAGGCCCAGGCGCTCGTCGCGGCGGCGCAGCAGATGCATCAGCGGCAGCGCGAACAGCACCATCCAGGCCTTGCCGATGACCTGGCCGGCAAGGAAATCCAGGCTGCCGAAGGCGAGGTGCAGGAAGACGATGCTGTCGACGACGAGGCCGACGATGCCGGAGGCGAAGACCGCCGTCAGGAAGCGGCGGCGCTGCAGGGGCGTGTAGATGGCGAAATCGGCGAGCTCCGACAGCAGGAAGGCCGAGACGGAGGCGATCACGATGGCCGCGGGGGCAAGCAGGGCCGAGATCAGCGCGCCGACGGCGATCGCGCCGAGCCCCGCAAGCGTACCGAGACGGCGCTGCACGAGGTCGCGCAGCACGAGCGCAAGCCCGACCATCAGGACGCCGCTCGGCGCCATGATCCCCGGCCAGACCGGCACGAGGCAGGGGCCGTTCGGCACGCAGACGGTGCCGGCATTGCCGATGAGCCAGTTGGCCGCCGGAATGGTGAGACCGAACAGCACGAGCGCGACGATGCCTTCGAGCCGCCGCTGGTGATCACGATTCATAAGAGGGTCCGCTGTCGTCGGGTGACACGAGATAGGCCGCGAAGCCTTTTGCGCGCAAATCGCAGGCCGGGCAATGGCCGCAGCCGAAACCCCAGCCGTGCCGGGTCGTCCTGTCGCCCAGATAGCAGCTATGGGTTTCCTCCAGGACGAGGTCGAGGAGGGCCTGCCCGCCGAGTTCCCGCGCCAGAGCGAAGGTCTGCGCCTTGTCGCGCCACATCAGCGGCGTGTGGAGCACGAGCCGGCGGTCGAGGCCGAGGCCGAGCGCCACCTGCATCGCCTTGATCGTATCGTCCCGGCAATCGGGATAGCCGGAATAGTCGGTCTCGCAGACGCCGAGGACGATGTGCTTCAGGCCGCGCCGATAGGCGAGGGCTGCGGCGAATGTCAGGAAGATCAGGTTGCGGCCGGGCACGAAGGTGGTCGGCAGGCCGGTCTCGGCGAAGCTGATTTCGGTCTCGCGCGTCAGCGCGGTTTCCGAAATCGCGCCGAGCGCCTTCAGATCGACGAGATGATCGGGGCCGAGCCGCTCGGCATAGCCGGAGGAGAGCGTCGGCAGCTTCTCCCGAATGGCGAGGCGGCACTCCATCTCGACGAGGTGACGCTGGCCGTAGTCGAAGCCGATCGTCTCGACGGTGTCGAAACGATCGAGCGCCCAGGCCAGCACGGTGGTGGAGTCCTGGCCGCCGGAAAACAGGACGAGCGCGCCGGACCTCAAGTGACCATCCTCAGTCGAACAGGCTGGACACGCTGGTCTCGCTCGCCGTGCGCTCGATCGCCTCGCCCATCAGCCCGGCGATGGAGATGACGCGGATATTGCGCGCGACCTTCACCGCCTCGGTCGGCATGATCGAGTCGGTGATGACCAGTTCCTTGAGCTTCGAGGAAGCGATGCGGGCGACCGCGCCGCCCGAGAGCACGCCATGGGTGATGTAGGCGTAGACCTCCTTGGCGCCCTGCTCGAGCAGGGCCTCGGCGGCGTTCACCAGCGTGCCGCCGGAGTCGACGATGTCGTCGATCAGGATGCAGGACCGGCCCTCGACCGAGCCGATGATGTTCATCACTTCCGATTCGCCCGGCCGGTCGCGGCGCTTGTCGACGATGGCGAGCGGAGCGTCGATTCGCTTGGCGAGCGCGCGGGCGCGGACCACGCCGCCGACGTCCGGCGACACGACCATGGCGTTCTTCCACTCCAGCCGGTCCTTGATGTCGCGCGCCATGAGCGGGGCGCCGAACAAGTTGTCGGTCGGGATGTCGAAGAAGCCCTGGATCTGGCCGGCGTGGAGATCGAGCGTCAGCACGCGGTCGACGCCGGCATGGGCGATGAGGTTGGCGACCAGCTTGGCCGAGATCGGGGTGCGGCCCGACGCGCGCCGATCCTGCCTGGCATAGCCGAAATAGGGGATCACCGCCGTGATGCGGCGCGCCGAGGAGCGGCGCAGCGCATCGGTGATGATCAGCAGCTCCATCAGGTGGTCGTTGGTGGGGAACGAGGTGGACTGGATGACGAAGACATCCTGCCCGCGCACATTCTCCTGGATCTCGACGAAGACCTCCATGTCGGCAAAGCGCCGCACCGTGGCCTTGGCGAGAGGAATGCTGAGATGGCTGCAGATGGCATCTGCAAGCGGCCGGTTGGAGTTGCCGGCGACGACTTTGAAATGAGAGGGCATGCCGTGGCGCACCGTTGGACAAGGCGGGGCACGAGCCGGCTAGGCCGGCTCAATTCGAACGGCTCTTAACAGTGCGATGACATGGAGTCGACCGCTGCGCTGCAATATCGCTGCGCAAAAAGCGCTCGCGGCGCCGGCGTGACCCGGAATCCACTGACGCTGCGTCGCCGAAGGGAGCGAACGCGGGCGTTCAGCTCTTTTTCTTGTCGGTGGTAGCGGCGACTTTGGTGGCAGGCTTCGCCGGCTTGTCGGCCTTCTTGTCCTTGTCGCCGCCCAGCGCCTCGACAGCCGGGGTGGTGACGAGGAAGCTCGCGATCGCATCCATCGAGTCGGAGGCGGCCTTGGCGACGATGGTCCGGTCGATGCCGGCCCAGGGATCGGAGCTGCTGCTGCGCCGGCCGATGCTCTCGCCCTGAACACGCTGGGCGCGCTGCTTCGTCGAGTCGTAGACGTCCCAGACGAAGGCGAGCGACGTCTGGCCGTCCTCCGTCGGCTGTGCCGTGAGATAGCCCTTGACGCGGAAGCGCGCCGGCTTGTTGCCCGGAACGATCTCCATCTTGCGCTCGGCCGCGGCCTCGCCGAGCAGGCCGGCGAAGCTGGTGGTGACGTCTTCCGGCGCCCCGGAAATACTCTGGACCGAGACCGGAACGCCCGGTGCATCGACGCGCGGGCGGGCTGCGGTCTGGCTGGTTTCCTGGCATCCGGCGAGCGCCAGCGCAAAAACCGGCCCCAGAACGAGGCCGCTCAAACGGTTGATCATGACGCCTCCCGCCCTTTGGGCTGTGGACTGCTTCGAGATTCCCTGTGCAGCTTTTCTAGGCTTAACGGAGGACGAGGTCCAGCTCAGGCAAATTCAGCGCCTCGGCGCCCTCCTTGCCCACCAGATAGGTGCGGCCCAGGCACATCGCGGTCTCGCTGTCGGAATCCATCAGGATCATGTGGGCGAACATCACCATCCCCGGCACGATCTCCCAGTCATTGGCCTCGTAGAACATCGGCCAGTCCATCCAGGACGGTGTGAATTTGGCGCCCAGCGAATAGCCGCAGGCGTTGAGCCGGTGCTGTGCGAGGCCGTGCTCGTCGAAGACGCGGGCATGGGCAGCGAAGACATCGCCGGCGGTGCGGCCCGGCTTCAGCGCGGCCTCGCAGGCGAGCAGCGCGTCGCGGGCGGCGGCATGATAGGGGCGGTGCAGAGGGCGGGGATCGCCGACCACGACGGTACGCATCGCCGCGACATGGTAGTGCCGGTCGACGCCGGCGAATTCGAGCGTGATCTGGTCGTTGGCGCCGAGCCTGCGTCGGCCGGATTTGTAGCGGCAGAGCAGGGCGTCTCGATCCGAGCCGATGATGAATTCGTTGGCCGGGTAGTCGCCGCCGCCCGCGAATATCGCGTTGTGCTGGGCGGCGAGGATCTCGCCCTCGTCGGTGCCGGCCCGGATGGCGTCGAGAGCTGCCCGGTCGGCCGCGTCGGCCAGCGCTGCCGCGCGGCGGACATAGACGACCTCCTCGTCCGATTTCACGGCGCGCAGCCGCGTGACGATCGCCGAGGCGTCGAGGAGCTCGGCCTGGCCGGTGAAGGCGGCGTCCAGCTTGCGGTAGTTCGAGGCGACAAGGCCGTAGGACTCGAACTCGACGCCGATGCGCTTGCCGGACAGGCCAAGATCGCGCGCGAGCGCCAGGAGGTCGCTGGCCGGATTGGCGTCGCGTCCGTCCTTCCAGATGCGGGTGTCGTCGAGGTTGGAAGTGTGCTGTGCCTGGCGGAGATCTGCCGAGCGGGTCAGCAGCGCCATGGTCCCGTCGGCCCTGACGACGAGACACTGGAAGAAGCAGAAGCCGAAGGTGTCATAGCCGGTCAGCCAGAACATCGATTCCTGTTGAAACAGAAAGAGCGCGTCGAGCCGGTCTGCCTGCATCGCGGCGAGGAGGGCTGTGCGGCGGCGGGCAAATTCGGTGGGCGTGAAATGCAGGGCCATGATGCGTCTCCTCAAGCCGGGCGGGCATCTGATCGTGCCCATGGCCTCCCGGCAATCGGCCTCGGTCGCAATTGCGGCGCCGGTCCGCGCTGCCTATAGGCTTTGCTCTGAAAGTTTCGCCCCGATGGGAGAGAGCCATGGTGAACCCCGGCAACCGCATCCTCGACGACATCGCCCGCCTCGCCACCGATGCAGCCGGAGCCGCGCAAGGCGTGCGCCGGGAGGTCGAGACCGTGGTGAAGACGCAGATCGAGCGCCTGCTGCGCGATCTCGACGTCGTCACGCGCGAGGAATTCGAGGCGGTGCGCGAGATGGCGCTGATCGCCCGCGAGGAGAACGACAAGCTCGCGGCGCGTCTTACCGCGCTTGAGGAGAAGCTCGGCAAGTCCTGACCGGCAAGCCCTGACGGGGCTGCGTGCAAACGACAGCTTTCATGTCGTGACGTCATGTCCACAGCCATGTGTTGTGGACAGCAGCTTAGGGGGATTGAGCCCACCGGCCGAATCCGCGGACCTTCGCTCTGTGTTGGGAGCGTCACAGCGCCTGCGCTATCGTCGGTGGAAAGAATTGATTCGTCGGGCGGATTCGCTTCTGGCCGACGGATGGGGCCGCTCTCCCAGGGGCGTTCCGGAGGTGTGTTGCGTTCCTTCGGCTTTCCAGTCGCCGTGTTCCTGTTCTCGAACGCGCCGGATGCGCCAGCGTCCGGAAGGTGGACCTTAGGGCATGATAGAACTCGATATGGATGCCGAGCTGGATCGGCCTTCCAACCCCCTCGACCTGTTTGAACGCCTGGCCGCTCTCAATGACTGGTCCTTCGATCGCGACAGCGAGGACGAACTCTCGGTTTCCGTTGTCGGCGGCTGGTCGGAGTATCACGTCGCGATCACCTGGCTCGCGGAGGTCGAGGCGCTGCACATCGCCTGCGCCTTCGATCTCAAGGTGCCGGAGCGGCGGCGCGGCGAGGTCCTGCAACTCGTAAGCCTTGTCAACGAGCAGCTCTGGCTCGGCCATTTCGATCTCTGGAGCACCGAGAGCGTGGTGATGTATCGTCATGCCCTGCTGCTGTCCGGCGGGGCAGAGCCGACCGACGAGCAGGCGGCGGCGCTGGTCAAGACGGCAGTCGAGGCCTGTGAGCGCTACTATCAGGCTTTCCAGTTCGTCGTCTGGGCCGGCAAGACGGCCAAGGAGGGCATGGAAGGCGCCATCCTGGAGACGATCGGCGAAGCCTGAGCGGCCGCAATGCCGTCACGGCCGGGCTTGACCCGGCCAGCCCTTGCAGGCTCTGGTCCTGGGATGCCCGGCGCAAGCGCCGGCATGACGCCCTGGTCCCAAGCGACGAGAACCACCATGTCGAATTTCCTTCCGCAATCGCTCGTCCTCATCGGCGCCGGCAAGATGGGCGGAGCGATGCTGGAGGGCTGGCTGCGCATCGGTATCGATCCCAAGGGCATCAGCCTGATCGATCCCAAGCCCTCGGACGAGATGGTCGAACTCGCCGGCGAGAAGGGGATGCGGCTTAATCCTTCCGCGAAGGAGATCCCGGCGGCCGATGTCGTCGTCCTCGCGACCAAGCCTCAGATGCTGGATACCGCCGCGCCGGCCGTCCAGGCATTCATCCACCCCCGCACGCTGCTGATCTCGATCCTGGCCGGCAAGACGCTCGGTGACCTCGCGGCGCGCCTGCCGAACGCCGCCGCGATCATTCGCGCGATGCCGAATCTGCCGGCCTCGGTGCAGCGCGGCGTGACGGCTGCCGCGCCCGGCAAGGGCGTGAGCGCGGCGCAGCGCGCCAGCGCCGATGCGCTGCTCGGCAGCATCGGCAAGGTCGAGTGGCTCGACGATGAGGGGCTGATCGACGCCGTCACGGCAGTGTCGGGCTCAGGCCCGGCCTATGTCTTCCATCTGGTTGAATGCCTGGCCGCAGCCGGGGCTGCGGCGGGGCTGCCTGCAGACGTGGCGGAGCGGCTGGCGCGGGCGACGGTGGAGGGCGCGGGCGAATTGCTGTTCCAGTCGCCGCTGCCGCCGGGAACGCTGCGTCAGAACGTGACCTCGCCGGGCGGCACCACGGCTGCCGCGCTCGAAGTGCTGATGGCGGATGACGGCCTGAAGCCGCTGATGAACAAGGCGGTGGCTGCCGCGAAACGTCGCGCCGGGGAGCTTTCCGGCTAATCGGCCTTCCACATGCCACGATAGCGGCCTAACCTCTTTTCGACGCGAAGCGAGAGGAGCTGTCCCCATGGTCCGCAAACCCGTTTCCACGCCGCCGGCAGGCGCCGAGCCGATGCCGGCTGCCAATTCCGCCGAGCCGCGCAAGCGCGCCGTCGATGCGCTGATGAAGCTCGCCGCCGAGCGTGCGTGGGACCAGATCGAGCTGCCGGATATCGCCGGTGAGGCCGGGTTGACGCTGGCGCAGCTGCGTGCGCTCTTCCCCTCCAAGCTCGCGATGCTGGGCGGGGTCACGCGCCTCGTCGACGACGCGGTTCTGGCCGGCACCTCGGAGGATCTGGCGGGGGAGCCCGCCAAGGAGCGAATGTTCGATCTGGTGATGCGCCGGCTCGATGCGATGGCGCCGTACAAGGCGGGCCTGCGCAAGATCGTGCCGGTCATCCGGCGCGATCCGCTGGCGCTGGCGGCGCTCAATCGCGGCGCGGTCAATTCCTGGCGCTACATGCTGGCATCCGCCGGCATTCCGACCGAGGATGCCCTCGGTCATCTCCGGGTGCAGGGCGCGGTCCTGCTGATGGCGCGGGTGTCCGAAACCTGGCTCCATGACGATCAGCCTGAATTGTCGAAGACCATGGCGCGGCTCGATCGCGAGCTGAAGCTGGCCAGTTGCATCCTGGCCCGGGCGGAGGACATGCATCGCCTGACGGCGCCCTTCAGAGGGCTGGCGCGGGCGATCTGTTCCGGCCGGCCGCTGAAGACGCGCCGGCGTGAGCGCGCGTCGGAGCGCGGCGAGGACAACGAGGATTACGCGCCGGCGATCTGAGCCGGCTCGCCGCTGCCTGACAGCGGCGCAAATGTGGCCGAAATGGGTCGGTGTTAAGCGCGTTTTAGTCAATTTGCGCGAGGTGAAGGGTCCCTCCTGCGCAGGAAACGCGTATGTCTTTCTTCAAGAAGCTTGCGACCCTGTCGATCAGCCGCTCATTCGCCCTGATCGCAGCCCTGGCCGTGCTGATCGCCGTCGGCAGCGTCGGCTACACGTTGAACGCCGCCCGCAACGAGATGATCGCGCTGAAGCGCGGCGAGATGAAGAATCTTGTCGAGGCTGCTGCGACGACGGTGAAAGGCTATCTGGCGCGGGTCGAGGCCGGCGAGCTCAAGGAAGACGACGCCAAGAATATGGCGATGGCGGCCCTCGGCAATGCCCGTTTCGACGACGGAAACTACTACTTCCTCGTCAACTATGACGGCATCAGCGTCCTGCATGCCAATAAGAAGATCCAGTCGACGGACATGAAGCCGCTCAAGGACGCGGAGGGCAAGTTCTTCGTTCAGGACATGATCGCGCTGGTGAAGGCGAAAGGCGAGGGCTTCCTCGACTATGGCTGGCTCAAGGCCGGCGACAAGCAGCCATCTCTCAAGATCTCCTATGTCGTCGGCATTCCGAAATGGCAGTGGGTGGTTGGCTCCGGCCTGCATGTGCAGGATGTCGACTCCGCCTTCATGAGCATGGTCGCGGGCGTCGCCAAGGTGCTCGTGCCGCTCGGCCTTCTCATGCTCGGTCTCGTCGTCGTGCTGAGCCGCCGCGCCACCAGCATGCTGCGTTCGCTGAAGGGTTCGATGGACGGCCTCGCCTCGGGGCAGCTCGACACTGTGATCGAGCATCAGGAGCGCTCCGACGAGGTGGGCTCGATGGCCCGCTCGCTGGAGGTCTTCCGCGATGCGGCCCTGGCCAAGGAGGCGATGGAGGCCGACAAGCTGCGCACCGAGGAGGAAGCAGCGGACCATCGCAGCGCCGCCGATGGCGAGCGCCGCCGCAATGAGACCGAGCGTGCCGAGCATGCGCGCACCCAGGCCGCTGTCGTGCAGGCTCTCGCCACCGGCCTGGAGCGGCTCTCCGACGGCGACCTGACCTATCGGATCGAGGCGGCGTTTACCGCCGAGTACGCCAAGCTGAAGGGCGACTTCAACGGCGCCATCGCCAAGCTCCAGGATGCGATGCGGCAGATCGCGACCAATACCGAGAGCATGAAGGCGGGCTCGACCGAGATCAGCCAGGCGGCGGACGACCTCGCCAGCCGTACCGAACAACAGGCTTCCTCGGTCGAGGAGACCGCGACGGCGCTCGACGAGCTGACCGCCACGGTACGCCAGACCGCCGAAAGTGCCCGCCTCGCCAATCAGGCGACGGAACAGGTCAAGACCGAGGCCGAACAATCCACCAGCATCGTACGCGATGCGGTGACGGCGATGGGCGGCATCGAGAAATCGGCGCAGGAGATTTCGCAGATCGTCGGCGTCATCGACGAGATCGCCTTCCAGACCAACCTGCTCGCGCTCAACGCCTCGGTCGAGGCGGCGCGCGCCGGTGACGCCGGCAAGGGCTTCGCCGTCGTCGCCTCCGAAGTGCGGGCGCTGGCCCAGCGTTCGGCCTCCGCCGCCAAGGAGATCAAGACGCTGATCGACGCTTCGACGATCGAGGTCGAGAAGGGCGTCGCCCTCGTCGGCCAGACCGGCGGCGCCCTCCAGCGCATGGCGTCCGAGATCACCCGCGTCACCGGGCTGGTCGCGGAGATCGCCGGTGCCGCGCAGGAGCAGGCCTCGGGCCTGCAGGAGGTCAACTCCGCCGTCGGCGAGATGGATCAGGCGACGCAGCAGAACGCGGCGATGGCCGAGCAGTCGACCGCTGCGGCCCATTCCCTGTCGCAGGAGGCCGATCGCCTGTCGGGGCTGGTCGCACGCTTCCAACTCGGCAGCGATATCGCCGGGCTCAAGGCGATGGCGCGGACGATGCAGGCGGCTGTCGCACCCGCGCCGCGGGCCGCCGCGCCCCGCACCGCCGCGCCACGGGCCGGCAGCAAGGTCTATAATGGCAGCGCGGCAACTGCCCACAAGGCCGATGCCGACGCCCGCGACAATGGGTGGGAGGAATTTTGAGCACGCCCGCCGAACCGGCCGCGCCGATCGGCTTCGACGATTTCCTCAAGGTCGACATCCGTGTCGGGACGATCGTCGAGGCCGAGCCCTATCCCGAGGCGCGCAAGCCCTCGATCAAGCTCGTCATCGATTTCGGCGGCACTATCGGCCGCAAGAAATCCTCGGCCCAGATCACCAAGCACTACCGGCCCGAGGATCTTCCGGGCCGGCAGGTGCTCGCCGTGGTCAACTTCCCGCCGCGCCAGATCGGCAAGTTCATGTCGGAGGTGCTGACGCTCGGCATTCCCGACGCCGAAGGCGAGGTCGTTCTGATCGGGCCGGGCCATAGCGTCCCGGATGGTGGAAGGCTATACTAGCCGGCCTGTATCAAAGCGGCAGGAGCAGACCAGAGACCGGTCTGCAAAGTGGTCGGCGCGAATTCCGGCGCCGACCAACGCAGCGCCAGCGCCTGAGGGCGCCGCCAACCCCGCGTGACGTGAAAGCGCCACAGGCGCTGCGATCCCCCCAGTCCGGCAAGCTCCGGCCCGTCCCAGACGATCTCCGCCACGCCTTGCAATTGCAGTGTCGTGCCCGTCTCGAAGTCGACGAAGAGCAGGGCTGCCCGCGGCTGCTCCAGCAGGTTTCCGAGCGTGTTGAAGTAGTTGTTTCCCGCGAAATCCGGGATGGTCAGCGTATCGCCATCGACGCGCACGAAGCCCGGCCGCCCGCCGCGATGGGAGATGTCGGCGCCGCCTGGCGATCTCCCAAGTGCAGCGGCGCTGGCAATGAAGAGCGTGTCGGCATTGGCGATCAACGTCCGGGCGGCCATATCGAGACCAGAGAGACTAGCGGGTTGTCCGGTGGAAACACTGCCGTTTGGGGCCCTGCTGCGCGCCTGGATATATTTGGCGCAGTTGCCGAAGCTCTGGGTGACGGCAACCGAAAAGCCGGCGACACCAACCGCGTCGATCCAGCCGTTGGCGCGGTTGCGGCGCCGGGTTTCGAATTCGAGCCCGAGCAGGCCGATGGGGTTGCCCGGCCGGAACGCTTCGAATGCCGGATCGTCAGGGTGCGGCAGAGTCGCAATCGACAGGCTCGTCGGTTCCCGGCTGGTCACAAAACCGGGCGAGCCGGTGAGCGTCGTCGCCAGCGGCCAGCCCTCCGCATCGAGCACGCCGGCGAAGAGCCAGGGAAGCTGCCCGAAGAAGATGCGATGCTGATCCGGCATGAAACTGCGGATGCCGGCGCCGCGCGCGACGACGCCAGCCCGCGCCTGCACGGCGAGTTCGCCGGTATGAAAGGGACCGTCAGGCTGCATCGTCGTCGAGCTCGGCCGGCAGGGGAGAAGGCGGGATCGGCTTGAAGAAGGACAGGGCCTCGACGCGAGCCAGCCAGCGGCGCACGGCCGGATAGGGGCTCAGCGGGATGCCACCCTCCGGCGCGTGAGCGACGTAGGAGTAGCAGGCCAGATCGGCGAGGGTCGGGTGAACAGCCGCCAGGTAGTCGCGCTCCGCCAGATGCTCCTCCATGAAGGCGAGGAGCCGTGCCGCGATGCGCTTGGCGCGCGCCTTATCGTCGTTCAGGCCGAATTGCGTGATCAGCCGCGCCACGGAGGGACCGTGCATGACCTCGCCGGCAGCGATCGAGAGCCAGCGCTGGACATGCGCCGCGCCGACGGGGTCAACCGGCAGCCAGACGCTGTCCGGGGCGTAGCGCTTCACCAGATAGACCATAATCGCATTGCTGTCGGCGAGCGTCAGCTCGCCATCCTGCAGGACGGGAATCTGACCGAGCGGATTGAGCCTGCGGAACGCCGCACTCTGCCGAACTTCCGCGGGCGCCGGCTCGAACCGATAGGGCAGCCCGAGGGCGCGCAACAGCAGCTCGACGCGGTGGGCGTGGCCTGAAAGGGCGGTGCCGTAAAGGACGATCTCGGTCGATGACATGGCGATGCTCCTGCTGGTCGGCAGGATCATGATCGTTTCGAAGAACTATCGAAATCTGCTATCTCTCCAAATCAGAATTTCAATTGATGGAACAGTGCGATGGATCGGATCGAGGAGCTTGCGATCTTCGTGGCGATCGTCGATGCCGGCAGCCTTGCTGGAGCCGCGCGGCGCCTTCGCAAATCGCGGCCAGCGGTGACGCGTGCGCTCGCGGCGCTGGAAGAGCGCGTCGGCACCCAACTGATTGCGCGCACGACGCGGCGGCTGACGCCGAACGATGCTGGCAGGGAGCTTGCGACGACAGCCCGGCGGCTCCTGTCCGATTATGAAACCGCGCTGGGCGTCGCGGCGGCTGAGCCGGTCAGCGGGTTGCTGAGGATCACGGCGCCGCTCGCCTTCGGCAGGCGGCATGTCACGCCGCTGGTGTCCGAGTTTCTCGACCGCTATCCCCAGGTGCAGGTCGAACTCGTGCTCGCCGACAGGAACCTCGACCTGATCGAAGAGGATCTGCAGATTGCGGTCCGGATCGGACCGCTGCCGAATTCGGGCTTGCTGGTGCGGAAGGTCGGGGAAGTCCGGCGCGTCCTTGTCGCAGCGCCTTCGTATCTCGCCCGTTGCCCGCCATTGCGCCGCCCGGCCGATATCGCGGCCCATGAGACGATCGCGAGCGTCGCGGCCAATCAGACGCTGACCTGGCGTTTCGGGGGCGCCCGCCGCGGCAGCGGGATCGTGCTGACGCCGCGGCTCATCGTCAATGAGGTGGAATCGGTGCTGATCGCGGCGCGCGCCGGGCGCGGGCTGGCACAAGTGCTATCCTATCAGGCGGCCGACGATCTGGCTGCGGGAACGCTGATGCGCCTGCTCCCGGAGTTCGAGCCGGCGCCACTACCGGTGCAGCTCGTGATGCCGGGAGGGCGCCAGCCGGCGCCGCGCGTGCGTGCCTTCATCGACCATGCCGTCGCGCGGTTGCCGCAGCTTGCGCCGATCAGCGGGTGTTCCTAGCGCAGCGAGCCCGCAAAACCGGATATGGCGGAGACGACCTGCCCCTCGCGGCCGATGAAGCCGTGATAGGCACGGGCCTGGCATGGGTTCCCGGTCGAGGAGCCGCCGTCGATCCAGAGCAGCCGCGCTTTGCCACCGGTCCATTGTTGAAAGCTCACGGCCGTTTCCGGCAGCGTCACGCGGCAGGAGTCCTGGCGATGATGGATGATGAGCGTCGGGGGCAGGCGCGAGGGATCGACGATCATGTCCCGCGCCTGGTCAAGCATGGCCGAGGCGAAGACGATGCCGTCCGGCCTTGCCGGCAGGGTGCCGGCAACCTTGAGCGCGCCGCGGCTCATCGCCACGACGATGACGCGCGGCGCAAGAGCGCGCATGTATTCCACAGCCTTTGCCGGGTCGGCATTGGCATCGAGCGTGATGCTGGCGATGCCGCTGCGTAGATAGGCGCCGCGGGTCCGTACGATCCAGTTGCCGTCGCGCTCGACGCTCCCGTCGGAGCCTATGCCGACATAGCCGTCGCCGCCGGTCAGCAGGACCAGCCCCGCACGAGGTTTTCCCGCAGGCTTGTTCAGAAGCGCGCGGCCGCCGCCGAAAAGACCTCCGCCGAGATCGATAACCTCTTCGCAGCGTGCCGCCGCCGCGGATAGGAGAAGGGAGGCTGCAACAAGCGCTGCAACGATGCGGAACCCCGTCATGATCTGCCCCTATAAGCCCGGTGACCACATTCGGTGACGGCTCGATCGGCGTCGAGCGGATCATTGGTCAGACCGGCAGGCGCACCGTTGCGCGCAGGCCGCCGAGCGGCGAGTCGCTCAGCATGATGTCGCCGCCATGTGCGCGGGCGATGTCGCGGGCGATGGCGAGGCCGAGACCCGTGCCGCCGCCATCGACATTGCGGGCTTCGTCGAGACGGAAGAAGGGACGGAAGACCTCCTCGCGCTGGTCGGGCGGGATGCCCGGCCCGTCGTCGTCGACCATCACGATCAGGTAGCGCGCGTCATGCGTCGCGCGGATTGCGATGCGGTCGCCATAGCGGGCGGCGTTGGAGACGAGATTGGTCAGGAGGCGCCGGAAGGCGTCCGGGCGTATGACGACCAGCGGATCGCCGACAACCTCGAGCCCGGTCTGATGGCCCTGGCGCTCGGCATCCGCCTTCAGCTCTTCCAGCAGCGAGCGGATATCGGTCTCGACCGGCATCTCGCCTGCGTCGCCGCGCGCGAAGGCGAGATAGTCCTCGAGCATGCGGCTCATCTCGTCGACATCCTTCTCGAGCGCCTCGATCTCGGAGGAGCGCTCCATAAGGGCGAGCGAGAGCCGGAAGCGCGTGAGGACGGTGCGCAAATCGTGGCTGACGCCGTTCAGCATCGTCGTGCGCTCGCCGATCGAGCGCTCGACGCGCCGCTTCATCTCGATGAAGGCGTTGCCGGCGCGGCGGACCTCGCGCGCGCCGCGCGGGCGGAAATCGGCATCGCGCCCCTTGCCGAAGGCCTCCGCCGCATCAGCGAGCTTCAGGATCGGGCGGATCTGATTGCGCAGGAACAGCACGGCGATGGTGAGCAGGATGAGAGAGGTGCCGATCATCCAGAGCAGGAATATATGGCTGTTGGAGGCATAGGCCGCATTGCGCCGGGTCAGGATGCGCATCACGTCCTTGCCGAGCTTGATGCGGATCTCGATCAGGCTGGAGCGGCCGACCGTGTCGAGCCAGAAGGGGCGTGCGACCTGCTGGCTGAGCTCGGTTGAAAGCGCGTTGTCGAGCAGCGAGAAGAAGGGGCGGGGACCCGGCGCCGGCAGATCGGAATCGGGGATGATGTCGACGTCCATGCCGAGGCGCTCGGCGGCGATGCGCGAGAGCGTCGTGGTGTCGGCATCCTGCGGATAGCTCTCATAGACATCGATCAGCATCGCGATGTCGGCGGAGACGGCGGAGGACAGGCGCTGCGTCACGAGCTGCCAGTGCCGCTCCATGAAGACGTAGGCGATGACCGATTGCAGCAGCACCACCGGCGCGATGACGATGACGAGCGCGCGCGGATAGAGCCCCTTGGGCATGTAGCGCGCGATGACCTGGAGCGGGCGGCCGACGCTTCTCAGCGCCGGGCGCAAGATTCGGCCGAGTTGGTGGCCGATCGCATCGAGCACGGCAAGGCCGCGAGTCAGAGCCGCCGCAACAGCGCGCCGCGCCGACTGCCTGTTCCTGCCGTGGTGAAGCGGAGTCACGTCCTGTCCGTCACCAGCCTGTAGCCGACGCCGCGCGCGGTCTGGAGATAGAGCGGATCGGCCGGATCGCGCTCGATCTTACGGCGCAGCCGGTTCATCTGCACGTCGACCGTACGGTCGTTCGCAGCCGACCCCTGAGCCGCCAGCTCCTCGCGCGGGACGACCTCGCCGGCGCGCTCGGCGAGCGCGGTGAGGATCTCGCGCTCGCGCTCGGTCAGGCGAATCGTCTCCTCGCCTTTGCGCAGTTCGCCACGGGCCAGCCCGTAGATGAAGGGACCGAAGCGGACGAAATCGGGGCGCGTGCCGGATTGGGCGGCTTCGACCACTACGGTGCGCTTCAGGATGTTGCCGAGGCGCAGGAGCAGTTCGCGCGGCTCGAAGGGCTTGGCGAGATAGTCGTCGACGCCGATCTCGAGCCCGTTGATCCGGTCCTTGCCGTCGGCGCGGGCGGTCAGCATCAGAATCGGGACGGCGGAGCCGCCGCGGAAACGGCGGGCGAAATCGAAGCCGTTCTCGCCAGGCATCATCACGTCGAGCACGATCGCGTCGAAGACGAGGTTGCCGAGCCGCGTGTCCGCTTCCCCCGCATTGGCGGCGGTGGTGACGCGGTAGCCATTGTCGCCGAGGAAGCGGGCCAGCAGATCGCGCAAGCGGCGGTCGTCATCGACGACGAGAACATGCGGCGCCTCGTCGGGGATCGGCTTGCGGGCCGGCTTCGCTAGGGTCTCGCTGGCGATCATGCTTGCGCCTTCCTCCTGCATCCGGGCCGGGAACGATCACGGTGCCCGGCTGCCATAGCACAATGCGCGAGGCGGGTCGCTCGTCAGGGCTTCGTCAGCAGGCGTTCGACCTTCGGCCGCTCCGCCGGATCGATCAAGGCGGCCAGGTACTGCGCCGCGATTGCCGCTGCCTCGGGGCCGACGCCCTCGAGCGCCCGGTTGATGCGCTTGGCCTGGAGCCGGACGAGGCGAAGCGCCAGGTCCTGCCCGGCGGCGGTGGTGTGGAGATGGCGCTGGCGCTTGTCCTGCCGGCCGGTGCGCTGCTCGATATAGCCTTTCTCGACCAGCTCCTTGAGGACGCGGTTCAGGCTCTGCTTGGTGATCTGCAGGATGTCGAGCAGCTCGGCGATGGTCAGGCCGGGGCAGCGCTGGACGAAATGCAGGACGCGGTGGTGCGCCCGGCCGAAGCCGTAATCCGCGAGTATCCTGTCGGGGTCTCCGACGAAATCGCGATAGGCGAAGAAAAGCAGCTCGATCAGGTCGTGCGGAACGGCCTCGGACGAGGGCTTGAGGGGGGCGTCGTCAGGGCGGGGTTCGGACAAGGTCAAAAGCGCGCTTCCAAAAATTTGGGTCAGCCTTATTGACATATCTCAGACGGAAGATTACCGGTCAAGGGCGCTGAGCGAACGATTATTTCAAAGCCGATCGTCGCGGCGCAGCTTTAGACCCATGCTTGCGTTCCCAAATCGGCTGTGCCGGAGTTCGGAGCGAGGAAGCACCCAGGAGAAGGTCCCATGTCAGTCATTCCTTTCGACCAGCGCGACGGCGTCATCTGGTTCGACGGCAAGCTCGTGCCGTGGAAGGACGCCAAGATTCACGTACTGACCCACGGGCTCCACTACGGCTCCTGCGTGTTCGAGGGCGAGCGCGCCTATGACGGCGTCATCTACAAGTGCGCGGAGCATTCGCAGCGCTTCCACAAATCGGCCGAGATCATGGATTTCACGATCCCCTATTCGGTCGCCGAGCTGGACGAGGCCAAGTATCTCTGCCTGAAGGAGAACGGGCTCAAGGACGCCTATCTCCGTCCCGTCGCCTGGCGGGGCTCGGAGATGATGGCCGTGTCGGGCATCAACAACAAGATCCATACCGCCATCGCGGTGTGGGAATGGCCGAGCATGTTCGACATGGCGCAGAAGCTGAAGGGCGTGCGTCTCGACGTTGCCGATTATCGCCGGCCCGACCCGGCCTGCGCGCCTGTTCATGCCAAGGCGGCGGGCCTCTACATGATCTGCTCGCTGTCGAAGCATAAGGCTGAGCGTGCCGGCTATGCCGATGCGATGATGCTGGATTGGGAAGGCAATGTCGCCGAATGCACCGGCGCCAACATCTTCTTCATCAAGGACGGCGTGGTCCACACCCCGCTGGCCGACCGCTTCCTCAACGGCATCACCCGTCAGTCGGTGATCGATCTGTGCAAGCAGCGCGGTTTCGAGGTGGTGGAGCGGCGCATCCGCCCGGAGGAGCTGGAAGGCTTCAACGAGTGCTTCATCACCGGCTCGGCCGCCGAGGTGACGCTGGTGTCCGAGATCGGCCCCTACAACTTCATCACCGGCAACATGGGCAAGGTGATCATGGAAGATTACTCGGCCGCGGTGCGCCCGCAGTCGAAGGCGGCGTAACACGCAGCCGTCGTGCCCGGGCTTGACCCGGGCATCTCGGAAACCAGTGATCTTTCGTCACCAGATTCTCGGGCGAAGCCTTGCTCCGCCCGAGAATGACGCGGCTATTTCACTTCGCTCCGGTAGAGCGTGATCCAGTCGTCCGGGCCGATGCCGCGGCATTCGCCCATCATGCTGAGCTCGGTCTGGACGAAGGCGGTGCCCGTCCAGGCGTAGCCGCCGGTCGCGCCGCAGTCGCCGAGCCCGCGGCCCTTGGCGAAGAAACTCAGCCGGCCGGTCTTCGGGTCGAAATCAGCATTGGTCAGCATGTTCTTCGCATCGCCTTCGCCCTCCGGCAGAGCGACAGGCTTCGCGGCTGTGACATCGCCGCGCTCCACCATCCAGAAACCAGTGGAGACGTTGTAGGCGCCGCGCGAGCAGGCCAGGCCGACGAGGCGGCGCTCGCCGTCGAGGGCCCAGACCTCGTCAGCCGCGACCAGCATTTCGTCATCCTCGCAAAGATCGGCGTCCCGTTGTTTGATCTGCTTGCGCAGCGACGCAGCGAGCTCTTTTCCGTCCTTCTCCGACAGCGTGCCGGCCGCGGGCTTTGCCGTGACGATCGGCAGCGGCGGGGCTGCCGGAACGGCGATGCCGTTGCCCTTGCGGACGAGAGCCGAAGTCGTGTTCAGCCGGCCCTGCTGCTCGTCGATCCAGAGCATCGCTGCGACCGAGCCGGACAACGAAATGGTCGCTGTCACGCCGGGCGCGGATATGGCGAGCTTGGTTGCCTTCCGAGCTGCTTCGATCAGCGTCGCGATCTCGGCAGGCTGGAAGGATAGCGACACCATGTCGCCATCGGCCGCTGCCGGGAGCGGCTTGCCGCCGGCGGGGAAGGGCGCGCCGTCGAGCTTGAGCTGAAGCGCTGCCGGAGGCTTCTTCCAGTCGCCGCGCAAGCGCAGGACGAGGCTGGCCGCGCCGTCAGGCCCAGCAGGGCGTTCCAGGCGCAAATAGGCGACGGCGTCGACGCTCTCCGGGGGCAGCGACAGCGCGGTGCAGCTCTTGAGATTGTCGCAGCCGGCCATCCAGTCGCGAAACGTCTTCGGCTCCGGGGCTGCCGCCGCGGCCAGGGCCGGGAGCAGCATCCACCCACCGGCGAGAGCGAAGCCCCTCAGCATTTCAGGGCGCTTCTTCCCAGCGTCTCGCCGCATCGTCGTCATCCGTCTTGGCCTCGACCCAGCCGCCGAGCGTGCCGTCCGCGCGGTGTTCGCGCTTCCAGAAGGGCGCGCGTGTCTTGAGGTAGTCCATCATGAAGTCGGCGGCCTCGAAGGCGGCGCGCCGATGGGCCGATGCTGCGAGCACCAGCACGATCTGCTCGCCCGGCCGGATCAATCCGTAGCGGTGGATCGCGACGAGCCCCATGAGGGGCCAGCGCGCTGCGGCCTCGGCCGCGACACGGCCGATCTCAGCCTCGGCCATGCCGGGATAGTGCTCCAGCTCCAGCGCGGCGAGCGCGCCGGATTCATCGCGGCAAAGCCCGATGAAGGAGACGACGGCACCGATGTCCGCACGGCCGTGGCTGAGCGCTGCGATCTCGTCCGAAAGCTCGAAATCCTCGCGCTGGATACGGATAAGGGGTGTCATGGCGGCCTCAGCCGCCGGTCATCGGCGGAAAGAAGGCTATCTCGCGGGCGTTGCCAAGCGGGCTTTGCGGCTTGGTGTGAACCTGATCGAGCGCGGCTCGCACCACGGCCTCGTTGGTGAAAGCGGCCTCGTAGTTCTCGCCGCGCGCCTTCAGCCAGCGCACGAGATCGGCGACAGTGGCGAGGTCGGCGGGGATATCGAGCGTCTCTTCCGGCAGGCCGACGCGTTCGCGCACCCAGGCGAAATAGACGAGCTTTACCCGGCGGGGCGCAGCGGTGGTGGCGGCGACGGCATTCATGGCATGCGCTCGTCCTGCTCGACGAGGTGACGGATGCCGGCGTTGAAATAATCCCAGCCGGTATAGATCGTCAGACCCGCAGCCGCCCAGAGCAGCACGATCCCGATCTGGGTATTCCCCGGCAGGACCTTGTCGCCGGCCGGGCCGGCGATCAGGAAGCCGAGCGCGAAGAGCTGAGCCGTTGTTTTCCACTTCGCGACCTTGCTGACGGGGACGCTCACTTTGAGATCGGCCAGGAACTCGCGCAGCCCCGAGACGAGGATCTCGCGGCAGAGGATCACGATCGCGGCCCAGAGCGTCCACCCCTCGATCTGGCCGGTATAGACGAGCATCAGCAGCAGGGCGGCGACGAGGAGCTTGTCGGCAATCGGATCGAGCATGCGGCCGATGGCCGATTGCTGGCTCCAGGCCCGGGCGATGTAGCCGTCGAAATAGTCAGTGATCGCCGCGAGGGTGTAGATAGCCAAAGCGAGCCAGCGCATCCAGTCGTCGCGCGGCCAGAACAGAATCGCCACCAAGGCCGGGATCGCCAGGATCCGCCCGTAGGTGAGGAGGTTGGGCAGCGACCAGGGGCCGCGCCGCCTGATGGCGTCAGGAAGAATCGTCACGTCGAGCACCAAAGCAAGGCCGCTGCGGCAGCGTCAACACGCAACAGCGTGAATGTGGCGGAAGTTATAGACCATGTCGCATTCGGCCGGGGCCGTCCGAATGCGAAAAACGTGCTCGATTGCGGAAATCCCGGGCATTGTGTCTCCGAAAGACCGGTTAGCGCATTCTCGCGTGATGCTCTACGCATCGTGAAAGAAATTATGCACGGCCTTGGCCGTGGCCGCATTGACGCCGGGTGTGCGCATGAGGTCGTCGAGCTTGGCCCGCTGGATCGCCTTCACCGTGCCGAAATGCAGCAGCAGCGCGCGCTTGCGCGAGGGGCCGATGCCGGGAATCTCGTCGAGCGGGTTCTTCATGGTCTCGCGCTTGCGCTTGGCGCGGTGGGTACCGATGGCGAAGCGATGCGCCTCGTCGCGCAGGCGCTGGATGAAATAGAGCGCGGGATCGCGCGGCTGCAGCTTGAAGGGCTCGCGACCAGCCATGTGGAAGGTTTCGCGCATGGCATTGCGGTCTTCCCCCTTGGCGATGGCAACGAGCGGGATGTCGGCGGCGCCGAGCTCCTTCATGATCTTGAGCGCTGCGGAGAACTGTCCCTTGCCGCCATCGACGATGACGAGATCGGGACGCGATGGGAAGCCGTCCTCGTCCTTGCGCGGCTTCGGCGCCTTGCGGGGCTTCTTCGGCGAGCCCTCATCCTGAGGAGCGCCATCAGGCGCGTCTCGAAGGATGGTCGCGGAGGTTCCATCACTCTCTGGAGCATCCTTCGACACGGCCGCATCCGCGGCCTCCTCAGGATGAGGGCTCAGAGAAATGCCTTCCTCCTTCGCGAGCCTTGAGAACCGGCGTGTCAGCACCTCCCGCATCATGCCGAAATCGTCGCCGGCGATGGTGTCGGTCGAGATGTTGAAGGTGCGGTAGTGGCTCTTCATGAAGCCGTCCGGTCCGGCGACGATCATGCCCCCGACCGCGTTCGTGCCCATGATGTGCGAGTTGTCGTAGACCTCGACCCGGCGCGGCGGAGTCGCCATGCCGAAGGCGGCGCCGAGCGCGGCGAGCAGCGCGCTCTGGCCGGCATTGTCGGCGAGCTTGCGGGAAAGCGCCTCGCGGGCGTTCTTGACGGCATGGGCCATCAGGTCGGCCCGTTCGCCGCGCTTGGGATGGGCGACCTCGACCTTGCGGCCGGCGCGGGCCGAGAGCGCCTGGCCGATCAGCTCGATCTCCTCGACCGGATGCGAGAGCAGCACGAGGCGCGGCGGCGGCTTGTCGTCGTAGAACTGGGCGACGACCGAGGCCAGCACCTCGGCCGGGGTCAGCGAGCGGTCGGCGCGCGGGAACAGGGCGCGGTTGCCCCAGTTCTGGTGGTTGCGGAAGAAGAAGATCTCGACGCAGAAATGCCCGGCCTGTTCGTCGATGGCGAAGACATCGGCCTCTTCCACGCCTTGCGTGTTGATGTCCTGCCCGGCCTGCACGGCCGAGAGCGCGGCAAGGCGGTCGCGGTAGCGTGCGGCCTTCTCGAATTCGAGTTCCTCGGCGGCCTCCTGCATCCGCGCCGAGAGCAGCTGTTTCACGGCGGAGGAGCGGCCGGAGAGGAAGTCGCGGGCCTGGCCGACCAGCGCCTGATAATCGGGGATCGAGATCTCGCCTGTGCAGGGACCGGCGCAGCGCTTGATCTGGAAGAGTAGGCAGGGGCGCGTGCGGTTGTCGTAGAAGGAATCCGAGCAGGTGCGGATCAGGAAGGCCTTCTGCAGCGCGTCGATGGTGCGCGTCACCGCCCAGACCGAGGCGAAGGGGCCGAAATAATCGCCCTTGCGCTGGCGCGAGCCGCGGTGCTTCAGGATCGCGGGCGCGTCATGGTCCCCCGTCAGCAGGATGTAGGGGAACGATTTGTCGTCGCGCAGCAGCACATTGTAGCGCGGCCTGAGCTGCTTGATCAGGTTCGACTCGAGCAGCAGCGCCTCGGTCTCTGTGCCGGTGGTGACGAACTCCATATTCGCCGTCTCGGCGATCATGCGCGCCACGGCGTTGGTGTGCGCCATGCCGCGGGCATAGGAGGTCACGCGGTTCTTCAGGCTCTTGGCCTTGCCGACATAGAGCACCTCGCCGGCACGGTCGAACATCCGGTAGACGCCGGGCTTGTTCGGAAGATGCCTGGCGAATTGCTGGATGATCTCGATGCCGGCCTTGAGCGCGCCGGGCGCAGCCTCCGCAAGATCGGGTGTCGGCTCGACGGGGAGTGCGTCCTCCTCGTCATCGAACTCGTCTTGGGGCAGATCGTCCTGACGTTCGCGATTCATGATGTTCATGTAGGATGTCGCAGCGGCTTCGTCATGTCAGGAGCGGCACGGGGATGGCTGTGCTCCCACAGTGGCGGCCCGCGCTCCGCTTAACGTCGAGCGAAATCGGCGATGGTTTCTCAACGTTGTCTTTCGTCGCGCCGCGGGCAGGGGGCGTTTTCATTCGCCCGTCGATCTGATCTCGGTTTGACATCATGTTGATCGCGTTCTATTCGTTAATCTCGATTTAGGCCTGATGACTTGGCCATTCGCGCCTTGTGAGCGCGACACGCTGATGATTTCTTCCTTTTATCGAATTCGCCGCTGCATGTGACCCATGCGGCTTGAATAAGCGCGCTTGCGGGAGGCGCCGATGGCTTCGGGTTCAGTTAAGTGGTTCAATGCGACCAAGGGTTTTGGTTTCATTCAGCCTGACGATGGTGGACAGGACGTGTTCGTCCATATCAGCGCGGTAGAGCGCGCGGGTCTGCGCGATCTACGTGAAGGTCAGAAGATTTCGTATGAGCTGGTCCAGGACAAGCGGTCCGGCAAGAGCTCGGCCGATAATCTGCGCGCCGAGTAGCCGCTAGAGGCGCGAGCGACGGCGATTTGAAGGGTCACGGGTATACCAGGCCACGACGATACGTTTCTCGGCAACGGTGAGTAAGGGGTCGGGATCAGCTAGCCCGACCCTTTGTGTTTTTTGGAAAGGGTAGTCATGCAAGTTCTCGTTCGGGACAACAATGTCGAGCAGGCGCTTCGTGTCCTGAAGAAGAAGCTGCAGCGCGAAGGCGTGTTTCGCGAAATGAAGCAGCGCCGCGCCTATGAGAAGCCGTCCGAGCGCCGCGCCCGAGAAAAAGGCGAGGCCGTTCGCCGCGCCAAGAAAGCCGCGCGCAAGCAAGCGCAGCGCGAGGGCCTGCTGCCGGCGCCGAAGCGCAAGCTGCCCGTCGGCAAGGCACGTAGCGGAGCGCCGCGTCCGCCTTCCATCTGATCAGCATCGATCAGCTGTCGCCTGCCGAGAAGGAGTTTCCCATGTCTAGTCGGAACATGAAGCTGGACGAGATCAAGGCCCGGGCGCAGGCGGCTTTCGAGACGACCGAGCAACGCAAGCGAGATACGCTTGTTGCGTGGCAGGCGCTTGAGGACCAATCCAGCCAGACGCGCCTGAAGACCGAGAAGTTGAGAGCCCTTCGACTTGCAAGAGACGCCGAGGAAGCTGCGGCCAAGGCGAAGGCGCCGCGCAGCGCTGCGGCGGTGAAGCGCCCGCGCCGAGCTGCGGCCAAGCCACTCTGACACGCTTGGCTGGGAGGATATCCCGGCGGCGGACATCACGATATGACGCTCTCAGAAGCTCGCTCGCGTCATCTGTCCGTCGAGTGGCGGCCATTGCCGCTGTCGAAGCGGCGCCGGCCTTGACGAAGGCGGCCAGCTGCCCGCCGCATCTCGTCTCGCCGCGACCTGTGCCAGGGCTCGTTCAACCAGCGGCATCATCGTCGATCCACTCCTGAACGATCGCCTCGTTGGCGTGGATGCAGACCAGTTCGAGCCGCCCCGTTCCGATGTTGACGAATTTGTGCGGGACGCCGGCCGGCCCGACCACGATCGTGCCAGCGCCAGCTCGCAATTTTTCCGTCCCGAGGGTGAACTCTGCTTCGCCGGACCGGATCACCCAAGTCTCCGAATAGGGATGAACATGCAGGCCCGGTCCCTGCCCGGGCTCGTTGTCGATCAGGAAAAACGACACCTGCGAACCGTAGCTGCCGCCTTCGAACCGGGCAGTGCGGCTTGTGCCGCTGCGCAGGGCGTTGCTGTCGATCATCATCGGCATCACACTCCTTCAGTTATCTTTGCACAAAGATAGTTGGACTGAATATATCTTCTCGTCAAGATATCTCTTGGCGCGGGAGCCGGGCCAAGGCAGATGAGGGGACGAAGCGCGTGCGGGGGCGAGCGATGACGAAGATGGACCATGTCGAGCGTGTCAGGGCTCAGTGGGCCCGCGAATTGCCGGATCTCGACACGACGCCCACGGCGATCCTGGGGCGGGCGTATCGCCTGTCCAATCTCGTTCGTCCCAGCATCGAGGAGACCTTCGCGGGCTTTGGGCTCGATCGCGGCGAGTTCGACGTTATCAGTACCCTGCGCCGCAGCGGGCCGCCTTATCGGCTCACGCCGACGGCGCTCTATCGTTCCCTGATGATTACCTCCGGCGGGCTGACGCACCGGCTGGGGCGGCTTGAAAAGGCCGGGCTGGTGCGCCGCGAGAAATCGTCGGAGGATGGGCGAAGCGTCCTCGTCGTCCTGACTGAACAAGGCTTCCAGCGAGCCGAGGAGGCGCTTCGCGCCGATATGGCGAGCGAGGCACAGTTTCTCGAAAGCCTCAGCCCTCCCAAACGAACGGCTCTGGCGGAACTCCTCAAAGAGCTGCTGGCGACACTCGAAAGCGATGCGATGCCGGCGACCGAGACATGATGCCCGTCAAATCCGGCCGCATCATCCTGTTCAACGGCGCGTCGAGCAGCGGCAAATCCTCGCTGGCGCGGGCGCTGCAGGGCCGGATCGACGCCCCGTTCTGGCATATTTCGATCGACCACCTCCGTGATTCCGGCGTATTGCCGACGGCGCGGATCAAGAGCGGCGAGTTCGACTGGCGGAGGATGCGGGAGGCCTTCTTCCTCGGCTTCGAGCGCTCGCTGCTGGCTTATGTCGAAGCTGGCAACGATCTCATCGTCGAGCACATCATGGAGAGCGAGGACTGGCTGCTCAGGCTCGCCGATACGCTCGCCGGGCAGGACGTCTTCTTCGTCGGCGTCCATTGTGAGCTTGCCGAGCTGGAGCGCCGCGAGTTGGCGCGGGCTGACCGGCCGGTCGGCGATGCGCGGCGCGACTATTTCCGCATCCACTCCTACTGCCTCTACGATCTCGATGTGGACGGGACGCAGGACATGCAGGCCAATGCCGATGTCGTCATCGCGGCGTGGCGCGGGCGGTCGCGGCCATCGGCTTTCGATCGGCTGAGGGAGCGTCGCGATCGAGGCTGAAGGCGGTTCGGGCCTGATCTCGCCATGCCGCAGATGCGCTTGCCGTCGCCTCGGAATGCAGATCCGGGGCTGTCGCCGACGCAAGGCCGGCCCAATATGGGAAGGCCCGGCCCATGCCGTGCATTCATCAAGGATCGAAGCTCATGTCCCAGTCTGACAGTGTTCGGATCGTTCTCGCCTCCCGCCCGGAAGGGCGCCCCAGCCCGCAGAATTTCCGGGCGGAGCACGCGGCCATCCCGGCGATCGCCGAAGGGCAGGTGCTGCTCAAGGTCCAATATCTCTCGCTCGACCCGTATATGCGCGGGCGGATGAGCGCGGCAAAATCCTATGCCGCTCCGACCGAGATCGGGCAGGTGATGGAGGGCGGTACCGTCGCCGAAGTGCTCGAAAGCCGCGACCCTGCCTTCAGGCCCGGCGACATCGTGCTGTCCTATTCCGGCTGGCAGTCCCATGCGGTCGCGAACGGTTCGCAGTTGCGCAAGCTCGATCCGAAGAGCGCGCCGGTGACGACGGCGCTCGGCGTGCTCGGCATGCCCGGCTTCACCGCCTATGCCGGGCTGCTCACCATCGGCCAGCCCAAGCCGGGCGAGACCGTCGTCGTCGCGGCGGCGAGCGGGCCCGTGGGCTCGGCAGTGGGGCAGATCGCGCGGATCAAAGGAGCGCGGGCGGTCGGCATCGCTGGCGGTCCCGAAAAATGCGCCTTCGTGCGCGAGACATTCGGCTTCGACGCGGTCATCGACCATCGCGATCCCGACATGGCCGGGAAGCTCGCGGCTGCCTGTCCTGACGGAATCGACGTCTATTTCGAGAATGTCGGCGGTCATGTCTGGGATGCTGTCTTCCCGCTGCTCAACACCTTCGCCCGCATCCCCGTCTGCGGCCTCGTTGCTCAGTACAATGCGACTGGCGATTTTCCGGGGCCGGACCGGCTGCCGGTGCTGATGCGCCAGGTCCTATCCAAGAGCCTGACCATCCGGGGCTTCATTCAGCGCGAATTCATCGCGCAGGCCCCGGTTTTCCGCGAGGAGATGGCGCGCTGGATCGCGGAAGGCGCGGTCAAGTACAAGGAAGACATCGTCGAGGGGCTGGAGAACGCACCCGAGGCCTTCATCGGCCTGCTCGAGGGCAGGAACTTCGGCAAGATGATCGTCAAGCTCTGAGGCAGCGTGCCACGGGCAAGCCTTTTTCCTTGACCATTGAGCGGGCGCGCGGCCATCACCGTGCCCCCGCCGCCGGAAATTGGTCATGCCCGTCTTCGCCATCCCTTTCCCGATGATCGATCCCGTCGCGGTTCAGATCGGGCCGCTCGCGATCAAATGGTATGGGCTGGCCTATGTCGTCGGCCTCCTCGGCGGCTGGTGGTATGCGCGCCGCCTTGTCGCTTCCGACGGGCTCTGGGGCGGGCGGGCGCGGCCGCAGCCGGTCGAGCTCGACGATATGCTGCTCTTCGTTGCCTTCGGCGTGGTCCTCGGCGGGCGGGTCGGCTTCGTGCTGTTCTACGATCTGCCGCGCTATCTTGAGCGCCCCCAGGATATCCTCGCGATCTGGCAGGGCGGCATGTCCTTCCATGGCGGTTTGATCGGCGCGACACTGGGCCTGTGGCTGTTCGCGAAGCGGCGCGGCTACCCGGCGCTGTCGGTGTTCGATCTGGCCGCTGCGGTTGTGCCGATAGGGCTTTTCCTCGGCCGCATCGCCAATTTCATCAATGGCGAGCTCTGGGGGCGGCCGGCGCCGGACTTTCCCTATGCGATGATATTCCCCAATGGCGGGCCGGTGCCGCGCCATCCGAGCCAGCTCTATGAGGCGCTTGGCGAAGGCCTGCTGCTCTTCATCCTGGTGAACCTCGTCGTCCGCTTCGGCGGCTTCAGGCGGCCGGGACTCGTCGCCGGCATCTTCGGCATGGGCTATGCGCTCGCCCGTATCGTCTGCGAGTTCTTCCGCGAGCCCGACGCACAGCTCGGCTTCCTGTTCGGCACCTCGGTCAATGCACTCTCCGGCGGCATCACCATGGGCATGCTGCTGTCGCTGCCGGTGTTCTTCGCCGGGCTCTGGCTCGTGCTGCGTAGCCGGAACACGGCGCCGGGCGAGGTACGTGCGTGATCACTCTGAAGGCCGAGATCGTCGATCTGATCCGGCAGGAGGGGCCGATCGGCATCGGCCGCTATATGGCGCTGGCGCTCGGCCATCCCCGTCATGGCTACTACATGACGCGCGACCCCTTCGGACAGGAGGGGGATTTCACCACGGCGCCCGAGATCAGCCAGATGTTCGGCGAGTTGATCGGGCTATGGGCCGCCCATCTCTGGCAGGCGATGGGCGCGCCCGCGCGGCTGCGCCTCGTCGAGCTCGGCCCGGGGCGCGGCACGTTGATGGCCGACATGCTACGCGCGACGCGGATCGTGCCCGGCTTCCACGAGGCGGCCTCGGTCCATCTCGTCGAAACCAGCCCGGCCCTGCGCCAGCGTCAGGCGGCGACGCTGATGGGAAGCGAACCGGTCTGGCATGACACGGTCGCCCAGGCGCTGTCCGGCCCCGCGATCATCGTCGCCAACGAATTTCTCGACGCGCTGCCGCTCGACCAGTTCGTGATGACGCCCGAAGGCTGGCGCGAGCGGCTCGTGGGGCTGGATACTACAGGCAATCTGGCTTTCGGTCTGGCTGCGGAGATGGAGGGTGCTTTGAACGTCTCCGCTCCAGCCGGAACGGTTTTCGAGCAGCCGACGCTCGCGCTCGACATCGTCGCACAGGTCGCCGGACATGTCGCGGCGGAGGGCGGCGCGGCGCTCTTCGTCGATTATGGCTCGGCGCGCTCCGGCTTCGGCGATACGCTGCAGGCGACGAAACGGCATGGATTCGTCGATCCGCTGGCTGAGCCGGGGGAGGCCGACCTCACCGTCCATGTCGATTTCGAGCGGATGGGGCAGGTCGCGCTCAAGGCGGGGGCGGCGCTGCACGGCCCCGCGAGCCAGCGCGATTTCCTGTTGGCGTTGGGACTTCCGCAGCGGGCGCAGGCACTGTCGCTCAAGGCCGATGCCGCCCAGCGCGGGGCGATCTCCGCCGCCTTCGACCGGTTGATCGAACCCGGCGAGACCGGCATGGGCGATTTGTTCAAGGTTCTCGCGCTATCGCAGCGGAACCTGCCGCCCTTGCCCGGATTTGACCTTCATCGACTGCCAGATCAGGGCTGACTTCAGCGAGCCTCCAGCGCCTTCGCTCAAACCGGACTCGAACCATGTTCATCACCGCCCGCGAACTCGCCGGAGAGCCCGGCATCCGCCACGCCTTCTTCACCCGCGAAGGCGGCGTCTCGACTGGGATCTACGCTTCCTTGAACGGCGGGCTGGGCTCTTCGGACGATCCATCCGCGATCGCGGAGAACCGGATGCGGATGGCGCAGCACCTCGCGGTCGAGCCGGCACATCTCGTCAGCCTCTACCAGGTGCATTCCGCCGATGTGGAGGTCGTCACCGGGCCCTGGCCGGGGGAGCGGCCGAAGGCCGATGCGATGGTGACGACCGCATCGCATGTCGCGCTCGGCGTCAGCACGGCCGATTGCGGGCCGATCCTCTTCGCGGACAGCGAGGCGCGGGTGGTGGGCGCCGCCCATGCCGGCTGGAAGGGGGCGTTCAGCGGCATCGTCGGCGCGACAGTGACCGCAATGGAGAAGCTCGGCGCACGGCGAGAGCGTGTCACGGCCGTGCTTGGGCCGACCATCAGCGCAAGGGCCTATGAGGTGGGGCCGGAATTCATCGAGCGCTTCAAGGCCGAGAACCGGACCTATGCGCGCTTCTTCACGCCGTCCGAGCGGCCGGCCCATGCGCTGTTCGACCTCCCGGCTTTCATCACGCTCAAGGCGCAGGAGGCGGGAATCGGCCGATTCGTCGATATGGGCCTGTGCACCTATGGCGACGAGAAGCACTTCTTCAGCTATCGGCGCACCACCCATCGCGGCGAACCCGATTACGGCCGCCTGATTTCGGCGATCGTGCTCGACTGAACGGGAAACTGCCGACGGAACGGTCATAGCGCTTGTCGCGGCCCGCAAGCGGAGTCATCGTCGCTGCAGGCTGGTCGGAATGCATCGCTTCCCCGGCTCACAGACGTTCTTCGGGCGATGCATTCACATGCGGGGGCCGAGATGGAACAGATTCTGATGAACCTGATCGCCGGTGCGATCGGGGGGAATGCCGCCGGCAAGACCAGTCCGAGCTTCGATCTCGGGACATTGGGCAATACGATTTCCGGGCTGGTCGGCGGCGGCGTGCTGGGTCAGCTCGTCCCCCTCGTGCTGCCCGCGATCAGCGCGGCTGCACAGGGTGGCAATCTCAGCGTTGGCGGGGTCCTGACGAACCTGATCGCGGGCGGCGCGGGCGGCGCCGTCCTGACCGCGATCATCGGCGCGCTGAAGAACAGGGCAGCCTGACAGCGGTCCGCGAATACGGCAGCCCGGCTTCCCGCGGAGCCGGGCTGCGTTTTCTGCAGGGGCGCAACCTTGCGAGCGACACGCGGGGCGGGGATGCTGCGCCCGGAAGAAGTTTCGGAGGCCGCCTTGTCCCGCTCGATCACCTATTACTTCTCGCTGCACTCGCCCTGGACCTATCTGGGCAACGCGACCTTCCACGACATTGCGCGCCGGCACGACTGCGCCATCGACTACCGGCCGATGCCGCTGCGCTCGGTGTTCGACGAGACGGGCGGGCTACCCCTGCCGAAACGGCATCCCGTGCGGCAACGCTACAGGTTGGTCGATCTTCAGCGCTGGCGTGAGCGGCGCGGCCTGCCGCTCGTGCTTCAGCCCAAGCATTTTCCCTTCGATCCGTCCTTGGCCGACCGGGTCGCGATCGTGATTCCGGCTGGTGGCGGCGATCCTTTTGCCTTCATCAGCGACGTGATGGCGGGCGTCTGGGCACGTGACGAAGACATGGGCCGCCCTGAAGCGCTTCTGGCTTGCGCGAACCGAGCAGGGCTCGACGGGCCGGCTCTGCTCGCCGCGGCCGACAGCCCGCCGATCAGGCAACGCTACGAGGCCGCGCTGGGCCAGGCCGTCGAGGCCGGTGTCTTCGGGGCACCGAGCTATGTGCTCGATGGCGAGGTGTTCTGGGGGCAGGATCGGCTCGAACTGCTCGATTCGGCACTGGCGAGCGGACGTGCTCCCTATCGGCCCGACAGCGAAGCCTGAGAATCAGCCGACGATATCGGGCGTGCGCCAGCCGAGATGCTGGCCGGCATCGACCGCGATCATCTGGCCGGTTACCGAGCGCGCCCGCGCCAGATAGAGAACGGCCTCGGCGATCTCGCCCGGGGAGACCTTGTGGCCGAGCAAGGTCGCTGCCGCCTCCTGCTCCATCAGCTCGGGGCCGTCATAGGCGTTGGGAAAGGTCGGGCCGGGGCCGACCGCATTGACGCGAATCCGCGGTGCGAGCGCCTGCGCCAGGGTTCGCGTCGCGGTGAGCAGGGCGGCCTTGGTCAGCGTGTACGAGTAATACTGCGGCGTCAGCTTCCAGACACGCTGGTCGACGATATTGACGACCGCTCCGCCCGCTTGCTCCGGCAAATGTGTCGCCAAGGCCCCAATCAATAGCGAGGGCGCGCGCAAGTTGACCGCAAACTGGCGATCCCAGGCTGCAACGTCGAGCGAGCGGACATCGTCGTCGACGAAGCTCGCGGCGCTGTTGACCAGCAGCGTGACCGGCCCCAGCGCCTCCGCTGCTGCCGGAATCAGGGCCGACACGGCCTGCGTATCGGCGAGATCGGCTGCGAGGGTGCAGCAGGCGGCACCCGCGCCGCGGAGTTCGGCGGCCAGGGCTTCGGCCTCATCGCGACTGTCACCGTGGTGGATCGCGACTGCGTAGCCGGCTTGCGCCAGTCGCGTGACGATCGCGCGGCCGATACGCCTCGCACCGCCCGTGACCAGCGCGACTTCAGTCATCCGAGGAGGGCCGGTCGCCGGGCGTCACCATGCCCTTGACGGAAGAGCGCCGCTGCAGCCGGCGCTCCCAGTGCTTGGCAGCGCGCAGATAGCGATAGAACGCATAATTCATCGCGGTCATGAAGCCGTAGACGCCGCGCAGCGCATGGCGGCGGCCGATATAGGCCTTGACGAAATTGGCGGGAAATTCAGCCAGGAGCCTGAATGCCGAGAGCGTCTCGCCGCGGGCGTCGAGATCATCCGCCTGGGCATCGCTGTAGGCATTGAGTTTCTCCATCTGCTCGCCCAGCGACCGGACGGAGAAGTGGTGGATCGTCCCCTTCAGCCGCCCGACCTTGGTGCCGGGCAGCAGATCGACGCGGTCGTGCACAGGTGAAAGCGAATAGCGACCCCAGCTCTTGCGATAGAGCCGCACGGGGGCGAGCGCATAGGCGAAGCGATGCGGCGCCTTCTCGCCAGGGAAGATCTCGGCGATGCGGATCTTGTAGGCGTCGGCTGGCGGCGGCCCGCTGGCAAAAAGCGCGGAAATCTCGGCCACGAGATCCGGTGGCAGCACTTCGTCGGCATCGACGTTGAGGAGCCAATCGTGACGGCACTGTTCTTCCGCGAAGCGCTTCTGCTGGCCGTAGCCCGGCCAGGGATTGAAGATCACGCGGGCGCCGAGCGATTCCGCCAGGGCCTGAGTCCCATCGGTCGAACCGGAGTCGACCAGTACGATGTCGTCGCTGAGCGCGCGGGCGGCTTCGATGGTGCGCCCGATGCGGTCCACTTCATTCAGTGCGATGAGGAAAATCGAGAGAGGAGGCACGGTTCCGTCACTTCTTGAGATTCCACGGCTTAAGCATGTCCAGTCCGGTGCGGCAAGTTTAGTGCCTGAAGCCCTGGGCAGATCTCGTTGAAATTGTGGAACCTTAAACTGCGGCCTGCGTTCGTCGCCCGGACCCGTTCCCGTCAGCGAGCGGGGCTAGCGTGTTATTAGTATTCGATCTAGCATGCCTATTCCTATGAGCGTGGTTAACCTGTATTTACCTATTTGCGTGCAGTCATCGCATTCGTGCCGCATTTCTGCCGCGGTCTGCACGACAGATGTGCTTCCGATGCAACAGACAAAGCCGTGGCCCTGTCTTATAAAGGGTTCATCGAAATCACCTGCCGGCCTGTCCGGCGCTTGCGACGACTAAGGAGTTTATCATGAAGAAGTATCTGCTTGCGAGCGTCGCCGCGCTCGGCATTGTCGCCGCTGGCGCTGCCTCGGCTGCCGACCTGCCGTCCCGCAAGGGCCCGGTCGCTGCTCCGGTTTACGTTCCCGTCTTCACCTGGACCGGCTTCTACATCGGTGCCAACGCCGGCTACGGCTGGGGCAACGTGAACAGCAACGGCTTCAACAACATCGGCAACCTCGACGGCTTCGTCGGCGGTGGTCAGGTCGGCTACAACTACCAGATCGGCCAGTTCGTGGTCGGCGCGGAAGCTGACATCCAGGGCGCTGACCTCAGCACCGGTGGCAACTTCTTCGGCGCCAGCGTCAAGACCGAGTACTTCGGCACCGTCCGTGCTCGCCTCGGCGTCGCCTTCGACCGGTTCATGCCCTACATCACCGGCGGCTGGGCCTATGGCAACGTGAAGACCTCGATCCCGGGCATCGGCTTCTCGTCCGACCGCACCCACACCGGCGGCTGGGCCCTCGGTGGTGGTCTCGAGTACGCCTTCACCAACAACCTGATCGCTGGCGTCGAGTACCTCTACGTCGACCTCGGCGACAAGAACATCACCACGCTGGCTGGCACCGGCAAGGTCGGCACCGATTTCTCGGTCGTCCGCGCTCGCCTCAGCTACAAGTTCTGATCTTCTCCTCTGGGAGACAGAACGAACCCGGTGGCCTCGGCCACCGGGTTTTTTGTTGTCGCGGTCCGGCGGATACTCCGCCCAGCTTCTGCCATGGAAACGCCGGCAGCTTTTGACTGCCGGCGGACCGGATTGATCAAGGCATCGGGATGGCCGATGTCGGTCGAACTGTTCAGCCTTTGAAGCGCGTGGTCTCGAAGGCTGGGACGCGGGCCGCGAAATCGTCGAGCCAGGCGGCGAGCGCCGGATGAGCGGCACGCCATTTTGCCGCGAAGCGCAGATCCAGATAACCGAGTGCGCAGGCCAAGGCGATCTCGCCGATGCGCGGGCGATCCGGGAAGGCGGGGGGCGCTACCTCCAGCGCGGCGAGGCCGCGCGCAACCTTGCCTTCCTGATGGGACAGCCAGTTCGAGTTGCGCTCATCCTCTGGGCGGAAGCGGCCTTCATAGACCTGGAGCAGGGCTGCGTCGGCGATACCGTCGGCAAGCGCTTGCAGACGGAGCTGCAGGAAACGCTCCTGGCCGGCCGGGATGAGCCTGCCGCCGGAGATATGGTCGAGATAGTCGAGGATGACCCGCGAATCGAACAGCGTCGTGCCGTCCTCCAGAATCAGCGTCGGGATCTTGCCGAGCGGGTTCTGCTGACGCAGCGGCTCCGACGGATCGGTCGTGTCGGCTGCGACGATTTCGATGCGGTCCATCAGCCCGAGTTCGAGCGCCGCCATCTTGACCTTGCGGCCGAAGGGAGAGGCGGGAGAGGAGCGCAGGACGAGCATCGGCGAATTCCTTCGGGAAGAGCGGGCGATCAGCCGTCGGGGTGGATCGCCTCGCAGAGATAGCGCGGTCGCGGCCCCTGCGCGAGCCGCTCGGTCAGAGCCGGCAGCAGGATGTCCGCTTCCTTGGCGAGCAGCCATGGCGGGTTGACGATCAACAGACCTGTCGCGCCGAGGCCGCCTGCCGCTTCGGGCCGATCGACCGCGATCTCCAGGCGCAGGATCCGGGTGATTCCGCTCTCGACGATCTCTTCCACCATGCGCTCCACAGCCCGGAGATCCTTGATCGGATACCAGAGCGCGTAGATGCCGGTCGGCCATTTGCGGTGGGCCGCGATGAACTGGGCGGCGAGGGTCGCAAACTCGTCCTTCTGTTCGAAAGGCGGGTCGATCAGCACGAGGCCGCGGCGTTCCTTGGGCGGCACATTGGCCCTGAGTGCCGTCCAGCCGTCGATCGCCAGCGCCTTGCAACGCCTGTCGCGCCCGATCGCCTCGACAAGCTTCTGATAGGTCGGCGGATGTAGCTCGGCTGCGATAAGCCGGTCCTCGGGCCGCATGAGGTTGCGGCAGAACCAGGGCGAGCCCGGATAGGCGCTGGCTCCGTAGAGCGCGCGAATGCTGGCAATCGCGGCACGGTAGGGGGCAAGCAATTCCTCGGCCGCGGGGGCGAGCGGCGACTGGTCGAGTCGCGCCACGCCATCCTTCCACTCATGCGTCCGCAGCGCTTCCTCGGAGCTGAGGTCGTAGCGCCCGCTGCCGGCATGGGTGTCGATGATGCGATAGGGCGTTGGCTTGGCGGCGAGATGCAGCAGGACGCGCGTGAGAACGACATGCTTGAGCACATCGGCGAAGTTTCCGGCATGGAAGCCGTGGCGGTAGTTCATGGCTGCGTTCGTAGATCATGCGGCCCGCGCCTGAAAGCGGCAAAGGCCATCGCGACAGCCGCTTTCAGCGCGGTGCGACGACGGTGAATTCGCGGGCGCGGCAACCGGAACGATCGACCTGCTGGCAACTGCGAAATTCGCGGAGATCCTTGCTCAAGCAGATTCGGACTTCCTGCAGCACGCCCCGCTTGCATGCGACGGACATCATGTCGGTGCGCAGGCCGGGATTGGCCGCGACGAAAGCGCGTTCGAGATCGATCGCCGTCCAGCTCTGGTCGCGATCGGCCTTGGCGAGAGCCGGCGGGATCGTCACCTTGTCACGCGCGCGGCGGACATCGCGAAAATAATCGCCCGGGCTCGATCCGCTGCAGGTGCCGTGCTTGCGCCATTCGTAGCGGGCAAGACTTTCGCTCGGAAACAAGCCATCCGCCTCGCTCAGCGCGAGCCGCGAGGGCGAACGGCCGGCGGGCCCGCAATCGCTGGGGTAGCCACGCTCGTTCTGCGGCCAGAGGCCGTGGACGACGAAGCGAAGGCCGTTGGCCTCGCCGCACTGCTCACGGTTGCGGGTGCGATCACCATCGAGTTCGCAGAAGCCGGGCGACCAGGACAGGGCCAGGACGTAGAAATCAAACTCGCCCGGCGTGCCGCCGCGCGAGCCGAAGCCCTGCGCGGAGGCGGTGGCGCCGAAGCAAAACAGCGACAGGGCTGCGAGCGCGAGGCGCTTCATCATGGCGCGCCCTGCGCGTCAGGGGCGCGCCATCTGGCAGTCGGGCGCATAGGCCCGGTTGCGGTCGAGGCCGCTGACGCACCAGTTGACGTTCCAGGTCATCCCGAAGAGGCCGAGACGCTCGCGGACGGAATAATCGACGCGGTGGAAGTTCCCGTCGTTGAGCAAGATGCGGCCGGTGCAGAAGCGGCGCGGAATGAAGTCGTCGCCCCAGGGGCGAAAGCCGATCTGCGCGATGCGGTCATAGTTCACCGCGCGAAGCGGGCCCCAGAACTTCGCTTCGCGGGAGTTGAACCAGCTCGTCAGTTCGTCGAGCACGGCAGGATCCTCGCAGGCGGGGACGTTGCCGGAATAGGGGATGATGCGCGCCTCCGCCCGGTCCGCGGGATCAACGTAGCGGCGGCCGGTCGCGCCGGCGGCAAAGGCCGTCAGGCACGCGAGAGAGACGAGGGCGGTTCGCAGCAGGGCGCGGCGCATGGAATCAGGCCTCTTCAGGAGGGCAAAGCTAGACGGCACGATGGCGATGCCGCGGGCGAGGGTCAAGAAAAGATGCTTCTCGTTGTTCTTGCGGAGCGCCCTGGGGTCTTTGCGGTAACAGTCTCCGCGTCATGCGAGACAGTCGGGGCATCTCGTCGGATGCCATGCTGGTGCGCTTCTCCGGCTTCGGACAGATTGTGCGTGATAGGGGAGACGCCATGACGAACTGCTTCGACGATCCGGCCGCGCGCATCGCGGATGCCGATGTGCTGCGCAATCATATCGGCCCGGTCCATCCGCTGGCGACCGGCAAGGTCCTGAGCAGGCTCGACCGGTTCTGCCGCGATTTCATCGCCCTCTCGCCGTTTCTCGTGCTGGCGAGTTGCGATGCGCAGGGCAATGCCGATGCGAGCCCGCGCGGAGACGGGCCCGGCTTCGTGCGCGTGCTCGACGACAAGACGCTGCTGATTCCGGATCGGCGCGGCAACAACCGGGTCGATTCCCTCGGCAATGTCATGTCCGCGCCCGGCGTCGGCCTGGTCTTCATGGTGCCGGGCATTCCCGAGACGTTGCGCGTGAACGGCAAGGGGCGGGCTACGAGCGATGCCGAACTGCTGGCGCCGTCGGCCATGCTTGAGCGTGCGCCGGTCACCGGCCTGATCGTCGAGGTCGAGGAGGCCTATTTTCACTGCGGCAAGGCGCTGATCCGCTCGAAGCTGTGGGACCCGGCCTCGCAGGTGCCACGTCACAGCTTCCCGACGCTCGGCCGCATCATCGCCGACCAGACCAAGGCGGTCGATGGCGACGAGGCCGATCGCAATCTCGAAGAAGGCTACCGCACGCGCCTTTATTGAGTGGGCGCTGGACAGGTCGAAACGAGGTTCCCGAGCAAGCCGTTGTCTGCCGGCCGTCCCTGGTCGGCGGGCGTCAGGGAGCCCCGGCTCCCGTCGCTTCAATCGGTGACGGCGCGGGGGCCGCCCGGCGCTCGAGGATGAGCAGGGCGAGACCCGCGGCCACGATCAGAGCCGCGCCGCACAGCATGGCCGGTGTCGGCCAGTCGTGGAAGATGAACCAGCCGAAAACCAGCGCCCAGACGATCAGCGTGTACTGATAGGGGACGACGACGGAGGCTTCCGCCAGCTTGAGCGAGCGGGTGACGCAGATATGCGCGGTCATGGCGACGATGCCGAGAAGGCCGAGCAGGGCCGCGTCCTTCAGGCTCGGCGTAACCCAGCCGAAGGGCAGCAGCGCGAGGCCCATCAGCAGCGCGCCGAGCGTCTGCCAGGTCACCAGCGTCACGTCCGGCGTGCCGCGCAACTGCCGGCCGGCAATCATCATCGCAGCAAAGAAGAAGCTGCCGACCACGGCGATCAGCGCCGGCATGGACAGGCTCGCGCCACTCGGATTGAGCGCGACAGCGACGCCGACGAAGCCCAGCGCCACGGCAAGCCAGCGCCAGCCATCGACGCGCTCCCCCAGCAGCAAAGCCGCGAGGATGACGACCCAGACCGGTGCGGCAAGCCAGATCGTCATGGTGTCGGCGAGCGGCAGATAGCTGACGGCGAGATAGAACAGCGCGACCTCGCCGGAGCCGAAGAGGACGCGCAGCGCCTGCAGGCGGGGACGCTCCGGCTTCAAGGTCCGGTGCACGCCCTGCTTGAAGACGAAGGGGATGATGACGACGAGCGCGGCCAGGCTGCGCATCACCAAGACTTGCCCCACCGTGTAGGTGGCGACCAGCCATTTGCCCATCACGTCGTTGAGCGAAAACAGCAGGATGCCAAGGAGCATCATGGCGATGCCGGTGAGGGAGGCGTTGCGGGCGGTCATGGCGGGGCGTTGGTTCTCTGAAGCGGGCCACAACTGGCCGAGTCCGGGAGCTCTGGCAATCCTGCGCCGCAGCATCGCGGGTGCTGCTTCATAACTTAAGTATTGACTTAATTAAGCGAGAGCGGAATCATTCCGGCATGGACCGCTTCGCCGCCCTTGCCGACCCGACCCGTCGCAGCATCGTCGAGATGCTGGCGGAGCGAGCGCTTCCCGCTGGGGATATCGGGGCGCACTTCAGTGCGAGCCCCCCGGCGATCTCGCAGCATCTCAAGGTGTTGCGCGAGGCGGGGCTGGTGACGGTCGAGGTCCGTGGCCAGCAGAGGATCTATCGGCTCGACCCGGCCGGGCTCGATGCCTTCGACGCCTGGCTGCGCCGGGTGCGGCGCTTCTGGGGGCGCCATCTCGATCTGCTGGAGCAGGAACTCGCAAAGCCCGAGGCGGGCGAGGGAGAAACGCGATGAGCGAATATGGTGTCGTGCTGGAAAGCGGGGCGGTGCGCTTCGAGCGCTTGCTGCCGGGACCGATCGAGCGGGTTTGGTCCTATATCGCGGAATCTGAGAAGCGCGGGAAATGGCTGGCGACAGGGGTGTTCAAGCTGCGGGCCGGCGGGCAGGCCGAACTGCTGTTCAGGCACTCCGAAATCACCGATGAGGCACCGCCGGAGGCCTACCGCGGCGTGCATGAGAACGGCGTGCGCGCGACCGGCACGATCACGCGCTGCGAGGCACCGCGGATCATCGCCTTCACCTGGGGTGGCGGCGGCGAGCCGGAGTCCGAGGTCGAGTTCGCGCTGACTCCCAAGGGCGACAAGGTCCTGCTGGTGGTGACGCACCGCAAGCTCCCCAGCAAGGCGGAGATGACCAGCGTTTCCGGCGGCTGGCACATGCATCTGGGCCTGTTGGAGGATCTGCTCAGCGGCAGCGCGCGCCGCGGGTTCTGGTCAAGGCATGCGAAGCTCGAAGCCGAATATGCCGCACGCTATGCCGGCTTGCCGGAACCTGGCGGGGCGGATTGACTACAAGCTCGCCGCCGCCCGCGCAGCCTGGTCGTACTGGCCCGACAGGGAACGCATCGCGGCGGCGATCTCCGAGAGTCGGGCGGGATCCGTGCCGGTCGCACGGACGGATTTGACCAGGAGCTGCTCGCGGATCTGAGCGTAGCGCCGGCAGGCCTCCTCGCCGGCCGGAGTAACCTCGACGGTCTTCTCCTTGCCCTTGCGACCGCCCTTGAGCAGCTTCAGCCGTTCGAGCTTCTTCATCGAATAGTTCACCAGATGGGTGTCCTCGATATTGAGCACGAGGCAGACATCGGCGAGCCGCTTCGGTTTGCCGCGGTGGTTGACGTTGTGCAGCACGAGCACGTCGAGCGGCGACAGGTCAGCGATACCGGCCGCCGCCATGCAACGGATCATCCAGCGCTGGAAGGCATGCACCGTCATGTTCATGGCGAACTCGAATTCCGAGAGCGCCGGTAATGCTCCCGATGCGAGGTGGCCGGAGGAGACGATCGGGCCGAGGTCGTCGGGGGGCGAAGAGGTCATGGCGCTCGATCGTCCTGAATAGAAACGCTGCGTCGTCCCGGACAAGCCGCGTGAGCGGCGCCGATCCGGGATCCATGCCTGAATCACTCCGGCATGGATCCCGGGTTTCCTCCGGTCGCCCGGGATGACCGTGATCGCGATTTGGCGCGGGGGCGAAGCGCCCGCCTCACATCTTCTTATAGGAGTCGACGATCGCCTGGCCGTCGCTGCCGGCCTTCTTCAACCAGTCGGCGGTCAGCGTCTCGCCCGCCTTCTTGAAGCCGGCCGCCAATTCCGGCGACGGTGCCTGTACCTTCATGCCCTTGGCCTTGAGCTGGTCGATGTACCAGCCGGCCTTCTCCTGCCACATCTTCCAGCCGCGCTCCTCGGCGGCGGCGGCGGCCTTGAGGATGGCGTCCTGCGTCGGCTTGTCGAGGGCGTTGAACGCCGCCTTGTTGACGAAGGTCGCATCCTTCGGGATCCAGGCCTGGACGTCATAGAAACGGTCGAGCGACTCCCAGACCTTGGAATCGTAGCCGGTGCCGCCCGACGACATGAAGGAGTTGACGACGCCCGTGGCGAGCGCCTGCGGCAGTTCCGCCGCCTGGATGGTGACGGACTGCATGCCGAGCAATTCGCCGAGGCGGGCGGTGCCGACATTGTAGGAGCGCCATTTCAGCCCCTTCATGTCCTCCACCGTGTTGATGTCCTTCTTGGCGTAGACGCCCTGCGGCGCCCAGGGAACCATGAAGAGCAGCTTGATGCCCTGCGCGTCGAGCTTCTTCTCGACGGCCGGCTTCGAGGCGAGATAGAGCTTTTTCGCATCGGCGAAGCTGGTCGCCAGGAAGGGCACCACGTCGATGCCGTAGATCGGGTCCTCGTTCTCATGGAGCGACATCAGGACCTCGCCCATCTGGGCCTGGCCGCTGGCCACGGCGCGCTTGATTTCGGGCGCCTTGAACAGAACCGCGTTGGCATGGACCGTGATCTGGAGCTTGCCTGATGTCGCAGCCTCGACGTCCTTGGCGAAGAGGGCGAGGTTTTCCGTATGCGGATTGTCGGTCGGATAGGCGTTGGGGAGATTCCACTTCGTCTGCGCCGAGGCCGGGGCGGCCATGGCGAGCGCGCTGACGCCGAGGGCGAAGGCGGCTGCCGTCAAGGTTCTGCGGTTGATCATGCTGACATTCCCTCTCTCTGGTTGATTGTGATTGCGACGGTCACCGATCCGGGAAGGCCAGGTTCGGCAGGTAGAGCACGATGTCGGGGAAGGTGGTGATGATGATGACGGCGACGTTCAGCAGAAGGAAGAACGGAAAGGCCGCCTTCGCAATCGTCATCGTGTCCTTGCCGCTCATGTTCTGCAGCACGAACAGGTTGAAGCCGACCGGCGGGGTGATCTGCGCCATCTCGACATGGATGACGAGGTAGACGCCGAACCAGACGAGATCGAAGCCGGCCTCCTTCACCATCGGCAGCACGATCACCGCCGTCAGCACGATCATCGAGATGCCGTCGATCAGGCAACCCAGGATGATGTACATGCAGGTCAGCGCCAGCACGAGCATATGCGGGGAGAGCGACTGGCCCTTGACCCAGTCCGCCAGCGCCGCCGGGATGCCGGTATAGGCCATCGCCGCCGTGCAGAAGGCCGCGCCGGCCAGGATCAGCATGATCATGCAGGTCAGGCGCGTCGCGCTCATCACGCTTTCGACGAAGGTTCCCCAGGTCAGCGTGCCGCTCCACCAAGCCAGGAACAGCGCGCCGGTCACACCCCAGGCGGCGCACTCGGTCGCGGTGGCGAAGCCGAGCACGAGTGAGAGGAAGACGGCCGCGATGAGCAGCAGACAGGGCGCGAGCTTGGCGGACTGGCGGACCTTGGCCATGAACGCCATCGGCGGATCGCGCGGCGGCACCTTCTTCGGGTTCAGCCAGGACCAGATGATGACGTAGCCCATATAGAGCGCCATCACGAGCAGGCCGGGCAGGAAGCCGCCGAGGAAGACCTGCAGCACGGAGACATTTGCCGTGACCGCGTAGACGACCATCGGGATCGACGGCGGGATCAGCAGTCCGAGGGTGCCGGAGCCGGCGAGCGTGCCGATGCTGATGCCTTCGTCATAGCCGCGCTTCTTGAGCTCCGGCAGGGCGATCTTGCCGATCGTCGCGCAGGTCGCCGCCGAGGAACCGGAGACGGCGGCGAAGATGCCGCAGCCGACGATATTGGTATGCACGAGCCGACCCGGCAGCCATTGCAGCCACGGGGCGAGGCCTTGGAACATCTGCGCCGACAGCCGCGTCCGGAACAGGATTTCGCCCATCCAGATGAAGAGCGGCAGCGCGGCCAGCGTCCAGGAGGCCGAGGCGCTCCAGACGGTCGTGGCCAGCACCTGTCCGATCGGGACATCGGTGACGAGGACCATGGCGAGCAGGCCGACGAGGCCGAGGCCGACGGCGATCCAGACACCGCTGGCGAGGATGACGACGAGGAAACCGAGCAGGACGATGGCGAGGACTGGAAGGGTCATGGCTCAGACGCCCCCGCCTTGCGCGACGCGCTCGATCAGCTCTTCCGTCGTCTGCGGCGGCTCGGGCTCGTAGGTCGGCTTGCCGCCGCGCGCCACGGTGATCCATTCCTCGGCGATCGCGACCAGCAGGATCGCCAGTCCGATGACCATGCCGCTCTGCGGAATCCAGAGCGGCACCGAAACGACGCCGGTGGACATGTCGAAGAACTGCCAGGAATCATAGGCGAGCTTTCCGGCCTGCCAGGTGAAATAGCTGATGAAGGCCCCGGCGATCGTCAGGGAGACCAGTTCCGCGATCCGTCGCGCGCGGCCATGCAGGCGCTCGAGCAGCAGCCCGACGCGGATCATCTCGCCCTTCCTGAAGGTGTGGGCAAGGCCAAGGAAGGCCATCGCGACCAGGGACCAGGCGGTGAAGTCGTCGCCGGAGGGGACGTTGAGATTGATCTCGCGGCCGACCGACAGCAGCATCATCAGCACGAAGATGCCGACGAGAAAGAACCCTGCGAGGTAGCCGGCGGCAAGATAGAGCGCATCGAGCGTGCGGCGGATCATGGCGTGCGCCGCTCCCGCCGGTCGATGGCGCGTGCGCGCCCGGTTGCCAGGGTTGCTCGCATCGTCACATCCTCCGCTTTCGTACCGGCCTGGCCCCTCAGCCATGTTCCAGTCACAATCGAGATCGTAGCCGTCGGAATCGCCTTGTCAATAACTCATCGACGATTTATCGATAAAACGTCAGCGTAATCCATTGCTGGCCTGGCGGAGGGGAGATCGTCTTATGTCGGCGGCTTACTGGGACTTCTGGATCGATCGCGGCGGCACCTTCACCGACGTGATCGGGCGCGATCCTGCTGGCAATCTCCATGCCAGGAAGCTGCTTTCGGAGAACCCCGGCGCCTATCGCGATGCGGCCGTGCAGGGCATCCGCGACCTGCTCGGGCTGAAGAAAGGCGAGCCGATCCCGGTCGGGGCCGTCGGCGAGGTGCGCATGGGCACGACCGTCGCCACCAACGCGCTGCTCGAGCGCAAGGGCGATCGGACGCTGCTCGTCACCACCAAGGGGTTCCGCGACGCACTGCGCATCGGCTACCAGGCGCGGCCCGACATCTTCGCCAAGCAGATCATCAAGCCCGAGCAGCTCTATGACGACGTGCTGGAGGTCGAGGAGCGCGTGCTCGCCGACGGCACGGTCGAGCAGGCGATCGACGAGGCCGCGGTCCGCACGGCGCTGCAGGCGCAGTACAATGCCGGCTTCCGCGCCGTCGCCATCGTCTTCATGCATGGCTATCGCTATACGGCGCATGAGCAGGCGGCGGCGCGCATTGCTCGTGAGATCGGCTTTCCGCAGGTTTCGGTCAGCCACGAAGTCTCGCCGCTGATCAAGCTGGTCGGGCGTGGCGATACCGCCGTGGTCGACGCCTATCTCTCGCCAATCCTCGGCCGCTACGTGCAGCAGGTCTCGGAGGAACTCGGCGTCGCCCGCACCGGCGCGCGATTGATGTTCATGATGTCCTCGGGCGGTCTCACCGCCGCCGAGCTGTTCCAGGGCAAGGATGCGATCCTGTCCGGTCCGGCGGGCGGCGTCGTGGGCCTCGCCGAGACCGGCCGCTCGGCCGGCTTCGACAAGGTCATCGGCTTCGACATGGGCGGCACCTCGACCGACGTTGCCCATTACGATGGCGAATACGAGCGCGCCTTCGAGACGGAGGTCGCCGGCGTGCGCATGCGTGCGCCGATGATGCTGATCCATACGGTGGCGGCCGGCGGCGGCTCGATCCTGCACTTTGATGGGGCACGCTTCCGTGTCGGGCCGGATTCGGCCGGGGCCAATCCGGGGCCAGCCGCCTATCGCCGCGGCGGGCCGCTCGCGGTGACCGACGCGAACGTCATGGTCGGCAAGCTGATCCCCTCCTACTTCCCGACGATCTTCGGCCCGCAGCAGGATCAGCCACTCGATGTCGAGGTGGTGCGGGCGAAGTTCGCCGCGCTGGCAGAGGAGGTTGGCGATGGCCGCTCGGCCGAGGAGGTCGCTGACGGCTTCATCCAGATCGCCGTCGCCAATATGGCCGAGGCGATCAAGAAGATCTCAGTGCAGCGCGGCTACGACATCACCCGCTATGCGCTGAATTCCTTCGGCGGTGCCGGCGGCCAGCATGCCTGCCTCGTCGCGGATGCGTTGGGCATCAAAACCGTGCTGCTGCACCCGTTCTCCGGGCTGCTTTCGGCCTATGGCATGGGGCTGGCCGAAATCCGCTCGACGCGCACCGCCGCGCTCGATGTTCCGGTCGACGGAGGGGCGAAGGCCGCGATCGACGCCGTGGCCGAGAAGCTCGCGGCCGAGACACGCTCGGAAGTCGCGGGGCAGGGCGTGGCGGAAGGCGACATCGTCATCCATGTCCGCGCCCATATCCGCTATGCCGGCACCGACACCGCCATCGCGGTCCCGGCCGGCCAGCGTGCGTCGATGCAGGAAGCCTTCCAGGCGGCGCATAAGGCGCGCTTCGGCTTCATGGACGAGACCAAGGCGCTGGTCGTCGAGGCTGTCGAGGTCGAGGCCGTCGGCGGCGGCGCGAAGTTCGAGGAAGCAGCGGCCGGCGAGCAGGCCGGCGAGCCGGCCGTGGCCGAGCGCACGCGCTTCTTCGCCAAGGGCGCATGGCACGATGCGGCGATCGTTCGCCGCGAGGCGATGAAGCCCGGCCAGAGCGTCGCCGGTCCCGCCATCATTATCGAGCCGAACCAGACCGTCGTCGTCGAGGACGGCTGGACGGCGAAGCTGACGGCCAAGGACCATCTCGTCCTCGTCCGCACCAAGGCGCTGATCCAGCAGGCGGCGATCGGCACCAAGGCCGACCCGGTGATGCTCGAGATCTTCAACAACCTGTTCATGTCGATCGCCGAGCAGATGGGCGTGACGCTGCAGAACACCGCCTATTCGGTGAACATCAAGGAGCGGCTCGACTTCTCCTGCGCGGTCTTCGACCAGACCGGCGCGCTCGTCGCCAACGCGCCGCACATGCCGGTGCATCTCGGCTCGATGGACCGCTCGGTCGAGACGGTGATCGCGAACAACCCGGTCATCCGGCCGGGCGACGTCTATTGCCTCAACGCGCCCTACAATGGCGGCACGCACCTGCCTGACATCACCGTCTGCACCCCGGTCTTCGATGCCGAGGATAAGGAGATCCTGTTCTGGGTGGCGAGCCGCGGCCACCATGCCGATGTCGGCGGCACGGCCCCGGGCTCGATGTCGCCGCTGGCGACCAACATCGAGGAGGAAGGCGTCTATATCGACAACTTCAAGATCGTCGACCAGGGCCGCTTCTGCGAGGAGGAGCTGGTCAAGCTGCTCACCGGTGCGCGCTATCCGGTCCGCAACGTCGTGCAGAACGTCAACGATCTGAAGGCGCAGATCGCCGCCAATGAGAAGGGCCTGGCGGAGCTGCAGAAGATGATCGGCTCCTTCGGGCTGGATGTCGTGCAGGCCTATATGGGCCATGTCCAGGACAACGCGGCCGAGAGCGTCGCGCGGCTTCTGACCAAGCTGCATGATGCCGAGTTCACCTATCCGATGGACCAGGGCTGCGCGATCAAGGTGAAGATCACCATCGACCGCGAGAAGCGCGAGGCGACGGTCGATTTCACCGGCACCTCCGAGCAGCGACCGGACAATTTCAACGCGCCGGCGCCGGTGACGCGCGCCGCCGTGCTCTATGTGTTCCGCGTCATGGTCGACGATGCCATCCCGATGAATGCCGGCTGCTTGAGGCCGATCAGGATCGTCGTGCCGGAGGGGTCGATGTTGGCGCCGCGTTATCCGGCGGCGGTGGTCGCAGGCAATGTCGAGGTGTCGCAAGCGGTGACGAACACGCTGTTCGGCGCGCTGGAGGCGATGTCGGCCTCGCAGGGCACGATGAACAACCTCACCTTCGGCAACGACCAATATCAGTATTACGAGACGATCTGCTCGGGCTCGCCGGCCGGTCCCGGCTTCAACGGCACCTCGGGCGTGCATGTCCACATGACCAATTCGCGCCTGACCGATCCGGAAATCCTGGAGACGCGCTTCCCGGTCGTGTTGGAGGATTTCCACATCCGCCTCGGCTCCGGCGGCAAGGGCGAATGGTCGGCGGGCGACGGCACCAGCCGCACCATCCGCTTCCTCAAGACGATGGACTGCGCCATCCTCGCTTCGCACCGCAAGGTCCGGCCCTTCGGGGTGAAGGGGGGCGAACCCGGTCAACTCGGCAAGACCGTGGTGCGCAGGCTCTCAGGCGTGGTCGAGGAGCTGAAGCCTTCAGACCAGACCCTGCTCCAGGCCGGCGAGGCGGTGACGGTGATCACCCCGACGGCGGGCGGCTATGGCAAGGCGAAGGGCTGAAGCCGCGGCAGCTTGAGACGTCCCGTGCCTCAGCTCGGCATGGGCACGCGCCCCTTCACGGCGTTGGCCCGCGCGACATAGGAGGCGCGGCCATCGTCCCCGATGGTGATACGCGTGCGGACCCTGTCCTTGAGCTGTGCCACAGCCTGCGAGGGCAAGGCGGCGATGGCGGGGGCGATGGTCGCGCCGAGCGTGCTTGCGCGCCAGAACGCATCGAAATCGGCGAAATGGCGGCGTACGCTGATCTCGCGCGTCTCGACATCGCGCAGCCCGGCCTGCGTCCAGAGCTCGGCCATGCTCTCGATCCGCGAGACGTCCGCGCTCGGCGGGCGTGGCCGCGTCATCCCGAGCGCCTTGAGTTCGATCAGGACGGGGTCGAGCGGAAAGCCGCCGCCCGGCATGTCCCAGGCATAGGCGGCGACCAGGCCGCCGGGCCGCGTGACGCGCACCATCTCGGCCACGCCCTTGCCGGGGTCGGGCACGAAGAAGATCACCAGCGCCATGATTGCGGCGTCGAAGCTCCGGTCCGGATAGGGCAGTTCCATGGCATCGCCCAGCGTGAATTCCGCGAGGCTTGCGACGGGGCGTTTGCGGGCATAATCGAGTTGCCCCGGCGACGGGTCGATGCCGCTCAGGGCGGCCGGCGCGCAGCGATCGAAGATCAACTGCGTCGAAGCGCCGTTGCCGCAGCCGATATCGGCCCAGCGCAGGCCTACGGGCGCGGCGAGCCAGTCGAGGAAGACGTCCCCGGCGAGACGGCTCCATTTGCCCATCATCTCTTCATAGGCGGCGCCGTCGTTGAAGCGGATCTGCTGCTCGGTCATGTCGACGGCCTTTTCCAATGTTCGGAGGCGGACTATCCGTCTGGAAATAGGCGCCGCCAAGCCCTACCTCCAGTCTCCGTCACGGAGAATGCTCATGCCCCAGACCTGGATGATCACCGGTGCCAATCGCGGCATCGGGCTTGCGCTTACGATCGAACTGCTGCGCCGTGGCGACCATGTCATCGCCGCCGCGCGCAGTCCCTGGGGCGGAGCGCTCGGCGAACTCGCGGCGGCGCATCCCGGCGCGCTGACGCTGGTCGAGCTCGACGTCACCTCCGACGCGAGCGTAGCCGCCGCCAAGGAGGCGCTGGCCGGCCGCGCCATCGATGTTCTGCTCAACAATGCCGGCCTCTACGGCCCGCGCGACCGGCAGGCCGGGCTCGACGTCGATTTCGACGCCTGGCGCGAGGTCTTCGAAGTCAATGTCTATGCGCCCGTCAGGGTCGCGCAGGCCTTCCTGCCGAACATCGAGGCGGGCCAGGGTCGCAAGATCGCGACGATTTCAAGCCGCATGGGCTCGATCGGCGCCAATCCCGGCAACGCGCTGATCTACCGCTCGTCGAAGTCGGCGGTGAACATGGCGATGGTGGTGTTCGGCAACAGCGTGCGCGAGCGCAATGTCAGCGTGATGCTGTTCCATCCCGGCTGGGTTCAGACCGATATGGGCGGCAGCGGCGCCGACATCACGCCGGCCGAGAGTGCCCGCGGGTTGATCCGAACCATCGATGCCTCCGGCATGGCCGAGACCAACAGCTTCCGCGACCACACAGGCGAGAAGATCGCCTGGTGAGGCCGAGGCATCGTCGGCTCAGTTCGCCCGCGTCGAGGCGAGCCAGAGACCGCCGCCAATCAGAAAGCCGCCGCTGAGCTTGGACAGAAGCCGGACGCGCCGCTGCGAGAGCAGATGGCCGGCGCGTCCGGATAGCAGCGCATAGGTGCCGTCGCTGAGCGCGGCGAAGGCCAGCGCCGTCGCGCCCATGATCGCGATCTGGGTGGCGTGGTCGCGCGACGGATCGAGGAATTGCGGGAAGAAGGCGCCGAAGAACAGCAATGTTTTTGGATTGCTGAGAGCTACGAGCGCGCCCTGCAGGAAGAAGCCGCCGCGCGGCGGCTTGGCCGGGGCGCCGCGATCGAGATCAGTGCCGGCCGAGCGGAACGTCTTCCAGCCCAGCCAGATCAGATAGGCGGCGCCGGCCAGCCGCAGCCACTCGAACCAGTGGCCGAGCGCGGCGATGACCGAACTCAGCCCGATGCCGGCGATGACGACCATGACCGCAAGCCCAGCCTGCGTTCCTGCCACATTGAGGAGGCCGGCGCGGGTACCGTGCTTCAGGCTGTTGGCGACGATCAGCGTGACCGTGGGCCCGGGAACGATGATGATGACGATGCAGGCGAGGAGATAGGCGGCATAGACTTCGAGCGACATGGCGCGGGCCTCCGGCTGTGGCGCCTAGTGATCTGCCGATGTCGGACGGGTGTCCAGCCCCTTCACATCATCGCCGAAACGGGAGGTTCGTAATGGGGGCTGCCAGCTTTTTCGTGTGCCCATTGACGCCGGAACGCTGGAACGACCTGGAGGATCTCTTCGGTCCGCAGGGACCCTGCTATGGCTGCTGGTGCAACCATTTCCGGATGCCGCAGCGGCTGCGCATGCCGCTGCTAGGCGAGGGCGCGCGGCAATTGTTCGAGGACCGCGTGAAGAAGGGGCCGCCGCCCGGCGTGCTCGCCTATGCCGAGGGCAAGGCTGTCGGCTGGCTGCAGGTAGGTCCCCGCGCCCACATCCCCGAATGGAACAATCCGCGGCGCGCCTCGACGCCGCTGCCGGATGCGCCGGCGGACGACGAGCGGAACTGGGCGGCTTCCTGCTTCTTCGTGCGCAAAGGCTTTCGCGGCAAGGGCGTCACCGGGGCTCTGCTCGATGGAGCGATCGATTTCGCGCGGACGAGCGGCGCGCGATTGATCGAAGCCGCTGCAATGGCGAATCAGGACAAGCGCAGCGCGGAAGGGCTCTATGTCGGGCCGGAAACCATGCTCCTGCGCGCTGGCTTCGTCGAGGTCGCCCGCCAGAAGCCGGGGCGGCCGCTGCTCAGGCTCATGCTTTAGGCGGGGCGGGCTTCGCTCTATGCGAGGATGAAGTCACGGATCGCCTGCAAGGCGCCATCCCGATCATCGGCGACGATACCGTGTCCGCAACCGGCGAAGCGCTGAAACTGGACTTGTTCAGGTGGGAGGCTTGCCGCGATCTGCTCGCTGAACGCGATCGGTGCAATCGGGTCCTTGTCTCCGGCCATGACGAGGACCGGACAGGAAATGCGCGCAAGTGCATCCCTGAAATCGAAGCGGCCGTGCTCGTTGCGGGGACCGTTGAAGTGGACGCCGGTTTCGTTGCGCATGATGGCGCGGGCGATCCATGACCCGTCATGCGCCTGGTTGCGAGCCGCGTAGAGCGGGACGCAGACCTTCCCGTAGACCGCCCGGGTCGCATCGGAGGGGGCCGACCAATAGCCCCGGGCCGCGTTTTCCGCTTCGGCGCCTCCGATGCGTTTGAAGGCCTCATAGACCTGCTGAAAATCGAACTTTGCGGCCGTGCTGACCAAGATCAGCTTCGCGCTATGGTCGGGATGGCGCGTCGCATAGGCTTGCGCGACGAAGCCGCCGAAGGACGTTCCCAGCACGATCGGCTTCTCGATACCGAGCGTGTCGCAAAGGGTCCTGACATCGTCACCCCATTGGTCGAGCGTCCAGCGGTCTGTCGGACCGTTCTCGCTACGCCCGCAGCCGCGGTGATCGTAATAGACGATCTGGGCGATATCGCTCAAAGCCGAGAAGGCAGGCTTGTACATGCTGTGGTCGAACCCCGGCCCGCCATGGAGCAGGACGAGTGTCGGCTTCTCGCGCATCCGCGGCCCGTCGGGGACCAGCCCGGCTCCTTCGATATCGACGTAGAGGCGAACCCCGTTCACTGAGACGTGCATGATTGTCGTATCCGGGAGGTCAGTTGTTCAGGTCGTTCAGGAAAGCCGTCAACCGGTCCAGTGCCTGCCTTCCTTCAGGGCGATCGAGATCGAACTGGTACTCGTGCGGCAACTTCGGCTCGGTCTCCGGGGGGAAGAACAGCGTCTCGACCTTGACGCCGCGGTCGCGCAGCGCCTGTGCCATCACCACCGATTGCGGCGCCAGCGGGTCGCCATTGCCGACCGAGATGAAGCTGCGGGGAAAGGCTTCCGTCACATAGCGAGGCACCGCCGCCTCGGTGATGCGTTCGCTGTCGAATGGGTTCGACGTGCCGAAATAGGCCAGGAGCACGGAACGGATGAAGCCGCCGAAGGGGCCGGTCAGCTCGAAAGCAGTCGGGTCGAAGGCGCCGCAGAACAGCACGGTGCCCCGCAAGGCTGCCGGGTCCACCGCCGGTTTCAGGCCGAGCAATTCGGAATAGTCCCCCCCGCTCAGCGCGGCGGCGAGTTGGGCGGCGATATGGGCGCCGGCCGAGTCGCCTGCGAGCACGATCCGGGTAGGATCGATGCCGAGGCTCTGGCCTTCGCGCTGCAGGAAGCCGAGCGCCTCGTTCACCTGTCGAACCGGCTCGGGATAGCGGGCGGTCGGTGCGCGGGTGTAACCCACCGCGACGGCAGGAAATCCGCGCCCGGCCAGAACCTTGAGATAGGGCGCGACATCCTTGCGGTCGCCGGCGACGAAGGCGCCGCCATGGATCCAGACGATGGTCGGCCGCCCCGGTTTGGCCTCACCTTGGGGCAGATAGACGTCGAGGCGCGCCTCCTCCGCTGCGCCATAGCGGATGTCGAGCAACTCGCGAATGTCGGTCGGAAGATGTTTGGCGAGGGCGGCATCGGTCTTCGAGGCGCCGTAGCCGAAGGCAAGCCGCGTCAGCAGGGCCGAGGGCCAGGGCGACAGGACGAAGGCCGCATAGGCTGCCAGCACAAGGCCAAGACAGAGTAGGAGAATCCGGGTGGCGCGAGGTCTCATGCCGCGAAGCTAGGCTGCCTCTTCGCCGCGAGCAATGGCGGGAGAACCGGCTCGGAGCGGAGCGGCCGGCGGCTTTATGTAATCGGCTAAAATATTGATTTTGTTCCGGTATGCCGATCCGCATTAACCTTGCGTTCGTTCGCATCTGCGAAAGGAGCCTGGCTACGAGGTGGTGACGGCCATGAGGCGATTGGGATTGACGGCGAAGATCATGGCGTTCTTCGCGTTGCTGAGCCTTGCCGGGGCGCTCGGCCTGGTCAGCGCCTTGCGCGGTTTCGACGAGGCCCGGCGTATCGATGCTGCGGCCTTCACCGATATCGGCCTTGCCAGCAGCGCTTCCCTGCTCTCCAGCCGCGTCGCTGCCACGGCGCTGCTGAGCAGCGTCGATCCCGAGATGTCGACGCAGCAGGTCCAAGCCATGCTCGAGCGGCTCGACGGCGCCATCGAACTGGTCGATGCGGCCCGCGCGCATCTGATGTCCGCCTTGCCCGCCGCCTTGCGCGAAGCCAATCCGACGCTGGATGCGCGGATCCGCACCTTCATCGCCTTCCAGCGCGGCATTGTCGACATCGGCCACCGGGTTTCGGCGAAGGCGGCGCTCCTGGAAGCGGGGGCGGAGGACGCACGCATTAATGTCGACCAGATCATCACGACGACATCGACGTTGCGCGACCAGCTTGCGCGCCGGGCGAGCGCGGCGACGGCCCAGGCTGGGGAGCGCGCTGGCGATGTCCGCCTCTGGACCATTCTGTTTGCCTGCCTGCTGCCGCTCGGCGGTGGGCTTGCCACGCTCCTGCTGCTGCGCAGCCATCTGACGCGCCCTCTGCGGCGGCTGATGGCCGCGATCGGTGAGGCCGCGGCGTCGGACCGCGTCATCGAGGTGCCTTATCGCGAGAGGGCCGACGAGATCGGCCAGCTCGCCCGCGTGGTGCGCCAGTTCAGCGAGGTGCGGGCAACGCTGGTCACGCAAGAGGCGGAAGCCGGCGACGCCCGACGCCATGCGCAGATGCGCAGCGCGGAGCTTGCCCGGATCGCCGATGATTTCGAGATGCGGCTCGGCATGCTGCTCGGCGAGATCGGGCGGGAGAGCGAAGTGCTGCGCATGGCGCTGCAGGACTCGGCTGTGCGCGTCCATCAGGTCTCGAAGAGCACGGAGACGGCTGCCGCCTCGGTCGATGGCGCCGGCGTCGAGGCGATTCGTTCCACCGAGGCTGCGCTGCGGATGGAGCACGTCATCGGGCAGATCAATGCCGAGGTCAGGCGCGTCTCGGAGATGGCGACGGCCGCGACCCGTGAAGCCGTCGGAACGCATGCGCTGGTCTCGCGGCTGACGGAGAACGCGGCGCAGATCCGCGATGTCGTCGGCATTATCGAGGCGGTCGCGCGTCAGACCAATCTGCTCGCCCTCAACGCCACGATCGAGGCCGCGCGGGCGGGGTCGCATGGCCGCGGCTTCGCCGTCGTCGCCGCCGAGGTGAAGACGCTGGCGAACCAGGCGTCGGAGGCTGCCGCGCGGATTGTCCATCGCATCGCGCAAGCCGACGAAGCGCTGTCCCACGCGGCGCAAGCCGTCTCGACCATTGGAGCGAGCGTCGCGGCGGTCGAACAGACCGGCACCGAGATCGCGACGATGGTGGGATCGCATGTCGAGCTTCTCGGCTCGCTCGGCGAGACGGTCGGGCGGATCTCCGACGTGACTGCGACAGCCGCCATTGCGATGTCCGAGATCGCCGCGGCCAATCTGCAGACCGTCGGGCAGGCCGATATGGGCGCGCACAGCGCCGGCGAGCTCGACCGCCGGATCAATGCGCTGCAGGCGGAGGCTGGCGCCTTCGTCCGGCGCCTGCGCGCGGCCTGAAGCGGTTCCCGCATCGTCGCGCTTGCCTTTGGCGCGCGACTCTGCCCCATCTGGGCCATGCCCTTTTCGACGCTTCCTTCGCGATGAGCTGGTCGCCCCAGCAGGATGCGGCTTTGACCGCCGTGGCGCGCTGGCTGCAGGCCGGCGAGCCGCAGCTCTTCCGCATGTTCGGCTATGCCGGCACCGGCAAGACGACGCTCGCGCGCCATATCGCCGAGGCGGTCGATGGCGACGTCGTCTTCGCCGCCTATACCGGCAAGGCCGCGCTCGTGCTGCGCAACAAGGGTTGCCATGGCGCGCAGACCATCCACTCGCTGATCTATCGCTCGCGCGGGGTCGAGGAGGAGAGCCCGACCTTCGTGCTCAACCGCGAGAGCGCCGCCACCAAGGCCAAACTCATCATTATCGACGAATGCTCGATGGTCGACGAGGAATTGGGGCGCGATCTGCTCTCCTTCGGCACGCCGGTTCTGGTGCTGGGCGATCCGGCGCAGTTGCCGCCGGTGAAGGGTGGCGGCTTCTTCACCGAGCAGGAACCCGACGTGATGCTGACCGAGGTGCATCGGCAGGCGGCGGACAACCCGATCGTGCGGATGTCGATGATCGTGCGCGAGGGCGGCCGGCTCGACTATGGCGAATACGGCCCCAGCCGGGTGATCCGGCGCGACGAGGTCAATCCCGAGATCGTCATGACGGCGGACCAGGTGCTGGTCGGGATGAACAAGACGCGGCGTAATTACAATGCCCGCATCCGCCAGCTCATGGGCCGCACGGACAACAGCCCCGTCGCCGGCGAGAAGCTGGTCTGCCTGCGCAACGACAAGAGCAAGGGACTGCTCAATGGCGGCTCCTGGATCGTGCAGGAGATCAAGACCTCGAAGAAGGGGCTGGTCACCATGCGCGTCACGCCGGAGGACGACACCGGCGCCAAGGCGGTGAAGGTCTCGGTGCTACCGAATTTCTTCGACGGCACCGAGGAGGAGGTGCCGTGGGAGCTGCGCAAGCACACCGACGAGTTCACCTTCGGCTACGCGCTCACGGTGCATAAATCGCAGGGCTCGCAATGGGACGATGTCGTGCTCTTCGACGAGAGCTTCGCCTTCCGCGAGCACCGGGCGCGCTGGCTCTATACGGGCCTGACGCGCGCGGCCGAGACGATCACGGTGGTGATGTAGAGCGAGCCTCCGGTTAGGGGGCAACCGGACCTCGGTCCCCTGCCAGAGAATCGCGCTACCCCTCCAGCGCCGCGATCATCTCCACCCGCGTCGCGTGCCGGCCGCCCTCGAACTGGGCGGTCAGGAATGCATCGACGATATCGAACGCCAGCCCTTCGCCAACCACGCGTGCGCCAATCGACAGCATGTTTGCATCGTTGTGCTGGCGGATCATGCGGGCTGAGAATGTGTCGGCGCAGACGCCGCAACGGACGCCCTTGACCTTGTTCGCTGCCATCATGATGCCCTGGCCGGTGCCGCAGAGGATAATTCCGAGGCGGCAATCGCCGGAAGCGACGAGCCGCGCCGCCGCTTCGCCGCGCTTGGGATAGTGTGTGCTCTCCGGCGTCGTCGGTCCGATGTCGACCACATCCCAGCCCTGCGTCGCGATATGAGCTGCAATGGCCCGTCGGAGTTGAATGGCAGCATGGTCGCTGGAGAGGACGATGCGGTTGCTTGCTGTCAAGGAGAAGGCGTCCTGTTTCCCGAGGCAATCCGACGGCTTGGCCGAGTTGGATCAGGTGCTGTTTGTTTCGTCAATTCTTCCAGTTTTCGAATGGCGGCAGCCTGATCGAGAGCGGGCGGGGTCGGTGCCTGGAAAGGGCCGGGAGCCGGCGGTCTCGATACTCCACGAGCCAAGTCTCACGGTCGAAGATTGCCGAATTGTCATGAATCCCTTTGCTTTTTTGCCATAGTCGCTGCGGATGCTGGTGGGGATGGTCAGCGGAGGCCGGCGGCATGGCGGGACCGGACGATCTGAAGGCGGGCGCCATCGCCCTCCAGCGTTTCGGCCTCGGGCCGAAGCCGGGGCAGGGCGAGGCAGTGCGCCGTGATGCGCGGGATCGGCTGCTGGCCGAGATCGCGACCGGGATCGTCGCGCAACCCCAGGGCGCGCTGCTGTCAGGCGCGGCCGAGATCGGCAAGGCGCTTTACGCTTTCGAGGATGATGAGAAGCGGGAGCGCGAGGCCAAGCGCATGGCCATGCAGCAGCCCGCTCAGGGCATGCAGGTCGCCAGCGCGGCGCAAGCTGAAACGCCGCCCGCGGCATCGCAGAACCAGATGGCTCAGCCAACGAAGGCGCCGAACCAGCCGGCGCTGCCCTACAAGACTTATCGCGACGAGGTGAAGGCGCGCGTCGATCTGGCGCTCGCGATCGAGACCGGTTTCACCGAGCGGCTGGTGATGTTCTGGTCGAACCATTTCTGCGTCAGTGCGATCAAGAGCAACATGTCCCGGATCATGGCGGGAACCTATGAGCGCGAGACCATCCGCCCGCACATTTTCGGCCGCTTCGAGGAGATGCTGATCGCGGCCGAGAGCCATCCGGCAATGCTCGACTTTCTCGACAACCGCCAGTCCGTCGGCCCCAACTCGCCGGCCGGGCGGCGCCAGCGACGCGGGCTGAACGAGAACCTCGCCCGCGAGATCATGGAGCTTCACACGCTCGGCGTTGCCGGCGGCTACAGCCAGGTTGACGTCACCAGTCTCGCCCGCATCATCACCGGCTGGACCGTTGTGGGGCGCGAAGGCGTGCTCGGCTTTCCCGGCTCCTTCGCCTTCAATCCCGGCCTGCATGAGCCGGGCGTGACGCCGCTGCTCGGCCGCTCCTACGATCAGCCTGGCCGGGCGCAGGGTGTCGCCGCGCTGACCGACCTCGCCCGCCACCCGGCCACCGCGCAATTCATCGCGACCAAGCTCGCAAGGCATTTCGTGGCGGACGCGCCGCCGCCCAAGCTCGTCGAACTCTTGGCCGCGACCTTCCGCCAGAGCGGCGGCGACCTGCCCTCCGTCTATCGAGCGCTGATCGGCAGCAATGAGGCGTGGACAGCGCCTGCAAGCAAGATCCGCTCGCCGCAGGAATTCCTCCTCGCATCCTATCGGGCGCTCGGGCGTCAGCCTGATTTCGGCCAGATCGTCGGGCCGCTGGCGGCGATGGGGCAGCCCTTCTGGCAGCCCCCCGGGCCGAACGGCTATGCCGACACCAATGCCGCCTGGGCCTCGGCCGAAGGCATCAAGACGCGCATCGACGTCGCCGCCGGCTGGGGCCGGCAGGCGGCGAATGCGGTTCAGGACCCGCCGGGGCTGAGCGAGGACGTTCTCGGTCCGATCCTCTCGCCTGAGACGAAGCAGGCGGTGGCGCGGGCGGAGAGCCGCCCGCAGGCGCTGGCGCTGTTGCTGATGTCGCCCGAATTCCAGCGGAGGTGAGGCCGATGGATCACCACGACGATGACGATGATTGCGAACGGACGACGCCGTCGCGGCGCGCCGTGCTCGGCGCGGCGGGTGCACTCTTTGGCTGGTCCTTCGTGCCGAAATTCGCCTATGCGGCGCCGGGCAGCCGCGACCCGCGCTTCCTGCTGGTGGTGCTGCGCGGAGCGCTCGATGGGCTTTCGGCCGTGCCCCCGATCGGCGATCCCGACTATGCCGGCCTGCGCGAGGGCATCGCGCTGGCCAAGGACGGCCCCGAGGCGGCGCTGCCGCTCGACGGCTTCTTCTACCTGCACCCGGCGATGCCGAATCTCGCCCGGCTCTATCGTGAGGGCCGGGCGGCGATCGTCCACGCCGCCGCTACGGGCTATCGCGAGCGCTCGCATTTCGACGGTCAGGATGTGCTGGAGAGCGGGCAGCCGGGGCCGGGCCGCACTGAGAACGGCTGGCTCAACCGGCTGATCGCGAGCCTGCCGGCCGGGGAGGGCATTTCGCGCGAGGGCGTCCTCGGCGTTGGCGTCGTGCCGCCGCTGGTGGTGCGGGGGCAGGCGCCGGTGCTGGGCTGGGCGCCGCCGCGCATGGCGCGAGCGGGCGTCGATCTGACGATGCGGCTCGCCGATCTCTACGGCCAGCGCGATGCAGGCCTCGCCGCGGCGTTGCAGCAGGCGATCGAGACGGAGGGGGTGGCGCGGCGCAGCGGCATGGCTGAGCCGAAGGGCGGCGGCGGGCCTGATACGGCCGACGGCATGCGCCGGATCGCTGAAGGTGTCGCCGGGCTCGTTGGCGCCGATGACGGGCCGCGCATCGCGGCGCTGGCCTTCGAGGGATGGGACACCCATGCCAATGAAGGCGGCGCCAAAGGGCGGCTGGCCAATCTGCTTGGCAGCCTGGACGGGGCCTTCGCGGCGCTGGAGCGCGGGCTTGCGCCGGTCTGGAAGGATACGGTGGTGATGGTCGCGACCGAGTTCGGCCGCACGGCCGCCGTCAACGGGACGGTCGGAACCGACCACGGCACCGGCACTGTCGCTTTCCTCGTCGGCGGCGCGGTGAAGGGTGGCCGGATGATCGCGGACTGGCCGGGGCTCAAGTCGGAGCAGCTCTACCAGAACCGCGACCTCACGCCGACGACCGATATCCGCTCGATCGCGAAGGGCGTGGTTGCGGACCTCTTCGGGCTGTCCGGGCCGGTTCTGGCCGAGAAGGTGTTTCCCGGTACGGGGGATCTCAGGCCTATGCAGGGATTGGTGGTTTAGGCTCCTTCCTTCTCCCCTCGAGGGAGAAGGTGGCTCGGCGAAGCCGAGACGGATGAGGTGGAGCCTCGACCGAAAACAAGAAAGGGCCGCTTGCGCGACCCTTCCCTCATCCGTCTGCTTCGCAGACACCTTCTCCTCTGAGGGGAGAAGCAATCACGCCCAGGCGCGTTGCTTCAGCTTGTCCTCGAAGGCTTCGATCTTCGAGGCCTTCTCCATGGTCAGGCCGATGTCGTCGAGGCCGTTGAGCAGGCAGTGCTTGCGGAAGGGGTCGATCTCAAAGGTGATCTCGCCGCCGTCCGGCCCCTTGATCGTCTGCTTCTCGAGGTCGATGGTCAGCGTCGCGTTGGAGCCGCGCTCGGCGTCGTCGAACAGCATGTCGAGCTGCTCGGGTGTGACCATGATCGGCAGGATGCCGTTCTTGAAGCAGTTATTGTAGAAGATGTCGGCGAAGCTCGTGGAGATCACGCAGCGGATGCCGAAGTCGAGCAGCGCCCAGGGGGCGTGCTCGCGCGAGGAGCCGCAGCCGAAATTGTCGCCGGCGACGAGGATCTCCGCCTTGCGATAGGCCGGCTGGTTCAGCACGAAATCGGGATTCTCCGAACCGTCCTCCTTGTAGCGCATCTCCGAGAACAGCGCGGTGCCGAGGCCGGTGCGCTTGATCGTCTTCAGATACTGCTTCGGGATGATCATGTCGGTGTCGACATTGACCACCTTCATCGGGGCGGGTGTCGAGGTCAGCGTGGTGAAGGGCTGCATGGTTCTTGTCCTTGCGTAAGGCCGGCTCAGCCGGCCGCCTGTTCGATGGCTTCCATGTCCTCGTCGGAGAAGCCGAAATGGTGGCCGATCTCATGGACCATGACGTGGGTGACGATGGCGCCGAGGCTCTCGTCATTCTCCGCCCAGTAGTCGAGGATCGGCCTGCGATAGAGGTGGATGGTGTTGGGCATCTGGCCGGTCTGCGGCGAATAGCCCTGCTGAGGCAGGCCGACGCCGCTGAAGAGGCCGAGCAGGTCGAATGGGCTCTCCGCCTCCAGCTCCTTCAGCACGTCGTCCTCAGGGAATTCTGTTACGTTGAAGATCACATCCGAGCAGAGCGCGCGGAATTCCTCCGGCAGGCGGTCGAAGGCGGCCTGCGCCAGCACCTCGAACGCTGCCTGCGACGGCGCCTTAACGCCGTCCCAGTCGATCTCCGCTGTTGTCGTGACCCTGGCGTCCACAGCCTTGCCCATCACCAGATCTTCAATTGGTGGCCGAGCCACCAGGCCAACACGATGACGCCAAGCAGCGAGAGTGAGCGGCCGATGCGCCGGCCCCAGAGCTCGATCCTGTCGCCTTCGGGCGCGTCCGCGCCCGAGAAGTGCTGTGCCGCCCGGCCCATCGAGGAGCCGAGCAGGCTTTCGCTGTCGCGCTTGACGCGCTCGAGCGCGGCCTTGGCCTCGGCGTCGCGTGCGGTTTCGCGGGGATCGTTCGACATGATGCGTTCCCCGCTTGTCCGTCTCAGCCCAGAGTGCGCACGTCGACGAAGTGGCCGGTGAGCGCCGCTGCCGCCGCCATCGCCGGCGAGACGAGATGCGTGCGGCCGCGATAGCCCTGGCGGCCCTCGAAGTTGCGGTTCGAGGTCGAGGCGGCGCGCTGACCCGGCTTGAGCTGGTCCGGGTTCATGCCGAGGCACATCGAGCAGCCCGGCTCGCGCCATTCGAAGCCGGCGGCGAGGAAGATCTTGTCGAGGCCTTCCAGCTCCGCCTGCTGCTTCACCAGGCCGGAGCCCGGCACGATCATGGCGTAGTCCAGGCTGTCATGGATCTTCTTGCCCTCGACGATCTTCGCGACCGTGCGCAGATCCTCGATGCGGCCATTGGTGCAGGAGCCGATCCAGATCACGTCGAGCGGGATCTCGGTCATCTTCGTGCCGGCCGAGAGGCCCATATATTCCAGCGCACGCTTCTTCGAGGTGCGCTTGACCTCGTCCGCGATCAGCTCCGGATCGGGGACCGCTCCGAGCACCGAAATGACGTCCTCCGGGCTCGTGCCCCAGGAGACGATCGGCGGCAGGTTGGCCGCGTCGAGCTTCACGATGCGGTCGAAATGCGCGCCCTCGTCGGTGCGCAGCGTCTCCCAGTAACGGATGGCGGCTTCCCAGGCCTCGCCCTTCGGCGCCTTGGGGCGACCCTTGAGGTAGTCGAAGGCCTTCTGGTCGGGCGCGACCATGCCGGCGCGGGCGCCACCCTCGATCGACATGTTGCAGACCGTCATGCGGCCTTCCATCGAGAGCCCGCGGATGGCCTCGCCGGCGTACTCGATCACCGAGCCGGTGCCGCCGGCGGTGCCGATCTCGCCGATGATGGCGAGCGTGATGTCCTTGGCGCCGACGCCGGGAGCAGGCGTGCCGTCCACCTGGACGAGCATGTTCTTCGCCTTCTTCTGGATCAGCGTCTGCGTGGCCAGCACATGCTCGACCTCGGAGGTGCCGATACCATGGGCGAGCGCCCCGAAAGCACCGTGCGTCGAGGTGTGCGAGTCGCCGCAGACGATCGTGGTGCCCGGCAGGGTGAAGCCCTGCTCGGGGCCGACGATGTGGACGATGCCCTGGCGCTTGTCGAGTTCGTTGAAGTACTCGACGCCGAAGTCCCTGGCGTTCTTCGCGAGAGCCTCGACCTGGACGCGGCTTTCCTCTTCCTGGATGCCCTTGGAGCGGTCGGTCGTCTGGATGTTGTGGTCGACGACGGCGAGCGTCTTCTCCGGCGAGCGGACCTTGCGGCCGGTCATGCGCAGCCCCTCGAAGGCCTGCGGGCTCGTCACTTCATGGACGAGGTGGCGGTCGATGTAGAGCAGGCAGGTGCCGTCGTCCTGCCGGTCGATGACGTGATCGTCGAAGATCTTGTCGTAGAGGGTGYGGAGGCCTGTTGACGCAGTCATGGCTTGGTCTCGATCTTGGGAATTGTGATCTGGAAAATCGATGCATTGCCGCGCCGGTCACTCCGACGCGCTCAAATCAGTCGCCTGTCGCCGGCCGCGCGGAAGCGGCCGGTCTCAGGCGCTGGTAAGGCCCGCGGCGATGGAGGCGGTGAAGCGGCCGAAGAAGCGCCACGGCAGGCGGGCATGGTCATGCAGCGCGGCAAAATCCTGCGTCGTCGGCAGGGGCGGCAGATGGCCCTCTCCCTGCACGGCGCTGAAGCGCTGCAAATGATGCTCACACGGCGACATGGCCACTATGTAGCAGTTCCAATGAAGGTGGACAATCGATGCCGCGCAGGAGCGTCATCGCCGTGACGCAGAGGTCTGGCCTGGCATGAGAGCGGGCAGGACGGCCGGTGCGTCACAGCTCGCTGCGCAACTGCCAGAGCTCCGGGAAGAAGGAGCGCTCCAGCGCCGTCTTCAGGAATTTCACGCCGCTGGAGCCGCCGGTGCCCGGCTTGAAGCCGATGATGCGCTCGACCGTCTTCATATGGCGGAAGCGCCACTGCTGGAACTGGTCCTCAAGATCGACCAGCTCTTCGGCAAGTTCGTAGAGATCGAAATGGTGCTGCGTGTCCCGGTATATCGTCAGCCATGCGGCCTTCACCATCTCGCTCGCCGCATGCGGCACGCTCCAGTCGCGCTCGATGCAATCGGCCGGGATCGGCAGGCCGCGCCGGGCGAGCAGGCGCAGCGCCTCGTCGTAGAGGCTCGGCGCTTCCAGCAGCGCCTGCAGGTGGGCGTGGTGCTCGGCATGGTGCCGGTGCATCGCCAGCATGCGCGGGTCCTTGGCGCCGAGGCGGAATTCCAGCGCGCGATACTGATAGGACTGGAAGCCTGAGGACTGGCCGAGCGCGTCTCGGAAGGCGAGGTAGTCGGCCGGGGTCATTGTCGAGAGCACGTCCCAGGCGGTGACAAGCTGGGCCTGGATGCGCGAGACGCGCGCCAGCGACTTGAAGGCGGGCTGCAACTGATCGTCCCGGATCGCCGCGATGGCGCCGTCGAGTTCGTGCGCGGCGAGCTTCAGCCAGAGTTCCTGGACCTGGTGGATGGTGATGAAGAGCAGTTCGTCCGGAGCATCGCTCAGGGGCTTCTGGGCCGCCAACAGGAGATCGAGGCCGAGATAGGAGGCATAATCCATCCGCTCCTTGAAGTCGGCCTGCATGCCCGGCTCGATCCGGCTTTGATGATCGCCCGATCCGGTGCCCATCGCTCCGACCTCCTCGCTGCCCGCCTTGACGAAGGGAAGGCGGTCTATATTTTAAGCTTAAAGTATTTCGCCGTGTCGGCAAGGCGGGCAGGACGTGACGATGGCGATCGATCGGGCGACCCATGCTCCTGCGCGGCTCGGCCCACCACCCTTCGATCTTGCCGCGGAATTCTCACGCTTCCGGCAGAACTGGCCGGACGAGCTGCATTTCGCCGCCCATAGCCACCATTTCTGGCCGAACGTCACCCGCGAAGCGCATCTGCGCTATTGGGACGATGCCGCCCGCCTCGCAGACGGCAAATGGGAAGAGGTTCTCGGCTCCGTTTGGCCGAAACTGGCGCAAGGCGTGGCTGGGCATCTCAACCTGCCCGGCATCGACGGGCTCGTGCCGGCCAACAACACCCATGAATTCGTCAACCGGCTGCTTTCCTGTCTGCCGCGGGACCGCGTGCCGCGCATCCTGACCGATGATGCCGAATTCCATTCCTTCCGGCGGCAGATCGAACGGCTGGCGGAGGAGGGGCTGATCGCGCTCACAATCGTACCGGCCGAGCCCTTCGCCGGCCTGACGGAGCGGCTGATCGCGGCGGCGAAGGCGGGCGATCCGGACATGGTCTTCGTCAGCCAGGTGCAGTTCAATTCCGGCTATGTGCTGACCGATCTCAACGGGCTGGTCGCGGGCGTCGCCGCGCCTGGGCGCCTGGTCGTCATCGACGGCTATCATGGCTTCCTGGCGCGGCCGACCGATCTCTCGGCCATCGCCGACAAGGCCTTCTACATCGCCGGCGGCTACAAATACGCCATGGCGGGGGAGGGCGCCTGCTTCATGCACTGCCCGGCCGGCTTCGCCATGAGGCCGCGCGACACCGGCTGGTATGCCTCCTTCGGCGCGCTCTCCGGGCCGCAGGGCGGCGTCGGCTATGCCGAGACGGGCTGGCGCTTCATGGGCGCGACCTTCGATCCTTCCGGGCTCTACCGCATGGGCGCGGTGTTCGACTGGCTCGACGCGCAAGGGTTGGACGCGGCGGCGATCCACGCCCACGCCCATGCCCTTCAAGCCATCGTCGCGGAGGGGCTGGTGCGCCGGCCTTGCGGCGTGCTCGCGCCGGAGAATCTCATGCTGCCGCTGTCCGAGCCGGCGCGCGGCAATTTCCTGACCTTTCGCCATGCCGATGCGCCGCTCTGGCATGAGCGGCTGGCGCGGGCCGGGATCACCGTCGACCTGCGCGGCGACAGATTGCGCCTCGGCTTCGGCCTTTACCAGAACGCGGATGATGCGCGGCATCTGCTGGAGCGGCTGGCGACGCTGGCCTGAAGCGCACGGGATCAGCGCCGCGAGGTGTCGACGCTGACCACCACCGACATACCGGGCACCAGTTCGTCCGCAAGGGGCTGGCCCGGATCGATGACGATGCGGACGGGCACGCGCTGCGCGATCTTGATGAAGTTGCCCGTGGCGTTTTCCGCCCGGATGACGCTGAACTCCGAGCCCGCCGCCGGCGAGAAGCGCTCGATCTTGCCGGTCAGCGTGGCATGGCGCAGGGCATCGACGGTAAAGCTCACGGGTTGGCCGATCCGCATGCCCGCAAGCTGGGTTTCCTTGAAATTGGCGATGATCCAGGTCTGGGCGGGAACGAGTACCATGAGCTGCGTGCCGGCCGAGACGTATTGACCGAGCCGGGCCGAGACCTCGCCGAGGCGCCCGTCCTGCGGGGCTGTGATGCGGGTGTTGCTGAGGTCGATCTCCGCGAGATGGACCGTGGCCTCGGCACCCTCGACCGCCGCCACCAGCGACTGGCGGTTGACGATGGCGGTCTGAATATCCTGCCGCGCCACTTCGGCAGCGGCATTGCTGGCGGCGAGGGAGGCGCGGGCCTGGTCGAGCGCTTGCTGGCTCTGGTCGGTGCTGGTCTGGCTGACGACGCCGCGTTCGCGCAGCGGCTCGATGCGGCCCCAGTTCGCCTCGGCGGTGCGCAGCGCGGCCTCGGCGCTGGCGACATTCGCCACCGCGGCACGCAGCCTGGCCTCGGCGGAAGCGCGGGCTTGATCCGAATTCGCGAGCGCCGCGCGCTGGGCGGCAAGGCTGGCACGGGCCTGCTCCAGCTTCTGCGCATAGATGCGGTCGTCGATGCGCAGGAGCAGGTCTCCCTGCTTGACCGTGGCGAAGTCCTGCACCGGCACTTCGGCGACATAGCCGGCGAGCTGCGGCGCGATGACCGTAACCTGGCCGCGGACATAGGCGTTTTCGGTGGTCTCGATGGCGCTGGCGAAGGGCGGCAGCCGCCAAGCGTAGAGGATCACGGCGAGGCCGACGAGGCCGATAGCCAGGGCAACATAGGTCGAAAGGGAGCGGAAGAGGCGGGTCATGGTCGGTGCAGTGATCAGCCGGCTGCGGGGGCAGGGGCGGTGGCGGAGCGCGCCCTGAGGCGCAGGATGGCAAGATCGAGAAGGAGGCCGGCGAGGGCCATGCCGGCGAGCAGCGAGATCAGCAGAAAGGCATCGTTATAGGCAAGAACGAGGGCTTCTCGCGTAGCCTGCTGGGCAAGAAGCGTCACGCCCTCGGCCCGGGCCAGCGCAGTGTCGGTCAGGACGTGGCCGTAGCTGCCGCCGAGTTGGCCGATGCGCTGGGCGACCAGCGGATCAGACATCGCGAAATGCTCGGTCAGCACATGATAGTGGAAGCTGGTACGCAGGGTGACGAAGCTGCCGAAGATGGCCGAGCCGAGCAGGCCGCCGATGCTCTGCGTAAACAGGAAGACGGTGATGAAGCTGAGGATATAGACAGGGCCGCGCGCAATCGCGCTGCCCATGCCCTGCGCCATCGCAGTCGGCAGGTAGAGCCCCGAGCCGTAGGCGACGAGCGCCTGGCTCAAATGGATGTCATGCGGCCGGGTCAGGCTTGTGGCGCCGCTGTCGAGCCAGGCGCCCAGCGAGACGCAGGCCAGAGCCACGCCGTAGAACCAGTTCTCGCGGCCGGGCCGCAGCAGCAGCGCGCAGGTCAGCCCGCCGGCCAGGACCGCGCAGAAGATGACGGCATAGAGCGGCATGGTCTGCTCGTTCTGGATGCCGAGCGCCTGGAAGAAGTTGGAGGCGCCGACCGTCTGTTCCGCCAGTAGCACGCGCAGCAGCAGCAGCGCGCCGGCGAAGTGCAGCGTCGTCGGGCTCGTCAGCCAGCGGATGTCGATGAGCGGGCTGTCGCGATGCAGCTCGATGATCGCGGCCAGCATCAGGCAGAGGATGGCGCAGGCGACGAGCCAGCCGAGCCAGGGCGCCTCGAACCACCAGTAGATCCGGCCGAGGCTGAGCACGACGGCGATCGAGCCGAAGCCGATGGCGATGAACAGGTAGCTGACGAGATCGAGCGGGCCGATGCACTTCACCCGCGGCGGCGAGGTCAGCGGCAACGCGTAGACGAAGCCGAAGGCGAGCAGGGCCAGCCCCATCTCGAACAGGGTCAGGCCATGGAAGCCGCCGATGTCGAGCAGCCAGGGCGAGATCAGCCGCGTCACGGGTATGCCGAGCGTGGTGTTGGTGAGCGCGAGCGAGATTCCGACGGTGAGCTTCTTCGGCGGCGGCAGCGGCTCGATCATGTAGAAGAAGGCGAGGGAGGACATTGGCGCTGCTGCCATGCCGCTCATGAAGCGGACCACCACGGCCGATTGCAGATCGCGGACGAAGAGCAGGTTGAGCAGCGTCGCGAAGACGAAGCCGGCCAGGCTGATCTCGGCGAAATTGCGCAGCCCGTACTGCATCCGGATCTTGATCAGCGCGATCGAGAGCGAAACGTTCGGCGCCATGTAGGCGGCGATCAGCCAGTTGGTCTCGGCTAGGGTGGCGCCGAGCTCGCCCTGGATCTGGTAGATGTTGGTGTTGACGATGTTCTGGCCGATCTGCTGCGTCATCGCCAGCGTCACCGAAGCCAGCATGTAGGCGAGCGCGCGGGCCGGCGGCATGGTGAGGCCGAAGGGCTGGGCGGGCGGTGCGGTCGTGGTTTCCGGCGCGCTCATGGGGCGGCGCTCCGCCCGGCGGCGATATTGCGCGAGGTGCGGCGGAGCACGTCGAGCGCCGCTTCCAGTTCCTCCGGTGCGATGCCCTGCAGGATGCCGGCGCGCAGCGCGGCGAGGAAGTTCAGGATGTCCTGCGCCTGGGCGCGGGCGGTCTCGGTGAGGAAGACGCGGCGGGCGCGGCGGTCGCCTTCGACGGCGCGGCGCTCGATCATGCCGTTGCGTTCGAGGCCATCGAGGAGCCGCACCAGCGTCGGCTGCTCGATGTCGAGCAGGCCGGCGAGATCGGACTGGATCGGTCCGTCCTCCTTGGCGAGCTCCATCAGCAGCCGGGCGCGCGAGAGCGTCAGCCCCATGTCGCGTGCGCGCTCGTCGACCAGAGCCCTCAGCTTCCGGTTGACGGCGGCAAGCTCGGCGGTGAAGGCGGCCTGAAGTGGGGAGAGGTCCATGATGTTGATATAAATAGCATGCTAATGATTGTCTTACTTATAGCCGACATAGATGCATATCAAATGAGGATTTTGCGGTTCGATATGCGTTTTTGGAATGAATAGATATTGGGCAATAAAAAACGCGGCCCCGAAGGACCGCGTTTCGAACTCTCTGCGCTGAAGCTGCGGCTTACTTGCCGGCCGCCTTCGAGCCCTTGGCAGGCCTGGCCTCGACGCGCTCGGCGATGCGGGCCGACTTGCCGCGGCGATCGCGCAGGTAATAGAGCTTGGCGCGGCGCACCTTGCCCTTGCGGATGACCTTGATCGAGTCGAGGTTCGGCGAGAACAGCGGGAAGACGCGCTCGACGCCCTCGCCATAGGAAATCTTGCGGACGGTGAAGCTCTGGTTGAGCCCGCCGCCGTTGCGGGCGATCACGACGCCTTCATAGGCCTGGACGCGGCTGCGCTCGCCTTCCTTGACCTTGACGTTGACCTGCACGGTGTCGCCGGGCTGGAACGGCGGGATCTCGCGACCTTCGCTCAGCTTGGCAATCTGCTCCTGATCGAGCTGTTCGATGATGTTCATGGGTCTCTCCATGGCCGTTTCGCGTGTGGACACGCGGGCGTTACGGCTCGCTGTTTTCAGTTGAGTGCGGGGCCTTACAGGAACCTGGCGGGTTTGTCGAGCGGCAATGCCGGCAAAGCGCGTTGGCGCCGAACCGCTTGTTGGCGATCCATGCGGCATGCTTAGCCTTGCCCGGACCGAGACGCCACACCGACCGGACGCAGGCCATGACAGACCAAGCCATCAAGATCGCCCTTGTGACAGGTGCTGCGCGCGGCATCGGGCTTGCCACTGCCAAGCGATTTCTCGCTGAGGGCTGGCAGGTCGGTCTGCTCGATATCGACGGGGCAGGGCTCGAGCGGGCGGCAGCCGAGATCTCGCAGCCGGAGCGGACGCTGGTGCTGACCTGCGACGTCGCCGACCCGGCACAGCTCGAATCGGCCTTCGCCGGGCTCGCCAAGCGCTTCGGGCGGCTCGACGCGCTCGTCAACAATGCCGGCACGGCGGTGTTCAAGCCGCTGCTGGAGACGACCTATGAGGAGTGGCAGCGGGTGCTTGCGGTCAATCTCACCGGCCCGTTCCTGGCGACACAGCTCGCCGCGCCGCTGATGGCCGACAATGGCGGCGGCGCCATCGTCAACATCACCTCGATCTCGGGCCTGCGCGCCTCGACGCTGCGCGTGGCCTACGGCACCTCGAAGGCGGCGCTGGCGCATCTGACCAAGCAGCAGGCGGCGGAGCTCGCGGGCCTGGGGATCCGCGTCAACGCGGTCGCGCCGGGGCCGGTGGAGACGGCGATGGCCAAGGCAGTGCACAGCCCCGAGATCCGCGCCGATTATCGCGATGCGATTCCGCTCGGCCGCTACGGGCTGGAGGAGGAACTGGCCGAGTCGATCTTCTTCCTGTGCTCGGAGCGCGCGAGCTACATCACTGGCCAGGTTCTGGCGGTCGATGGCGGCTTCGACGCCGCCGGCATCGGGCTGGCGACGCTGCGCGGGGAGAGGCGGAACCTCTAGGGGCGGGGGGGCGATCTGGTCGGCATTTCGGAGCGGCCCGAGAGCTTGCATGGGCGCCGCCGCGAAGGCGAGGACCCGCGCTGCCTTTCGCCCGGCGGACCTGACCTGTCGGCGCAGTCCGCTTTGCGCGATCAGGCGGGGACGTATGTCAACCTGATCGTGTCCTCGCCCACCTGATCGCTGGCTAAAAGGCGGAGCGGCGGCCGGGCGCCTGCGAAGAATGGCGTGCCCTGACCCAGCACGACCGGGTGGAAGTAGAGTCGATACTCATCGACGAGACCAAGGTCGGTCAGGGTCCGGGCCAGATCCGGTCCGGCGACTGCAATCTCTCCAACAAGTCGAGCTTTCAGCCCGCGGACCACTGCCTCGAGGCCATGCTCGACAAGTGTCGCGTTCGGGCCGACGGACTTCAGCGAGCGTGACACGACCCATTTCGGTTGGCTTCGCCACGCCGCCGCGAATTCGCGCCGCGCCGCGTCCCACTCAGGATCGTCTTCATCCCAATAGCGCATGATCTCGTACATGCGGCGACCGTACACACTGCCGGCCAGGTCGCGTACGTGCTCTGTCCAGTGGCGGAAGAGCGCTGGACCTGTCTCCATTTTCAGGTGGTCGACATAGCCGTCCAGCGACTGGTTCATTCCGAAGACGAGTTTCGCCATTCTGCCAACTCCATCCCAGCTTCTCGGGCTTAGCGTGAACTCCCGTGGCGCGGAAGTGAAGTTGGCCGCGATCTGCGCGCCGCCTCGCGGGCGCAGTCGATAATCGGAGAGCTTGGGCTCACGATCCAGGTTGAATCGAGGGGATTGTCAGGAGCCTGCCGCGTCCTCCAAATGTTCGGGTCTAGGCTGTTCCGGGGACACTGGAACCGTTGCCACGCTGATGTGAGAGGCTGGTCCGCGATGGAACCGTTCACGATTGGCATTCTCGCGTTCTTCGTCATCTTCGGCGCGGCCCTGCTCGGCATGTTCGTGAAGAACCGGCTTCCCGAGCACCATCTCACCCCTGACTCGAGAGATGCCATCAAGCTGGCCACGGCGATCATCGGAACGCTCTCGGCGCTGGCGCTCGGTCTGCTGATCGCTTCGGCCAAGCGCTCTTTCGACGATGCGGGGGCCGAGCTGAGGGCGACCGCGGCGCGCATCCTGGTACTGGACCGGGTCCTGGATCATTACGGACCGGAAACCGCCGAGATGCGCCAGTTGCTCCGCAAGCTTGTGGAGCAGCGCAGGCTCGAGATCGACAGCAGCATATTGAACGGCGACTCGCTCAATGACGGGCTGGACGTCGAGCCGATTCAGGATCGCCTGCGGGACTTGGTCCCGAATACGGATGGGCAGCGCTGGCTTCAGTCGCGGGCACTCCAGCTGACGGGGCAGGTCGCGGAGACGCGATGGTCGCGGCCGGAAACCGAGGCCGGAGGATTTCCGAGCGTTTTCATCGTCTTCATCGTGTTCTGGCTGGCGCTCCTCTTCGTTTCCTTCGGATTGCTTACGCCGGGAAACGCGACTGTGACCGTCTTCCTTCTCGTGTCGGCGATATCCGTCGCGGGGGCGCTGGTCCTCATCATCGATATGGACCATCCGTATCTCGGCTACATCCGTGTCTCCGATGCGCCTCTGAGGTTGGTCTTGGAGCGGCTTGGCAGGCCCTGACATTCGTATCGGCGGCTCTGTCTCCCCAATCCCGCTTCGCGCCGTTCCGGCTGTCAGCGATTGACGCTGCTCAGATGAGGACGCAGGCTCGCAGAAACCCGGGAGGAAGGCCATGATGCGTGCGTCGATGATCGTCTTTTCTCTGCTCGGCGGCCTTTCGGCGGCATCGGCGCAGAGCGCCGCTCCTGTTACCGTCGACAACTTCATCCGCGCCGAGTCCGACACCTACATCGCCAATCTCGCCCAGGAGAGCGGTGGGCTCGGCAGGCTCCTTCATCGACGCGAGCCCGCCTCGGTCGATGAGCAGACCGTCATCCGGCTGAACCGCGACACCCTCTACTCGTCGGCCGTGTTCGACCTGGATGCCGGGCCCGTGACGGTGACATTGCCGGATGCGGGGCAGCGTTTCATGTCGCTGATGTCCGTCAGCCAGGATCACTATGCCGCGACGGTCTATGGCGCGGGCACCCACCGTTTCACCCGCGACAAGGTCGGGACCCGCTATGTTCTGCTGGGTGTCCGCACCTTCGTGAATCCGAACGATCCCGAAGATGTTAGCAAGGTTCACGCGCTGCAGGACGCGATCAAGGTCAGTCAAAAGAACAGCGGCAAGCTGGAGTTGCCGCGCTGGGATACCGGGAGCCAGAAAAAGGTGCGCGACGCCCTGCTGGTCCTGGGGTCGACAATAAGCAGTTTCGACGGAGCATTCGGCTCCAAGGCGGAGGTCGATCCGGTGCGTCACCTCCTGGGCACGGCCGGAGGATGGGGAGGCAACCCCGAAAAGGATGCGAAATATCTGAGCGTGACGCCCGCGAAGAATGACGGCAGCACCGTCTACAAGCTCAACGTCAGAAACGTGCCGGTGAACGCGTTCTGGTCGGTCAGCGTCTACAACGCGCAGGGATATTTCGAGAAGAACCCCTACAATGCCTATTCGCTGAACAGCATCACCGCAAACAAGAGCGGCGACGGCACCTCCCTGATCCAGTTCGGTGGTTGCGACGGCAAGATTCCGAACTGCCTGCCGATCATGAAGGGATGGAATTACACGGTGCGGCTCTATCGGCCGCGAGCAGAAATCCTGTCCGGCAAGTGGACGTTCCCCGAGCCGCAACCCGTCAACTAGCGCTTACAGGCGTTTGCTGAGCAAAAGGCGCAACGGTCAGCGCAAGCCACACCGTATTGGACCGAGCGCGCCTTGCTGTCAGGGCCAGGAAAAGGAGCGCTGATGCGTGCCGCTGCAGTGCAGCGGACAAATCCCTTGCACCTGCTCCAGAACGGCGCGAACCTTCCCCGACATGCCTCTTCGACGGCCGCCCGGCCTGCTCGGGCCGGTGCGACCGCCGCCCGACCGGCGCCTCCGGGCTTCCCGCCGCGCCGGCCGCCATCCGCGCCGATGATGGGCTTGACCTTTCGTCCTCGCGGTCCAACCCGAAGGAGGACGTCATGGCAGCACAAAACGGCAGAGGAGACACCGCCGGCGGCACCAGGCGGGCGGGGCCGCGATGCATCGCGATCGTCGGCCCCTTCCAGAGCGGCAAGACCACCTTGCTGGAAAGCATCCTGATGCGCTGTGGCGCACTTTCGCGCACGGGCTCGGTCAAGAACGGCAATACGGTGGGTGATGCGGCGCCCGAGGCGCGTGCGCATCAGATGAGCACGGAACCCAGTGTCGCGACGGTCGAATTCCTCGGCGACACCTTTCATTTTGTCGACTGTCCCGGCTCGGTCGAGTTCCTGCACGAGATGCGCCACGTGTTGCCGGCGGTCGATGCCGCCGTCGTCGTCTGCGAGGCGGATGACCGCAAGGCGCCGGCACTGGAACTCGTGCTGCGCGAACTCGAGGAGGCCGACATCCCGCGCTTTCTCTTCCTCAACAAGATCGACTCGGCCTCGCGCCGGGTCCGCGAGACGCTCGGCATTCTGCAGCGCGCTTCGCGGACGCCGCTGCTGCTGCGCCAGATCCCGATCTGGAAGAACGGCATCGCCGTCGGCTTCATCGATCTCGCGCTGGAGCGGGCCTTCATCTACCGCGAGCACGCGCCGAGCGAGATCGTGCCGCTGGCGGTGGATGAGAACGGCCGGGAGAAGGAGGCGCGCTTCTCCATGCTCGAGCGCCTCGCCGACTATGACGACGAGCTGATGGAGGAATTGCTCGGCGACATGGAGCCGCCGCGCGACCGCATCTTCGATGATCTCGCCCGCGAATTGCAGCATCGCCATGTCGTGCCGGTGCTGATCGGCGCGGCCGAGCGCGGCAATGGCGTGACGCGGCTGCTCAAGGCACTCAGGCACGAGGCGCCGGGGCTCGCCGAGACACGCGGGCGCGCCGGAATCCTGGCAGAAGGACCGCCGCTCGCTCAGGTGATGAAGACCTGGCATTCGAGCCAGGGCGGTAAGCTCTCGCTGGCGCGGGTGATGCGCGGCCGGCTGGCGGAAGGCGACGTCGTAACCTCGTCGGGTGGGGTCGAGGCTCGCATCGCCGGCGTGCTGGCGCTGAAGGGCGCGGAGCAGAGCCGCAAGCCGGCGGCCGAGGAGGGCGAGGTCGCGGCCTTCGCCAAGCTGGAAGGCATCGGCACGGGCGAAGCCTTCATGCTCGGCAAGCAGCGGGCGAGTGTCGTCAGCGCGATCGCGCCGCCGGAGGCCGTGCACGCCGTCGCGATCTCCGTGAAGGACCGCAAGGACGATGTCCGGCTGGCGGCGGCGCTGCAGCGGCTGACGGAGGAGGACACTGCGCTTTCGGTCATGCAGATCCCCGAGCTGGGTGAGACACGCCTGACGGGCCAAGGAGAAATGCATCTGCGCGTCGCGCTCGAGAAGCTTGCCGGCCGCTACGGCGTGACTGTCGCGGGCCGTGCGCCCCAGGTCGGCTATCGCGAGAGCATCCGCGGCCACGCCGGGGCGCGCGGCCGGCATCGCAAGCAGAGCGGGGGCCATGGCCAATATGGCGATGTCGTGATCGATGTCGCGCCGCTGCCGCGCGGGGACGGCATTCGCTTCGTCGACAAGATCACCGGCGGGGTCGTGCCGCGCCAGTATATCGGTTCGGTCGAGGCCGGGATGCGCGACTTCTGCGAGAAGGGGCCGCTCGGCTTCCCGATCGTCGATATCGAGGTCACGCTGACCGACGGCTCCTACCATACGGTGGATTCGTCGGACATGGCATTCAGGCAGGCTGCGCGGCTGGCGATGAGCGAGGCGATGCCACAGGCGAAACCCGTTCTGCTCGAGCCGGTCCTGTCGGTCGATGTCGTGATTCCGTCGGAAGCGATGTCGCGCGCATCGGCGTTGATCTCGTCGCGGCGCGGCCAGATCCTGGGCTATGATACACGGCCTGGCTGGCGCGGTTGGGACCAGATCAAGGCGCTGGTGCCGGAGGCCGAGATGCCCGGCCTGATCGTCGAGTTGCGCTCGGCAACCTCGGGCGTCGGCTCGTTCAATGCACGCTTCGACCATCTGGCGGAGCTCGCCGGGAAGTCTGCGGAGGCGGTCGTCTCCGCGCAGGCCCTGGCCTCCGCCCAGGGCCGCTGACGGACTGCTTGTGGTTCATCCCCGCCCGGTGACCGGGAGGGGGCTCTGGAAGACTCGTCCACACGGCCTCGCGCGACCACCGCCTGCGGCGGTTGCTTGCGTCTGAGAAACGCGCGCGGAACACAATCCCGAAAGGCGATGCTTGCAAGCACATGAAGAGGCCGGACACGTGGCCACCGTCTTCTCCGATCGCCGTGCCGCCGGCCGAAAGCTGGCGAGCAGGCTTCGCCGGTATCGCGAGAGGGGCGATGTTGTCGTCCTGGCGTTGCCGCGGGGCGGCGTACCCGTCGGCTTCGAGGTCGCGCGGGCCTTGAAGGCCCCGCTCGACGTTCTCGTCGTGCGCAAGCTCGGCGTTCCCGGAGATGAAGAAATGGCTATGGGCGCGATCGCCACGACCGGGGCACGCGTCCTGAACCGGGAGGTCATCGCCGCGCTCGGCATCGCTCAGGACGTCCTCGACAGGGTGACCGCGAAAGAGGAGCAGGAGCTGCTTCGCCGCGAGCGTCTCTACAGGGGCGGCCGCGCGCCGCTCTCTCTGGAGGGGCAGACCGTCATCATCGTCGATGACGGTCTGGCTACGGGCGCGACGATGCGAGCCGCGGTGATGGCGCTGCGAGACAAGCATCCCGCCGGCATCGTGGTCGCGGTGCCGGTCGGCAGCCGGGAGATTTGCCAAGCAATGAACGCCGTCGCCGACGAGGTGGTGTGCGCGACGATGCCGCATTACTTCCTGGGCGTCGGCAGCTGGTACTCGGACTTCTCGCAAACCGGCGACGACGAGGTTCGCGGCCTGCTGGACGAGGCCAGCAGGTTGCGGCCCGGGCCGGGCGATCAGGGCGATGGCGGCGCGGCTCCGGACGGTTCCGGTCACGCCGACGGCGGATAGGGGGCGGTCTGCTCGTCGAAGCGGGTCCAGCCTTCTCGACGGTATTCGGCGCGGCGCAGCTCGGCATCGATCGGGCCGGCCCCTTGCATGATCTTCTCGATGGCCGGAGCGTGGCTGTCGCTGGTGCGGACCACGACGACTGCTCCGCCGCGGCGGATGGTCTCTGCCAGATAATGGGCCTCGTCATCGCCAAAACCGGCGCCGGCCATGGCACCGATCAGAGTGCGGGCCGTGGCGCCGGAACTCGTCCCGACAGCGAGCGTGCCGAAAATCCAGCCGGCGGCCAGGACCGGGCCTACTCCGGGAACCGGCATCGCAGCCAGCCGCGCCAGCAGGCCGGCACCGCCGCCAACCGCGCCGCCGACTTCGGCGCCAACCGCCGCGTCGTCCGCGAAGGTCGCCGTTTGATAGCCGATGATGCTGATATCCTCCGAAGAGAGCCCGGCCACTTCGAGCCGGGTTACCGCCGTCTCGGCATCTGCATGGTGCTCGTAGGAACGTGTGACTGTCCGTGACATGAAGCATCCTCCCTCGACGGGAAGCCCCTTGGCACGAACGGGCTAGAATCGACCTTGTTCCCTGCTCGGAGGCCTTCGGAAGGGATGTTTCCGAAGGCAGCCGATCGATCGCGACGAAGGGCCGCGATCCTCGCCAGGACTTCTCCGGCTGGCAGGAGCGTCAAGTCGTCGCGGTAATGAACCCGGTTTCGCCGTCCCTGCGAGCCCCGCATCCGGCCGCGCTTGCGGTTTCGCTTGCCTTCACGGTGTTCGGACAGTTTATATGTGAACGTTATGCTGAACGGAGCAACCGGCGCTTGCGCCTTGGTTCGCCGTTCCGCACTCTAAGACGATAACTGTCCAACGATGTCGACAAGGCGCGGAACCCTGCGATGACGGGTAACCGCGCGACACGGGAGGGAATGATGAAGGCGATCGACGCCGCGCAGGCCAGGCACGAGGCGCGCCCGTGGCTTGCGCAGTATCCGCCCGCGGTGCCGGCGGAGCTGGACGAAGCCAAGATCGGGACGCTGGTCGATCTGATCCGCTCGTCCTGCGCGCGCTTTGCCGACAGGCAGGCCTTCGAGAGCTTCGGCAAGACGATCACCTTCGCGGAAACCTTGCGTGCGGCTGAGGCCTTCGCCGGGTGGCTGCAGGCGAAGGGGCTGAAGAAGGGCGATCGTGTCGCGCTGATGATGCCGAACATCCTCTCCTATCCGGCCGCGATCTTCGGCACGCTCCTCGGCGGTTTCGCCGTCGTGAACATCAATCCGCTCTACACGGCGCGCGAGCTGACCCACCAGGTCAACGATGCCGGCGCGCGCGTGCTCGTGGTGATCGAGAATTTCGCGCATGTCGTCGAGGAGGCGAAGCCGAACCTGAAGCTCGATGCCATCGTGACCGCGACGGCCGGCGACCTGATGGGTTTCAAGGGCAGGATCGTCAATTTCGTCGCGCGCCGGATCAAGAAGGTCGTCAAGCCGTTCAACCTGCCCGGCTCGGTGCCGCTGCAACGGATCCTGCACGGCGGCGGAGGGATGACGCCCGTCACGGTGACGCCGGAGGATGTCGCCTTCCTGCAGTATACGGGGGGGACCACCGGCGTCGCCAAGGGCGCGACGCTGACCCATCGCAACGTCGCGGCGAACGTCCAGCAGGCGGGGCTGTGGCTCGAATGGGTGCTGGAATCGCCGCAGGGCCGCAGCGACTACCAGCACGTCATGGTCACCGCGCTCCCGCTCTACCACATCTTCGCGCTGACCTGCTGCTGCCTGTTCTTGCTGCGGATCGGCGCCAAGAGCCTGCTGATCGCCAATCCGCGCGACATTCCGGGCTTCGTCAGAACGCTGAAATCAAGCCGCTTCACGCTGATTTCCGGCGTCAACACGCTTTACAACGCGCTCGCCAACCACCCCGATCTCAAGAACGTCGATTTCTCCGAGCTGCGCTTCGCCGTCGCCGGCGGCATGGCGACGCAGGCCGCGGTCGCCAAGCAGTGGAAGGCCGTGACCGGGCGCCCGATCATCGAGGGCTACGGGCTGTCCGAAACCTCGCCGGTCGCGACGATCAACCGGCCGGACATCCAGGAGTTCACCGGCACCATTGGCTATCCGATCCCCTCGACCGAGATCGCTATCCGCGATGCCGAGGGCCACGACATGCCGCTGGGCGAATCCGGCGAGATCTGCATCCGCGGGCCGCAGGTGATGGCGGGTTACTGGAACCGCCCGGACGAGACGGCAAGGGCGATGACGGCGGACGGCTTCTTTCGCAGCGGCGATATCGGCGTGATGCTGCCGGACGGGCAGGTCAAGATCGTCGACCGCATGAAGGACATGGTGCTGGTCTCAGGCTTCAACGTCTATCCGAACGAGGTCGAGGATGTTCTGGCCGCGCATCCCGGCGTGCTGGAGTCGGCCGTGATCGGCCTGCCGGACGAGCATTCAGGCGAGGCGGTGACCGCCTTTGTCGTCCGCAAGGACCCGACACTCACTGCTGAGGAGTTGCGCGCCTACTGCAAGGAGAACCTGACCGGCTACAAGGTGCCCAAGCAGATCTTCTTCCGGGAAACCCTGCCAAAAACGAATGTTGGCAAGGTGTTACGCCGCGCGCTGCGCGAGGAGGTCGTCGCCAAGGGCTGACGGAACGCAGCCGCGCGGTCGACAGCCCGGGCAGCAACGTGTCTTCTGTGCGGGTTCGCGGGCGGGAATCGCAGCCGCGGACCGTCACGGAGTAGATCGTCATTTGCCTCGCCGTCTCGTCGAATTTCCGCTGCTGCGCCGGCTGAAGCCTGGGCTCCATGTCTACGAAGAGGAGGCGCTGAATGCCGAGCCGGCCATCGGGCTGCTCGACCAGACGATCACGCCGATCGATGCCTTCTTCATCCGCAACAATGGCGACCTGCCGGAGATCGGCGGCGAACATGACTGGACGCTGACGATCGACGGCGAGGTCGAGCGCCCGACGGTCTGGACCATTGCGGGCCTGCGGCAGCGTTTCGAGACTGTCACCGTCACCGCTGTCCTGGAATGCGCCGGCAATGGGCGTTCGCAGTTCTCGCCGGCCACGGACGGGCTGCAATGGCGGCTCGGCGCCGTCGGCTGCGCGCGCTGGACCGGAGTGCGGCTGGCGGATGTGCTCGAACATGCCGGCCCGAAGCCGAGCGCTGTCTATACCGGGCATCATGCGCCCGACCGGCAGATCGGCAAGCCGGAGAAGGCGGCCCTTTCGCGCGGCCTGCCGATGGCCAAGGCGCTGGCGCCGGAAACCCTGATCGCGTTCGGGATGAATGACGAGCCGCTGCCTCGCCTCCAGGGCGGCCCTCTGCGGATCGTCGCGCCCGGCTATCCCGGTTCTGCCTGGCAGAAATGGCTCGACGGGATCAGCCTGCGCCCGGTCGAGCATGACGGCGAGAGGATGCGCGGCACCGACTATCGGATGCCGCTCCGGCCGATGAGGCCGGGCGAGACGCTCGATGCGGCCAATTTCGCGGTTATCACCGACATGCCGGTGAAATCGCTGATCACCACGCCGGTCGACGGCTTCATGATGAAAAAGGGCGAGCGGCTGACGGTCGGCGGCTTCGCCTGGAGCGGCGCCATCCCGCTCGCGTCGGTCGAACTCTGCTGCGATGACGGCCAGAATTGGCAGGACGTGCCGTTGCTGCCGGGCGAGGGGCATTTCGCCTGGCGGCGCTTCGAGGCTGAGATATCCGCCGATCGGGTCGGACCGCTGGTCATCATGGCGCGGGCGCGGGATGTCGCCGGTAACAGCCAGCCGCTGGAGGTTGCCTGGAACCCGCGTGGCTATTGCAACAATCAGGTGCAGCGCCTGCGTGGCTCGGTCGTCGCCTGAAGCTTTGAACCTTTTCGGCCCTCGCCGCGTCTAATGTTCGGGCCCGCCGCACCGGCAAGGCTCCGCCGCCCCGGTCTCTCCTCCTCCTCCCATCGGCGACCGGGGCGGCTATTCTTCCCTGATCGCGCGCATCCTGGCCCGTGCAAGCTCGTCGTGCTCGGACTTGACCCGAGCATCTCCTGCAAGATGAGGCTCCTGCGCTTCTTGAGAGCCGAGATACTCGAGTCTGCGCTTCGGCTCGCCCGAAACTGACGCGCCGAGGTCAGGCGGCGAGAAGGGCCTTGCCATCGGCCGCATGGCCGGTCGTCCTGATGATCTGGCCGGCGGCGATATCGCGGTCGAAACGCACCAGCGTGAAGTCTTCGGCCCGGCCGGTGTTGCCGCGCTCAGTCAAGACGCTGAGCAGCCGGCCGACGCGCGCGGCGAGATGCCGTTCATGCGCGGCGCCCGCCGCTGCCCGCAGCCGCGCCGCACGCTCCGCGACGACTTCGCCGGGCAGTTGCGGCATGCGCGCGGCCGGCGTGTCGGGGCGGGCGGAATAGGGGAAGACATGGACGAAGCTCAGCCCGCATTCCTCGACCAGTTCGAGCGAGCGCGTGAACATCGCCTCGTCCTCTGTCGGGAAGCCGGCGATGAGATCGGCGCCGAAGACGATGTTGGGGCGCGAGGCCCGGATCTCGGCGCAAAAGCGGATGGCGTCGGCTCGGTTGTGGCGGCGCTTCATGCGCTTCAGAATGAGGTCGTCGCCGGCCTGCAGCGACAGATGCAGATGCGGCATCAGCCTTGCCTCTGTCGCGAGCAGGTCGCGCAGCCTGTCGTCGACTTCGACCGCATCGATCGAGGACAGGCGCAGGCGTGGCAGCTCGGGGAGCGCCCGAAGAATTGCCTCCGCGAGAGCGCCGAGTGATGGCTGCTCCGACAGATCGCGCCCATAGCTGGTCAGGTCGACGCCGGTCAGCACGATCTCGAGGGCGCCGGCCTCGACCAGCTTGCGGCATTGCGCCAGCACATCGCCGATCGAGAGCGAGCGCGAATTGCCGCGGCCGAAGGGGATGACGCAGAAGGTGCAGCGATGGTCGCAACCGTTCTGCACCTGGACGAAGCCGCGTGTATGGCCGGTGAAACGGCCGGTGACCGGCGCGCGCAACGTCGTGCGGGCCATGATGTCGCCGACCGCGAGCTTGTCCGCGGCGACTGCATCCGCGCTTCCGAGGCTGTTGGAGCGGGCAAGTGCGGCCCAGTTGGCAGGATTGAGCTTCTCGTCATTGCCGAGGACGCGGTCGACCTCCGGCATCGCCGCGAACCGGCCGGGCTCGATCTGGGCGGCGCAGCCGGTGACGATGACCGGGCGGTCCGGCTGCTCGCGCTTGAGGCGGCGCACCGCTTGCCGCGCCTGGCGCGTCGCCTCGGCGGTGACGGCGCAGGAATTGACGATGGCGGCGTCCTTCAGCCCGGCGGCCTCTGCCTGGAGCCTCAGCGCCTCGCTTTCGACGATGTTGAGGCGGCAGCCGAAGGTGACGACCTCCAGAGCATTTTCTTCACGCGAACCGGCACCACTTCGCCTGAAGATGCTGTGGGCCATCAAGCAGCGCTCGTAAACAACGCCGAACCGAGCGTGCCTTCCCATTCGAATTCGACAGGGCCGGTCATCAGCACATGGCCGTCGCTCTCGCGCCATTCGATGGCGAGGTCCCCGCCGGGCAGGCTGACCGTGGCCTTGCGGGAGGTCAGCTCGCGGCGCACGCCCGCGACCAGCGCCGCGCAGGCGCCGGAGCCGCAGGCCTGGGTGATGCCGGCGCCACGCTCCCAGACTCGAAGCACGATATGATCGGGCGCCTTCACCGCGGCGAGCTCGATATTGGCGCGGTCGGGGAAAATCGGATGGTTTTCGAGCAGCGGGCCGATCTGGTCGAGATTGTAGGCGTAGGGGTCCTCGACGAAGAAGACCGCGTGCGGATTGCCCATATTGACGGCGCAGGGCGTGTGCAGGATCGGATTGTCGATCGGCCCGATCTGCAGCTCGAAGCGGCTGGTATCCTCGAAGGGTTCGGCCAGCGGGATTTCATCCCAGGCGAGGCGTGGCGCACCCATATCGACGGTGAACAGGGCTTCGCCCTCGCGCACTGTCGGCAGCAGCCCGGCCTTGGTCTGGAGGGCGAGGCGGGCCTTACCGCCATCGCCCATCTGGGGGTCGGCGACCATCGCCCAGGCGACGCAGCGCGTGCCGTTGCCGCAGGCGCCGGCCTCGGAACCATCGGTGTTATAGATGCGCACGAAGGCATCGGTGCCGGGCGTCACGGCATCGTGCAGGACCATGAGCTGGTCGAAACGGGCGCGGGGTTCGGCGGCGATGGCGCGGGCCTCGGCCTCGCTGACGACATGTTTCGTGCCGCGCAGGTCGAGCACCGTGATCTGGTTGCCGAGCCCGTTCATCTTCAGGAACCGGCGATTGGCCAGAGCGTTCATTTGGTCACACGTCCCATGAATAGTGGGTCTATGGCCGAGGCGACGTGAAAAAGCCACCCTCATCCCGGTTCCTGAGGAAAGGTGGACATTCTATGTTGCGGTGCAAGGGCGCGAATCGCGTGAAACTCAGGACCGTGACGATGCGGTATTCCCGGATTTGTGTTCTGGCGCTCGCCGGCTTGGCGAGCGTGATCAGCGGAACGGTCTTCGCGCAGGGGCGGGTGGCTTCGCCGAGCCCTGTCGAGTCCGCGCCGCTCGCGCCGCTGCCCGGCGCGGCTCCCGCCCAGGTTCCTGTCGCTCCGGCGCAGGCACAACCGGCGCCCGAGCAACCCGCGACCCCGCAGCCGGTGCAGCCGCCTCCGGCGCTGCAAGGGCCGGTGACGCCGCAGCCGGTTCAGCCCCCGCCGACGCCGTCGATGCCGATCGAGCCGCAGCCGGTCCAGCCGCCGCCGACGCTGCCTGCCCCGGGACAGCCGCTGCCGCCCGCGCCATCGCAGCAGCAGACCGGCGTGCCCGATCCCAATTCAACGCTGGCCGGAAAAGGCTCCGATTCCAGCGATGTCGGCGAGGTCGTGCTCGCGCCGAAGCCTGTCCTGATGCAGTCGGGGCAGGCGACCTGGGATCAGGGCTTCCAGAAGCTGTCCAACAGCATCAGGGCTCTGCGAGCCGAGGCCCAAAGGGCTGGGCTGGCCGTGGCCGGCCGTCCGCTCTCGCTCTTCGTCGAGACCACCGATGACGGATTCCGCTTCGAGGCGATGCTGCCGGTGGCGATTCCGCCCGGTGGGCAGGCGCCGTCGCTGGGCCCGGATTTCAGGATGGGGACATCGCCCGCCGGGCCGGCGTTCCGCTTCCTGCATCAGGCGCCTTATGACGACATCGACTCGACCTACGAGACGATCACCGCCTATCTCGAAGCGAAGAGCATCGTCGTGAAGGATGCCTTCCTCGAGGAGTATGTCAGCGAGCTTAACGATCCCGGCGACCCGAATCTCGAGATCAACGTCTACGTCCAGCCGAAATAGGGCTTCCCAAACGCGTCACGCTCGGGCCTGACCCGGGCATCTCTTCCAAGAGATTCTCGCGTCTGCGCTTCGTTCCGCAATGACGCGGGGCCTCAAGCGCTCCAGCTCAAGCCCGGCCGCATCGGCCTGAAGCGCTCTTCGGGCAGGCCGGCCGTGGCAAGCGCCACTTTCAACGCTTCGGGCGGGCGCTCTACGCCCTCGTCGGTGAGCTGGAAGGTGCCCCAGTGGTGGCCGATCGCCTGCTCGGCGCGCAGAGCCAGCATGACCTTGACTGCCTCCTCCGGGTTCATGTGGTTGTCCGACATGAACCAGCGCGGCTCATAGGCGCCGATCGGCAGCACGGCGAGGCGGAACGGCCCGTGCTCGCGGCCGAGCCGCTCGTAGAGCGAGCCGTCGTGATAGCCGGTGTCGCCGATATGGAAGACCTTGGTGCCGGCGGCTTCGAGGACATAGGAACACCACAGCGCCATGCGCCGATCGAACGCGCCGCGCGCCGACCAGTGGTAGCTCGGCAATAGCGTGATCGCGACCACATCGGACAGCTGAAGTCGGTCGTTCCAGTCATGCGCCTCGGCGCGGGCGTCCGGGATGCGGGCCCTGACGATGGCGTCGTTGCCGAGCGGCATGATCATGCGTGGCCGGTCGCGGTCGTGCAGGCGCGCCAACGTCTCGATGTCGAGATGGTCGTAGTGGTTGTGCGTGATCAGGACCGCATCGATCCGCGGCAGCTCGTCGAAGGCGACGCCGGGTTCGTTCACCCGCTTCGGGCCGACGAAGGAGAAGGGGCTGGCGCGCTCGGAATAGACCGGGTCGACAAGCAGGTTGAGGCCGCCGAGCTGATAGAGAAACGAGGCGTGGCCGAGATGGACGAGGCGGACGCCGTCGACGCGCTCCGGCGGCTTGTCCTGCGGCGGTGCGGCGTATCGCGGTGGGAAGGCCTCGCGCTCGCGCTTGCCGGTCTGCCAGCGCAGGACGTCGAACAGCCCCTTGCTGACCGACCGGCCATCGCTGAAGACGACGCCATCGAAATGGTCGCTGACGGGGCCCTGGTAGTAGGGATTGCGTGAGCGGGAGATCGTGGCCCAGGCGGCTCCGGTCGAGGCCAGCAGCGCACCGAGACCGACGAAAGAGAGAAGTTTGCGGCGGGTCATGGTCCAGAAGAGGTAGGCCGCCGCAACGCAGCGTCAAGCCTCCGGCGCCTTGATCGCCAGCGCGTGAAGCCAGCGTGTGGCCATGCGGTCGTAGCCGGAGCCCATCTCTTCCTCGATTTTCAGGTCCTGCCAGCGCTCGTCGGCACGGTAGGCGTCGCGCAGCTCGGCGGCCGAGGGGTAGTTGAAATAGCGGCCAAAGCTGTCGCGTCCCTCGGCCTCTCCCGCCTTGAAGCTGGCATAGAAGATCCCGCCCGGCCGCAGCGCGGCATGGATACGGTCGATGATGCCGGGCAGGGCGGCGCGGGGGGCATGCAGCAGGCAGGCATGAGCCCAGACGCCGTCATAGGCCGCGACCTCGTCCAGATCCTCAAACAGCAGGATACGAACCTCGCGGCCGAGCCGCTCTGCGGCCTGCCGGGCCAGCTCCGGAGAGCCGTCCGTCGGGACCAGGTCGAAGCCGCGCCGCAGCATCTCCGCGCTGTCCTGACCGCCGCCGCAACCCAGTTCGAGAATGCGCGCGCCGGGGGCAAGGCCCGCCGCGAAGTGCTCGATGCGGTGGTGCTCTGCCGGCCGGTCACGCCCCGCATAGGCGCCGGCTTCCTCGGCATAGAAGCCGAGGGTCTGATCGTCCTTGCTCGACATGGCCGGTGTCAGTTGCTCCCGGAGCGGATCGCGACCGTCGCGACGCCGGCGCCGATCAGCAGCGTGCCGCCGGCCTTGTTGAACAGCCCGATCGCGCGGGGATTGCTGACCACGGCCCGGGCGCGCGAAGCGATCAGCGCGTAGCCCATGGCATTGGCGAAGGCGAGGCTGATGAAGGTCGCCTCGAAGATCAGCATCTGCGTCCAGAAATCGCCCTTGGTGTCGAGGAACTGCGGCAGGAAGGCGACGAAGAAGGTGATGCTCTTCGGGTTCAGCGCCGTCACCAGCCAGGCATGGCCGAGCATCTTCCAGGCGGGGGCGGCATCCTCTCGCGGCTTGGCGTCGAGCGAGCCGCCGGCGCGGAAAAGCTTGATGCCGAGCCAGATGAGATAGGCTGCGCCGATCCACTTCAGCCCGGTGAAGACCATGGCGGAGGTGGCGAGCAGGGCGCCGACGCCGAGCATAGAGAGCGTCATCGCCGTGAAATCGCCGAGCGCGACGCCGACGGCGATCGGGAAGGCGGTGCGCCAGCCCTGGCCGAGCGCATAGGAGATGACGAGGAGGATCGTCGGTCCGGGGATGACCAGGAGGACGGCGGTGGCGGCGGCGAAGGCGGCCCAGGCTTCGAAGGTCATGGTGATGGCTCCGCTAAAAACCAGAGCCATCACCAGAAGCGGGTGTTTGTAAAGAGGTCAGCGGATCGGCTGGGGATTATTGCCGAACCAGACCGCCTGTCCCGTTCCTGCGGCGCCCATCTCGCGGCGAACCTCCGGGTCGGCCGCGACGACCAGCACCCACCAGGCCCGGTAGCTCGTGCGCGGGTCCTTGGACAGCGCGATGCCGTAGCGGGTCGCTTCCTTCATCCGCAGATTGGCATCGTGGCCGGGGGACTTGCGCCAGCCGTCGAAAGCCTCCTCGACCGAGAAATAGCCGCCGCCGAGGTTTTCCGCCGCCCGCGCGCTATCGATGCCCGCAGCATGGATGCGGGCCGTGAAGTTGCCGCCCGCGTCGTGCGAGAGCGCGTTGGCGGCAACCATCGCATCGGCCTGGCGCTGTGCCATCGCCATCAGCCGCGGATCAGGCCGGACCGGGCCGAGGCCATTGCTGGCGCGATAGGCGTTGAGGATGCGTCCGGCCTGCGCCGGATCGAGCGAAACGGCACTGAGCTTCTCGACCATGCGGGAATCGAGCGGGCCCTCGCGCCGCGGGTCGCCGGCACAGGCGGCAAGGAAGAGGGTGAGGGCCAGCAGAGGCAGGGCGGTCGCAATCTTCATGGGCATCGCTGTCGAATCAGGGGTGGCAGCGATGCGGTCAGATCAGGGCCATTCTGCGGCCGAGGCTCGCGATTCCCGCACTCCCGGGCAAAAAGCTGCCAGACCTGTTTCCTGCGGCGATGGAGGGCAGCGCCACAAAGACACGCGTATCCGAGGCAAAACCAATCCCAACCTTGACTTTCGCCGCATTCTTCCGCTTTAAGACCGCATTCGTTTCGCCGACATCGCCGAAACCACATCCGCCGACCGGGCCGCGCCAAGCGCTTTCATGAGCCCGGAGGTCAACGTCCGACAGCGCGATTGCGCCCTCGGGCGCGAAACCGTTTGGCGGAAGGTTCTGGCGCTGGCGGTTCCTTGAGGCAAGCAGGCAGGTCCGCATGTTCGGCACGCTCAGCGACAGACTCTCAGGCATCCTTTCGGGGCTGACCCGCCGGGGCGCGCTGACCGAAGAGGACGTCAACGCCGCGCTGCGCGAGGTTCGCCGCGCGCTGCTCGAGGCCGACGTCGCGCTCGAGGTCGTTCGCAGCTTCACGGACAGGGTGCGCGAGCGCGCTGTCGGCGCCGAGGTGCTGAAGTCGGTCACGCCCGGCCAGCAGGTCATCAAGATCGTCAACGACGTTCTGATCGATACGCTGGGCGGCGAGGGCGCGGTCATCACCCTCGATGCCGTGCCGCCGGTGCCGATCCTGATGGTCGGTCTGCAGGGTTCGGGCAAGACCACCTCGACGGCGAAGATCGCCAAGCGCCTGACCGAGCGCAACAAGAAGAAGGTCTTGATGGCGTCGCTCGACACGCGACGCCCAGCCGCCATGGAACAGCTCGCCGTGCTCGGCCAGCAGGTCGGTGTGCAAACGCTGCCGATCGTCGCCGGCCAGTCGGCCGTGCAGATCGCCAGGCGCGCGATCGAGGCGGCCCGCCTCGGCGGCTACGACGTCGTCATGCTCGACACGGCCGGCCGCGTCACGCTCGACGACACGCTGATGGAAGAGGTCGCACAGGTTAAGGCCGCGACCAGCCCGCATGAGGTTCTGCTCGTCGCCGATGCGCTGACAGGTCAGGATGCGGTCAACACGGCCCGCGCCTTCGATGCCCGCGTCGGTCTCACCGGCATCGTGCTGACCCGTATGGACGGCGATTCGCGCGGCGGCGCGGCGCTCTCGATGCGCGCCGTCACCGGCAAGCCGATCAAGCTCGTCGGCACCGGCGAGAAGGTCAGCGAACTCGAGGATTTCCATCCCTCGCGCGTCGCCAACCGCATCCTCGGCATGGGCGACATCGTCAGCCTCGTCGAGCGCGCGGCCGAGACCATCGATGCCGAACAGGCGCAGGCGACCGCGCAGCGCATGGCGAAGGGTCAGTTCGACCTCTCCGACATGCGCGCCCAGCTCCAGCAGATGGAGAAGATGGGCGGCATCGGCGGCGTGATGGGCATGCTGCCCGGTATGAAGCAGGCTCAGTCGCAGCTCGCCAACGCCGGCGTCGGCGACAAGATGTTCAAGCGCATGATCGCCGCGATCGATTCGATGACGCCGGCCGAACGCAAGAATCCCGATCTGCTCAAGAACAGCCGCAAGAAACGCATCGCGGCCGGTTCCGGCACTTCGGCGGAGTCGATCAACAAGCTGCTCAAGATGCATCGCGGCATGGCCGACGCCATGAAGGCGATGAGCAAGCAAAAGGGCGGCATGCTCGGCAAGCTCGGCAGCATGTTCGGGCTCGGCGGCGGATTGCCCGCCGGCATGCCCGATCCCTCCAACATGGACCCGGACCAGCTCGCCGAACTGCAGAAGCAACTCGGCGCGGGTGGCGGCCTGCCGTCGATGCCGCCGGGCGGTTTCCCCGGATTGCCGAAGGGCGTCACGCCGCCGGCGGGCATGATGCCGAAACTGCCGGGCCTCGGCGGCGGCGGCCTGCCAGGGCTGGGCGGCAACCCGTTCGGCAAGAAGAAATAGCCTTCACCATTCGACCCGACTTCAAACTTCAAACCAAAGGAAAAAGACCATGTCCCTCAAGATCCGCCTGACCCGCGGCGGCGCCAAGAAGCGCCCCTACTACCGCATCGTCGTCGCCGACGCCCGCTCGCCGCGCGATGGCCGCTTCATCGACAAGGTCGGCTCCTATGACCCGATGAAGCCGAAGGACTCCGCCGAGCGCGTCGTGCTCGACACCGAGAAGGTCCAGTCCTGGCTCGCCAAGGGCGCCCAGCCGACCGATCGCGTGCTGCGCTTCCTCGACGCTGCCGGCCTCGTCAAGCGCCCCGCCCGCAACAACCCGAACAAGGCCGTTCCGGGCGAGAAGGCCAAGGAGCGCGCCGAGAAGAAGGCGGAGAAGGCTGCTGCTCCGGCTGCCGAAGCAGCAGCCGAGGCGTGAGCTTGGCCATCGGCATGTCGGTCTCGGGCGAAGCGCAGCTTCGGCCCGGGAACCTCTCGCGAGGGACGCTCGGGCGCTGCCCGGGCGTGGCGTGCTGATATGGCCGAGCTTATCCTGCTCGGAATCGTCGGCGCGCCGCATGGCGTGCGCGGCGAGGTCAGAATCAAGACCTTTACCGGCGATCCGCTCGCGATCGCCGAGTACGGCCCGCTCTCCGACGGTAAGGGCCGCAGCTTCGAGATCACCGATATCCGCCCCGCCAAGGAAGTGGTCGTCGCTCGCCTGAAGGGCGTTTCGACGCGCGAGGCGGCCGAGGCTCTGAACGGTGTCGAGCTGTTCGTTCCGCGCGACAAGCTGTCGGCAGGCGAGGACGAGGACGAGTTCCTGCAGGCCGATCTGATCGGTTGCAGCGTGGTCGGGCCGGACAGCATCCTGCTCGGCACCATCACCTCGGTTGAGAATTTTGGTGCGGGCGATCTGCTCGACATCGAGACGCCGGATGGGCGCTCCGTCCTGATGCCCTTCACCAAGGCCTTCGCGCCACGCATCGACATCGCCGCGCGCCGGATCGATGCCGAGCCGCCGCTGGGATTGTTCGAGCCCGACGATGACAAACAATAGGCCCGCCCGCGCGCTGATCTTCGACATGGATGGCACCATCGTCGACAATATGCGCTTCCATGACGACGCCTGGGAAAGCTGGCACGTCAGCAACCAGTTGCCGTTCGACCGCAATACCTTTGCGGCGCGAACTGCCGGCATGGCCGGCAATGAGATCATTTCCTCCTATTTCCCGCAGGCGGCCGTGGCCGAGCTCGATGCCATGAGCGATGCCAAGGAAGCCCTTTATCGGGAAGCCTATCTGCCGCATGTCGCGGCGAATGCCGGCTTCCTCGAATTGATCATGCGGGCTGAAGCAGCGGGCATCCCGATGGCGGTGGCGACAGCCGCTCCGCCGGCGAACATCGAGGTCGTGCTCGATACGCTCGGCCTGCGCCAGCGCTTCGCCACCATCGTTTCGCCGAGCCAGGGTTTCCGCGGCAAGCCGCATCCGGACATGTTCCTGGCCGCCGCGGAGCGGATGAAGGTCGCGCCGGCCAACTGCATCGTCTTCGAGGATGCGCCGCTCGGTGTCGAGGCCGCGCGGCGCGCCGGCATGCGGGCCGTGGCGCTCTTGACGATGCTGGATGCAAGTGGCTTTGCCGCTTATGACAATCTGATCGCATCGGCGCGCGATTTCACGGCGCTGGACGGGCTCCCGGCTCTGCGCTTTGCTTGAAGGCATGCCCTTCCGCGCCTCGATCCTGACGCTCTATCCGGAGATGTTCCCCGGGCCGCTCGGCATTTCGCTGGCAGGCGAAGGGCTGCGCAAGGGGCTGTGGTCGCTCGATACGTACCAGATTCGCGACCACGGCATCGGCCGCCATCGCAATGTCGACGACAACCCGGCCGGCGGCGGAGCCGGCATGGTGCTGCGCTGCGACGTGCTGGCGGCAGCGATCGATACGGCGGTGCCGGCGGATGACGAGCGCCCGCGCCTGCTGATGTCGCCGCGGGGCCGACCGCTCCAGCAGCGCCAGGTGCGCGACTGGGCGGAAGGACCGGGACTCGTCATTGTCTGCGGGCGCTTCGAAGGCGTCGACGAGCGCGTGATCGAGGGGCGCAACCTGATCGAGGTCTCCATCGGCGACTACATCCTCTCCGGCGGCGAGATGGCGGCGCTGACCTTGCTCGACGCCTGCGTTCGCCTGATCCCCGGCGTGATGGGCAAGGTGGCCTCCGGCGAGGATGAGAGCTTCGAGAACGGGTTGCTCGAATATCCGCATTATACGCGGCCGCGCGAATGGGAGGGCAGGGGCCTGCCCGATGCGCTGCTCTCCGGCGACCATGCCCGCATCGCGAAATGGCGACGCGAGCAGGCGGAAAAGATCACGCGGGAGCGCCGGCCGGATCTGATGAAGGGGCATGGCGAGGGCTAAGCTCTTGCCGTCATTCCCGGGCGAAGCGCAGCGCAGACCCGAGAATCCCTTTCGGAAGGGACGCCTTTTTCGGCATGAAATGCTCGGGTCAAGCCCGAGCACGACGGCTGCCTGTTATGGATACGCCGCCACCGGCAGCTTCTCGGCCAGCCAGCCGCCCGGGCCGAGCACACCCCCACGCACCGCCGCGAGATCGCGCCAGCCGCGTCCGGCCAGCTTCTGCGCAATGGCCACGGCCTGTGCGCCGGTGCGGTCGATCAGCACGATGCGCTTGCCGGGATTGTCGAGGCGAAGCCCGGCGAGGCGGACCTCGAAGGCCGGCGCATCGGCATCGAATGGCCGCGCGCCCTGCGGCAGGCCGATATCGGCCCACTCCTCCGCGCTGCGGATATCGATCAGCAGGATCCGTTTTGCCTGAGCGGCTTCAAAGGCTTCGCGCGAAGAGAGCGTGTTCGCGTCCTGACCGAAAACGAACGAGGCCGGGAGCACGAGGCTCCCGGCCAGAAAAATTCGGCGCGTTGCGGCGCCCCTGCGCATGACGCTCAGCGCAGCTCGGCGCAGAAGCGCTGGATGCGGCGGCAGGCCTCTTCCAGCTTCTCGTCCGAGGTGGCGTAGGAGATGCGGAAGTTCGGGCCGAGGCCGAAGGACGAGCCGTGCACGGCCGCGACGGCTTCCGTCTCGAGCAGGCCCATGACGAGGTCTTCGTCGGTCTCGATCTTCTTGCCGTTCGGCAGGGTCTTGCCGATCAGGGCCGAGCAGTCGGGATAGACGTAGAACGCGCCTTCCGGCACCGGGCATTTCAAGCCGCGGGTCTGGTTCAGCATGGAGACGACGAGATCGCGCCGGCGCTCGAAGGCCTTCTTGAAGACCGGGATATGCTCCTGCGTACCGTCGAGCGCCTCGACCGCGGCCCATTGCGAGATCGCCGAGGTGCCCGAGGTCTGCTGGCCCTGGACAAGGTCCATGGCGTTGATGAGATGCTGCGGGCCGGCGGCGTAGCCGATGCGCCAGCCGGTCATGGCATAGGACTTCGAGACGCCGTTCATGGTCAGCGTGCGCTCGTAGAGGGCGGGCTCGACCTGCGCCGGGGTGACGAACTGGAAGTCGCCATAGACGAGGTGCTCGTACATGTCGTCGGTCAGGATCCAGACATGCGGATGGCGCATCAGCACATCCGTGAGCTTCTTCATCTCGGCATGGCTGTAGGCCGCGCCCGACGGGTTCGACGGCGAGTTCAGGATCACCCACTTGGTCTTGGGGGTGATGGCCTTCTCGAGGTCTTCAGGCTGCAGCTTGAAGTCGTTCTTGAGATAGGTCTCGGCGAAGGTCGCCGTGCCGCCGCAGAGCGCGACCATCTCGGGGTAGCTGACCCAGTAGGGCGAGACGCAGATGACCTCGTCGCCGGGGTTCAGCGTGGCGAGCAGCGCATTGTAGATGACGTGCTTGCCGCCGGTCGAGACGATGGTCTGGCTCGCCTTGTAGTCGAGGCCGTTCTCGCGCTTGAACTTGCGGGCGACGGCTTCGCGCAACTGCGGGATGCCGGAGACCGGGGTGTACTTGGTTTCGCCACGCCGGATCGCGGCGATGGCGGCTTCCTTGATATTGTCCGGCGTGTCGAAATCGGGCTCGCCGACCGAGAGCGAGATCACGTCCTTGCCCTGGGCTTTCAGGTCACGGGCCTTCTGCGTGATCGTGATGGTCGCTGAGGGCTTCACGCGCTTCAGGGCATCGGCAAGAAAGGCCATGGGACTGATCTCCGAGGGAGCGGGAGGTTGAGCGCCGGAGCAGGCGCGCGCGTGGTGTATGACTCGGCGGCAATGATCGCAAGCGCAACTGCTTGATGTTTTGCAGAAGCGTCGTGAATTCGAGGCGGTTTGCCCTTGCGGTCACCGCATGCGAAGGCGGGGCATGACGAGCGCTGCCGCAACCATTGCGATCTATGTCGATGCCGACGCGTGCCCGGTGAAGCCGGAGATCTATCGCGTCGCCGAGCGCCATCGCGTCAAGGTCTTCGTCGTCGCCAACAGCTTCATCAACGTGCCGCGCGAGCCCTGGCTCGAGCGCGTCACGGTCTCCGGAGGCTTCGACGCCGCCGATGACTGGATCGCAGAGCGCGTCGGGCGCGGCGCGATCGTCGTCACGGCCGACATTCCTCTGGCGGATCGCTGCATAAAGGCCGGCGCCGACGTGATCGGACCGACCGGCAAGCCCTTCACCGAAGCCTCGATCGGCATGGCGCTGGCGACGCGCGACATGATGGAGGATCTGCGCGCGATGGGCGCAGCCACCGGCGGGCCGAAGCCGTTTTCGCCGAAGGACCGCTCTGCCTTCCTGCAGGCGCTCGACCTCGCGATCCAGCGCCTCAGGCGTGCCGGCTTCCAGGCCAGTCGATAGACATGTGGACCGCAGGCCTTGACCTGCGCCCGTCTCAGCGCTCCGGGAACAGGAACGTCAGCACGGCACGCACTCCCCAGCGCGGGGCGTCATCGGGCCTGACGGCATAGTATTTAAGGCCGATGCTGGCGCTCATCGCCTGTTTGCCGACATTGAAGACCTGCGAGGCGCTGACATTGATCGGGACGGTCCATTTGCGGTTGACCCAATCATAGTTCGTCTCGGTGTTGAGACCGACGCTGAACCCTTGCCCGAAGCTGTAAGACAGGAATGGCTGCAGCAAGGTCGTGCTGACGTCGCTGCGACCATCCGGCCCGGCATAGGACCAGATGTGGTTTGCCAGGCCGCCAACGGTCCACGCCCCTTCCTGCACCAGCAGGAGCGCGGTGGGCCCTGCGCCCCATTTGCCGGAGCCCAACTTGTCGCTCGAGGCGGTGGGCCAGAGAAAGACCGGGCCCAGCGCCCATATCACGCCGTTCTTGGGTGAGGTCGGCGTGAGGAAGAAGCTCTGGGTGATGTCGCCGACCCCGACCGCGTCGGCCGCGCCATAGCGCTCGCGCTGGATGACCGGCAGGATCGTCCGGATGATCAGGTTCCAGTCCTGGTTCAGATGAACCGGGACGACGGGCTGGATATTCGTCGTCGAGGAAAAACCATCGTTCTTGGCCCCTCCGCGGAACTCGAAATTGCCCTGCAAGGGCAGGCTGATCATGGGTGAAACCGGATTTTGGAGCCTCTTCGAGAGCTCTTCCGCATCCTGTGCGGCGGCAACGCCGGGTAAAACACAAATGGCCGCGACAAGCTTCGCGGCCATCCTCAACAACGATTTAGCCATAGACAGAAAACGCCCCCACGCCTGCGGCCCGAATCGGCCGCCGCGTTACGCTTACCCGAGGGGCCAGCCGCGCTACAGCGCGCCGAGCGCAGGGCGGGATGTCATCCCGGTATTCCCTGCCGCGCTGGACCTCGGCGGGGTTTCACCCTAATTCTTGCCGCAACCAAGGCCCGTATCCCAACCGGGCACTCCGGAGGAAACTCATGTCGTTGACCCGCCGTTCCACGCTCGGCCTGATGGCCGGCGCCGTCTTCGCTCCGTCGATCGTCCAGGCCCAGAGCTTCCCCAGCAAAGTCGTCACCCTGGTTGTGCCCTATCCGGCAGGTGGGCCGACCGACGCCATCGCGCGCTTCGTCGCACAGGATCTGTCGACCGCCTTCGGCCAAAACGTCATCGTCGACAACCGGGCCGGCGCCTCCGGCGCGGTCGGCACCCGCGCCGTCGCCCATGCTGCCCCCGACGGCTACACCATCGTCTTCGGCAACAACCAGACGCATGGCAACAACATGTTCTTGCTGAAGGAGCCCGGCTACGACGCGGTGAAGGACTTCGCGCCGCTCGCCGGCGTCGGCGCCTTCGAGCATGCCTTCGTCGTTCGCAACGACCTGCCGGCCAAGAACATCCAGGAACTGATCGCGCTCGCCAAGGCCGATCCGGGCAAGTTGAATTACGGCTCGACCGGCGTCGGCTCCGGCTCACATCTCGCCATGGAGCTGTTCATGCAGCGCACCGGCATCAAGATGACGCATGTGCCCTTCCGGGGTGCCGCGCCGCTGGTGCAGGAGATCGTCGCCGGCCGCATCGACATCGCCAACTCGACGCTGCCGAGCGTGCTGGAGCAGATCAATGGCGGCGCCCTGCGCGCGCTCGCCCTTGCCAGCCCGGAGCGCAATCCGCGCGCCAAGGACATCCCGACGCTGCGCGAGCAGGGCGTGACCAACGCCGACGCCGATTCCTGGGCGGCGTTCTTCGCCCCCGTGAATACGCCGGACGCGGTGCTCGGCACGCTCTCCAAGGCAGTGCTCGCCTCGCTGAACAAGCCCGAGACGCGCGAGGCCATCCTGAAGCTCGGCTTCACGCTCAAAGTGCGCGATCCCGCCGCGTTCAAGCCCTACCATGCCCAGGAGATCGCGACCTGGAAGCAGATCATCGCCGATGCCGGCGTGAAGCCGGAATAACCTGCCTGAAGCGTCATTCCCGGGCAGAGCGGAGCGCAGACCCGGGAATCTCGTTGGAGAGATGCTCGGGTCGAGCCCGAGCATGACGGCGCTCCGGACGGAGTGAAATCATGAACCTGATGCCCAAGCTCGCCGCCCGCCGCGAGGCCGGGAAGCCCGTGCGCGCGGCGCTGATCGGCGCCGGCAAGTTCGGCTCGATGTTCCTGTCGCAGGTGCCGCATATCGAAGGGCTCGAAGTCGCGGTCATTGCCGACCTCGACCCCGAACGCGCCAAGGTGGCCTGCCGCAATGTCGGTTGGGATGAGGCGCGGATCGCGCGGACGCGCTTCGTCGATGACGGCGTTCAGGCTGCCCGCGCCGATGGCGTCGAGGTGGTGCTGGAAGCGACCGGGCATCCGGCTGCCGGTGCCCGGCACGCCCTGGCCGCGATCGAGGCCGGGCGCCATGTCGTCATGGTCAATGTCGAGGCCGACGTGCTGGTCGGGCCCCTGCTGGCCAAACGCGCCCAGGAGGCCGGCGTCGTCTATTCCATGGCCTATGGCGACCAGCCGGCGCTGGTCTGCGAGATGATCGACTGGGCGCGGGCGACCGGCTTCACCGTCGCGGCTGCCGGCAAGGGCACCAAATACCTGCCGGCCTATCACAACGTCACGCCCGACGATGTCTGGACGCATTACGGGCTGACGCCGGAGGCGGCGAAGGCCGGCGGCATGAACCCGCAGATGTTCAATTCCTTCCTCGACGGCACCAAGTCGGCCATCGAGATGGCGGCGATCGCCAATGCTTGCGATCTCGACGTGCCGGAGGCGGGCCTTGCCTTTCCGCCCTGCGGCGTCGACGACCTCGCTCATGTGCTGCGCCCGCGCGGCGTCGGCGGGCAGCTCGAACGCGACGGCATGGTCGAGGTCGTCTCCTCCTTGGAGCGCGACGGGCGGCCGGTCTTCCGCGACCTGCGCTGGGGCGTCTATGTCGTGCTGAAGGCGCCGAACGATTATGCCGCCGCCTGCTTCAAGCAATATGGCCTGCCGACAGACGCGACCGGCCGCTATGCGGCGATGTACAAGCCCTTTCACCTCATCGGCCTGGAATTGCCGATCTCGGTGCTGAATGCGGCACTCAGGGCCGAACCGACCGGCACGACTCGCGGCTGGCGCGGCGATGCGGTCGCTGTTGCCAAGAGGGCGCTCAGGGCTGGCGAGATGCTGGACGGCGAGGGGGGCTACACCGTCTATGGACGGCCGATGCCGGCGGCCGCGAGCCGCGCCTGCGGGGCGCTGCCGATCGGCCTCGCCCATGGCGTCAAGCTCAAGCGGGATGTCGCAGCCGGCCAAGCGGTGACGGAGGCGGACGTCACGCTCGACGACAGCCAGCCGATCGTCTCACTTCGCCGTGAGCTCGTCGCAACGGCTTGGTGATCGGCGGCGTTCCCTTTTATCTCTGACAGGCTCGGAGGATGGATAGGGAGATGGCGATGCGGCTCGTATCGGTGGGAAGAGCGTTCGTAGCAGCAATGCTGGCGGCACTCATTACGGACGCTGCTGATGCCCAGCAACGTTTCCCCTCCAGCGCGGGCGAACTCGCGGTCGAGACTGTCGCCACCGGGCTGGAGCATCCCTGGGGTCTCGCCTTCCTGCCGGATGGGCGCATGCTCGTCAGCGAGCGTCCCGGGCGGCTGAGGATCGTCGAGGCGGATGGCAAGCTGTCCCGCCCGATCACCGGCGTCCCTAGCGTGATGGCGCGGGGGCAGGGAGGTTTGCTCGGCCTGGCGCTCGATCCGGCCTTCGCGCAGAACCGGCTCGTCTACTTCTCGTTCGCGGAGCCGCGTTCGGGCGGCAACGGCACCAGCGTCGGGCGCGGGCGCCTCAACGAGCCGGGCACGGCGCTGACCAATGTCGAGGTGATCTTCCGGCAGATGCCCACGATCAGCTCCAACATGCATTTCGGCTCCCGCCTCGTCTTCGACAGGACGGGGGCGCTCTTCGTCACGGTCGGGGACCGCTACAGCCAGCGCGACCAGGCGCAGAACCCGGCCAATCATCTCGGCAAGACCATCCGCATCCGCCCAGACGGCGGCGTGCCGGCCGACAATCCAAAGAAGCAGGGCTGGGCGCCTGAGGTCTGGTCGATCGGTCATCGCAACGTCCAGGGCGCGGCGCTACACCCCGACACGGGCCAGCTCTGGACGGCCGAGCACGGCGCGCGCGGCGGCGACGAGATCAACACGCCCAAGGCCGGGCTGAATTATGGCTGGCCGGTCATCACCTACGGCGTCGATTATTCCGGTGCGAAGATCGGCGAAGGCACGGCGAAGCCGGGGATGGAGCAGCCGCTGTTCTACTGGGATCCGTCGATCGCGCCCTCGGGCGCCGCCTTCTATACCGGCCCGATCTGGCCGGCCTGGAAGAACTCGCTCTTCGTCGGGGCGCTTGCGGGCCAGATGCTGGTCCGGCTCTCGACGCAGGGCGAGACGGTGACGGGCGAGGAGCGGCTGCTCACCACGATCGGCGAGCGTATCCGCGACGTCGTCCAGGGGCCGGACGGCTTCCTCTACCTGCTCACGGACGAGGACAACGGCAAGATCCTGCGGATGCGGCCGGCCAAATGATGGCCGCACATGTGTTTTGGATCAGGGACCGCAATCCCATTCGCGCTCCATGACGAAGACCTTGCGTGTGGCGAGGTGGCCGTTGGCGTCGAAGAGATCGCCGACATAATACTCGGTGCCCGCCGCGTCACGAGTGCTGCGCTCGACCTGGAGTGACCAGCCATAGCTGACCTGCTTGCCGCCCTGCCAGGCGCGGTGGACGGCGCTCGGCGAGGCGGCCGAGAGGATGCGGGCGCTTTCATCGCTGGGGCTGCAAGTAGGGCCGGCCAAGGCTGCCGCAGGAGCGAGCAGGAGGGCGCAGGCAATCAGTGCCGTCATTTTCAAGGCAGGAAATCCTATCGAGAGAGTTTGGGGAAAGGCGCCGGTGGGGCGTGTCTCAGCTCTTGGCGTGGAAAATGAAGAAGGCGCCCGCTGTGATCAGGGCAAAGCCGACAGCATGGCTCCAGGTCAAGGCTTCCTTGAGCCAGAGCACGGAGAAGCCGGCGAAGACGATGAGCGTGATGACTTCCTGCATCGTCTTGAGTTCGGCGGCCGAATAGACGCCCGAGCCGATGCGGTTGCCCGGCACTGCCAACATGTATTCCGGCAGGGCGATCATCCAGCTCGCGAGGATGGCGAGCCAGATCGCGGTGCTCTTGTAGCTGAGGTGCCCGTACCAGGCGAAGGTCATGAAGATGTTCGAGGCGAACAGCATCGCGATCGGCAGGATATGAGCTGCGGTCAGGGAGGGCATGCCGGGGGCTTTCTTCGCGACGGCCTGATCGATGACGACAGATTGCCGGCTCTTCGGAGGGCGGTTCCGGCCGTCAGCCGAAGCGGAGCTTCATGGTGATGATGACGAGGACGAGCAGGAGCGTGAGCGCATTGGCGGCGATGACCGGCCAGGACAGGATCTGGATGCCGTAGCTCAGCCACAGCGCAGTGCCAGCGGCAAAGAGCCCCTGCGTCCATAGCGAGATCGCGCGGGTGTCGCGGGTGCGGATCGTCCGCCAGGCCTGCGGCAGCCAGCACAGGCTGGTCAGCGCGGCTGCGGTGAAGCCGAGAAGCTCGATGGCGGCTGGCGACATGGCGGCGAATCGCAGGAAGAAGAGTTGCCTCCCCATAGCGGAATTCGTTCCTTCGTGCCGCCATTCTCGACGGTTAATCTCCGTTAACCACAGCGACCTAGCCTGTCCGAGAATCTGTCCGAATCGGTGGAGACCATGCGCGTCTATCAACTGGCTTTGCCACTCATCCTGCTTGCTTCCACAGCTTCGGCTCAAGGCAGCTTCCAGTCCTGCCTTGCGGGCCTGCGCTCGGAGGCGGCGGCCAAGGGCGTGTCGGGCGCGACCTTCGACCGGGCCATGGCCGGCGTCGAGCCGGACATGAAGGTCATCGAGGCGATGAACAACCAGCCGGAGTTCAAGACGCCGATCTGGGATTATCTCGGCACGCTGGTCGACGACGAGAAGGTCGCGGAAGGACGCTCGATGATGCGACAGCATGCTTCGACCCTTGCGGCGGCCGAGCAGCGCTTCGGCGTCGACCGCTACACCATTGCCGCTGTCTGGGGCGTCGAGAGCGATTTCGGTAAGGCGCGCGGCAAGATGCCGCTCGTGCAGGCGCTCTCGACCGGCGCTTGCCTCGCGCCGCGCCGCAACGCCTTCTTCAAGGGCGAACTGATCGCGACGCTGCAGATCATCCAGCGCGGCGACGTGCGGCCCGAGCGGCTGTTCGGCTCCTGGGCGGGTGCCTTCGGCCACACCCAATTCATTCCCTCGACCTATCTGCGGCTCGCCGTCGACGGCGATGGTGACGGACGGCGTGATCTGGTGGATTCCGTTCCCGACGCGCTGCATTCGACCGCGAACTTCATGGCCAAGGCCGGTTGGGTGACGGGTGCGACCTGGGGCTACGAGGTGCGCGTGCCCGATGGTTATTCCGGCCCGACCGGACGCAACCCCAAGCACCCGGTCTCGACATGGGCGGGGCGCGGCATCGTGAAATACGACGGCTCCCCGCTGAACGGCAGCGGCAATGCCGGCCTGCTGATGCCGGCGGGGCGTAATGGCCCGGCTTTCCTCGTCTTCAAGAACTACGACGCCGCCTACAGCTACAATGGCGCGGATTCCTATGCGCTCGCCATCTCGCTGCTCTCCGACCGGCTGCGCGGCAAGCCGGGCGTGCAGGGCGAGTGGCCGACCGACGATCTGCCGCTTTCGCGCGAGCAGCGGCGCGAGCTCCAGCGCCTGCTGATATCCCGCGGTTACAATGTCGGCGAGCCGGACGGCGCGGTGGGGTCGCTGACCCGGACGGCGATCAAGGAGATCGAGGGCAAGCTCGGCATGCCGCAGACCGGGCGGCCGGGCGAGAAAGTGTTGCGCGCGCTGAAAGGCGGGCGAGTTTGAGGTCCAGAAATCGGGTGGCGTCGGGAACGCATTTCGGGGAAGCGTTTCTTCCATATCCTCTGGAGACGCCTGCATGACACGCCGCCTGATTTCCACCGGATCGCCCTTCGAGCGCTCCTTCGGCTATTCGCGCGCTGTCGTCGACGGGGATCTCGTCTTCGTTTCCGGCACGACGGGCTACGACTACGCCACGATGACGCTGCCGGAGGACCCGGCCGAGCAGGCGCGCAACATCTTCCGCACCATCGGCTCCGTGCTGGAGGAGGCGGGGTCTTCGCTGTCACAGGCCATGCGGGCGCAGTACTTCGTCACCGATCGCAGCTATTGCGAACCGGTTCTGGCCGTCTGCGGCGAGTTTTTTCGCGAGATCAGGCCCGCGGCCGGCATCTATGTCGTCGCCGGGCTGCTCAGGCCGGAGATGAAGATCGAGATCGAGGTGACGGCGCGCCTGACGAAGGGCTGACCGCGCCACGGCGTGAACAGGACAGGCTTGCATTCGCATGCTTGCGCGCCGGGCGCTGCGCTCGTAATCACCCCGCCAACGCAAACACGCGACAAGGCGAGGCGACGATCATGGCGACCCATAAGCTCCTGCTGCTCCCCGGCGACGGCATCGGCCCCGAGGTGATGGGCCAGGTCGAGCAGATCGTGTCCTGGTTCGGCAAGCAGGGCCTCGCCTCGTTCGAGATCGAGAAGGGGCTGGTCGGCGGCGCGGCCTATGACGCGCACAAGGCGGCGATCTCCGAAGGCGACATGAAGCTGGCGCAGGACGCCGACGCGGTGCTGTTCGGCGCGGTGGGCGGCCCGAAATGGGCCGATGTGCCCTATCAGCACCGCCCGGAAGCCGGCCTGCTGCGCCTGCGCAAGGATCTCGGCCTGTTCGCCAATCTGCGCCCGGCGATCTGCTACCCGGCGCTGGCCTCGGCCTCGTCGCTGAAGCCTGAGGTCGTCGAGGGGCTCGACATCCTGATCGTGCGCGAGCTCACCGGCGGCGTCTATTTCGGCGAGCCGAAGGAGATCGTCACGCTGGAGGACGGCTCCAAGCGCGGCGTCGACACCCAACTCTACACCACGCCGGAAATCGAGCGCATCTCGCGCGTCGCCTTCGAGCTGGCGCGCACCCGCCGCAACAAGGTCTCCTCGGCCGAGAAGCACAACGTCATGAAGACCGGCGTGCTCTGGAAGCAGACGGTCACCGCGCTGCACGCGGCCGAGTACAGCGATGTCGAGCTGGAGCATGTGCTGGCCGACAACTGCGCCATGCAGCTCGTGCGCTGGCCGAAGCAGTATGACGTCATCGTCTGCGACAACCTGTTCGGCGACATCCTCTCCGACGTCGCGGCGATGCTGACTGGCTCGCTCGGCATGCTGCCCTCGGCCTCGCTCGGTGCCGAGGACAAGGCCACCGGCAAGCGCAAGGCGCTTTATGAGCCGGTCCATGGTTCGGCGCCGGATATCGCCGGCAAGGGCCTCGCCAACCCGATCGCGATGATCGGCTCCTTCGCCATGGCGCTGCGCTATTCCTTTGGCGCGGGCGAGGTGGCCGACCGGCTCGAGGGCGCGATTTCCGACGTGCTTGGCCAGGGCACCCGCACCAAGGACATCGCCGCTGATGGCGCCAACGCCGTCTCGACCAGCGAGATGGGCGCCGCGATCATCAAGGCGCTGGAAGCGCGTGGGTGAGCTGATTCCGCCGCGTCATGGTCGGGCTTGCCCGACCGTCTCCGGCAGAATCTGGCTGGTTTACAAGATGGTCGGGTCAAGCCCGACCATGACGGCTGGAGCAAGCCTCTCCCCCTCGTGAATTGCGGAGCCTCCGCTTTCATGGCCTAACAGCGCCATCGAAAGCGGAGTGTGTCCGTCATGCTGATCAAGCGCCGTGCCGGCTGGGAAATGCCGGAAAGCGAGGCCACGCCCGAGAGCGCGTTCCTCAACCGCCGCCAGTTGATGAGTGCCGGAGCGGGGCTGATCGCAGCCGCAGCGTGGCCGGGCCGTGCCGGGGCGGAGGCGCCCGATCCGACGCTCGACCTCTACCCCGCCAAGCGCAACGACGCCTACAAGCTCGACGTGCCGCTGACCAAGGCGGAGGATGCGGCGAACTACAATAATTTCTACGAATTCGGGATGTCGAAGGACATCGTCGATGCCTCGCAGCGTCTGGCGACACGGCCCTGGTCGATCCAGGTCGACGGCATGGTCGAAAAGCCGTTCGAGATCGGCTTCGACGATCTCGTGCGCAAGCTGCCGCTCGAAGAGCGTCTTTACCGCTTCCGTTGCGTCGAGGCCTGGGCGATGGCCGTGCCCTGGACCGGCATTCCGCTCAAGTCGTTCGTGGCGCTGGCCAAGCCGCTCTCGGGCGCGAAATACATCCGCTTCGAGACGTTCCTGAACCCGCGTGTCGCGCCCGGCCAGGGCCAGCGCTGGTACCCTTGGCCCTATACGGAGGGGCTGACGATCGCGGAGGCGACGAACGAATTGCCGCTGCTCGTCACCGGCATCTACGGCAAGCCCTTGCCGACGCAACACGGCGCCCCGATCCGGCTGATCACGCCGTGGAAATACGGCTTCAAATCGGTGAAATCGATACGGAAGATCAGCTTCGTCGCGGAGCGGCCGAAGACCTTCTGGGAAGGGCTGCAGGCTTCTGAATACGGCTTCTGGGCCAATGTTAACCCGGCCGTGCCGCATCCGCGCTGGAGCCAGGCGAGCGAGCAGGTGCTGGGCTCGCGGGACCGGCGCCGGACGCTGATCTACAATGGCTATGGCGAGCAGGTTGCCGGCCTCTACAAGGGGTTGGAGAACGAGCGCCTGTTCATGTGAGGGAGCAGGTTTCGGGTGCCCAAGCCGAGCGGGGCCATGGTAGCGTGCAGCTACCATGCAGTTGGAACGGCACGAAACGCCCATGGCTATCCAGCATTTCCATCTCTTCGACACCGCGATCGGCCCCTGTGCGCTGATCTGGGAGGGTGAGCGCTTCGTCGGCGCGCAATTGCCCGAACGCGACGAGGATACGGCGCGCAGGCGACTGGCGCGGCGCTATCCGCAGGCTGACGAGGCAGGGGCGACCGGCTTCGTCGCCGAGGCGGTAGCCGGCATCCGGGCGCTGTTCGATGGCGAGAAGCGTGAGCTGGCCCATCTGCCGGTCGCGCTGGAGACGGTCTCCGACTTCAGCCGCAAGGTCTATGAGGTCGCGCTCTCCATTCCGCCGGGCGAGACATTGACCTATGGCGAGGTGGCGCAGCGCATCGGCGAGCCCGGCGCGGCGCGGGCCGTTGGCGTCGCGCTCGGCCAGAATCCCTGGCCGATCATTGTGCCCTGCCACCGCGTGCTGGCGGCAGGCGGCAAGACTGGCGGCTTCTCTGCCGATGGGGGCGTCGAGTCCAAGCTCAGAATCCTGACCATCGAGAAGGCGCGCACGAGCGCCGAGCCTGGCCTGTTCGGGGAGCTGCCGCTTGCGGCACGGCCTGCCCGACGCTGAGTCGCGCAATCACCCGTTTTTCGTGCTCCTGTTTTCCTTGAAATCGCGCAATACGCGTTTGCAGCGAGGTTGCTTGCGAGGCGCGCGCAGGGGCCGCTACTGTTCGGGCCTTTCAACGCTTCTTCGAGAGGTATCATGGCCAAACTCAAGCTCGCCGTCATCGTGGGCAGCAATCGTCGCGATTCGATCAATCGCAAGCTGGCCCAGGCGCTGGTGAAGCTGGGGGCGAACGCCTTCGACGCGTCCTTCGTCCAGATCGACGACCTGCCGATGTTCAACCCGGATCTTGAGCCACAGCGGCCGGAGCCGACGCTGCGGCTGAAGCGAGAGATCGAGGCGGCTGACGCGATCCTGATCGTGACGCCGGAACACAACCGCTCGATCCCTGCGGTGCTCAAGAACGCCATCGACTGGGCCTCTCGGCCCTATGGCCAGAACTCCTGGGCGAACAAGACCGTGGCTGTGACGGGCACCAGCAGCGGCGCGGTCGGCACCGCCGTGTCGCAGCAGCAACTGCGCATGATCCTGACCAACCTTGTCGGCGTCGTGGTTGGCGGGCAGGTCTTCATCACCTTCAAGGATGGCCTGATCGACGCGGAGCACAACATCACCAATGAAGGGACGCGGGGCTTTCTGCAGGGCTTCCTCGATCAGTTCGCCGGGATTGCGACCAAGCTCGTGGCCTGACAAGCTGGCGCCCCTTCGCAAGCTTCCATCGCAGGCGCCGCCTTTCCGGGCTGCGCTTTTTTGCTGACCGGTGGCCAGGCAAAAAAAGAGCCGGCGTCCCCGAGGGGAGCCGGCTTTGAAAGTTTGAAACATCTGGCGAAACGCCAAACATCTCAGAGGGGAACGGCTGAAACGAACTCAACGCCGGGAGGAGATTGCGGAGCCCGTTCCGAACAACCGTGAGCACAATATCGGGCATGATCTGCCTTTTTGCAATGCAGCATAGTTTGGGGCCGCTATGCGTTATTTGCATGAGATAGTGGCAAATGGTACGAATTTGATCCTAAATGATTGAGAAATATGCATTCATTGCACGCGCTTCTGATGTGAGGGTGCAATTTTAGGTCGCTTAGCGGGGCATTTTCGCTCTTTTGGCGGTGTTTCCACGTTCCTGGTGTGCGGATTTGCCCGGGGATTACGCTGCTCTGGTCACAAAACTGTCAGAATAGAAAACGGGCGCCGTAGGCGCCCGATTCAATGGCCTTTCCAAGAAGGGCGCGGCCTGCTGTCAGTAGGTCCAGCGCTGGGCCTTTTGGATCAGGAAGTCGCGGAAGACCTGGACGCGGGCCACCGACTTCATTTCTTCCGGATAGACCAGATAGCTTTCGAGCTGCGGCATCTCGGTCTCGCGCATCAACTGCACGAGCGGGGAGCCGGTCTCGATCAGATAGTCGGGCAGCACGGCGATGCCGGCGCCCGAATCCACCGCGCGCTTCATGGCGGTGATGTTGTTCACCGTCAGATGGATCGGCCGCGGGTTGCGCTGGTCGCGTCCCATCGTGCCCAGCCAGTGCACCGCTGTCAGATAGGAGGGCGAGGTGCCCCCGAAGGACAGGATGCGGTGGTTGTCCAGATCGTCATAGGCCTTCGGCTCGCCGAAGCGCTTCACATAGGCAGGCGAAGCGTAGACGTGGAAGTGCACCGTGAAGAGCTTGCGCTGGATCAGGTCCGGCTGCTGCGGCTGGCGCAGGCGGATCGCGATGTCGGCTTCGCGCATCGACAGGTCGAGCTCCTCATCCGTGAGGATGAGCTCGACCCGGATGTCCGGATAGAGATCCATGAACTCGGCGAGGCGCGGGGTCAGCCAATGGCCACCCAGGCCGCGCGTGGCGGTAACCTTGAGCTCGCCGGAAGGATGCTCGCGCGTCTCCGAAAGCTGCGAGCGGGTCCGTTCCAGGCGCTGCGTCATCTCGCGCGCCGCCCGCCAGAGCAACTCGCCCTGTTCGGTCAGGATGAGACCCCGCGTATGCCGATGGAACAGCGGCGCGCGCAGCTCTCGCTCAAGCGCCCCGATCTGCCGGCTGACGGCCGATTGACTCAAGCCGAGAACATCGCCAGCTTTGGTGAAGCTGCCTGACTCCGCGACCGTATAAAAGATTCTAATGCGGTCCCAATCCACCGCGCTTCCCCCGCTATGCGTTTTTTGCATGATGGGGGATAAAGCCGCTGTGCGTCAATGTCCGTGTGGCAAATGTCGCCCATTATCCGTACTTAATCTGGTGACTAAACCCATCAGCTTCGGTGATGAGTACGTAAAGGGCGGCTGCTCGGCAGCTTCCCCTGATGGGCGCGCAATGGCGGCTTGCTGCCGCCTGTTGTGGCCGATCAGTGTGACCGGCCAAAAGTCGAATATGGCTCGCCCAAGGATCTGCATTGGCCAGGGGGCTCGGGCGAAGGTCCGGCGGCCCCGGCTGCACTGTCGATATCCCGAAAACGCGCTTATTCAGCCGGCAGCCGCGCTGCGAGATTCGTCGCTGCTGGCACGATCGCTGCCACCAGCTTGCGCTGGGCCTCCTCGTCGAAGCGGCTCATGAGCGTTGAGAGCGAGAGCGCGCCGCGCAAATGGCCGGCGCTGTCGATGACCGGGGCGGATACCGCCGCCACTTCGGGATCACGCTCTCCGCGCGAAATCACCAGGCCAGCGTCCCGGATTGCTTGCAACGAAGGATCGTCACGTTCGGTGAAGGCGAGCAGCACGCGCCCGGCGGCGCCGCGGCCGAGCGGGAGGCGCACGCCCTCATCAAGGTGATGGCGGGCCGAGCGCGGCGAGTTGAGCCGATAGAGGCAGATGCGCTGATCGCCGTCGCGGATGTAGAAGGAGGCCGTCTCCTGCGTCGCCTCGACCAGGGCACGCAGCGTCGGGCGGACATATTCGCCGAGATCGAAGCTCCGGCGATAAAGCGAGCCCAGCCGCCAGAGCTCCGGTCCCAGGCGAAAGGCGCCGTCGCTTCCGCGCGTCAGGAAGCGCGTGTGCTCAAGCGAGGCGGCCAGGCGGAGGATCGTGCTTTTGTAGAGCCCCGTCCGCCGGGCCAATTCGGCAAGGCTCAGCTCCTGGGCCTGCTCACTGAACGCCGTGAGAATGGCCAGAGCCCGCTCCACCGCGTCGACTCCCTCCCGCTTCGTGCCGGGTTCGGACATGTCTACCTCGTCATCAAAATCGTTCTGCCTAATAGAACGTAACTTTCTGCATTGTGCAAGAAGGCCGATATCACGCTGATTTTATGTTCCGCTTAACAGAACGTCCGTTGACCAGCCATCCGCTCTCTGTTAGAAGCGCAGCAAAATAGAATGCTATTCTATCAGGAGGAACGATGACCGAGGGAACAGCAGCCGTTCGGCTGCACGACGTCGCTGTGCGCTTTGGCGCCTTCACCGCCGTCGGCAACATGAATCTCACTGTGGGAGACACCGAGTTCGTGGCTGTGGTCGGGCCGACCGGCTGCGGCAAGTCGACCATTCTCAACGTCGTCACCGGATTGCTTCGCCCGGCCGCCGGCGAGGTTGCCATCTTCGGCAAGCCGCTCGAGGGCCTGAACGGCGACAGCGGCTACATGCTCCAGCAGGAAGCGATCCTTCCCTGGAAGACCGCCGAGGACAATGTCGCGCTGGGCCTGATCTTTCGCGGCATGGCCAAGGAAGAAGCGCGAGCCAAGGCGCGGGCCTGGCTCGCCAAGGTTGGATTGAAGGGCTTCGAGAAGCGCTATCCCCACCAGCTCTCGGGTGGGCAGCGCAAGCGCGTCGCCATGGCGCAGACGCTGATCATGGAACCGCGCATCGTCCTCATGGACGAGCCGTTCTCGGCGCTCGACGTGCATACCCGCCGCCTGATGCACCGGATCCTGCTCGACCTCTGGCAGGCCGACCGCCGCTCGCTCGTCTTCATCACTCACGATCTCGACGAGGCGATCACCCTGGCCGACCGAGTCGTGGTCATGTCCGCAGGTCCCGCCAGCCGTGTGGTCGGGGAGGTCGACATCACCTTGCCCAGGCCGCGCGACGTCTCGGCGCTGGCGACCACCGACGCTTTCGTCAGCCTCTACCGGGAGATCTGGAATCTCCTCGGCGCCGAAGTGGAGAAGAGCTATGTCGTCCAGTAAGTCGCAGACGCTCGCCTTTGCGCCGCCAGCGGGTGCCGCCTCCTCCGAGGATGCCGTCGAGGCGCGCCGGCGCAGCGCCGCTTCCGCCTATCGCATGAAGGTCAGGCTGACCCGGCTGGTGCTGATCGGCGGCTTCTTCGCCGCCTGGGAAACCGGCGCCAGATCCGGCCTGATCGACCCGTTCTTCTTTCCGGCCCCTTCGGCCATCGTCGGGCGCATCGCGCAATGGTTCGCCGAGGGCGACATCTGGGGCGACCTCGGCATCACCCTGCTCGAGACCGTGCTGTCCTTCGTGCTGGGTGTGACCGGCGGTACCGCGCTCGGCATCTGGCTCGGCCTCTCGCGCTTCGCCGCCGACGTCATCCAGCCTATCATCAAGGTCTTCAACGCCATCCCGCGCGTGCTGCTGGCACCGATCTTCGTGATCTGGTTCGGCCTCGGGCTCGCCTCCAAGGTCGCGCTCGGCATGACGATCGTGATCTTCATCGCCTTCTTCAACACCTATCAGGGCGTGCGCGAGGTCAATCCGGTCGTCCTGGCCAATGCCCGCCTGCTGCGTGCCAGCAAGCTCTCGCTGCTGCGCCATGTCTATATCCCGTCGGCGATGAGCTGGATCCTGTCGTCGCTGCGCGTCTCGGTCGGCATGGCGGTGATGGGTGCGGTGGTCGCCGAATATCTGGGGTCCTCGATGGGGCTCGGCCATATCATCGCGCAGGCCGAGGGCGTGATGGACGCCACCGGCGTCTTCGCCGGCATCGTCGTGCTCTCCGTCTTCGTGGTGCTGCTCGATCTCGTGGTCGACCGCCTCGAGAAGCGGCTCCTCGTCTGGCGTCCGGCCCCCTCGCATGATGACGCCTGACCCGCATCGCAACAACAAACATAACCGAGCAGGAGGAAACAGATGACATCGTTCGCAAGCCGGGCTGCGGCCCTCGCCATCGCGCTGCTGCTTCCGGCGGGCGCTGCGCGCGCCGCCGAGCCCGAGCACAAGGCGGTCACCATCGCCGTCGGCTCCGTCATTCTCAACTACATGCCGCTGGCGCTGGCCGATTCCCTCGGGAACTTCAAGAAGGAAGGCCTCGACGTCACCATTCAGAACTTCCAGGCCGGTGGCGCCAAGGCGCTCCAGGCACTGGTCGGCGGCTCGGTCGACGGCGTGGTCGGCTTCTACGACCACACCATCCAGATGCAGGCGAAGAAGAAGGACATCTCCTGCGTCTTTCTGCTCAACGACGTCCCCGGCATCGTGTTCGGCGTCCGTGCCGATCTCGCGGACAAGGTGAAGAGCGGCGCCGACCTGAAGGGCATGAGGGTCGGCATCACCACGCCGGGTTCCTCGACCGACATGATCGCCCGCTACTACGCCAAGGTGAACGGGCTTGGGCCACGCGACGTCGAGTTCATCGGCGTCGGCAGCGGTGCCCCTGGTATGAAGGCGCTCGAAAGCAAGGCGGTCGACGTGCTCGGCTTCTACGATCCGACCGCGACCATCCTGACGCGCAAGAACGCCGTGAAGATCCTGTTCGACGGCCGCACCGAGGAAGGGTCGAAGAAAGCTTTCGGTGGCGTCTATCCGACCGCCTGCCTCTATCTCAACCAGAGCTATATCGACAAGAATCCGGAAACCGTGCAGCGCCTCGCCAACGCCATGTTGCGGACCGTGCGCTGGATTCATTCCAACAGCCCGGAGGCTGTCGTCGATGCGATCCCGTCGGCCTACAAGCTCGACGATCGCGTGCTCAACATCGAGATCATGCGTGCCTCGACGGGTCTGTTCTCCAAGGACGGCCGGTTCTCGCCTGACACCCTGAAGACGCCGCTCTCGGTGCTCACCGCCTATGATCCCGCGATTGCCGCGGCTGGCATCGACCTCTCCAAGACCTACACGAACAAGTTCGCCGAGGAAGCCGCAAGGCGGATCGGCAAATAATCCCGCGCAGTCGGAGACGGAAAATGACTATGCCACTTGCGGGCGTGCGCGTTCTCGACCTCTCGAACGTGCTCGCCGGCCCGTTCTGCGGGTACAACCTCGCCCGCCTCGGCGCCGAGGTAATCAAGGTCGAGAAACCGGATGGCGGCGATCTCGCCCGCAAGCTCGGCGCCGATCCCGAGATGGCAGCGCGCCTCTCCGGCTTGTCCTTCGTCGCGGTCAATGCCGACAAGCAGTCGATCGCGCTCGACCTCAAGGCGCCGGAGGGGCGCGAGGTCTTCCTGCGGCTCGTCGGGACAGCCGACGTGGTCCTCGAGAACTTCCGCCCCGGCGTCATGAAGAGGCTGGGTCTCGCTTATGAAGACCTGTCGCAGATCAATCCGCGCCTGGTCTATTGCGCGATTTCCGGCTTCGGCCAGACGGGGCCCTGGGCCGGGCGCCCGGCCTATGACCAGATCGTGCAGGGGCTCTCCGGCGTCATGAGCGTGACCGGCGATGAGGAAAGCGCGCCACTGCGGACGGGCTTTCCGATCTCCGACACCATCTCCGGGCTGACGGCGGCGTTCGCGATCTCGGCGGCGCTCGTCGATCAGAAGCAGAGCGGGCGGGGGCGCTTCATTGACGTGTCCCTGCTCGAATCGACACTCGCCGCGATGGGCTGGGTGGTGTCGAACCATCTCAATGCCGATGTCGACCCGCAGCCGATCGGCAACGAAAATTTCACCGCCGCCCCGTCCGGGACGTTCCGGACTGGGAACGGGCCGCTCAACATCGCTGCCAACGAGCAGAAGCAATACGAGGCGCTATGCGGACTGATCGAACGGCCCGAACTGATCGATGATCCGCGCTTCGCGTCCCGCCAGGCCCGAAAGGACAATCGCCGGGCACTGACCGCAGCGCTGGAACAGGCGCTGGCCACGCGCCCGGCACGCGAATGGGAGCGCCTGATGAACGCTGCCGGCGTGCCGGCCGGCTGCGTCCTCACCGTGCCCGAGGTGATGGCGGAGCCACAGGTGACGCAGCGCGGTTTCGTTGAGCCCGTCGATGCCAAGGGCCGCGGCGGCCGCTCGCTGCGCGTGACCCGGCCGGGCTTCCTGCTTGACGAGCCCTTCGCGCCACCGGCCCAACCGCCCGCGCTGGGGGCGGACACGGCCGTATGGCTGCGGCGCCTCGGCTATGGCGAAGACGAGATCGAGAGCCTGATCGCGCGTCGGATCGTCGGCTGCGAACGGCAAAAGAGCGCAGCATGAACGACGAAGCTTCACCCTCCGATCGCGAGAGGATCGCCGAGTACTGGTCGACCGCGATCGCGGATATCGCACCCGGTCGCATCGCCTTTCGCGGCTATCCGATCGAGGAACTGATCGGCGCCGTCTCCTTTCCGGCGATGATCTGGCTGATGCTGCGCGGCGATCTGCCGAGCCCGGAGCAGGAGCAACTGCTTCAGGCCGCGCTCGTCGCCTCGGTCGACCACGGCCCGCATGCGCCCTCCATCGCCATCTCGCGCATGGCGGTGTCCTGCGGGCTGCCGCTCAACGGAGCGCTGGCCTCCGCGCTCAACACCCTCGACGACGTGCATGGCGGGGCGGGTGAGCAGGCGCTCGAACTCTATGACGACCTGCTGGCGCGATTTGCGGCGGGCTGTGGCATGGACGAGGCGGCGGCAGCCGCGATCGATGCCTTTATCGCGACGCGCGGGAAATACCTGCCCGGCTTCGGCCACCGCTTCCACCCGGTCGACCCTCGTTCCGGCCGCCTGCTGGCGCTTGTCGACGCTACGGTCGGCAAGGGCGGCATCACCGGCCGCTACGCAGCGGCCGCGCGGGCGGTCGAGAGCTGCCTCGAGCGGCGCAAGGGGCGGCTGATCCCGATGAACATCGACGGTGCCACCGCGGTGATCTATGGCGAGCTAGGCTTCGCCGCACCGCTCGCGCGCGGCGTGTTCTGTCTGTCGCGGGCGGTTGGCATCCTCGCCCATGCCTGGGAGCAGAGCGGACGCGGCGAGCGGAACAAGGGGCCGATCCCACGCAGCTTCGCCTATCGCTATGACGGGCCGTCGCGACGGCCCGTGCCCAACCGCGAGCCATGAGCGCGCCGGTCGCCAACTATCTACCGGTGCGCCCGGACTGGCTGGCGAGCGCCCCAGAGGCGGCCCTTGAACCTGAATTGCCGATCGTCGACGCCCATCACCATCTCTGGGACCGGCCGGGCTGGCGATTTCTGATCGACGATTACAAGACAGAGCTTGCCGCGAGCGGCCACTGCATCATCGCCTCCGTCTTCATGCAATGCCAGACCGCCTACGACCCGACGCAGCCGCCACATCTGCGCCCGGTCGGCGAGACCGCCTATGTCGCCGCCGAGGCCGAGCGGCTCGGTCCGGACGGGCCCGTTTTCTGCGCAGGCATCGTCGGCCATGCCGATTTGCGCCTGGGCGCGGGGCTCGAGGAGGTTCTCTTCGCGCATATGGAGCATGGGCGCGGCCGGTTCCGTGGCATCCGTCACATCACGGTGTGGGATGCCGATTCCAGCTTGATGAACCCGCGGAGCGCCGGTCCGCCCGGTCTGCTCGGCGATGCCTGCTTCCGGGAGGGTTTCGCCCGGCTCGCGCCGCTCGGGCTGAGTTTCGACGCCTGGCTGTTCCAGCCGCAACTCGACGAGTTGACGGCGCTGGCGCAAGCCTTTCCCGAGACGACGATCGTGCTGAACCATCTCGGCGGCATTCTCGGCGCCGGCGCCTATCAGGGGCGACGCGGCGAGCTGTTCCAGGACTGGAAGCGCGCGATCCGCGATCTCGCCCGCTGCCCGAACGTGGTCGTCAAGATCGGCGGCCTCGGCATGCGGATCAACGGGTTCGGCTTCGAGCAAGGGATGCGGCCACCCGATTCACGCGCGCTTGCCGAGGCATGGCGGCCTTATGTGGAGACCGCCATCGAGGCCTTCGACCCGAGGCGCTGCATGCTGGAAAGCAATGCACCGGTGGACCGGGGCTCCTATGCCTGCGCGGCAGGCTGGAACGCCTTCAAGCGTCTGACTGCCGACTACTCGGCCGACGACAGGTCGGCACTGTTTTGGGACACGGCCAGTCGTATCTATCGCCTCTGACGGGCGGCGCAGAAGCGAACAGCGCGGCTCCAGCCGCAGCATGCCAACCGGGGGCAGGGAGCTCCCCGCTTTATGTCGGCGGCCGACGTCACGGGGGCGGCGGGAAAACGGTCTTCCAGTCGTTCTTCATATCCACGATCGTCCAGCCCCTTGCCGCGGCCTCGTCAAGCGCCTTGTCGAGTTTCCCGACTTCGGACTTGCGATCATAGGCCCATTCGCGCTCGGCATCGGTGTGGTGGACGATCAAGGCCATCCTCGGGCCGCTGCCGCCGACAGTGTATTGCAGCATCTGGAGATCGCCGTCGGAATTGCCGAATGCGAATATCGGACGACGGCCGATGAAGCGATTGATGCCGACGGGCTTGCCCGGGCCGTCGTCGACGAACTCGACCTTGGCCTCCTTGATCAGTTCAGGCTTCCCGTCTTTGCCCAGACGAAACTTGACGACGCCGGACGAGCCGACGACCTGTTCGGGCGGGATCCCGTAGGCCTTGTCCGCGAACACCCTCATGAACTCGACCCCGCCGCCCGAAACGATGAACGTCTTGAAGCCGTTTGCGCGCAGATAGGCCAGCAATTCGAGCTGTGGCTGATAGACCATTTCCGTATAGCGGCGCTTGGTTTGCGGATGACGCGCGGTCTCCAACCACTCGGCGACCGAGCGGGAAAAGGCCTCTGTCGTCATGCCGGAATGGGTACGCGCGAGAACCAGGCCGAGGCCCCTGTTGCCATCAGCCATCAGCGCCTTCAGATCGCCCGTGAGAACGGTCCGAAACGGCTCCTTGGATTTCAGCGCGGGTGTCGCCGCGGCTTGGCTCCTGATCTCGTCAAGAGCAAACTGGGCCTGGAAGTAGATCGGTTTCTCGGCCCAAAGCGTCCCGTCATTATCGAAGGTCGCGATTCGTTCGGCTGGCGGCACAAAATCGGGTCCGCCCTCCAGAGTAACCTTGCGAACGAACGCCAGAATTGCGGCCTTGGCCTTGCCGTCATTCCACCCAGGCAGCGGGTCCGGCTGCGCCGATGCCCAACTCGTCGTGAGGGCCGCAGTGGCCAGCGTCAAAACCGCAATGAGTTTCCTGATACCCTTCATGAAACCCTCCAACGCACATAAAGCACTGAGAACCGGGCCTTTCCGGTCGTCCGCCACCGGCTCAATCGTCTTGGCGGTGCTCGGCTGCGGCTGCTGCCCGCCGAGCGGCAACGGCAGGTCAGAAAGTCCTCGGTTCCTTCCTGCCAATTGCAGGCATCGAACTGCCTGTAGATCTTGGACCGCGCGGAGGCCGACACCTCGCCCGCTTTCATATTGTACGCGGCAGTCGCGCCGGCGGCTATTGCGTCGCTCCTGTACGCTACCGCCGTCCAACTGCCGGCAATGACATGATCAGGTCCGAGACCGGATTTGCGAGCTGCCTGACAAGCCAATCTGCGCCTGTCTATTGCGCCCAGACAAGTGCGGCAGCGGCGAGGGGGCACAGCGAAAAAGCGCAGCAAGACACAGGATCAACTCCAACGAGCGCCTCGGAAATTCTTTTTGATCTCCGTTTCGTGAGCTTGCAAGACGATCAGTTCTCCGCACTCAGCCATCAGCCTCCTGACCGTGATTACTTTCAAGATATTGCTGAAACTATCGTTCAATATTGAATGCTGTCGACATCCCGCCGCATCGCGACCATAATCTGTTGCAGAAGGTTGGCTATGCCATTTCTGCCAATGGAGGACGCCGGTGGTGGATGCGGTTCACCAGTCTGTTCTCGACAACATCGAAGCGCTCCAGCGCCCGATCGCTGGCGCTGAGGTCCGCGCAACACAACTTTCTGCCGCGGGCATTCATGGTTCGCTCCTCGTCGCCGATCTGGACGGGGCCGTTCTCTCGTTCGGCAGGGTCGCGGGGGATTTCTATCTGGAGGGCCCGCTGTCGCCGGACCGCGTCGTTCTAGGGGTTCTGCTGTCGTGCATGCGGCCCGTGACGCATTGGGCAAGCGAGGTGGAATCCGGCGATCTTGGCTTCTTCCCGGCTGGAAGCCCGCAGACGGCACTCTATCAGGGCTCGGCCGAGTATCTGACCTTAGCCTTGTCTGAAGAGCGATTGGCCGCATTCGCGGATCAGAACGAATTCCGACTGGGCCGCAAACAGCTGCAGTCCGAGGGCATCATTGCCGACGGAAAGCGCGCCTTCTGGGTCGGCCGCATTCTTTCGAACTTCTTGCAGCACAGCCCGGAGCGCTTCTCCTGCCCGAATTTCGCAGCTGAAGTGCGCGACCGGTTTCTAGGTGCATATCTCTCCAGACTCGATCCGGATACGTCGGATCCCAGAAGAGACCCGACAAGAGATCGGAAGATCGTCAACGACGTTATCGAGTTCACGCGGTCGAGCATCGAACGGGGCAGCGGGATCGACAGCATCTGTGCGGAACTCGCCATTCCGAGGCGAACGCTCCATCGGGCTTTCGTCAGTCTAACGGGCTTGCCGCCGGCAAAGTTCGTCCGAAATTATCGACTGAACGAATCGCGTCGCCGTCTTGTCGGTAGACGAGAAAGCGTTACCGAAGCGGCCACTCAATGTGGCTTCTCGGAACTTGGGAAATTCGCAGCGTACTACCGACGATTGTTCGGTGAAGCGCCATCAGCCACGCTCGCGGGGCTCAACGCCGGTGTTCGATCTTGCGTGCCATCCATGCAGTTTGGCTAGTGCCGGAAGCGGCCGATCTTTCGTTCCCAGTTGTGCGGACACGGCTTGCCCGCGGTTCGGCCCGACGAAAAGCGAATCCCCGTTGAGTGGGCAGCCACCAGCGCGCACTGCGTGCGGTTGAAGACGCTGCAACAGTCGACGGTCGGATGGGTGCCGTCCCTTGCCTCCGATAGCGCCACAGCGGATCGGCGAGTTCACGGACAGCGCTGCGGCAAAAAATTGGGGGGACAGCTTGATCTGCGCTGGCCTTGGGCTGGCGATCGGATCAGTATTCATCGCACCTGACCACCTCGCGTATCCGTGCGTAGACGTTGAGTTGCCGGATGCCGTGTTCGCGCAAGCGCCGGTATCGTGGCTTTGAGAAAGCGGACATAGGCTCTCAACCATCTTAATGTCATGAGGTTGATCATGAACGTATCATTTGAAGCCGGAATGGCCGTCCTTGAAGCTTTAGCTGGAAGTAAGCATCCCAAGACCATTGATCAAATCAGGTCTCAGACGCGATTCGATCAGGAAATAGTTCAAGAGACGCTCAGGATACTCGAAACGACGCGCTATATATCCATATCTCAGGCATCTGAAATTATAACGTTGTCGCCAAAATTATGGAGCCTGGGATTTTGCTCGAAGGCTACGGCCGATCTAACACGTGTCGCGGATCATCATCTTTCCGAGCTTGTCATGAGCACCGGCGAGTCGGCGTGTATGGCGATCATTGCGGATACGGAGATTGTCGTCGCGGCCGGATTTAACGTGCCCGGGCCAATGGGGGCGGAGTTCGAGGTTGGAACAAAAGTGCCGGCCCTCGCTTGCGCGGCCGGGAAGGCCATTCTCGCTTTCCAATCCCTCGAGGTGATTGGTGAACTAGAGCAAAGCGCTCTTGCGGCCGCTCCAACACAGGGTGATCCCCATGCATTTCGACGCGAGTTCGAGGATATCCGCTCGCAAGGATATGCTGCTCACTGGACCGGCGGCGACAGCGCGAGATGCGAGATGGCGGCGCCGATCAGATGCGCCGACGGGGCAATCCACGCAGCAGTCGGCATATCGGGTTCGTCGAGCCGATTGACCGACGAAGTCATTCCGGCGATGGCAGAGCACATTCTGGAGGCCGCCGACAGGATTTCGCGTGAGCTGCAATGTTTACGAGCTGCAACGACCTATAAGGGGTAAAGGCGCTGTCGCCGTATTTAAAAGGCCGAGCGAGCTATGAGTCGTCCGTGTTTTACGCCGGGGCGAGATGGTGATGATCTCAGCCGGTGCAATCCTACGGGTGATCCCGCCGCGTTTGCAGTGGAATGAGTCTTGACTTCGGGTTCCAAGAGATGACGCCTGCTCCACATAGGACCGATCTTCAGGATCATGGAGCGGAACAACGCGGCCAAAATCAGCCTGGAGCGAGTGAGACTCGGGTTCTCAAGCGTCGCGTGTACCATGTTGGTGGCTATGACCCGGCCCCGCCATCGGCCGTGTTCGAACGTTTCGCCAAGGAATTGAAGCGCTTCGAACGCGCCTGGAATGTGCGCACGACGATCTCTGAGCTGACAGCGGAGCCAGATCTCGCGACATGGCAGGTGTCTGCAGCGGGTCCCAACTGGCGCACCGAAACCGAAGTTCGTCTGGTTCGGTGGGATGATCTGATAGCTGAATCGGTCGCAGGGCCGACATGGGGACGCTTGATACCGGGGGCGGCGGCCTTTTTCGATTTTTTGAGTGCAGGAGCGTTCGTAGGATATCTTCGATCAAGCTGGCGTTACGCGATGTTTTTCATTTATCCGTTCGTGATATTGATGTCGATTATCGCGCTCGCTATCGGTTCATTTTATTTGGTGTCGAAGATTGTCGGTAGTGTATTTTTTGGTTTGGCTGTCTTATTTTTGGTTGTTTGTTTATTGCTGTACGTGTCTGATCGCTTGTTATATCTTGGGTTATTGTTAGATGATTGGATTTTTTCGCGTCACTATATCCGATTTGGCAATGAAGTTTTGGACGGCCGCCTGCAGCGGGTCGCCGCGGAAATCGCCGCCAACGCTCAAAGCGAGGCGGTGGATGAGGTTCTCATCGTCGGGCACAGTCTGGGCGCCGTGCTCGCTGTCGATCTCATTGATCGCGCCACGAAGCTTCAGCTCGAGCGCCAGGTAAGCCGGAAGCTGGCCTTTTTTTCGGTCGGGGCTTCCATTCTCAAAATTGGCCTCCACCGCGCTGCACGCGGATTTCGAGAGGCGGTCGGGCGTGTCAGCTCGAATCCGGACGTCGTGTGGGCGGATTACCGCGCTCGTTCCGATGTGATGAACTTCTATGGCGCGGACCTGCTGCGAGATTTGAGGCTGCCGGTCACCGGCTCTCCAATGGTTCGCAATGTCAGCATCCGACGGATGATCGCCCCGGAGCGCTATCCGAGAATCCGCAGGAACTGGTACAAAATGCACTGTCAATTTGTGAGGGCCAACGATCGGCGGGCCCCTTATGATTACTTTATGTCGATCTGCGGCCCGATCTCCGCGGAGCAGAGCGCGCGATCGGAGCGAGGTGTGATGGATTTATTCGACGCAGACGGTCAACTGATCGAATCAGTTGAGCTTTCAGGCGATCTCGATGCCGCCGGGGTCGTGAAGCTATGACCCTTTCCGTTGCCAAGGCGATCTATCTGGTTCTCGCAATTGGTTGGTACATCATCCGCATTCCGCACGAGCGGCGTTCTCGTCGGACGCCTGTTTCCCGGTCAGCGCGCGGAATCAAGGAACGCATCCTGCTGAGCATCTCTTTTACGGGTTTGGGGATCCTGCCTTTTGCCTATGTCGCATTCGGGTTTCCGCGGTTTGCGAAATACGCGTTCCAGCCCACCTTGGCCTGGGCAGGGGCGCTTCTCGCAGCCGCGTCATTGCTATTGTTTTACCTTACTCACCGCGCTTTGGGGCGCAACTGGTCTGTCTCCCTCGATCTTCGAGAGAGCCACAAGTTAGTAACCAGCGGAGTGTATACTTACGTTCGTCACCCGATGTATAGCGCCTTTTGGTTATGGGCCATAGCGCAGGCGCTGCTTTTACCTAATTGGATTTCGGGTCCGGCTGGGCTCATTGGCTTCGGTACGCTGTATTTCTTTCGTGTCGGGGAGGAGGAAAGGCTCATGAGCGGGGCGTTCGGCAAGCAGTACCAGGATTACATCAATCGTACCGGCCGGGTTGTGCCACGTCTGAATAGCGCTCATCCTCCCCACTGACGAGTTGCCATGGAGCGCGGATTCTTCGGCCAGGGCGGCCGTCTTCATGTTGTTTGGCAACCATAAATCGTCGTCCCGCAGCTAATGGATTTTTGTCAATTGAAATTGCTTATGGCATCTGAGATGATGGGCAGGTGCCACACGACGACTTGTATTTTTCGGCACGATGTTGCGCAGTTGCACTAGGCTAATGATTGCGCTGACCTCAAAGTGGGCTTGTTTAACCGAGGGCGAACCGATGAAAAAGATCGTAGTGTTGGCCGTATCTGTTGCACTCATTAGCGTTGGCGGGTGTGCTTCCATCGGTAAGGGTAAGGGGAAGGCTCCGCCTCCCGCTGCTGCCCCCATCGTAACCAAGGGTTAGCATTATCTATAAGGAAAGCGGTCGAGTACTCGGCCGCTTTCTCCTTTGGTGCGGCGCATGCGGCGTTCGGATTACTGAGGCGCAGTCGCTGGCACGTTGAAGCTTGATCGGAGGCTTGCGATGCGGTTCGCCAAAAACCCTCCAATACGCTCCTGGATCTTCGCTTGTGGCCTAACGAGCATTCTGCTCGTATTTGGTAGCGGTGTAGCGGCCGCGCGCGATCATGAATCGGGCGGGAGCAGGAGCCAGGCTGCTGCATCGACGACGCGAACGGTGTCGGCGCCGAGATCGCCATACGCACCGCGCGAGAGAGCGCAATATTTCGTCGAGTTTCGCTCCCGCTACGCCTTGAGCTATGGGCACACATTCCTGGTTCATGGACGCCTCAACGCGAGAGGTGAGGTCGGCCCGGTCACGGCGGATCAAGTCGCTGGCCTCCACCCCGCGGGAGAGGGGCCTCAGCTCTGGTCGGCCGGGCACGTCATACCGGTCCCGGCAGAAACCGGAGCCAGCGACGGCGACACGGAAGATCAGTACATTTCCAACCGATTTCGCGTATTACTCGATGAGGCTCAGTACCGGCGGGTGCTAGCTTATATCAAGCAAAAGCAAAGGACTGCCACGATGTGGCATGCCGTGCTTTATAACTGCAATCGCTGGGTTGGCGAGGTTGCTACTTTCATGGGAATGAGAGCGCCGGATAATACGCTGCTGTACCCGGCGGATTATATCTCCAGTCTTCGCGATCTCAACAGTCGTAAAATGTCGGAGCCGCAATTCTCATCGCATAGTGGTCAATAGATCCGTTCGAAACACGAGGTGTTTCTCGTGTTATCTAGCCACTATGACCGGGGTTCCAACCGGGACACGACCGAACAGGTCGATGATGTCGTCATTCAGCATGCGGATGCATCCATAAGACGCAAAAGTCCCGATGGAGTCGGGCCTGTTCGTTCCGTGTATCGCGTATTGCCCGCCGCCGGAAAGCGTCATTGCGCGGGCGCCCATTGGGTTGCGCGGAGAACCTCCCGCTATGACATCGGGTATATTTGGGTTGTCGCGCTTAATTTCGTCCGGGGGAGACCAGGCTGGCTCGACATATTTGCCTTCAATCCGAACGGTTCCTTGCCATTGCTTCGCTGATTTCCCTACCGCTACGCGATATCGGATGGCCGTTCCATCTTCCAGAATAAGGTATAGCCGTCGGTCTTTTGTCCGGATGACGATAGAGCCAGGCCCTTCCGTGCCATTATAGCTGACGACTTCTCTGCCACTTGCGGGCGAAGGCGCCAGCGGCGCGGCTAAAGAGAGTGCCAACACTGTCGTCCAGCCAATTCGCATGTCACTCACCCTGCACAGTCAGGCTCTCACGCGGCTCGGTAGCGCTGCCTATCTAACTTCGCTTAGAACCGCGCTCATCTCAAGTGAGAGACAGAGCGTTCAGAAACATATGCTGCAGTGCATTTACGAAATGATGCATGGCGCAACTCACCTGCGACCGCTTTTGTCTTCCGCCTTGATGGAGCGGCCTGCTGGCGGCTTCGGGGACAGGCGGCCAGGATAAGCCGATCTTCTTCTCGGATGCGACCGGACTGATGCAACCGGCAATCGAGCGCGACGCCGCCATCGGCCGCGAGGCCCCGATCGCGAAGGCTTGAAGCCGCATCCGGACCATCGGGAAGCTTTGCCGTGGAAACGAGCGCAGTCCGCCAAAGCGATCTCGCCTAGGCGCGAAGGCCCGGGCGCGATCGTCGCGATCCACGTTGGATTTTGTGGCGACCACGCCGGCATTGCGGGGCGCGGTCAGGGAAGTTCAACTCACCAGGCTTCGATCATCTCGGAATGCTGCTTCTCTTCGGCGGCCACCTCGGGATTCGAGCTGTGCTCGGCCAGGTATTTCTCCGCTTCCAGAGCCGCCATGCAACCCATGCCGGCCGCAAGGACAGCCTGGCGATAGGTGGGGTCGGCCACGTCTCCCGCGGCGAGCACGCCCTTCTGGCTGGTCTTGGTCGACCACGGTGCGATCTTGATGTAGCCGGTCTCGTCCATATCGATCTGGCCACGGAACAAGCTGGTGGCAGGATCGTGGCCGATTGCGACGAAGACGCCGTCAGTCGCGATGTCCCTGACCTCTCCGGTCTTCACATGTCGCAACCTTGCGCCGGTGACCGATTTCAGCGGGTCGGTGGTGCCGAGGATCTCGTCGACCGCGTGGTCCCAGATCACCTCGACCTTCGGATTAGCGAAAAGACGCTGCTGGAGGATCTTCTCGGCCCGAAAGCTGTCGCGCCGGTGGACGACGGTGACCTTGCTGGCATGGTTGGTCAGATAGAGCGCTTCTTCGACGGCCGTGTTGCCGCCACCGACGACCACGACTTCCTTGCCCCGGTAAAAGAAGCCGTCGCAGGTCGCGCAAGCGGACACACCATGGCCGCCAAAGGCTTTTTCGGATTCGAGGCCTAGCCAGCGCGCCTGGGCTCCGGTTGCGATGATCACGGTATCAGCGAGATAGATATCGCCGGAGTCGCCGATCGCCTTCTTTGGATTGGCCGCGAGGTCGACCGAGACGATCAGATCGTAGACGAGCTGCGTTCCTACATTCTCCGCCTGCTGGCGCATTTGCTCCATCAGATCGGGCCCCTGCACGGCGTGTGCAAAGCCAGGGTAGTTTTCCACGTCCGTTGTGATCGTGAGCTGGCCACCCGGTGTCATGCCCGTCACCAGCATCGGCTTGAGGCTGGCTCGTGCTGCGTAAATCGCCGCGGTGTAGCCGGCAGGACCTGCGCCGATGATGAGCGTCTTGGTGTGATGAGTCTTCGACATCAGTGAAACCCGTAAAGGTAGCTGCTGGAATCAGGCGGCCGTGAGAGCATGCATCGGATTGCCGCGACTGCCTGCGAGGCGGGCGATCGGGCGGCCGGGCCGGAGCCGATGGCCATGACGCGGGCGTGGGTATGAGGCCATCGTCTCAGTTCCTCTCCTGCGGCCGGGCCGCAGCCTCGATCCGTCAGATACGGCGGCGCGGCGCCAAAACAAGAGCCCTCGGACTTAAGCGGCACCGAGCCCCAAATGGGCCCTGTGGCGCTGCCAGCCCTGCCGTATCGCATCGGCGATGACGGGTGTGGAGTCTATCGGCTGATAGCCCTCGCCTTCAAGGCGTCCACAGAAGCGATGCACAGCGCCCTCGCGCTCCAGCGCCTGGATCAGCGCCGCGATCTTCGGATGGCCGCCTTGCGGCTCGAAAACCAGGATCGGTGCGCCCGTCGCGGTTGCCTCACCGATCATGTTGGTTGAATCGGCGGTGGCCACGACGGCGTTGGCATTGGCGAGCAGCGCGAGATAGGGGTTCTCGCCCGAGCCATCCCACCACCAGCCGCCGTGACGGGCGAAGACGGCCGCGACGGCGGTGGCCAATGCGGGGGAGGTGCGCCGGGAAGGCGAGCCCATCAGGGACGCGCCCGAGCGGGCCAGCGCGTCGAGTTGCCCGGTGAAGCGCTCGATGTCGGCAGGCGTGAAGCGGTGATGGCGGCTGTCGCCACCGACCAGTACGGCGACGCGCGGATGCGGCAGTCCGGCGATCGCGGGGGGCGGAGCAGCGCGCGCGGCCGCCAGTTTCTGTGGCGTCAGGCGGTGAGGGGAGGTGGTGGTGACGAGGACATTATCGCCGCGCAGCCGGTCATGCCCGGCAACCCAGATCAGGTCGGCGGTGCCCGGGCCGGTACGCGGGTCCTTGAGGAACACGGTATAGGTCGCGCCGTTCGAGACCTTCTTGAGGGCGCGCAGATAAGTGACTGCGCGCCGCCCCGAGGCGATCGCGATCTCCGGAAAGGGCGGGCTGAGTGGGCTCCCCGGGCGATCCGGCGCCTCTCGCGGGTCGATCGGGCCGCGCGGCATCAGCCAGGCCCATGGCTTGCGCGGGTTCACCCGCCGAATCTCCGGGACGGCACCCAGGCGCTCGGCCACGCCGAGGCATTGCAACTCGTCGCCGGCCTTGCCGTCGCTCAGGACCCAGACGGTCGGCGTCGGATTTTCGTGCATGGCTGTCTGCGTCCGCGGCATGCGCCTTGTATCGCCCGTCACTGCCGTCTACACCAGCCCGGCTTTTCTTTGAGGATACTTTGCCTTCGGGGATCTTCGTGCGTCCGAAACTCGACGATATCGACCTGCGCATCCTGCGCGAGCTCCAGGCCGATGGGCGCATGACCAATGTCGAGCTCGCCAGCCGCGTCGGCATCTCGCCGCCGCCTTGCCTGCGTCGCGTCCGGGCATTGGAGGAAGCTGGGCTGATCCGCGGCTACCATGCCGATCTCGACGAGCGAAAGCTGGGCTATGAGGTGGTTTGCTTCGCCTTCGTGCATCTGGCGAGCCAGGCCGAAGCCGATCTCACAGCATTCCAGGGCCGCATCCGCGAATGGGCGACGGTGCGCGAATGCTGGACGCTCTCGGGGGACATCGATTTCGCGCTGAAATGCGTGGCGCCGGACCTGAAGGCCTTTCAGGATTTCGTCGGGGAACTGACGGCCATGCCGAATGTCCGCAACGTCCGCACTGCGCTCGCCCTCGACCGGGTCAAGGACGAGCCGATCGTGCCTTTCGGCTGAGAGCCCGTCTCGAAACTCTGCTGCAGCGGCCATCTGACGGCGTTGGCTGCGCGTCCGGTGCCCGCGGACCGGGGCGCGATGCCAAAAAGTGGCTTCCACTTTTTGGAGAACATTATGCTCAAGATATTGGAATCAATAAACTTTTCTGCCATTGGGTGATTCCGCCCAATGGCAGGTTGATCTAATGTCCGCTGCGCTCCGGTTCCCGAAAGCACCGCCATCTGACTGGCCGCAGCGCGTTTCGAAACGGGCTCTGAGCGCTCAGCCGATGTAGCGCTTGATCCAGTAGGCGTTGTTGCGGGCGAGCGCCTTCAGACGCAGTTGATCGATGTCCGGCCGATACCAGGCGCCGGCCCCGCCGGACAGTTCCGTCGACATGATCGGATAGCTCGCGAGCTCGCGGCCGCTGCGATCGTAGAGCGTCGCGATGCTTTCCAGATAGTCGTTGGAACCCCCGCCATCGGATGGCTTGCCGCCGCCGCCGCCGCCGGCGAAGCTCGCCAGCCAGATACTGCTGATATTGACGACGAGGGATGTGCCGGCGCCGCGCTGCAACGACGGGCCGAGCAGGTCGATGAGCGTGCGTTCGAGCTCGCTCTTGACGATGGCAACATTCGCGCCCCAGGCGTGAGTCACGGTTGGCGAGAACTGGATCTTGATCGAGCCGATCGGCACGGCCTGAGCGGAGGCTACGCGGGGTACCAGAGTCCACGCCGCGGCACCGAGCGAGGAAGCCAGAAAAAGTCGACGCGTCATCATGGCCGGGGTCTCCGAAGGCTTGCCATATCAATGTAGGCGCGCGGCTGCGATATTCCATGGCTGCGGGCCTGCGCGCCATCTTCACCCGATCTTGGTTTCCAAGGCGTGTCGCGGGTAGGCAGCATAGTCGCCATCGTCTCGGCATGCTCTATGGGCGTCAGAATCGCTGGGGGATTCGATGGAACGCTGGCTGACGGAATTCGTGAAGCTCTGGGTGGTGATCGATCCGATCGGGACCCTACCGGTATTCCTGGCCGTCACCGCAGGGCTCGGCGCTGCGGCGGCGCGTCGCATCGCCCTTCAGGGATCGCTCGTCGCCTTCATCGTGCTGCTGTTCTTCGTCGTGCTGGGCCAGATCCTGCTGACGGCGATGGATATCGAGCTGAGCTCCTTCCAGATCGCCGGGAACATCGTGCTGTTCCTGTTCGCTCTGACGATGATCTTCGGCGAATCGAAGCTCGATGAGGATCAGAAGCTGCTGAGCTCCTCGGATCTCGAGAAAGCGGTCTATCCGCTCGCGATCCCGAGCATCGCTAGCCCCGGCGCGATGCTGACGGTGATGACCGTCACCGACAATTCGCGATTCAGCATCGCCGAGCAGGCCGAGACCGTGCTTCAGATCACGATTATCTTTGTCGTCCTGGTCGGGCTGTTGTTCTGCGCCTCGCGCATCATCGCGGTGATCGGCAATGCCGGTGCCAGCGTCATCAGCCGCGTAATGGGCCTGATCCTGGCGAGCGTCGCGGTGGACGGCATCATCAAGGCGGTAAGGATCGTCGTGACGGGATGACGACCGCCTGCGTCGCGCCCGGATTCATTCCGAGCGCTTGAGTCGCCATCGCCGGTAGGGCCCGAAAAACAAATGCTCGCCACGAGGGCGAGCATGGTGCCGTCTGCGGGGAGGCTGAGCTCAGCGGAAGGCGATGCTGACGACCTCGTAGGATTTGCCGCCGCCGGGCGTGTTGACCTGGACGGAATCGCCGACTTTCTTGCCGATCAGCGCGCGCGCGATCGGCGAGCCGATGGAGACCTTGCCGGACCTGACGTCCGATTCCGGCTCGCCGACGATCTGGTAGCTCTTCTCTTCCTCGGTATCGTCATCGATCAGCTTGACGGTGGCGCCAAACTTGATCGTATCACCGCCGAGCTTGCTGACATCGATGATGTCGGCGCGGCCGATCAGCGATTCGAGTTCCAGGATCCGGCCCTCGTTCAGCGACTGTGCTTCTTTCGCCGCGTGATATTCGGCGTTCTCCGACAGGTCGCCGAGGGCGCGCGCCTCGGAGATCGCGGTGATGATACGCTGACGCTCGACCTGCTGGCGCTGCTTCAGCTCCACCTCCAAAGCGGCGAAGCCGCTCGCGGTCATCGGAACCTTTTCCATTCTTTCCGTTCCATAAGCTCCGAAAGCGCAGTTCGCCGGCGGCAAATCAGCCGCCGGCGTTTCCGCGCTTCCGCTCAATCCTCGTTCGCCACGAACGGCCTGTCTCAGGCCGCGCGTTCGAAGTATGACTGCAACGATCGTACTTCGAGATCGCCGCTGCAATAGGCCTTGATGCCCTCCGCCGCAGCGATCGCTCCGGCCAAGGTGGTATAATAGGGCACCTTGTGCAAGAGGGCTGTTCGACGGAGCGAACGGGAATCCGCAAGCGCCTGTGGACCCTCGGTGGTGTTGAAGATCAGCTGGATCTCGCCGTTCTTGATCGCGTCGACGACATGCGGCCGGCCTTCCAGAACCTTGTTGATCCGCGCGGCATCGATGCCCTGTTCCTGCAGCAGGCGTAGCGTGCCGCCGGTCGCGACGATCCGGAAGCCGAGATCGGCCAGGATGCGGACGGCCGGGACGATGCGCGGCTTGTCATCATCACGCACCGAGACGAAGACCGTGCCCTTGACCGGAACCTTGGAGCCGGCGCCGAGCTGGCTCTTGGCGAAGGCCGTGTCGAAGGAGCGGTCGAGGCCGATGACCTCGCCCGTCGAACGCATCTCGGGCCCGAGCAGCACGTCGACGCCCGGGAAACGCGCGAAGGGGAAGACCGCTTCCTTGACGCCGACATGGTCAAGGCTGGCCGGCTTCAGGCCGAAGCCCGCCAGTGGCTCGCCGGCCATGATGCGGGCGGCGATCTTGGCGATAGGCTGGCCGATGACCTTGGCGACGAAGGGCACGGTGCGCGAGGCGCGCGGGTTCACTTCGAGGACGTAGATATCGCCGTCCTTGATGGCGTATTGCACGTTCATCAGCCCGCCGACATCGAGCGCGAGCGCCATCGCCTTGGTCTGGCGCTCGAGCTCGGCGATGGTCTCGGCCGAGAGCGAGCGCGGCGGAAGCGAGCAGGCCGAGTCGCCGGAATGGATGCCGGCTTCCTCGATATGCTCCATGATGCCGGCGATGAAGGCGTCCTTGCCGTCCGCGAGACAGTCGACATCGACCTCGATGGCGTCCGATAGGTAGCGGTCGAACAGCAGCGGGTTCTTGCCGAGGACTGTGTTGATCTGGCCGGTCTTGTCGTTGGGATACTTCGCCTTGACCTCGGAGGGGATCAGCGAGGGCAGGGTGCCGAGCAGATAGTCCTCGAACATCACCTCGTCGCGGATGATCGCCATGGCGCGCCCGCCGAGCACGTAGGAGGGGCGGACGACGAAAGGCAGGCCCAGTTCGCCCGCAATGATGCGGGACTGCTCGACCGAATAGGCGATGCCGTTCTTCGGCTGCTTGAGATGCAGCTTGTCGAGCAGGCGCTTGAAGCGGTCACGGTCCTCGGCGAGGTCGATCGCGTCAGGCGAAGTTCCGAGGATCGGGATGCCCGCCTCTTCCAGAGCATTCGCGAGCTTCAGCGGGGTCTGGCCGCCGAACTGGACGATGACGCCGTGCAGCGTGCCGTTCTGCTTCTCGGTCTCGAGGATCTCGAGCACGTCCTCGGCGGTGAGCGGCTCGAAATAGAGCCGGTCGGAGGTGTCGTAGTCAGTCGAGACTGTTTCCGGGTTGCAGTTGACCATGATGGTCTCGTAGCCGGCGTCGCGCAGGGCGTAGCAGGCATGGCAGCAGCAATAGTCGAACTCGATGCCCTGGCCGATGCGGTTCGGGCCGCCGCCGAGGATGACGACCTTCTTGCGATCGGAAGGATTGGCCTCATCCGCCGCCTTGCCGGCGAAAGGCATGGCATAGCTCGAATACATGTAGGCGGTCGGCGAGGCGAACTCCGCCGCGCAAGTGTCGATGCGCTTGTAGACGGGGCGGACGTCAAGCGATTTGCGCAGCGCCCTGACCTCGGCCTCGGTCTTGCCTGCAACTGCGGCGAGGCGCTTGTCCGAGAAGCCCATCGCCTTGATCTGGCGGAAGGCGCCGGGTGTCTGCGGCAGGCCGAACTTGCGGATCTTCTCCTCGGTCTCGACGATCTGGCGCATCTGGGCGAGGAACCAGGGATCGATCTTGCAGCTCTCGTGGATCTCCTCGTCGCTGAAGCCGAAGCGCATGGCTTGGGCGACGTGGAGGATGCGGTCCGGCGTCGGAATCGAGATCGCCGCCTTGATGGCGTTGCGGTCGTCGCCATGGCCGAAGCCCTCGATCTCGATCTCGTCGAGCCCGTCGAGGCCCGTTTCCAACGAGCGCAGCGCCTTCTGCAGCGATTCCTGGAAGGTACGGCCGATCGCCATGGCCTCGCCGACCGACTTCATCGCCGTGGTCAGCGTCGGCTCGGAGCCCGGGAACTTCTCGAAGGCGAAGCGCGGGATCTTGGTGACGACGTAGTCGATCGTCGGCTCGAAGGAGGCCGGCGTCGCGCCGCCGGTGATGTCGTTCTCGATCTCGTCGAGCGTGTAGCCCACGGCCAGCCGCGCCGCGACCTTGGCGATCGGGAAGCCGGTCGCCTTGGAAGCGAGAGCGGACGAGCGCGAGACGCGCGGGTTCATCTCGATGACGATCATGCGCCCGGTGGCCGGATCGATCGCGAACTGGACGTTCGAGCCTCCGGTCTCGACGCCGATCTCGCGCAGCACCGCCAGCGAGGCGTCGCGCATGATCTGGTATTCCTTGTCGGTCAGCGTCAGCGCCGGCGCGACGGTGATCGAATCGCCGGTGTGGACGCCCATCGGATCGAAGTTCTCGATCGAGCAGACGATGATGCAGTTGTCCTTCTTATCGCGGACCACCTCCATCTCGTATTCCTTCCAGCCCAGCACGCTCTCCTCGATGAGGACCTCGCTGGTGGGGGAGGCGTCGATGCCGCGCTCGACGATGTCGATGAACTCGCCCTTGTTATAGGCGATGCCGCCGCCCGTGCCGCCCATGGTGAAGGACGGGCGTATGATCGCCGGCAGGCCGATATCCTCGAGCGCGTCGAGCGCCTGGCCGAGCGTCTTGATGTGGTGCGAGCGCGGGGTGTCCAGGCCGATCTTGGTCATGGCTTCGCGGAAGAGCTCGCGGTCCTCGGCCTTGTCGATGGCCTCGGCGGTGGCGCCGATCATCTCGACGCCGAACTTCTCGAGCACGCTGATCTTGCTGCCATCGGGCTGGACGATCGACTTCTTGTTGAGCGAGAGCGCGCAGTTCAGCGCGGTCTGGCCGCCCATGGTGGGCAGCAGCGCGTCGGGGCGCTCCTTCTCGATGATCTTGGCGACGATCTCGGGCGTGATCGGCTCGACATAGGTCGCATCGGCCAGGTCCGGATCGGTCATGATCGTCGCCGGGTTCGAGTTGACCAGGATGATGCGGTAGCCCTCGGCCTTCAGCGTCTTGCAGGCCTGGGTGCCAGAATAGTCGAACTCGCAGGCCTGTCCGATGATGATGGGGCCGGCGCCGATGATCAGGATGGACTTGATGTCTGTGCGCTTGGGCATGATCTCGACCGGTCTTGCGGGCGCGCGCAAGGCCGGTCCGATCGGGCGAGCGGAGGCCTGGCGAGCGTCTGAATGAATGCTAGGCGCTCGCTATAGACGGGCAAGGCGGCGGAAGGAAGCTAAAAGCGCTTCGGTCCTTGCTCAACGCACAGGCCGCGGTGCCGAAGGGGCGAGATCGATCTCCAGCGGGCGCGGCGAGCGACGCTCCAACCGGCGCTTGCGCTGCATGGCGATGAAGAGGACGGCGAGCGCTGCGATCTCGCAGGCGGCGCCGACGAAGCCGAGCGGCCAGGTGCCGGCATGGCGCATCACTTGCTGGCCGAGCGCGGCGCCGGCCGCGATGCCGAAATACAGTGCTGAGGCGTTGAGCGAGAGCGCGACCACGGCTGCGTCCGGCGCCATCGCCGCGAGCCGCGACATCTGCGAGGGATGGCCAGCCCAGCCCGCCGCGCTCCAGATCAGCAGCACGAATGGAATCGGCCAGATCGCCAGTTCAGGGGGCAGGCTGACGGCGATCAGCGAAGCCGCGAGCAGCGCCGCAGCCAGCACGGTCAGCACCACGGTGAGCGTGCGCTCAGGGCCGAAGCGGTCGCTGGCTATGCCGCCGAGCTGGTTGCCGATGGCCGAGCCGATGCCGGAGACGACGAGCGTCGCAGCGAGCCAGGGGCCGACGATGCCAGTGTGGTTGGTCAGGAAGGGGGCGATATAGGTGTAGAGGACGAAGGCGCCGGTGGTCCACAGCATGGTCGTGGCCAGCGCCAGCAGCACGTCGCCGCGGCCTGCGACCTGGAGGCGCTCGCGCAGCGTGTTGGTGCCGCGCGGCAGGCCCCGCGGCAGCTTGACGAGCAGGCCCGCCAGCGAAAGCGCGCTGAACAGCGTCACGATCAGGAAGGCGAGGTGCCAGCCGCCGAAGCCGACGACGGCGGTGCCGATCGGGATGCCGAGAATCAGCGAGACCGTCATGCCTCCGGTGACCAGCGCGATGGCGCGGCCGCGCCGCTCCGGAGCGGACACCGCCACCGCGACGGCGTTCGCCGCCGGCATGAAGACGCCGGCCGAAAGCGCCATCACGATGCGGGCGCCCATCACCACCCAGAAGTCGCTGGCGAAGGCGGCGCCGAGATTGGCAAGGCCGAACACCGTCATCGCTCCGACCAGCACGGCCTTGCGGTCGGCGTCTCCGAGAACGGTGGAGAGGATGGGTGAGCCGATCGCATAGGCGAGCGCAAAGATCGAGATAAGCAGGCCGGCGGTGTCGACCGAGACGCTCAGGCCGTTGGCGAGATGGGGCAGAATGCCGGTGACGATCAGGCTGCCCGTGCCGATGGCGAAGGCGCCGCCGGCAAGCGAAAGAAGGCGCGTATCCATGGGAATGATCCTTGCGGATGATCGCTGTTTCGGAGTCAGGCTTCGAAATTCAAGGATCGTTGAATTAATCCAGCCCGACAATTGCCGCAAGGGTAATTTCAATGAATGTTGAATATTGTCAGGAGCGCGGGGATCGCCTATCTCGTCGGTCATGAAGCCGGTTTTTCATCCCGATATCGAGGATGTCGCGCCCGCCGACGTGTTCGCTGCGCTGGCCGATCCGATCCGGCTCGGCATCCTCGTCGCGCTCGCCGATGTCAGCGAGGTCGACAAGGCGCGCTGTAGCCATTTCACCGCCTTCGCCTCGCCTTCGCTGCTGTCCTATCACTTCGCCAAGCTGCGCGAGGCCGGCATCACTCGCATGCGGGTGGAGGGGACGTCACGCTATCTCAGCATCCGGCGCGACGAGCTGAACCAGCGCTTTCCTGGGCTGATCGACAGCGTGATCGAGACCGCGCGGCGCGATCCTGACCTGCCGCGGCTCGGCCCCGAATGGCTTTCAGGCGGCGATGAGGCGCAGGGTTCCACTTCGCCCCGTTGACAGCGGTCCATCCGGGTTTAGCGTCCTCTCTTCCGCGATGGCGTCGAGCCGGATCGCGACGCGGCACCGGCCACGCCCGAACACGAGGAGCATGGCCATGCGTGCAGCCGACCCTCAGAAACTCGATGCGCTGGTAGGACGTCTCGTCGGTGACGTCGGAGCCTCCGTCACGGGCGCCCTGATCGTGCTGGGCGACCAACTCGGCCTCTACAAGGCGATGGGCGATGGCGAGCCCGTCACCTCCCTGCAACTGGCGGAGAAGACCGGCCTCAAGGAGCGCTATGTGCGCGAATGGCTCGCGGGCCAGGCCTCGGCCGGATATGTCGACTACGACGAAGGCAGCGACAGCTTCAGCCTGTCGCCCGAACAGGCCATGGCCTTCGCCGAGGAAGACAGTCCTGCCTTCTTCGCCGGCGCCTTCGAGATCGTCCAGTCGATGTGGGTCGATGAGCCGAAGGTCGAGGAGGCGTTCCGCAAGGGGGCGGGTCTCGGCTGGCATGAACACAGCCAATGCCTGTTCCGGGGCACCGAGCGCTTCTTCCGGCCGGGCTACAACGCGCATCTGACGGCGGAGTGGATTCCGGCGCTGGAGGGCGTCCAGGCCAAGCTGATGCAGGGCGCGACCGTCGCCGATGTCGGCTGCGGGCACGGCTCCTCGACCATCCTCATGGCGCAGGCCTATCCGCAATCGCGCTTCTACGGCTTCGACTATCACGGACCGTCGATCGAGCGGGCGCGAGAGGCTGCCGAGAAAGCCGGGGTCGCGGACCGCATCGTCTTCGAGCGCGCTTCCGCCAAGGACTTCCCCGAGCGGAAATACGACCTCGTGACGATGTTCGACTGCCTGCACGACATGGGCGATCCGGTCGGCGCGGGCAAGCATGTGCGCGAGTCGCTGGAGAGGGACGGCAGCTGGATGATCGTCGAGCCCTTCGCGCATGACCATCTCAAGGACAATCTCAACCCCGTCGGGCGGATCTTCTACGGGGCATCGACGATGATCTGCACGCCGGCCTCGCAGTCGCAGGAGGTCGGGCTTTGCCTCGGCGCGCAGGCCGGCGAGATGCGGCTGCGCAAGGTCGCGATGGATGCGGGTTTCTCGCATTTCCGTCGTGCGACCGAGACGCCGTTCAACATGGTGTTCGAGGTGCGGGCCTGAGGCCTGAATCCGGCGAGGCGCTGTCCGAAGCGTCGCGGACGGCTCTCCAGCGCTCGCGGTCGAAGCGGGTTGAAGCTGCGATCGCAAATGTGCAATGTTATATCATTGTATATCTGATTGGAGCTCCCCTTTGTCTTCGTCTCGCTTCGTCGCAGCCGGCTTCTGCCTCGCCGGCTGCTTCCTCGCTTCCGCGGCCCCTGCGCATGATCATGCGGTGCTGCGCGGGCGCCTCGTCTTCGCCGACCACGAAAAGCCGGTCATCCGCATCCTCGACCTAGACAGCGGCGAGGTGACGCACAGCTTCGACGTTCCGAAGGCGAATCCGGGTTTCGCAGGCGTATCCGGGGGGCGCTACGTCGTGGTCAAGACCGGCGACGAGGCCGGCACGTTGCGCATCCTCGACACCGGGTTGATGGCCGAATCGCATGGCGACCATGTCGACCTCGCCAAGGCCGAGCCAAAGCTGCTCGAGTTCATGACGACGGGTGATCGGCCCGCCCATGTCATCTCGGGGCAGGGCCAGCTCGGGCTGTTCTATGACGGCTTGCGACCCTGGGAGGGCAAGAGCGAGCCCAAGGTGGTGATGCTCGCCATCGACGGCCTTGCCAAGCCGAAGCCCGATATGACGATCTGGCCAAGCCCGGCGCCGCAGCATGGCATCGCCGTGCCGCTGGGCGCGAAGCAATGGCTGATCTCGGTGCCCAACCCCGCCTATGCCGGGGGCGACGACCGCGGGGCCTCGCCGCGGCCCAACGGCTTCGAAATCCTTGAGCGGGCCAAGTCGTCCGCGACGCGAGACGGTTGGAGGCGGATCGCAAACTTCAACGATCCGGCGCGGCCCGATGCCTCTTGCAAGCTCTATCACGGCTACGCGCCGGCGCGCGGCGGGCGGCATCTCTTCGGTTGCGCAGAGGGCGAGGGAGGCGGCGTGCTCGTGCTTTCCAAGGCGGGCAAGGGCGAGACGGCGGGCTGGAGCGCGCGAAAGCTCGCCTATCCCGACGAGCGCCGTACCAGCGCGCTCAAATCCCGCGAGGGCGGACCCCATGTCGTCGGCAATTACGGGCTGAAGGCGCCCTATGATGCGCTGCTGCGCATCGATCCGCATGCCGAGGCGCTCTCCGCCGAGGACGTGCTGTCGGTGCCGGGCGGACAGGCCGTCTGCCAGTTCGAGCTGAGCAGCACCGGCAGCCGGCTTGCGAATCTCACAGCCGACGGCAAGCTGAGGGTCTATGAGGTTGCGCCGGCCTGGAAGGAACTGGCCTCCTTCGATGCCGTCCCGGCTTTCGACTGCGCCTTTGGCGCGAAGACTCCGACGCCCAGCCTCGCCGTGGTCGGCGGCAGCGCCTTCGTCAGCGATCCGACCGGTGGGCGCATCCGGGAATACCATCTCGATACGCTGAAGCAGGGGCTCGACATGCCGGTCGGCGGCATGCCGGCCAATCTCGCCGGCAGCGACGCGGGCTGACGGACCGGACGCGCCGGGTGAAAAATCATTCGCCCGGCGCGTCCGTCCCCTAGCTTTGACCTCATGGCATTTTCTTCACGCGAACCGCTGTCCACTTCGCGCGAAAATGCTCTAGGAAGCGCGGATGCCGTTTCGCCGCTATCCGCGCCAGTTCCGACAGCTCATGGCCTATGTCGTCGCCGGAGGGCTGACGGCGGTCGCGCATTACGGCGTGCTGATCGGGCTCGTCGAACTCGGCCGCATAGACCCCGTTCCCGCGACGCTTGCCGGCTTCGTCGTCGGAGCGCTGGCGTCCTACACGCTGAACCGCTGGATGACCTTCGACGCCACACGCAGCCATGCGCAGGCGGGGTGGCGCTTCGCCCTGATCGCGGCCGGCGGCTTCGTGCTGACCGGCATCCTGATGCATGTCTTCGTGACGCGGGCCGGCTTGCCCTATCTGCCGATGCAGATCGTCACCACCGGCGTTGTGATGGTGTTCTCGTTCCTCGGCCACAAATTCTTCAGCTTCGCCGATCGGGCCAGCTAGCGACGAGGGGGCGTCCCGACGCAGCCCGAACTCAGTCCAGGAATGAGATGTCCTTGCAGTTCAGGCATTTGCCGAGCTCGGAATAGACTTTCACCAGCGCTGCGCAAGAGGCCAGGATGCCGGCGACCAGATCGTCGAGCTTGAAACCTCGCGTGCCGATGAAGGTGAGCTCGCCGAGCTTGTGAAGCAGGTTCTGCGTGGCAACGGCGACCGCCATGCTCTGCTTGGCACATCGCGTCAGGGCCTCGGGCGACTGGTCACAGTTCAGCCGGCTCTGCTTCAGCCGCTCGATGAACTCCTTGGTCGTCTCGCGGATGTTCTCGATGGCGCGTTCCATCACCTGCACGGGGCCCGGCAGGTTCATCGCCTCGCGCAGCTCGTCGATCTTCTTTTCGATGAACTTCGCGAATTCGCGATGCGCCTTCTGATGCGCGGGCAGAAGGTTCAGCATCGCGATGTAGAAGACGATGATGATCGCGATGACGAGCCCGACCACCACGACGACGCCCGGGACGGCGGCGACCGGGCGAAATCCGTTGACCGTGGCGTGGAGCTGGCGCTGATAGGCGATACGACGGGGCCCCTGAATCACCGTGCCGTAGCGGGCTCCGAGTGCCTCGAACTCCGGAAACGTCACGCAGAGGGCATTGACCGAGGCTGCGCCGACGATCCCGTCCGGCCGCAAATCTACCGATTGCTGGAATTCGAGCACGCGCCGACGCGTCTTCTCCCCGAAGATGCCGTCGAGCTTGAGAGCTGCCAGCTTGGTCGGAGGGAACAGGTTCAGAAGGCGCTGAACCTGCTTGACTTCAGGCCCTTGGCTGCCAGCCGACAGCAACTGGCCAGGCCTCAGAATCTTCGACGACATGGCAGCCCCGCCGGCGACGGAGGCGCGACGGCGCTTCCCCAGCATCGTCGATTGAAGGCGCGTGGGCTGCATGTGGCGTCACCCATTTGGATGACTCACACGGTGTATTCCGGCCCCTACGCGCCGCCTTACTGCGGCGGGGCGACGGTCAGCGTGAGCTGGCGGCGGCCGATGCGGCCTTCCTTGTCGGTCGCCTCGATCTCGATGATGTGGCTTCCGCTGGGGACAAGGACCGAAGGCGCGTCGATCCCGGCCGGTGTGATGAAGGGCTTGATCCGCTCGGTGATGTCGACCGGGGGCTGGCGGCGATAGAAGACGCGCACGGTCGCAGGATCGATGGGCACGCCATTGCTCGGCATGAAGCGAACGGCCAGGCGGAAGGGCTTGCCATCGACGCCCTTGTCGGGCGTCGGCAAGGTGTCGATGCCGGGGCCGCGGGTGAGGTTGCGCGTGCTGGCCGGCGCCTTGGCCGTGGTCGGCAAGCCCGCTTCCTCGCGTGTGATGAGCTGAACCGGCTCCGCGGCGTGCGACGCCGTCGACATCGCAGCGGTGGCGAGAACAACACGCAGAATGTGCGGGATGAGCACAGTCTTCATCATCGTCCTATTTCACTCCCAGAATTCCGGCGATGAGGCCGGCGATGGCAGAAATGATGGTACCGGCCATCAGGATGGTGGTTTCGATGGTCTTCAGCGTTTCCATCGGCACCTTGCCATGCACGGCCAGCAGCCCCTTTCGCAGTTCCGGCAACGAGACGAGACCCCGCGCGGCAAGCGCAGCCTGCGTCACGCGCATCAACATCCCCGAGAACATCGAGGCGCCGATGCTCAGCGCGTAGAACGAAGTCTCGCGCCAGGCTGCCAGCCCTTGCGGAAGGAGCGGTATATTGTCGTGCCAACCCAGCAACGCGTTCATGGTCGCGACGGAAAAAATCGCGAAACCTATGGCGATGCCGATATCGAAAGCGAGCAGCCGCGGGCGAAGCCCGAAATAGAGCATGCCGGTCAAGAAGGGGATCCCGATCGAGGCGAGGCGCAGCGCCCAGAGCGGCAGGTCGAGCCAAAGGACGACGGCGCAATAGGCCAGCAGCAGCAAAGTCAGGCCGAAGGGCAGCACCCAGTAGCGGCGGCGTGCGGCGGGGTGGGCGACCGGCGCTGCAGGCCCTGGCGCGTCTGCCGGCTCCGATGCTGCGGGGTCGAGGGCTGCAACGGGTCTTGCAGCCAGCGCGGCGCGGTCCTCCTCTGCGCGTTTCTCGAAGGCGGCGAGCCGCTCTTCGAGCGCACCGAGACGGCGCAGCAAGGGAAGCACGGGCGTCAGGTCACGTCCGCAGCAACGGCAGGACAGCACCCCCGCATTTAGCGTGGCATCGCAATAGGGACAGTTGAACTGGTCCTGCACGGAGCTCTCACGCCTTTGGGGCAAGCCGCGCTCAGAGCCATGTTTGCGTCGCTAAATCAAGATGCCTGATGCATTACAGTTACGGAACTTTAGTATTAGTCGCCATGGCGAGCCGTTGGATGCGCCGTGTTGCGGATCAGGCCGGCTTCATCGCCTTGAACGTCATCCGGTGCGGATTGTGGCCGAAATTCGCGGGCCGCTGCAGGTCGACGAAGCCGGCCTCGCCGATCAGTGCCGAGATGGCCTCGGGCGTATAGGTCGTCAGCCCGTATTGGGCGCGCAACTTGCGGTAGTCGGAAAAGGCGGTGCGGATGAGGCCACCGAGCGCCGCCGTCAGGAAGCCGCCGCGCCAGGCGAAGGCGAGGAGCTGCGATGCGTCGGTGAGCGGGCTGACGTTCGGCGGGATCACGTCGGCGATCACCAGCTTTCCGCCGGGCTTGAGCTTGCCGCGCCAGGTTTCGAGCAGTGCCTTCAGCTCGTCGCGGGAGAGATACTGGACCAGCGAATTCGCGACGACGAGGTCGAGCGATGCCTCCGGCAGGGCCTCGACCTCCTCGGGCGAGACGACCGCGATGTTGTCCTTGCGGCCGAACTTGGCGCGCAGTTTGTCGCGCACACTGGACGCAGCTTCGCAGAGGTAGAGTCGGCCGCAAGCGGAGGCGACGCGCGCGGCGTCGAGCGCCTCGCCGCAGCCATGGTCGAGCACGACGGCGTCACGCGCGGGAACATGCGCGATCAAGTCGCTCGCGATGGCGCGGTAATGCAGCGCCTTGTGGCGCGGCGAGACGTAGATGGAATGTTCGCCGTTCCAGAAATCGCGCCAGGACATGGGCAGTGTCGATCCTCGGTGGCCGCTCGCGGCCGTCATCCGATGACTAGACGCAAGCGGCGTGGCTCCGCAACAGCCGGGGTTCCGGGACGCGTCCGTTTCCGCTTAAGTCGTGAATGCGTCCGCGAGTCGGGGACGCGCGGGAGGGGGATGCCGATGCTGCTGCTGCCGCGATTGCTCAAGGGGTTCGTCCGGCAGGGACGCCTGACTGTCATCACTCCGGACGGGAAGCGCCATGCCTTCGGGCCCGGTCCGGCCGAGATGTTGTTCGCCGGCGTGCGCAAGATGGCGCCGTCCGTCACGGTTCGCTTCCATGACGACCGCATCGAGCGGGAACTCTTCCTCAATCCCGAGCTCGCCCTGGCCGAAGGCTACATGGATGGCCGGATCGACTTCGAGGAAGGCACGATCCACGATCTGCTGACGCTGTTCTGGCTGCAGCGCAAGGAGCTGCGCAAGCATCCGCTGCAGAAGGCGATCCGGCAGGTGCGCTTCCGCATCCGGCGCTGGCGCATGCACAACCCGCTCGGCCTCGCCGGCAAGAAGGTCAAGCATCACTACGACATCCCGACCGATTTCTACCGGCTCTGGCTCGACGACACGATGACCTATTCCTGCGCGTATTGGCACAGCCCCGAGGTGGGGCTGGAGAACGCGCAGAAGGCCAAGCTCCGGCACATCGCCGCCAAGCTCAAGATCGAGCCGGGCATGCGCGTGCTCGATATCGGCTCGGGTTGGGGCGAACTGGCGATCTATCTGGCCAAGGCCTGCGGCGCCAAGGTGACTGGCCTCAACGTCTCGCCCGACCAGATGGCGGCGGCGCAGCAACGCGCCGACGCCGCCGGCGTCGGCGATGCCGTGACCTTCATCAACAAGGATTATCGCGAGCTCACCGGAACGTTCGACCGCATCGTCTCGGTCGGCATGATGGAGCATGTCGGCGTCGCGCATTACGGCGAGTATTTCGAGCGCATCCGGGATTTGCTGACGCCGGACGGGATCGCTCTCGTCCACTGCATAGGCCGCGCCGGGCCGCCCGGCTTCACCGGGCCGTTCTTCGAGAAATACATCTTCCCCGGTGGCTATGCGCCGGCACTGTCGGAGGTGTTCGCCGCCGTCGAGCAGACGGGGCTCTGGTCCTCCGATTGCGAGTTCTGGCGCCGCCACTATCACTGGACGCTCGAAGCCTGGCGCGAGCGCTTCATGGCCAGGCGCGAGGAGGTGGTCGGCATGATGGGCGAGCGCTTCGCCCGGATGTGGGAGTTCTATCTCTGCGCCTGCTCGATCTCCTTCGACATCGGCGGCGACATGGTGTTCCAGCTGCTGCTCGGACCGCACAAGAGCGCCGTCCCGATCATCCGCGACTACATTGCGGATGACGAGAAGGCGCTCGCGGCGAAAGGCTTCTAGGTCAGCGCTTCAGGTTGACCACCACCACGCCGGCCAGCGCCATGGCGCCGCCGATCAGGCCGAAGAGCGTCGGCACCTCGCCGAGCCAGAGGAAGCCGATCAGCATCGCCACCGGCGGGACTGCGTATTGGAAGTTCGCGGCGCGAGCGGCCGGCAGGCGCGAGAGCGTGATCGCCCAGGTGCCGTAGGCGATCAGGCTCGGCACGGCGGCGAGATAGACCACCGACCAAAAGGAGACGGCCGGGGCGACCTGCGCCTGTGCGATTGCGGAAGGCAGGAAGGGCAGCAGCACGAAGCCGCCGATCGCCATGTTCCAGGCCGCGACATGGAGCGGCTTGTAGCGGGCGAAGAGCGGTTTCTGCACGACCGTGGTGATGGCGTTGCAGAAGGCGGCGCCGAGGATCAAGAGCACGCTCATGCCGATCTCGACATCGAGCCCCTTGCCGAGCGCGATGACGCCTATGCCGGCGAAGGAGAGTGCCGTGCCGAGCCAGGCGGTCAGGCTGAAGCGCTCGCTGAGGATCATCATGGCGAGCACGGCCGTCATGATGGGGTTGGTGTTGATGATGAAGGCGGCGGGACCTGCCGGCACGACGCGCTGGCCGAAATTGAGCAGCAGGGCATAGCCCGCGATGAAGATCACGCCGCCGACGAGGAAGCGCCAGATGTCGGCGCGTTCAGGCAGCTTCGCCCGGGTCGCGACGAGGAAAAGCGCGGCGGGGACGCCGGCAAGCGCGAAGCGTAGCGCTGCCATCTCTGCAGGGCCGAAGCCGGCGAGCGCGGCGCGGATCGCCGGGAAGGAGGAGGCCCAGGCCATCACCGTGAAGGTGACGGTGAAGAGCAGCGTGGGGTCGAGGCGCTGGGAACCCGAAGAGGTCAGCGCGGGAGTGGCGCAGCTTGAGGAGGACATGGCGTCAATCCATCGGTGACGAAAGGTTGTTCCCGATAGACGCCTCGGCGAGCTGATTGACAAACGATCAATTCGCGCATGAGCTGTGAGGATGGATCACAGCTCAAACCTGCCGCCGCTCGATACCCTCCGTGCCTTCGAGGCCGCGGCGCGCACCGGCAGCTTCTCGGCCGCCGCCGAGGCCCTGAACCTGACGCATGGCGCTGTCAGCCGGCAGATCGCGAAGCTCGAGCATTGGCTGGGCCTGCGCGTCTTCCTGCGGCAGGCGCGCGGGGTTTCGCTGACGCCGGAGGGCCAGCGTCTGCTCCAGCGGACGCAGGAGGCCTTCGCGTTGATTGCCGATACGTCGGAACGCTGGCGCGAGGCGCGAGGTGCTTCGGTGGTGCGGGTCAGCGCGCCGCCCTCGGTCTGTGCACTCTGGCTGATGCCGAGGCTGGCTGTGCTGGAGGCGGGGACGCCCTCATTGCGGATCGTGCTGCAGGTCGAGCATCGCAAGGTGGATTTCGAGGAGGAGGGCGTCGATCTCGGCATTCGCTGCGGGCGCGGTGGCGCGCCGGACCGGCTCTCACTGAAGCTGTTCGAGGAATGGTGCTTCCCGATCGCCTCGCCGAAGATCGCCGCCGCAATCGGGGAGGGGGCTCCGGAGCGTCTGCTGGCGCAGCCGCTGATCCATGATTCCGACGCCGCCGGCTGGAAGGCCTGGTTCGCGGCGCAGGGGCTGGACTACCGTCCGCGCCCGCAGGATCGGCGCTTCGAGGACTACAATCTGGTCCTCGATGCCGCCGCGCATGGCCTCGGCATCGCGCTGGCGCGGCCGCCTTTGGCGCGCGAGCAACTGGCGGTGGGACGGATCGTCAGGGTCGATGCGCGCGAGGCACTGAACCCGGTTTCCTATTGGCTCGACCGGCCGCTGGGAGCGCTTCGCCCATCGGCTGCGGCGCTGGCTGAGCGGATCGCGCGCGAGGCAGGTGCCGCGCCAGCCGAGAGCGAGGCGTTCCTGAATCGCGAGGCGCGGGCGGCCTGAGCCGTATCTGCGTCATGCTCGACCCGAACATCTCGTGACTAGCAGGTGCCGAAATCCCTTTCGGCCTGAGATTCTCGGGACAAGCCCGAGAATGACGGACTGCATTCAGCGCAAGCTATGACGCGGAGCCGCGAATTCGCCCCGCTGGCTGGCGCGCGCCATCTCGAAGCTGTCGGCGATGCGCCGCGCCCGGACGATGAAGGCCTGCGCGATCTCGGGCGGACAGACCTCGTGCGCGGTGATCTCGAACAGGTCGAGCCAGCGGTCGAAATGCTCGCCTTTCAGCGGCAGGATCAGGTGCGGGCGCATCGGGCGGCCGTTGTAGCGGCCGCTGCGCAGCATCACGCCGCTCCAGAAATCGGTGATCTTGGCGATATGCTCGTCCCAGTCCTCGACGGCCGCTGCGAAGACGGGGCCGATCAGCTTGTCCTGTCGCGCCCTCGCATAGAAGGTGCGGACGAGCTCCGCGATCATCGGCTCGCGCAGGTCGGGATGGGCAGCGCCCGGGTGGGTCAGGGGATTGTCGGTCATCGCAGAGACGTTCGTGTTTCCGGTATTCTCGTAGGGGAGGATCGCAAAGGCTAGGCCTGCGCGACCTCTGCGACCTTGTGAGGCAGGTCGGCGGCCGGCTGTGCTGCTTCGGCATGGCCATCCTCCAGGAACAGCCGCATCTCCTCGGCGAGCGCGAAGAAGCGGTCCCGCACCGCCTTGGCATGTGGGTTTGCGCGCTCGATCGCCATGAAGACGTTGGGTGCGTCGTAGCGGACCATCTCTGTCGCCTGCATCAGGAGGTCGAAGCTCGCCGTCGTCATCGTCCGGGGCAGCGGTTCCATGCGGACCAGGATCTTGGCGATGAGGTGGGTCAGGCCCTGCACCATCGCAACCTCGCGATCATGGGCATCGGCGGTCGTCATGATGACTTTGAGCTTGAGGACGCGGCGCAGGAAGGCGGCGATGCGCGGCGCGCTGCCGCCCCTGATAGGACAGAGCGCGATCCTGAGCCCGGCGAGCCCATTGCGGGCGCTCTGCGGGCCGAAAAGCGGATGCGTCCCGATGATCTCGACATCATCGGGCAGCGCCGCCTGCATGGCGCTGGCCGGGCCGATCTTGACCGAGCCGACATCGAGCACGACGGCGCCGGCCTTGAGATGGGGGCGCAGCACCGAGAGCGCTTCTGGGATCGCCGGGACTGGCACGGCCAGGATCACGAGGTCGCAAGCGGCCGCCTCAGCGGGGCTGACCGGCAGGAGCCCCTTGCCTGATAGGTCCGGTTCGGGCGGTTGCGCGGGGTCGCAGACGCGCAAGGCGAAATGCGGCTGGAGATGACGGGCCATCAGGCGGCCGAAGGCGCCGAAGCCCATGATGCCGATGGTGGAGATGGTGCTGATTTTGGAAGACATCGCTCTGGTCCGGTGGTGGGCCGCGATGCCGGGTGATCTGCCTGAATTCAACCGCCAGCGCGGCGGTTGAACATGGGAATGCCACCGCCTCTATGAGGACGGGGCGTAATAGCCGTGAAGAAAGGTCAGCAGGCTGATCATGACGCGCTTAAAGCGTGCGGGTGCGGCGCTGTCAATCGAGCTTCGGCGAATAGGCGGTCGGCGTCAGCGTGCGGTCCTCGATCGCGCCGACCATGTCGCCATGCTCGATCTTGGTGGTGCGCTTGATCTCGCTCCATTCCGGATCGGCCATGAAGCTCGCCCAGGCCTTGGCCTTCGTCTCGATGTCCGGCCAGGCGAGGATGTAAGCGAACTCGGTGCGCCCGGCGCTGGCCGTCTCCCACATCGCCACGATCCTGAAGCCGTGGCGCGCCATGATGCGGGCGGCATGGTCACGGAAGCGGGCATGGAAGGCCGCCTTGTTGCGCTCGAAGATCTCGTAGATGCGCAACTGGTGGATCATGCCTGCCTCCTCTCGTCGCGGCGGCCGTCAGGCGGCCTTCTTGCCCTTTTCCGCCACCATCAATTCCACGAAGCGGTTGAAGAGATAGTGGCTGTCCTGCGGGCCGGGCGAGGCCTCCGGGTGGTGCTGGACGCTGAAGGCCGGGCGGTCGGTGAGCGCGATGCCGCTGTTCGAGCCGTCGAAGAGCGACACATGGGTCTCGACCGCATTGGCCGGCAGGCTCGCTGGATCGACGGCGAAGCCGTGGTTCATCGAGACGATCTCGACCTTGCCGGTGGTCTTGTCCTGCACCGGGTGGTTGGCGCCGTGATGGCCCTGCTTCATCTTCATCGTCTGGCCGCCGATGGCGAGCGCCATCATCTGGTGGCCGAGGCAGATGCCGAAAGTCGGGATCTTCCGGTCGAGCAGCTGCCTGATCACCGGCACGGCGTATTCGCCGGTCGCAGCCGGGTCGCCAGGGCCGTTCGAGAGGAAGATGCCATCGGGATTCAGCGCCAGGATGTCCTCGGCCGTCGCGGTCGAGGGCACCACGGTGACGTCGCAGCCGGCCTTCGCGAGCAGGCGCAGGATGTTGCGCTTCACGCCGTAGTCGATGGCGACGACCTTGAAGTCGCTGGTTTCGCGCTTGCCGTAGCCGGCGGGCCAGACCCAGGGCGTCTCGTCCCAGTCGTAGCGCTGGGCGGCGGTGACGAGCGGGACAAGGTCGAGGCCGGCCATGGAGGGCAGCTCCGCCGCCTGCTTCTTCAGCCGGTCGATGTCGAAGACGCCATCCGGGCTGTGGGCGAGGATGGCGTTGGGCATGCCGTTGTCGCGGATCAGCGCGGTGAGGGCGCGGGTGTCGATACCGCAGATGCCGACGATGTTGCGGGCCTTGAGCCAGGCGTCGAAATGGCGGTTAGCGCGCCAGCTCGATGGTTCGGTGATGGCGGCGTGCAGCACGCAGCCGCGCACGCCGGAAGAGGCGGCGGCGTTCACCGTCTCGGTATCCTCCTCGTTCACGCCGACATTGCCGACATGCGGGAAGGTGAAGGTGATGATCTGTCCGGCATAGGACGGGTCCGTCAGGATTTCCTGATAGCCGGTCATCGCCGTGTTGAAGCAGACCTCGCCCGGCGCCTCGCCCACGGCGCCGAGGCCGAAGCCTTCCAGCACCGTGCCGTCGGCGAGCACGAGGAGCGCGGTCGCGCGCGGTTCGATCCAGCCGCTATCGGCGGGGTTTCCTTCGGAGGCGGTCATGTCTATGTCTCGGTCCAGGCCGCGCCAGCGGCAGAATGCGGAGGCGGGGCTGCAGAAATCCGCTCCGCCGATCTGGAACGCGAGCCATAAAGAGCCGGGCGCTGCCCGTCAATCAAGGCAGGCGCAGGCCGCACAAGAGAAAAAGGAACAACGAGATGACGAGCTTGCGCGAGCGCTTCACCGGCGACCTCAAGGAAGCGATGAAGGCCGGCGAGAAGGGCAGGGTCGGCGCGATCCGTCTGATCCAGGCGGCGCTGAAGGAAAAGGACATCGAGGCGCGCGGCGCCGGCAAGGGCGAGGCCACGGCTGACGAAATCCTCGGCGTCCTCCAGAAGATGATCAAGCAGCGCCAGGAATCGATCGCGATCTATGACGCCAACAACCGCCCCGAGCTCGCCGATGGCGAGCGCGCCGAGGTCGCGGTGATCTCCTCCTATCTGCCCAAGCAGATGTCGGACGAGGAGGTGAAGGCCGCGATCGACAAGGCCATCGCCGAGACCGCCGCGACCGCCGTCAAGGACATGGGCAAGGTCATCGCCGCCCTGCGCGCGGCCTATGCCGGCCAGATGGATTTCGGCAAGGTCAGCCCGATGGTGAAGGCCGCGCTCGGCGGCTGAGCCGGCGCGGCCGAAAAGCTCAGGCCGTCATGCTCGGGCTTGACCCGAGCATCTCGGAAACTCGCGCCCTCTGGTGATGAGATTCTCGGGTCGAAGCTGTGCTTCGCCCGAGAATGACGAGCCTGCTTGGACGCCCCCCCTTGTGGATATTCCCGACAAGCTCGGTCGAAGCCATGTTCGAGGTTGGCTTTCCGCCACGCAGAGGCCACATCAGGAAACATGAAATTCCCGCCCTCCGTCCTTGAGGAGATCAAGGCGCGGCTGCCGGTTTCGGCGGTCGTGGGCAAACGCGTGCGCCTCCAGAAGGCCGGACGCGAATGGAAGGGGCTTTCCCCCTTCAATGCCGAGAAGACGCCATCCTTCTTCGTCAACGACCAGAAGGCGTCGTTCTTCGATTTCTCCTCCGGCAAGAACGGCGACATCTTCAAGTTCGTGATGGAGACCGAGGGGCTCTCCTTCCCGGAAGCCGTCGAGAAGCTCGCCGCGGAAGCCGGCGTCATCCTGCCGAAGATCACGCACGAGGCGCAGGTCCAGGAAGAGAAGCGCAAGGGGCTGCACGAGGTCGTGGAGCTCGCGGCGCAGTTCTTCGAGGCCGAGCTCATGGGCGATCGCGGCGGCTCGGCTCGGCGCTATCTCGCGACGCGCGGCCTCGACGGCGAGGCGCGTACGCGCTTTCGCCTCGGCTACGGCCCGGTGGATCGCTTCGCACTGCGGGACCATCTTGCCGGCAAGGGCGTGCCAGCCGAGCTGATGATGGAGGCGGGGCTGCTCGTGCATGGCGAGGAGATCGCCGTGCCTTATGACCGCTTCCGCGACCGTGTGATGTTCCCGATCCACGATTCGCGCGGACGCGTCGTCGCCTTTGGCGGGCGGGCGATGAGCGCCGAGGTCGCGGCGAAATATCTGAACTCGCCGGAGACGCCGCTCTTCCACAAGGGCCATCTCCTGTTCAACCACCACAATGCCCGCAAGGCCGCCCACGACACCGGGCAGGTGATCGTGGTCGAGGGCTATGTCGACGTCATCGCCATGTCGCTTTCGGGGTTCCCGCAGACGGTGGCGCCGCTCGGCACGGCGCTGACCGAGGACCAACTCGGGTTGCTCTGGCGCATGGCCGACGAGCCGGTGATCTGCCTCGACGGTGACAAGGCCGGGCGCAAGGCGGCGAGCCGCGCCATCGATCTGGCGTTGCCTATGCTCGAACCGGGCAAGTCGCTCTCCTTCGCGCTGCTGCCGGACGGGCAGGACCCCGACGATCTCGCCCGCTCGGGCGGGCGGCAGGCGATCGCGGAGGTGGTTGCGGCGGCGCGTCCGCTGGTCGACATGCTCTGGCAACGCGAGGTCGAGGCCGGGCCGCTCGACACGCCGGAGCGCCGAGCCGCGTTCGAGCGCCGGCTGAAGGAGCCGCTCGGGCAGATCCGCGACGAGACCACGCGCAAGCACTATCGCCGCGAGATGGATGAGCGGCTGGCGCAGCTCTTCGCCAGCGCCGCCCCGGCCCGGCCGGAACGCGGCGGTGGGGCAAATTTTCAACGCGGTAAGGGCGCAGGGCGCGGCGGCTTCGGCCGGCAGGTGCCCCCTTGGCTCGCTGGACCGCTCAAGGCCTCGAGCGCGGTGACCCAGTCGCGGATGATGGCGAAGCTGCGCGGCGAGGATCAGCGCGAGGCCTTCATCCTGCTAGCGCTGGCGAGCCATCCCGATCTCATCCTGCGCTGCGCCGACGAAATTGCCGAGCTGTCGCTCGACGGTCCGGCCGCCGAACGCTTCCGTCAGGCGCTGCTCGATGCGGTGGAGGACAAGCTCGACCTGGAGATCCTGGCGAATCGGCTGGTACAGCCGCGTGTGCGGGAGGCCCGCAATCAACTCATGGCTGTCACCGGCCCCGCAGAGAGGCGCAAACTGGCACAAGATGCTGATCCTGAATCGGTTTTTGACTCGATTCATCAGGCCATCGTCTTGCATCATCGCGCGCGAACGCTAAATAGCGAGTTGAGAGCAGCCGAGCGCGCATTGGCTGACGACGCGACCGAAGCCAATTTCGCCTGGATCAAGGACGTGAAGGCCCGCCTCGAGACAATCGACGGCACCGAGGCCATGTCCGGAGATTGATAGCCCAGCGAATGGTGGACGCAGGTTCGATGCGCGCGGGGCTGCGGGGTGGTTCACGATTCGTCAACGACGTCTGGTGCCATCTGCGAATGGATTTGGGTGGGTGAGCGCGCCGGGCCTGCGGTCGCGCCGCCCTTTTATGCGTCGGTACATGACAGCTCTTGTCATCGCCGGCGCGCGAATGCGGAGCGCTGATTGATGGCGACGAAAGCGAGCGAACGGGAAAAGACCGATCAGGTCGCGCCCGACGCCCCCCCGACTACCGACGGCCCGTTGCTCGATCTGACCGATCAGGCCGTAAGACGCATGATCAAGCTCGCGAAGAAGCGCGGCTATGTGACCTATGACGAACTGAACGAAGTGCTGCCCTCGGAGGAGTTCTCTTCCGAGCAGATCGAGGACGTGCTCGGCCAGCTCAGCGAGCAGGGCATCAACGTCGTCGACAACGAGGATCCGGAAGCGGCCGGCGAGGAACGTGCCAACCGCAAGGATGCCGCCGGCAGCGACGACGACGAGGCCGAGGGCGGCGATCTGGTCGATGCCTCGCGCCCGGCGCTTCCGGCCGAAACCAAGCGTAATCTCGAGCCGACCGAGCGCACCGACGATCCGGTGCGCATGTATCTGCGCGAGATGGGCTCGGTGGAGCTTCTCTCTCGCGAGGGCGAGATCGCCATCGCCAAGCGCATCGAGGCGGGCCGCGAGGCGATGATCGCCGGGCTCTGCGAGAGCCCGCTGACCTTCCAGGCCATCATCATCTGGCGCGACGAACTCGTCGACGGCAAGGTGCTGCTGCGCGACATCATCGATCTCGAAGCGACCTATGCCGGCCCGGACGGCAAGAACCCGGCCGTGTCCGGCGAGGAGGAGGGCGAGGAAGGCGAGCAGGCCGAGGCCGCCGAGGGCGAAGCTCCGCCCGAAATGGACGACGACGACATCGAGAACAACGTGTCGCTTTCGGCCATGGAAGCCGAGATCAAGCCGCGCGTGCTCGAGACGTTCAACGCCATCGCCGACGACTACAAGAAGCTGCGCCGCCTGCAGGACCAGGACATCGCCAACCGGCTGGAGAACACCAAGCTCTCGCCGTCGCAGGACCGCAAATACAAGAAGCTCAAGGACGACATCATCACCGCGGTGAAGTCGCTCTCGCTCAACAACAACCGCATCGAGGCGCTGGTCGAGCAGCTCTACGACATCAACAAGCGCCTGATCGGCCATGAGACGCGCCTGCTGCGCCTCGCCGAGAGCTATGGCGTCGGCCGCGAGGACTTCCTCAAGCAGCATGTCGGCGGCGAGCTCGACCCGAAATGGGTGCTGCGCGTTTCCAAGCTGGGCTCGCGCGGCTGGAAGGAATTCGTCGGGTCGGAGCTGGAGCGGATCAAGCAACTGCGCGAGGAGGTGCACACGCTCGCCTCCGAGACCGGCCTGGAGATCCAGGAATTCCGCAAGATCGTGCTGATGGTCCAGAAGGGCGAGCGCGAGGCCCGGCAGGCGAAGAAGGAGATGATCGAGGCGAATCTGCGTCTCGTGATCTCGATCGCCAAGAAGTACACGAACCGCGGCCTGCAGTTCCTCGACCTGATCCAGGAAGGCAATATCGGCCTGATGAAGGCGGTCGACAAGTTCGAGTACCGCCGGGGCTACAAGTTCTCGACCTATGCGACATGGTGGATCCGGCAGGCGATCACCCGCTCGATCGCCGACCAGGCCCGCACGATCCGCATCCCCGTCCACATGATCGAGACGATCAACAAGATCGTGCGGACCTCGCGCCAGATGCTGCACGAGATCGGCCGCGAGCCGACCCCGGAGGAATTGGCCGAGAAGCTGGCCATGCCGCTGGAGAAGGTGCGCAAGGTCCTGAAGATCGCCAAGGAGCCGATCTCTCTGGAAACGCCGATCGGCGACGAGGAGGATTCGCATCTCGGCGACTTCATCGAGGACAAGAACGCGATCCTGCCGATCGACGCGGCGATCCAGAGCAATCTGCGCGAGACGACGACGCGCGTGCTGGCCTCGCTCACCCCGCGCGAGGAGCGCGTGCTGCGCATGCGCTTCGGCATCGGCATGAACACCGACCACACCCTCGAAGAGGTCGGCCAGCAGTTCAGCGTCACCCGCGAGCGCATCCGCCAGATCGAGGCGAAGGCGCTCCGGAAGCTGAAGCATCCGAGCCGGAGCCGGAAGCTCCGGAGCTTCCTGGACAATTGAGCGAAACGAAAGGGCGCCGTGGCGCCCTTTTTCTTTCCCTCGAAGCCTGCCCGGCTTGTTGAACGTCGGGGCGGGATGCGACCGAGTTCCTGCTGTGGCGCCGCTGGTATTGCGCCGGGAATGCGTTCGGCCGGCTTCCGCAAGGCGAAGGTTACGCTCGCCAAGCGCACCCGTCTGTGGTCTTGTGCCGTAAGGGCAGGAGCATGCGATGGCGTTTTCATTGGAGCGATACAAGGCGGCGACCGAAGGTTTTTCCGCGCCGGGCAAGACGAACAGATTTGGAATCGACCTCGGTGGCGTCGGTCATTTCGGCTATTATGCGGCACGGCGCGCCTGGGGCAGCCTCTTCCAGAAGCGACTGGCCGACGCCTCCGACGCGACCAATCCGCTTTTCGCGGTACCGGCTGCGCTGTCGGACGATCATGTTTCCGCATCTCGGCTGTTCGCAAACCGGCACGCGATGATCGCCAGCCTGGACAAGGATCTGGTCTGGGCGGAGGTCGGCACCTGGGAAGGGACTTTCGCGCGCGACATCCTGGCGACATGCGCACCGCGCGAACTGCATCTTTTCGATCTCGACTTCGCCCGGACCGTCGAGAAGGGATACATCCGCGAGAGCGATACCGTCCGCTTTCACAAGGGCGCTTCGGCGGAGATGCTCGCCGGTTTTCCGGACGCTTATTTCGATGTCATCTATATCGACGGAGATCATGCCCTGATCGGCGTCTGCCGGGACGCTGACGTCGCCCTGCGCAAGATCAAGCCGAATGGCGCTCTCATCTTCAACGACTACATCGCCTTCTCGCATCTCGAACTCTTTCCCTATGGGACGGTGCCCGTCGTGAATTCGCTCTGCCATGACCATGGCTGGGGTCTCGCAGGCTTTGCGCTGCACCCGAAGATGTATTGCGATGTGATGCTGCGCCGCCGCTGAGCAGGTTGCGGCCGAGGTTCCGAGGGCGCGGCACTTTGCTTCGACGCAAGCAGAACTCATTGATCGGTGCACCGGCTCGGAGGCGCGCCTCATGTCCCCAGAATTCCTCCTCACCTCACTGATCATCGTCGCTTCGCCGGGAACGGGCGCGCTCTACACTATCGCCGCCGGCCTCACGCGCGGCAGCCAAGCGAGCGTGCTCGCCGCCTTCGCTTGCACGATCGGGATCGTGCCGCATCTGATCGCGGCGATGATGGGCATCGCGGCGCTGCTGCATGCCAGCGCGCTCGCCTTCGCAATCGTGAAATATGCCGGCGTCGCGTATCTGCTCTACATGGCCTGGCAGACGCTCAGGGAGCATGGGGCGCTCAAGGTCGAGACCAAGGCGGATGCGCGCTCGGCCTGGCTCGTGCTGCGGGAGGGGGCTGGCCATCAACCTGCTCAACCCCAAGCTCTCGATCTTCTTCGTCGCCTTCCTGCCGCAGTTCGTCGCGGCGGATGAAGCCAGTCCGATGGCGCGGATGCTGGAACTCTCGGCCGTGTTCATGGCGATGACCTTCATCGTCTTCGCGCTCTACGGGCTCTTCGCGGCTGCGATGCGCGACAAGGTCATCGGCCGCCCGGCGGTGATGGCGTGGCTGCGCCGCAGCTTCGCAGCCGCCTTCGTCGCGCTCGGCGCCAAGCTTGCTCTCACCGAGCGATGAAACGGCGATGTCGCGCCAGACAATCCTGACGATCGATACGCGCGGACCGGGGCTTTACGAGTTCACCGACCGCGCCGTCGCCTTCGTGCGTGCGGGCGGGGAGACGAGCGGCTTGCTGACGCTGTTCGTGCGACATACCTCTTGCTCCTTGCTGATACAGGAAAATGCCGATCCCGATGTGCAGCGGGATCTCGACGCGTTTTTTCGCCGGCTGGTGCCATCCGCGGATGATCCGGCGATGGATTATCTCGTCCATCGCGCGGAGGGGCCCGACGACATGCCCGCCCATATCAAGGCGGCGCTGACCCCGGTTTCCCTCTCGGTTCCGGTGATGGGCGGGCGCCTCGCGCTCGGAACCTGGCAGGGGATCTATCTCTTCGAGCACCGGGCGAGGCCGCATCGGCGCGAGGTCGCGCTGCACCTCGGCGCCTAGCAGCGTTCAAGCCGGCGGGGCGACGACCAGCGCGACGAGGCGCCGGACCACAGGCAACACCAGCAGCAGGGTCGGGAAGGCGACGATCCAGGAAAGGGCCCAGGAGCCGGGCCAGGTCTGCAGGAATTCGGCCGTCGGGCCCAGCGCCTTCAGCGTCGAGATGCCGGAGACGACGAAGGTCATCAGCACGGATAGGAAGAACGGCATCGCCACCCCGGCGTAGCGGGCGGGCAGGCGGCGGAAGACAGGGCGAGGCATAGGTCAGGCTTTCGCAAGTGGCAGGCCGTTCGGATGCATCCGATGCGGCCATGGGCCGGCTGGACGCGTTGCCTGACGTGAGACGCTTACGAACGGGAACGGAGCCCGATGATGGCTCCATAGTCGATTGCCGGGATCGTGCCAAGCCGTCTACCGCGCCACGAATATGTCTGGGCTGGGCAGGGGCTCCCAGGCTTCGCCGGCGCCGACGAGGCAGCTGACGCCGGCGGGCGTGGTGGCGAGCAAGGTCCAGGTGCTGGCGGGGCCGACATAGAGCTCGAACAGGACGCCGCTATCGGTCAGGCCACTCCCGACCATGCGCTCGCCGAAAGTCTCGCGGAGTTTCTCGGCAACATGGGCGCGTTCGGCACAGGGCGTCTCGTGCGGCGCAGCCTTCTGGGCGAGGGCGCTGGGCGAAAACGCCACCCCCGCCAATCCAGCGATCATCAGGACCTTGATCAACGTCATGGCCACCTCCTGTCCGGAAGCGGCCGCCCGGGCGGCACGACGACGGCAAGTCTTGCGACCGCCCAGAACAGATTGGATGTGGGAAGTTCCGTACGGTCGTTCAAGCGCTTGAAGCAGCGAGACGCGCCGCTTTCGGCATGCCGAAACAGTGCTCCCCTTGGCGCGGCTCCTGTCCTATATCAGCGGCAAGCAATCCGGAGGTGCCATGTCTTTCTTCAAAACACTGTTCGGCGGTCGCAAGCCCGCGGAGGAGAAGCCGGCCGGCCCGGTCAAGAGCATCGAGCACAACGGTTTCACCATTCATGCGACGCCCTATCAGGAGGGCGGCCAGTACCAGCTTTGCGGCGTCATCGAGAAGGTGATCGACGGCGAGACGAAGAGCCATCGCTTCATCCGCGCCGACCGCTTCCCGGGACAGGCCGAAGCCGCAGACTTCACCCTGGTGAAGGGCCAGCAGATCGTCGACATGGAAGGCGAGCGCATCTTCCGCTGAGCATCGGCGCGGGTGCCGTCGAAGCCGCCCAAAGCGCGCTATTTGCCGGGGAGCCGCCGCAGCGCTCCCAAAAGCTGGTCTGCGGTCCATGAGGTCCGCAGACTCTGGGCTTCGGCGTCATGGACGAGTTCGCAAAGCCGGGCATTGACGGGGGCGGCGCGTCGGAGGCTTGCCGCGAGCCGGACCACCTCGCCATTGATCCAGTCGATCTCGGTCGGGCGGCCGGCCGCGAGGTCTTCGGCCATCGAGGAGCGCGCGCTCGGATCGATGGCGAGCATGCGCCGCGCCAGCACGCCGAAGACGAAATTCGGCAATTCGAGCAGGGCCGGGATCCACCGCGCGGGCAATGGAGTGAGCCGCGCCGGCGCGATGCCCGCCTTGCCGAGAAGAGACAGCGCCTCGCGCTGCGCTTTGGCCAGGCAGCGTCGATAGCCGCGTTGCGACAGTTCCTGCTTCAACGGGAGGTTTGCGAGCGCATTGACGGCGTTGTTGAGGTTGAGGAGCAGCTTGGCCCACTGGACGGAGCGCATGTCGACCGGCCGCGTGAGCGCCAGCCGGGCCCGGTCGAAGATCGCGAGGCGTTTATCGGCGTCGCCGCCGGCCTGCACATAGAGGTTTCCTTCCGAGGCCTGGTGGAACCTGCCAGGTCCCTTGGAGACGACATTGAACGGCACCATGCCGTCGAGAACGGTGCGATCATCCAGGAGGTCGCGCAACAGGGCGCCGTTGCCTAGGCCGTTCTGGAAGCTGACGATGGCGGCCGCAGGAGGCAGCACCTCCGCCAGATCGCGAGCGGCCACGGCCGTGCCGCCCGATTTGACGGTGACGAGAACGAGATCGGCGCCCGAAGCCATCGCGGCATCCGAGCCGAAGACGATCGAAGCGGGCGGTACATGCCAGGCGCGGCCGTCGTAATGCGAGATGCTCAGGCCCTCGCGCGCCAGCACCTCGCCCATGACGGGGCGCCCGACGAAGCGGACATCGCTGCCTGTGGCGAGGAGGCGCCCGCCGATATAGCAGCCGATCAGCCCGGCGCCGTAGATGCAGATCCTCGTCATGTCGCGCGCTCCAGCCGTTCCGGTGTCCCGTCAAAGCGGAGAGGCGTCAAGCGCTCTCGGCAAGGCGATCCTGCTGCGGTCGCGCGGCGGCCCTGCCCCCGGTGCGCTTGTCCGGGACGTCCCAGTCGCTAAAGCTGCCGGGAGAAGAGCCATCTCCAAACAGGTGGCCGCCGAGGAAACATGTCCCAGCCTGCCGACCGTTATCAGCCCGATTCTCCCTATGCCTGGCTGCGCCTTGCCGTTGCGCTGGTGATCGGCACCGTCGCCTGCGTCGGCTCCTGGTCGGTCGTGGTGGTGCTGCCGGCGATGCAGGGCGAGTTCGAGACGCTGCGCGCGGGCGCCTCGCTGCCCTATACCTTCGCCATGCTCGGCTTCGGCGCCGGCAACATAGTCATGGGCCGGGTCGCGGACCGCTATGGCATCACGGTGCCGATCATCGCCGGGGCTCTGCTGCTGGCCGCCGGCTACACCGCGGCGGGGCTGTCGCATTCGCTCTGGCAGTTCGCGCTGGCGCATGGGCTGCTGATCGGGATGGGCAGCGCGGCAGGCTTCTCGCCGCTGATCTCCGACCTCTCGCACTGGTTCCGCCGCCATCGCGGGCTTGCCGTGGTCTGCGGTGCCTCGGGCAGCTATCTCGCCGGCGTGGTCTGGCCGCAGGTCATCACCTGGGGGCTGGCCCATCACGGCTGGCGCGCCACCCATTTCGGCATCGCCGTCGTGGCGCTGGTGGTGATGCTGCCGCTGGCCCCGTTCTTCCGCCGTCAGCCCACGGCCGCCACGCTCGCAGCCGCTGAGGCGCATAGCGCCGGGGCGCGCGGCGATCTCGGCCTCAGCGCCAACCAGCTCCAGCTCCTGCTCTGCGTCGCCGGTTTCGCCTGCTGTGTCGCGATGGCGATGCCGCAGGTGCATATCGTCGCCTATTGCGGCGACCTCGGATACGGCGTCGCCCGCGGCGCCGAGATGCTGTCGCTGATGATGCTGCTCGGCATCATCAGCCGCGTCGGCTCGGGCTTCGTCGCCGACAGGATCGGCGGGGTGGCGACGCTGGCGCTGGGATCTTTGATGCAGGGCGTCGCGCTCTTCCTCTATCTCTGGTTCGACGGGCTGACCTCGCTCTATGTCGTCAGCGGCATCTTCGGCCTGTTCCAAGGCGGCATCGTGCCGATGTACGCGGTCGTCATTCGCGAATACCTGCCGGCCAAGCAGGCCGGCGTGCGGATCGGCCTCGTGATGTCGGCGACGGTGCTCGGCATGGCGGTCGGCGGCTATTTGTCGGGCGTGATCTTCGACTATTTCAGCTCCTACCGGATGGCCTTCCTCAACGGCCTTGCCTGGAACCTCGTCAATCTAAGCGTGGTCTGCTGGCTGATGCTGCGGTCGCGGCGCCCTGCGCCGCCGGCTCAACTGGTCGGCGAGGCGGGGCGGTAGGTGCCCAAGCACCAGACGTGGCCTTCCGGGTCCTTGCAGATGAAGGGTATTGCGACGGGGCGCGCTCAAGCTGGTGGCGCATCCGCTGCCGGCAAAATGCCAAAGTGCGAAAGTGGGAACGGCTCGCGGGGGCCAGAATGCGTCACGTCGCGTTGAGAAAGGCGACGAGATCGTCGAGAACCGGCGCCTGCCATTGCAACAACCGAGCGATGGATGTCGCCGTTCCCGCGTGGCCGAGCCCTGGATAGATCTTGAGCGACACCGATTTGGCGCCGGCTCTTCTGAGCGCCTGCGCGAGGCGCTCGCTGTTGCGCGGCAGGACCGTCGTATCTTCAGAGCCCGTCGCCAGAAGGATCGGCGGGGCGTCGCGCCGGGCAAAGTTCACCGGCTGTGTCTGGGCCAGGTCGTGGGCGTTGCCGAACGCCTGCTTCGTGACGTCGATGTCGAGCGGGAGAAAGTCATAGGGGCCCGAGAGGCCGACGGTGGAACGGATCGCGCTCGCATGAAGCCCGGCGGCGGCAAGGTAGCGCTTGTCCAAGGTCAGCATCATCGCGTTATACGCGCCGGCGGAATGCCCAATCAGATGTATCGCCTGGGACGCACCGCCGAAGCTGGCGATATTGTCGCGCACAAAGCGTAGCGCCAGCGCGCCGTCCTCGATGAAGGCCGGAAAGCGGACCTCCGGGACCAGGCGATAGTCAGCAATCACGGTGACGAAACCGCGCGAGGAGAGGGCGTCTCCGACGAAGGCATAGGTCTCCTTGTCTCCGCTGGCCCATGAACCACCGTAAACGAAGAAGGCGACCGGCCTCGGAGCCGCTCCGGCACCGCGCGGCACATAGATGTCGATGCGCTGCCGAGGATGCGAGCCATAGGCGACGTCGCGCTTGCCCTCGGCCAAGCCGCCAGGCCGGAGGGCTGCGCAGCCCGGAAGAGGCGCAACAGCGAGTATCGGAATGATAGCGCGGCGGGAAATCTCGGTCGTCATGTCGCCATCGGCCGGAGGAGCATGCGAAATCATACGCCTCGCGTGCCGCGATGGATCTGTTCGCCGGATGGCGCAGAGGCCGGACTCGATACTGAACCGCTTCGGCATTCCCGGCGTATCTTCCACACAACCCGGGAGGTCATCATGCGCTTCGTTGCCGGTTACATCGCCTTCCTCGTCGCGTTCGGAATCAGCGATGCCATCTGGCTGGGCACGATGACCGCTGTGCTCTATAGGCCCGCACTCGGCGACGTGATCGTCGAGCAGGTGCGATACTGGCCGGCTGCTCTGTTCTATTTCGGCTTCCCGCTCGGCGTGATCTATTTCGCGCTGATGCCCGCGCTGCGGGATGGGAGCGCAAGCAATGCGTTGCTGAATGGCGCGCTCATCGGTTTGCTCGCCTATGCGACCTACGACCTGACGAACTACGCCACCTTGCGGCCCTGGACTCTGACGATCACGCTCGCCGACATCGTCTATGGCACGGTCGTCGTCGGTCTGTGCACATGGATCGCCTATGGCGTCGTCCGCCGTGCGGCCGACTGGGGCTGGGTTTAGCCGTCCCTTACCGGCCAATCCCCTCAGGTAGCGCGCAGTCTGTAGTGATGGACACCCCAGACATCGCCGCTCGCATGGCCGAACAGCCCGCTCGTTGCCAGAAAGAACAGGCGCCAACGCCGGCGCCACAGCGGCGCTTCCGCACCGTAGACTTGTCGCAGGATGGGATCGATCATCGGCAGGTTGCGATCGAAATTCGCCAGCCAGTCTTCGGCGGTCGCCCGGTAGTGTTCGCCGCTCCAGCGCCACTCGTCCTCGACGTCGAAGAGATCTGGGAACTGGTGCGCGAGCGCGGCACTCGGCATCAGGCCGCCGGTGAAGAAATGCTGGGCGATCCAGTCGCCCGCGTCGGCGGCATCGAAGCGGTAGCAGCCCTGCCTGTGAGCGAAGACATGGATGAACAGCCGGCCTTCCGGCTTCAGCCAGCCGCGAATCCGCCCGAGAAGCGCGCGCCAGTTCGCCATGTGCTCGAACATCTCGACCGAGACGACGCGATCGAAACGCTGCTGCGACGCGAAGTCGTTCATGTCCGCGGTGACGACGCGCAGATTTCCAAGATGGCGGCGCCGCGCCTGCTCCTCGATATAGGCACGTTGCGAGGTCGAATTGGAGACCGAGACGATCCGCGCCTTCGGATAGCGTTCCGCCATCCACAGGGACAGAGAGCCCCAGCCACAGCCAAGCTCGAGGATGTCCTGCCTATCGGCGAGATCGGCATGCTCCGCCGTGAGTTGCAGGGCCGTCTCTTCCGCTGCCGCAAGCGTGTCGCCAGGGTCGGCGTAGTAGCAGCAGGAGTATTTGCGCCGAGGGCCCAGGACCAGATCGAAGAAGGCGGCAGGCAGCTCGTAGTGCTGGGCGTTGGCGGCGTCGGTATGGACGGCGATGGGGATCGTCGCCATCGCGCGGGCGAAGGCCGCGGCGTCGGCCGATTGCGCGGCGAGCGACCGATCGGTGCGCCCGACCAACGACGCGATCACCATGCGGCTGACGGCATCGGGCACGGGCAGCCCTTCGCCCCAGGTCGAGAGCCTTTGCATGATCGTCATCACGTCGCTCCTTTCGGCGGCAGCGGGATCAGGGCGCTGGTGCGATGCTGGTATGCGCGATAGGCGTCGCCGTGCTTGGCGAGCATGTGCTCTTCCAGTGGCGGGATGCCGGAGATGCGGGTGAGCAGCACAGTGATGCAGGCCGGTGCCAGCAAGGCGAGCCAGCCCCAGGGATAGCCGGCTCCGGGAGCGATCACCGCATAGGAACACCAGAGAAGGCATTCGAAGAAATAATTGGGATGCCGCGACCAGCCCCACAGGCCACGCTCGCAGACCCCGCCCTTTCCCGAACGAGCGAAAGCGCGCAACTGCGCGTCCGCGAGGGCGCCGCCCGCCAGGCCGGCGACGAACACGGCCAACCCTGCGAGATCGCGCGAGCCCAGCGAAGGCGCGGGATTATGGGCCGCCAGGACGATCCCCAGCGCCAGCGGGATGCTGACCAGCGCCTGCATCTGGAGCAGCCGGACCATCCGAGGCGCCGCCTCGGTGCCCCAATCGCGCTTGAGCTTGGCATAGCGCGGGTCTTCGGCGATGCCGCTCGTGCGGTGTGCGATATGCATGCCGAGGCGCAGCGCCCAAGCGAGAGCGAGGCCGGCCACCAGCAATCTCCGCGACATCGGGCCTGTTCCGAAAGGCAGCAGCGCGGCAACGATGCCCGTGGTGCCCAGCCCAAAAGTCCAGACCACGTCGATCCAGCCGGAATTGCCGGTCCGGCGCTCGATCGACGCGGCCAGCGACATGAAGGCGGACATCGCCAGGGCCGTGAACACCGCAGCTCCGGCGAAGGAGGCGATCGTCACAGCCGCACCAGCGGCTGCAGCAAGCGCCCGAGCCAGCCCTGGAACAGCACGTTGCCGGTCATGGCGACGATGCAGGTGCAGCCTTCGACGGGATCGACGCGCGGGGTGTGGTCATGCTCGGAATCCGCTTCGTCGAAATCGCCGGACGCATAGCGTCCGTATTCGTGCTCATAGGCACCGGAGAGGATCGTGGTCCATTCGAGGCCGCTATGTTTGTGATGGGGCAAAGCGATGCCCGGCCCGGCGCGCAGCATGAAGACACGGGCCTCGGCGCCGGGAACCTCGACGCGCCGCATGGCGATGCGGATGCCGATCGGGCGCCAGGGACCGAGGCCGTAAGGGCGCAGCACCTGCGGCATCCCGGTCTCGGGCGTCGGGGTGGCCGCAACCGATACCGGAATTTCCCCTGCCGCGGTGCCCGCATCGCGTGGGCCGGACGCCATCGCGACGGGCTCCGCGGCATCCAGCAGCGCGCCCTGCACGGCCTGAAGTTCCCGCAGCCGTTGCCGGCTCTTCCGATCCGCCTCGATATGACAGGCGACGACCAGTGCGAAGCCTTCGTCGAGCTGCCCTGCGGCGAATGCGGCGAGCGTCTCGTCGGATGGGCGATGCATGATGCTCATCGCAGATCCTCCAGCCGGCCGCGCAGATGCGACAGTGCCAGACGTAGCCGCGATTTCACTGTGCCGAGCGGGATGGCGAGGCGGCGGGCAACATCCTGATGGCTGAAGCCTTCAAGGAAGGCGAGTTCGACCACGCGATACTGATCGGTCGAGAGCTGCGTCATCGCTGCCCGTACGCGCGCGTCACGTTCGGCGCCGGAGAGCGTCGCATCGGGCATTTCGGGGGAGTCTTCATCCAGAATCTCGTACACTTGCGACAGTCGCGAACGGGTTTCCCGGCGGGCGATATCGATGCGCAGATTGCGCGCGATCGTCGCGATCCAGGTCGAGGCGCTCGCCTTCTCGGGGTCGAACAGCGCCGCCTTGCGCCAGACGGCGAGCAGCGTTTCCTGCGCGACCTCCTCGGCGAGCTCGGCCGGGGTTCCCCCGCGCATCAGCAATCCCTTCACCCGCGGCGCGAAATGATCGAACAGCGCTGCAAAGGCCGCCCGGTCGCCCGAGCGCGCAATAGCGGCAATCAATATGTTGGGGTCGAACAAGACGACGAACCGACCTCCTTGCGCGATAGCTCCCGCCTTGCGCATGCCATCGACAGTCAGGGCGAGTGCGGGAACCATATGCGAAATACGTGGGCGTCGCCGCACCGGATCACCCGCCCGCCTTCGGCGGTGACATCATCCACCGTCACTCGACGGCCTTCCAGTTCACGTCACGGCAGATCAGGCGCCCCACGATGCAGCCGCGCGTGGTGAGCGCGCCGGCCGTCGCCGTGATCGTCATCGAATAACTCCAGTCGCGCTTGGGGTCATAGGCGTTTCCCGAGAACGTTCCGTCGGGCTGACGCGCAAGCGTCATGATGAGCTTGTCGCCAGCCGCCTCGCCCTTGCTGGTGTCGCCGATCCAGAGGTTGGTGGCGCAAATCTTGTCGCCGCAAGGCGCGATGCGCACGCGCGCATTGCCGTCGTCGCGTAGCCACGTTCCATCGAGATCGGCGGCGGCCGCGCCAGCAGCCGAAAACGAAACCAGCGCGAGAGCGAGCAGCAGACGCCTCATGGCGGTTGTCCTTTCAGCGAATGACTTCGTCTACGCTCCACGGTCGCGGTCGGTTTCATCGGGGCGCGAAATTGTGTGAAGGCGTGTGGCGAAGAGCCATCCGATCAGCACGGTCAGGGATGCGGCGCTCAGAAAATTCAGGCGCTGCAAAGCTTCGTATTCGCTCGGTTGGTAGCGGTGCAGCGGCGCGCCCAGCAGCGCCGTCGGCAGCAGATAGGTGACGAAGGCGAGCGCAACGAAGCCCAATGCGAAGGCGCGCTCCGAGCGATGAAACAGCATGAGCGCGAGCATCAGGCAGGGAAACAGGAAGACTTCGACGCCGGAGCCTGGGCCGAAGGCGACGCGACAGAGCAATGTGTTGCCGATGCCGGCGAGGAGAAGCAGCGCCCGCCCGGCCAAAGGGCTGCGCCGCATGGCGATCGGTACGGCTACGAAAAACGGCGTCGACAGGAAGGTGACATAGGACGGCGTGGCGACGGGCGAGACCGCCCAGTGGAGATAGAACGGATAGAAGGGTTGGTTGGAGACGACCACGATCGCGACTGTATTGGCGATCGCAGCCCGCGGATCGGGATCGGCTGAATAGGCGCCGATCGCCGCGACCAAGCGCTTCACTCGGCTCATCGGCATTATCGAACCCTCGCGGAATGTTCCGACCTTTCTTCGCTTACGAGCGAGACCCAAGGGTGGGTCACCTCGCCCGCGCGTTTTTGGTCGCGCCACAGCAAATCCAGTCCGGCGCGGGCCGCGTATACCGGTCATGAAAAGCGGGGACGCGACTATGGAGCGAGCAGGGGGAAAGGCGATGAAGATCGCCGTGGTCGGCGCCGGCATCTCCGGCCTGGCGGCAGCATGGCTGCTGGGGCAAGCGCATGAGGTGGTGCTGTTCGAGGCGTCGCGCCGCCTCGGCGGTCACGCCAACACGGTTCGCGTTGCCGGCGCTGGCAGCGAGACCGCGGTCGACACCGGCTTCATCGTCTTTAATGAGGCGACTTATCCGAACTTTATCGCGCTGATGGACCATCTTCGCGTCGCCACCCAGTCGACCGAGATGTCCTTCGCCGTGTCGCTCGACGAAGGCCGGCTCGAATATAGCGGCACCAGCGTCGCCGGGCTGTTCGCCCAGCGCAGCAATCTGGTGCGGCCGCGCTTCTGGGCGATGCTGCAGGACATCACCCGCTTCTACCGGAACGCGTCCAGGGACGCGCTCGCGGGTGGCGCGGCCGAGATTTCGCTCGGTGATTACCTCGCGGCCGGCGGCTACGGCGCCGCTTTCCGGGACGACCACCTCCTGCCGATGGCGGCTGCGATCTGGTCGGCCCCGTGTTCGGAAATCCTGTCCTATCCTGCTGCCGCCTTCCTGCGCTTCCATCACAATCACGGATTGCTGCAGCTCGCGGACAGGCCCGCCTGGCGCACGGTGACAGGCGGCAGCGCCGTCTATGTCGACAGGCTGCGAAAGGCCTTCTCGGGCGAAATCAGAACGTCCTCGCCGGTGAGGCAGGTCAAGCGTGGTCCGAGCGAGGTCGTGCTTGTGGGCGAGAGCTGGAGCGAGTGCTTCGACGCGGTCGTCTTCGCCACCCATGCCAACCAGGCGCTCGCGATGCTCACGGACGCCGATATGGCCGAGGTGCAGGCGCTCGGCGCCTTCCGCTACAGCCGCAACCGCGCCGTGCTGCATGGCGACGCCGCATTGATGCCGACGCGTCGCCGCGCCTGGGCAAGCTGGAACCATATCGGCGACCGTGCCAGGCCGGACGCCGCCTGTGCGGTCACCTACTGGATGAACCGGCTGCAAGGCTTGGCGGACGCGCCGCCTCTCTTCGTCACGCTCAACCCGCCCGATTCGCTGCGCGGCGATGCCGTTCTGCATGAGGAAATCTACGAACACCCCTTGTTCGATGCGGCGGCGCTCGATGCGCAGCAGCGGCTCTGGGCGCTGCAGGGAGCGCGTCGAAGCTGGTTCTGTGGCGCCTATTTCGGATCGGGCTTCCATGAGGATGGCTTGCAGGCGGGGCTCGCCGTTGCCGAGGCGCTCGGCGGCGTCCGTCGGCCCTGGCGGGTTCGCGATGAATCCGGCCGCATTCCCGTTCTGCCCCGGCTGGAGCAGGCCGCATGACCTGGCAATCGGCCCTCTATGTCGGCCGGGTGCGGCATCATCGGTTCCGGCCCCGGCCGCACGCGCTGGCCTATCGCGTCTTCTGGATGCTCATCGATCTCGACGAGATCGATGAGCTGGCCGCCAGGCTGTCGCTGTTCTCGCGCAACCGCTTCAATCTCTACGCTTTTCGTGACGCGGATTACGGAGATCGCAGCGGGCGGCCTCTGCGCCCGCAGATCGAAGCCGCCCTTGGTGATGCCGGGATCGCGCATGACGGCGGGCAGATACGCCTCCTGACCATGCCGCGCATCCTCGGCTACGCGTTCAACCCACTCAGCACATATTTCTGCTATCGCCGCGACGGCAGCCTCTGCGCCACCGTCTATGAGGTACACAACACCTTCGGCGAGACCCACAGCTACGTCGCGCCCGCCGATGCTGCCGGGCGAACGCTCCGCCAGGAAGCCTGCAAGCTCTTCCACGTCTCGCCCTTCATGGGCCTGGATATGCGCTACGCCTTTTCAGTCGCGCCACCCGGCGAGCGCGTCTCCGTCGCGATCGACGGTCATGATGCCGAGGGGCGCCTCATCGCCACGACGCTCGGCGGCAAAAGACGGCTACTGAGCGACGCGGCGCTGCTGCTGCTCCTGGCGACCCACCCGCTCCTCACGCTGAAGGTCACCGCCGCCATCCACTGGCATGCGCTGAGGTTGCTGGCGAAGCGCATTCCCTGGCGGCCTCATCCTGCCGCGCCGGAGCGCCCCTTCAGCGTGGGCTGCGCCGTGACCCGGCATGCGAAAGGACCGATGCAGCCATGAGCCGGCCCGATACCGAACAGCATCTCCGGACGGGCGAGCAGCCGCTCGCGTTGCCAGGTGGCGTCGGCCTGTCGCGCTGGTTCCTGCGTCGGCTGCTGTCCCACATCAAGATCGGCCGTCTGACGGTCTTCACACCGGACGGTGCGCGCCATTGCAGCGCTCAGGCTGTGGCCGGACCCCAGGCGACGATGATCCTGATAAGCTGGCGAGCGATGCGCCGGCTGCTGCTCGACGGCGATATCGGCCTGGCTGACGCCTATCGCGACGGCGACCTGTACACGCCGGATCTCACGGCGCTGATCGAACTCGGCGCGCGCAACGATGCGACGCTGCGCAAGCTCGTCTCCGGCGCCTGGCCTGCGCGCCTGCTCAACCGCGTGCGGCATCGGCTCAACGCCAATACGCGCAGCGGCAGCCGCCGCAACATCGCGGCGCATTACGATCTCGGCAATGAGTTCTATGGCCATTGGCTCGACGCGAGCATGATGTACTCCTCGGCGCTCTATGCGGATCCGACGGAAACGCTCGAGGCAGCGCAACAGCGGCGGCTCGACAGGCTCGTCGCCATGCTCGGCCTCTCCGGGGGGGAGCGTGTCCTTGAAATCGGCTGCGGCTGGGGCGCGCTCGCGGAGCGGCTCGCCCGCGAAGGCTGCCGCGTGACCGCAATCACGCTGTCTCCCGCCCAGCTCGAAGCGGCGCAACGGCGCATCGCGGAAGCTGGCCTTGCCGAGCGCGCCAGCGTCCTGCTTCAGGACTACCGAGACGTCTCGGGCGAGTTCGACCGCATCGTCTCGATCGAGATGATCGAGGCCGTGGGCCGGGCCTATTGGCCGTCCTACTTCGCCACGCTCAGCCGCTCGCTTCGGCCCGGGGGCCGCGTGGTCCTGCAAGCCATCACGATCGATGACGCGATGTTCGAGGATTATCAGCAGGGCACCGATTTCATCCAGCGCTACATCTTCCCCGGCGGCTGCCTGCCATCGGTCCCGGCGCTAAAGCGAAGCGCGATGGCGGCCGGCCTCGGCGTGGTCGAGCAACTCGACTTCGGTGACAGCTACGCCCTGACCCTGAAGGATTGGCGGCGGCGGTTCCTCGAACGCTGGAACGAGATCGCGCCGCTCGGCTTCGACGAGCCGTTTCGCCGCCTGTGGGAGTTCTATCTCTGCTATTGCGAAGCAGGTTTCCGGGCGCGGACGATCGACGTCAACCTCATCAGCCTGCGGGGCCGCTGACGGCCGCAGCGTTCCGCACTCACTCCGCGGCCCCTCGCGGTCAGAGGCGACGCATCGTCAGCCCTTTGGCGACAACGAGTCCGGCCGGAGCAGCCGATGCCGGCCCCACGGTGATCGCGAAGGGCGTGTCGGTGGCCAAGGGCAGGTTGTCCAGCCCCAGCGGCGCGGCGAGGGCGTGGCCGATGAGCTCTCGCCTGCCGGCCCGTGCTGTGGGCGTTGCGCGAGGCACAGTGGGCAGCGGCGCGCTTGCCTGTCGCCGGCCGCCTCGCCATCATCGCCGGCGAATACCCCGCCGAGACTCGCAGGACTCCCATGACCAAAGCCGACCACCGCCACGAACACGAGCCGCGCGGCACGCTGACGGTGCGGACCATCGCCATGCCCGGCGATACCAACGCCAATGGCGACATCTTCGGCGGCTGGGTGATGTCGCGGATGGACCAGGCCGGCGGCATCGCTGGCGTGGATCAGGCGCAAGGGCGCGTGGTCACCGTTGCTGTCGATGCGATGACCTTCATCCACCCTGTGAAGGTCGGCGACGTGCTGAGCGTCTATACGGAGATCGAGTCGATCGGCCGGACGTCGATGAAGATCCATGTCGAGGCCTGGGCGAAGCGCTTCCGGACCACGCTGCATGAGAAGGTGACCGACGCGACTTTCACCTTCGTCGCGATCGACGAGGAGGGCCGTCCGCGCCCGGTGCCGAAGCCGGCCAAGGACTGACCGCGCCTCAATTCCTAACGGGGGATGAAGTCGCCCTCCGGCAATGTGATTCAAAAGAATCCATTTTTAAACCGTTCTTTAAGCGCGCCCGGACGATGCTTTGCTCCGACAGACCGGGGAAGACCCGGCCGGGGGAATTCATGTCCGTTCGATGCCGCATGCGGGTCCAGCCGCCTGGCCGCCGCCAGGGGAGGGAGGGGATTCCCGTGGCCGCGGCGCCGTCGAACAGCCACCTCCCGGCTGCGGCCCGGCCGGCACCTCGTTTCCCTTAAGTTCGTCGTTCAGCGTTGCGTGATATCCGGAGTACGACTTCATGACGAAAGCCAAGCCCGCGCGTGAGGGCAAGCCGTTGCGGATCGGCATCGCAGCACGCATCTATGCCGCGCTCGGTATGATGACGGCTCTGACCCTCGTCTCCTCCTCGGTCGCATGGTTCTCCTATAATCGCGTCGACCAGACGGTGGACGATCTCGTCGGCAAGAAGATGCCGGTCGTGGAACTCGCGCTCGAGCTGTCGCAGGCGGCGACGCAGTCGACCGCGCTGGCGGCGCGCTTCAGCGAGATCGAGTCGGTCCAGCAGCGCTCCGCCCTGACGGGCGAGCTCGACAAGGTCGAAGTCCGGCAGATGGACCTGCTGCGCCGTATTGCCGAGCAGGGTCAGGTCGACAAGGCGAAGACACAGGGAGCGATCGACGCGCTGTGGCGCCAGATCAACGACATCAACGACCTGACCGGCGACCGGCTGCGCAACGCCTCGGAGCAGGGCGAAGCGCTGGGCAAGCTCTCGAAGGCCCGTGAAGGCTTCACCGCGCTCGCCGATTTCGAGACGGGCGATGCCCAGTTCAACGTCAAGATGAACATCGCCAGCGCGACCCAGCTCACCGGCAAGGAAGTCGAGGAAGCGCTGTCCAACATCATCGACAAGGATCTGGCGGCGCTGCAGACGGCACAAGCGCTGCAGCTCCAGGTCAGCGAGCTGGTCGGGCTGCTGCGCGAGATTTCCCAGATCGAGAGCCCCGAGAAGCTGGAGAACGCGAAGGCGCGCTTCAAGGCGATCCTGGGCCAGGTTCGCGGCTTCCTCGCCGCGGCGGACAAGATCCAGGCCAATCCGGCGCGCGCCCAGGCCGTCAACGCCGTGATCGACCTCGGCGAAGGGCAGAGCGGACTGATCGCGATCCGCGAGCGCGACCTGAACACCAGCACGGCGATCCAGGCCGGCCTCAAGCAGACCCATGTCGCCGCCGAAGCGGTTCGCTCCCAGGTCGGCGAGCTGGTCACCACGGCGCGCAGCGAAGCCGTGGCCTCGGGCGAGGCCAGCGGGGCGCTGATCGACCAGAGCAAGCTCTGGCTCGGCGGTATCGGGCTCGGCTCGCTGCTGATCGCGCTGGCGCTGTCGCTGTTCTATGTCCGGCCGATGATCGTCGGGCGCCTCAACCGCCTCTGGGCCGCCACGAAGGCGATCGCCGACGGCGCGCTCGAGACCGCCGTCGACACCAAGGGCAACGATGAGATCTCCGACATCGCGAAGAGCGTGCTGCTCTTCCGCGACAATGCGGTGGCATTACGCGCCGCCGAAGCCGCCAAGATCGAGGATCAGGTCCGGGCGCAGGAGCAGCGCCGGCAGATGATGCAGGAGTTGGGCGAGGCCTTCGGCGTGGTGGTGGCCGCCGCCGCGGCCGGCGACTTCAGCCAGCGTGTGGCGGCCCAGTTCGCCGATGCCGAGCTCAATGCGCTCGCCGGCTCGGTCAACACGCTGCTTGAGACGGTGCAGGCCGGCTTGTCCGAGACCTGCGACGTCCTGGCGGAACTCTCGGCCGGTCATCTCTCGGCCCGTATCGAGGGGCTCTACCAGGGTGCCTTTGCCGAGCTCAAGGACGGCACCAATGCGCTGGCCGACGAGTTCGAGAGCACGCTGGCGCGGTTGGCCGAGACGGTTTCGGCCGTGCGCAGCGCCACCAGCGAGATCCTCGACGGCGTCACCGACCTCGCCGAGCGCACCAGCGAGGAGAGCAACGCCGTCTCGATGGCCACCAACCAGCTCGGCGCCTTCGCGGGCACCGTCAAGAAGACCGCGAGCGAGGCGGCCCAGGCCACGGGCATGGCCGAGGGCGCTGAGCAGCGCGCCCAGCAGGGCGAAAAGGTCGTCGCCTCCGCGCTCGAAGCGATGCAGCGCATCCGCCAGTCCTCGAGCAAGATCTCCGAGGTCATCGCGATGATCGACGAGATCGCCTTCCAGACCAACCTGCTCGCGCTCAACGCGGCGGTCGAGGCGGCGCGCGCCGGCGATGCCGGCAAGGGCTTCGCGGTGGTCGCGACCGAGGTGCGCAGCCTCGCCAAGCGCTCGGCTGATGCCTCGAACGACGTCAAGAAGCTGGTCGAGGCCGCGCATGGCGACGTCAAGGTTGGCGTTGGCCTCGTCGAGGAGACATCCGCCATGTTCGGTGCGATCGTCTCGTCCGTGAACGAGTTGACCGGGCTGATGAACGGCATCTCGCAGACGGCGCGCAACCAGGCCAACGACGTCTCGGCCATCAACACCGAGATCGACGGCATCGGCACGATGGCGCATCAGAACGCGGCCCTCGTCGAAGAGACCAACGCGGCACTGGCGCTGACCGACGAGCAGACGCGCGCGCTGACCGAGCACATCGCCCGATTCACCTTCCGCGAAGGCCATGCCGCCGGGCATCACGACAAGCCGGCCATGGCGACCGCGGCCTGAACAACGGCACGCCGAGAAGACGAAGGCCCTGCGCAGCTGCGCAGGGCCTTTTCCTTTTCGATGTGGCCGCTATCGCCTTGCTTGCCGGCCTCGCGCGGTGCTAGGCGAGTGACGGGCCGGTAGCTCAATGGTTAGAGCTCGCTGCTCATAACAGCGCCGGTGCCGGTTCGAGTCCGGCCCGGCCCACCATTTCTTGCTGAGCACAGGCCGCTTTGGGCTCCGCGAGGCCGAAATCGCCACAGATAGATGCCGGTCCGCCATATGGGGCGGCGGCAATTCGATCTCAACGATCGGACTTGCGCGCGTACTCTTCGTCTGGAATCGGCCAAGCCCGGGACCGGCCGAGCTGCTCGAGATCTGCTGCGAGCCTCTTCATCTTGTCGCCCTCGTCATGACGATCGGCGAGATAGTGAACCATCATCAGCCGGCGGGCTTCCTTCAGCTTCCTGAGCCACGCCTCCTGCTCGTCTTCAGCCATCCCGGAACCTCTCATCCTTGCGCGCGGGGTAGATGTCCGTCCTCGCCCATCCAAAGCACGCAGTGTTTGGCTTGTGATTTGGCGGAGAGGGCGCGTGCTTTAGCGGCGTAGCTTCGCACAGGATACGCCAAAAGCGCCGGCAACGCCTTACGCTTCGATGAACGGTGCTTCGGCGTTGACAGGTCCGAAGGCTTGGCCAACCCTGCGATGGTCGTGCGCGGCAGCGTGGCGAACGCCCTCAAGGTCTTGGACAATCGGCCGATGACGTGCCTCGCGGCGGGCCAATGAACCGTTATCCGATGTTCAACCCGCAACTGCTGCTGAGCTTCGTCGCGGTGTGCGAGACGCTGAGCTTCACCCGCGCGGCCGACCGCGTATCCCTCTCGCAATCAACCGTCAGCCAGCAGGTCCGGCGGCTGGAGGAGCTCCTCGGCAAGCCCCTGCTGGAGCGATCCTCGCATCAGGTCGAATTGACCGAAGAAGGCGGCAGGCTGTTGCACTATGCGCGGCGCATCATCGCGCTGAACGAGGAGGCGCATGACGCGCTGACCGGTTACTGGCGCGACGGCGTGCTGCGGCTCGGCATGCCCGAGGACTTCACGGTGCCGACCGTCGACCTGCTCGCCGCGTTCAGCCGCGAGCAGACGCATTTGCGGCTCGACGTCACCAGCGGCCTCAGCGCCGATCTGCGCAGCGCCTATGACCGCGAGGAGCTGGACCTAATCCTGGTCAAGCAGCGCCGCCGCCAGCTGCCTCGCGCAGCCCGGCGGGAGCCCTTGCTGTGGCTCGACAGCACGGCTCATCCGGCGATCGAGCGCTCGCCGGTGTCGCTCGCCGTCTTTCCGCTCAATGGCCTCTACCGTGAGGAGCTTTGCGAGGCGCTCGACGGCCTCGGCATTCGCTGGCGCGTGAGCTACAGCAGCGCCAGTCTGGCCGCGCTCGCTGCTGCGTCGGCTGCCGGGCTGGGCGTGACCCTGCTGCCCGCGAGCTGCCGGTTGCCCGGTCACCGGATACTTGGCGCGACCCAGGGGTTGCCGGAGATCACGGATTTCGAGCTCGCGCTCTACTACCGCGACACCGCGCCTGCCGCCGCCATCGTGCTGGCGGAGCGCTTGGCCGAATTCTGCCAGCTGGAATGGTGAGCGGGGTGGCGGCCGTCAGGCGCCATTGCCGTTTCGAATAGCTGGGATTGGCAAATATCGCTGCCAAGCTCAGCTGCCGGCGCGTAGATCCGGGAGCGGAAACGCAACCATCAAGGCAACGGAAAAACGCCATGGAAACCGGGCATCATCACAGCCGACGGGCCTTTCTCAGCCAGACCGGAAAGGTCACCGCCGCCTATGCCGTCGCGGGGCTGGCGAGCGGCGGCGCCCAGGCCGCCCCGAGCATGGCCGCACAGGGGCGTTCGGCGTCGGAGGCGGGCGTCAGCAGGCTGACGGACCAGCACTATTGCCTGACCGATGTGAGGCTCGAGGACGGCTTCGAGCGCGACGGCGAGATCGTCGTCGGCACGCGGACGGCGCTCTACACGCTGGAGATCAAGGCCGGGAAGATCGCCGCGCTGCATCCGGCCGGAGCCGCTCTGCCAGCCGGCGTGCCCTGCTACCGAGCCCATGGCCAGCTTGCGTTGCCGGCGATGCGCGACATGCACATCCATCTCGACAAGACCTTCTACAGCGGTCCGTGGCAGGCGCCGCTACCGCGCCAGGGCAAGACGATCCTCGACATGATCGCTCGCGAAGAGAAGCTGATCCCGCAATTGCTGCCGACCTCGCAGCAGCGGGCCGAAGCGCTGATCGCCCTGCTGCAATCAAAGGGCACGACCGTGGCCCGCAGCCATTGCAACATCGATCCGGTGAGCGGCCTCAAGAGCCTCGAACATTTGCAGCGCGCGCTCGAGAACCACCGCGACGACTTCGACTGCGAGATCGTCGCCTTCCCGCAGCACGGCCTGCTGCATTCGAAGGTCGACGGCCTGATGCGGGAGGCGATGAAGATGGGCGCCGCCTATGTCGGCGGGCTCGATCCGACCAGTGTCGACGGCGCGATGGAGAAATCGCTGGACGCCATGTTCCAGATCGCGCTCGACTCGGGCAAGGGCGTCGACATCCACCTGCACGAGACCAACCCGGCAGGCGTCGCGGCAGTCAATCATATGATCGACACCGTCGAGAAGAACCCGGCCTTGCGGGGCAAGGTGACGATCAGCCACGCCTTCGCCCTGACCACCCTGTCTGCGGGCGCGCTGACGGAGACCATCGGCCGCATGGCGGCTCAGCAGATGACCATCGCCTCGACGGTGCCGCTCGGTGGTTTGACGATGCCGCTGCCGCAGCTGAGCGAGAAGGGAGTCTTCGTGATGACCGGGACCGACAGCGTGATCGACCATTGGTCGCCCTTCGGCAAGGGAGACATGCTGGAAAAGGCCAACCTCCACGCGCAGCTCTACAGGGGCAGCGACGAGTTTCGGCTGTCGCGCGCCATGGCGATCGCCACCGGCGGCGTGCTGCCGCTCGACGACAACGGCAAGCGGGCATGGCCGAAGGCCGGCGACGCCGCGGCCTTCACGCTGGTTCCGGCCAGCTGTTCGGCGGAGGCTGTCGCGCGCCTGCCGGAGCGCAGCGCGACCTTCCATCACGGCCGCATGGTCTTCGGCAGCGTCGGCGTCGCCTGACCCCCGGAACGCCGCGTTCGTCGTGAGTTTTCGCATGCACGCTGCCGATTGGCAGCGTGCATGCGCCTGTTCTCCGACTTGAACCGGGTCAGTCCGCGGCAGCTCAGATCGCGAGCTTGCCGGCCTTTGCAGCGGCGTAGCGCTCGTTGACCTTCGTCCAGTTCACGACGTTCCACCAGCTCTTGAGATAGTCGGCCCGGCGGTTCTGGTATTTCAGGTAGTAGGCGTGCTCCCAGACGTCGTTGCCGAGCAGGACCATCTGCTTCTCCATGATCGGGCTGTCCTGGTTCGGCCTCGGCAGCAAGGCGAGCTTGCCGTCCTTGTCGACGGTGACGAAGACCCAGCCCGAGCCGAAGACGCGCAGGCCCGCCGCCTCGAAATCGGCCTTGAATTTGTCGAAGCCGCCGAGGTCGCGGGTGATCGCGGCGGCGACGTCGCCGGTCGGTGCGCCGCCGGCTCCCGGACCCATCACCTCCCAGAACATGGTGTGGTTGGCGTGGCCGCCGCCATTGTTGCGAACGAGGGTGCGCACGCTCTCCGGCAACTGGTTGAGGTCCGTGAGCAGCTCTGCGACGGAGGCCTTGGCGATCACGCCATTGTCCTTGGCGGCGTTGTTGAGGGCCGCGACATAGGCGGCATGGTGGCGGTTGTAGTGGATATCCATCGTGGTCGCGTCGATATGCGGTTCGAGCGCATTGGGCTCATAGGCGCGCTTCGGCAGCGAAAAGGGGCCGGCCGGTGCTGCCGAGGCGGTGGCCTGCGCCCAGACCTTCGGCGCAGTAGCGCCTGCGAGGGCTGCTGCGCCAAGCGTCAGCACGCCGCGGCGAGAAAGGGCTGCGAATTCCGTCATGGAGTTCTCCTGCAGGAAATGATGGCCGGCAGCCCGTCCGGCCGCCGCCGGTTGTTGTCGTTCATCTACGTCGAAAGGTTCAGGGCGGTTCCAGCGGCATCTGGCCCCGCCGGATGCGGCGACGGCAAGTCGAACCGCCCGCAACACGCTTAACGCCCCGAAACACCCTCTTAACCAGGGATTTACCGCGTTTCACTACGGTCTGGAAGGAAATCCGTCAGTTCGGGAAACGCCTCGCATGCACGCACTGGCTCTCAAGGCCGATCTGGCGACCCCGAACGAGCCGTTCAACGATGCTGCGGCGTCCGCCGGCGCATCCATTCGCCCGATTGCAACTCCGGAGACCGGCGCCGAGCGCGCCGTGCGCGAGATCGCCGATCGCTTCGGCAAGCTCAGCGCCGAGATCACCGATGTCGCCGGCCGAATCGGGGATGTGACCCAGCAATTCGAGACCCAGACCGCCGGGCTTCGGCGCGTCGTCGGGGCGGTCGAGCAGGTTTCGCGGGCCAATCATGCGATCCGGCAATCCGCCGAGGGGGCGCAAGCTGCGGCTTCGGTAGTGCGCAGCGGGCTGGAACGTGTCGCCGGCTCGGTCAAGCTCGGTCTCAATGCGGCGCAGACGGATATCGAGACGCTCTCGGAGGAGGCGCAGTCGATGTCGCGGGCGCTGGCGCAGGCCGTCAGCGACGCACACAAGGCGCGGGCCTCCAGCGATGCGATCCAGTCGATCACCCGCGAGATTCAGCTGCTCTCGATCAATGCCGGCGTCGAGGCAGCGCGCAGCGGCGAGGCCGGCAAGGGCTTCGCCGTGATCGCCGCCGCCGTGAAGGCACTGGCCGAGCAGACGCGGGAAGCGACAGCCGCGAGCGCGGCGCAACTTGATCTTCTGGTCAAGGCGGTCGACGCGCTTTCCCGCCGCAGTCAGCAGAATGCCCAGACCGCCCAGCGTGCCCGCGAGGGCAGCCAGACGATCTCGCAGCAGGTCAGCGAGTTCGACAGCTTCGGCCGCTCGGTCGTCGATCTGATCGGCGAGATCGAGGCAGTGTCGCGGCCGACGCGGGAGAATGCCGAGGCCTGTGCGAAGGCCGGGCAGGATCTTGCCGGGCTCGTTGCCGGGGTCGACGCGTCGACCCACATCCTCGAACAGGCGGTCGAGCGCACCGACGCGCTGGTCACGATCAGCGAGGGCATTCTCGGCTCGATCGCCGCCTCCGGCGTGCGGACCGCGCAATCCGAACTGATCGCGACGGTGATGGAGACCGCGGCGACGATCGGAGAGCTGTTCGAGTCCGCACTCGCGCGGGGCGATGTGACGCTCGCCGATCTGTTCGACGAGGGCTATCGGCCGGTGCCGGGCTCCGACCCGGTCCAGCACATGACCCGCTTCGTCGGCCTGACCGACCGCCTGCTGCCGCCGCTGCAGGAGCAACTGCTGGGCTCGAACGGGCGCATCGTGTTCTGCGCGGCCGTCGACCGCAACGGCTTCCTGCCGACGCATAACCGCAAATATGCCCAGCAGCAGGGCAGGGATCCGGCGTGGAACAATGCGAATTGCCGCAACCGGCGCATCTTCGACGACCGGACCGGGCTCGCTGCCGCGCGTAACCGCAAGCCTTTCCTGCTGCAGAGCTACAGGCGTGACATGGGCGGCGGGCAGTTCCTGGTGATGGAGGATCTGTCGGCGCCGATCCTGGTGAAGGGCCGGCACTGGGGCGGCTTCCGCATCGGGCTGAAGGCGTAGCGGCCATTCGTGCCGTCTGCGGAGTTGAGTGAGCGAGTACCCGAGCGAGCGCCATGCATATCGCGCCTTCCTTCCCGAACCTGTCGGTGTTGCTCATCGACCCGAGCCCGCATTATCGGCGGATCGTCCGCACGATGCTGTACCAGACGCAGCTCAACCGCATCTTCGAGGCGCCGGATCTGTCCTCGGCCGCCACGACCTTCATTCAGAAGCAGCCGAACATCGTCATTCTCGACTGGGATCTGCCGGATGGCGGCAGCGTGAAATGCCTGGCCGCGATCCGCTCCTTCAAGACTTCGCCCTTCGCCAAGGCGCCGGTGCTGGTGATGATGGAGCGGCCGGACCGGCGCTCGATCCTCCAGGCAGCGAAGCTCGGCGCGCATGAGATCATCACCAAGCCGATCTCGCCCAACAATCTCTGGCTGCATATGTCGGGGATCATCAACATGCCGCGAAAATACCGGGAGACGAACGGCAAGATCACACTGGTGCCGCGGGCGATCAGCAACAATATGTTCTGAGCCGGGCCGGCTGCCGCGCCATCGTCGCGAAAGCGTCACGAGTGTTGACGGGCCTCGCGCCATTTAGCGAAGTTTTTACCAGTTTGTTGTGATGCTCCACGGGCAATCCTGGATCGCCCTTCATGGTCATCACCGTCTCGCTTCCGCCCTTCCTCGGCCGTTCCGAGGCCGCGACCTTTCGCAACCAGTTGCTCGTCGCGCTGGAGCAGAAGGAAAGCGTCGCCGTCGAATGCGCGGAAGCCGGGCCGCTGCCGAGCCTCTGGATCCAGCTCCTTCATTCCGCAGCCGCCAGCGCCAAGGCGCGGGGGCTTTCGGTCACGCTCAAGGCGGCCTCCTCGGAATGCCGCGAATCCCTGCGGGCGATCGGCTTCGATGCCGCTCACAGCGCTCTCGTTCTGGAGTGACAGGCATGAAAATCCTGGCCATCGACGATACCAAGACCCTGCTCAGCCTGCTCAGCCTGACTCTGCGCAACGCCGGTCACGAAGTGGCGGAGGCCGAGAACGGCGAGGACGGCCTGAACAAATTCGACCAGTTCAAGCCCGATCTCGTGATCACCGATCTCAACATGCCGATCATGGACGGCATCGAGTTCACTCGCGCCTGCCGCTCGCGGGCCGCCGGGCAGAACACGCCGATCATCGTGCTGACCACGGAGAACGGAGCCGAGATCAAGGCGGAAGGCCGCCGCGCCGGCGCCAGCGCCTGGATGGTCAAGCCTTTCGAACCCAACACGCTGCTCGGCCTCGTCGCGCGCTACCAGAACTGAAGGTCGGCCGATGGATCCGTTGGCAGAACTGAAGCAGACCTTCTTCCAGGAATGCGAAGAACTCCTCGGCGCGCTGGAGCAGAAACTCCAGGCTCTCGACGAGGGTTCCGTCGATCCCGAGGATGTCAACGCCGCCTTCCGCGCCATCCATTCGATCAAGGGTGGGGCAGGGGCTTTCGGCTGCACGGAGCTGGTCGGCTTCGCGCATGTCTTCGAGGCCTCGCTCGACCATCTGAGGTCGGGCCGTGTCGCGATCGAGGACGCACCCTTCACGCTGTTCCTGCGCTGCTCGGATGCCGTGGCCGATCTGGTCGCGGCCGCGCGCAGCGACGAGCCCGCAACCGAGCGCCCGGATCTGCTGGCCGCGCTGGAGCAGGTCGGCAAGGAACCGGTGGCGTTGGCGCTTGCGCCCGTTCCGGCCGCTTCGGTTCCCGTTTCCGCGCCTGCCGTCCCTGCTGCGGACAAGGATGCGCCTCTCGGCATCGCCGCGCTCGGCAACCTCCTTGCCATGGTCGAGGCGAAGACAGCTGCAACCGCGTCTGCAGACGACGGCTGGGATGACGAGCCCGCCGCGATGCCCGCGCCGCCGCCCGTCGCCCTGAAGGCGGGTCGCGACCTGCGCCTGCGCATCACGCCGGAGAACGATCTGTTCCGCCGCGTGATCGAGCCGCGCGTCGTCTTCGCCTCCTTGCCGGCGGACGATGTCGTCGCGATCCGCTGCGATCTCAGCCAGGTGCCGTCGCTCGAAACCCTCGACGTCACCGATTGCTGGATGCGCTTCGAGGTCGATCTGCGCACCGAATTGTCGGTCGAGGAATTGCACGGGCGCTTCGATTTCAGCCTGGCGAACGAGGAATTCGAGATCGAGACGCTCGAAGCCGCCGCCATCGTCGAAGAGCCTCCGGCAGCCGAGGTTCCAAGCTCGGTCGCTGCCGATCTCTCGGCGATCCTCGCCAAACTCGGCCCGATGCCCGAGGCCGCGAGCCAGCCCGATGTCGCGTCTGCACCGGCCATGCCGCCGGTCGAGGCGCCTGCCGTCGCCGCCCCGCCGGCTGCCGAAGTGCCGGCCGCGGCCCGCACGGCCGCGCGCGCTCCGGCCAATGACCAAGCGACGCGCCAGCGCCAGGCGGTGAGCGTGCGCGTCGATCTCGATCGCATCGACAAGCTGATGAACCTCGTCGGCGAGATCGTCATCACCCAGTCGATGCTGGTCGAGTGCGTGCGCTCGCTGCCCTACGACGTCTACGCCAAGACCGCCGAAGGCATGCTGACCCTTTCCCGCCAGACGCGCGAGCTGCAGGATCATGTCATGGCGGTGCGCGCGCAGCCGGTGAAGGCAGTGTTCCAACGCATGCCGCGGCTGGTGCGCGAGCTCGCGCAGACGCTCGGCAAGGAAGTGCGTCTCGTACTGGAAGGCGAGAACACCGAGGTCGACAAGACGATCATCGAAGAGCTCGCCGATCCGCTGACCCACATGATCCGCAATTCCATGGATCACGGGCTGGAGACGCCGGACGAGCGCGTCGCCGCGGGCAAGCCGCGCGAGGGCACGATCAAGCTGATCGCCGAGCATCGCGCCGGCCGCATCGTCATCTCCGTCACCGATGACGGGCGCGGCATCGGCCGCGACCGGCTGCTGGCCAAGGCCCGCTCGCGCGGCCTCGTCGGCGCCGACGAAAGGCTGCAGCCGGAGGAGATCGATCAGCTGATCTTCGCCGCCGGCCTGTCGACGGCCGAGGTCGTCAGCGACGTCTCCGGCCGCGGCGTCGGCATGGACGTCGTGCGCCGCAACGTCGAGTCGCTCGGCGGACGCATCAGCGTCGATTCCGAGCCGGGCCGCGGCTGCAAGTTTACGCTGGCGCTGCCGCTGACGCTGGCGGTTCTGGAAGGCATGGTGATCCGCTGCGGCGACGACCGCTACGTCATCCCGATCGCCTCGGTCATCGAGACCCAGCATCTCGCCTCGACCCCGATCGAGCGCCTGCCCTTCGGCCAGGAAGTGCTGCGCTGGCGCGGCGAGGTCACTCCGCTCTATCGCCTCGGCGAGGTCATGGGTTCGACCGGCACGACCAACGAGAACATCGTGATCATCGCCGAGAACGAGCGCGGCAACAATGTCGGCATCGCGGTCGACGAGATCGTCGGCCAGCAGCAGGTGGTCGTGAAGAGCCTCGAGGCGAATTACGGCACCGTCAACGGCGCCTCGGCGGCGACGATCCTCGGCGACGGCCTCGTCGCCCTGATCCTGGATATCGACTCCATGCTGCGGCTCGCCGCGTCCGGCGGCCGAACTCCCGTGACAGATCTCAAGATGGCTGGATGACCATGACCCTCCAACTCGGCGAAAAGCACTTCTCGTCTGCGCAGCCGGAAGCGGCGGCGAGGCGGATCGTCACCTTCAAGGTCGGCGACCGCACCTTCGGCATCGATGTCGGCATGGTCCGCGAGATCAAGGGCTGGCAGGCGACGACCCCGCTGCCGCATGCGGCCCCGCATGTGCGCGGTGTGCTCAATCTGCGCGGCGTGATTCTCGCCGTCTACGACCTGCGTACCGCGATCGGCATGGGCGTCACCGATGCCTCAGCCACGCATGTGATCGTCGTCGTCGATGTCGAGGACAAGACCGCGGGCCTGCTGGTCGACTCGGTGTCGGACATCGTGGATGTCCCGGTTTCCGCGGTTCGCCCTGCTCCTGACCTGGAGCGCGACGAGCACGGCCTGATCGAGGGCCTCGTCCTGCTCGACAGCGACATCGTGGCGCTGCTCGATCTCGCCGCGGTCATCCGCGACGGCGGCGGCGAAGCGCTACTCAAGACCAGCCGCGCCGCCTGAACAGCTTTCAAAACATAGCCCGAGCGTAGCGTCCAGGCGGGCCAGAACAAGAAACGACAGGTCCTATGGGCAGCGCGCTCGGCCCCTTTTCGCGACTCTCGGTCAGCCAGCCGCTGACCGCCGCCGGTTCCGCGGCACTTGCCGGGGGGCTCGCCTATTATGCGGCAGCGTCGGGAACTCCTGTCATGGGAGCTCTTGCTGTCTCGGCCGTGGCGTTGCTCGGCGGCTTCGCCGCCTGGGGCGCGGGCCGATCCGTCGCGAGCCTGTCGCGGATCGCGCCGGGTCTGGTGGATGACGTCGATCTGGTTCTGCCAAAGGCCGGCGGCAGCCACGAATGCGCAGAGCTGTCGCGTGTCCTCGCCAGCTTGCAGGAGCGGGCGCAGGAAGCCGTTCGGCTGCGCTCCGTCCTCGACCATGGCCGCGCCAGCGTCATGATCTGCGATCCGGACGGTCGCGTCATCTATGCCAGCAAGGGGCTTCTGCGCTTCTTCGCCGAGGCGCAGGAGGATTTTCGCGCGGCGTTTCCGGGTTGCTCGGCAAAGGACATGCTCGGGCGCGTGATGGAACGTGTGCGGGCCGAGCCCCGCCTGGCGACCGGTCCCTCCGTTCGCCTGACGCTGGGCCGCCGAATCGTCTGCTTGACCCTGACGGCCGTCGAGACCGCCGACGGGCGCAGCCTCGGGACGGCCGTGGATTGGCACGAACTGACCGACGAGCTGGCTGTTGCCCAGGAAATCTCGCAGCTGATCGAGGCTGCCATCGAAGGCGATTTCTCGCGGCGCATCGCCGCTCAGGGCAAATCCGAAACGGTGGCCCGGATCGCGGAGGGCATGAACCGGATCAACGGCCAGCTGGACGAGACCTTCGCCGATATCGACGCGGTGGTCGAGGCCCTGTCGGAAGGCGATTTGACCCGCCGCATGGCCGGCCACCGCTCCGGCCGGCTGGGGCGGCTCCAGCACGAGCTCAATCAGGCGCTCAGTCTGCTCGACGAGCGGATCGAAATGATCCGCGCGACGGCAGGCTCCGTCTGCCATGTCGCCATCGACGTGAACAGCGTGGCGACGGACCTTGCGGCGCGGACCGAGAAGGTTGCCGGCGAACTGGGCGAGACATCGGGAGCGGCGGTCGAGATCGCCGCCTCGGTCGGACGCAGCCATGAGCGTTCGCGCGAGGCCAGCGAGCTCGCCGGCACGACCATGGGCGTGGCACAGGAAGGCCGGAGCGTGGTTGCCAAGGCGGTCGGCGCGATCGAACGGATCGAGAGTTCCTCGCTGCGCATTGCCGAGATCGTCGGGGTGATCGACGAGATCGCCTTCCAGACCAATCTGCTGGCGCTCAATGCAGCGGTCGAGGCGGCGCGCGCCGGCGATGCCGGCAAGGGCTTTGCCGTGGTCGCTTCGGAGGTGCGGTCGCTGGCGCAGCGCTCGGCCCAGGCTGCAAAAGACATCAAGGGGCTGATCGCGACCTCGAACGGGCAGGTCGCCGAGGGGGTTGGCCTCGTGCGCGAGACCGGCGAGACGCTCGGCCGCATCGCCGCAGCAGTGAGCAAGGTTTCCGAGACGGTCGCCGAGATTTCCGCCGTGAGCGCCGAGCAGGCGCGCGGCATGGGAGGGATGAGTCGCAGCGTGGCGCAGGTGAACAAGGATATCCGGGCGAATGCCGAACTCGCCGGGCGCGGCGTCGAGGCGGCGGGCGAACTCGCCGATCAAGCCTCCATGTTGAGCGAGATCGTCGAGACGCTCCGCCTCGCCAGCGTGCCGGTGCGCAGCGAACCGCCGCGCGCGCGCCGCGCCGTGCCTGCACCGGCTCCGGCCGAACAGCGCTTGCCGCAGCACATGCAGCCTCGCCGCCTTGCCGCTGGCGCACGGGCGGGAGGCTGAGGCATGTCCAGACCTACATCGCTCCCGAGCATGGTGCCGTCGCTCCAGCCCGCAATGGCCGACATCAGCCTGACGCGCGACGACATGAAGTTCATCGCCGCATTGGTCTACGAGCAAGCCGGTATCGTCATCCGCGAGCATAAGGAAGCGATGACGCGCGGCCGGCTGGCGCGCCGCGTCAAGGCGCTTGGATTGAGCTCGGTGGCCGAATACTGTGCCTTCCTGAAGACGCCGCAGGCGGCGGGCGAGTTGCCCGAGCTGATCAATGCGGTGACGACCAATCACACCGCCTTCTTCCGCGAGCGTCACCATTTCGATCACCTGCGCAAGGAGGTGATGCCGCGGCTTCTGCAGGAGCGGGCGGGCCGGCGCGGGCGCATCCGCATCTGGTCCTCGGCCTGTTCGTCGGGTGAGGAACCCTATTCGATCGCGGCCTCCTGCCGCGATGTGATGGGCGCGCGTGGCGACCTCGATTTCAAGATCCTGGCGACGGACATCGACACCGACATCCTGGCGCGGGCCGAAGCGGGGATCTATCCGGCGGAGCTGTTCGAGCGGTTGCCCGCCGATGTGAAGCCGCTGCTCAAGCTGGAAGGCGGAGCGGGGCGCGCAGAGGCACGCATCGCAGAGGATCTACGCCGCCTGATCGCCTTCAAGCGTTTGAATCTCATCGAGAAATGGCCGATGAACGGGCCGTTCGACGTGATCTTCTGCCGCAACGTCTTCATCTATTTCGATACGCAGACCAAGGCCTCGATCCTCGATCGGTTCGTAGCGCTGCTGTCGCCGGGCGGGTTCCTCTATCTCGGCCATTCGGAATCGCTGCCGCAACCGCACCAGCATCTGCGCCTGATCGGACGCACGATCTACGAGAGGACAGCATGAGCGTTTCCCGGTCCTCGCGCCGCTATTTCGACCCGCGTTTCGAGGCGACGATCATCACCGTCGCTCCAGGCGAACATGAGATCACCTCGGCCAAGGACGAGATCGTCGCCACCGTGCTCGGCTCCTGCGTCTCGGTCTGCCTGCGCGACCCGCAGATCGGCGTCGGCGGGCTCAACCACTTCCTGCTGCCGAAGAACAACGGCAATGCCGACCCCAGCGCCGGCGAACGCTATGGCGATACGGCGATGGAGGTTCTGATCAACGACCTGCTGAAGCGCGGGGCGAGGCGCCAGAACTTCGAGGCCAAGGTCTTCGGCGGCGCGCGCGTGCTTTCGGGCGCGACCATGCTGGCGATCGGCGACGGCAACATCGCCTTCGTCAACGAATTCCTGAAGGTCGAGGGCATTCCCGTCGTCTCGCGGGATGTCGGCGGCACGCGCTCGCGGCGCATCCACTACCAGCCCTCGACGGGACGGGCCTGGGTGCAGCATGTCCAGCCGACGGCGCGCGACAGCGGCCACGAGCAGGAAATCGCCTATCTCAACCGGCTCAAGACTCAGCCCGTGGCTGGTGAAGTGGAGGTCTGGTAATGAGCATGCCGACGTCGTCCGCTGCGCCGGTCAAGGTTCTCGTCGTCGACGATTCCGTCCTGATGCAGAAGCTGATGACCAAGATCATCGATTCTGCGCCGGGCTTCGAGGTGATCGGCGTCGCCGGCAGCGCCGAGGAGGGTTGGGACGCCATCCAGGAACTGCGCCCGGATGTGGTCACGCTCGATCTCGAACTGCCCGGACGGCACGGCCTCAAGCTGCTGGCACGGGTGCTGAAGCAGGACCCGCTGCCGGTGCTGATCGTATCGGCCTTCGGCGGGCCGGGCGCCGACAACACGATCCAGGCGCTCGAGCTCGGTGCCATCGACTTCATCGAAAAGCCGGACGGCACGACCCACACGCTCGAAGGCTTCATGAAACATCTGGTCGCGGGGCTGCAACGCGCGGCGGGAAGCCGCAAGATGATCGCGGCTGCTCGTCAAATCGCGCAGATCGCTGCGCCGGCGCGCCCGGCGCCACCGAGGGAGCCGGCCCGTGCCGGCAAGACCTCGCTGATCGCCATCGGCGCCTCGACGGGCGGCGTGCCGGCCGTGCAGACGGTGATGCGCGACCTCGCCCATCTGCGGCTGCCGGTCGTCGTCGTCCAGCATATGCCGCCGGGCTACACGGCAAAGTTCGCGGCACGGCTCGCGACCGCGACCGGCCTCGATGTGCGCGAGGCTGTGGATGGCGACCGGCTGAGGCCCGGCTCGGCTGTGGTGGCGCCGGGAGGATTGCGCCATCTCGAAATCGAGGAGCGGCGCGGCGAGTTCGTCTGCGTCCTGAAGGAGGGTCCGCTGGTCAGCGGCCATTCGCCCTCGGTCGACGTCATGTTCCATTCGGTCGCGCGTAGCCTCGGAGCGCATGCGGTCGGCATCCTGCTCACGGGCATGGGCCGCGACGGCGCTGACGGTTTGTTAGCTATGCGCAAAGCAGGCGCCGAAACTTTAATCCAAAGTGGTGAGACCTGCGTGGTAAACGGGATGCCGAAAGCGGCCTTCGAGATGGGAGCCGCCGACAGAGTCGTTCCGCTCAGCCAGATCGGCGCGGCGGTCGGGCAGCTGATCGGCGAGCGCCCGAATCTGCGGAGCGCGTAAGGAGCAAAGTTATGTCAAAGGCCAGAAGCGAGTTCCGCATCCTGGTGGTCGACGACCAGAAGAGCATGCGCGGCCTGGCGACCTATTTCCTGAAGCAGATCGAGTTTCAGGACATCGACGAGGCAGAGAACGCCCGCGAGGCGCTGATGAAGATGCAGCAGAAGCGCTACGATCTGCTGCTTCTCGACTGGAACATGGAAGGCATGAGCGGCATCGACCTGCTGCGCGCCATCCGCTCCGTGCCGGAGCTCAACCAGATCAAGATCATCATGGCGACCTCAGAGCGCTCGGTCGACAAGATGGACGAGGCGACAAGCAACGGCGCCGATCATTACGTCGTGAAGCCCTACGAGCTGCGCGACCTCGAGGTGCGGGTGAAGAAGGTTCTCTCCTGCTGAGGCTCCTGATAGCGCCATCGTGAAGCAAAGCCCTGCGCCGGCCGGCTGCGGGGCTTTTTGCTTTGGGGCATGATCGGCGCGTCGGATTGCAGGGAGAAGCGCCATGAGCGTGTCGCGCCGGGACGTGCTTGCTGGAACAGCCGCTGTGGCAGGGGCCCTGTGGTCCCTCGAGGCTCCCGCGCAAACGCCGGCGGGTGCGCACGCCTTCGGCTTCGACCGGCCGGGCGGGGGGCGACTTGCCCTGTCTGATTACCGCGACCGGCCGATCCTCGTCGTCAATACCGCGACGCGCTGCGGTTATGCCGGGCAGATGGCGACGCTGGAGCAGCTCTGGCAGCGTTATCAGACGCGCGGGCTGATGCTCGTCGCCGTGCCCAGCAATGATTTCGGCGGGCAAGAGCCGTTGGACGGCGCCGCCATCGCCGAGGCCGCCCATGAGAGCTATGGCGCGACCTATGTCTTCGTCGAGAAGACCGTCGTGCGCGGGCCCGAGGCGCATCCCTTCTATCGCTGGGCGGCGATGCAGCGCCCGGCCGAGGCACCGCGCTGGAACTTCCACAAATATCTGATCGGCCGCGACGGCACGCTGATCGGCGGTTTCCCGGCGGCGACCGATCCGCTCTCCCCGCAGCTCGTCCAGGCGATCGGGCGGGAATTGGCGGCGGGTTGAGTTTCAGCGGTTCCGGCTAGCACAGCGCCGTCATTCTCGGGCGAAGCGAAGCGTAGACCCGAGAATCTCCGCCAGAACAAGGCGCCGGAGCCTCTTTCGGGAGGAGATGCTCGGGTCAAGCCCGAGCATGACGCAGGGCTTGTTCGCCCATCACTTCCTCGGCCGGAACGCGGTGATCACCTCCGGGTCGGTCTCCAGATAGGGGCCTTCGATCAGGTCGATGCAATAGGGTATAGCCGGCATCACTGCGTCCAAGCATTCGGCAATGGCACGGGGGCGGCCGGGCAGGTTGACGATCAGGGTCTTGCCGCGGATGCCGGCCGTCTGGCGCGAAAGGATTGCGGTCGGCACCTTGGCGAGGCTGACCTGTCGCATCAGCTCGCCGAAGCCCGGCATCGGCTTCTCCATCACATCCTCGGTCGCTTCCGGCGTAACGTCGCGCGGCGCGGGGCCGGTACCGCCGGTGGTGACGACGAGGCAGCAGCCCTCGCGGTCGGCCAGCTCGGTCAAGGTCTGCGCGATCAGCTTGCGATCGTCGGGGATGATGCGCTCGACCGCTTCCCAGGGCGAGGTCAGCACCTTCGCCATATAGCTGCGGATCGCGGGGCCTCCTTCGTCGGCATAGACGCCGGCCGAGGCGCGGTCCGAGACCGTGACAATTCCAATCCGGGCAACAACGGTCATCGGGCGTCTCCAACGCAGCACTGCGGCTCTATCGGCCGGCGGGAAGGGCGGTCAAGCCGACTCGCCAGGCTAGTCGCAATCTGCTAGCGCAGCGCCATGCCACTGGCGGCCTCATCGACTGGATCGGCACCCGCCGGCGCTTTCGCGCGTGTTTTCGCGGGCACCGTGGCTCTGCTCTTGGCTGGCTTTTTGGTTACGGGCATCTGGCGCGATCCTTATTGGGTCTTCCGGGACAATCCGCCATGGACGCATGATGGGGCGGGGGCTAGTCGCCTGCTCGACGTCGAAATGCGGCTGGTGAAACCGCTGCAGATTGCCCGGTTGAAGCCGGAGACCGTCTTGATCGGCTCTTCCGTGGTCTATCGCGGTATCGATCCGCGCGACGCTGCGGGCCATGCGGGAAAGATCTACAATGCCGGAATATCGGCGCTGATGGCGCGTGAGCTGCCGATTCTCGCCGGGCTGGCGGTTGACGTTGGTAGCGTGCGGCGGTTCGTCATCGAACTCGACTATTACATGTTCACCGCCTGGCCGCCGCCGCCCGCGATAGCGCCGAAGCTAGCCACGGCGGCTGGCCGGCGCGAGGCGCTCATCGCGACGCTTCTCAATCCCGAAGTGCTGGACAATCTGCGCGGCCGACAGATCCGGCACACCGAACCCGGCATCTGGCATGCCGACGGCTACAAGGCGACCCCGGATTTCGATGCCGCGTTGACGCGCAAAGTAACCGAGGCGCAGAACATCGTCGCGATGACGTACCGGCCGGGCGATCTCGCCTATCTGGATCGGGCGCTCGATGCGCTGCGGGGACGACAGGTCGTTCTCGTTCTGTCGCCAATGAGCAGCGCACAGCGGAAACTCATCAGAGATGGCGGGCGGGAGCCGGAGCTGATAGCTTGGCGGCGGGATGTCGCATCATTGGCGGCAAGCCGCCGGGTGCGGCTCCACGATCTGGTCTCGGATCATCCCTTCGACGATTTCGATCCGGAGAAAGGCTCCTCGCGCTACTGGATCGATACGCTGCACTTCAAGCCCGAGGTTGGGCGCTGGTTGCTCGGTCGGATCGGCTTCGAGCGGCCTCCCGCAGGCGTCGCAGCCACATCCGGCTGAAGGCCGCGATATGCGCCGGGCTGGGCCGGCCGGGTCCGATGCCGATGATGACGTTGCCCATCTCACGGCGCTCGCCCCAGGCATAGGTGCCGGCATCGACGCCTTCGCCGGCACCGCTGTCGAAGAATGCAGGTGGCGTACCGGCGAGGTCGGCCTGCAGCATCGCGATCGTGAGGGTGCGGCCAGGCGAATGGCGCGCCTGCGCTTCGTCATAGGCGATCTTGAGGAAATGACGGCGGTTGCCGCTCTCGACGAGCAGGCCCATCGCCAGCACGCGCCCGTCGAGCAGCAAGGTATCGATCTGGAGGGCGTCCGCCTCGGCGAAGAGTTCGGCCATCCGGCGGATATAGGCGGAGTCCGTCGGTATGCAGGCGATTGCCGTCCCGGCCGCGCCCTTCCAGCCCGCGGCTTCGAGCGTGAGGAAGGCCTCGAGCGCATCGAGTGCCGCGGCGCCGCGGCTCCGGCGGAAGGTCAGCGCGCCATGCTTCGCCACCGCCCGGAACTGCTGCATCCGCTTCTTGTAGCTGGAGCCGAGCGAGCGCCGCAGATAGCGCTCCAAATCGTCGCCGGGCTGAGGGACCATCACCGGCCGGGTCCAGCGCTCGTAGATCGAGATCCGGCTGCCCGTCTGGCGGTTGGCTTCCGAAAGGGCGGCATAGCATGGGCCGTCGAGTGGCAGCAGCGGCAGCAGAAGCGCATGCGGCAAGTCGCGCGAGGCCAGGAGATAGCGCATCAGCGCCCGCGCGGCCTCCGCCGCGTGGTCGTGGTCGAGCACGGGCAGCGAAGAGACCTCGTAGAGCGGCACGAGCGGCGCGGCGAGGGCGCCGGCGAAACCGCTGCGCCAGCCCTGCACACGCCTGAAGGCCCAGACACCGACCAGCCGCTCGAAATCGAGCGCCTCGCTGAACCAGGCGCAGAGGACGATGATCTCCTCCTCGGGGACGAGCAGGGTCGCCGCGCTGACGGCGGCCGGCGCCATATGCGGATTCGGCTCGACCGCATGATCGGCGAGTTCCGCGAAAGCCGGCCCCAGCTCCGCGTAAGCGGCTGGGCCGATGCGCCTGACGACGATGCCGCTCAAGATCGATGGCCGTCGCGGTTCGGCCGGCGCCATTCGCCGCGCAATGCGAGGACGAAGGCGATCACCTGGGCCGTCGCGCGATAGAGTTCTTCCGGGATCTGGTCGTCGAGTTCGATGGCCGAGAGCGCCTGGGCGAGGATAGCGTTCTGCTCGACCGCGACATCATGTTCGCGCGCGGTGTCGACGATACGCTCCGCCAGTTCGCCGCGTCCCTTGGCGGTGACGCGCGGTGCGCCGTGGCCGTCATATTCGAGCGCGACGGCGATGCGGGGCGGCTGCGGATTCATGACAGGCGATCCAGAAACTGGCCGGCCGTCGGCTGCATCACACGGGGCTGCCCGGTGTGGATATCGATGGCACCGCTGCTGAAGTCGGCATGGAGCAAGGCGCTCTCGAGACCGGGCGCGGCACCGCGCAGAAGCTGGCTGGTTTCCTCGCGCTCGGCCCAGAGCGTCACGCCGACATCGCGTGCCTGCAAGGTGACCACTCCTTGCAAGGGCCCCATCGGCTCGACATCGAGGGCGAAGCGGATGCGCCAGAGGGGCGGACTCACACCCTGGACGTCCCGCCGCGGCGCTTCGCGCTCGACCTGCAGCGGCAGGATTGCTGTGCCGTGCTGGAAGGCGATCGGGATCTCGGCGAGCCAGCGCTGCGCCGGCTGGCTGCTGTCCTGCCGCGCCTGGTCCAGCGGTAGCGAGGCATATTGGGTGAGCTTGATGCGATCCAGAGACGCATCGGCCTGATCGAGCAGCGTCGCGACGATGGCGAGCGGCTTTTCGCCCGGCGAAAGCGTTGGCTCGGTGGCTGCCTGTGGCAGCAGCGGGCCGTCGCGGCGCGGCGGAGCGGTGCGGCTGGCGCTGTCTGCCGTGGCGCCCGGCGGGCTGTCGGAGAGCCGGTCGAGTGCGAGCGCTGCGGCAGAGCGGTCCGGCTGGCTCGCCTTCGGCCCGGGCGACAGGCTCTCGATGATCGGCAGCAGCGTCTCGCGCAGCGCCTGGAGGCCGGTCTTGAGATCGCCTTGCCGCGGGGCGGGCGCTCCGATGGCCTGGCGAGCCTCCGTGAAGAGACCCGAGCTCTGGAACGCCTCCTTCAGCCGCTGCGCCGTGACCGGCTGGCGCTCGGCCGGTATCGCCTGGGCGAGTACGCGGTCGATCGCCGCCAGCAGAGGCTTCGGCAAGGTCAGCGCGATCGAACCCTGCGCGAGGCCGCGCAGGTTGGCGAAGAGCGGAGCGAGGCTGTCCTGGGTCTGCAGCACGGAGCCGAGCAGCGGCCCGGCAAGACTGCGCGCCGTGGCGGGATTTGGAATGGCGGGGTCAGCTGGCGGCGGCGCCGCAGGCGCTCGGGGCTGCGGGGAGATGCCGGGTGCGGCTGTCGACGCAGGGGCGGCAAGCGGGCTGACGGCGGACGGAACGGTGGGATAGGCGGGAATGGCTGCCGGCCCTGAAAGCGGCGGCTGGCTGGTGGCCGGCAAAGGCGGCGCGGCCGGTGCCGGAGCGATCGACTGCGTATTGCCAGCCGGCAGCGGCATGCCTGTTCGGGGCGCCGGAAATGCGACGGTCGGCTGCGAGGCGGCCGGAGGGGCGGGCGACGTAGTGGGCGGATGCACCTCGACCAAGGTGGCGCGCAGATCGCCGCCGGCTTGCTCGGGCGGGTCCAGCCGCAGCAGCAGGGTGGCTCCCGGCTGCAGTTCCGCCTGCTTAGCCTGGGGGCCCGCCAGCACAAGCGCGACCTTGCTATCGCCGATCATCGCGCTTGCCGTGCCGTCCGTCTCCAGCGAGAGCAACCTGGCCTGCACCGTCCGGCCAGCCGTCAGCTCACCCGCCGATTCGAGGGCGTGCAGCAGGGTGGCAAAGGTCTGGCTCTGAACGAGCTGGGCGAGATTCATCGGGCGGCCATGTGACAACGGCGCATCCTGTCACGAAAGATTAAGCGTTTCCTTGCTGCTGGCCGCGCCGTGCAGGGCGCGCCTGCGCCGTCGGCTCTGGCGTCGAAGATAGCGCTGCGGCAGGCTCGGCGCTTCCCCATCCGAAGGATGATCGACATGGATTATCGTCGCCTCGGCCGTTCCGGCCTCAAGGTCTCGCCGCTATGCCTGGGCACGATGATGTTCGGGGGGCCGACCGATGAGGCGACGTCGCGCCGCATCGTCGACAATGCTCGCGAAGCCGGCATCAATTTCATCGACACGGCCGATGTCTACAATGAGGGGCGATCGGAGGAGGTCACAGGCCGCGCCATCGCCCCCAATCGCCATGACTGGGTGCTGGCGACCAAGGTGGCGAGTGCGATGGGGCCGGGGCCGATGAGCGGCGGGCTGTCGCGTCGCTGGATGATGCGCGCTTGCGAGGACAGCCTGCGCCGGCTCGGCACCGAGACGATCGACATCTATTACCTCCACAAGGAGGATCATCAGACGCCGTTGGAGGAGACGGTGCACGCGATTGCCGATCTCGTCCGCCAGGGCAAGATCCGGCATTTCGGCGTCTCGAACTACCGGGCGTGGCGGCTGGCCGAGATCTGCCGGCTCTGCGACGAGCTCGGCATAGACCGGCCGGTCGTCAGCCAGCCCTATTACAACGCGATGAACCGCATGCCCGAGGTCGAGCATCTGCCGGCCTGCGGCTATTTCGGGCTCGGCGTCGCCTCCTATTCGCCGCTGGCGCGCGGCGTGCTGACGGCGAAATACGCGCCCGGTGAGGCGCCGCCAGAGGGCACGCGCGCCGGTCGCGGCGACAAGCGGATCATGCAGGCGGAATGGCGCGAGGAGAGCCTCGCCATCGCCCAGACGCTGAAGGAGCATGCGGCTAAGAAGGGGCTGACGCCGATCCAGTTCGCGGTGCGCTGGGTGCTGAACAACGCCTTCGTTACGGCGGCGATCGCCGGGCCGCGCACCTTCGAGCAATGGCAGGCCTATCTCGCGGCGATCGATGCGGGTTTCGATAGCGAGGACGAGGCGTTGGTCGACAGCCTCGTGCCCCCGGGCCACCCCTCGACGCCCGGCTATTCCGATCCGGCCTATCCGCTGGAAGGGCGGACCAGCCGCGCGGGCTGACACCGACCGGATGGGCGTGCCCGCGTGGCTCGCTGCGTGATTATCGAACAACCGCCTTGTTGAACCTTCGGCGCGCCCGCTAGGTTTGAACGGCGGGCCACAGTCGAGCCCGCCGCGAAGGGAAGGCGAATGGCTGCCGAGGCAGGATTGACGAGCGACCTCGTCAAGGTCGTGGCGCTGCTCGGCGCCGGCGTCGTGGCCGTGCCGATCTTCCGCAAGCTTGGGCTCGGCTCGGTGCTCGGCTATTTCGGCGCGGGGATCGTGATCGGCCCCTTCGGCCTCGGCCTGTTCTCGAACCCGGAAGGCATCCTCCACATCGCCGAATTCGGCGTGGTGATGTTCCTGTTCGTGATCGGGCTGGAAATGCAGCCCTCGCGGCTCTGGGGCCTCAGGAGCAGCATCTTCGGGCTCGGCATCGCGCAGGTTCTGACCTGCGGCTTCCTCCTCACGCTGCTCGGCATGGCTGGCGGCCTCGGCCCCCAGGTCGCCTTCATCGCGGCGATGGGCTTCGTTCTGTCCTCGACCGCCGTGGTCATGCAGATGCTGAACGAGCGCGGCGAGACCTCGACGCCGCAGGGCCAGAAGGCGGTCTCGATCCTGCTGCTGGAAGACCTCGCCATCGTGCCGCTGCTTGCGATCGTGGCGCTGCTGTCGCCGCAGCGGGGCGGCAGCGAACAGGCCTGGGTCTCTTTCGCCATCGCGGCAGGCGCGCTCGGCGGACTGATCGCGGCCGGGCGCTGGCTGCTTAACCCGATGTTCCGCGTGCTGGCGGCGGCCGAGGCGCGGGAGGTCATGACCGCCGCGGCCTTGCTCGTCGTGCTCGGCTCGGCGCTGGCCATGCAACTCGGCGGCCTGTCGATGGCAATGGGCGCCTTCCTCGCTGGGGTGCTCCTTTCCGAATCCACGTTCCGGCATCAGCTGGAGGCGGATATCGAGCCGTTCCGCGGCATCCTGCTCGGGCTCTTCTTCCTCGCCGTCGGCATGTCGCTCGATCTTGGCGTCGTGGCGCGCGAATGGCGCCTCGTCCTGGCCGCCGTCATCGGCTTCATGGCGGTCAAGGCGCTCGGCATCTTCATCGTCGCCAAGCTCTTCGGCTCGGATTGGCGCGAGGCGATCACGCGCGTCGCGCTGTTCTCGCAAGGCGGCGAGTTCGCCTTCGTGCTCTATGCGGCGGCTGCCGCCGCCGGCATCTTCGATCCGCGCACCACCGCCATCGCGAGCGGCACCGTGATCATCTCGATGGCGCTGACGCCAATGCTTGCGCTGGCGCTCGACCGCTTCATGCCTGCGGCACCGACCGATCTCGACGGCATCGAGGTGGCGGACGGGCTCAAGGGGCAGGCGCTGATCGTCGGCTTCGGCCGTTTCGGCCAGGTTGCGAGCCAGGCGCTGCTCGCCCGCGGCATCAGCGTCTCGATCATCGATTTCGATGTCGGGATGATCCGGGCCGCGTCGCAGTTCGGTTTCAAGCTCTATTACGGCGACGGAACCCGGCGCGACATCCTCCAAGCCGCCGGCGCCGAGCGGGCCGAAGTGATCGTGGTCTGCGTCGACCGGCAGCAGACTACGGATGCGATCGTGCAGCTGGCGCAGGCCGAGTTCGGGCACGCCAAGTTGTTCGTGCGGGCCTATGACCGGGGGCACGCGCTCGACCTTGTCCATGCCGGCGTCGAGTATCAGATCCGGGAAACCTTCGAATCGGCGATGGTCTTCGGCACGGCCCTGCTGAAATGCCTCGGCGTTCCCGAAGACGAGGCCGAGGCGATCGAGGCTGATGTGCGCCGGCGCGACGATGAGCGTTTCGACCTGCAGTTGGCAGGCGATCTCTACTCCGGACGGGAGTTGCTCAGGAACAACGCGCCAGTCCCGACGCCGCTGACCAAGCCGAAGCGGCCCGGCCAGATCCCGGCGAATCTGCCGGACGATATCGGCGGGGATTCCTGAGGGCGGGGCTTAGTTCAGGATGCAGAAGCCGCCGACGACCACATCGGTCCGGCACCAGGGCTTCTGGTTGCCTTCATTGGCGGTCAGGCGCAGCAGAACGGGTTCCTCGCGCGGCGTGTCGGAAGGCGGGAAGGGCACCCGCTCGGGCTTTCCGGCTTCCGCAGCCTGAGCGCGATTGGCGGCGGCTGCACCGGGGACGATGACAACGCTGCGGCTGGTCTTGGTGGCGGCGCTGCCGCGCCCGCCACGGAACCCGGCGGCTTCCGCCTGAACGGGCAGGAAGGTGGCGGCGGCGAACAGGCAGGCGGCGGCGGCGACGCGGCGCATGGGCGATCTCCCGGTTGCCGGCAGGATGTCGCGATCTGCCGCAAGGGCAAGCGAAGCTTCGGATCAGCCTCAGCGAGGCGTTAACGCGAATGCTCAGGCTGCAGCACGCGGCCGCGTCAGGCCGTCCCATCCCGCCATGGCGCCCTGCACGATCGCTTCCAGCATCGCGCGCGAGGCGCCGTCGCGGGCCTGGATCGACATGCCCTGCTGGACGGTGACGTAGTAGCTGGCGAGGGCCCGCAGATCGAGGGACGCGGGCAACTCGCCTTCCGCGACCGCACGGCTCAGCCGCTCCTCGATCATGGTGACGCTGCCGGCCCGCATTTCCCGCAGAATGCGGCTGGTTTCCTCGCCGACGCCGACCGCATTGACCGCCGAGAGCACGACCATGCAGCCGGGTGGGCGGCCGGGGCGGGTGAAGGTCTCGGCGCTGGCGATGAGATAACCTTCCAGCGCCGCACGCGCGGTCGGCGCGTCCTGCAAGGGGCTGAGAATGTCGTCGCTCTCCGTCGCGGCGAAATGGGCGATGGCCTCGCGATAGAGCTCTTCCTTGCTGCCGAAAGCGGCGTAGAGACTCGGCGAATTGATGCGCATCGCACCGGTGAGGTCGCTCATCGACGCCGCCTGATAGCCGCGATCCCAGAACACCTCCATGGCGCGCTGCAGCGCGAACTGCCGGTCGAAGCTGCGCGGCCGCCCTCGCTCCGCCATCGCTATTCCATCTCCGAAATTTCTGTGTCGGTCGTTATATATTTCTCTTGACGGCGTGAGGCAAGCGCGTCACCTATTTGTGTATCGATCATCACATAGATGGAGTTTGCCATGTCCGGCCTTGCTGGAAAGCGCGCCCTGGTCACCGGTGGCAGCCGTGGAATTGGCGCCGCCATCGCCCGGCGACTGGCAAGCGAGGGCGCCGATGTCGCGCTGACCTATGAGCGCTCCGCCGACAAGGCGGCCGAGGTCGTGAAGGCGGTCGAGGCGCTCGGGCGCAAGGGCGTCGCCATCGCCGCAGACAGTGCCGATCCCGCCGCCGTGAAGCGCTCTGTCGACGAGGCGGCGAAGGCGCTCGGCGGCCTCGACATCCTCGTCAACAATGCCGGCATCTATCGCGGCGGCCCGGTCGCGGAATGGAGCCTTGCCGACATCGACGCGACCCTTGCGGTCAATATCCGCTCGGTGGTGCTGGCCTCGCAGGCGGCCGCCGCGTACCTCGGCAAGGGCGGGCGGATCATCTCGATCGGGTCCTGCCTCGCCGACCGGGTCGTCGAACCCAACGTGACGCTCTACGCGATGAGCAAGGCGGCGCTGATCGGCTTCACCAAGGGGCTGGCGCGCGATCTCGGCCCGCGCGGCATCACCGTCAATATCGTCCATCCCGGCTCGACCGATACCGACATGAATCCGGCCAACGGCCCGCGTGCCGAGGCGCAACTCGCGCGCATGGCCATTCCCGCCTATGGCAGGCCGGAGGATATTGCCGGCGCCGTGGCCTATCTCGCCAGCGAGGAAGGGCGCTTCCTCACCGGCGCGGGCTTTGCAGTGGATGGTGGGGTGAACACCTGACGCCGGGCGCTAATGTCCGGGCAGGACGATCACGGTGGGCGTCGCCGGCAATGTGGCCTTGCTCAACGTGATCGCCGGCTGCTCGCGCCGCTCGGCCGGCCAGAGATCCTGCGTGCGGGCGAGGAAGCGGTTCAGCGTACCGCCGCCGAAGAAATGCATCGGGATCATAATCTTGGCCTGAAGGGATTTCAGCACCTCGATCATGCCCTCCTGGTCAAGTGTATAGCTGCCATCAACCGGGAAGAGCACGACATCGACCCGGCCGAGCGCGCGCAGATGGCCGGGTTCGAGCGGGTGATGCAGATGGCCGAGATGGGCGATGCAGAGATCGCCGATCTCGAAGACGAAGATCGAGTTGCCGTCGTAATCGGTGCCTCCATCATAGGTCCTGATATTGGTCGGCACATTGCGCACGCGGACGTCGTCCAGCGTAACGTCGTGATGAGCGGCGCCCTTGCCCTCCGGGTCCCAGCCGCGCAGCACCTGCTTGATGCCGGGATCGGGATGGTTCGAGTAGTGGGTCGCATGCGCCTTGTTCATCGTGGCGATGTCGGGCGTCACCGGCGGACGGACATAGTCGTTGTAGTCGGTCGCGATCTTCACACCGCCGGGCGTCTCGATCAGGAAGGTGGCATGGCCGACGAAGGTCAGCCGCACCTCGTCCTTGGCCAGTTGCACGCGCTGGATCGGCAGGCCAAGGCGCGCCATCTCCGGGCGGCAGCCCGGCTCGCCGGATTGGGCGCGGGTGGGCGAGGGGATGAAACCTGCGATAGCGGCGACGACAAATGCCAGTGCTGCGAAGGGGCTCGACAGATTCATCGCACGCTCCTGCTTTCCCTTTTCCGGCGACGATCAGGCAAATGGCGGGCCGTTGGAAGCGCTCTGGCGGTTTTGTGAACTGGCGCCGAGACGCGGCCCGCCATACGCATTTCACTGCTCGGGCAATCTGACCTCGACATTCGCCTCGGCGAGGCGGCGGTAGAGCTTTCTGCGGCGCAGGATCGGCACCCAGTCGTAGAGAAACATTTCGGCCGGGCGCCAGATCACCACCCAGCCGATGATGATCAGGCTTTCCCGGAAGACGCGCGCGAAGGGGCCTTCACTGTCCTGGGTCAGCAGCCAGCTGAGGGACAGGCAGGCGGCGAGCCCGGCAAAACCAATCATCAAGGCGAGGCGGCCGTCGTGGAAAAGCTCGTGCAATGCGCGGGTTTCGGCGCTCGCCCGGCCTGCGAACCAGCGGGTGATGGCGGTGGCGAGGTCCGGCAGCGGCTTGTCCGGAGAATCGGGCTTTTCGAGATGGATCACGATTGCGATCGGCTTGTCCTTTGGCAGGTCGCGCGCCCAATCGAGAATATACCCCTCGGCCTCGGCCGCGAGGTCGCCCTCGCGAAAGGGGAAAGGGTCGAGGCTGTTGAAGAGCTGCGCGCCGTCGCGCAGCCGCAGCTCGATCATCGCCTTGCCATCGTAATCTGACATCTCGGATCGAGTCCCGGCCGCAGTCGGTCCATTGTTCAGGACACGCGCAGCCGCCGCAATCGCCCGATGCGGTTGCGGCGGGCGCGGCTGCTCGCTACATAGCGGCCAGATTTCCCGACATCCCGTCGCCAAGCGCCTGAAAGCGGAGCCCGCTCGCCTCATGTCCCGCCAGTTCATCTACCATATGCGTGGCCTGTCCAAGACCTATCCGGGCGGCAAGCAGGTGCTGAAGGACATCCACCTGTCCTTCTACCCGGACGCCAAGATCGGCGTGCTCGGCGTCAACGGCGCCGGTAAGTCGACCCTGCTCAAGATCATGGCGGGCTTCGACAAGGAGTGGACCGGCGAGGCCTGGGTCGCCGAGGGCGCACGTGTCGGCTACCTGCCGCAGGAGCCGAAGCTGGCTGAGGAGCTGACCGTCCGCGAGAACGTCATGCTCGGCGTCGCGCCGCAGAAGGCGATCCTCGACCGCTACAACGAGCTCGCCATGAACTATTCGGACGAGACCGCCGACGAGATGACCAATCTCCAGGACGAGATCGAGGCGAAGGGGCTGTGGGATCTCGATTCCAAGGTCGACCAGGCGATGGACGCGCTGCGCTGCCCGCCGGATGACTGGCAGGTCGACAAGCTCTCGGGCGGCGAGCGCCGCCGCGTCGCCATGTGCAAGCTCCTGCTGGAGCAGCCGGAACTGCTGCTGCTCGACGAGCCGACCAACCATCTCGATGCCGAGACCACCGCCTGGCTCGAAGGCCACCTGCGGACCTATCCGGGCGCGATCCTGATCGTCACTCACGATCGCTACTTCCTCGACAACGTCACGAGCTGGATCCTCGAGCTCGATCGCGGCCAGGGCATTCCCTATGAGGGCAATTACTCGGCCTGGTCGGTGCAGAAGCAGAAGCGCCTCGCCCAGGAAGGCCGCGAGGACGTGTCGCGCCAGAAGACGCTGGAGCGCGAGGCGGAGTGGATGGCGGCCTCGCCGAAGGCGCGGCAGGCCAAGAGCAAGGCTCGCATCCAGCGCTATGACGAACTGGTGCAGAAGGCCTCGAACAAGGGGCCGGATACCGCACAGATCATCATCCCTATCGCCGAACGCCTCGGCAACAACGTCGTCGATTTCGAGGACCTGTCGAAGGGCTTCCAGGACAAGCTCCTGATCGACGGGCTCAGCTTCAAGCTGCCGCCGGGCGGCATCGTCGGCGTCATCGGTCCCAACGGCGCCGGCAAGACGACGCTGTTCAAGATGATCACCGGCGTCGAGAAACCGGATGCCGGCACGATCAAGATCGGCGAGAGCGTCCAGCTCGGCTATGTCGACCAGAGCCGCGACTCGCTCGACGACAAGAAGAACGTCTGGGAGGAGATCTCGGGCGGCAACGACATCATCTATCTCGGCAAGAAAGAGATCAATTCGCGGGCCTATTGCTCGGCCTTCAACTTCAAGGGCGGCGACCAGCAGAAGAAGGTCGGCTCGCTCTCGGGCGGCGAGCGCAACCGCGTCCACCTCGCCAAGATGCTGAAATCGGGCGCCAACGTCCTCCTGCTCGACGAGCCGACCAACGACCTCGACGTCGATACGCTGCGGGCGCTGGAAGAGGCGCTGGAGGACTACGCCGGCTGCGCCGTGATCATCAGCCACGATCGCTGGTTCCTCGACCGCATCGCGACCCACATCCTCGCCTTCGAGGGCGACAGCCATGTCGAGTGGTTCGAGGGCAATTTCGCTGAGTACGAGGAGGACAAGAAGCGCCGCCTCGGCATCGACTCCACCATTCCGAAGCGCATCCAGTACAAGAAGTTCACGCGCTGAGCTTTCGCGAGGGCGCCGCGCGATGCGGCGCTCTCGTCCTGCCGCTGCCTTCCGTCGAGCCCGCCGATGCGCCTCCGGTCGCCGGCGGGCTTTGCTTTTGGGGAGGCGGCGGGCGCCGACCGGCCGCTCTGCGGAGGAGGGGCCATCCGAGGCTTTTGGGCCGGCTTCGGAAAGCGGGCGATCAGCCGCAGATTTCGGCTTCGACCGACGTCATGGCCTCCCGGTACGACCGCACATGGATGCCGTCATGGGTGCTGTCCGGCTTGGCGAGGCCGTCGGCTCCGTCGCGGGTGCCGGCGAAGGGGTCGATGAAGGTGCAGGCGTTGCGATCGCAGGCCCGCTTCAGCCTCTCCGACAGGGCGACGACCGCCGCCGGCTCATAATATTTGATCATCGAGGGCTCGGCGGGGGGAACGGCGGCGACGAAGACCTTCGCGGACAGCGCGGCTGCGCTGGCGATGAGCCGGTCTGTGTTGCGTTCGAATGCGTCGAGGTACTTCGGCTGAGTGGGATTACGCTTGCGATGCAGGTCGTTGGTGCCGACCAGGATGACGATTTTGCTTGGCTTCTTCGTAAAAGCGAACTTCGCCCAATGGCCGTTCATATCCGTCATCTTGGCGCCGCTGATACCGGCGTTGACGACGTTGCGGCCGCAGAGGCGATGGGTGGAGTTGATCATCTCGGCGTTGGAGTCGCCGGCTATGAAAACATAATCCGCGTCGGCTTCGCCGATCTGGGCGTTGATGACTGCGAGCCTCGCCAGAAGCGGGAAGTTCTCGGCCGGTTTGCGCAACGCGAGATAGGTGCCGGCTGCCGCGGCGGCGATGAGCACTACGGCAAAGGCGGTGATGACGCGGCGAGAGCGGAGCCATCCGGCGAAGACATCGGGCCCCGGCAGGCGCGCGAGCAGATTTGTTTCGGTGGCGAGGAGCCGCGGGCGCAGCTTCATCGCGTTTTTTTCGACGAGGTGCCAGGAGAGGAAGGCGAGGGCGAATGCCAGGCACCAGGAGATGGCAGCATTGGCCCACCAGGACTGTCCTCCCGCGCCGAAGCTGGCGACCACGGCCTGCTGGATCGGGAAGCCGTAGAGGAACAGGCCATAGGAATAGTCGCCCGACGAGACCAGCCAGACGCGGCGCGGCCGGGTCAGCCCGATGAAGGCAGTCAGATAGGCGCAGGGCAGGGCGATCAGATAGTCGCCGCCCGGGAAGCTCAACCCCAGCAGCGTCGCTGCGAGGGACAGCGCGAACAGCGCCTTGCTCCACACGATCCGGTTCCGGAACAGATAGAAGCCGATGCCGTAGAGAAAACAGAGGATCAGCACGGGCCCCGAGACGGTGACGCCCGGCTGTTGACGCCTGATCAGGACATAGATGACGAAAATGACGGCGTGGACGACGAGGATCGTTGCAAGAGCGCGATCCTCCCGGCGCGACAGCCCGATTGCCGTGATGCCGGCGATGATCAGGTAGCAGTACAGCTCCCATGGCAGGGTCCAGAGCTGGCCGTTGACCAGTCCCGGCCACGGATTGTCCAGAAACACGCCCGGCAGGAGAAACTGGACGACGCCGAGGATGTTCAGGAAATACTGCCGGAAGAGCGGGCTGGCGAAATACTCCTTCAGCGGCAGCGTCGTGAAGATCGCGCCGATAACGATGGCTGCCGCAAAGGTCTCCACGGCAAGGGCCGGGACCAGCCGGAGCAGCCGCAGCCCGAGGAACGAGATCAGCGACCGGCAGCGTTCGAGGCTGCCGGCGACGAGAAAGCCGCTCAATGCGAAGAACATCGGCAGGATCAGGGCCACCGCCGGACGCAGCGCTCCGCCGAAGATCCGAAGCGTTTCGCCGACGCCGTAGGCCACACCCACCGCATGAGTGACGATGACGAGCGTCGAGAGCAGGAGGCGCAGATAGTCGAAGCCGGCCGGCCGGTTACCAGCGGCCGCCAGACGGTCTGCGAAGGATGGGCCGGCGAATAGTCGCTGCGGGAGGCTCAAGCGAGCCGCCGCGGGCAGGTCCGCCGGCGCGGTCCCGCCCGGGTTGTAGGCCAGGGGTCTCAGGGTAGGGTCTCCGCGCGGTAGATCAGGCTGTCGGCTTGCCGCCGACAAGGATGCTCGCATCGACATCCCTGATGTCACGCTTGCCGCAAAGGGCCATGGTGACGTCGAGTTCCTTGCGGATGATGTCGAGCGCGGCGGTGACGCCCTGCTCGCCCATGGCGCCGAGCCCGTAGAGGAAGGCGCGGCCGATGAAGGTGCCCTTGGCGCCGAGCGCGACCGCCTTCAGTACGTCCTGACCCGAGCGGATGCCGCCGTCGAACAGAACTTCGATGCGGTTGCCGACCTGCTCGACGATGCCGGGGAGGGCTTCTATCGAGGACAGGGCGCCGTCCAACTGGCGGCCGCCATGGTTCGAGACGATCAGCGCATCGGCGCCGCTCTTGGCCGCCATCTCGGCGTCCTCCGGGTCGAGAATGCCCTTGAGGATCAGCTTGCCGCCCCATTGATCCTTGATCCACTGGACGTCGTCCCAGTTGAGCTTCGGATCGAACTGGCTGGCGGTCCAGTTGGAGAGCGACGACATGTCGGCGACGCCGCTGACGTGGCCGACGATGTTGCCGAACTGCCGGCGCGGCGTGTCCAGCATCTTCAGGCACCAGAGCGGCTTGAAGGCGAGGTTGATCAGGTTGGCAATCGTCGGTTTCGGCGGGGCGGAGAGGCCGTTGCGGATGTCCTTGTGGCGCTGGCCGAGGATCTGCAGGTCCAGCGTCAGGACCAGCGCCGAGCAGCCGGCGGCCTTGGCACGCTGGATCAGGCGGGAGATGAAGTCGCGGTCCTTCATCACATAAAGCTGGAACCAGAACGGCGCCTGGGTGTGGTTCGCCACGTCCTCGATCGAGCAGATGCTCATGGTCGAGAGGGTGAAGGGCACGCCGGCCTTGGCGGCTGCGCGCGCCGCGAGGATCTCGCCATCGGCGTGCTGCATGCCGGTGAGGCCGGTGGGGGCGAGGGCTACCGGCATCGAGACCGGCTGGCCGATCATCTCGGATGCCAGCGAGCGATCGGTCATGTCGACGGCGACGCGCTGGCGCAGCTTGATCTTGGCGAAGTCGGTCTCGTTCGCGCGATAGGTGCTCTCGGTCCAGGCGCCGGAATCGGCGTAGTCGTAGAACATGCGCGGGACGCGGCGCTTGGCCAGGAGGCGCAGGTCTTCGATGGTCAGAGGCTGGGCCATGGTCTCGTCTCGCCGTTCGCTTCCCGTCAGCTGCTTCGGCTGACTCGCATGCCGATGGTCAGGGCGCAACCTCTCCGAGCAGTAGGAGGGCCTTCCATCAGGAGATCGCCATGTAGCGGCCCGGCTTGTGATTCATCGCCAGGATGGCGTTGAGCACGAGCGTGCCGACCAGCGACAGGGCGACCTTGTCCGGCGGAAGCACGAAAAGGGCGGCCGCGAAGATCCCCGCGTCGATGCCGAGCTGGACCAAGCCGGCGCGCAGGCCATGGCGCTCCTGCATGTAGAGCGCGAGGATGTTGACCCCGCCGATGGCGGTGCGGTGGCGCGCCAATGCCAGCAGGCCGAGCCCCATCGCGACGCCACCGGCGATGGCGGCATAGAGCGGCGCTACCGCCTCGATCCGGAACCAGCCCGGGGTCGCCCAGACGAAGAGCGAGATCAGCGCAACGGCAGCGATCGTGCGTAGCGTGAAGGCAAAGCCCATCCGCCGGAAGGCGAGCCAGTAGAAGGGCAGATTGATGACGAAGAAGAGCAGGCTGAAATCGGCGCCCGTGGCGAATTGCAGCAGCAGGGCGAGCCCGGCCGCGCCGCCCGTCAGCAGCGTCGCCTTGGCAAAGAGCACGATGCCGATGCTGATCATCAGCGTGCCCAGGGGAAGGGCGAGCAGATCTTCGTAGAGACGGTGCTGCTGCGGCATGGCGGCGACGGCGGTCTGGGACATGGCGAGCCCTGTATCGGCTGGAGGCTGCGAGCGCCAGAGGCTATGCAATGGACGAGCCAGGAGGCGGGGAACCATTCAGTGAGGCGCGGACTTCTCCTACTTCCCGTATTCTTCGGAGAGATGCCCTCGATGCTTCTGCGGCTTGTCGCGGCCCTGCTGCTGCTGATCCCGACCGGCATCGCATGGGCACAGCAGCCTGTCGCCTGGAAAACCGGACGCGAGGCGCGCGCGATCGAACGCAAGGTCGATGCGCTGATCGCGCGAATGACGCTTGAGGAGAAGGTCGGCCAGCTCCACCTCTCGGGGCGCGGCGAAGGCTTCGACATCAATCAGGTCCGCAGCGGCGACATGGGCGCGGTGATGAACTTCGTCGTGCCGGCCGAGGTTCTGGCGGTGCAGAAGGCCGCGCGCGAGAGCCGGCTGAAAATCCCGCTGATCATCGGGCTCGACGCGGTCCATGGCTTCTCGACCTATTTTCCGCTGCCGCTCGGACAGGCTTCGAGCTGGAACCCGGAATTGATCGAGCAGGCGGCCTACTGGACGGGGCGGGAGGCCTCGGCCGCCGGCATCAACTGGACCTTCGCGCCGATGGTCGACATCTCGCGCGATCCGCGCTGGGGCCGCGCTCTGGAGGGAGCGGGCGAGGACGCCTATCTCGGGGCCGTCGTCGCGGCTGCGCGCACGCGCGGCTACCAGCGCGGCGGGGTGGCGACGACGCCGAAGCACTTCGTCGGCTATGGCGCCGTCGAGGCGGGGCGCGACTACAACGCGACCTGGATTCCGACGAGCCGGCTCTTCGACCTGCATCTGCCGCCGTTCAAGGCCGCTTTCGAGGCCGGAGCCATGACGGCGATGGCGGCTTTCACGGCGCTGAACGGCATGCCGACGACGGCGCATCGCGCCATGCTGACCGGCCTGCTGCGCGGTCGCTGGGGTTTCCGCGGCTTCGTCACCTCCGATTTCGGCTCGATCTCCGAGCTCCGACTGCACGGCATCGCGCGCGACGATGCCGAGGCGGCCCGCAAGGCGCTCCTGGCCGGAATCGACATGGACATGATGGGCGACGTCTACCACAAGCACCTCGCCGACGAGGTACGTGCCGGCCGCGTGCCGATGAAGGCGGTGAACGAGGCGGTGCGGCGGGTGCTGCGCGTCAAGTTCTATCTCGGCCTGTTCGAGAGGCCCGATGTCGATCCGGCTGCCGCACCGCGCCAGATGCAGATGCCGGCCGCCCGTGAGGTCGCACTGCAAGCGGCACGCGAAGGCGCGATCCTGCTCAAGAACGCCGACGAGACGCTGCCGGTTCGCGACACGGTGAAGTCGGTCGCGGTTATCGGTGCGATGGCGGTGCCGGAAGACGAGCGGGTCTGGACCGATCCCGCCGGACTGGGCCGGCGGGTCATCACGCCTCTGCCGGACGCACTGCGCGAGCGGTTGCCGAAGGAGGTCTCGGTTACCTATCAGCCTGCCTTCACCAAGAATTGCGGCACGGAATTCGCCGACAAGGAGGCTGCGATCCGCGCCGCCGCCGAAAGCGATCTCGTGCTCGCGATGCTAGGCGAAGATTGCGAATTCATCGGCGAGGCGGCCTCACGCACCAAGCTTGGGCTGCCGGGGGTGCAGCAGGAACTGCTCGAGGCGCTGGTCAAGACCGGCAAGCCGGTGGTTCTGGTGCTGGCGACGGCCCGGCCGCTCATCCTGACCTGGGCGAGCGAGCATGTCGGCGCGATCCTGCAGACCTTCCATGGCGGCACGGAGGGGCGGACCGCGATAGCGGACATCCTGACCGGCCGCTACAATCCGTCGGGGCGGGTGCCGATGAGCTTCCCGCGCTCGGTCGGCCAGATCCCGGTCTATTACGGGCAGCTTCCGACCGGCCGGCCGGAAAAACCGGGCGAGCGCTACGCGTCCATCTACATGGACGAGCGCGCCGAGCCGCTCTACCCCTTCGGCTATGGGCTTTCCTACAGCCACTTCGCCTATGCCAATCCGCGCGTTTCGGCCTCGTCGGTGCGGCTCGGCGGCTCCGTCGAGGTCGCCGTCGACGTCACCAATACGGGCGCGCGCGACGGGCAGGAAGTGGTGCAGCTCTATATCCGCCAGCCCGTCGCGAGCCTTTCGCGGCCGGTGCGCGAGCTGAAAGGCTTCGAGAAGGTCATGATTGCGGCCGGAGAGACGAAAACCGTGCGATTCAAACTGGAGATCTCGAACCTCGGGGCCCATGACGAACAGGGACGTTACGTCGTCGACCCGGGCGAGGTGGAAATTTACCTCGGTGGATCGTCCCGTGCTGCAGCAACGACACAATTCGTCGTGGTCAGGTCTTGAACGATTATTTGATTCGTCTGAATCGTGTTTAATCTCGACAAGTTTCGGTTTTCGGTGAATCCTTCTGTTGCCGGCTTCCGCGACATGGCGCGGAGGGCGGTGGGCGCGGCTTCGAGGGATGTGGCGATGGCGACCGGAACCGTAAAATGGTTCAATACTGAAAAGGGGTATGGCTTCATTCAACCGGAGGAAGGCGGCAAGGACGTGTTCGTCCATATTACTGCCGTGAAGGAAGCCGGTATGATGACGCTGACGGAAGGGCAGAAGGTTTCTTTCGAGCTGAAGACCGAACGCGGCAAGACCGCAGCCGGCGATCTTAAATTGCTCTGAACGTTTCCTGCTGCAGGAAGAACCGCCTGCCGCGCGCGGCCGAGGCCGCGGCGGGCGTTTGCTGACATCGAAGGACCGGATCGACGTTGACGCGCCGTGTTTCCGGTATTGCGGCTTGTCGATCCTTCAGGAGCGCCGCGCGAAAAGGCCGGTCCGGGCCCAGTCTGCGGCGTTCCCGGGTTTTGCGCTCTTGGCGAGCAGCCATTTCGGCTGAGTCACACGCTGTCATATGCTCTGCCTCCCGCCGGCAATCTTGCTGCGATTTGGCTACCGGGCTTGCGGCGCTGCTGCCTCCGTCAACTGCCGTGGGACTGGCAGCGCCGGTTCCGATCACCGGCCGAAGGCCGCCTTCAGCAGGTTGCGGCCTGCGATCAAGGCTGTGAGGCTCATGGCTGCCGCCAGCATCACGTACCAGGCCGGTGCGAGAGCGCTGCCAGTCCGGGCGATCAGCCAGGTCGTGATGAAGGGCGCGAAGCCGCCGAAGACGGTAACCGCGAGATTGTAGGCGATGGACAGGCCGGTCGAGCGCATGGCGGGTGGGTAGAGCTCCGCCATCGCAGCCGGCGCGGGGCCGCTGAAGCCTGCGATCAGGAGGGCAAAGACGATCTGCGCAAGCATGAGGTTGAGCGCTCCGGGTTGGCTCGTCAACCAATGCAGCAGCGGCCAACTCAGCAGAAGCAGCCCCAGTGCGGATGCCAGCATGATCGGGCGCCTGCCGATCCTGTCCGACCAGGCGCCGAACACCGGTGCCAGCATGACGATCACGACGAGACCGACGCTGTTGGCGAGAAGGCTCGCGCTTTGCGGCACGCCGAGCTGGCGCACCGCATAGGTCGGCATGGTGACCAGGAAGAAGTACGTGCAGACCGTCCAGGCGATGGTGATGCCAATCCCGGTGATCACCGCGGCGCGGTGTTGCCCGAGCGTGTCGCGCAGCGGTGAGAAGGTGACCTCGGGCCGCGCGGCGCGCTCGCGCAGGATCGCCTTGAAGGCCTCGGTCTCGTCGACGCGAGAGCGGATATAGAGACCGACCGGCGCGATCAGCAGCCCCATCAGGAACGGCACGCGCCAGCCCCAGGCCTCAAGCTCCGCTTGCGGGAGGAGGCCGGTGAGCAGCGCGCCGGTCAAGGAGCCCAGCAGCAGGGCACCGGCCTGGCTCGCCTGCTGCCAGCTCGCATAGAGGCCACGGCGTTCCGGAGGTGCATGCTCGACCAGGAAGGCGGTCGCGCCGCCGATCTCGCCGCCGGCGGAGAAACCCTGGACCAGCCGCGCGAGCACGATGATGGCCGGTGCCCAGGCTCCGGCCATCGCATAGGTCGGCGCGAAGCCGATCATGGCCGTGCCCAGTGCCATCAGCAGGATCGTCAGCGAGAGCGCGGCCTTGCGGCCGCGCCGGTCGGCGAGCGTTCCCAGCACGAGCGCGCCGACCGGGCGCATCACGAAGCCGACGCCAAAGGTGGCGACGGTCAGCAGGAGCGAAACCGTCGCGTCGCCTGCAGGAAAGAACAGTTTGGCGAGCGTGAGCGCGAAGAAGCCGTAGACTGCGAAATCGTACCACTCCAGCGTGTTGCCGACGACCGCGGCGATCACGGCTCGTCGGCTCGAAAACGTGCCAGTTCCGGCGGCTGCGTCTCGTTCGGGAACGGTATGGGCGGCTGCAAACTCTGTCATGGTGATCCCCTCGTTGGAACAGGCCCTGGCGTCGAGGCCACGGGCTTTCAGGCTTCTCGTCGGCTGGCCCAGTCGATAAGGCGGGCGAGAAAGGAGTCGGCTGCATCGAGCTCGGCCCGCGCTATCCATTCGTCGGGCTGATGTGCTTGTTCGATCGAGCCTGGGCCGCACACGACGGCCGGGATGCCGGCCGACTGGAAGAAGCCGGCCTCCGTGCCGAAAGGCATCGGGAAGGGCGGGGCGATTCCCCCCAGTGCTGTCGCGACCGCAAGCGCGGCCCCTTCGTTCTGCGTCGACAGCGGCGGCACGTGGATGTCCCGCGCTATCGACAGGCGGACATCGTCCGGCAGCGCACGCATGAGATAGGCGCGGACAAGGGCTTCGACCTCGGCGGCGTCGGTCGCCGTGACCGGCCGGAATTCCCAGACCACCTCGCAGGCGGATGGCACGATGTTGATCGCCGTGCCCCCCTCGATCCGGCCGACATTGATCGTCGTCCCATCGATGCCGACGCCCGTGCGATGCCCGATGGTCCGCAGGAAGCGGATGAAATCGGCTGCGGGATAGATCGCGCTCGCGCCGGCGCCGGGGTCGCTGGAGTGCGCGGCTCGCCCTTCGAAGCGCACGCGGAAGCCGAGGAAGCCGCGGTGGCGGTCGCCGATCCGCATGCCGGTCGGCTCGCCGATGATCGCGAGCGCCGGCTTCTCCTCATGGGCCAACAGATCGTCGATGAGGCGCGGAACCCCGAGGCAGCCGACCTCCTCGTCATAGGACAAGGCGATATGGACCGGCCGGGCAAGACCGGACGCCGCCAGACCGCCGGCCGCCGACAGGCAAGCTGCGACGAAGCCTTTCATGTCGGTGGCTCCGCGGCCGTACAACCTGCCGTCGCGCTCGATCAGGCGAAACGGATCGGATGACCAAGCCTGGTCGGCGACCGGAACGACGTCGGTATGCCCGGACAGCACGATACCGCCCGGCACCTGCGGCCCAAAGCTGGCGAGGATGTTCGCCTTGGTGCGGTCGTCGTCATGGCTGAGCCGGATGCGGGCGCCGAGGCCGTCGAGGCGGTCGGCGACGCGGCCGACGAGAGCCAGGTTCGATCGGCTCGACGTGGTGTCGAAGCCGACCAGCTCTTCCAGCAGTGAGACGGTCGCGCTCATCGGCTCAGGCCGCCAAAGCATGCCCGCCACGGGCGCGGGCGAGCCGGGCTCGCGCATGGCGCAGGGCGGCCGTCTGGGTGGGCACGCCGGCAGCCTCTGCGCTCTCGAATATCGCCTGCAGCGTGCGGCCGATACCCTCGACGCCGCGATCGACGAAATCCTGGTCGTAGCCCGTGCGCTCCGAGGCAACGCGGATCATGCCACCGGCATTGATCACGAAGTCGGGTGCATAAAGGATGCCGCGGGCGCGCAACTGCTCGCCATGGTCCTCGCGGGCGAGCTGGTTGTTCGCAGCGCCACCGACAATGCCGCAGCGCAGCCGGGCGATGCTCGTATCGTCCAGCACGGCGCCCATCGCGCAAGGGGCGAACATGTCGACCTCAGCCGCATAGATCGCCTCGGGGGCCACGGCGCAGGCCGAGAATGTCGCGACGGCCTTCGCAACGCGGCTCTCGTCGAGGTCGCTGATCGTGAGCGACGCCCCTGCCTCATGCAGCAACTGGCAGAGATGCCAGCCGACATTGCCCAATCCCTGGACGGCGACCGCGCAGCCGGACAGGCGCGTCGCGCCCCAACGGTGCCGCGCGGCCGCGTTCAGGCCGTGGAAGACGCCAAGCGCGGTGGTCGGCGACGGGTCTCCGCTGCCGCCGAGTTCGGTGGGCAGGCCGACGACATGGCCGGTCGTCCTGCGAACCTCGGCGAAATCGGCCACCGAGGTGCCGACATCCTCGGCGGTGATGTAGCGCCCGCCGAGCCGCTCGACCGCCCGGCCCATGGCCTGCAGGAGCTCGGGCGTCTTCTGTCGGCGCGGATCGCCGATGATGACCGCCTTGCCGCCGCCGAGGTCGAGCCCTGCGGCCGCGGCCTTGTAGGTCATCCCGTGCGAGAGCCTCAGCACGTCGCGCAAGGCCGCCTGCTCGTCGGCATAGGGATACATGCGGCAGCCGCCGAGCGCAGGGCCGAGCGAGGTGTCGTGGATTGCGATCAGCGCCTTCAACCCGGTTGCTGCGTCGCAGACGAACACCACCTGCTCGTGATCGGCGAAGGCTTCATGCGAAAACACGGTCATGGCTTGAGAGCTCCGGAGGAACGGGAGACGAAAGGGCGCCCGCTGAAGGCCGCGAGACCGAAGCCGCAGAGGATCAGCGACGCACCGGCGAGATGGAACGGGCGCACCGGCTCGCCCAGCAGGAGGAAGGCGAGCACCGCGGTGAATAGGGCGACGAGATGGAAGGAGGCGCCAGTGACGCTCGGCCCCAGCGTCGCGACGCAGCGGTTCCAGATGACGAAGGCCAGCAGCGAGGCGAAGATGCCGATGTAGAGCACGGCGGCGAGCGGGCCGGACGCTGTGGGGATCGTGGCGCCCTGCGCCAGCTCCCAGACCCAGAACGGCAGCAGCACGAAAAGCCCCGCCACCATCGTCGCGGCCAGGAAGACGAGCGGATCAAGATCGGCGGGGCGACGTCGCAACAGCACCGAATAGACGGCGTAGTTGGCGACCGCGACCAGCAGCAACGGCTCGCCGCCGCCGAAGCCCAGACGCGACAGCGTCGACGGCTCGCCGCGCGCGACGATCCAGGCCACGCCCAGGAAGGAGATGGCGATGCCCGCGAGCGTGCGCGCCGAGACGCGCTCGACCCCGAGCATGAAGGCCGCGAGCGGCACCATCAGGGGCAGCGTCGAGTTGAGGAAGGCGACGCTGGCCGCCGGCGCACTCTGCAGGGCGACGTAGCCGAGCACATTATAGCCTGCGATGCCGAAGGCTCCGCAGGCGAGGATGAGCCAGCGGGCGCGAAAGAGCGCCTGGCGCTGCGCACGGATCGTACCGAGCACGAAGGGCGCGAGGCAGGCCAGGGCGACCAGCCAGCGCCCGACCGCGAGCGAGACCGGCGGGAACGAGCCGGCCAATGCCCGCCCGAGCACAAGGTTCCCGGCCCAGAACAGGGGCGGCAGGGGAAGCAGCAGCAACGGCTGGTCCCAGAGACGCCGCAGGATCGACATCGCCGGCCTCACAGCGCGCCCGCGAGGCCGATCCGCAGGCGGCGGTTGTGCCGGCCCTTGTTATCGATCTTCAGGATGCGGATCGGCGGCGAGCCTCCGGTGGAGGCGAGATGGGTGCCGCCGCAGGCCTGACGGTCGAGGCCGACGATCTCGACGATGCGTACCTGCCCGTCCGCAGTCGGCGGCGGAGCGACCGAGCGCGAGCGGATCAGGCCCGGCTCCGCGAAGGCCGCCTGCTCCGGGAGATAGTCCTGCCGGACCGCGAGGTCTTGCCCGATGAGCGCATTCACCGGCTCCTCGATCGCGCGCAGGCGGTCGTTATCGGCATCCGGCAGGTCGAAGTCGATGCGCGCGGTGCCGTCCTCGTTCATCTGGACGCCGGTGACGAGCGCCCCGTCGAAACGCTGGAAGACGACGGCGTTGACGATGTGCAGATCGGTGTGGAGCGCACGCATGCGCCTGCGGAAGGTCGGATCGACCCGGGCCTCCACCCGGTCGGCCGGGAGTTCGATGGGCGCGGCCAGCAGATGCCGAAGCCGGCCCGCCTCATTCTCGAAGCCCGCGACCGATATCTCGCCGCCAGCCCATTCCAATGAGCCGCGATCGGGCAATTGCCCGCCGCCACCCGGATAGAAGGGGCTTTCCGCGAGAACGACCCAGCCCGGCCCGGCTTCGACGACCTGCGTCGCGAGCGTCAAGACCTCGGGATTGTCGAGGCAGAAATAGCGGGACATTCATCTCATCCTTTCCGCGATGCCGAGAGGGCATCCGCATGGGGACGAGATTGGCGCGCCAGGCCGCGGGGCTATTGGCGGAAATTGAAAAAGCGGATCAGCCGGCGGTCGCGCGCACCCATTGCAGCGGGGTGATGCCGTAGCTGCGCTTGAAATGCCGCGTCAGCGCGCTCTGATCGTAGAAGCCGGCGTCGAGGGCGGCTGCGGCGATGCTTGTGCCGCGGCCGAGGCAGGCGATCGCGGCCTTCAGGCGCAACTGCGTGAGATAGGCGTGCGGCGTCAGGCCTGTGCTGCGTCTGAACAGCGCGATCAATTGGAACGGCGTGAGCCCGACCGCGCCGCCGAGCTCGTCAAGCGTGAGTTCCTCTGCGTGGCGTTCGCGCATGATCTCGCGGACACGGGCGGCCTTGGTGGCATCGCGCCGGGGCAGCATCAGATCCGCCTTGCCGGCGGCATGGCGCCGGATCAGGGTTCCGAAGCTGCGCACCAGCAGTTCGCGCTCCTCGAAAGGGTCGTTTCCGGCGTCGAGGATGCGGTGCAGCTCGAGGAAGGCCTCGATCAGATCGGCATCATGAAAGGTATTTCGGCAGAAATACGCCGTCGTTTCCAAACCGAGCGCGGAATTGAGGGCCTCGATCGCGCACGGGGTCAGATAGAGCCCGCGATAACGCCAGCGTTCGCTCCAACCCATGCGTCCGGAATGCGGCTCGTCGGGGTTGAATACGAGCAGCGTCGAAGTCCTGGCTTCGTCGTTCCGTCCGCGGCTCTTGAATTCGGCGCCGCCGACCTCCGTCATCGCGACGACGAAGGCCTCGTGGCTGTGGGGGGCGTAATCATGGCTCGTGAAGTCGGCGACGAGGCAGCTCAGGCCCGGAACCCGAGGGTCGCGCCAATAGCGGGACGAATTGCGCAGGTCGGTACGGGCCAAGAATGCGATCCGGTCGTGGGGCAAGCCGGGATGGTGCAACGATCGTGCCGGGACCGCAACCGTGGGGAGAACCGCGGCGGTCACGGTTGGGGAAGATTCGGAGCGCTCCATGGATCAAGCATATGCTCTGAGCCAAGTTCAGGGCTTTCCTGCCGCAGTCTTCCAATGGAGTCGACGATCGTGAACTTTCTCACCGAAGGGCCCGAGCAAGGGAGGTACACGATCCTGTTGGCCCACGGCGCGGGCGCACGTCGATGGAAGCGGCGTCGGCCGCGCTGGCCGCTGAAGGCTTTCGTGTTGTTCGCTTCGAGTTCAGCTATATGGCCAGCCGTCGCAGCGAAGCCGGGCGCAAGCCGCCGCCGCGCGCCGAGAAACTGATCCCGGAATATCGCGCGGCGCTGGCGGCGCTTGGGCGGACCGGGCCGCTGATTATCGGCGGTAAATCGATGGGTGGTCGTGTCGCCAGCATGGTGGCCGATGAGCTGTATGCGGCGGGTGCCATCACCGGCCTATTGTGTCTCGGATATCCTTTCCATCCGCCTGGAAAGCCGGAGCAACTGAGAACGCAGCATCTCGCAAGCCTGGCGACACCGGCATTGATCGTGCAGGGCGCGCGCGACGCGTTCGGCAGCCGTGATGAGGTCAGCGGATATCAGCTGTCACAGAACATTGAGATCGTTTGGCTGGAAGACGGCGATCACGATCTGAAGCCACGCAAGGCCTCGGGATCTTCGGCGAGCGACCACATGGCTGCGATGGCCGCGTCGGTTCGGCGTTGGCTGGAACGATGAGGCCTTCGGGCATGATCCTGAACAGGACCTTCTCGCCCAGATGCCCGGCGGCCCGTCCTTCGACCCGGGCCGTCGTCCGCTCTCCGCTCGTGCATCTTGCGGGCATTGGAGGAATTCAAGCCGGCACGTGTTCGCCTTGGGCTCGTCATCGACGGTTCGGCGGCCTTGAAGTCATCACTCCGCAGACCGGCCTTCTTGAGCCCTCGGCAGGGAAGCTCTCTCTTTAGCTCGGCCACCGTCAGCCATCGGTGTTGGGGACCACCCCATGCCCTTCTTCGATCCCGATAGCTGTCGCGCTGTGCGCCGGGACGAGCCAGTTCGAGAACGCGTCCAGATAAAGATAGATCACCGGCGTCGTGAACAGGGTCAGCAACTGGCTGACGAAGAGGCCGCCGACCATGGCGTAGCCGAGCGGCTGGCGGATCTCCGAGCCCGTGCCGTGGCCGAGCATCAGCGGCACGCCACCAAGAAGGGCGGCCATGGTCGTCATGAGGATCGGGCGGAAACGGAGCAGGCAGGCGCGGCGGATAGCCTCCAGCGAGGATAAGCCTTGCTCGCGCTCGGCGGCGATCGCGAAGTCGACCATCATGATGCCGTTCTTCTTCACGATGCCGATCAGCAGGATGAGGCCGATCAGCGCGATCAGGCTGAAATCGAAGCCGAAGAGCAGCAAGGTCGCAAGAGCGCCGACACCGGCCGAAGGCAGGGTCGAGAGGATGGTAAGGGGGTGAATGTAGCTCTCGTAGAGGATTCCGAGGATCAGATAGACCACGACCAGCGCCGCAGCGATCAGCAGCGGCACCGAGGAGAGCGAATCCTGGAAGGCCTGCGCCGTGCCCTGGAACGACGTGGTGATCGTCGCAGGCAAATCCATCGCATTTTCCAGGCTGCTGATGGCAGCCGTCGCCTGCCCGAGCGCGATGCCCAGCGCCAGGTTGAAGGAGATGGTCACCGCCGGGAACTGGCCTTGGTGGTTGATTGCCAGCGGCTGCGCCGGGACCGTGGTCCATGTGGCGATGGCTGCGAGCGGTACGTTGGCGCCCGTGGTCGCGGAGCGCAGATAGATCTGATCGAGCGTCGCGATTTTCTGCTGCAGCGCGGGCAGCACCTCGAGAACCACATAGTAGGTTGAGAGCTGCGTCGCGTAGCTGGCGATCTGGCGCTGCCCGAAGGCGTCGTAGAGCGTGGCGTCGATGACGTCCGGCGTCAGCCCATAGCGCGCGGCCTGGTCGCGATCGATCGTCAGGGTCAGGGTGGAGCCCGATGCCTGCTGGTCGGAGGCTATGTCGCGCAGCTCCGGCATCGCCTTCATCCTGGCGAGCAGCTTGGGAGCCCATTCGTCGAGCTGGGCGACGTCGGTCCCCTGAAGGGTGAACTGGAATTGCGTGCGCGAGGGCCGGCCGCCGACGCGCACATCCTGCGCCGCCTGAAGGTAGAGGCTTGCGCCTTCCAGCCGGCCGGTCTGCGCGCGCAGCCGGCGGATCACCTCGTCGGCCGAGTCGGTACGCGCCTCGCGCGGCTTCAGCGTAATGTACATCAGGCCGTCATTGAGAGTACCCCCGGATCCGCCCATGCGCATCGCCATATGGTCGACAGCGGGGTCCTTGAGCACGATGGCGCCGACCTCCTCCATATGGCCGGCCATGGCCGCGATGGAGGTGTCCTGCGCGGTCTCGATCACACCGGTGATCAGACCTGTATCCTGCTGCGGAAAGAAGCCCTTCGGAATGATGACGAACAGGTAGACGGTCAGCGCGAGCGTCGCGAAAAACACCATCAGCGTGGCAAATCGGAAGCGCAACGCAACGTCGAGGCTGCGCTCGTAAGCGCCGGCAAGCGCCCGGAACAGCCTGTCGCTGGCCTGATAGATTCGGCCGTGATGCACTTCGCGGAGCGGTTTCATGAAGCGCGACGCCATCATCGGCGTCAGCGTCAGCGAGATCACCGCGGAAGCCATGATGGCCATCGCCAGCGTGACCGAGAATTCGCGGAAGAGCCGGCCGATGATACCGCCCATCAGCAGCAGCGGGATCAGCACGGCCACCAGGGAGATCGAGATCGACAGGATGGTGAAGCCGATCTCGCTCGCGCCCTTGATGGCGGCGGCCATCGGCTCCTCGCCGTCCTCGATATGGCGCGTGATGTTCTCCAGCATCACGATGGCGTCGTCGACCACGAAGCCGACAGCGATGGTCAGCGCCATCAGCGAGAGGTTGTCGAGGCTGTAGCCGGCGAACCACATCAGGGCGCAGGCGCCGAGCAGCGCGAGCGGCACCGTCAAAGACGGGATGATGGTGGCCCAGAGGCTGCGCAGGAAGACGAAGATCACCAGAACAACCAGGGCGATCGTGACCAGCAGCGTAAACTGGACGTCCTTGACCGCCGCGCGGATCGTCTGCGTCCGGTCGGACAGCACGCCGATCTTGATGCCGGGCGAGATGCCGGCAGTCAGGTGCGGCAGAGCTTCCATGACCTTGTCGACGGTGGCGATGACATTGGCCCCCGGCTGCTTGAAGATCACCAGGAACACGCCGGGCTTGCCGTCGGCCCAGCCGGCTTGTGTATCGTCGAGCGGCGCACTGACCGCCTGGCCGATGTCGCGCACGCGCACGGGGTTGCCGTCGCGATAGGCGATGATCACGTCGTTCCAGTTCTTGGCGTCGGTGAGCTGGTCGTTGGCGTAGATCGTGTAGGCGCGGGCGCTGCCGTTGATGGTGCCTTTCGGGCTATTGACCGTGGTGACGGAGAGCGGTGTGCGTATGTCTTCCAGGGATAGCCCGCGCGCGACCAGCTTCGCCGGTTCGACCTGGATGCGGATCGAAGGCGTCCGCTGGCCGCCGACATTGACCTGGCCCACGCCTCCGATCTGGCTGATCGCCTGGGCGAGCTTGGTGAGAGCCTCGTCGGAGACCTGCGTGAGCGGCAAGGTATCGGATGTGGCGCTGAGCAGCAGGATCGGCGAGTCGGCCGGATTGACCTTGCGATAAGTCGGCGGACTCGGCAGGTTTTTGGGCAATTGGCCGGAGGCCGCATTGATGGCGGCGAGCACATCCGCGCCGGCGCCGTCGATATTGCGCGAGAGATCGAACTGGAGAGTGATCTGGGTCGAGCTGGCCTGGCTCGACGAGGTCATCTCCGCGACGCCGGGGATCAGAGCGAACTGGGATTCCAGCGGTTGCGCGACGGTTGCGGCCATGGTGGCGGGATCTGCGCCGGGCAGGTTGGCCGAGACCTGGATCGTCGGGAAATCCACCTCCGGCAATGGCGCGACCGGCAGTTGCGGATAGGCGACGACCCCGACGAGCAAGAGGCCGGCCATCAGTAGCGAAGTGGCGACCGGGAAACGGATGAAGGGCGTGGAGATTCTGCTGGCCATAGCTCAGTCCGCCTTCTTGGCTGAGGCCGGGGATATTTCGGCGGACGCGTTCGAGGCGGTTGGCGCTTGAGTCTCGGGACGCATCGGCCTGGCATCGACCAGGGTGCCTTCCTGCAGGCGGGACTGGCCGGCGACCACGACCCTCTGCCCGAGGCCGAGCCCGGACACGACCACCGCACGCTCATCGTCGCTGGCACCCAGTTGGATCGGCCGGGCGCTCACCTTGCCGTCGTCGCCGATGACATAAGCGAACAGGCCGTCGGGGCCGTGCATCACCCCATTCATGGGAATGAGGACGACCCGCTTGAGCGTATCGATCCGCATCCGCGTGTCGACCGAAAGCCCCGGCCAAAGTGCGTTGTCCTGGTTGTCGAAGCGGGCCTTCAGGCCGATCGTGCCGCTGGCGAGATCGACGGTGTTGTTGATGGCGACGAGCTGGCCGCGCGCCAGCGTCCGCCTGCCATCCGAGGAGATAGCGTCGACCGGGACCTGTCCGCCGTCGAAGGCCTTGGCGATCGCCTGGAGACGGTCCTGCGGCGCGGTGAATTCGACCGCGATCGGCTGCAACTGGGCGATGGTGACGATTCCGGTCGAATCGGCGGCATGGACGATGTTGCCGGGATCGATCAGTCGAAACCCGACCCGGCCGGTGATCGGCGAGCTGATCGTCGTATAGTCCAGATTGACCTTGGCGCTATCGATGGCAGCCTGGTCGCCCTGGATTTGCGCCTTGAGCTGTTCGACTTGCGCCTGCTGCGTGTCGAGATTCTCGCGCGACTGGAAGTCCTTTGCGGCGAGTGATTGATAACGCTCGAGAATGAGCTGGTTATTCTTCAGATTGGCCTGATCCTGGGCCTTTTTGGCGACGGCCTGGTCGAAAGCAGCCTGGTAGGGGCGCCGATCGATCTCGACCAGAGGATCGCCCTCGCGAACGATCTGGCCTTGCCTGAACAGTACCTTGGTGATCGCGCCGTCCACCCGGCTCTTGACCGTCACGGTCTTGAAGGCCGAAACCGTGCCGATGCCGCGGACATAGACAGGATAGTCCGCTTCGCCGACATCGGCGTAGGTGACGGGCACTCGCTGCGCCGCGGCCGTCCCCGTCCCGGCGCCGCCGGTCGAGGCGTGGCCTCTCAATTCGCGCCAGCCCTGATAGCCAAGGATCGCAATCGCCAGCAGGGCGACAAGCAACCACGCACCGCGGGGTCGCTTGCGCCCATTCTTCCAGTTCTCGACCATGCTCGCATCCGCCGAAAGACGAAAGCGTCACCCCCGTGGCGCCGCAGCGATGCCCCTCGCGACTGCGCGGGAACAACGCGGCGGCGGCCGGCGGGTTTCCGGGATTACAGGGCCAATCTGCGCACCAATCCGTGACCGCTCGCGACGGAGATTCCGGCGCAGAGCCGGAAAGCGGCGCGGAGCGCCAAAAAATGCTGTAAAGGCAGCGTGAACGCAGCGATTGCAACGCCGCCCAATTCGCCGCCGGCCTTTTGTCCGGCCGAATGCGCTCTCGATCTTGTGACGCCGGCGATGAAGCGGGGCACCGGCAATCCGGTCCTCCGGCGGGGCGATCCAGCGCCGCGGCGGTCGCGGGCCATGCGCAGGTCCCATTGCGGCATCGCACTCTCGGATCGGCCGCAAGCTCTCGTCTGCGCCAAGCGAGCGCTCATGCCCTGTTCTGCGCGGTTTCGATTGAAGCCGGGCGCACGCGCAGCGCGAGCATCTGGAGACGGTCCGGGCTGGCGCTGGGCCCGACATAGATGTTGAAGGCGCCGGGCTCGAGAAGCGGTTCGAGATCGGGGCCAAGAAAGCAAAGCTGGTCGGTGGACAGGATGAAGCGCACCGTCTTCGTCTCACCCGGCGCGAGCGCCACCTTCGTGAAATCCTTCAATTCGAGCGAGGGCCGCGTGATCGATGAAACCACGTCGCGAATGAAGAGGAACACCGTGCTCTCGCCGGCCATCGCTCCCGTATTCTTGATGTCGACTAGGATCTCGGTGCTCTCGCCCGGCGCGATCGTCCATTTGGTCGCGCGCGGATTGGTCAGCAGGAAGGTGGTGTAGGAGAGGCCGTGGCCGAACGAGAAGCGGGGCTCATTCGGCACATCGAGATACTTGCTGGAAAAATGCTCGTTCTCCAGCCTTGGTCGGCCTGTCGGGCGTTCGGCAAAGAAGATCGGAATCTGTCCGACATCGGCCGGCCATGACATCGAGAGCCGACCGTCAGGGTTATGCGAGCCGCTCAAAACGTCCACGATGGCGCCAGCGGCTTCGCAGCCGGGATGCCAGACCGCGAGAATGGCCTTTGCCCGCTCCGCCAGCCAACTCGGCAGGATCAGCGGCCGACCCGAAAACAGCAGGACGACGACCGGCTTGCCGGTTCCAAGGAGCGCGCGCGCCAGGTCCTGCTGGGGCTCGGGTATTCCGGGGTAGTCCCGACTGCTGGCTTCGCCGGCCATTTCCATGGTTTCGCCGAGGCAAAGGAGGAGAACCTCGCTGCGCCGTGCATCCTGCCGAGCGACTTCCAGACCGGTTGCGCTCAGTCGTTCGACTTCGCTGCCGGCCGCGACCGAGATCGCGGCCTTGGGGAAGGCCGCCTTCACCTGATCGACGAAGGTGGCGATGCGCTGGACGGCATCCGGCCCTGAGGTTCCTCCCGCGAGATCCCCGAACGGGCCGATGATCGCCAGCGACCTGAGGCTTTTCTTGAGCGGCAGCGTGTTCTCCAGGTTAGTCAGGAGAACGATCGACTTGCGCGCGGCTTCCCGCGCCAGCGCGCGTCTGGCGGTTTGGACGCGGACTGCCGCGACTGCCTCGGGCGAGCCACATCGACGATAGGGATTGTCGAACAGGCCAAGGCGCAGCTTGAGCAGCAGCACGCGCCGTACGGATTCGTCGATCGTCGTCATGGTGACGAGGCCGCGATCGAGCGCTTCGGGCAGGCCGTCGAAATACGCGCCCTTGCCCATCATGTCGATGTCGACGCCGGCGTTCAGCGCAAGCGCCGCAGCCTCGGCCAGATCTGCCGCTACACCATGCACCAGCAGCTCGGCAACCGAGCTCCAATCGCTGACCATCACCCCTTCGAAGCCCCAGCGCTCGCGAACCAGCCGCCGCAGGAGCCGCGTGTGGATCGACATCGGTGTCCCGTTGAGGTCGATGAAGGCCGGCATGATGCAGGCGACGCCGGCCTCGACCGCTGCCTTGAAAGGGGGCAGGTAGACTTCGTGCAGCAGCCGTTCCGACATATCGACGGAGGCGTATTCCCGCCCGGCGCGGACAGCTCCATAACCGGCCAGGTGCTTTGCCGTCGCGGCGATCGCCGTCGGCGCGGCAAGGTCGGTCATCTGGTAGCCGCGTACCTTCGCCTGCGCGACCCGCCGGCCGACGAGAGGATCTTCGCCCGGCCCCTCGAGGGTCCGGCCCCAGCGCGGATCGCGGGCGATGTCGATCATGGGTGCGAAAGTCAGGTCGATACCCTCTACGGTGCATTCCTGCGCGGCGACGCGCGCCGTTGCTTCCCAGAGCGCCGGATCGAAGGCGGCCGACTCGCCGAGAGGGATCGGGAAGATCGTCCTCAGCCCGAAGAGAACGTCGAGCGAAAACAAGAGCGGGATCTTGAGGCGCGAGCCTTCGACGGCTTGCCGCTGCGCGTCCCGGATGCGGTCTGGCCCGACGAGGTTCAGAAGGCTGCCGACCTCGCCGTTCTTGATGGCATCGGAGGTGACGGGAGCCGATGCGGGGCCTGTCTGAACCAATTCCCCACTGAGCATGGTGAGTTGCCCGACCTTCTCCTTCAGCGTCATGGCGCCGATGAGCTTTTCAATATCCGGACGGTCGAAAGGTGCTTTCATCGATCACCTCCGAAGCGCGATCTCACACCGGCGCTCGTCGCTCCGGTTGGCTGGCGTACTGCTGGCACAGCGCGCCTTCACCGGCAGCTCGGATACGGCAAAGTCCAGAGCCGTTCGCATCCGCCAATCCCACGCCCAGCGGGAATACGATCAGCGCAGCGCCCGAAGCCGGCCGCTTCTCCAATCCGGAACGGCCCAGAGGCACTCAACGCTGGATAAAAACCGGGGGAGCGTCAACAACAGATCGCGAGGCTGCTCTGATCCCATCTCTATCGGCGCTTCGAGAGGGGGGCGCGGCCAAGCGAGCTCTTCCCGACACCGTGACGGGTGAGTGCCCTGCGCGCGGTGCGTCAGGCTGCTGCTTCGTTGCGACGCCGAATTGCGGCTTGAGATGTTGTCAGGAGAGCCCGAGTTTGTCACCGTGCACTTAGATAATTCAATTACTTAGACGAGACGGGGCGTTTTGATCCCTCACCGTGAGCGTTGAAACTGTCACCCGCGATCGGTGCCTCGGGCAAAAAAAGGCCCCGGTGAGCGCCGGGGCCGCTGATGAGCGGAATGTCGGGAAGGTGGGAGGCTGCGGCGGTTGCGGGGCGCTCGCAAAACAAGCCCTTCTGCGACGGGACACATGCCGCTATCAAATTCCATGCGAAGTGGTGGCAGTCTGTGCAAGCTTCGCCGTCGTACAGGCTTTCGGAGTAGCCCGTGAAAAATCCCTACGAGGTTCTGGGTGTCGCCGCGACGGCCTCCGCCGCCGAGATCCAGAGCGCCTATCGCAAGCTGGCGAAGAAGCTGCACCCGGATCTCAATCCCGGTGACAAGGCGGCCGAGGAGAAGTTCAAGGAGGTTGCGGCCGCCAATGACCTGCTCAGCGACGCCGACAAGCGCAAGCGCTTCGACGGCGGCGAAATCGACGAATCCGGCGCCGAGCGGCCGCAGCACCACTACTACCGGGACTACGCGACCTCGGACCAGGGCGACCGCTATGCGGACGCCGCCGGCTTTTCCGATTTCATGGATCAGGACGACGCCTTCGCCGAGCTGCTGCGCCGCAGCCAGCAGGCGCGGGCGAACCGCCGCGGGCAGGACCTGCACTACCATTTGGCGGTCGACCTGGTGGATTCGATCACCGGCGCGACCAAGCGACTGACGCTGCCGGATGGCGGCACGATCGATGTGAAGATCCCGGCCGGCCTGGTCGACGGCCAGACGCTGCGCCTCAAGGGCAAGGGCGCTCCCGGTTCCGGCAAGGGCGGGCCGGGAGATGCCCTGATCGAGGTCGAGGTCCGGCCCGATCGCCGCTTCACCCGGGACGGCGACGACATCACGCTGGAGCTGCCGATCTCGCTGACGGAGGCGGTCCTCGGGGGACAGGTCCGGGTCCCGACGCCGACAGGCGACGTGACGATGTCGGTGCCCAAGGGCTCGAACACTGGCACGAAGCTCAGGTTGCGCGGCAGGGGCGTGCCGCGGCGCGAGGGAGGCCAGGGCGACCAGTTCGTCCAGCTCAAGGTGGTCCTGCCGAAATCGCCCGACCCGGAGCTGGAGAGCTTCGTGTCGGGCTGGAAGGATAAGGATTATGATCCGCGTGAGGGCAGGGCGTGATGAGGATGACCAAGCAGGAATTTCTCTCCTCGTCGGGAATCCAGGTCCAGGTGCTGGACCTCTGGCTGGAGCAGCGCTGGCTGATCCCGGAGGAGGCCGAAGCGGGGCTGCTCTTCAGCGAGATCGAGTTGGCGCGCGCGCATCTGATCCGGCAGCTCAAGGACGATCTCGGCGCCAATGACGAGGGCATCGACGTGATCCTGCATCTCGTCGACCAGATTCACGGGCTGCGGCGTGTGCTCGGCGAGCTGCGCGAGGAGATCAAGGGGCGGTGAGGGGCGGGACAGCGCTTGTTGGGGCGCCGGGGAGGTCTGGGATGAACGAAGCTCTGATAGCCCATCAGGAGCGCGGCAGTATCGACGCTCTCGTACTACGGGCGCTGGTTCGCAAGCTGGTCGCGAAGGGCCTGCTGAGCGAGGACGATGTCCGCGCGCTGCTTTTCGACGTGGCGAAGCGGATGAACGAAGTCGGCAGCGAGCAGACCGATCCGGAGGCCCGGAACATGGTCAACGAGGATCTGGCGCCGGCCTTCCTGGGGCCGTCTTAGGCGCCACGCTCCGCTGGGTTTGCGACGAGGCGATAGCGCTGCCTGATGGTGTGGCTCGGGCCGCTGCCCTCGGATGCGATGAAGTGGAAGGGCGGGCATGTCCGTTGATCGAAACCAGGCTGGCATGGAGCCCGCCGCCGATGCCGAATTCGGCCCATCGCTGGCTGGCGCGTCACGGTCGACGAGGACGATCTGGAACTGGCCTGAGCGCCCGGCGGTTATCGCTCCGACCCGCTGTGGCGGGCGGGCCCCGATCGCTCGGCACGGGACTCGACGATGGACAGGTTTCAACCCAGGAGGAAGGCGATGAAGGACAGGATCAAGGAAGGCATGGAGGTCATCGGGGCCGACGGTGTTCATGTCGGTTCGGTCGACCGCGTCGAGGGCGAGCGCATCAAGCTCAAGAAGAGCGATTCTTATGGGCGGCATGAAGGCCATCATCACTATATCGAGCTGGGCTTCGTCGCGGGCGTCGAAGGCAACAATGTGCGCTTGTCCGCCAATGCGGACATCGCCGTGACGCTGGAGGAAGAGCCCTCCGGCAAGCCAGTGAACCTCTGACGCTTCCGGCCGCGATCCTCGCGCGCGGGTGATCGCGGTCGTCTTGTTCGGGAAATGGATAGCTCCGATGCAGCAATGCGATCTCTACCTCAACGCCAAGAAACCTGCGATCGGGTTCTACGTTGCCAGCGGCGCGAAGCTGCCGGACTTTGCCGACCCGAAGGAATGGCTTTTCGACGGGACTGCTGCCGCCGACCTGTTGCCGCCAAGCGTGATCGAAGGCGTCGCCGGCGCCGGCCATGCTTTCCGCGACATGGATTGAGATTTGCCGCAGGCTTGGACAGTCTCTGCTTCATAACTACCCCGGCCCGGACGACCGGGACGCGCCCGCCTCCAGCCTATCGAACGGTCGTCCATGGACACAGGTCTTCCCACAGTGGTGTCGCAACCGGTATTTGCGACGCTGACGCGCTCGGCGATCTTCCTGGTCGTGACGATCAATCCGGGTAGCGAGGCGGAGGTCGCCGTGCGCGGCCTCTGCGCCGATTTGTCCGGGCTGCTGCGAGCGGTCGGTTTCCGCGATCTCCAGGGCAACCTGTCCTGCGTCATGGGGATCGGCTCGCAGGCCTGGGACCGGCTTTTCGACGGGCCGCGGCCGAGGGAGCTACATCCGTTCAAGGAGATTCGCGGCGTGCACCACGCGGTCTCGACGCCGGGCGACATCCTGTTCCATATCCGCTCGACCAGGCGGATGGACCTATGCTTCGAATTGGCCCGGCAGATCATGATCCGGCTCGACGGCGCGGTCACGGCCGTCGACGAGGTCCACGGCTTCAACTATTTCGACGATCGCGACCTGATCGGCTTCGTCGACGGCACGGAAAACCCGAGCGGGCCGGATGCTGCCGCGGCCACGCTGATCGGCGACGAGGATGCGGGCTTCACTGGCGGCAGCTATGTCATCGTCCAGAAATACCTGCATGACCTCGCCGGCTGGGAGAAGGTGCCTGTCGAGGAGCAGGAGAACATCGTCGGTCGCCACAAGCTCTCGGATATCGAGCAGCCGGAGGCGCTGAAGAAGCCCTATGCCCACAACGTCCTGACCAGCATCACCGAGGATGGCGAGCCGGTCGACATCCTCCGCGACAACATGCCTTTCGGCCAGGCCGGAACGGGCGAGGCGGGGACCTATTTCATCGGCTATGCGCGCACGCCGCTGCGGATCGAGCGCATGCTGGAGAACATGTTCGTGGGCGCGCCGCCGGGCAATTACGACCGCCTGCTGGATTTCAGCCGCGCCGTCACCGGCTCGCTCTTCTTCGTGCCGACCGCGACCTTCCTGGACGGCGTCACGCCGGAGAAGGCCGAGCCGGCACCGGCCCCCGTGTCGTCCGGGCCGTCTGCGGCCGTATCTCCACCCAAACTTCCCGGCGACGGCTCGCTTGGCATCGGTTCCCTGAAGGAAGAGGCAGGCCATGAATAATCTGCACCGGGAGCTCGCTCCCATCTCGGACGCCGCCTGGGCTGAGATCGAGGAGGAGGCGTCGCGCACCTTGAAGCGTTATCTCGCGGCGCGCCGCGTCGTCGATGTCGACGGCCCGAAGGGCACGGCCTATGCAGCCGCCGGGACGGGGCACACCCGCGCGATCGAGGCGCCGGGTGCGGGCATCCGCTCGCTTCTGCGCGAGGCTCAGCCGCTGGTCGAGTTGCGCGTGCCGTTCACGCTGACGCGGGATGCGATCGACGATGTCGAGCGCGGCTCCGACGATTCGGACTGGCAGCCGGTCAAGGATGCCGCGAAGACGATCACCTTCGCCGAAGACCGCGCCGTCTTCGAAGGCTATGCCGCAGCCGGGATCACGGGCATCCGCAAGGGCAGCAGCCACGCCGCGGTGCCCCTGCCGGCCGCTCTCGACGATTATCCCGAGGCGGTCGCCAGGGCGCTGAACGACCTCAAGCTCGCCGGCTGCAACGGCCCCTATGCGCTGGTGCTGGGCGGCGAGGCCTATCGCGCGGCGAGCGGGGGCAACGAGGAGGGGTACCCGATCTTCCACCATCTCGAGCGCATCGTCGGTGGGGGGGTGATCTGGGCGCCGGCGATCGAAGGCGGCTTTCTCGTAACCACGCGCGGCGGCGATTCGAGCTCGATCTCGGCCAGGATATCGCGATCGGCTATCTCGGCCACGATGCCAAGACGGTCGAACTCTACCTGCAGGAGAGCTTCACCTTCCGCGTGCTCACATCCGAGGCCGCCGTCGCGCTGATCCAGCCGAACCCATGACGCCCACGGACGACCATCACGTCGTCATCGTCGGCGCCGGCTTCGGTGTGGTCTCGAGGCCGCGCGCAATCTCGCCAGCGCGCTGGTCAGGATCACGATGATCGACCAGCGCAACCATCACCTGTTCCAGCCCTTGCTCTACCAGATCGCGGCGGCTTCGCTGCCGACCTCCGAGATGGCCTGGCCGATCCGCGTCCCACTACGCGGCTAAAAGAATGTGACCACGCTGCTCGGCACGGCCACCGGCGTCGACCGGGCGCACAAGCAGATGCTGCTGGGGGGCGAGCGGCCAATCTCCTTCGACACGCTGATCCCCGCGACCGGCGCCCGCAACGCCTATTTCGGCCATGACGAGCGGGAGCCCCATGCGCCGGGCGTTAAGACATTGGAGGATGCGATGCGCATCCGGCGACGCATCCTCTCGGCCTTCGAGCAGGCGAAGTGGGAGGCGGACCCGGAGCGGCGGGCGCAATGGCCGACCTTCGTGATCATCGGGGCGGAGAGCCAACCGGCGTCGAGCTCGCCGGTATCATCGCCGAGCTCGCGCGTAACACGCTGCGCGGCGATTTCCGCAATTTCGATGCGCACAGCGGCCGTGTCATCCTGGTCGAAGCCTGCCCGTGTATCCTCGCCGGTTTCACCGACGATCTCTCGGCTTATGGCGAGCGGGCGCTGAATCGTCTGGGCGTCGAGGTCAGGCTGGGGCAGCCAGTTTCCGAATGTCGCGCGGACGGCATGCTCGGAGGAGATTTCCTGCCGGCACGGACGACGCTGTGGGCGGCGGGCGTGGCGGCTTCGCCCGCGGCGGAATGGGTGGAGGCACCGTCCGATCGGGCGGGGCGCGTCTGCGTCGAACCCGATCTCACAGCCCCCGGACAGTTATTGGCGACACCGCTTGGTGGCGAGTGCGGACGGCAAGCCGGTGCCTGGCGTGGCGCCGGCCGCCAAGCAGGGGGGGCTCGACGTCGCCGCGCTCATCAAGGCGCGGCTACAGGGCAAGCCGGCCCTGCCGCCATTCGCCTACAGGAATGCCGGCAATCTCGCGACGATCGGCAAGCGGGCGGCGATTGTCGATTTCGGCTGGAGTGTTGGCTGCAGTGTCGGATAAGCATGCGCTGCAGACATATAAGGATGCCGAGGCGCTTCTAAAAACGAGATCCATCGCCTCGTCGAGATCAACAATGAGTTGACCGGTGAAATACACCGGATGATAGCGGTTCATGCCGCAAAGTCGAAGTGCTAACGTTGAAATTGCTCCTCGGTGCCTGAGGTCCCGCGCGGCGTTTATTGCTCGGGCAGATAGGGTTGATGAATAAAGGAGTAGGGCCTTCGCCTTGCCTGGCCACTTCGATGTGCGGCAGACTCCGGGTTTTGCTGTTCTCCGTTCAAGCTGGGACCGCTACAAAGTCGGATCTCAGCGGATCATTGGATTGCCCAAAGGGGGCGCCACATCAGTCAGGTCGCTGCAGCCGAAAAAGCTGAACGAGTTTCCCGTTGGAGTAGGGGACCTGCGCTACCAGTTCACCATCAGGCACGCCGTTGCGCGACCATGACCTCAGGTATGGCACCTCATCCAGTCCGTCGCTGCGCGCGATCACGTGCGTCACCCCCTTCAGCGCGAGATACCTGAGCGCGGTCGCCTCATCGCTATGGGGAAGCCAGACAAAGTCTGCCTTCGCGTGGAACGCGAATGGGGTCATCGTATCGGCAATGGTGATCGGTTCGGATTTGCTTGCCAAGCTCATGGCAAGGGCCTTGACCGGTCGGAGCCCGTGCATCGAGGTCAGTTCCTTGAGCGCGAACAGCGCCGCAGGCAGCATCATGGCCGCGAGCCCGAGGGCGATGCTGGCGGGTGCCACGCATGCCAGCCATCGCTCGGATCGCAGGTGCGGCGACAATGTCAGGCGCGCCCATTCGGCGAAGTGCCACAGGCCGGCGCTCGCCCAGATGCAGGAAACGGCGAGAAAAAACACGAAGAACCGAGGGTGAGACGTGTAGTAGATGAAGAAGAGAGCAAACGAAGTGAGCGCGAGGAGCGCGATGAGATGCACCTCATCCACGAACTGACGGGGGCCCCACGGCCGTCCAACCAGACCTAGCATCGCAAGACCGAACAGTGCCGGTGAACCGAACTCTACAGCGCCGCCGGTGAAAGCGGCCGCGCTCCTTAGTACATCGATCGTCTTCTTCGGGACGATCTTGAGATATTGCCTGAAATCGGGGCGGCCATTCTTGATGACGTCTATGTTGGGCTGGTTATAAGTGCCTTCGGCTTTCATCTCCGGATTGACCGCGAAGCTAGCCTCATATGTCGACATTCCGGACCGCATGCGGAGTTCCGTCGCCATGTTGAGTATGCTCTTGGTCTGCAGCGTCAATTCTCCGGTCTGCCGCGAAAGCCAGGTGACATACGGTAGAATGAATAATGCAAAGCAGCCGACCATCAACGCTGCGCGCGGGACATCTCGCAATACAGTCCGCACGAAGGGCAAGCGGTGGGTCATGCCGCGCTGAAGGATGAGGAATGCGAGCCCGACCAACATGAAAATCATCGCTTCGGGCCGCACGAGATACGCCAAACCATAGAGCAATCCCGCCGCAGCGGCAGGACGCAGGTCGGAGCGATCCGCCGCCAGCATCCCCGTCAAGACGGCGGCGAGAATAAGCGCCAGAAACAGGGGCTCGCAGTAGACCGTTGTCGAGAACGTGACGAGGAACGGATGCAGGGCGACGATCGCAGCCGCGCCGAGCCCGATAGCCCGGCCGAACATCCGCTTCGCGATGCCGAACACCGGCAGCACGAGTAGAGCCCCAGAGAGGATGTTGACGAGGCGCCCGGCCGCTTCCGCGGTGAATCCAAGCATCGAGATGCCGGCAATGAGGAGAGAAAAGAGGGGTGGGAAGAAGAGCTGGTCACCCGCCGTCGCAATCCCCTTGTAGCCCATGCCGTCTCGTATGTTTTCGGCGATCCGGGCGTATTCGGCGCCCTCTCCGTCGATCTCGCCGCTGAAAAATATGGCGCACAGCGCCCGCAGGATCAAAGCCGTTGCAAAGATCGCTAGCAGTGTGCGCCGGTCTTGGAGGACGGTTGAGGCAAGCCGCCGCATCGGCCGATCGTGACGGTTCAGCATCGAAAGCCCATCCCCCGAGACTCTTCGCACGATACAACCAGCGCTGCGTCAGCTTCGCGCGACCATCACGATGCCGAAGACGATCAGCACGATGCCACCCAACCGCTGATAGGTAATCTGATCTGCGAACAGCCACCAGCCGGCAAAGGTCGTCAGCGCAAACCCGACACCGACGAACGGGTAAGCCTGGGAGAGATCGATCCCCGCAAGCGCCCGAAGCCAGAGGATCGTGCCCACGCCGTAGAGCGCCAGCCCGATTGCCACGCCCGGCGTGGCGATGATCGCTAGAGGACCCAGGAGCATGCGGGCGGCGGAGGCCGGCTCCGAGGAGACGCCGAACTTGAATGCCACTTGTGCAACCGCGGACAGCGTAACGCTCACCAGCAGCAGCGCGATCGAGGTCGAGGACATAGCGATCCCTGTCCCCTATCGAGCGACGGGCTGAACCGAGGCTGCAGCCAGCACGACCGCCACGGTCGCGGCTGCGACCAGCCATGAAACCCAATCGCGCGCGGAGTAGACGATCGGATCGTCGTGCATATAGCTGCGCTCGGTCGCTAACCAGAGCCGGCACTGCCAAAACACCATTAATGGAACGAGAGCCCAAAGCAACTGGGGTGAGCGATAGCGCTCCAGGGCTGCCTCACTGCCGACAAAAAGCGCCAGGACGACGCCGGATGCGAACGTCGAGCCGACGCCAAACATCATGAGTAGCGATCGATCCGATGGATAGTAGCCGCGGCCTCCCACCTTCTGGCGGATTTGATCGGCTATGGCCTGGGTGGGAATCTCGGCGCACCGCTTGACCAGCGCGAGGCTCAGAAACGCGAACCCGGAAAATGCCAGTAACCAGAGAGTTACGTGGTGACCGGAGGCAATGCCTCCGGCGAGGACCCGCACCGTATAGAGTGCGGCGAGGATGAAGACATCGACCAACGGGTATCGCTTGAAGGAGAGCGAATAGCTCAATGAGACAACCGCATAAGCGGACAGGATCATGGCGCAGTTGGCCCATGTCGCCAGCGTAAAGCCGGTTGCCAGCAGCAGCAGGGACAGCGCGAAGCCGAAGGGGAGCGGCAGGCTGCCGCTCGCAAAGGGCCGCAGACGCTTGCGCGGGTGCTTCCTGTCCGCTCGGAGATCGAGGATGTCATTGACGATGTAGATCGCGGAGGCCGTCGCACACAGGGCCGCAAATACCAGCAGGGCACCGGATACGCTCTGCCAGTTGCCAAGATCGTGGGACGTCAGGAGTGGTACGAAAACGAGCAGGTTTTTCACCCACTGGTGGGGGCGCAAAGCACGTACTACAGCGTTTAGTCGCGAGGGAGGGGAGGGCTCGAACACGGTCGGCACGCGGCCCTCGCTGGTCAGCGTTCTGGCAACCGACCTTGGTGCATCGACCAGGATGGCTTGGTCGGCTTCACGCCAAACGGCGAGATCAGACCGGCTGTTTGCGGCGTAGTCGAAACCCTTGCGACGGTATCGCCGAACAAGCTCACGTGCCTTCTCGGCGCCCTTCAGATTGCGGACGCCGTCGGATGCGATGACCTCGTCGAATATACCGAGATGGTCGGCGACGGCCCTGGCGATGCGATCGTCCGCAGCGGTAACCAGGACGATCTTTCGCTCCGATTTCTTGGCCTCGACCAGATAGTCCAGCAGATCGGAGTTATAGGGGAGGTGCTCCGGCGCAAAATCCGCCCGCATGGCAATGTCGCGCTTGAGCCCGGCCCGGCTAGGTTTTGCGAGTTGTCCCAGCACGACCGTTGCAAGGTCTTTCACCCCCAACGAGAGGGCCGTCTCCAACAATGTGTCGGTCCTGACGAGCGTGCCGTCGAGATCGACGCACAGTGGTACGGGTTTCGCTGGACCGCCTGCACCTTCGTTCGCACTGCTTGGATCGCCGTTCGCGACAGTTAAGCGCCTCTCAGGTGACACCGGTCGGGCTGTCGACATAGTGGAGCGCTCCCGAAGCGACGATCCGGTGCAGCGATACTGTCCTAGCCGGACGAATTGATTTCGTCACGATCGCGCAACAGGCCAACGCCATGAACGATGAAAAATCGTACAAGTCTTTTTCTTCCCAATTTCAAGCATACAGTTCGCCTTCGCGTCCAACAAGTCCCCGATTAAAGTAACATTAATCGGAGAAGCGATCTTGAATGAGCGGCAGGACGCTCAGAATATCGTCGCGAACGTTCCCGCAGTTGTCGACTCTCGAATTGACGTAGAGAAACAGCACATCATCGTCTTGGCGGTCAATTCACGCATCCAAGATATAGGAACGGAGATCGGAGCGTTCGATCGAGTGCCAACCATATGACCTGATTTTTGAGAGAAAATCATCGTTTGAGATCGTTTTTGAATAGGAAAACAACGTAATCGCTGACATTATATCAATCATTAGTCGAGATTCGTCTTAATATTGCCGCGGCTCTCTGGGTCATTTAACTGCAGTGATTCAAGAGCCACGGTGCTCCCCGATCACCGCAATTGCAACCGATACCAAAGCGGCGAAGACAAGACCGACGATATAGAGCCCCGGCGTTGAGGGTTGCTCCGGCGGCGGATCAAAAACGCCGGTCGGCAGCGTGACCAGCATCCATGCCATGCCGAAGCCAATCGCACTGCTCCGATAGTGAAGACCACCAGCCCCTCGCCTGGCGGTGACGTTCGGCTCAGCGCGGAATCAGATCCGCGATCGGCCGGCCCGCGCGATGGCGCAACATCGATGCGATCGTCGACTGGTGCGGACCACGTGGTGACCCGCCGCGAGCATCCGCCGCAGCAGGTCCGGAATCTCGCCAAGCTCGCCATTCGATGCGGCCGAACTAACCCGCGGCCTTGAACGTCGCGACTTGCATGACCCAGGCTGCTGATCCTGAGAGCGATGCGGTGGCGCCATAGCTTCCGGTCGTCGTGACGAACCTGTCTTCGGCAATGTCGAGATCCGGTGACGTGATGATACGCGTGCTGAAGCCGCTGCCGGCTGCGGAGAATCCTCCCGCCGTCGTTCCTGCGCCAAAGATGAGTTCTCGTGCTGTCGTCGTGCTGACCGTGCCGCTGTTTGCCGAACTGCCGGTGCCCGATGCCGAGGCGCCGGCGTCGAACGGGTTGACGGGATCAAGGCCGCTGTATTCGAGAGCGCGGAGATCGACGAACTGCGTGGGAGCATTGAATGTCACCGTCACCGTGTTGGTCCCCGCGGCGGCGGCCTTGATGTTCTTCGCGTAATAGATGGCCTGACTGACGCCGCTTCCGCGCGCGGTCGGGACAGCGAGTTCATAGACGTTGCCCGCAGAATCGGTGACGGACGCAATGTTGGATGTCGTGTTGTTCCAGCCGATGACGAGAATATTGGTATTCCCGGCCACTTGCGCAGCGGCGTAGGTGACCGGGACCTGCGTCTGGTTGGTTTGCGGCGTGGCCGCATTGGCTTGCACGAATGCAAGTGGCGCGGATGTGGTGACCGCGTTGTAGGTCGCCGTATAGGTGGCGCCGCCGGCCGGCACGACGAGGATGTGGTCCTGCGCGCCGCCATCGGACCATGAGACGAAGTTGTAAGTGGTCGACCCGACCGTCGCGTTGCGCGCTTCGATCTCATGATGAAAGCCGATGAGCGTGTCGTATGTGAACGGGGTGGCGTGCGCGATGCCGTCGAGATAGAGCGTGACGCCGGCGGGCGCGGTCGCGAAGTTGAGATTGACCTTGTCAGGGAAGATCGTGACAGCCTGGCTCGATTGCAGCCCGCTGGAGTCCGTGACCGTGAGCATGATCCGGTAGCGCGTGAAGCCGCTGAAGTCATGCCCGGAGGTCGGGATCGTAAAGGTTCCGCCGGTCACGCCGGTGATCGGGATGCCCGGATGCACATGTCCCTCATGCAGGAAATCGATGTTCCAGGTGTAGGCGCTGGCAGGCAGTGTGCCGTCTTCGGCATCGGTCGCGGTCCCGCTGAAGGAAATGACATCGCCTGCCCTGAAGACCGCGCCATCGGTCGGCGAGGTTATGGTCGCGACAGGACGGGTGCCCACGGTGATCGCGATCGGCGTCGAGAGTGTCGCATTGGTCCCGTCGGAAACCGTGAGGCGGGCCTGATACGGGCCGGCAACCGTATAGATATGCGACGGGTTGGCCTCGGTCGATGTCGTGCCGTCGCCGAAATTCCAGGAATAGGATAAGGGCTGTCCCTCCGGATCGGAGGAGCCGGCGCTGGAGAAATTAACGGCGAGAGGCGTCGGCCCCTGCGCGGGCGATGCGGAAGCGCTCGCGACCGGCGGCAGGTTCGAATCGATGAACGAGATGCGCCGGATCTTGCTCACGCCGAATGTGCCGCTGATATCGGAATAGCCGAGATCGAGATAGTAGAGAGCCCCCTCGGGCCCCTCCGTCAGATAGACGATGTCGCCATAGGGGCCATCGACGGATCCATCCTGCGGCTCGAAGTTGATGACGCCGGTAACCTTGCCGTTGGCGTCGAATGTCAGGCGCTTGATCCAATTTTGCGTGTAGTCGGCAAAGAAGAAGCTGCCCTGGTACTCGCTGGGGAATTGCGTGCCATGATAGACGAACCCCGCAACGACAGCGGCGTCCCGTCCATTATGCGGATAGTAATAGGCCGGCGCGGTGTAGGCGGGATTGCCGTTGGGTGTTTCGACGTTGGGCCACCCGTAATTGGCCCCCCTGGCGCCGATATCGATCTCTTCGATCGCCGTGGAATAGGTGTTTCCGCCGACGTCGCCGATGATCAGGCGCCCGGTCGGCGCGTCGTAATAGGCGCGGAAGGGATTGCGCAGTCCGAGCGCCCATATCGCATCGAAGTTGGGGCCCGCACCGTCATAGAAGGGATTGTCGGTCGGGACGGTGCCATCCATGTTGAAGCGCAGGATCTTGCCGCGCGGTTTGGTGAGATCCTGCGCCTCGCCGGCGTTGAAATGCTCGCCGGTGGTGATCAGGATCTTCCCGTCATTGCTGAAGTTGATCGCGCCGCCATGGTGTTCGGCATTGGCGATCTCCGAATCCTGGTAGATGACGAATTCGCTGCCGGCGACGGTCCCCGTCAATGTCGCATTTGCGGTAAACCGCGAGAAACGATCGACGTTCGGCGAGCCCAGCGTGTAGAAGATGTAATAATAGTGGTTGGTGCTGAAGTTGGGATCGAGTGCGACGTCGTAGATGCCCTGCTGAACACCGGCCGAGCCGATATTGCTAAGCTTCAGGAACGGCGTCGGATCAGGCGTCGTATAGGGCGCCGGCAAGACCTTGATCGTGCCGGCCAGTTCCACCAGCAGCATGCGCCCGTCGGGAAGGAATTTGATCGCGGTCGGGAGATCGAATCCGGTGGCGAGAATTTCATTCTGGAAATTGCTGGCATTTGCCACATTCACAGCGATTGGTGCCGACACTGCCGTGTGGCCGTCGATATCGGTCGCAAGCGCGGTGATCGTGTGCGAGCCATTGTTCACGGTTCGCGTATCCCAGGCCAGCGCATAGGGGGCGCTGGCGTCAGGGGCGCCTGCTACGACTCCGTCGATATAGAACTGGACGTTGGCGACGCCGGTGTCGTCGGTTGCGGTGGCCGTTACATTGACGATGCCGCTGACCTGCGCGCCGTTGGCCGGGACGTCGATCGAAACCTGTGGCGATCCGGCGGCCGGACCACCGACGGCTATGGTCATATCCGACTGGATCTGTGCCTGGGTGAGCACGCGGCTGTAGATGCGCAGGTCATCCAGCAATCCCTTCTGGAATTGTTTGCCCGAGGCATCCGCTCCGATATTCATGGCGTTGCCGCGCGCCGTAATCGATGCCGAGAGCGCCTGCGTGTTGACGAGAGCGCCGTTGACATAGGTTCGCACCTGCGCGCCATCGAAGGTGATGGCCAGATGGGTCCACTGGTTGAACGGCAGCGTGGTACCCGCCGTGGCGACACGCGGCCCGCTGCTTGTCCCGATGTAGAAGTCGGTCTTGTTGCCGCCGCCGAGTTCCAGGCCATACTGATAGTAGGGCGAGGACATCGTCGTATTCCAGAATTTCCCGATAACAACCGAATCGCCGCTCGCCAGTGGCTGGGGATTGATCCACATCGACAATGTCAGTGCATTGCCGGAAATATTGGTCGAGGTTGAATTCGGGATCGTAATGTAGTCGTTCACGCCGTCGAAGCTCGCGGCCTTGCCATGCTGGCCCGCCACCCAGGCAACGCCATTGACCAGCGTCGCTGTATTTCCCTGGCCAGAGGAATCACTGGCAGTCGCGCCAACTCCCTCATCGAAAGAGTAGGCCGCGGCCAAGCCGACAATTTGCGCATTGGATACTGTCACCGTGACAGGTGCAGAATCCGCGGTGTTGTTGGAGGTGTCGCGCGCGCGCGCGGTGATCGTGTGGACACCGTTGGGAACGGTGCTTGTGTCCCAACTGACGCTATACGGAGCCGTCTTGTCCTCGCCTCCGCCGATCGCGACATTGTCGACCAGGAAGGTCACGCCGCCGACGCCGATGTTGTCGGTTGCATTGGCACTAATCGTCACCATGCCGGAGAGCGGCGCGGTTCCGGTCGGCGCGGTGATGGTCGCTGAAGGGGCAATCGTGTCGGGTGTGAGCGTGGTAGCGCTCGCAGGTGTCGATTGAGCCGAAAGATTCGCGGCCGCATCCACTGCGCGCACAGTGTAGCTATACGTGGTTCCGGACGCTAAGCTGGTGTCGTTGAACGTGGTTGTCGCCGAGGTTCCAACCTGCGTGTTGTTGCGGAAGACCTGATAGCCCGTGACCGCTACATTGTCCGTCGAAGCATTCCACGAGAGGTTGATCTGCGTCGGCGAAATGGCCGTGGCAGCGAGGCCAGTCGGGGTGGAGGGCGGCGTCGTATCTGCCGCAGCGGTGGTCTTGAATGTGCTGTTCACGCTGATCGCTTCGTTGCCGGCGGCGTCGATAGAGCGGACGCGATAATTATAAGTGGTGTTGGAGGCCAGACCGGCGAGCGCGACGCTGTGCGCAGTCACCAAGGTCGGGTCAAGCGTCGTCGTCGTGCCGTAACTCGCCGTGAGTCCGTATTCAACGCGTGACGTCGCTGCTTCGTTGGTCGTCCAGGTGATTTGCGCCGAATTGCCGGTGATGTTGGTGGCAGTTCGTGCCGAAATCGTTGGGGCAGTCGTATCGAGGGTGATCGTATCGGTGACGGCTGTCGACCAGTTGCCCGCGGCATCATTGAACTGGACATAGACGGTCTTGGTGCCGGCTCCACTGGAGAGCGTCCATCTCTTGGAGGATGCGAACGCCTCAGCGGTCGAAAATGAGGTGCCGTTGTTGGAGAACCGCATTTGCGTGACCGAGGTGACCGCATCGGTTGCGGTCAGCGCAAGCGTGATGGTCGTGGTGTTGGTCGCGGCCGCCCCTCCGTTGATGACGACGGTGCCGATCGGCGCCTGATTGTCGACGGTAACCGTAGCCGCAGTCGATGTGGTGATGTTGCCGGCAGCGTCGCGCGCCTGGGCCGCAATCGTGTGGGGGCCGTTCGATACTGTCGTCGTATTCCAGGAAACGCCATAAGGCGACGTGGTATCCTCGGATCCGATAGTAGCGTTAGCATCAAGCAAGAACTTCACGCCGACCACGCCGACATTGTCGGAGGCCGTGGCTGCAAGGTTGACCGTCTGCGAGAGGATCGATGCCGGCGGCGTGAGCGCTACGGTCGGCGGGGCCGTATCCGGTGGTGGCGGGGTGGTCCCCCCCAGCGGGGTCGTCATATCGGTCTGGATCTGCGCCTGCGTGAGCGCATGATCGGCGATGCGGACATCGTCTATCCGTCCGGGGAACTCGAAGCCGGTACTGCCGGAGCGACGGCCAATGGTCACGTTCGCTGTCGAGTTCTGCTGGGAATTGCTGACGGTGCCGTTCAACTGGCCGTTGTCGAGGTTGCCGTTGAGATAGACATCCAGCGTCTGGTTGGTGGCGTTGTAGACGCCGGCGATATGATACCAGGTGTTGGGCTGGAGCGTCGTCGCGCCGTAGCGAAACATCGCACTGCCGGAGTTGGTCGTGAGCTTGAAGCCGATGGTGCGAGGGCCGGTATCCTTGGTGAGATCGAGCTGGTATCCGGATTCGCCGGAGGTGCGCTTTGATACGACCGCCGCGTCATCGGAGGGAAACGAGCTGACATAGACCCAGGCGCTGACGCTCATGCTGCCGGTGAATTGCAGCGCAGCCGGGTTGCCGAGATTCACGAAATCATTCGCGCCATCGAGCGCCACGGCGTTTCCGTACTTGCCCGCCGTGAAAGTCGGACCGTTGGTGAGCGTACCCGTAATGCCGTGGCCCGATGCATCCGCCGCTGCGGTGCCGGAAACTTCGTCGAAGGCGTAGCCGGCGGTAATGCCGAGGGGATCTGCCGCCAGCAGCAGCCGCGGTTCGAGCGTTTCAAAGATAATCTGCGCAGGGGGAGAGGAGGGCTCGCTGTCTCTGCTCCCTCGACGGGGGCGCCGATTGACAAGTCGCCGCGTCACCCGGTTGAACAGGCTCACAGAACTCGACATCGCGCACTCCCAACGTCAAGCGACGGACTCTTGGGTTCGATGCAATGCGCTCTTCAATACCACACCGTTCTGCGCTTGTTAATCATGCCGGTATGGGCGGTTTTAGTTTAATTCCATCAGGACGTTAGTGCAGAAAGAGGGCGCGCAGAGGCAGTCGGTCTGGCCGCGATAGATGTTTGTTCGTGAATTTCTTTGTCATTCCGTCCCCGCGAAGCCGAGAATTTTGCTGACCCGCTGATCTTCAGCAACAGCGGCTCGGCGAGCGCGCCGGTGCAGACGTTCGGCCGCGCGTTGACTGCCGTTACGTAGAGCGCGTGCGATCGCGGCAGGAATTGGTCGATCGGGTGACAGGCTTCGAGTGACCAGTTGGAGCAGCCTGCGCGAGGAAAAGCGTTGAAGGAGTTCATCATCAACAGCGACGATGGCCTCGTAGCTGCCCGGGTCGCCTTGCCGGCCGGCGCGCCCGAAGAGCTGGCGGTCGATGCGCCGGGATTCATGGTACTCCGTCAGGATGACATGCAGACCGCCTGCCTCGCGCACCACCGCATGCAGTTGGATGTCGGTGCCCCGCCCGGCCATGTTGGTCGCGACCGTGACTCTGTTCGGTTGCCCCGCACGCGCAACGATATCCGCTTCCTCGCGATCCTGCCGCGCGTTGAGGACCATGGGGTCGAGCCCTGCCTCGTGCAGCAACCGCGAGATATGTTCGGATGCCTCCACCGATCGCGTTCCGACCAGGACGGCACGGCCCGCCCGCGTCGCCGCGCGAACGGAGCGGACGACCACGTCCCATTTCTGCTCTGCGGTCGGCAGCATGCGCGTGCCGGCGTTCAGACGCCGCAACGGTTTGTTCGTTGGAATGCGAACGATCGGCAGGCCGTAGGCGGCGTATAATTCGCCTGCCGGCTCGATCGCAGTTCCGGTCATGCCGCAGAGATGCATGTAGCGGCGAAAAAAGCGCTGATATGTGATCTGTGCCAGCGTCTTGCGCCGCTCCGTGATGGCGCAGCGTTCCTTCGCTTCGATCAGCTGATGAATCCCGCTTTCCCAAGAACGGTCGGGCATGACGCGCCCGGTATACTCATCGACGATCTGCACTTTGCCATCGGCAACGATGTACTGGACGTCGCGCCGGTACAGATGCTGGGCAGCAAGCGCATGCTGGACGAGCTCCTCGCGGGCGCGCCGGATCGCCCATAAGCCCGGCAGCCCGGCGGAGAGCTTGGCGATCTCGCTTTCGCCGTCCATGGTGAGGCGTATCCGTTTTTCGTTCTGCAGGATCTGAAATGCTTCGCCGGCCTTCAGACGGCGCGCGATCTCGAGCGCGGCCTCGTAGAGACCGGCCGCGTTCTCAGCGCTTTCCTGCGCACCGGACAGGATCAACGGCGTGCGGGCTTCGTCAATGAGCACGCTGTCGGCTTCGTCCACGATCGCAAAATGGAGGCCGCGGAGAAGCAGCGGTTGATGGCTGCCGATGTGTCCACCCTTGAATATGCGGCCGACAAGGAGCTGCGTGCTCGCGCGGCGCGCGCCGAGCGCCAGCCGGTCGCGGAGATAATCGAACACGAGCTCCTTGTTGGTGCAGTAGGTCACGTCGCTGGCATAGGCGCTCCGCCGTTCCTGGGGCGATTGCCCGTGCTCGGCGAGCCCGACGGTAAGGCCCAGCGCATTGTAGACCGGGCCGAGTTGCTCGGCGTCACGGCGAGCGAGATAGTCGTTGACGGTGATGATATGAACCGGACGGCCCATGAGCGCGGCGGAGATAGCCGGCAGCAACGCCGTCAAGGTTTTGCCTTCGCCGGTTTCCATTTCGGCGATAGCCCCTCCCATCATGGCGGCGCCACCCAGCAGTTGAACGTGGAAGTGGCGCATGCCGACGTGACGACGCGCCGCTTCGCGCGCAAGGGCGAACGAAAGGGCCCATTCGCGCGAGTGTAAGCGCGCTGACAGCAATCCTGCGCGCAATTCATCCGCAAGCTCGCGCAGCCGTCGATCCGGCAGGTTCATGACCTGCGGCTCCAGGGATTCGACCAGCCGCGCGAAGCGCGAGAGCCGGTGTTGCCTGATGGCAAACAGCAGATAGGGCGAGATCTGGCCCCAGCTGCCAAGCAGCGCGCCATCGAAGCGGCCCTCCCTGCGACTGGCGCGTTCAGCATAGGGCGCATCCCTCGCGAGCGAGCCCGCATCCGTGATCTGCCGCCGGCTGCGAGGATGCGACATGTCGTTTTCTCACATCTGCAGCCGGGACAGCAGCAATTGGCGCACACGACGCCACATCTGCCAGCCTATCGGCTCCCAGACATGATCGAAGCGCACATAGGCGCGGCTGCCAAATGCGGCCGGTGGCGTCGCTTCTGCGGACAATTCGACGTCAACCTGGAAAACACGTTGCAGCGTCCTGGTTCCTTGCGGGTCTGCCGGATCGACCGTGAGCGTGCCGCCGCCCGCACCCCCCAAGGCCCTGCTGGGGAGATTGTTGTGCCCCGCCGGAACTTCGCGAACGATTGTCGCCGGCAGAGTTTCATCGAGGCGCTCCGCGAGCTTGACCGTGACGCCGCGCAGTTGATGACGAAGGAGATCAATATCGTCCTGCCGGATCGTTGCGCGGATGATGCGCGCGTCATGGGGGAGCACGTAGCCGATCTGCAGACCCTCTCGCACAAAGCGCCCGGGCAGATCCTGCGATTTCATCACCGCGAAGATGCCATCGCTTTGACTGCGTACAATGAGGCGCGCCGCGCGGCTGGTTGCCGTCGCAAGTTCGGCGCGCGCTTGCCCCAGTTCCGTGGTTGTCGTCTCGGCCCGCATGCGATCGGCGAAGCGCTCGGTGGCAAGACGAATCTCGAGTTCAGCGACACGCGCCCGCAGGATTTCGAGTTCGGTCCTGGATGTGGGGTCCTCGCTTTCGATCAACGCATCGCCGACTCCCACCCTTTGGCCGGGCTCGACCAGGAAGCTGTGCACGAAACCGTCCGCTCCCGCGCGCACTATTGCGTGTTCCGGCAGCCAGACCACACCTTCAGTCGTGAAGTAGAGCGGCGCCGGGACCAGAAACAGGACGATCCCCACGGCCAGGATTGTGCCGAAGGTCGCAGTCATTGCGCGGTTGCGATTGCGATGAAGGCGCGGGCTTGTGAGCACCAGCCACAAGGCCTTGCCGATCGGCAATGCAATCCCCGTCAACAGACTCCAGATCGCAACCGCGATCCCCACAGCGAAATACTGGGAAGCGATGAACACGGCGATCGCAAGCATCACCGCTTGACGGTAGAGGAAGGCAGCGGGGCCGTAGATCAGGAACCAGATGCGCTCGCCATCCGTTGCAACGAATTCTCTCAATCCATCGGTGCGAAACACATATCGGTCGACCAGATAGCCCCAGTAGCGGGTAGCGCGCTGCGCAAGGTTCGGAATTTCCAGCAAGTCGGCAAGAATATAATAGCCGTCATAGCGCAGGAGCGGATTGCCGTTGAACACCAGGGTGGAAACACCTGCGACCACCATGGCGTTGAATGCCAGTGCGCGAGCAATTCCAGGCTCGACCGCAAGCCAGACATAGAGTGCAAGCGCGGCGATAAACACCTCGACGATCATTCCGGCCGCGCCGACAAGCGCGCGCTGCCATTTGCTGCGGAATCCCGATGCCGCCGAGGCATCGACATAGGGTAGCGGTGCAAATACCAGAAACATCACGCCGAACTCGTGCACGGCTCCCCCGAATGCCTTGACGGCAAATCCATGCCCGAATTCGTGCATGACCTTGAGCAGCAGATAGGTCAGGGCAAGCGGTACGATGTTGTCGGTGGCGAGGATACGGTCGGTGGCATCGGCACTGAGGTCTTGCCAGTGCTGCGCGGCCAGCAGCAGCGCCGGCAGCACCATGAGCAGCCACAATGCGGCTCCCGGGTGGCCAAACAGCCACCGGGCGATTGGCAGCGTGCGCTCTAAGAACTTGTCCGGGTGCCAGCACGGTATTCTCAGAGCCAGCGGATAGAGCATATTACCCAGCCACCGGGATCGTTCTGTTCGCGCGGCACGCTCCAGCAGCGCACTTGAATCGGGTGTTACCTCGGTCTGCAGCAAGTCGGATGCATTGAGTTCCGCCAATAACCGGATCACGTCGTCCTGACTCGGCGCCTCCTCGCCGAGCTTGGCTCCGATCTCATGCCAGAGCTGGTCGACAGTGCGCACTCCATCCATGGCGGCGATCATCATGCAGCTCGCCGGGGACAGGCGGTGTACGCGGCCGTTGGCATGATCGTGCACGACAAACCAGACATTGCCGCGATAGCGGTGGCGTAGGACCGAGGTGTGGTCGCGCAGCTTTGGCTTGCGGAGCGCGACGCGATACCAGGAGGAGCTCAGGAACGGGGCGACGGTCATGTCGGCGTCTCAGGGCAGGTACTTCCATGCAGTCAGGTTTAGCCAGTCGAAAACGGGGTGCATCCAGATCCAGACGAGCGAGCGTCGTCCGGTTGCGATCTTGGCGACGCCTTCCATCCCGGGGCGCAGACGCAGGCCAGGTTCCGACAGGCGCGCCTCGATCCGGAAGGAGTTGCGTCCCTCCTCGGCGACCGTCACCGGCGTGATCTTGCTCAAGATCAGCGGCAGCGGGCTGCCGGGTTGGCCGGCGAGGGCGACGGTGCCGCTCTGACCGACCGCGACATAACGCACGTCGCGCTCGTCGACCTGAACGATCAGGCGATAGGCATACAGCGGAGCGACTTCGAACAGAACCTTCCCCTTTTCCACCGGCGAGCCGAGCATCTGAGTCAGATCTCCCGACACGACGATGCCGTCGAAGGGCGCAAGGATGCGTGCTCGGATGAGCTTCTCGTCTGCGAGTGCCAACTGCGACTCGGCTTGGCGAATCTGCGGCTCAAGCAGGACAAAATTGTTGCGATCGTGCTTGGCGAGCGCTTCCCGATGCCGCTGCAGCAGCTTGTCGCGCTCAGCACGCCATTTCAGGCGCTCGAGAACGAGCTCGCGGTCCTCGAGCGCGACCAGGAGATCACCGCTCTGCACGGTATCGCCGGCGCGCACGGGAGCGGTCCGAATGTATCCGTCGAACGGAGCTATGGCCGCGCGTTGCAGCTCAGCTTCGAGCACCGATTTTGCGGTGATGCGATGCTCGCCATGCGCGAAAGCTGCGGTCAGCGTCAGCGCAGCCAGAGCGATGGCGCCGAGCTTGAAACCGGGTCGCCGTGGGCCGAACAGCGCATCGGCCCCGTCGCCAAGGCGATCGATCATGCGCCCCGTGACCCATCTGTTCGCTCGCAACTGCAGCCCGATTTGCGGCCCCAACAGAGCTGCGATGGTTTCCGCCAGCTGCAATGTATCCGTGGTGAAAGGCTCGGCGCGGTGGCGTTCGAAGGTGAGCGCGCCGATCGGCTCCCCGTGGTGGCCGTTCAGCACAACCGACATGGTCGTCGCGCCGACGGTTTTTGAGCCCTCCGCCAGCGCCTGATGAGCAATGTGCACGGCGTAGTCCATCACGGGCAGCAGCGGATAGGCGACGCAACGGCGTTGCTCGACCGCTTCATCCATCGCGTTCTCGATTGCATCCGCCACGCGGCTCTCATGTTTGAAGCTGGCGGAATGCGACATCGCCTGGAGGCGGACTGTGCCATCCCGCTTGACCACCCCCATCGATACGCGATCGCATCGCAGGCGCGTTGCAAGCTCATTGGCGATGCTAATCGCCGCCTCGGGCAGTCGCGGTCGTGCCCCGACGGTCGCGAGGAGATCGAGGCACGATGCGGCGCGCGCAACATCAAGCGAAAGATCCTTGGCGCGCCGCGCCCAAGGCAAGGTCTCGAGCCAGCCCGCGCCCCAGCGCAATTGTTCGGCAACCGTTTCCGGGGCGACGTCGGATGTGCCGGCGGTTGTCGTCAAGGCTAGGGCCGCGGCGGCGATTGGCGTGGTGGCGCCGAGCGGCAGGGCGACGACAAGGGCAACATGTTGCGCAGGGCTGGCTTCCGGGCCAACGCGACCGTGGGCTACGATGACACGGCGCTCCGCAAGAGCCTGTTCGGCGAGCCGAGAAAGATCGCCGACCTGAATGTCACGCGCTGGCCATGTCAGGGACAGGCATTGCGCGTCGGAAGCGACTGGTCGGATGAGCAGGAGACCGGCGGCAACGCCCGCGATGCGGCTGCATTGTAGAGCAAGCCAGGCTGAGCCAAACGCCGCTTCATTGCTCGCATCCAGCAGTCCGCGCCAGTGCGGCGCTGTGGACGGCTCTGCCGGTACCACATGCAACTGGGGCGCCGGTTCCGCATTCACCGCTCGGGCTCTGTCTGGCTCAGACATGCGTGGCGTCCAAAGCGCGTCGACAATGATACTGCCTGCACTACGGAGCGGCCGTTTTGCCGGGTCGCCCGACGAAGATGGGTAACGATGCTGACCTTGAGCCCGATTTCAGTTCGAAAACTGTGACCTGCCTGCAATCCCCGATGCAGTGTCTCGCAAATTCGGCTGCTGATCTTAGGCCTGCTTCTTTCAATGAGTCAAAGAGAGGTGTCGCGTGTTATAAGTGCAAAGCCAGTCGGAAGCTGCATGGCGGGATTACGTATGGCGGCATCAAATGGCACGGTATTCCATAGAATTCAGTGGCTTCGTTGCATCGCATGGTGTGCGTTGTGGCCGCTGGGGTCCTTCTTCCTGACCGCTTCTCCAGCGAGGCCGCAGACACCGGCAGTGCCGCCCGCCGCTGGACAAGAGTTCGAGTGTGTGATCGAGCCGCAGCAGGTCGTCAAACTCGCGAGCCCGGTGGTCGGCTTGATCGCACGCCTTGATGTCGACCGGGGCGATATCGTCCGGCAAGACCAAGTCGTCGGCAAGATCGAGGATGGCATTGAGGTGGCGAATCTGGCGCTCGCACGCGCGCGTGCGACCAATGATGCGGCAGTTAAATCAGCGGAAGCGCGGGTGCAATTTCTGCGCAGCAAGTACGATCGATTGGATAAGCTCCACAGTAGGGCGGTTAGTTCGCTTGCTTCTCTTCAGGAAACGGAGGCAGAAGTCGATGTTGCTGAGCAGCAACTTAAGGAGGCGCGGCTCAACTTAAATATCGCTCAGCTCGAAGTGGCCCACGCGGAAGAAGTATTGAATCAACGAACGCTGCGAAGCCCGATTGACGGCGTGGTGGTCGAGCGCCTCCTTGTTCCAGGCGAGTACCGTAACGACCAGAGTCCGGTTCTCACGCTCGCGCAGATCGATCCGTTGAGGGTTGAAGTCTTCGTGCCCTCCGCGTACTTCGGGCAAATTCGTATCGGCAGCAAGGCCGAGGTGCGTCCGGAGCAGCCGATCGGCGGTGTCCATACCGCGCTTGTTTCCGTGGTCGACCATGTGCTCGACGCCGCGAGCGGTACGTTCGGGATACGCTTGGCTTTGCCGAACCCGCATTTGACGCTGCCTGCAGGTATTCGCTGTAGAGTCACGTTCTCAATGCAGATTCCCAGCGCTCTCCCAGCCGTCGAAGCCAACGACATGCCGCCGAAGAAGAAGTAATTGTAGAGCGACAATATCGACATCTTCATCCTGCAAGGCGTGCCGAGGCATGTTCGCTCCGACAACGTCCAGAATTCATCACGAAGGCCGTACGGACACCTCGAAATGCGGCTTCCCTGAAGGGGCTTCTTGTGATTCCAGGGTGGTATCCGCACCTTCGTGAGGCCCATTTCGGAAACCGCCCTGACGGCTTCCGATGCCTATATGGCTGCTGCTACAGCAGTGCTGCCGAAGCCGAGCAAGTAAGCGGGAGCTGTTCAGTAGCCGTTCAACTCAATCGGCGCGATCATTAACGATCCGACAGCCGACCCGGCGACTGCCTGGACCCGATCCTCCGGGTTTGACGGACAACGCCATGAACCTCTCACGCAATCTGCTGCCGCTTGCCGCGCTCGCGATGATGACAGGCTTCGGCTTCGCGCAAACACCGGTGCAAATGAGCCCGGATACCAAGCCGGCCGTGACCTCGCCTGCGCCCGCGGCGCCTGCCAAGAAGGCCACAACAACCTCAAGTGAAAAAACCGCAAAGTCGAAGGCTTGCTCGGCGCAGGCTGATCAAAAGGGACTTCACGGCAAGGCCCGAAAGAGGTTCCGCGACGACTGCAAGCGGAGCTGACCAAATCGCCGCTGCCCGATTTGATGAAGTGCTTCGGCTTCTGCCCGATTTGATCGACGAAGCCTGGCGGCCAGCCTTCCCGCGAGGCGGATCCTCGCGGTGGGGATGCGTCAAGCTCGCGCCTCGTCGAGCTCTTAAAACCGGCCCCAGACCACGCAGCGCTCCCACCTGCATCGGTACGGCGGGACGGGCGAGCGCTCGTCCGTCAGCCTGGGGTCGGTGAGCCGGGATGCTATGCGGCCTTGCGGTCATGCCGCCCTTCGCGGACTTCCTCGATGATCTTGGCCACGAAGGCCGGCAGATCATCCGGCTTGCGGGAGGTTACGATGCCCTCATCCGTAATGACCTCGGCGTCCTGCCAATTGGCTCCCGCGTTGAGGAGATCCTGTTTGAGCGTCGGCCAGGAGGTTACCTTCCGGCCCTTGGCTATGCCGGTGTCGATGAGGAGCCACGGCCCGTGGCAGACTGCGGCGACGACCTTACCCTGATCGAAGAAAGTCTTGATCAGCGATAGCGCCTTGTCGTTGCCGCGCAAGGTATCGGGGTTCATCTGGCCGCCGGGGAGCACGATCGCATCATAGGCAGTGGCGTCGATCGCATCGAGCGCCTTGTCGACCTTGACCGCGCGCCCCCAGTCCTTCTTGTCCCAGCCCTTGATTTCGCCGCTCTCCGGTGAGGCGACCTGCACCGTTGCGCCAGCCTCCTTCAACTTCGCGAGCGGCACTTCGAGCTCGGACTGCTCGAAGCCGTTGGTGGCGAGAATGAGGATATTTTTGCCTGTTAGGGCACCCATGTGAAATCTCCTGTCCTGGGGCACTTCCAGATCAACAGAACAGGCTGCGATGCGTTCCAATGTTCACGCGCGGTGTCGTGGAGCTCATCCTGAATCGTTGAGGTTTCACGCTCTGACCGACCGCCGGTGACGTTCCATCGTTTTAGGACGGAAGTCTGCGAGCTGTACCCGCCGAAAAAGTGCTTTGGCGAGCTTTGTCATTAACTGTCGACCAGGTGGCGCTGCCGGCCTGAAGCAGGGCGCTATGCTTCGGATCCTCTTCATCCAGCGCCAATGGTGCACATCGGGCAACAAGGTATCCGGGATTCATTCGCTCACGTTCCTGATCGCGCCCGGCAAGGGAGTCCTTCACCTCGCTCCAGACGGCCTCGACGGCAGCAAAGGCCCGGGCGAGATCGGCAGGGTCGCTCAGCGATGAGAAGGGTATTTCTCCTCTCCCAAAGAAGTGGGCTGCGAGGAGATCGACCGATCATCGCGCCAACCCTAATGTTTGGCCGCCCCCGACATCGCGGTCTCGGCCGACACCTTGACAGGCAACTCGGTTCACCCATAGCATATCATATAATAAAATGGCATTTCATTATTCAAAACGAAATGCGAGGAACGCCTTTGTCGACAGAGCCGCCAAAAGCCAAGGGGAAGCCCGCGCCTGCCGGCACCAGCACGCTCGATCTCGCGCTTCACGCGGTCGACTACCTGGTGCAGCAGAGCCGCCCGGCTTCGCTCGCCCAGATCGCGGATGCCCTCTCGGCGTCGAAGGCGACGATCTATCGGCATCTGGTGACGCTGCAGCGTCATGGCTTCGTCCGCCAGGAGGCCGAGACGGGCCGTTACGAGGCGGGGATCAAGCTGATGATGCTGGGCGAAGCCCTGCGTCAGCGCTTCGATATCGTCAGCGCCGCGCGCGAGGAGCTGATGACCTTGCGCGACCACACCGGCCAGGCGGTCACCGTCTGCGCCGCGATCGACGACGAGCTGATCGTCCTCGAACTGATCCAGGGCCGCACGCTCATCGAATTCTCCACGCGGCCCGGCACACGGCTCGCCTTCCACGCCAGCGCCCACGGCAAGATCTGGCTCGCCTTCGGCTCGCAAGAGCGCACCGCCGCGATCGCCAGCGGCCCGCTCGAAGCCTGGACGCCGGCGACCATCGTTTCAACGCAAGCGCTGCTCGCCGAGGTCGACGCCGTTCGCGAGCGCGGCTGGGCCACCGCGCCGAACGAGGTCATCACCGGCGTCAACACGCTCGCCGCCCCCGTCTTCGACCACCGCAAGGTTCTCGTCGGCTCGATCGCCATCGTCGGCGCGACGCAGTTCATTCCGCCCGTTCCCGATCCCGAACAGATCCGTGAGGTCGTCGGCAGCGCCGCACGCATCTCGCGTGGCTTGACCTGGAAAGACTGAGAGCATGACCTATTCGCTGGCCGTCGATATCGGCGGCACCTTCACCGATATCGTCCTGCGGGACTCCCGCGGCGGACTCAGCGTCGACAAGACACTGACCACGCATCACGACCTGCTGGAAGGTTTCTTCCGCGGCGTCGACTCCGTTCTTGGCAAGGCCGGCATCGCCGCGGGCGCGGTCGATGGCGTGGTGGTCCATGCCACCACGGTCGTCACCAACGCGCTGATCGAACGCAAGGGCCTGCCGACGGCGCTCGTCGTCACTGAGGGCTTCAGCGACGTGCTCTCGATCCGCAACGAGCACCGCTACGACATGTACGACCCGCAGATCGAATTTCCCGAGCCGTTGGTCACGCGCGAACTGACCTTCGGCCTGAAGGAGCGTGTCCTCGCGGACGGCACGGTGACGCTTGCGCCGAACCCCCAGGAAATTGCGAGACTCGCGGCCGATATCCGGGCCAGCGGCGCGCGTGCCGTTGCGATCTGCTTCCTCAACAGCTTCGCCAACCCCGACAACGAGGCACTGGTCGCGGCCGCCCTGTCGCGCGAACTCAACGATGTCTTCATCTGCACCTCCTCGGAGGTCGCCCCGCAGATCCGCGAGTACCAGCGGGCATCGACGGCGACCGTGAACGCCTATGCGATGCCGATCTCGCAGCCCTATCTTAAGCGGCTGAGCGACCGGCTGCGCGTCGAGGGCTTCGCCAACACCCCGCTGATCATGCTGTCCTCGGGCGGCGTCGTCGGCGCCGAGACGGCGGGCCGCAACCCCGTCCGCATGATCGAGAGCGGACCTGCCGCGGGCGCGCTCGCGGCCTGTCACTATGCCGAACTCCTCGGCATCGACCGGCTGATGTCCTTCGACATGGGCGGCACCACCGCCAAGGCCTGCCTCATCGAAAACCGGACGCCGCTGATCACCGGGCTGTTCGAGGTCGACCGGCGCTACCGCTTCCGCGAGGGCAGCGGCCTGCCCGTCACCGTGCCCTCGATCGACCTGATCGAGATCGGTGCCGGCGGCGGCAGCATCGCCCATGTCGACGATCTCGGCCTGCTCAAGGTCGGCCCCGAAAGCGCCGGCTCCAACCCCGGCCCGGCCTGCTACGGCCGCAGCGGCCGCAACGCGACCGTCACCGATGCCGACCTCGTGCTCGGCCTGATTGATGCCGAGAACTTCCTCGGCGGCGACATGTCGCTCGACAAACCGGCCTGCGACGCCGCCATGACGCGGCTCGGCGAGGCGCTCGGCCTCAGCGCCGTCCAGGCCGCGCGCGGCATCTACCGCATCGTCACGGAAGCCATGGCCTCGGCAGCGCGGACCCATGCGACCGATCGCGGCGTCGATTATCGCGGCCTGCCGCTCTTCGCCTTCGGCGGTGCGGGACCACTCCATGCCTGCGGCGTCGCCGAATTGCTGCAGAGCACCAGCGTGATCGTACCGCCGCAATCGAGCGTGCTCTCGGCCTTCGGCACGCTCGTTACCCCCGTCCGGCTGGATCTCGTGCGCAGCGACCTGACGCGGATCGACCATCTCGACTGGGAGCGCGTCGACCGCGTTATCGGCGACCTGGAGAAGGAAGGGCTGACGGCGCTGGGCGAATCCGGCTGCGCGGCTGCCGACGTCACGATCCTGGTCGGCGCCGACATGCGCTATGTCGGCCAGCAGCACGAGGTCACGATCATCTTCGAGACCGATCCGCGTCAGAGCCGCGACGCCGCGGCGCTGACGGCCCAGTTCGAGGCGGCCTATCGCACGCTCTACGGCGTCAACCCCTCGCATGTCCCGATCGAGCTCGTGACCTGGCGTGTCGTCGCGCGGGGCCCCCTGCCGCATTTCGACGGCCAGGCCCGCGCGCGGATCGCGGCCGGCGCGCCGAAGCGCCACCGCCCCGTCCATGCCTGGGAGGATGGCCAGTCCGTGCCCGTCTATGAGCGTTCGACGCTCGCCACCGGCCAGTCCATCGCCGGCCCCGCCATCATCGAGGAGCGCGAAACCACGACCGCGCTGCCCCCCGGCTGGAGCGCGACGATCGACGCGCTCGGCTGCATCGTCGCCACGAAAGGTTAAGTCCGATGGCAAAATCACCTGGGATGGCGAAGTCACCTGAAATGGACGGAGTCGAACTCGAAATCCTCTGGTCGAACCTGATCGGCATCGTCACCGAGCGGGCCAAGGCGCTGCAGCGCATCGCCTTCAGTCCGATCGTGCGCGAGGCCGGCGACCTTGCCTGCGCGCTGTTCGATCAGCGCGGACGCATGGTGGTGCAGGCCAATACAGGCACGCCCGGCCATATCAACTCGCTCGCCTTCGCGGGCGCGCATCTGGTGCGGTTGTTCGAAGGCCGCTGCGAGCCGGGCGACGTGCTGATCACCAACGACCCCTGGCTCTCGGCCGGGCATTTCTTCGACATCACCATCCTGACGCCGATCTTCGACGGGAAGAAGCTGCTCGCCTATATCGGCTCGACCATCCACCACACCGATATCGGTGGCTATGGCATCGGCGCCGGCGCCCGCGACGTGCATGAGGAAGGCCTCTGGATTCCGCCGCTCAAGCTCTATGAGCGCGGCAAGCCCAGCGAAATGCTGCACGACATCATCCGCCGCAATGTCCGCACGCCCGATGCCGTCTTCGGCGATCTCTCGGCGCAGGTTTCGTCCGGCGAGGCAGCAGCCGATCACCTGATCACGCTGTGCGAGCGCTATGGTATCGACGACATCGAGGCCTTGTCGGATGAAATCATCGACCGTTCCGAGGAGGCGACCCGCAACGCCATCCGCAAACTGAAGCCGGGCACCTATCACGGCGAGGCGGTCTTCGACGTGCCCGGCGGCGAGGTCATCACCCTCAAGACTGCCGTCACGGTCGATGCCGAGACCGGGTCGATCATCGTCGATTTCGAGGGATCCTCGCCGCAGACCACGACCGGCATCAACGTGGTGCTGAATTACACCCACGCCTATTCGACCTTCGCGATCCGCTCGGCCACGCAGGAGGCGGCCCATGGCTGACTGGTCCTATATCCCGCAGGTGCTCGTCAGCGGGCTCGGCATCGGCTGCGTCTATGGGCTGATCGGCATCGGCTTCTGCGTCATCTACAACGCCAGCGGCATCGTGAACTTCGCCCAGGGCGCGTTCGTGATGCTCGGCGGCATGATCACCCAGGTGCTGTTCGCCCGGAACGGCATGCCGCTGCCGGTCGCCGCGCTGATCGCGATAGCGGCGGTCGCCATGCTCGGCGTCGCGATCGAGCGCGTCGTCGTCAGGCCCTTGTGGAACCGCAAGGCGACAATGTTCGTCATGATACTGGCGACGCTTGCCGCCCAGATCGTGATCGAACGCCTGACGTTGATCGCGGTCGGCGACCAGCCCAAGACCCTGCCCGTCTTCACCGACCGGCCGCCGCTGATGATCGGCTCCGTCGCGCTTGGCTACCAGCTCATCTGGATCGTCGGCGGGTCGCTCGCGATCGTCGGTCTGCTGGCCGCCTTCTTCGGTCTGACCCGCACCGGCAAGGCGATGCGCGCCTGCTCGATCAACCGGGAGGCAGCTGCCCTGCAAGGCATCCCAGTCTCGCGCATGCTGGCGCTCGCCTTTGCGCTGAGCGCAGCACTGGGGGCGATCGCCGGCATCCTGATCACGCCGACGCAGTACACCGCCTTCAATGTCGGCGTGCCCTTCGCGATCAGCGGCTTCATCGCCGCGATCGTCGGCGGCTTCGGGCGTCCCTTCGGCGCCTTCCTCGGGGGCTTGCTGCTCGGGCTACTGCAGGCGCTGGCCATCGTCGGCTTCGGTGCCGGGCTGAAGAACGTGGCGGCACTTTCGGTGCTGCTGCTGTTTCTGTTCATCCGGCCCTCGGGAATTCTCGGCGCGGCCAAGTAGAGATCCAAGCGACCATCGGAGAACCGGCATGGACATTCACAAGATCGACTGGAGCGGGATTCCCTGGACACCGGTCCGCCCGGGTGTGGACCGAAAGGCGTTTTCGGGCAGTGCCGCCACGCTGGCACTGCACCGGCTGATGCCTGGCCACGAGCCGAAGCCGCACACCCATCCCCATGAGCAGATCGCCTATATCGTCAGCGGCACGATCCGCTTCGTCATCGGCGGCGAGGAGCATCTGATCGGCCCTGGCGGGCTGGTCGTGATCCCGTCGAATGTCGAGCATTGGGGCGAGGTCGTCGGCGACGAGCCGGTGATCAATCTCGACGTGTTCACACCGCGCCGGCCCGAATACGCTTGAGCTGGATACTCATATGATTTTTCGTCAGTAACGGGCCGCCATTAGCGGAACTTGGCTCGCCGCCCGGAGGCGGACATTCCGGGGTCGGGCCAACTCATGCCAACCGCAGCATTCCTCGAAATGCGAGCGTCCAGCAGCTTCAGAGCATTAGCCTCGCTAGCAAGCGGCCTTAGGCTACTCATTCTCAAGGGAGATGCGGGGGATCCATGGCGCTTCGGCTCTCCAAGAGCAATCCATATAATTTTGATCATTTCGATGAGCGCTAAGCGATCCGACAATCGAGCGTTTCGATCACCGTCCTGTTTTCCGCACGACAATCCGCTTGCACGAACGCTGCTTCTGACATAAAGATATCTTTATATCTTTTTTCGGCGCTTCGGGAGGCGTTTGCGTGCGACAGCCGACGGCATTGTCTTCCGACGTGCTTCTCGCGGGCCTCAGGGCGGCGGGCGAGGAGACGCGCCTGCGCATCCTGGCGCTGCTGTCCGAGGGCGAGCTTTCGGTTTCCGACCTGACCGATATCCTCGGCCAATCGCAGCCGCGCATCTCGCGCCATCTCAAGCTGCTGGCCGAGGCCGGGCTGGTCCGGCGCTCGCGTGAGGGTGCCTGGGCCTTCTTCCGGCTCGATGAGACCGGGCCGGGCGGGGCCTTCGCGGCTTCGCTTGCCGCCTGGCTCGACCGCACTGATCCGGTCCTCGCGGCCGACCGCGAGAGGCTGGCCGCCGTGCGGGCTAACCGCGCCGAGGCGGCACAAAGCTATTTCGCCAGCGTCGCGCGCGACTGGGACCGTTTGCGCGGCCTGCATGTGCCCGACCATGTCGTCGAGGCGGCGGTCGAAGAGGCCGTCGGCGAGGGGACACCCGGCGCGATGCTTGATCTCGGCACCGGCACGGGCCGGATGCTGGAGCGGATCGCGCCGAAATACGGCCGCGCCGTCGGCGTTGACGCAAATCATGCGATGCTGGCGGTGGCGCGCGCCAATCTGGAGCGGGCGGGGCTGTCGCGCGTCGAGCTCCGGCAGGGCGATATCTATGCGCTGCCCTTCGCGCGCAATTCCTTCGACCTCGTCGTCGTCCATCAGGTGCTGCATTTCCTCGACGATCCCGGCCGGGCCGTGCGCGAGGCCGYGGCGATGCTGGCGCCGGGCGGGCGGCTGATCGTCGTCGACTTCGCCCCCCACGACATGGAATTCCTGCGGACCGAGCACGCCCATCGCCGGCTCGGCTTCTCTCGCCAGCAGATCGCCGGCTGGTTCACGGAGGCGGGTCTCGCCTGCGATCTTTCCCGCGAAGTCACCCTGGCCGATGGCGGCTCCGGGCAGTTGCCGGTCATGCTCTGGCGCGGGCGCGACCGGCGCGTCCAATCCGATCCACTGGTCCGTGCAATCAATCTCGAGGTTGCCTAATGAATGCCTTTCGCCCCAGCCGGCACGGTTCGCGCCGTCCCCGCGTCTCCTTCGAATTCTTCCCACCCAAGACGGCGGAGATGGAGGTCGCGCTGTGGGAGAGCGTGCGCCGGCTCGAGCCGCTCTCGCCAGCCTTCGTCTCGGTGACCTATGGCGCCGGCGGCTCGACCCGCGAGCGCACCCACGCCACGGTCAAGCGCATGGTCGAGGAGACCGCGCTGAAGCCGGCGGCGCATCTCACCTGCGTCTCGGCCTCGAAGGCCGAGGTCGACGAGGTCATCCGCTCCTATTGGGATGCCGGCGTGCGCCATGTCGTGGCGCTGCGCGGGGATCCGGCCGGCGGCCTCGGCACCACCTATGAGCCGCACCCGGACGGCTATCACCAGACCTCGGACCTCGTCGCGGGCCTGAAGCGCATCGGCGATTTCGAGATCACGGTCTCGGCCTATCCCGAGAAGCACCCGGAAGCGGCCTCGCTCGATGCCGATATCGATGCGCTCTGGAAGAAGGTCGATGCCGGCGCGACGCGGGCGATCACCCAGTTCTTCTTCGATAACGACGTCTATTTCCGCTATCTCGACAAGGTCCGTGCGCGCGGCATCGAGATCCCGATCCTGCCCGGCATCGTGCCGGTGCAAAACTTCAAGCAGACTGCGAATTTCGCGCGCAAGACCGGCGCCAGCGTGCCGCAATGGCTGGCCGACCGCTTCGAAGGTCTGGAGGACGACGTGGCGACGCGCCGTCTGGTCGCCGCGGCTGTCTGCGCCGAGCAGGTGCTCGACCTGATCGACCGCGGCGCCACCGATCTGCATTTCTACACGATGAACAAGGCTGACCTCGTCTACGCCATCTGCCATCTCGTCGGCCTCAAGCCCGAGAAGCCGGCGGCGCAGGCCGTGGCGGCGGAGTAAGCCTGATGTCCGACTACAAGCCAGCCCCCGTCGACGGCGCCGAGATCGAGCGTTCGCTGCGCCAAGCCGCGCGTGAGCGCATTCTCGTGCTCGACGGCGCGATGGGCACGCAGATCCAGGATCTGAAACTCTCCGAGGCGGATTTCCGTGGCGAGCGCTTCAAGGGCTTCAACCACGACCTCAAGGGCAACAACGACATCATCGCGCTGACCCAGCCCGAGGCGCTGCGCGACATCCATCTCGCCTATTTCCGGGCTGGCGCCGATATCGTCGAGACCAACACCTTCTCCGGCACCTCGATCGCCCAGGCCGATTACGGCATGGAGGCGTATGTCTACGAGCTGAACGTCGAATGCTCGCGCATCGCCCGCGATGCTGCCGCGATCGCGCAGAAAGAGGACGGGCGCCGCCGCTATGTCGCGGGTGCCATCGGCCCGACCAACCGCACGCTCTCGATCTCGCCCGACGTCAACAATCCCGGCTTCCGCGCCGTGACCTTCGATCAGGTGCGCGATTCCTATGCCGAGCAGGTGAGGGGGCTGATCGACGGCGGCTCGGAACTGCTGCTGATCGAGACGATCTTCGATACGCTCAACGCCAAGGCGGCGATCGTCGCGATCGAGCAGGTCTATCGCGAGAAGGGCATCCGCCTGCCGGTGATGATCTCCGGCACGATCACCGATCTCTCTGGCCGCACGCTCTCCGGCCAGACGGTCGAGGCGTTCTGGAACGCGGTGCGCCACGCGGCGCCGCTGACCGTCGGCCTCAACTGCGCGCTCGGGGCACGCGAGATGCGGGCGCATATCAAGGACATGTCGCGCGTGGCGGACACGCTGATCTGCGCCTATCCGAATGCCGGCCTGCCCAACGAATTCGGCCTCTATGACGAACGGCCGGAGGCGACCGCCAAGATGCTGGCCGAGTTCGCCGATGCCGGCTTCGTCAATGTCGTCGGTGGCTGCTGCGGCACCACGCCCGGACATATTCAGGCGATCGCTGAGGCCGTTGCCGGCAAGACGCCGCGCCAGATTCCCGAGACGAAGCCCTATCTGCGCCTCGCCGGGCTGGAGCCGTTTACGCTCGACGAGACCATTCCCTTCGTCAATGTCGGCGAGCGCACCAACGTCACCGGCTCGGCCAAGTTCCGGAAGCTCATCACCAATGGCGACTATGCCGCCGCGCTCGACGTGGCGCGCGACCAGGTCGCCAATGGGGCGCAGGTCATCGACATCAACATGGATGAGGGCCTGCTCGATTCCGAGAAGGCGATGACCGAGTTCTGCAACCTGATCGCCTCGGAGCCGGATATCAGCCGCGTTCCAATCATGGTCGATTCCTCGAAATTCCATGTCATTGAGGCCGGGCTGAAGACGATCCAGGGCAAGCCGATCGTCAACTCGATCTCGATGAAGGAGGGCGAGGCCGCCTTCCTGGACCATGCCCGCATCTGCCGCAATTATGGCGCGGCTGTCGTCGTCATGGCCTTTGACGAGACCGGCCAAGCCGACACCTATGCCCGCAAGATCGAGATCTGCACGCGGGCCTACAAGCTCCTGACCGAGGAGATCGGCTTTCCGCCGGAGGACATCATCTTCGATCCGAACATCTTCGCGGTGGCGACGGGCATCGAGGAGCACGACAACTACGGCAACGACTTCATCGACGCGACGCGCGCGATCCGCGAGACGCTGCCGCATGCCCACATCTCGGGCGGCGTCTCGAACCTGTCCTTCTCCTTCCGGGGGAATGAGAAGGTGCGTGAAGCCATGCACTCCGTGTTCCTGTACCACGCCATCAGGGCGGGCATGGATATGGGCATCGTCAATGCGGGCCAGCTCGGCTCCTATGACGATCTCGATCCGGAGCTGCGCGAGCTCTGCGAGGATGTCGTCCTCAATCGCCGCAAGGACTCGACCGAGCGGCTGCTGGAGGCGGCGCCGCGCTTCAAGGGCGACGGCTCCGTCGCGGCTTCAGGCAAGGATCTCGCCTGGCGCGAGCTGCCGGTCGAGAAGCGGCTGGAACATGCGCTCGTCGCTGGCATCACCGAGTTCATCGATATCGATACCGAAGAGGCCCGGCTCAAGGCCGACAAGCCGCTGCACGTCATCGAAGGGCCGCTGATGGCCGGCATGAACGTGGTCGGAGACCTGTTCGGCGCCGGCAAGATGTTCCTGCCGCAGGTGGTGAAGTCTGCCCGCGTGATGAAGCAGGCCGTGGCCTATCTCATGCCCTATATGGAGGAGGAGAAGCGCCTCAATGGCGGCTCCGAGCGCTCGGCCGCCGGCAAGGTGCTGATGGCGACGGTGAAGGGCGATGTCCACGACATCGGCAAGAACATCGTCGGCGTCGTGCTCCAGTGCAATAATTACGAGGTCATCGACCTCGGCGTGATGGTGCCGACGCAGAAGATCCTCGAGACGGCGCGCAAGGAGAATGTCGACATCATCGGCCTCTCCGGGCTGATCACGCCCTCGCTCGACGAGATGGTCACCGTCGCCTCCGAGATGGAGCGCGAGGGCTTTGACATCCCGCTGTTGATCGGCGGGGCGACCACCAGCCGCGTCCACACCGCAGTGAAGATCCACCCGGCGTACGAGAAGGGGCAGACGGTCTATGTCACCGACGCCTCGCGCGCGGTTGGCGTGGTCTCAAGCCTGCTCTCGCAGGACCAGAAGCCGGCCTATGTCGACGGGCTCAAGGCCGAGTACGCCAAGGTTGCCGACGCGCATCGCCGCTCGGAGGCCGACAAGCAGCGCCTGCCGCTGGCCAAAGCCCGCGCCAACGCCTTCAAGCCGGATTGGGCGAGTTACGTGCCGCCGAAGCCGAGCTTCTTCGGCACGCGCGTCTTCCGCACCTACGACATCGCCGATCTCGTGCCGGTGATCGACTGGACGCCCTTCTTCCAGACCTGGGAGCTGAAGGGCCGCTTCCCCGCGATCCTGCAGGATGAGAAGCAGGGCGAGGCAGCGCGCGCACTCTGGGACGATGCGCAGACGATGCTGAAGCGCGTCGTCGAGGAGCGCTGGTTCAACCCGAAGGCGGTGATCGGCTTCTGGCCGGCGAACGCCGTCGGCGATGACATCCGCCTCTATACCGGCGAGAGCCGGCAGGAGACGCTCGCGACCTTCCACGGCCTGCGCCAGCAGCTCTCGAAGCGCGACGGCAAGCCGAACATGTGCATCTCCGACTTCGTCGCGCCGGAGGGTGGAGCTCCCGATTACATCGGAGCCTTCGTCGTCACGGCGGGCGCGGAGGAGGAGCGCATTTCCGAGAAATTCGCGCGCGACAATGACGACTACCGCTCGATCATGGTCAAAGCGCTGGCCGACCGTTTCGCGGAAGCCTTCGCCGAGCGCATGCACCAGCTCGTGCGCAAGGAATTCTGGGGCTATGCGCCGGACGAAGCCTTCACCAACGAGGATCTGATCCGCGAGGAATATCGCGGCATCCGCCCGGCGCCGGGCTATCCGGCCCAGCCCGACCACACCGAGAAGGCGACGCTCTTCCGGCTGCTGGAGGCGGAGCGGCGCGTCGGCGTCAAGCTGACCGAGAGCTATGCGATGTGGCCGGGCTCCTCGGTCTCCGGGCTCTATCTCGCCCATCCCGACGCCTATTATTTTGGCGTCGCCAAGGTCGAGCGCGATCAGGCCGAGGACTATGCCGCGCGCAAGGGCATGAGCGTGGAGGAGGTCGAGCGCTGGCTCGCGCCGATCCTCAACTACGATACCGCGGCCTATCGGCTGCAGGCTGCGGAGTAGGGAGGGGCGGCCAGGCCGGCGGTCGTCGATTTCTACAGATGGCGTTTGTTGAATTTCCGGCCCTACTCGTATAACCGAGCTGGGCCGGGCTGTCCGGCACCCCTATGGCGGACTGAGCGGTCATGACCGACGACAACGACAATTACGTCTATGACGAGGCGGCGGGCGAGTGGCGCCCTGCTTCCGAGGTGGCGGCCGCCTCTGCCGCCGCGGCGCGCGTCGAAGTGCGTGATTCCGCCGGCAATGTTCTGGCGGATGGCGATTCCGTCGTGCTGATCAAGGATCTGAAGGTCAAGGGTGCCGGCCAGACCCTGAAACAGGGCACGGTGATCCGTTCGATCCGGCTGACCGACAATCCTGAAGAGATCGACTGCCGTCACGACGCGATCAAGGGCCTCGTGCTGCGCACCGAATTCGTTCGCAAGCGCTGAAGCCGGGGCTCGGTGATCCGGAAAGCGACCCTTGCCGACCATGCGCGCATCCATGCGATCCGCATGGGCGTGCGCGAGAACGTCCTCAGCGATCCGTCGCTGGTGACGGCCGAGGAGGTCGACTGGTATCGCGAGCACGCCATCTTCCTCGTCGCGGAGGAGGCAGGCGAGGTCGTGGCCTTCACCTGCGCCAATCATCAGAGCGGGCTGATCTGGGCTCTGTTCGTCGATCCCGCGCATGAGAGGCGCGGCCATGGCCGGGCACTGCTCGACGCGGCGCTCGCCGAATTGACGGCGGCGGGGCATGCACAGGCATGGCTGACGACGGGATCGGGCACGCGGGCCGAGCGCTTCTATCGCCGCCATGGCTGGCGCGAGATGGGCCGGTCGATCGACGGGCAGATCGTGTTCATCCGGGCATTGGCGGAGACGGACGCCAACTGAGCGGCGACGAAGCTCCGATCAGGCCAAGGCGGCCCTGGCGCGTATCGCGGTGACCGGCCCGTCGAAGACGCGGACGCAGTCGCCGCCTGCCATGTTGGCAACATGGAGCGCGGCTTCCGCCTCGGCGAGAATTTCCTGCTGCTGGCGATAGCCGTCCGTCGTCACCAGCGCCGCCCCGATCGATAGCCTGAAATCGAGCACCAGCGCGCCGTGCGAGACCGGGCGGCAGAGCAACCGGCGCGTGCCGTCGAGCACGGTGCCCAGATAGCGCCGGTCACCCGGCATCTGCAGCAGAAGGGCGAAGGCGCCAGGCCCAGCCGGATCGATCGCCAGCGCATCGGGGAAGTGCCGCTTCAGCCGCTCGGCGATGCAGCGTGTGAGCGTGTCGGTTGCCGCCTTGCCGAAATCTTCAGTCAGGTTCTGGAAACGGTCGATCTGGAAGATCGCGAGGGCCAGGCGGTCGGGACCGGAACGGGGATCGTGCCTGATCTGCCGCAGCGTGTCGGAGAAACTGTGGGGCACGGAGTGGCCGGCGAGCGGCTCGCTGCGCGCCATGCCGGCAAGCTCGGTCCAGAGCCCCTTTTCGGCGGTGACGTCCTGCTTGGAGCCGAAGATGCGGAGCGGTCGGCCATGCTGATGGCCGACGCCGACGACGAGGCGCATCCAGCGCCTTTCGCCGGTCGCTGCCCTGATCCGGCAGTCGAGCGCGAAGCCCTGGCCGGTGCGGATGGCGGTGCTGCGCAGCTGGTTCATCTCGCGGCGCGACTGGTCCTCGTAGAGATCCAGGGTCGCGCTCCGGTAGATGGCCGAGCCGTGCTTCAGGCCGAAGAGGTCGTAGACACCGTCGGTCCAGCTCAGCGTTTCATTGGCGAGGTTGCATTCCCAGGCGCCGATGGCCGCCGTCGCCACGGCGCGATCATAGAGGGGACGGGTCGCCGCGACGAGCTGCTGGCTGTTCAAGGCGCCCTCCTGTACCGATGGGGCAACCCTAGGCCCGGTCCGTTAAGGGACCTTTGCGCTGCCGCGCGGATGCCGGATTTTCATTCGCGCCGCAACGCCTCGATCGGATCGAGCCTCGCGGCGCGCTGCGCCGGATAGAAACCGAAGAAGACGCCGATCAGCCCGGAGACGCCGACCGCGATCAGGATCGTCTCGATCGAGATCACCGAGGGCCAGCCGGCGATATTGGCGATGGTGAGCGCCGCCGCGATGCCGAGCGCGACGCCGGCCGCGCCGCCGATGGTCGCGAGAGTCGTCGCTTCGATCAGGAACTGGATCAGCACCGCGCTCTGGCGGGCGCCGACAGCAAGCCTGAGACCGATCTCGCGGGTGCGCTCGGTGACCGAGACCAGCATGATGTTCATGATGCCGATGCCGCCGACCAGCAGCGATACGGCGGCCACCGCCGCAAGCAGCCAGGAAAGGGTCGTTGCGGCCGCCGTCGCGGTGTTGGCGATCTCGGTGAGGTTGCGGACGATGAAATCGTCGTCCTGATCCTCCATCAGCCGGTGGCGCTGGCGCAGCAGCGCCGTGACGTCGGCGATGCCCGGATTGATCGCCTCTTCGCTTGCGAATTTCACCATGATGCTCTGCACCGAGCGGTCGCGGGCATAGTTGCGGCCGACGATGCGGCGCCGGCCGGTGTCGAGCGGCACGAAGATGACGTCGTCCTGGTCCTGTCCGAGCGCCGACTGGCCCTTGGGCGCCATCACGCCGATGACCTTGAAGGGCACGTTGCGGATGCGGAACTGCTGGTCGAGCGGGTTCTCCTCGCCGAAGAGATTGCGTGCCACGGTCTGACCGATCACGGCGACGATTTCGCCCTTGCGCAGCTCCTCGGGCTCGAACAGCCGGCCGTCGGCGAGCTCCCATTCGCGCGCGGCGAAGAAGTCGAGATTGGTCGCGGTGATCTGCGTCGACCAGTTCGTACCGGCATAGACCGCCTGGGCGCGGGTGACGATGATCGGCGCGGCGGCGGTGGTGCCCTCGACCTCCTTCAGGATCGCGGCGGCGTCCTCGTCGGTCAGGGTCGAGGAGGCACCGGCGCCGAGCCTGACGCCGCCCTGGGTGACGTTGCCGGACTGGATGATGGCGAGATTGGCGCCGAGCGACTTGATCTGGCTGGTGACGCGCTCGCGCGCGCCCGAGCCGATCGCGACCATGGCGATGACGGCGGCGACGCCGATGATGATGCCGAGCATGGTCAGCGCCGAGCGCAACGCATTGGCGCCGATGGCGGAGAGGGCTGAGCGGAGGGCTTCGACGAGACTCATGCGGCGGCTTCCGGCACATCCACCTCGGGCAAGACGATGCCAGCATCGAGCGCTTCCAGCGCAGCGCGAGCGTCGGCCGGCTCCTGCCTGAGATCGCTGAGCAGATGCCCGTCGCGGAAGCGGATCAGCCGGCGGGCATGGCGGGCGACTTCGGCGTCATGCGTCACGAGGACGACGGTGACGCCCTCGCGGTTCAGATCCTGGAAGAGCGCGAGGATTTCGAGCGCAGTGCGGCTGTCCAGCGCGCCGGTCGGCTCGTCGGCGAGCAGGAGGCGCGGCTGGTTGACCAGCGCGCGCGCAATGGCGACGCGCTGCTGCTGGCCGCCGGAGAGCTGCATCGGGCGATGATGGGCGCGCTCGGCGAGGCCGACGCGCCCGAGCGCCGCGAGCGCGCGCCGGCGCCGCTCGGCCCGCGCCACGCCGGCATAGACCATCGGCAGCTCGACATTGGCGCAGGCATCGATGCGCGGCAGCAGGTTGAACTGCTGGAAGACGAAGCCGAGCTTGCGGTTGCGCAGCTCGGCGAGGCCGTCGCTCGACAGCGTCTCGACGGCGACGCCGTCCAGCACGTAATGGCCCGCGCTCGGCCGGTCGAGGCAGCCGATCAGGTTCATGAAGGTCGATTTACCCGAGCCGGACGGCCCCATCACGGCGACGAGGTCGCCGGCCTCGATCGCGAGAGAGACCCGATCCAGCGCCGTGACGCGGCCGGAATCGAGATCGTAGACACGGGAGAGGTCGCGGGTTTCGATCAGGGGCATGGCGGCGCCCTCAGAACAGCCGCGGCCCGCGCGGGCGGGAGGCGGGCGGTTCGGGCGCCGCCGTGGCGCGCGGGCCGCCGCCGGTCACGACCTGCGTGCCTTCCTTGACCTCGCCGCCGAGCAGCTCGGTGAAGGCGCCGTCGGTCGGGCCGAGCATGACCGGCACCGGCTTGGGCTGCCCGGCATCGTCGAGCACATAGACCCGACCCGGGACGCCCTGGCGCGGGGCGGCGCGGCCTTCCTGCATGATTGCCTCGAACTTGGCGCGGCGCTCGGGATCGAGAACCGCGCCGATCTTCGCGGCGAGCTCGTTGCGCGCCGTGCGGACGGCGGCGCGGCGCTCCTCCGGGGAGAGGCCAGCCATCGCCTCGCGGTTGCCGCGGCGCTCCTTCAGAATTTCGGCGATGGCCTGCTTCTGCTCTATTGTCGGCTGCAGCTCGGTCTCGATCCGCTCGCGCAAGGCCGCTCCGGCGCGCGGGCCGCGCTCGCTTGCCGCGCCATCGGAAGCGGGCTCGGCGCTGGAGGGGGTGGATGGCGTGAGCACAGCGCCGGCGGGGCGGAAACGCAGAGCCGCATTGGGCACGCGCAGCGCTTCGGACCGGTCCTCGGTCACGACCTGGAGATTGGCGGTCATGCCCGGCAGCAGCGCCATGTCGCGGTTCTCGACGCGCACGACGCCGGTATAGGTGACGACGTTCTGGATCGTCTGGGCGCCGAGGCGGACCATCTCGACCCGTCCCTGGAAGGTGCGGTTCGGATAGGCGTTGACGGTGAAGGAGACCGGCTGACCTGGCCTGAGCCGGCCGACATCGGCTTCGTCGATATTGGAGTAGATGTCGATGGTGCGCAGGTCCTGCGCGATCTGGAACAGCGTCGGCGTCGAGAGCGAGGCGGCGACCGTCTGGCCGAGATCGACCTGGCGCTGCACCACGACGCCATCAACCGGCGAGCGGATGTCCGTGCGCTCGAGATCGATCAGGACGTCCTTGAGCTTGGCCTCCCGGCTGCCGATCAGGGCGGTGCCGGACTGGACCTGACCTTCGGCGAGCTGGATGTCGGCGTCCAGCCCCTTGAGCTCGGCGCGAGCCGAGGTGAGCTGGGCCTCGTTCGAGGCGAGCGTCGCGGTCTGGATCTCGACCTGGGTACGGGCGGTGTCGAGGTTCTGCTGCGCGCCGGTATTGCGGTTGAAGAGCTGCTCCTGGCGCTCGAAGGTACGCTTGGCATCGGCGAGCTGAGCGGTGGTGCGGTCGCGCTGCGCTTCGAGATCGCGGACGATCGAATCGGCCTTGGTGCGGGCGGTGCGCGCGCGGTCCAGCTGAGCGCGCTTGACGATGAGATCGGCCCTGGCCTGCTCGAGGTCCGACTGCGCTGCGTCGCGTCGCGTCTTGATCTGGTCGCTGTTGAGGCGGGCGACGATCTGCCCGGCCTTCACCTGCGAATTGTAGTCGACAAGGATCTCGACGATCTGGCCGGAAAGCTGGGAGCCGACGAGGACAGTGGTGACTGGTGTCAGCGTGCCGGTGGCGCGCACGGCGGCCGTGATGCGGCCACGATCGAGCGCGGCGGTGCGATAGGGTGGTTCATTGGCGGCCCCGCCGGCCGGGCGCAACGCCCAGTACCCGCCGGCTGCAGCGAGCACGACGAGCCCCGTTCCAATCAGCCATTTGCGCAAGGTCGCTTCCCCATCCCACCTGCGCGCGAGCGCAGTTGGCGCCGACTTTGCCAGAAAGCGGGACGGTGGGCGAGTTAACTTCCTGCAATCTTTGGGCTGGCGACCGCTCAGGCGGTGCGGGCGCCCTGCGTTGCCGCGAGCAGGTCCCGCAAGGTCGTGATCGTCGAGGAATCGGCGACGCCATCGACCTTCTCCGGCCGCCAGTGGCGCTGGAAGGCGGCGACGACCGCTTCGAGCTTCTCGTCGAAGAGGCCGTCGACCGCGACGCCATAGCCGAGCATGGCGAACATCGCCTGCAGAGCCTCGACCGGCTGGCCGCTCTCTCCGCGGGCGAAGAACCGCCCGCCGCGGATCGGGGCAGGTTCGCTCCAAAGGCCGACGCCGGCCTCGGAAAAGCGCCGCCAGGGGAATTTCTCGCCGGGGTCGATCTTGCGGCCGGGCGCGATATCGGAATGGGCGAGCACGCGCTCGGGCGGTATCGACCAGCGCTCGCAGATGTCGCGGCAGAGGTTCAGAGTCGCGGCGATCTGCTCTTCCGGGAAATCGGGCAGGCCGCCGGGATGGCCGGGATTGGCGATCTCGATCCCGATCGAGCTGGAGTTGATGTCGGTCTCGCCGGCCCAGTGCGAGGCGCCCGCATGCCAGGCGCGGCGACCCTCCGGCACGAGCTGGAGCGTATGGCCGTTCTCGAAGACGAAGTAATGCGACGAGACCTGCGAGACCGGGTTGCACAGCCATTGCAGCGCTTCGCCCGCGACGGGCATGCCGGTGTAGTGCAGGATCAGCATGTCCGGCCGGCGGCCGGGAAGGGCGTCGGAATTCTCGCCGTCCCGCTGCTTGCGCTCGCCGTGATTGGGCGAAGGGAACACCTTGGCGGCGAAACGGCTGTCCGGAGTCGCCGCGTCCGGCTTCACGATATCGTTCATGCGGGCAGGCTCATGCGGGTTCAGGCGTGAGGTTGCGGCTCATGCCGCGTTCTTTCCGGATCGTGTCCCAGGCGGCGTTGATGGCCGAGAGGCGCTTCGTCGCAATGGCGATCGCCTCCTCGGGGAGGCCGCGCGCGATCTCGCGGTCGGGATGGGTCTCGGCGACAAGGCGGCGGTAATGGCGCTTGAGCTCGGCGTCGTCCATATCGCGGCTGGCACCGAGGACGAGATAGGGATCGTCGGCGCGGCGGACATGGCGCGCCTCGATGCGGGCGAAATCGCGCTCCTCGATGCCGAAGATGCCTGCGACCGAGCAGAGATAGGCATGCTCAGCCTCATGGATCGCTCCGTCGGCGGCCGCGATCAGGAAAAGGCCGTCGAGGACGTCCTCCAGCAGGGCGGGTTCGTCCTTGAAGGCGCCAGCGATCTGCGAGGCATAGGCCTCGAAGCCGGCGCTGGTCTGCTTCGCAAGATCGAACAGGTGCTCGATGCGCTGCTGCTGGTCAGGAGGAACCTCGACGATGCGGCGGAAGGCCGTGACCTCGTCGCAGGTCACGACGCCGTCCGAGCGCGCCATCTTGGCGGCAAGTGCGACGAGGCCGGTGGTGAAGACGAGTTCGCGCGGTGCCGGGCCGAAAGGTGCCCCTTCACGGTCGACCAGCACATGGCCCGCAACCGCGCCGAGCAAGGCGCCGAGGGGGCCGCCGAGAACGAGCCCGAGCCCGCCGCCGCCGAGTGCACCCCAAAAGGAGGAAGCCATGAACACGATGACCCTGGTGAATCCGAAGGGCGGATGATGTGGGGAGCGCCGCTGCCAATGCAAGAGGAGCCGCTGCGGCCCGCTGCCGCGCCGAAAAAGTTCCGCGGGCGGGAAATTGGGCGGGAATGGGGCGGCGCGGGGGCCTGCTTGATTCGTTCTTGTGGGTGCGGGTCGGCTAAGTTTTTGGAGCGTCTCAATACATATCAATACTGAATAGATAAATATAGAATAAATTCCTGTTTACGTATTTAATTGTGCGTTTTTCTTCATTTGGAGACAGATTATCGACACATTCGACCATCAATTGAACGCCCCCATTAGCCAGTCGTGGCGTAAGGTGGGTTCAGTTCAACATGCGATATATCTCTGGTGGTCTCGCGGCTGTGTGCCTGATTAGCCTCTCCGGCTTGGCTTCGGCGGAGGAACTCGTGAACGCGGAAACGGATGCCAGAGCCTTCATCGTACGCGAGGCGGAGATCGCCCGCGAGAAGGCCGGGGAGACGCAGACCGAAACGGCCACCACGAAGCCGGGCAGCAGGGCCGAGCGCAAGGCGGCGCGGATGGCCAAGGCCGAAGCGGCGCGAGCCGCCCATCCCGAAGTCGCGGCTGCCGAGGCGGAGCCGCGTGCGATCCGAGCATTGGCTGCGCCGGCCGGGTCCGAGGGCATCAAGGCCATCGTCGCGCGCCATGCCGCGGCCAATGGCGTGCCGTTCTCGCTCGCCGATGCTGTCATCCGGGTCGAGAGCCGCTACAATCCGCGGGCAGCGCATGCCGGCAATTTCGGCTTGATGCAGATCCGCCACCAGACGGCGCGCGGCATGGGCTATTCGGGCAGTGCGAGCGGCCTGCTCGATGCCGAGACCAATGCGCGCTACGGCATGAAGTATCTCGCGATGGCCTACAGGCTTGCCGGCGGCGACACCTGCCGCACCATCATGAAATATCAGAGCGGCCATATGACCACGCATATGAGCGGCGCCAACCGCACCTATTGCGCGAAGGTGCGCACGATCTCGGCGCGCAACTGACAGCTTTGTTGCGGCTGCGCTTGACGCCGGCCGCGCCAGCGCGCATCTCCCCCTCGCCAGTCGGCCGGACGGCCGCTCCCGCTCGCGGGGGAGGAAAGTCCGGGCTCCACGGAAACACGGTGCCGGATAACGTCCGGCGGGGGCGACCCCAGGGAAAGCGCCACAGAGATCGAACCGCCTCGCGCTGAGAGCTTCGGCTTTCTTGGCGAGGTAAGGGTGAAAAGGTGCGGTAAGAGCGCACCGCGGACCCGGCAACGGGGACGGCATGGCAAGCCCCACCGGGAGCAAAACCGAATAGGGACGATGCTTTCCGCGCAAGCGGGGAGGGGCAGGTTTCTGTGCCCCGTCGTCCGGGTTGGTTGCTCGAGGCGCGCAGCGATGCGCGTCCCAGAGGAATGGCCGTCACGTCGGGGGAGCGATCCTCCGGCCATCCAGAACCCGGCTTACAGGCCGACTGGCACCTCCAAATACGAAAAGGGCCGGGAGCGATCCCGGCCCTTTCGCATTTCGACACATGCGGCCGCTCAGGCCACCTGCAGCTCGACGTCGATGTTGCCGCGGGTGGCGTGGGAATACGGGCAGACGATATGGGCCTTCTGGACGAGGCTCTCGACCACCGCCTTGTCGACGCCCGGGACCGAGATCGTCAGCTTGGCCGCAATGCCGAAGCCGGTGCCGTCATCGCGCGGGCCGATTCCGACATCGGCGCTGACGCGGGCGTCCTCGGGGATCTTCACGCCTTCCTTGCCGGCGACGAACTTGAGCGCGCCGAGGAAGCAGGCCGAATAGCCCATCGAGAAGAGCTGCTCGGGGTTGGTGCCGTCGCCGCCGCCGCCGCCAAGCTCTTTCGGGGTGTTCAGGACGAGCTTGACGTTGCCGGTATCGGTTGCGGCCTGGCCTTCGCGGCCGCCAGTGGCGGAACCATGGGCGGTGTAGAGGATTTTCATCGGAACGCTCCTTCTCTGCGGTGAACTGACGCTTGCTATTTAGATTGTGCGCAATTAGATTGTCAACAATTAATTTGCGCGAACCTCGCGACGGTTGATCGCACGAGCAAATTCGGGTTTGCCTCAATGTGAAAGGGCGAGGGCGAGATGGCTGAGCGGGATGAGGCTGAACAAAAGATGCCGCGGCTGGAGCAGCAGCTCTGCTTCGCCGTCTATCAGGTCGGCCATGCCTTCAACCGGGCCTACCGGCCGATCCTGGCCGAGCTCGGGCTGACCTATCCGCAGTATCTGGTGATGCTCGCGCTGTGGGAGCGGGATGGGCTCACCGTCAAGGAACTCGGCGAGAAGCTGATGCTGGATTCCGGCACGCTGACGCCGCTGCTCAAACGGCTCGACGCCGCCGGCATCATCCGGCGCGAGCGTGACGAGCGCGACGAGCGCCAGGTTCGCGTCCGGCTCGCCGAGAAAGGCGAGAAGATGCGGGAGAGGGGGCGCTGCGTGCAGGGTCTGATCGGGCAGGCTCTGGGTGCGACGGCGCACGGCGCCGAGCAACTGCGCGACCAGCTCGACCTCGTCCGTGACGCGCTGCTGGCGGCGTCCCGCGACGTTTGAGCATTCCGCCTTTCACTGGCAGCGCTCGGTCATTCCGGGCTTGACCCGGAATCCATCGCAGGGCGGCGGAGCCTTGTGATGGATTCCGGATCGGTGCTGCTTCGCGGCTCGCCCGGAATGACCGCGTTTTTCCGCAAACATTTTCGGTGCGGCGATGTCGCGCGTCGCCGGGCCGCTCGGCTCGGCGAAGCCAATTTCTGCGCGCTTACGGATACTTAACCTTAACGAGCTGTGATGGCGGAGAGTCCTCGCAGGGGTGCTTCCGCGCCTGTGATTCCATTGACGCCCATTATTGCCCATGCTATCCCAAATTATCCCGTCGAAGCCGGCAGGCAATCCAAGGGTCAAGGTCCGTGTGCCGCGCGGATTTTGGTTGTCGGAGGTGCCTTGCCCGCTTCGGCGGGGGGTCTTTTCGCCGCCCGGCACGCCGCGCTGCGGCGCCATGAGGTGCAAGCCGGGAGGCGGCGTTGACGGACCGCTTCGTCTCGAACTTCACCAATCGACTCGACGCCAAGGGGCGCGTTTCCATTCCATCGAGTTTCCGGGCGGTCCTTGCGAAGGACGGCTACGAGGGGCTCTATGTCCATCAGGCGCTCGACCTGCCGGCGCTCGACGCCGGCGGCAACGCGCTGCGGGCCACGATCGACGACATTCTGGCGCGTTTCTCACCGTTCTCGGACGAGTGGGAGCTGCTTTCGACGGCGCTCAACGGCACCTCCGAGGTGCTGAAGGTCGATACGGAGGGGCGGATGGTGCTGAGCGAGGCGCTGAAGGCGCATGCCGGGATCGGCGACACCGTGACCTTCGTCGGCCACGGCCACAAATTCCAGATCTGGGAGCCGGAGCGTTTCCGCGCCCATCTCGAGGCAGCGCGGACGCGCCTGCGCGACGTCAAGCGCACGCTGGGCGGCCTCGCCGGGCCGGCCGGAGGAACAAGTCCATGACCGGTCATTCGGACGCGGCCGCGGGCGGAGCGGCCCGTCACGTGCCGGTCTTGCTCGCCGAGGTGCTGGAGGCGCTCGCGCCGCGGCCGGGCGGGCGCTATCTCGATGGCACCTTCGGCGCCGGCGGCTACACCAAGGCGATCCTCGATGCGGCGCCGGATGCGATCCTGCTTGGGCTCGACCGCGACCCGACGGCAATCGCCGGTGGGGCCGACCTCGTCGCGGCGATGGCTGGGCGGCTGACGCTGTCGCAGGCCTGCTTCGGCGAGCTCGCGGAGGAGGCGCAGCGCTTCAAAATGGTGCCGCTCGACGGCGTCGTGCTCGATATCGGCGTCTCGTCGATGCAGATCGACCAGGCGGAGCGCGGCTTCTCGTTCCGTTTCGACGGACCGCTCGACATGCGGATGAGCGGGCAGGGGCAGAGCGCTGCCGACATCATCAATCAGTCTGAGGAAGGGCTCCTCGCCAACATCTTCTACCATTATGGCGAGGAGCGTCGCTCGCGCGCCGTCGCCCGCGCCGTCGTCGAAGCTCGCCGCAAGGTTCCGCTCACCACCACCAAGCAATTCGCAGACCTTGTCGCCGGCATCGTGCGCGGGGAGCCGGGTGGGGCGCATCCGGCGACGCGCGTCTTCCAGGCGCTGCGCATCGCCGTCAACGACGAACTCGGCGAGCTCGTCAGGGCGCTGCACGCGGCGGAGACGGTGTTGAAGCCCGGCGGCCGGCTGGTCGTCGTGACCTTCCATTCGCTGGAAGACCGGATCGTCAAGCAGTTCTTCGCCGAGCGCTCTGGCCGCGTGCCGTCCGGCTCCCGCCATGCTCCGGCCGTGGCGGCGGCGCAGCCGACCTTCCGGCTGATCGCCAAGGGCGCGGTTGCGCCGTCCGAGGCGGAGATGCGGACGAATCCGCGGGCGCGCTCGGCCAAGCTGCGCGCCGCCGAGCGCAACGAGGCGCCTGCACGCGGCGCCGATGCCGGGCTCGTCGCGCTTTCGACCGTTCCCGATCCGCAGCCGCGCCGGAGATCCTGAGCGTGATCAAGCTCCTGCATGTCATCGCCATCGGTGCGCTGGTCTCCTCGGCGGTCTATGCCTATTCGATCAAATACGAGACGACGCTGGCGGCCGAACACCTCCAGAAGCTCAAGAGCAAGACCCAGCGCGAGCGCGACGCCATCCAGGTGCTCAAGGCGGAATGGCAGTTCCTGAACAGGCCCGACCGAGTCCAGGCGCTGGCCGAGCGGCATCTCGACCTGCAGCCCTTCGTCGTGACGCAGGTCGTCAAGCCTTCCGACATCCCCAATCGCGGGCCGAAGGTCGATACCATCGGCCGCAAGCTCGAGGATCTCGGCCTGGGCCTCCCCACCGAAACGCCGAGGAGCGCCAGGACGGGCGGCACGACGAGCGCCACGACGCCGGGACCGATGCAATGACCGAGCCGAAGCAGAACGAGGCGCCGATGGAGCAACAGCACGAGGCCGCCGAGGGCGCGGTCAAGCGCGGGCGCCTGGCCTGGCTGCGCGACGTTTTCCGCATGAGCGGGGAGAAGAGCCAGCCGCGCGTCGGCCTCGTCATCCTCGGTTTCTCCGCGCTGTTCATCGCCATCACCGGCCGGCTCGTCATGCTGGCGACGCTGCCGAACGAGCAGGTGGGCCTGCGCCGCGCCACCTCGAACGCCATCTCCGCCGCGAGGCCGGACATCACCGACCGCAACGGCGAGGTGATGGCCACCGACATCCGCACGGTCTCGGTCTTCGCCGAACCGCGCAAGATCCTCGACAAGGACGAGGCGACCGAGCTGCTGACGGCCGTGCTGCCGGATCTCGACGCCAAGGATCTGCGCGACAAGCTCGGCACCAAGAAGGGCTTCGTCTGGGTCAAGCGCGAGATCACGCCGCGCCAGCAGGCCGAGGTGCACCGGCTCGGCATCCCCGGCGTCGGCTTCGTGCCGGAGAACAAGCGCGTCTATCCCAACGGTACGGCGGCGGCGCATGTGCTGGGCTTCGCGAGTGTCGACAATGTCGGCATCGCCGGTATCGAGAAATACATCGACTCGCAGGGGCTGCAGGACCTCAACGGTGCCGGCCTCGCGACCGAGGCGAATGATCTCAAGCCGGTTCAACTCTCGATCGACCTGCGCGTCCAGCACCTGCTGCGCGACGAGCTTTTCAAAGGCATGGAGCGCTTCAAGGCCATCGCGGCGGCCGGCGCGATCATGGACGTGAACACCGGCGAGGTGATCGCGCTGGCGTCGCTGCCGGATTTCGACCCGAACAACCCGGTCGATGCGCTGGAGAAGGACCGGATCAACCGGATGAATGTCGGCGTCTACGAGATGGGCTCGACCTTCAAGGCGCTGACCATCGCGATGGCGCTCGACTCCGGCAAGGTCAACATCAATTCGAGCTTTTCGACCGCCGGCGGCATGATGCGGTTCGGCCGTCAGGTCATCAAGGAATACCATGGCACCGGCCGCAATCTGACGGTGCCCGAGGTCTTCCTGCACTCGTCCAACATGGGCTCGATCAAGATGGCGCTGGCCGTCGGCGTCGAGGGCCACAAGGCCTTTCTCAAGAAGATGATGCAGCTCGACCGGATGACGACGGAGCTGCCGGAAAGCGCCGCCCCGATCGTTCCGCAGCGCTGGGGCGAGATCAATACCGCGACCATCGCCTTCGGCCACGGCCTCGCGGTGGCGCCGCTGCAGGCGCTCGCCGCCGTCGCCGCGCTGGTCAATGGCGGCTATCTGATGAAGCCGACCTTCCTGAAGCGCTCCGAGGAGGATGCGCGCAAGGTGGCGACGCGCGTGATCAAGCCGGAGACCTCGGAGGCGATGCGCTTCATCATGAGGCTCAACGGCGAGAAGGGCTCGGCACGCAAGGCCGATATCCCCGGCTATTTCGTTGGCGGCAAGACCGGCACGGCCGAAAAGGTCGTCAACGGCCGCTATGCCAAGAACAAGAACTTCACGACCTTCACGGCGATCGCCCCCTCCGACAAGCCGAAATATCTCTTCCTCGCGATCTATGACGAGCCGAAGGGCTATGCCGAGAGCGGCGGCTATTCGACCGCCGCGTGGAACGCGGGCGTCACGACCGGCAAGGTGATCGAGCGTGCGGCGCCGATCCTCGGCCTATCCCCGCGCTTCGACCCCCCACCATCGCCCTTCCCGCTGATGGCCAAGCTCGGGGCCTGGGGTTCGCGCTGAACTCAGCCTATAACGGTGACCATGACGATGACCGGATACAGCCTCGGAGACCTCTTCCCCGAGACTTTCGACGCTGACGCCGCCAGCCAGCAGGTGCATGGCGTCGCCTTCGACAGCCGCAAGGTTACGGGGGATGACGTCTTCGTCGCGCTCGCCGGCGCGAAGGCGGATGGCGCACGGTTCATCATGGACGCGGTGGGGCACGGCGCGGTCGCCGTGATTTCCGGCGGCCCGCGCCCGGCCGACCTGCCGGCGGGCGTCGCCTTCGCTGAGGTCGACGATCCGCGGCTCGCACTGGCGCTGGCCGCTGCCAAGATCCATCCGCGCCAGCCTGAGACCATCGTCGCCGTGACAGGGACGAGCGGCAAATCCTCCGTCGCGGATTTCACCCGGCAGATCTTCCAGGCGCTTGGCCATGAGGCCGCGAGCGTCGGCACGATTGGTGTCGTGACGGCCAAAGGGGCCGATTACGGTTCGCTGACCACGCCCGATCCGCTCTCGCTGCATGCCTCGCTCGATAGGCTGGCTGGCGAGGGCATCACGCATCTCGCGATGGAAGCCTCCTCGCACGGGCTCGACCAGCGTCGTCTCGACGGCGTGCGGCTAAAGGCCGGCGCCTTCCTCAATCTCGGGCGCGACCATCTCGATTATCATCCCAGCCTCGAGGACTACCTCGCCGCGAAGCTCCGGCTCTGGACGCTGTTGCCGGAGGGGGCGCCCGTTGTGATCAATCGCGACGAGCCCTTTGCGGAGGAGGCGGCGCAGGCTGCAGCCACCGCCGGGCATCCGATCATCGGCATCGGCCGCAAGGGCGAGACGCTCACGCTGCTGGCCAATGAGCGCGACGGCTTCTCGCAGCGCCTGACGGTCGGCTTCGACGGGCAGGAACTCTCCGTCGCCCTGCCGCTGGTCGGCGATTTCATGGCGGGCAACGCACTGGTCGCCGCAGGGCTTGCCATCGCGACCGGTGAGGACAAGGCCGCATCGCTCAAGGCGATTTCCGGGCTCACGGGCGTAGCCGGGCGGTTGGAGCGCGTCGGCGAGGCCAATGGCGGCCTCGTCGTGGTCGACTATGCCCACAAGCCGGATGCGCTGGCTGCCGTGCTGACCACGCTGCGCCCCTATGCGAGCTGGCGGTTGATCTGCGTCTTCGGGTGCGGCGGCGACCGCGACAAGGGCAAGCGCCCGCTGATGGGGGCGATTGCGGCCGAGAAGGCCGACATCGCCATCGTCACCGACGACAATCCGCGCAGCGAGGACCCGACGACGATCCGGGCCGAGATCATGGCCGCCTCGCCGAAGCTCCTGGAGATCGGCGACCGCGAGGAGGCGATCAGAAGCGCGGTGTGCATGCTGATGCCTGGGGATTTGCTGGTCGTCGCCGGAAAAGGCCATGAAACCGGCCAGATCATAGGCGACCGCACATTGCCCTTCTCGGATCACGACGTCGTCCGGAAAGCGCTATCGGAGATTGCAGGATGAGCGCCCCGCTCTGGACCGGAGATAAGCTGATCGCGGCGCTGGGCGCGCGTGCCGAGGGAGCGGTTCCGCCGGCCGTGACGGGCGCTTCGATCGACACCCGCACGCTCGAGCCAGGCGATGTCTTCTTCGCCATCAAGGGCGAGGCGCGGGACGGGCATGACTTCGTGAAGGCCGCGTTGCAGAAGGGCGCCGCGCTCGCCGTGATCGACGAAGCGCACGTGGCGGAATTCGCGGGCGCCGGCGCGCTCGCCGTGGTGCCCGACGTGCTCAAGGCGATGGAGCAGGCCGGTACGGCGCGGCGCGCCGAGCTGAAGGCGAAGGTCATCGCCGTCACCGGCTCGGTCGGCAAGACCGGCACCAAGGAGGCGCTGCGCCTCGTGCTGTCGCGGCAAGGCAGGACGCATGCGCCGATCGCCTCCTACAACAACCATTGGGGCGTGCCGCTCACATTGTGTCGCACTCCCAGCGACGTGGCATATGCGGTCTACGAGATCGGGATGAACAGCCCCGGCGAGATCGTGCCGCTGGCGCGGATGGTGCGCCCGCAGGTTGCGATCATCACCACGATCCAGCCGGTGCATCTCGCCGCTTTCGCCTCGGTGGAAGGGATCGCGGAAGAGAAAGCCGGTGTCTTCTGGGAGCTGGAGAAGGGCGGCACGGCGATCGTCAACGCCGACATCCCGCAGTCCGAATTGCTGCGCGACATCGCCAGGTCCGGCCCGGCCGGGCGGATCATCACTTTCGGCGAAAGCCCCGATGCCGATGTGAAGCTTGTCTCCTGCGCGCTGAAGCCGGACATGTCGACGGTCGAGGCCCGTGTCTTCGGCGAGCCTGTGACCTACCGTCTCGGTAGCCCCGGCAAGCATATCGTGCTGAACTCGCTCGGGGTGCTCGCGGTCGTCCATGCGCTGGGTGCCGATCTTGCTCTTGCGGCGCTGGCGCTCGGCGACCTGAAGCCCCCGGCCGGGCGAGGGGCGCGGCAGATCCTGCATGCGCCGGGCGGCGCGCTCACGCTGCTCGACGAGAGCTACAACGGCAACCCCGCCTCGATGCGCGCTGCGATCGAAAATCTCGGCCGCCTGCCGGTCGAGGGCAGGGGGCGCCGCATTGCCGTGCTCGGCGACATGCTGGAGCTCGGATCGACCGGCGCGGAGCTGCACAAGGGCCTGTCCGAACCGCTCGTCGCCAACAGGATCGACAAGGTCTTTGCCTGCGGGCCGCTGATGAAGGGGCTCTATGAAAGCTTGCCTTCGCCCATGCGGGGGGCTTATGCCCCCGGGGCGGGCGAACTGGGGCCGCTCGTGCTCGATGCGATCCGTGCCGGCGATGTCATCACGGTCAAGGGGTCGCTCGGCTCGCGCATGGGGCCGATCGTCAAGGCGATCCTCGCGCGCTTTCCTGCCGTGCCTGCCGAAGACTGACCCTTAAGAGAACGCCCAAGCATGCTCGTCTGGCTCGCCGAACTCTCCGGCACCTTCCCGATCCTGAACGTCTTTCGCTACATCACCTTCCGAGCAGGCGGGGCGACGGCGACGGCCCTGCTCTTCGTCTTCTTCTTCGGCCCGGCGGCGATCTCCTGGCTCAGGATCAAGCAAGGCAAGGGCCAGCCGATCCGCACCGACGGGCCGGAGACGCATCTCGCCAAGCGCGGCACGCCGACCATGGGCGGGCTGATGATCATGTCCGGCCTGTTCGCTGCCGTGCTGCTCTGGGGCAATCTGCGCAACCCCTATGTCTGGATCGTGCTCGGTGTGACCGCCGCCTATGGCGCCATCGGCTTCTATGACGACTATCTCAAGGTCACCAAGCAGTCGCATAAGGGCTTTTCGGGCAAGGCGCGCATCTCGATCGAGGTCGTGGTCGCGCTGATCGCCTGTTATGCCATCATGCAGACGCAGCCCGCGGCGATCGGCTCGGGTTTCGCGATGCCCTTCCTCAAGGAAGCGATCATCCCGCTCGGCATCCTGTTCCCGCTGGTCACGGCCTTCGTCGTGGTCGGCGCCGGCAATTCGGTGAACCTGACCGACGGGCTCGACGGCCTCGCCATCGTGCCGGTGATGATCGCAGCCGGCACCTTCGGCTTCATCTCCTATCTGGTCGGCAACGCGATCTTCGCCAACTACCTGCAGATCCATCACATCCCCGGCGCAGGCGAGCTCGCCGTCGTCTGCGGCGCGGTGATCGGCGCCGGTCTCGGCTTCCTCTGGTTCAACGCGCCGCCGGCCCAGATATTCATGGGCGACACCGGTTCGCTCGGCCTGGGCGGCCTGCTCGGCACCATCGCGGTCGCGACCAAGCATGAGATCGTGCTCGCCATCGTCGGCGGTCTCTTCGTCGTCGAGGCGCTCTCGGTGATCATTCAGGTCGCCGTGTTCAAGCGCACTGGCAAGCGCGTCTTCCTGATGGCGCCGATCCACCACCATTTCGAGAAGCTGGGCTGGACCGAGCCGCAGGTGGTGATCCGCTTCTGGATCATCTCCGTGGTGCTGGCGCTGGTCGGCCTGTCCACGCTCAAGCTGCGCTGAGAGCGTGAGCATGACGCCCGTCACGGTCTTCGCCGGGCGCAAGGTCGCCCTCTTCGGCCTCGGCGGCTCCGGCCTCGCCACGGCGCGCGCGTTGAAGGCGGGCGGTGCCGCTGTCGCCGCCTGGGACGACAATCAGGGCGGCCGCGACAAGGCGGCGGCGGAAGGCATCCCCGTCATCGATCTGGCAAGTGTCGACTGGTCGGGCTTCGCCGCCTTCGTGCTCTCGCCGGGTGTGCCGCTGACGCATCCCGAGCCGCATTGGACGGTAGAGAAGGCCAAGGCTGCGGGCGTCGCGATCATCGGCGATGTCGAGCTGTTCTTCCGCGAGCGGGCGAAGATCGCGCCGGGCTCCCCAGTCGTCTGCATTACCGGCACCAATGGCAAGTCGACCACGACCGCGCTGATCGCCCATGTACTGAAGGAAGCCGGCCGCGACGTGCAGATGGGCGGCAATATCGGCACTGCCGTGCTGGCGCTGGAGCCGCCGGCCGCGAACCGCATCCATGTCATCGAGTGCTCGAGCTACCAGATCGACCTCGCGCCGACGCTGGCGCCGACCGTCGGCATCCAGATGAACCTGACGCCTGATCATCTCGACCGGCACGGCTCGCTGGAGAACTATGCGGCGATCAAGGAACGGCTGGTCGCCGCCGCCGATATCGCCGTGGTCGGCGTCGATGACGAGGCCTCGAAGCAGATGGCGCGCCGGCGCGCCGCCGGGGGCCGACCGCTGGTGAAGATCAGTGGCGAGCAACCGCTCGACGAGGGCGTCTTCGCCGGCGTCACCGCCAATCAGGGCCGGCTCGATACTCGGATCGTCGAGGTCAAGGATGGCAAGCCGCGAGTCGTCGCCAATCTCGCCGGCATCGGCTCGTTGCGCGGCTCGCACAACGCGCAGAACGCGGCTGCGGCCTTCGCCGCCTGCTCCGCGCTGGGCCTTTCTGCAGAAGAAATCGCCGCTGGCTTCAAGACCTATCCCGGGCTGGCGCATCGCATGGAAGAACTCGGCCGCATCGGCCGCGTCGTCTTCATCAACGATTCCAAGGCAACCAATGCCGACTCGACAGAGAAGGCGCTGACCTCCTTCCACGATATCTTCTGGATACTCGGCGGCAAGGCCAAGGAGGGCGGCATCGAATCCCTGCGCCGCTACTTCCCCAACATCGCCAAGGCCTATCTGATCGGCGCGGCGAGCGACCTCTTTGCCGCGACCTTCGACGATGACGGGCGCGTCGCCTATGAGCGCAGCGTCACGCTCGACCAAGCCGTGGCGGATGCCACCCGCGACGCGTTGGCGAAGCCGGGCGAGGGCGAGATCGCGGTGCTGCTCTCGCCGGCCTGCGCCTCCTTCGACCAGTTCCCGAATTTCGAGGTGCGCGGCGACGCGTTCCGCAAGCTGGTCGCGGAGCTGCCGGGCTTCGTGCCATTCGGGACTGCAGGAAATCCGGCCAGCCCGAAGAGCTGATCCAACAATTCACGACGCCGGGCAGGCGGCGCCGCTATCGGCCCAGGCCTGCATCAGCGCGCCGAACTCGGCCGCCGTGCCGGGCGCGGGCGTGCGCCCTTTTCCGGGATTCCAGCCCCAGAGCACGAGGCTGTCGGTGGTGACATGTTTGATCAGCGCTGCGGTGTCGCGGCTGCCGTTGCGGTTCTGGTCCTTCAACTGCTCGCAGATCTGACCGAGCGTCTTGCCTTCCCAGGCCATCGAGGCCGGGGCGAGGGCCCAATGTCCGTCGCCCGGAACCCCGGCCGGGTCGAAGTTCTCCTTGCCATGGCAGGTCGCGCAATGGAGGCCGGTCGCGCCGTGGCCATCCTTGCCGCGTACGACCACCGGCTCGTGCAGCTTGCGTGCATCGCCTTGTCGGGGCCGCTCCGTCGCCGGATGGCAGTTCATGCAGCGCGGATGCGTGAGCACCTTGCCCATCTCGTTGAAGAGCGCGACCGAGCGGTCGCGCTGGTTGGCGATGGCGGAGAAGCTCGAAGCAGGTCGCAAGCTGGCGCCGCCCGGCTGGGCCTGCCCGGCGTTCTGCGCCCGCGTCATGGCGCTGCCAGTGAGGCAGACGGCAACGGCCGCCGCCGCGGCGAGGATCAAGTTCCTGCTCATCAGACGGAACCTCCCTGCATTGGCAGCTGGCGGGGCCGGCCGTGGCCGAGCGCCGCGAGCGCATTCGCGACGGCGGGGCCGATCGGCGGCACGCCGGGCTCGCCGACACCGGTCGGCTTCTCGGTGGAGGCGATGATCCTGACCTCGACCTCCGGCATCTCGTTGATGCGCAACGAACGATATTCGTGGAAATTGGTCTGGACCGGCCGGCCGCCGTCGAGGGTGATCTGGCCATAGAGGGCGTGGCCGAGGCCGAAGCCGATGCCGCCCTCCATCTGGGCGCGGATGATGTCGGGATTGACGGCGACGCCGCAATCGACGGCGCACCAGACCTTGTGGACCTTCGGCTCGCCCTCCGGCCCCATCGAGACTTCGGCGATCTGGGCGACGTAGGAGCTGAAGCTCTCGACTACCGCGACGCCGCGGGCGCGGCCATCGACCGGCGCGGAGCCCTTCCAGCCCGCCATCTCGCCGACGGCCTTCAGCACGGCTGCGGCGCGGGGGTGCCTGTCGCCCATCATGGCGAGCCGGCCCTGCAGCGGGTCCTGCCCTGCGGCCTGCAACAGCTCGTCGACGAAGCACTCGACGGCATAGCCGGTATGGGTGTGGCCGACGGAGCGCCACCATAGGGTGGGCACGCCGACCTTGGGGTTGTGCACCTCGCAGCGGAAATCGGGCACCTCGTAGAAGATCTCGTTGGCGCCCTCGACCGAGGTCGCGTCGATTCCGTTCTTGACCACGAAGGACTCGAAGGGCGTTCCGAGGAAGAAGGATTGGCCGACCAGCGTGTTCGACCAGGCGGTGATCTTGCCGTCCTTCACCGCGCCTCTGAGGCGATGCACGAAGAGCGGCCGGTAATAGCCGCCGGTGAGGTCGTCCTCGCGGGTCCAGACCACCTTGACCGGACGGTTCGGGCCGATCGCCTTGGCGGCCATGGCGAGCTCGGCGGCGAGGTGCTGGCTGACCTGCGCGCGCCGGCCGAAGCTGCCGCCGGCGAGCATGGTCTCGAGGTTCACCTTCTCCGGCGGCAGGCCGAGGATTGTGGCGATGGTCTGGTGCTCGGTGGTCTGGAACTGACTGCCGAAGCGGGCATGCGCCTTCTCGCCATCCCATTCCAGATAGCCGTCGAGCGGCTCCATCGGCGCGTGGGCCAGATAGGGGAAGACGAACTCGGCCTCGACGACGCGATCGGCCTTGGCGAGCGCGGCCTCGGCGTCGCCATGGCTGCCGGCGACAGTGCCGGGCTGCCGGGCGAGGCGGCGGTATTCGGCGATCAATTCGGCGCTGCCGCGCTTCTCCGCCTCGCTGTCGTCCCAGGTGACTTTGAGGGCTTCGCGTCCCTTCAATGCCGGCCATGTCCCGTTGGCATAGACCGCGACGCCGGAGCCGATCTGCTTGACGTCGACGACGCCCTTGACCTTGAGCGCCTGCGAGGCGTCGAAGCTCGCGACCTTGCCGCCGAAGCGCGGCGAGCGAGCGACCACCACCGTCAGCATGTTCGGCGTGTGGATGTCGATGGTGAACTGCGCCTTGCCGCGCGTCTTATCGGCGGTGTCGAGCCGCTTCACCGCGCCCTCCTTGCCGATCAGCCGGTAGGCCGAGGCGGCCTTCAGCGGCGGGTTCTCGGGCAGGGGCAACTTGGCGGCGGCCTCGGCGAATTCGCCGAAGCGGCCCTGCTTGCCCGAGGCGTGGCTGATCACGCCGCCCTCGACCTTGATCTCGGAGACCGGAACCTTCCAGGCGGTGGCGGCGGCCTGCACGAGCATAGCACGCGCCGCGGCGCCGGCCTTGCGCATCTGCTCCCAGCTATTGGCGATCGCCGTCGAGCCGCCGGTGCCTTGAACGCCCAGCGCGAGATTGGCGTAGAGCTTGACGTCAGCCGGCGCGTGCTCGGCGCGCATCTGGCTCCAGGCGGCGTCCATCTCCTCGGCGGCGAGGGTGGCGAGGCCAGTAAACGGCCCCTGGCCGAACTCGATATGCTTGACGATGACCGTGACGGTGTCGTCCGGCGCGACGCGGATGAAGGCGTTGGGGGCAAAGGCTGCGTTGCCGCCGGGCCTGAAGCCGGCGGCGGCGCCGGACTGGGCGCGGGCATTGCGCGGCAGGTTGAAGCCGATGACGAGGGCGCCGGCGCCTGCCAGCAAGGCGCGGCGGGATAGCTTGGGATCGTGCGCGGTCATGGCTCAGATCTCCAGCGCGCGGGCCGCGTCATGGATCGCGGCGCGGATGCGGACATAGGTGGCGCAGCGGCAGATATTGCCGTTCATCGCGAGGTCGATGTCGCGGTCCGTCGGCTTGCGGTTTTCCTTGAGCAGGGCGATGGCGCTCATCACCTGGCCGGACTGGCAATAGCCGCATTGCGGCACGTCGCGGGCGATCCAGGCGGCCTGGACGGCATCCGCTTCCTTGCCGGCGAGGCCCTCGATGGTGGTGATCTCGCTGGTGCCGACGGCTGACACCGGCGTCACGCAGGAACGCAGCGGCTGGCCGTCGATATAGACCGTGCAGGCGCCGCATTGGGCGACGCCGCAGCCGAATTTGGTGCCGGTGAGGCCGATATTGTCGCGGATCGCCCAGAGCAGGGGCGTGTCGTCGTCGACGTCGACGCTATGCGTCGTCCCGTTGACCTTGAGAGAGACCATGGCTGCCTCCGAATGCTGGCATGACGCAGCGCGGCACCATGGTGCGGATCGAGGGCTCGCCCTCGAAGGCCCGATCTGACATATCAGATGGCGGGCGATGCATCCGTAGCCCTGGGTCGCGCGACTGGACTAATTAGACGATTTGAGTCTAATTAGGATGGTCGCGCGCAGTTTGGATTTTGTCAAGACTACTGACGCTGCAATGCCGGACAGAAGCGAAAGTTCCAGCTCCATCCCTGTCGATGACGCGAATGCGCGCGTCGACCAGATTGCCGATGCGGCACTGCGGCTGTTCGCCCGCTACGGCTACAAGCGCAGCTCGATGGACGACATCGCCAAGGAGGCCGGACTCGCCAAGGCGACGCTCTACCTGCATTTCAAGGGCAAGGACGATGTCTTCAGGGCGATGCTGGACCTGCTCGGACGCCGCGTCGAGGCACGTTGCCGTGAGGTCGTCGCGACGAAGGGTGCGTTTGCGCAACGGCTTGCGGCCCTGCTTCAGGCTCATCACGGGCAGGCTTATGCCAGCTTCGGCACGGGCGAACATCTCGTCGAGCTGAAGGCGGTGATGAACACCATCGCCACGCGCGAGCTGCAGGCCTTCGAGCAGATCTTCGCCCGATATGCGCGCCTGCTGCTCCAGGAAGCGGAAGCCCAAGGCGAGATCGTGATGTCCAGCGCCCCCGTCTCCGTCGATGATTGGATTGCCGGGATCATGTTCGCCGCAGCCGGTGCGAAGACAGGGACGCCGCCCAGCTGCGAGATCTATGCGCAACGGCTTGCCGGTATCGCCCGCATCTTCGCGGCGGCGGTGAGCAAGGGGTGAGGGCGGTCTATTTGTCCGCCCGGTTGCCATGCGCCGCGAGCGGAATGGCGGTGACGACGACGGGGGCGATCAGCAGCGCCCAGGCCCAGGAGTAGCCGAACTGGTCGACGACCAGGCCGAAGAGCCAGGGGCCGGCAGCCATCACGATGAGGCAGAGCGTCGAGGCGAAGCTGACGGTCGAGGCGATGGAATTCGGCGGGGCCATCTCCGCGATCTGGAGCAGGTAGAGCGGGAACCAGCCGATGCCGAACAGGCCGAAGCCGACGAGTATCGTCGCCGCCAGCCATGCCGGCGTGCCCAGTGGCAGGAGGGCGAAGACGGCGGCGGTCCCGGCCCCGATCAGGGCGATGGCTGCGAAGGACCGCGGGCGGTGTCCGGGCCAGAGCCGGTCGCTCAGCCAGGGCAGTCCGACGCGGCCGGGAATGCCGGCCAACTGCGCGAGCGCGAACAAGCCGGCGGCGCCGACCATGCCGAAGCCGAGCGAGCCCGCCATGTAACCGATGGCGTGGGCGGTGAAGGTGAACTGGAAGGCTGACATCGCGATGCCCAGCCCGAGCACCGGCCAGAACTGCGGGTTCTTTCCGACGGTGCGGACCAGGGCGGCGAGCGGCAGCGGCTCCTCGCGCTTGGCTCCGGGCGCGGCCTGCCCACCCTCACGATAGAACAGCAGGAACAGCAGACTGCCGAGGACGGAAACACCTGCGCTGAACCATGCGGCGGCAGACAGGCCGGCTTGCGCGGCGATAAGAGGCAGGAGTGCTGCCGCGATCATCGTGCCGAACGGGACGGCGGCCTGCCGGAAGCCGGTCGCCAGGGCGCGATGGCGCGGCGGGAACCAGCGCATGATGGCGCGGGTGCCGCCCGGCTGCACGGCCGCATAGGTGCCGCCGAGAAAGACCATGCTGATCAGAAGACCAGTCAGCTCCGTCGCGAAGGAAGCAGCGGCCATCGCGGCCGCCATGCCCAACATGGCGAGGCTCACGACGATGCGCTCGCCATAGCGGTCGATGGCGCGGCCGATCGCGTAGATCGTCGCGATCTGCGTGCCGTTCATCAGCGTGACCGCCAAGGAGGCCGAGGCGAGCGAGACGCCGAAGGCATCGCGCCAGAAGGGGACGAGGATGTAGACACCCTGCGAGACCACGGAGCCGGCGGTCTGCGTCCCCACGGCGACCGTGAGGACGGTCCAGATGGAGATGCTGGTCTGTGCCGGCTCTCCGCTTGGCGCGGGCGGGGCGGTGAGGGCGGTTCTGGTCATCGACTCTTGATCCCGGGAGGTGATCCCACGACCAGACGCCAATTTTCATCTTATCGGAATTGTTGTGATCTGGATATCAATGATATCGTTCTGTTATGGATATCCGCCGCCCACTCGACCCCGAGGCCATCGAGACCTTCGTGCTCGCCGCCGATCTGCGCTCCTTCACCAAGGCCGCCGCTGCGCTGAACACGACGCAGGCTGCGGTCTCGCTGCGGCTGAAGCGGCTGGAGGCGCAGATCGGCCAGCGCCTGCTCGAACGCACGCCGCGCCGCATCGGCCTGACTCCTGCGGGCGAACGTTTCCTCGGACCGGCGCGGGATGTCCTTGCCGCCCATCGGCGCGCCACAGAGGCGTTGATGCAGGAGAGCGTCTCGTTGAGCCTCGGCGTCACGCATCATCTCGTCGGTCCCGAGCTGACACGGGCAATTCAAGTTGCCGGCCAGCAGGGCGGCGGCGTAACGCTGTCGCTGCGGACGGGACTCTCGCGGGGGCTGCTCGAGATGTTCGATGCCGGCGAGCTCGATGCGGTCATCGTCCTGCGCCATGACGCCAGCCGGCGCGACGGGGAAACCCTGGCCGAGTCGCGGTTCGGCTGGTTCGCTGCGCCGACATTCTCGCCGTTCCAAGGCGAGCCGTTGCCGCTCGCGGTGCAGCGGCAGCCGTGCAATCTCCGGGCGATGGCGGTCGAGGCGCTTGCCGTCGCGGGCCTGCCCTGGCGGGAGGCATTCGTCGGGGAGGGGGCGGCTTCGGTGGCCGCGGCTGCGAGCGCCGGCCTCGGTCTCGCGCCGCTCGCGCATTGCGCCGTTCCCGCAGGGCTGGTCGATGTCGGCGCGCGCTTCAAGCTGCCGCCGTTGCCGACACGGCCGATCATCCTGCACTCGGCTGTGAGCCGGCCGCGGGCCGCAGCGCTGCTCAACGGCATGGCGGCGGCGTTCCGTTCCGCAGTTGTGCGATGATGTGGATGGCGGCGCCCCGAAACTGCTGATCCGACGCATCGGAATCAAACGGTTAACCATTCATTGACAGAGTGATTCGTCACGCAGGCGCGGCCAGAGTCGCGCAGAATTTGTCGATGGGATGCCCGTCATGGTCTCGCGCGCGGAACCTTCTCTCAGCGGCCGCTGGTGGTGGTCGATCGACCGCCTGATCCTCACCGCGCTCGTCGCCCTGATGGTGTCGGGTGTCGTGCTGCTGATGGCCGGCGGACCGCCGGTGGCCGAGAGGCTGGGGCTCTCGACCTTTCATTTCGTCAACCGTCAGGCCGCCTATCTCGCGGTAGCGATGGTGATTTTCCTCGGCGTCTCGCTGATGACGCCCCGGCAGGTGCGGCGCGCGGCGCTGATCATCTACGTGGTCTCGCTCGCCATGGTCGTGGCGACGCTCTATTTCGGCGTCGAGGTGAAGGGCGCCAAGCGCTGGCTGACGCTCGGGCCGTTGGGCTCTGTGCAGCCGTCCGAGTTCCTGAAGCCCGCCTTCGTCGTGATGGCTGCCTGGGCCTTCGCCGAAGGCACGCGCCGGCCGGACCTGCCGGGCACGATCCTGGCGCTGCTGCTGCTGCCGGTCACGATCGTGCCGCTGGTGCTGCAGCCCGACTTCGGCCAGACCATGCTGGTCAGCCTGGTCTGGGCGGGGCTGTTCTTCGTCGCCGGATTGCATTGGTTCTGGGTGATCGGGCTCGGCGGCGTCGGCGCCGTCGGTATCCTCGTCGCCTATGAACTGGTGCCGCACGTGCGCGCCCGCATCGAGCGCTTCATGGACAAGGGTTCGGGCGATACTTTCCAGGTCGACACGGCGCTGGAGAGCTTCGCGCAGGGCGGCTGGCTCGGGAAGGGGCCGGGCGAGGGCACGGTGAAGCGCATCCTGCCCGACGCGCATACCGACTTCATCTTCGCGGTCACCGCCGAAGAGTTCGGCGTGGTCGTCTGCATGCTACTGGTCATGCTCTTCGCGGTCATCGTACTGCGCTCGCTCTTCGTGGCGCAGAAAGCGGAGGATCCGTTCATCCGCCTGGCCGTGACCGGGCTCGCGCTGCTCTTCGGCATCCAGGCTGCGATCAACATGATGGTCAATCTGCACATGATGCCGGCCAAGGGCATGACGCTGCCCTTCATCTCATATGGCGGCTCGTCGCTGCTTTCGCTGGCAGTCGGTACCGGCTTCCTGCTGGCGCTGACGCGGCGGCGACCGCGCTCGGTCGATTTCGGCTCCTAGGGGCGCTGAGCATGGCCACGGGCAAGCTCATCATGCTGGCGGCCGGCGGGACCGGCGGCCATCTCTTTCCGGCCGAGGCGCTGAGCCACGCGCTACACGCCAAGGGCCTGCGCGTCGTGCTGATGACCGATACGCGCGCCGCCGAATATGCCGGCAATTTTCCGGCCGAAGCGGTCCATGCCGTGCCGGCGGCGACGCCCTCCGGCCGCTCGCCCCTGCAGAAGGCAATGGCGCTGTTCCACATCGCCAAGGGCACCTTTGCGGCACGGCGGATCATCAAGCAGGTCCGGCCCGATGTCGTCGTCGGTTTCGGCGGCTATCCGACCGTCCCTCCGGTGCTCGGTGCCTCCCTTGCAGGCGTGCGCACGCTGATCCACGAGCAGAACGCTGTGATCGGCCGCGCCAACCGCTTCCTCGCCGGACGCGCCGACGTCATCGCCACGGGCTTCGCCAAGGTCGGCGGATTGACCCCGGTGCAGCAGGCGAAATGCCGCCATGTCGGCAACCCCGTCCGCCCCGCCGTGATCGAGGTCGCCGGCCGCGAGTATGACTGGCCGGGCGAGGGCAAGATCAGGCTCCTCGTCTTCGGCGGCAGCCAGGGCGCCCGCATCATGGCCGACATCGTGCCGACTGCGATCCAGCTCCTCAGCGACGCCGAGCGGGCGCGGCTGACCATCGTCCAGCAGGCGCGTGCCGAGGACGAGGAACGGGTGCGCGGCATCTATGACAAGCTTGGCGTAAAGGCGACGATCGCGCCCTTCTTCAAGGACTTGCCCGCGCAGATGGCCGCGTCGCAGCTGGTCATCGCCCGTTCCGGCGCTTCCACCGTCGCCGAGCTGTCGGTGATCGGCCGGCCCGCCATTCTGGTGCCGCTGCCGGGCTCGCTCGATCAGGACCAGGCTGCCAACGCCGCCTTCCTCGAAGAGGCAGGTGGAGCGATCCGTATCCTCCAGCCGGAACTCACGCCGCGGCGCCTCGCCAGCGAATTGTCGCAGCTCATTGCGCAGCCCGCGCACTTGACGAGCATGGCCGCAAACGCGAAGAGCGCGGGTATCCCCGACGCTGCCGACCGCCTGGCCGATCTCGTGATCGCCACGGCCCATTCTTCGAACTGACAGGATTCGCCCACCATGAAGCTGCCGCCGAAGCTCGGCTCCATCCATTTCGTCGGCATTGGCGGCATCGGCATGTCCGGCATCGCCGAAGTCCTGCACAATCTCGGCTACAAGGTGCAGGGCTCGGATGCGTCTGATGGTGCCAACGTCAAGCGCCTTGCCGAGAAGGGCATCACCACCTTCGTCGGCCACAAGGCCGAAAATCTCGGTGAGGCCGAGGTCGTCGTGATCTCGACCGCGATCAAGGGCGACAATCCCGAGTTGCTGGCGGCCCGCGAGAAGCGCCTGCCGGTGGTGCGCCGCGCCGAGATGCTGGCCGAGCTGATGCGGCTCAAGACCTGCGTCGCCATCGCCGGCACCCATGGCAAGACGACGACGACCTCGCTGGTCGCGACGCTGCTGGAGAAGGGCGAGCTCGACCCGACCGTCATCAATGGCGGCATCATCAACGCCTACGGCACCAATGCCCGCATGGGCGAGAGCGACTGGATGGTGGTCGAGGCCGACGAGTCGGACGGCACCTTCCTGAAGCTGCCGGCGGACGTCGCGGTCGTCACCAATATCGATCCCGAGCATCTCGACCATTTCGGCACCTTCGACGCGATCAAGGCGGCGTTCCGCTCCTTCGTCGAGAACCTGCCCTTCTACGGCTTCGCGGTGATGTGCATCGACCATCCGACGGTGCAGGGCCTCGTCGGCCAGATCACCGACCGGCGCGTCATCACCTATGGCGAAAACCCGCAGGCCGATTTCCGCCTGCTCGACATCGACCTCTCGGGCGGGCAGGCGCGCTTCACCCTTCTGGTCCGCGACCGCAAGAACGGACGCGACGAGGTGATCCGCGATCTCGTCATGCCGATGCCGGGCCACCACAATGCGTTGAATGCCACTGCCGCCATCGCCGTCGCCTATGACCTCGGCATTCCCGTCGAGCGCATCCGCGAGGCGCTCGCCGGCTTCGGCGGCGTGAAGCGCCGCTTCACCAAGACCGGCGAGTGGAACGGCGCGCTGATCTTCGACGATTACGGCCATCACCCGGTCGAGATCGCCGCCGTGCTCAAGGCTGCCCGCGCCTCGACCAAGGGCAAGGTCGTCGCCGTGGTGCAGCCGCATCGCTACACCCGGCTTGCCAGCCTCTTCGACGATTTCGCCGCCTGCTTCAACGACGCGGACACGGTGATCGTCGCCGATACCTATGCGGCCGGCGAGGCACCCATCCCCGGCGCGGACCGCGATTCGCTCGTCGCCGGCATCAAGGCGCGCGGCCATCGCCATGCGATGGCGCTGGAGGGGCCGGAGAAGCTTGCCGGCATGGTGGCGGAGCTGGCGGGCCCGGGCGATTACGTCGTCTGCCTCGGCGCCGGTAACATCACGCAATGGGCCTATGCGCTGCCGGGAGAGCTTGAGGCGCTTCGCGGGTAACTTCGCCCCGCATTCTCCGCCGTCATTCTCGGGCGAAGCGAAGCGCGGACCCGAGAATCTCGAATAGAAGAGTGAGGGAGCCTCCTTCCGCGAGAGATGCTCGGGTCAAGCCCGAGCATGACGACCTGTTCCGTCCCGGAACATCATGCTCTAAAGCGACGCCATGCCCTTCGAAGATCTCTCCTCCGACATCCGCGCCTCGGCCCCCGGTCTGCGCGGCCGGCTTCTCGCCAATCAGGACCTCGCGGGGCTGACATGGTTCCGCGTCGGCGGCGCCGCGCAGATCCTGTTCACGCCGGCCGATGACGAGGATCTCGCCTATCTGCTCTCGAAGCTGCCGGACGACGTTCCAGTCACCGTGGTCGGCCTGGGCTCGAACCTGATCGTGCGCGATGGCGGCATTCCCGGCGTCGTGGTCAGGCTCGGCGGCAAGGGTTTCGGCGAGATCAAGCTGGAGAGCGGTGACCGGCTGCGGGCGGGAACGGCGGTGCCGGACGTCAAGGTGGCGCGTGCGGCGGCCGATGCCTCGCTCGACGGGCTCGCCTTCTATCGCGGTATTCCCGGCTCGATCGGCGGGGCGCTGCGCATGAATGCCGGTGCTCATGGCGGCGAGACCACCGATGTGCTGGTCGAGGCGCGCGGCGTCACCCGCAAGGGCGAGATCGTCACCTTGTCCCACGCCGAGATGGGCTTCACCTATCGCAACAGCGCGGCATCGACCCGCGACATCATCTTCACTTCCGCCCTGTTCCAGGGCCGGCCGGGCGATCAGGCGGTGATCCAGGCCGAGATGGACCGGGTGACAAAGGCGCGCGAGGCGGCGCAGCCGATCAAGGAGCGCACGGGCGGCTCGACCTTCAAGAATCCGGATGGCGGCAAGGCCTGGAAGCTGATCGATGCCGCGGGCTGCCGCGGGCTGCGCGTCGGCGGCGCCCAGGTCTCGGAGATGCACTGCAACTTCCTGATCAACACCGGCGGCGCCACGGCCGCCGATGTCGAGGGGCTCGGCGAGGAGGTTCGCCGCCGGGTCAAGGAGAATTCCGGCTTCGAGCTCCAGTGGGAGATCAAGCGGCTCGGGGTTGCGGCGTAGCAGCCGCTGCCGAGGCGCGGCGGCGGGAGAGGATCATCCCGACGATCGTCGAGCTGAGAACGATGGCGATGCCCAGGAACTGAAGCGGGCTCAACCATTCACCCAGCAGCACGGCTCCCAGAATCGTCGCCATAGTCGGGCTGAGCAATCCGAGGAAGGCAACGCCCGCGCCCAGTGTGGTGATGCCCCTGATCCAGAGCCAATAGGTCAGCGCGGTGCCGACCAGTACGAGATAGGTCATTCCGAGCCCGTTCAAGGCGCTCGGGACCGGCGGCGGACCTTCGACGATGAGGGCGACCGGCAGCAGGATCAGCCCGCCGAGCGTGAGCTGCCAGGCCGCGATCGTCAGCGGCGAACCCATCTTGCCCCAGCGCTCGATCAGAACGGTTCCGGTCGCCATCGAGGCGGCGCTGGCGAGGCCCGCAATGATGCCGAGCGAATCGGGTTTCGCATGCGGGTCCAGCACCAGCAACGCGACGCCGACGAGGCCGGCGAGCGCGGCGATGATCTGCCCGCGGCCCGGGCGCCGGCCGAGCAGCGGCCAAGCCAGCAGGCCGACGATCAGAGGCTGGGTCGAGCCGACAGTGGCGGCGAGGCCACCGGGCAGGCGTGCGGCGCTGACAAAGAGCAGAGCGAAGAACACGCCGATATTGGCGAGGCCGAGGGCTGCGAGCGGCAAGAGCTTGTCCCGCGGCGGCAGGCCCGGGCCGAGCGCCATCAGCAGGAGGCCGGCGGGCAGCGCCCTCAACGCGCCGACGAGCAGCGGGTGATCCACCGGCAGCGTCTGGGTGAAAATGATGTAGGTGGTGCCCCAGATGCAGGGCACGAGAATCGTGGTCAGAAGGACCTTGTTCAGCGGCATGGCGGCCTCCTACTGCGCCTCGTCCTTGGCTCGCCAAGGCGCGGATGTTAGTTTGATTCGACGCAAGATAATTTGATATCGAATTATCTTGCGTCGAATTACTTGGCAAGGAGCAGGAATGAGTCAGGAGCGAGCCGGCGTTCAGGGCGGGCCGATGGATTCGATCTTGGCGCAGTGGCGGCGGGAGCGACCCGACCTCGACACGAGCGTCATGGCGGTATGTGGCGATCTCTGGCGGGCGGCCGACCGGGTCCGCGAGGGCGTCGCCGCCAATGTCGCAGCGGATGATCTCGATCTCGCCGGCTTCGACGTGCTGCTGACCCTGCGGCGGCAAGGCAAGGGGCAGGCGCTTTCGCCATCCGAACTCGCGCAGGACATGATGATCTCGACTTCGGCGATGACGAACCGGCTCGACCGGCTGCAGAAGCGCGGGTTGATCGAGCGGCAGGCCGATCCGGAGGATCGCAGGGCGTTGCGCATCGTGCTGACCGCGACGGGCTTCGCGCTGGCGGACCGAATCGTCGTTTCACATGTCGCGGCCGAGGAGCGGCTGGTGAGTGCACTCTCTTCGGGCGAGCGTGCACAGTTGCGACAGTTGCTCGCCAAAATCGGTTGATTTCGAACCCGTTAACGACCCCGAGCTGATGGTTAACGCGCTGTTAACCATCTCCGGCTGAGGTATGGCCATCGCGTCGAACGAGGGCCGGCATGAGCAAACACGTTGCAGTGCTGATGGGGGGATGGTCCGTTGAACGGGAGGTCAGCCTCAACAGCGGTGCGGCCTGCGCGCGGGCTCTGGAAGGACAAGGCTTCCACGTCACCCGCATCGACGTGCAGCGCGACATCGCCGAAGCCCTGGCGAAGCTGAAGCCGGACGTCGCCTTCAACGCCCTGCATGGGCGCTTCGGCGAGGACGGCACGATTCAGGGCGTGCTGGAGATCCTGCGCATTCCCTATACCCATTCGGGCGTGCTCGCTTCCGCGCTCGCGATCCGCAAGGACCGGGCGAAGACGGTGGTGAAGGCGGCGGGCGTGCCGGTCGCTGCCGGCGTCAACGTCTCGCGCTTTGCGGCGGCGAAAGCCCACGTCCTGCCGCCGCCCTATGTGCTCAAGCCGATCGACGAAGGCTCTTCGGTCGGCGTCGTGATCGTGAAGAAGGGCAGGGAACATCCGCCGCAGGAAATCGCCCGGCCGGACTGGCCCTGCGGCGAGATGATGCTGGCTGAAACCTTCATCGCCGGACGGGAGCTGACCTGCGCCGTGATGGGCGAGCGGGCGCTCGGCGTGACCGAGATCAAGGCAGCGACCGGCGACTTCTACGACTACGATGCGAAGTACGCGAAAGGCGGCTCGATCCACATCTGTCCGGCTCAAATTTTACCGAAAATTTACCAGCAGATCGAAGAGTGTGCGTTAACGGCGCATCAAGCAATCGGATGCCGGGGCGTCAGCCGATCTGACTTCCGCTACGACGACGAGACCGACACGCTCGTCTGGCTGGAGGTCAACACGCAGCCCGGGATGACCGAAACCAGCCTGGTGCCCGAACTGGCTGCCCATGCGGGTCTGAATTTCGGTGAGCTCGTCAAATGGATGGTGGCAGACGCCTCCCTCGATCGGTGAAAGCGATGACGGCGAAACCCGTTTCCGCAACGCGACGTAGCCCGGCAACGGTGCCGGCTGCGCGCCTGCCGGTCCGGCATGCCGGGCCGCAGCTGCTCGTCGGCGAGCGGCAGGGCCGCTGGATGCGTCGCTCGCGCCGCAGCGCCATCGCAGTGCCGCTGTCGCAGCGCCTGCCGAGCAGCCTCGGCACCTGGCTCGCGCTGGGCTTCCTGACGCTCAGCCTCGGTGCCGGCTTCGTCATGGGCGGCCACTGGCAGAACCTCCAGGACAATTACGGCGAGCCGCGCCACATGCTGGCCCGTGTGCTCGGCTTCGGCATCGACCGCGTGACCATCTCCGGCCTGTCGGGTCTCTCGGAGCAGGAGGTGCTGGTCGCCGCGGGCATCGATTCGAAGACCTCGCTGGTGTTCTTCGACGCCGACGAAGCCCGCAAGCAGCTCGAGGCGACGCCGCTGATTCGCGAGGCGGCGGTGCGCAAGCTCTATCCGGGCGAAGTCTCGATCGCGCTGACCGAGCGCGATCCCTATGCGCTGTGGCAGGTCAAGGGGGAGCTTTTCGTGATCGCGGCCGACGGCACGGTGATCGACAAGATGGATGACGGCCGCTTCGCCTATCTGCCGCTGGTCGTCGGCAAGGACGCCAACAACCGCGCCGGCGAATATCTGGCGCTGCGCAACCAGGCGGGTCCCTTCGCCCAGCATATCCGCGCCGCGACCCTGATCTCCGGGCGCCGCTGGAACCTCAAGCTCGACAACGGGATGGATGTGCGCCTGCCGGAAACCAAGCCGGAAGCGGCTCTGCAGCGCCTCGTCTCGCTGGAAAGCGACTTCCGTGTTCTCGAGAAGGACGTGCTCGCCATCGATCTGCGCCAGCCGGACCGGGTGGTGATGCGCCTCTCCGAGGAAGCCGCTGCGGCCCGCGCCGACCAGCTGAAGAGCAAGACCAAGAAGAAGGGAGGCGAAGCATGAACCACGTCACCTCCCAGGGTCTGACCCCCCGCATGCGTCCGTTGTCGTCGCGCAAGAGCGCGACCTTGTCGATTCTCGACATCGGCACGAGCAAGGTCGTCTGCCTGATCGCCGAATTGAACCCGGCCGAGGCCAATGAACGGTTGCGCGGGCGCACCCATGTCGCCCGCATCATCGGCATCGGCCATCAGCGCTCGCTCGGCCTCAAGGGCGGCGCGATCATCGATCTCGAAAGCGCCGAGCGCGCGATCCGCGCCGCGGTCGACGCGGCCGAGCGCATGGCCAAAGTCGAGGTGCAGTCGGTCATCGTCAACCTGACCGGCGGGCGCATCGGCTCGCAGCATTATGCCGCGAGCGTCGATCTGCGCTCCGGCTCGGTCGGCGACAGCGACGTCAAGCGCGTGCTCGCCACCGCCGCGACCCATGCGATCCGCCCCGGCAAGGCCGTTCTCCATGCGCTGCCGACGGGCTATGCGCTCGACGGCGTGCCGGGCGTGCTCGATCCGCGCGGTCTGATCGGCGGCAAGCTCTCGGTCGATATGCATGTCGTCGCCAGCGAGGCGGCGGCGGCGCGCAACGTCATGCTCGCGGTCGAGCGCTGCCATCTCGAGGTCGAGGCCGTGGTGGCGACGCCCTACGCCTCCGGCCTCTCGGTTCTGGTCGACGACGAGGCCGAGATGGGCGTGGTCGTGGTCGATCTCGGCGGCGGCACCACCAGCCTCGGCGTCTTCTCCGGCGGACATCTCGTCCATGCCGACGCGATCGCGGTCGGCGGCAACCACATCACCATGGACGTGGCGCGCGGCCTCTCCACCCGTGTCTCGGCGGCCGAGCGGCTGAAGACGCTGCACGGCTCCTGCATCTCCAGCGCTTCCGACGAGCGCGACATGATCGCGGTGCCGCAGGTCGACGACGACGAGCGCGACATGCCGAACCACCTCGCCAAATCGCATCTCGTGCGGATCATCAAGCCGCGCGTCGAAGAGATCCTCGAACTGGTGCGCGACCGGCTGACCAATGCCGGCTTCTCGGCCCAGGCCGGGCGGCGCGTCGTGCTGACCGGCGGCGCCTGCCAGCTCACCGGCTTGCCGGAAGTGGCCCGCCGCATTCTCGGCGGCCAGGTTCGGACGGGCCGCCCCCTCGGGATCAAAGGGTTGCCGGAAGCGGGCAAGGGCCCGGCCTTCTCGGCGGCGGTCGGCCTGCTGGTCTACCCGCAGGTCGCCCATGTCGAGCATTTCGAGCCGCGTACTGCCGGTGCGCGCTATTTCGCGACCGGGACGGATGGCTACTTCTCGCGTGTCGGGCGGTGGCTGAAGGACAGTTTCTAGTGAGTTCGGCTCGTTCGAAGGGGCGGGCCACGGCGTCAAACGTAGCAATCGGGACGGCTCCCGCCAGGCGCCGGACACAGGATCAAAAGAGGCAACCATGGCGATGAATCTGCAAGCCCCGGACATCCGGGAACTGAAGCCCCGGATCACGGTCTTCGGCGTCGGCGGAGCCGGCGGCAACGCCGTGAACAACATGATCGAGGCCGGCCTCGACGGGGTCGATTTCGTCTGCGCCAACACCGATGCCCAGGCTCTGGCGCTCTCGCGCGCCCCGCGCATCATCCAGATGGGCCTGCAGGTCACGGAAGGCCTCGGCGCCGGCTCGCAGCCGGAAGTCGGCCGCGCGGCGGCCGAGGAGGTCATCGACGAGATCCGTGATCACCTGGCGGGCGCACACATGGTCTTCATCACCGCCGGCATGGGCGGCGGCACCGGCACCGGCGCCGCTCCGGCCATCGCCCGCGTCGCCCGCGACATGGGCATCCTGACCGTCGGCGTCGTCACCAAGCCGTTCCAGTTCGAAGGCCAGCGCCGCATGCGCATGGCCGAGGCGGGCATCGGCGAGCTGAACGAGGCGGTCGATACCCTGATCGTCATCCCGAACCAGAACCTGTTCCGCGTCGCCAACGAGACCACCGGCTTCGCCGACGCCTTCGGCATGGCCGACCAGGTGCTCTATTCCGGCGTCGCCTGCATCACCGACCTGATGGTCCGCCCCGGCCTGATCAACCTCGACTTCGCCGACGTTCGCGCCGTGATGCGCGGCATGGGCAAGGCGATGATGGGCACCGGCGAATCGCAGGGCGAGAAGCGCGCGCTGACCGCCGCCCAGGCCGCGATCAACAACCCGCTGCTCGACGACGTCTCGATGAAGGGCGCGCGCGGCCTGCTGATCTCGATCACCGGCGGCCGCGACATGAAGCTCTACGAGGTCGACGAGGCCGCCACCCGCATCCGCGAGGAGGTCGATTCCGAGGCAAACATCATCGTCGGCGCCACCTTCGACGAATCGCTCGAGGGCACGGTCCGCGTCTCGGTGGTCGCGACCGGCATCGACAAGCCGATCTCGCAGCATGGCGAGGTCGACGAGACCGAAGCCCGCATCGCCCAGGTCGCCGAACGCCTGAAGCAGGAAGCGCGCCTGCGCAGCAACCCCACCGCTGCTCCGCGCCCCGTCGCCCAGATGGCTCCGGCATCGATCCCGGCGATCGACACAACCCGCATCGCCCCGGCCATGGAGCAGGCGCCGCCCGCCCCGATCGCGCAGGGCGTTCATATCGAGCCCGTCCAGCCCCGTCCGGTGATGGTCGCCCCGGCTCCGGAGCCGGTCCGGCATGCCGAGCCGAGCCTGCATCTCGACGACAGCTTCATTCCGCCGATGCCGGAGCGCGCCGTCCGCCCGACCCGCATGCCTCGCGTCGAGGACCTGCCGGTTCCCGGGCAGGCTCAGCTCAACGCCCAGCGCGGCGCCCAGCCGGCCCCGCTGCCGCCGAATGCCATCGAACAGAAGCGGATGTCGCTGATGCAGCGGCTGGCCTCGGTCGGCTTCGGCCGTAAAGACGAGGAATATGCCGAGCCGGCGCCGGCACCGGCCCCGGTGCGTCAGGCGCCGCAGGCCCCGATGCCGCAGGCGGCCGCGCCGAGCGCTGCCCATGCCGAGTATATGCGCCGCCCGGCTCCGCAGCCGGCCTCGCGGCCGGCCCAGGGCCAGCTCGACCCGCATGGCCGAGTCGCGCCGACTCGCAACAGCGAGGAAGACCACCTGGAGATTCCCGCATTCCTGCGTCGCCAGGCGAACTGAGCTCCAGCCGTTCTTGACGGTTCTGCAACAAATCCCGCCGCGGCCTTCCGCGGCGGGATTTTCCTTGTTAGAAAATCGTTATCTTTCAGCGTGTTATATACGCCTGTCCGCGGGCTTTCGGTTGTAACACAGCGAAAGAAAGCGTGATTTTGAGAGGTTGCTCGAAAAGCTTATGTTGCAGCTGCATCAAGAGGATAGCGCGTTAGGTCTGACCTGACGTCAACCTCGGAAGACATCGTCGGCGGCGGCCCCTGCCTTAAGCAGGTTCGGTGCAGTTCGATGATCAGGATTGGATAGCGGAATGAGCTTCGATCGGCAGACCACTTTGCGGGCAGCAGTGACCCTGACCGGAATCGGCGTGCATTCCGGAGCCCCCGCGAGCATCTGCCTGAAGCCTTCCAGCGCGAATTCTGGCGTCGTCTTCCTGCGGACCGGCATCGAGGGCATGCCGCCCCAGCTCATCCACGCCAAGCACACCAAGGTCAGCGCCACCGAGCTGTGCACCGTGATCGGCGATCGCGGCCCGGCCTCGGTCTCGACGATCGAGCATCTGATGTCGGCCTGCGCCGGCCTCGGCCTCGACAACGTCCTGATCGAGATCGACGGTCCGGAAATGCCGATCATGGACGGCAGCGCCACCGCCTTCGTCACCGCGATCCAGACGACCGGGACGGTCGCTCTCACCGCGCCGCGCCGCTACCTCAAGGTTCTCCAGCCGGTGCGGATCGAGAACGGCCGCGCCTTCGCCGAGCTGATGCCGGCCGAGCAGGGCTTCCGCCTCGATGTCGAAATCGATTTCGACAGCGCCGTGATCGGCCGCCAGCGCAAGATCTTCGATCTCGACGCCGAGACCTATGCCCGCGAGATTTCGAGGGCCCGCACCTTCGGCTTCATGCGTGATGTCGAGCAGCTCTGGAAGGCCGGCTTCGCGCAGGGCGCCTCGCTCGAGAACACCGTGGCGATCGGCGAGGACAAGGTCATCAACCCCGAGGGGCTGCGCTACAGCGACGAATTCGTGCGCCACAAGGTGCTCGACGCGATCGGCGATCTCGCGCTTGCCGGCTATCCGATCATCGGCGAGTTCCGCTCCTATTGCGGCGGCCATCGCATGAATGTCCGCATTCTCGAGGCGCTCTTCGCCGACCGCGCCAATTTCGCGATCATCGAGGCCCAGCCGGTTTTCGCCACACCGCGCGCCGTGCAGATGGCCGCAGCCGCACCGGCTGCCTACGCGCCAGATCTGCACTGAAAAGTCGCAGGCCGGCGCTTTTCGCCTTTCCTTCGCCGGGTTTTTGTCCCAGATGCCGCAGGGTGGCGGAATCGTGCCCTGACCGGTTTTCGGCAGTGGCGCGGTGGAAGCGTCTGAGGTAAGGCATGCTTCCCGCCAGCAGGGACGATCGAAAGAGGACGGACGACGTGAGCGTGACGCGGCATAGCCTTCCGGCAATCCATCGCGGCCAGTATCCGCGCAAGGGCATCGCCCTGGCGCTGGGGGCCGCCATGCTGCTCGGCGGCTGCGATACGCTGTCGTCACTCAATCCCTTCGACAAGCCCGAGGTCTACAAGCCGGACCTCACGCCGCCCGAGCCCGCCGACAAGCTCTACAACGAAGGCCTCGCACGCCTGCAGAACGGCGACAGCGAAGGCGCGACCAAGAAGTTCGAGGGTATCGACAAGGCGGCGCCGTTCTCGCCCTACGCCCGCAAGGGCCTGCTGATGACGGCCTACACCAATTTCCAGGCCTCGAAGTGGGAGGAGGCGATCACCGCCTCCAAGCGCTTCATCGCCCAGAACCCGGCCAGCCCCGATGCTGCCTATGCGCAGTACATCATGGCGATGTCGTATTATAACCAAATCCCTGACACGACCCGCGACCAGGAGCGGACGGTTCAGGCGATCCAGGCTTTCGAACAGCTCATCGCCAATTATCCGAAGTCGGAATACGTGCTGGACGCCAAGGAGAAGCTCCTGGTGGCACGCGACCAGCTCGCCGGCAAGGAGATGAATGCGGGGCGCTACTATCTCGAGAAGCGCAACTACACCGGCGCGGTGAACCGCTTCCGCGAGGTGATCATCAAGTATCAGACGACGCGCCATGTCGAGGAGGCGCTGATGCGCCTGACCGAGGCCTATATGGCGATGGGCATCACCAACGAGGCCCAGACCGCCGCCGCCGTGCTGGGTCACAACTTCCCGGACAGCCCCTGGTACAAGGACGCCTACAAGCTGCTGCAGAGCGGCGGCCTGGAACCGCGGGAGGATCGCGGCTCCTATATCAGCCGCGCCTTCGACGGCTTCCAGCGCACGGTCGGCGGCCTCCTCGGGTTCGGCGGTCGCTGACGAGGCCGGCATGACGGGCCTCGGGCGACCCTGCCGGCACCGCAGACCGAGCTGAGCATCGATGCTGGCGCAGCTCTCCATTCGTGACATCGTTCTGATCGACCGGCTCGATCTCGGCTTCCGCGAGGGCTTGAGCGTCCTCACGGGCGAAACCGGCGCCGGCAAATCCATTCTGCTCGACGGCTTCGCGCTGGCGCTCGGTGGGCGGGGCGACGGTTCGCTGGTCCGCCATGGCGAGGCGCAGGGGCAGGTCAGTGCCGTTTTCGATCTGCCGCTCGACCACGCCGCGCGCAAGCTGGCCCATGCCCAGGAAATCGACACCGACGGCGATCTGATCCTCCGCCGGGTGCAATATGCCGACGGGCGCACGCGCGCCTTCATCAACGACCAGCCGGTTTCGGTGCAGATCCTGCGCATGGTTGGCGCAGCGATCGTCGAGATCCACGGCCAGCATGATGACCGCGCGCTGACCGATCCGGCTCAGCACCGCGCTATTCTCGACGGCTTCGGTGGATTGGAGAGGCAGGCGGAAGCCGTCGCCGAAGCCAGCGAGACGCTGAAGCGGGCGCGGCAGGCGCTGCAGTCCCAGCGCATGCGCGTCGAAGCCGCACGCAAGGAAGCGGATTTCCTGCGCCATGCCGTCGAGGAGCTCGGCAAGCTCGCGCCGCAACCGGGCGAGGAAGATGCGCTCGCCGCCACGCGCCAGTCGATGATGCAGGCCGAGAAGGTCGCGCGCGACCTGATCGATGCGCATGAGGCCGTCGGCGGACAGGCATCGCCGGTCGCGACGCTCGCAGCGGTGCTGCGCCGGCTGGAGCGCCGGGCCGGGCAGGCGCCTGAGCTGGTCGATCCCTCGATCGCCGCGCTCAACACGGCCATCGTTGCGCTGGAGGAGGCGGGGGAGACGCTTTCTGCCGCGATGCGGGCTGCCGAATACGATCCGCGCGAGCAGGAGCGCATCGAGGAACGGCTCTTCGCGTTGCGCGCGGCCGGACGCAAATACGACGTGCCGGTCGATGGCCTGCCAGTCCTGGCCGCCACGATGGCGAGCGATCTCGCGGCGCTCGACGAGAGCGAATCGTCACTGGCGCGGCTGGAGGCCGATCTGAACGAGGCGGAAGGTGCTTTCGTCGCGCGGGCGCAGGCCTTGTCGGAGGCGCGCAAGGCCGCTGCGGCACGGCTCGATGCCGCCGTGAAGGCCGAATTGCCGCCGCTCAAGCTCGAGCGGGCGCGCTTCATCACCCGGGTCGAGAGCGACGAGGCCGCGCGCGGGCCGGAGGGCTTCGACCGGGTCGAGTTCTGGGTCGAGACCAATCCGGGCACACGGCCTGGGCCGATGATGAAGGTTGCCTCGGGCGGCGAGCTCTCGCGCTTCATGCTGGCGCTGAAGGTGGTGCTGGCGGAGCGCGGCTCGGCCCCGACGCTGGTCTTCGATGAGATCGACACGGGCGTTGGCGGGGCTGTCGCCGATGCGATCGGCGAGCGGCTGGCGCGGCTCGCGGGCCAAGTGCAGGTGATCTCGGTCACGCATGCGCCGCAGGTTGCGGCCAAGGCCGGGCAGCATTTCCTGATCGCCAAATCGGCTGAGGGCGAAGCCGCGCGCACCGTGACGCGCGTCACGGCGCTTGCCGAGCAGTCCCGGCGCGAGGAGATCGCACGGATGCTGGCCGGCGCCTCGATCACCGAGGAGGCGCGAGCCGCGGCCGGACGCCTGCTGCAGGCGGCCGGACTGCGCGGCTGACGGCGATCAGGCCGGGATCAGCTCGTAGCCCGCGCCCTTTTTGACGACGCGCCGGAAGCCCTCGACATGGCCGCCCGAGACGAGCCAGCCTTCGCGCTCGGCGCGCTCCAAGATGGCGCGGCGGGAGGCGAGCGCGGTCGCAGCGTCGAAGTCATAGACAAAGCCGATCTCGGGGTCCGAAGCCTGCAGGTCGGAAAGGTGGAGCGCGTCTCCCCAGAGCAGCAGGCTCTCACCCTGGCCCTCGATCAGATAGCCGCTGTGGCCGAAGGTATGGCCGGGAAGGGCGATGAGCGCGATGCCGGGATGCGCCGCGCCGGTCACGCCGCGGATGCGGCCCGAGTAATGTCTCTTCAGCGCCGCGGCGATCGCGAAGCCGCCCTGCTTCTTCTCCGGGGTGCGACCGCGATTGGCCTCGTCGCCGAAGAAGCCGAAATCCGCCTCGGGCAGGATGATCTCTGCGTTTAGGAAACGGGCGCGATCGCCATCGAAAAGGCCGAGAGCATGGTCGCCGTGCAGGTGGGTGATCAGGACGCGCGCGACCTGTTCGGGTGCGATCCCGCGAGCGACCATGGCGGCAGGCGCGTGGCCCATCGCCTCGCCCCAGGAGGGGCCGGTGCCGGCATCGACCAGGGTGATGCCGTCGGCGCCCTTCAAGGCGAAGCAATTGACGACGATGCTGACTTTCGGCTTGCCCCAGCGCGCGACCGCCGCGTCGCGGGCAGCCGCGCCGCCGGCATGGATGAGGACGTCGAGCGGGGCCTCGAAGACGCCGTCATGCAGGATCGAAACCTCATAGGCGCCGATGCGGCGGGACTGCTGGACCATGGCTGTTCTCCGCTGCGGCATCTTGCACGTTCGCTGAAGCCCGGAAGCTAGTGGGCCCGCTGCCATGCCGGCAAGGCGAATCCGGCCCGGCTCAGTCCTGCGCGGGGCGCGGGAATGCCGCATTTCCTTTTGTGTCGCTTTGCTTTATGAGCTGCTGTCATCCGATGGTGCAGCTGCCCGTTAGATCGCCATGCGTCCTGCCGGACGCCCCTGGGGGCGACCTAATTATTTGTTTTGGCATCGGATTTTCTGAGAAGTGAGACCCACTTTTCGGTCCGATTACCGAATGCCGCCTGAACCCATCGCCACGCTTCGCGCCGTTAATTCATTTTACGCCGCAAACCTCTAGGCCCTTGTCGCATGTCCTTTTCCCTCACGAGCCCGCCGCTCGCGCGCGCGCTTGCCGAACGCAACTATTCCGAACCGACGCCGGTGCAGAGCGCTGTGCTCGAAGACGCCGCCGCTGGGCGCGACCTGCTGGTCTCGTCGCAGACCGGCTCCGGCAAGACCATCGCCTATGGGCTCGCGATCGGCGAGACGCTGCTGGGCGGGGCGGAGCGCCTCGGCCCTGCCGCCGAGCCGCTGGCGCTGATCATCGCCCCGACGCGTGAGCTTGCCTTGCAGGTGCAGCGCGAACTCGCTTGGCTCTATGCCCAGACGGGAGCGCGGGTGATTTCCTGCGTCGGCGGCATGGACCCGCGCCGCGAGGCGATGCTGCTCGACGAGGGCGCCCATATCGTCGTCGGCACGCCTGGCCGCCTGCGTGACCATATCGAGCGCCGCCGCCTCGACGTCTCCGCGCTCAAGGCGGTCGTGCTAGACGAGGCGGACGAGATGCTCGACCTCGGCTTCCGCGACGATCTCGAATACATCCTGAAGACGACCCCCGAGGGGCGGCGCAGCCTGCTGTTCTCGGCCACTTTCCCGAAGGCCATCGTCCAGCTTGCGCAGAGCTACCAGCGTGACGCGCTGCGCATCGAGGTGGAAGCGACGCGTCGCGGCCATGCCGATATCGCCTACAAGGCCGTGCGCGTTTTCCCGAAGGAAGCCGAGCTTGCGGTCGTCAACCTGCTGCGCTTCCATAATGCGCCGGTGGCGCTGGTCTTCTGCAACACTCGCAATGCGGTGCGCCATCTCGAGGCGATCCTGCTGGAGCGCGGCTTCACCTCGGTCGCGCTCTCGGGCGAGCTTGGCCAGAACGAGCGCAACGCCGCGCTGCAGGCGCTGCGCGACGGCCGGGCGCGGGTCTGCGTCGCGACCGATGTCGCAGCACGGGGCATCGATCTGCCCGGGCTCGACCTCGTCATCCACGCCGAATTGCCCAATGATTCCGAGGTGATGCAGCACCGTTCGGGCCGCACGGGCCGCGCCGGCAACAAGGGCACGAGCGTCCTGCTCGTGCCGCAGTCACGCCGGCGCAAGGCCGAGCGCCTGCTGATGGAAGGCAAGATCGAGGCCGAATGGATCGCCCCGCCGACGCCGGAGGAGATCCGCACGCTTGATCAGGAGCGCCTGCTGGCCGATCCGATGCTCAGCGGCGAGACCGGCGAAGACGATGCCGGGATGATCGAGGCGCTGATGGCGGGCCGCGAGGCGCGCGACATCGCTGCGGCACTGGTCAGGCTCTATCGGGCAAGGCTGCCGGCGGCGGAAGAGGTAGGCGATCCCGGCTTTGGCCGCGACGAGCGCCGGCCGGTTCGCTCGAACGAGGATTATGCCGCCAAGCGCCGGCCCTTCGGAGCCGGGCGCGATGAAGGCGAGGATGGCGAACGGCCGCGCAAGCCGGCAGGTCCGCGCGGGGATACCGTCTGGTTCCGGCTCGACATCGGCCGCAAGCAGGGCGCCGATCCGCGCCAGCTGCTGCCGATGCTGTGCCGCCGCGGCCGGATCACGCGCGACGAGGTCGGCGCAATCCGCATCTTCGACCGCGAGACCAAGGTCGAGATCGATGCCGAGGTGGCCGAGCGCTTCTACGAATCCGTGCGCATCCCGGATCGCGACAAGATCGTGATCGAGATGGCGGAAGCGGACGAGCGGCGTCCGGCGAAATCCTTCGCCGACAAGGCCGAGCGCCCGGCCGCGCCGCGTGCGTTCCGCGACCGGGCCGAGACGGGCGCCGACAGGCCGCAGCGCAAGCCGTTCCCCTCCAGGGACGGCGAGCATCGCGCACCTCATGGGGATGATCGCAAGCCCTATCGCGCCGAAGGCGCGCCGCAGCGGAGCGATGATCGTCCCCGCCGCGAGGATGGCAAGCCGGGCGGTGGCTTCAAGAAGCCGTTCGCCGCGAAGGGGAAGCCTTTCGCCGGCAAGCCTGGGCAGGATGGCGGACGCCCCGCCGGCGGCGGCAAGCCGTTCGGAAAAGGTAAGCCGCCGCGCCGCGGCTAAGCATCGTTGCCCGGCTGCTGTCGGTCACTCGCGTGCTCTCCCGCCTCAACGCAGGCCGAGGAAGGAGAGAATGGCGAGGACAACGACCACGAGGCCGACGAGATAAATGATGCTGTTCATGAAAAACCCCCTGACTGAATGGAGCCGTCAGGCTCGATCTGGCAGGGGGTGAACCCCATTTGGGGGCGAAAAGTTCCCGTATCGGCAGGAGCGTGCGGCCGTGGCGCGCTCGATCCCAGTCCGGTCAGCCCACCACCTTGCGGTAGAGGTGCCAAGTGGCATGGCCTAGAACCGGCATGACCACGACCAGGCCGACCAGCACCGGCAGGCAACCGAGCACAAGAAGCCCGGTCACGATCAGGCCCCAATACATCATCACGCGCGGATTGGCCTCGACGGCGGCGATCGAGGTGCGGATCGCGGTCGGGGCATCGACGTGCCGGTCGATGATCAGCGGGAACGACACGACGGATATCGCGAAGGCGGCGATCGCGAAGAGCAGCCCGAGCGAGTTGCCGATAATGATCATGATCCAGCCATCGGCCGTGGTGAAGACGGCGCGCAGGAAATCGGCGGTCGAGACGTCGGCCGGCAGGCCAAGGATGCCGCGATAGAGGAACCAGGCGCTAAAGAGCCAGGCGAGGAAGAGCCCGGTCAGCATGGCGCCCAGCAGAACGGTCTGTCCGATCGAGGGCGAGCGCAGCAGCTCGAACACATGGCTCCAGGACGAGTCGAGGCCCTTCTCGCGGCGGCGGCTCACCTCATAGAGGCCGATTGCGGCGAAGGGGCCGATCAGCGCGAAGCCGCTGAGCAGCGGGAAAAGCAGGGGGAAGATGTTGTAGCTGACGGTGAGCTGCGCCAGCACGATGCCGGCGATGGGATAGATCACGGCGATGAAGACGAGATGGCTCGGCTGCGCCATGAAATCTTCCCAGCCGCGTCGCAGCGCTTCGCGCAGGTCCATCGTGGTGATGGTCTTGATGCGTGGCTGCGAGAGCGTGACGATGTCATGAACGGTGCCGTCGACATTGGCCATGGCGTGCCTCCCGGTTCCGGCCCGGTTCACCACGGCTGTCGACTTGTCCTTGGCGTCAACGGCCGATGGCGTCGAGCTTCCAAATTCCAGCCCTCAAACTATACGCGCGAAAGCCGGATTTGTCGCAAGCCCTCTCGCTGATGTGAGGAATGGACACCTGAGCCCCATCCAGAGGAGCCGCCGATAGCCCTCTCCTACAGGATGGGGGCGAGGAGCTTCATCGGGTTGAGCGATCCGGCTGCTGCCCTTCCTCGTCACGGCCTTCTCGCCTAATGCTGTGCCATGAGCGACGCCAAAGACACCGCCTTTTCCGAAACGCCCGTTGCCGAGCTGACGCCGCGCAAGGCGAAGGCCGAGCACAAGCAGCTCGCCGCGCAGGTGCAGGCCGCCAACGACGCCTATTTCCAGGACGATCAGCCGATCATGGACGACGCGGCCTATGACGCGAAGCGTCGGCGGCTGGTCGCGCTCGAAGAGGCCTTTCCCGAGCTGAAGGACGCCGCAGGCGTCAGCGGCAAGGTCGGAGCCAAGCCGTCGGGCAAATTCGCCAAGATCCGGCATCGCGTGCCGATGCTCTCGCTCGACAACGCTTTCTCCGACGAGGCCGTCGCCGAGTTTGCGGGCCGGGTCTATCGCTTCCTCGGTCGCAAGGAAGAGGAAGGCGGCATCGCCTTCACCGCCGAGCCCAAGATCGACGGGCTGTCGCTCTCGCTGCGCTACGAGAAGGGCGTGCTCGTCTCAGCCGCGACGCGCGGCGACGGCGAGGAAGGCGAGGACGTTACCGTCAACGCCCGCACCATCTCCGAAATCCCAGGGACGCTCGCCGGGCCGGACGTGCCGGAGATCGCCGAGGTGCGCGGCGAGGTCTATCTCGGCCATGCCGATTTCGCTGCTATCAACGACCGCCAGCGTGAGAAGGGACTGACCGAATTCGCCAATCCACGCAACGCTGCGGCCGGCTCGCTGCGCCAGCTCGACGCGATGATCACAGCATCCCGTCCGTTGCGCTTCTTCGCCTATGCCTGGGGCGATATGCCGGTGCTGCCGGCACCGACGCAGATGGGCGTGGTCGAGGCGTTCAAGCGCTGGGGCTTCCGCACCAACCCGCTGATGAAGCGCTGCGAGAGCGTCGAGGAGCTGATCGCGCAGTACCGGCTGATCGAGAGCCAGCGCGCCACGCTCGGCTACGACATCGACGGCGTGGTCTACAAGGTCGACGATCTCGCGCTGCAGGCGCGGCTCGGCTTCGTCTCGCGGGCGCCGCGCTGGGCGATCGCGCATAAATTCCCGGCCGAGCTGGCGACGACCGTTCTCGAAGCGATCGACATTCAGGTGGGGCGCACAGGCGCGCTCTCGCCGGTGGCGCGGCTGAAGCCGGTGACGGTCGGCGGCGTCGTGGTGACCAATGCGACGCTGCACAACGAGGATTACATCCGCGGCTTCGATTCCAAGGGGCTGCCGATCCGCGACGGCACCGATATCCGCATCGGAGACACGGTGACGGTGAAGCGGGCGGGCGACGTCATCCCGCGTGTCGAGGCGGTCGATCTGTCGAAGCGGCCAGCCGACGCGAAGCCCTATGAATTCCCGACGCTTTGCCCGGCCTGTGGAAGCCATGCGACGCGGGAGCTCAATCCGCGCACCGGCAAGGAGGATGCGGTGCGTCGCTGCACCGGCGGCCTGATCTGTCCGGCGCAGTCGGTCGAGCGTCTCAAGCACTTCGTCTCGCGCGATGCGATGGATATCGACGGGCTCGGCGACAAGCAGATCGAGTTCTTCCACAGCGATCCCGAGCTGCCGGTGAAGGAGCCGGCCGACATCTTCACACTGGCTGAGCGCGATGCGGCCAACCTCAAGAAGCTCAAGGACAAGGAGGGCTTCGGCGCCGTCAGCGCCAAGAAGCTGTTCGACGCGATTGAAGACCGGCGCCGGCCGCCGCTCAACCGCTTCATCTTCGGGCTCGGCATCCGCCATATCGGCGAGACGACGGCGCGGCTGCTGGCGCGGCATTACGGCTCGTTCGAGGCGCTGCGCGCGGCGGGCATCGCCGCTGCCGACGAGGCCTCGCCCGAGCGGCAGGAACTTGACGCCATCGACAGCGTCGGGCCCACCGTGGTCGAGGCGCTGATCGAGTTCTTCGGCGAGCCGCATAACGAGCAGTTGCTCGACCGGCTGCTCGCCCAGGTCACGCCGCAGCCGCTGGAAGCGGTGGCCTCGGCGAGCCCTGTCGCCGGCAAGATCGTGGTCTTCACCGGCGCGCTGGAACGGATGACCCGCGACGAGGCCAAGGCGATGGCCGAGCGGCTCGGCGCGAAGGTTGCGGGCTCGGTCTCGTCGAAGACGGATTTGCTGGTCGCCGGGCCGGGGGCGGGCTCCAAGCTGAAGGATGCCGCCAAGCACGGCGTGCAGGTGATCGACGAGGCCGGCTGGTTCGATCTGGTTGGCGGATGAGCTGCCGCTACGCCGCGATCAGTGGCGATGAGCGTGCGTTCTGGCACGCGGCACCGCGGTCCGCTGGGGAATGCCGACGACACCCTTGACGCCGCCGACCACGCCGCCGGTGACGCCGCCGACGACGGCTCCGGCCGCGCCGCCGATCGGTCCGGCTGCCTCATTGCCGACCCTGGCGCCTTGAGCGGCGCCGCGCGGTATTCCCTGAGCGTTCGCAACCGTTGCAAGGCTGAAGATCGTTAGCGCCGCAGCGCAGCTAAGAGCGAGAGATTGGATGGTCATGATCGTGATCCCGTTCGCATCGACCGCAGCGCCGGCCTTCCAGCGCCCGGCTGTTCGACATGCAACCGGCGCTCCGGGGCTTTGTTCCGGCATGCCTTCCCCCCGCGGAAATGCTCTCGCTACTCCGCAGCCCCTGCTGATGGCGTGAACATCGCCGCAGGCGGTGCCTCACCTGCCGCGCGAACCTGACCCGGCGCCATGCCGGTGATGCGCTTGAAGGCGCGGCTGAACGAGGCCTCCGACTCGTAGCCGAGGCGCTGCGCCACCACCGCGATCCGCAGCTTGTCGCGGGCGAGCCATTGCCGGGCCTGATGCATCCGGACCTGCGCGACATAGCGGGCCGGGGTCTCGCCGACGACCTCGGCGAAGCGCTCGGCGAAACCGGAACGGGAAGCGCCCATCAGCTCCGCCAGGCTTTCGACGGTCCAGTCGGTCTCGGGATGGGCGTGGACGGCCGCGAGCACCTTGCCGATCTGCGGGCAGCGCGCTGCCGCGACCCAGCCCTTGGCGGCACCGCAGCCGCGCTCGACCCAGGAACGGATGATCGCGGCGGCCAGCACGTCGGCGAGACGCGCGAGGATGCCGCCGGCGCCGACCCGGTCCATCGCGACCTCCTGGCCCATTGCCGCCAGCAGATGCGGAATGCCAGGTTCGTTGGCGATGAAATCGCTCATCCGCATTATATCCGGCATCAGCCGCAGCAGCGGGTGGTCGAGATCGACATTGAAGGTCATGCGCCCGGTGAAGACGAGCATATGCTCGCCAGTGCCACCGCCCTCGACGTCGAAGACATTGCCATAGGCTTCGCGCACCCGGCAATCGCAGGGAGGCGATGCGATGACGTCCGGCGCGCTCGCCAGCACATGGCCGCCGCCGCGGGGCAGGAGCACGGCGTCGCCGTCGCGGAGCTCCAGCCACTCGCCGGCGGGCGTCTTCAGCCAGCAGCCGCCGCGCGAGATGAAATGGAAACACGCCTCGCGGCTCTGCGGGAAGGCGATGCCCCAGGGGGCAGCCATCTGGCAGCGGCTGTAATCGACGCCGTCGAGCCTCAGGCCCCGGAGCATCTCGGTCAGGTGATCTGCCGAAGCTGTCATCGCAATCCTGGACGAACAGTCATGAGATGCGGATTATATAGCATGGAAACTCCATGAGGCCACGCCCATCTTCCGGCCTCCTCATGGAGATACCCATGTCAGATTCTCTTTCTGCCACAGCACTCGACCTCGATGATTCCGCCGAAGACGCGCGCGCAAGACCAGCCTGGGCGGCGGTGGTCTCGTTGACTTTCGGCGTCTTCGGCCTCGTCACGGCCGAATTCCTGCCCGCCAGCCTGTTGACCCCGATGGCCGCCGATATCGGCGTTTCCGTAGGCGCCGCCGGACAGGCCGTGACCGCCACGGCGGTCGTCGGCGCCGTTGCCGGCCTCGCCGCCGCCATCGTGACGCGCGGCATCGATCGGCGCATCGTCATCTGGTCGCTGACCAGCCTGCTGATCGTCTCGAGCGCGCTCGCAGCCGTCGCGACCAATCTGCCGACGCTGCTCTTCGCCCGCGTCCTGCTCGGCATCGGGCTCGGAGCCTTCTGGTCGATGGTGGCGGCGACCGCGATGCGGCTCGTGCCGCCGAGCGCCTTGCCCAAGGCGATGTCGCTGATCTTCACCGGGGTCTCAATCGCCACGGTCAGCGCGGCGCCGATCGGCGCTTATGTCGGCAACCTGATGGGCTGGCGCGTCGTGTTCTGGCTCTCGGCTCTCATCGGCGTCGCGACGCTGGTGATCCAGATGGCGGTGCTGCCGCGCCTGCCGGCGCGCGGCGCGCCCGATATCCGCACGCTGCTGCGCCTGCTCGGCCAACCGAGCATCGCACTGGTGCTGGCGGGGATCGCCGTCGTGATCTCCGGGCATTTTGCCGGCTTTACCTATGTCCGCCCGTTCCTGGAGCAGATTCCGAAGCTGTCGGTCGAGGCGATCTCGCTCGTCCTGCTGGCCTACGGCGTGGGCGGCTTCTTCGGAAACTTCGTCGGCGGGGCGATCACGGCGCGCAGCGCCAAGGCGTCGGTGATCTTCGGCGCGCTGACGATCGCGCTGATGGGGGTGAGTCTGCTGCTGGTCGGTGGATCGCCGATCGCCTCGGCCATCGCCGTCGGGCTCTGGGGCTTCGCCTTCGGCGCGCTGCCGGTCGGCTTCCAGACCTGGATGGTGCGCGTGGCGCCGGAAGACGAGCAGGAGTCGGCCGGGGGCCTGATCGTCGCCGCCTTCCAGGTCGCGATCGCGAGCGGGGCCATCTTCGGCGGCCTGCTCGTCGACGGCTTCGGGACGCTGGGCGTGATCGCCTACGCCACCGTCGCGACGCTGGTCGGCGGGCTCGGCGTATTTCTGCTCGGTTCGAAGAGCCCGGAACGGGCCGGCGCGGCCGGTGCGGCTCACGCCATCTGACGCCATTCCGAAATGACCGAGCATATCGGGCGCGTGATGCGCCCGATCACTTTTCTTCAAGACAGTCGCGCCACGAGAGAGTTTATGCTCGCGCCATGGAAGCAGTCACACAGAGCGAGACATTGGGCCTGGAACCGCTCGTCGCCGGCGAGCGGGCGAAGCTGTTTCCGGCCGAGCGCTTCGACGGGCTGGATTGCCTCGCCGCCACCTTCCGCCGCCATGCCTACGCGCCGCACCAGCATGAGAGCTACGTGATCGGCATCATCGAGGCCGGCTGCGAGACCTTCCGCATCCGGGGCGAGCGGCACTACGCCCGTCCGGGCCATGTCGCCTTCGTCAACCCGCTCGAGACCCATGACGGCGAGCCCTACGGGCCGGGCTACAGCTACCGCATGACTTATCCCGAGGTCGGGCTAATCCGCGAGGTCGCGGCTTCGCTGAGCGGCCGGGACGTGATCGGGACGCCGTTCTTTCCGCAGCCGCTGGTCGAGGACGCCAAGGGGGCTGCGCTCTTCGCTGCCGCGCATCGCGCCATCGAGGATGGCGAGGATCTGCTGGCCGGCGAGGAGATGCTCCTGCGCTTCTATGCGCTCTGCCTGGCGCGCCATGCCGATCTCTCGGTCCGCTCCGTCGGGGCCGAGGGCGGGCCCGTTGCCAAGGCGCGGGAGCTGTTCGAGGCGCGCTACGAAGAGGACCTGTCGCTTGCCGATCTCGCTCGGCTCACCGGCCTGCCGCGCCATCACCTGATCCGTGCCTTTCGGCAGGAGACGGGGCTGACGCCCCATGCCTATCTGGTCGATGTCCGCGTCCGGCGCGCCCGCGAGCGGCTGCGGCGCGGCGAGATGCCCGGCGATGTCGCGGCGGCAACCGGCTTCTGCGACCAGCCGCATCTGACGCGCGCCTTCAAGGCTCGCTTCGGCGTGACGCCCGGCGCCTTCCGCGCCGCGCATACCGGCTGAACCGCCGTTTCGAAAGTATCAGACACATGTCCACGATGCGTGACGACATCAGGCGCGGCCTGAGCGATATCTGGCCGGCTGCGGTGGCGGCGGCGCCGATCGGCCTGCTCTTCGGCGCGGTGGCTGCCAGCAAGGGGCTTTCTCCCTTGGAAATCCTTCTGATGAGCGCCACGGTGTTCGCCGGCGGCGCTCAGTTTGCCGCCGTGGAGTTGTGGGCGACGCCAGCACCGGTCGCTGCGATCGTCTTCTCGACGCTCTTGATCAATGCGCGCCATGTGCTGATGGGGGCGTCGCTGGCGCCGAAGCTGCAAGGCTTCAGCCGGTGGCAGAAATTCCTCGGCCTCTACTACATGGCCGACGAGAACTGGGCGCTGGCCGAGAAACGAGCCCGTACGCATCGCCTCACTCCGGCCTATTGGTTCGCGATGGTCATTCCCTTCGTCGCCGGCTGGCTGGTCAACTCGACGTTGGGCGCGACCATCGGGGCCGTGCTGGGCGACCCGAAGCGGCTCGGCGCAGATTTCGCTTTCACCGCGCTGTTCATCGCGCTCGTCGCCGCCTTCTGGAAGGGGCGGGTGACGTTCTGGACGGTGGTGGCAGCGGGACTCGCATCTGCCGTGACCTATCGCCTTGCCGGTCCGCCCTGGCATGTCGCGGCCGGCGCGCTCTGCGGTTTGCTCGCGGCATGGCTCGCGGCCGCCACAGAGATGCGGCCCGCGGCGCAGGAGGTCGAGGCGTGAGCGTCGATCCGATCAACCTCCTCGCCTTTCTCGGCATGGCGATCGTGACCTATGCGACGCGGGTGGCGGGACTTGCGCTCGCCGGGCGTCTCAACCTTTCGCCGCGCGCGCAGACCGCCTTCGATGCGATCCCGCCCGCCGTGCTGGTCGCCGTCATCGCGCCGAGCGCGCTCGCTACCGGCTGGGCCGAGACGGCTGCCGCCGCGCTTGCGGCACTGGCTGCGACGCGGCTGCCGCTGTTGGGCGTCGTCGCCGTGGGCGTCCTCGCGGTGGTGGCGTTCCGGATGGTGATGTGAGCGAGGTCGTGCTCGCGCGGCCGCGCAGATATTGCGAAGCGCCATACGTTTTCGGCGCATTCGGAAACGCTGGCAAAGGGAGCAGTGTACGCGACCTCAATTGGCCCTCAGCCTTTTGCGGCATTCGCGAGCGTACTCGTCGCGCATATCCCGCATGTGCTCTCGGTCCACCCTGCCAATCCTGCTCGCGGTGATCGCACGGCGGGATTCTTCTCGGCAGATCTCGCGCACACCGTCGCCCCTGCCGCCTCGCTCCCGCGCCGCCGCCGGCAATGACAAGATGGCCAGTACCGCCAGGAGGAATGCGAACTGCAGGTGCATGGCAGATTTCTTTCCATGCCGCTTCGATGCGGCGCAGGGCCAAGATCCAACCATACAATATTGAGTTGCGCACCCCCGTCCAGTGCCACCCTATCCGCGTGCCGGGGCCCTTTCCCTTGAGAGGCGGAAGGTACTCATCACAGCGGCCGGCAGGCCGCCTCCAGCCAGGCTTTCGCCTCGCCCTCGACCAGCGGAGACAATTTCTCCCAGACCGTCGCATGGTAGGCGTCGATCCAGGCGATCTCGCCGGCGTCGAGCATCTCCTTGTCGATCAGTGCTCGCTCATAGGGGCACCAGGTGATGGTCTCGAAGCCGTAGATGGTGCGTTCGGCGCCGGGGATCAGGCGTTCCTCGACGACGATCAGGTTCTCGATGCGGATGCCGTACTCGCCCTGCTTGTAGTAGCCGGGCTCGTTGGAGAGGATCATGCCCGGCTCCAGCGGCGTGACGCCGAGCTTGGAAAGGCGCTGCGGCCCCTCATGCACCGACAGATAGCTGCCGACGCCGTGGCCGGTGCCGTGGTCGAAATCGAAGCCGCCCTGCCAGAGCGGCAGCCGGGCGAAGGCGTCGAGCTGCGCGCCGGAGGTTCCCTTGACGAAGACCAGCCGCGAGATCGCGACATGGCCCTTGAGCACCCGGGTGTAGCGGTCGCGCATCTCGGCCGTGGGCGCGCCGATGACGATGGTGCGGGTGATGTCGGTGGTGCCGTCCTCGTACTGACCACCTGAATCGACCAGGAAGATCCCGGGTTCCAGCTGGCGGTTCGTCGCTTCGCTGACGCGGTAATGCGGCAGGGCGGCGTTGGGGCCGGCGCCGGCGATGGTCGTGAAGGAGACGTCCTTGAGCAGCCCGGTCCTGAGCCGTTCGGCTTCGAGCGCAGCGACCGCGTCGATCTCGGTGAGGTTGCCCTTCGGTGCCTCGCGCGCGAGCCAGGAGAGGTAGTTCGTCATCGCCGCGCCGTCGCGCAGATGGGCGGCGCGGGTGCCGTTCAGTTCGGCCGCGTTCTTGCGCGCCTTCATCAGCGCGATCGGGTCAGCGCCGGCATCCGGCGTGCCGCCTGCCTGGGTGATCAGCGTCGCCAGCGCCGAGGCGGCCGTGGTGGCATCGAGGCGAACCTTGGCCTTCGCGGCGCCGAGCCTTTTCAACTGGCCTTCGAGCGCAGCCGGCGCCGCGATCTCGCCGACCGCGCCGATGGCGTCGCCGGCTTCATTGGTGATCTTCTCGGGCGCGAGAAACACGGTCGGGCGCCCTTCGCGCGGGACGATGGCGTAGCCGAGCGGCAGGGGCGTGTGCTCGACATCGCCGCCGCGGATGTTGAAGACCCAGGCCAGCGCATGCGGATCGGAGACGACGAGGGCATCGACCTTCGCTTCAGCCAGCGCCTTGCGGATGCGGTCGAGCTTCGAGGCGGAATCCTCGCCCGCATACACGGCCGGGTGAGCCTTGACCGGCGCGGCAGGGGCGGCAGGACGGTCCGACCAGAGCGTGTCGATCGGGTTGGCGGCGACGGCGACAAGGCTACCACCGGCTGCGGCGACCGCTTTCTCCAGCTTTGCGACGCCGTCGACCGTGTGCAGCCAGGGATCATAGCCGAGCTTGCCGCCGGCCGGCAGGTTCTGCTCGATCCAGCGCTCCAGCGGCGTCTCCTCCATGCGGACGGGGGTGACGACCGTCGTGTCGGTCTGCGCGGCCGCCTGGATAGTATAGCGGCCGTCGACGATCAACGCGGCCTTGTCGGCCAGCACCACCGCGTTGCCGGCCGAGCCGGTGAAGCCTGTCAGCCAGGCGAGGCGGGCCATATGGGCCGGCACATATTCGCCCTGATGCTCGTCGGCACGCGGGATGACGAAACCGTCGAGACCTTGCGCCGCGAGCGCCATACGCAGCGCGGCGACGCGGCCGGCGACCAGCATGGGGTCGCTGGGCTCGGAGAAGGACTGGAAGCGGCAAGTGGGTARGGTCGATTCGGTCATGACATGGTCCGGCTTTGGTCGCCGCGCGCCCTGTCGGGCACGATAACGGCGATCCATGTAATCGTTATCGCACCGGATTCCTGCGAAAAATGGATTTCACGATCGGTCCGATGCGAGATCGTACGCATCGTCGCGCTGCATCGGCTAAAGCGCCAGCGCAAATACGCCGACAGGCAATGCCCGTTTCCTGACGCCGTGCTGCCTTGACGGTTCGCATTGTGCCGATTGGTTATGCAATGAACGCAAATATTAACGGATATGGGCGCGTTTCATGCGTTTTGTGCATATCTCGCATATGCGAGCATGGCTTCTCGCAACTGCGAAATAGTCCCACTTTAGTGGCATAAGAGAACGAGGAAGCGACCGGGACTGTCCTTCGTTTTTCGGAGATAGACCCATGACCTATGTGCTAGACAATGCCGATGTGCTGCCCGTGGCAGTGGTGGCCGAAACCAAGGCCCGCAAGGCGGACCAGCCGGGTGTGATGCAGCGCCTCTATGCCGCGCTGATCGAGAGCCGCAAGCGCTCCGCCGCTCGCGAGCTGCGCGCCCGCAACATCCTCGTCAACGAGGCAGAGATCGTGCTGGGCGGCTATCCGTCCGCGACACTGTCGAGCGACGCTTCGCTGCCTTTCAACCGCTGAATTTCCGGCCGCTGCGGCCAGACCGCGCGCCGATAAACATCGAGGATCAGAAACATGATCGCCATCATCAAGCATGTCGCCGAACAGATCGCCGACGCCGCGAAGTTCGCCGCGGCCGTCTGGCACGACGCCCGCAGCCTGCAGGCCGAGGCCGAGCGCAAGTATGGACATATCGGCTTCTGAAGCCGGACGCGTAACGACCTCGCGCTTCTAGCGGCATCGGATCGGAAGCGGCTTCCGCTTTTCCGGTTCGTTGCCCTGGCGCCGGAGGTCAGGCAGGGCGGCGGAGCCTCGGGGCTGCGCCGCCTTTTTTCATGACCAGCGTAGCCCAGCCTTCGCGCAGCGACTGGCTGACGAGATAGATGCCGTGGTGCCGGTAGGCCGAAGCCACCCCGGCGACATCCATGCCGAGCAGACCGGAGAGGATCAGTGTCCCGTCTCGCGAGAGTACGCGCGCGATCGAGGGCGCCAGCTGCCTCAGCGGCCCGGCCAGGATATTGGCGAAGATGAGGTCGAAGCGGCCGGGGCGGTTGGCCTTGGCATGGCGCAGGCCCGGCGCGACATAGAGGTCGAGCGCGTTGGGCGCGTGATTCAGCCGGGCGTTGTGGGCGGAAACCTCGACCGCGATGGCGTCGATGTCCCCGGCGACGACCTTGCGCTTAATCTGCTTTGCCAGCGCCAGCGCGAGGATGCCCGTGCCGGTGCCGACATCGAGCCCGTGGCGCGGGCGGCGCTTCTTCAGCTCGGCGTCCAGAGCCAGCAGGCAGCCCGAGGTGGTACCGTGATGGCCGGTGCCGAAGGCCAGCGCCGCCTCGATCTCGATCGCGACGTCGTTGACGCGCACGACATCCCGGTCATGCGCGCCATGGACGATGACACGGCCGGCGCGCACGGGCTTCAGCCCGTCGAGGCTCGTCGCGACCCAATCCCGCGTGTTCACGGTGGTGAAGGGCGTCGCGTCGACGAGTTCGCCGACGATCGGCCTGAGCAGGTCGCGCACCGCCTCCTCGTTCGGGTGCTGAGCGAAGTAGATCTCGACCTTCCAGGGCGCGTTCAGCGAAAGCGTAGTGACGCCGTCCTCGATCTCGAAGGCCGAAATCGCGGTCTCGGTCGGGTCGAAGATCTCGCCGAGCAATTCGGTCAGGGCCCGGGCCTTCTCGCCCGAGGTGGAGAGTTCGAAGACGGTCGCAACCGTCGCTGGCAGGAGGCCTTCGCGCATGCGGTGGCATTAGCAGCGTGGGGCGAGGTTGTCATGCGGTGCGATGTGGGGTCGTCATGGTCGGGCTTGACCCGACCATCTCGGAATGCAGCACCTACTCGTCAGAGATTCCCGGGTCGCCGCTGCGGGGCGCCCGAGAATGATGGCCGAGTCAACCGTGCTGTGCATTCAACGCCGCGAAGACCTGGTCGAAAGTGCCGGTGGCTTCGGCATAGCGCAGCGGCTTGCAACGCTCAACGATCACTTCTGCGGCATCAGGCCGGGTTTCGAGGATCGTCATCACCTCTGCGATGAAATCGGCGAGCGGCATCGCGGCGGGATCGACGGCCTGCTGCGCACCCATCAGTTCGGTCTGCACATAGGGCGGGGCGATCTCGATGACCCCGACCGAGGTATTCTCGAGCTGCTCGCGCAGGCTGATCGACCAGGAATGGATCGCCGCCTTGGTGGCGCTGTAGGTCGGCGTAACCGCAAGCGGCACGAAGCCGAGGCCGGAGGAGACGGTGAGGATCGTGGCGCTGAGCTGCTTCATGAGATGCGGCAGGAGCGCGGTCGTGAGGCGGATCGGCCCGAGCAGATTGGTCGTAATCGTTTCCTCGGCGATGGCGATGTTGTCGGCGGCCGGGACATTCTCGGGCTTCATGATGCCGGCATTGTTGAGGATGGCATTGAGCTTGGGAAAGCGCTCGACGACCTGTCGGGCGAAGGCTTCGATATCGGCCTTGTCCTGGATGTCGAGCAGCATCGAGGCCATGCCGGGATTGGCGGTGGTGACCTCGTCGAGGACGCGCTCGCGCCGGCCGGCGATGATGACCTGATTGCCCCTGGCGTGCAGCGCCTCGGCGAGCGCCCGGCCAATGCCCGAGCCGCCGCCGGTGATCAGGATGGTGTTGCCTGAGATGTTCATGGGAAGCCCTCTTGGCAAAGCCCGGTTGTGGTTGCTCGCATGAGGTGGCGTCATTACTCTTCAAGGGAAAGAAGGCGCCAAAAAGTGGTATACGCACCAAAAGGAGAGTGTCGGATGCAGGCGATCCGAACCGCGATGGCGGCGATGCATGCGCGCAGCGAAGCCATTCCTCCGATCAGCCCTGCCGTGGAGTCGCTGGTGCGGCAGGTCATCGCGCAGGTGGCGGACAAATGGACGATGCTGGTGCTGGAGGCGTTGGAAGAGCACGGCACGCTGCGCTTCACCGAGGTCGGGCGCATGGTCGGCGGCATCAGCCAGAAGATGCTGACCAAGACGCTGCGGGAAATGGAGCGCGACGGGCTGGTCATCCGAACCGTCCATCCGGTGATCCCGCCTCATGTCGATTATACGCTGACCGAACTCGGCCGCGAGCTCAGCGCAGCGTTCTGCGGAGTCTGGGTCTGGGCCGAGACCTATTATGGGCAGGTCTCGGCGGCACGGAAGGCGTTTCGCGAGCGGGAAGGCGGCGCCTGAGCGCTCACAGATCCTTGGTCAGGTAGACGCGGGTCGCGCCGGGCGGCTTCGGCGCGATCTCGCCGAAGACCTGCCATCCCAGCTTCTTGTAGAACTCCGGCGCCTGGAAGCTGATGGTGAAGAGCACCGCCTTGCTGCAGCCGCGCCGCCGGCCTTCCTCCTCCGCCAGGGCAAGAATGCGGCTGCCGGTGCCGGTGCCGCGCAGGCTTTTCGGCAGGTAGACGAGATCGATGAAGAGCATGCCGAGCGAGGTGCGCCCGACAAGCCCGCCGATCGGCTCGCCGGTTTCGGGATCGGTGACGCGGATCGTCAGATCCTGCCGGTCGTGCAGGCCGATCTTCTCGTCGTTGTAGCCCTTCAGGCCGTTGGAGAGCACTTCGCGAAGAGCCTTGTCTTCGGCGTCGGTCAGATCGATCTGGGGAATCATGTCGGCAGCAGTCTTCTGGAGTTTGGTATCGGCTGTGCTCAGCCAGCCTTCTGGACGAAGCTGTCGAGCACCATCTTCCGCCCGGCCTTGTCGAAGTCGACGGTGAGCTTGTTGCCATCGACGCTGGCAACGGAGCCGGGGCCGAATTTGACGTGGAAGACGCGGGCGCCGGTGCCGTAGGCAGACTCGCCGGTCGATTTGGCGGTGAGCTCACCTTCGATCAGCAGCGGGCCGCGCTGGCGTGATGAGCTGCCTCCGAAACCGCCCGAGCCGAAGCCACGGCCGCTTTCGGAGAAGCCGCTGCCACCGCCGCTGTTCTTCGCGCGGTTTTCCTGCGCGCGCTGCCAGCCCGGCGTGTTGTAGCTGGAGCCGAAGCTCTCCATCCGGTCGAAGCGCGAGGCGCCGTAGCCGCCCTGCGAATAGCTCGTCGGGGCCTGCTCGACCTCGACATGTTCTTCCGGCAATTCGTCGATGAAGCGGGAGGGCAGGCTGGTTTGCCAGAGGCCGTGGATGCGCCGGTTCGAGGCGAAATAGAGCTTCAGTTTCTTGCGGGCGCGGGTAAGGCCGACATGGGCAAGGCGGCGCTCCTCCTCAAGGCCGGCGCGGCCGCTCTCGTCGAGAGCGCGCTGGTTCGGGAACAGCCCTTCCTCCCAGCCCGGCAGGAAGACGGTGTCGAATTCCAGCCCCTTGGCGGCGTGCAGCGTCATGATCGAGACGCGGGCCTCGGCCTCGCCATCCCCGACATCCATCACCAGCGAGACGTGTTCGAGGAAGGCCGGCAGATCGGGGAATTCATCGAGGGAGCGGACGAGCTCCTTGAGGTTTTCGAGGCGCCCGGCGGCATCGGCCGAGCGGTCCTTCTTCCACATCTCGGTGTAGCCGGATTCCTCCAGCACCAGTTCGGCGAGTTCGCCCTGCGGCATGTTCTCGGCGCGGGCCGACCAGCGGCCGAAGGCTTCGACCAGTTCGCGCAGCGCGGTACGGGCCTTGGGCTTCAACTCGTCGCTCTCGACCGCGGCGCGGGCCGACTGCATCAGCGAGAAGCCGGTGGCGCGGGCGTGATTGTGCAGGAGCTGGACCGTCGCATCGCCGAGGCCGCGCTTGGGCACATTGACGATGCGCTCGAACGCGAGGTCGTCGGTCGGCGAGACGACGCAGCGCAGATAGGCCAGCGCATCGCGGATTTCTGCCCGCTCATAGAAGCGCGGGCCGCCGATGACGCGATAGGGCACGCCGGCCTGGACGAAGCGCTCCTCAATCTCGCGCATCTGGGCGGAGATGCGGACGAGCACCGCGACCTCCGCGAGGTTGTGCTTCTTGGCCTGCATCGCCTCGATCTCGTCGGAGATCAGGCGGGCTTCCTCCTGGCTGTCCCAGGCGCCGGTGATCGTGACCTTCTCGCCGAGCGCATCCTCGGTGCGCAGCGTCTTGCCGAGGCGCCCCTCGTTGCGTGCGATCAGCTTCGAGGCGGTGGCGAGGATATGGCCGGTCGAGCGGTAGTTGCGCTCGAGCCGGATCACGGTCGCGCCCGGAAAATCGTGCTCGAAGCGCAGGATGTTATCGACCTCGGCACCGCGCCAGCCATAGATCGACTGGTCGTCGTCGCCGACGCAGCAGATGTTGCGGCGTCCTTGGGCGAGAAGCCTCAGCCAGAGATACTGCGCCGTGTTGGTGTCCTGATACTCGTCGACGAGGATGTAGCGGAAGCGATCGTGATAGGTCTGGAGCACGTCAGGATAGTCACGGAACAGCGTCAGGCAATGCAGCAGGAGATCGCCGAAATCGACAGCGTTCAGCGCCTTCAGCCGATCCTGATAGGCAGCGTAGAGCTTGCCGCCCTTGCCGTTGGCGAAGACCGCGGCCTCACCGGGCGGCACGTCCTTGGGGCTAAGGCCGCGATTCTTCCAGCTATCGATGAAGCCCGCCAGCATGCGGCCGGGCCAGCGCTTCTCGTCGATGCCCTCGGCCTGAATCACTTGCTTCATCAGGCGGATCTGGTCGTCGGTGTCGAGGATGGTGAAGTCGCTGCGCAGATCGAGTAGTTCGGCGTGGCGGCGCAGCAGCTTGGCCGAGATCGAATGGAAGGTGCCGAGCCAGGGCATGCCTTCGGCGACCGGGCCGACGAGATGGGCGACGCGCTCCTTCATCTCGCGCGCCGCCTTGTTGGTGAAGGTGACGGCGAGGATCTGGGAAGGGTAGGCGCGGCTGGTCGAAATCAGGTGGCCGATGCGGGTGGTAAGCACGCGGGTTTTGCCGGTGCCGGCGCCGGCCAGCACCAACACGGGGCCTTCCGTCGCCTCGACCGCCTGGCGCTGCTCCGGGTTCAGCCCCGTAAGATAGCCGGCCGCCGGCTGCGCTGCAGCACGCGCGGCGATGCCTCCAGGGCGGGGCAGGGGAGCGGAAAAGGGGTCAGTCTCGGACAAGGGACCAGTGTGCTCGTGCGTGATTCGTTCTCCGGCGAATATAGGGCGCTCGTGTCAGGATTGCGCCCTGCCGGAGGGATCATTTTATATCCCGTTCCACAGGGAGGTGGCAGCAATGGCGGAGCAGAGCGGGGAAGGGCGCCGGGAGGTCACCAATCAGGTGCTGGCGATGCTCTACTTTCCGCGGTTCGAGATTCGAATGACGGCTCCGAGGGCGAGCAGCCCAGCCCCTGTCCAAAAACGTATCTCAGCCCCGAGAGAGCCTGAGCCGCGCATACGAACCGGCTTAGCCAAGTCCATCACGCCATCCGAGAAGCCCGCTATCCATGCTGTTGCTATGAATGCCAATCCGATTGCGAAACAGGCGTAGCCCAAGATCGCCCTTATGCGCACAATCGACTCTTGTCTGAGGCGAAACGGACTGTGCGGGTCTGGCCGCAGGTGGGTCAAGGTTAGTCACGTTTGGCGAACGAGGATCGGGGATGACGAGCGTGGACTGGACCATCACCAACCAGGTGCGGGTGTTGGCCGAATACGACGCCTTCGCCGCCGATCCGGTGCTGCTCGGCATCGTCTCTGCCTTCGGGGCCGACTGGGCACGCGAGCGGCTCCACGAGGCCGGGCGGACTGTCGGGTCGGCGCGGGTGCAGGAGCTGGCCTATCTCGCCAACCGTTACACGCCCGAACTCAAGGCCTTCGACCGGTTCGGCAACCGCATCGACGAGATCGCCTTCCATCCCGCCTGGCACGAGCTGATGGGGCTCGCCATCGGGCAGGAGACGCATGCGCTCGCCTGGAACCGGCCGGAGCCCGGTGCGCAGGTGGCGCGGGCGGCGCTGCAATATCTTTGGTACGGGGCGGAGAGCGGCATCTGCTGCCCGATCAGCATGACCTATGCCGCCGTGCCGGTGCTGAAGCAGGACGCGGCACTCTGGGAGCAGTGGGGTGGGCTTGTCACCTCCAATCGCTACGATCCGCGGCAGGGGCCGGCGCCTCTCAAGACGGGCGCGACCGTCGGCACGGCGATGACCGAGACGCAAGGCGGCTCGGATCTGCGTCAGACGCAGACATATGCCGAAGACAATCGCGACGGCACCTATTCGCTCCATGGCCGGAAATGGTTCTTCTCGGTGCCGCATTCCGACGTCTTCCTCACGTTGGCGCGCATGGGCGAGGGCATCTCCTGCTTCGTCGTGCCGGGCTGGCTGCCGGATGGCGCGCGCAACGGCGTCGCGATCCAGCGGCTCAAGGACAAGGTCGGCAACCGCTCGAATGCCTCTTCCGAGGTGGAGTTCAGTGGCGCGATCGGCCATCTGATCGGCGAGAAGGGGCGGGGCATCCGCACCGGGCTGTCGATGAATCACAATTCACGGCTGGACATTGCCGCCGCCTCCTCCGGGCTGATGCGGATGGCGGTCTCGCTGGCGGCGCATCACGCGCAGCACCGGAGGGCATTCCAGAAGGCGCTGATCGACCAGCCGATCATGCAGAACGTGCTGGCCGATATCGCGATCGAGGCCGAGGCCGCGGCCTGGCTCGCCTTCCGGCATTTCGCGGCGCTGGATCGACAGGAGGCATCGGAGAGTGAGCGGCTGCTGGCGCGGGTGGGCGCGCCGATCGCGAAATACTGGATCACGCGGCGGACGCCTGCCGTCGTCACCGAGGCGCTGGAATGCCATGGCGGCAACGGCTTCATCGAGGACAACCCGATGGCGCGGCTCTATCGCGAGGCGCCGCTGAACGCGATCTGGGAAGGCTCGGGCAATGTCATCTGCCTTGACGTGTTGCGCTCGCTGGCGCGCGAGGAGGGGGCGATCGACGTGTTGCGGGCGGAGTTGGTCGCGGCTGCGGGCTCGGACAAGCGCTACGATGCGGCGCTGAGGCGTTTGGAAGGCGAATTGCCCGGGATGATCCGCAATGAAGGGCAGGCGCGGCGGCTCACCGAGCGGCTGGCGCTCATGTTGCAGGGCTCGTTGCTGTTGCAGTTTGCGCCTGCTGCGGTGGCGGATGCGTTCATTGCCACACGGCTTGGGGATGGCTGGTCGGGACAGTTCGGCGATCTGCCGCCGGCGGTGGATGCCGGAGTGCTGGCGCGACGGGCGGTGCCCGTTACGTGAGGCGTCATGCCCGGGCTTGACCCGGGCATCTCTTTATCGCCTTTCCGTCGTGAGATGCTCGGGTCAAGCCCGAGCATGACGGCGGGATCAAGCCGCTTCCGGCTCGAAATTCATCGCCACGCCGTTAATGCAGTAGCGCAGGCCGGTGGGCGGCGGGCCGTCGGGGAAGACGTGGCCGAGATGGCCGCCGCAATTGGCGCAATGCGCCTCGACACGGTGCATGCCGTAGCTGAAATCCTCCGAGGCGCCGACGGCGCCCTCCAGCGGCTGGTCGAAGCTCGGCCAGCCCGTGCCGCTCTCGAATTTCTTGCCCGATTTGAACAGCTTCTGGCCGCAGCCGGCGCAAGAGAAGGTGCCGGCGCGCTTCTCGTAGTTGAGTGCGCAAGAACCCGCACGCTCCGTGCCGTGGCCACGCAGGACCTGATACTGCTCCGGCGTCAGCCGCTCGCGCCACTGCGCGTCGGTCAGCTGGAAGGGGAAAGTCTCGTCCTGCTTCTTCGGCTCGCCGAACATGCTCATCAGACCCATTGCGATCTCCTTGTCAGCGGGGTGGCGGGGCGCCTCATCGGCTTTCGTGCCGCCAATATGGCGTCTCAGGCGCCGGATTTCAGCCCCACAGATTACCGGCGGTTTCACGACGCAGCGGCAAGGGCCGAGGCTCCGTCACCGGACCGTCACGCGACTCCTCTAGCAGGCCCGCCACCCGCAAAGGGAGGAAAACCGGTGACGCAACAGGCGACGCAAACGGCGCGCGCGGCCCGCCGCATGACGAGCTCGGGCCTGGGACTGGCCGTCCGGCGCAGCAAGACGCTGTCCAAAGCGGGCATGCTGGAATGGCTGTTCGCCCGCGCCTTCTCCGGACTGGTCTATCCGCAGATCTGGGAAGACCCGGTGGTCGACATGGCGGCGCTGCAGCTCAAGGCCGAGGACCATGTCGTGGCGATCGCGTCGGGCTCCTGCAACATCCTTTCCTATCTCACGGCCGCGCCGATCCGTGTCAGCGCTGTCGATCTCAACGCCGCGCATATCGCGCTCGGCCGGCTGAAGCTCGCGGCTCTGGCGCGGTTGGAGCGGCAGGAGGACTTCCTGCGCTTCTTCGGCCAGGCAAATGCGCGCGAGAATGTCGGCGTCTACGATCGCGAGATCGCTGATCATCTCGACGCCGTCTCGCGCGGCTACTGGGAGGGGCGGGGCCTCAATGGACGGCGCCGGATCAACCTCTTCGCCAAGGGCTTCTATCGCTACGGCCTGCTCGGCCGCTTCATCGGCACGGGCCATGTGCTGGCGCGGGCGCTGGGCGGCAATCCGCTGATGATGCTGGCGGCGCGTGACCTCGCCGAACAGAGGGCGCTCTACGAGCAACACCTCGCGCCGGTGTTCGAGCGCAAGCTGGTGCGGTGGCTGGTGCGCCAGCCGGCCTCGCTCTATGGGCTCGGCATCCCGCCGGCGCAGTACAAGGCGCTGGCCGCCGATGCCGAGGAGGGCATTCTCGGCGCGCTGAAGCTGCGGCTGGAGCGTCTGGCCTGCGATTTCGATCTGAAGGACAACTACTTCGCCCAGCAGGCTTTCGGCCGACGCTATGGCGAGGGGGCCGGCGCGGCGTTTCCGCCCTATCTGCAGCCGCAATATTTCGCGGCGGTGAAGGAGCGCGCGGCGAACGTCTCCTATCACCAGAGCGCGGTCACGGCTTTGCTGGAGCAGCAGCCGGCCGAGAGTTGCGATGCCTATGTGCTGCTCGATGCGCAGGATTGGATGAACGACGCCGATCTGACGGCGCTGTGGTCGCAGATCACGCGCACCGCCCGGCCGGGCGCGCGGGTGATCTTCCGCACGGCGGCCGACGAGCGGCTGCTGCCCGGCCGGATACCCGCTGCGATCCTCGACCAGTGGCATTACGAGGAGGAGCGCAGCCGCGATCTCTGCCGGCAGGACCGCTCGGCGATCTATGGCGGCTTCCACCTCTATGTGCTGAGGGGGCAGGTCCGGTGAGCGCCGCCGAGGTGCCGGGCGGCTCGCCCGCCGGGTTGATGGACCGGATCTATCGGCATCAGCGGCACATCTACGACGCCAGCCGGAAGTTCTATCTGCTCGGCCGTGACCAGCTGATCGATGGGTTGCAGCCGCCTCCCGGCGCCACCGTCCTGGAGATCGGCTGCGGCACCGGGCGCAACCTCATCCAGATCGCGCGGCGCTACCCGTCCAGCGCCTGCTACGGGCTCGACGTCTCCAGCGAGATGCTGGCGACGGCGCGCACTGCGGTGGCGCGGGCGGAGCTGGACGATCGGATCCAGCTAGCCGAGGCTGATGCCACCGGCTTCGACCCGCAGGCACTGTTCGGCCTTCAGGGCTTCGACCGGATCGTGATCTCCTATGCGCTGTCGATGATCCCGCCCTGGCAGGGTGTCGTCGCGGAGGCGCTGCGCCGCCTCAACATGGGCGGCTCTTTGCATATCGTCGATTTCGGCGATCAGAGCGGGCTGCCGGCGAGCTTCAAGGCCGTGCTGCTGCGCTGGCTCGCCCTGTTCCATGTCACGCCGCGCGAAGATCTGCCGGGGACGGTGCGAGCGCTTGCGGAAGCGGCGGGGGCCGACTGCCGGATCGGCGCGCCGTATCGTGGCTATGCGATGCATGCGGTGGTGGGAAGGCGCGGAGCTTAGCGTCATGCTCGGGCTTGACCCGAGCACCTCCTGACAGGAAGGCGCCGGATTCCGAGATGGTCGGGCCAAGCCCGACCATGACGGCAAAATAGTCTCAGTGCCGCGTCTCGACCTCGGGCTCGCGCACTTCCTTCGCCTCATCGACGCGGATCGCCGACTTCTTCGGCATGCCGATGATGCGACCGATCGTAGCCGGCAGCGGCATCATGCTGTGGGCTGCCTTCATCAAGGCAAGATTCGCGAGGATGTCGGCAGGGAAGGGCGTGACCCTGCGATGGACCATGTCGACGTGCAGCGACAGGTTCTCGCTGGTCGCGGCGAGCCAGCCCTCATGGGCGTGACGCATCTCGAGATAGTAGTGCAGGCGCTTGTCGTCGAAGCCGATGAGCTGGGCGGTGACGCGGACGAGGTCGCCATCGGTCAGCTCACGCTTGTAGAGGATGTGGCATTCCGCGGTGAAGGTCGAGGCGTGGCGTGTCTCGACATAGTCCCGCGTCAGGCCGACGAGCGAGAAGACTTCGTCCACCGCACGGTCGAACAGGACATGATAGTAGGCCATGTTGAGGTGGCCGTTGTAGTCGATCCATTGCGGCTCGACCCGCATCGCCGAAGAGACGAAGGGCGAGAAGAAGAGCGCCGGAGCGCGTGTATCGTTTGCCATGATCGCCCTCCCTGTCAGGCGCCTCGTTCAAGGGGCCGTCGCATTATTGCGGCTGCCCATTTCGTCGTCCCATGATCTAGTATGCATCGTTCGCAATCAGCGTCAGCACCTCGCCCCGGCCGCGATGGTCAGGATGATGTCGGACCGTAACCAATTGCGAAACCGATCTGTTCCAAGTCTAAGCGCCAAAATCGGATCTTGACAATGAGCCTGCCCGCTGCCGCCCCTCATGACAGCCCTGCCTCCGCCGCAGTGCTGCCGCCATCGCCCGATGCCATCGCAGCCGTGACCCAGGCGCTGGCCGCGCGCTTCGGAAACCGGCTCGTCACCAGCCTCGCGGTGCGCCAGCAGCACGGCCATACCCTCACCTGGATACCCAATCAGCCGCCGGATGCGGTGATCTTCCCGCAAAACACGGAAGAGGTTTCCGAGATCGTGAAGCTCTGCGCGGCGCATGGCGTGCCGGTCATTGCCTTCGGTACCGGCACCTCGCTGGAGGGGCATGTCAACGCGCCCTTCGGCGGCGTCTGCATCGACATGTCGCAGATGAAGCGGATCATCGCCGTGCATGCCGAGGATCTCGACGTGGTGGTCGAGGCCGGCGTCACCCGCAAGGAGCTCAACGAGCATCTGCGCGACCAGGGCCTGATGTTCCCGATCGATCCGGGTGCCGATGCCTCGATCGGCGGCATGGCCGCGACGCGCGCTTCCGGCACCAATGCTGTCCGCTACGGCACGATGAAGGACAATGTGCTGGCGCTGAAGGCGGTGATGGCCGATGGCTCGATCGTCAAGACCTCGACGCGCGCGCGCAAGACCTCAGCCGGCTACGATCTCACGCGCCTGCTCGTTGGCTCGGAAGGCACGCTCGGCATCATCACCGAGGTCACGCTGAAGCTGCATGGCATCCCCGAGGCGATCGCCGCCGGCGTCTGCCCCTTCCCCTCGGTGAAGGCCGCCTGCGACGCGACGATCCTGACGATCCAGACCGGCCTGCCGGTGGCGCGCATCGAGTTGCTCGACGACGTGATGATCCGCGGCGTCAATCTGCATGCCAAGCTCGGCCTGCCGGAGACGACGATGCTCTTCGTCGAGTTCCACGGAACGGAAGCCGGCGTTGCCGAGCAGTCCCAGCGCTTCGGCGAGATCGCGGCGGAATATGGCGGCGGGCCCTTCGAATGGGCGACCAAGGCGGAGGACCGCTCCAAGCTCTGGCAGGCGCGCCATGACGCCTATTGGGCGGCGAAGGCGCTGCGGCCCGGCTTCGACTCGGTCGCGACCGATGTCTGCGTGCCGATCTCTCAACTGGCCGAATGCGTCGAGGAGACCAAGCGCGACATCGAGGCCTCCGGGCTGATCGCGCCGATCGCGGGCCATGTCGGCGACGGCAATTTCCACACGCAACCGCTGGTCGATCTTAACGACAAGGCCGAGGTCGAGCGGGCCCAGGCCTTCATCGACCGGCTGGTGAAGCGTGCGCTGGCCATGGGCGGAACCTGCACGGGTGAACACGGTGTCGGCCAGAAGAAGATGAAGTATCTCGAGCAGGAGCACGGGGCGGAGGCACTCGCGGTAATGCGGACGCTGAAGCGTGGGCTCGATCCGCAGAACATCCTCAATCCCGGAAAAATCGTCGTCCTGTGACATCGGCGCGGCTTGCGCTGCGGGCGCCCTTCGCGAAATGTCGCGATCCTGCCGCGACTTGCCGGCATGATCGCGGGCGGACGCCGGTTTTGGATCGGTGCCGCTACACCATGGCGACAGGGACAGAAAGCGGACGTTGCGTGAAAGCCTGACAGTTCTGGCCGGCCTGCTGGTATTGGCGCTGCTGGCGGCCCTGATTGGCCCCGGCTTCGTCGATTGGCGCGCCTATCGTCCGCAGATCGAGGCCAGGCTGAGCGAAGCGCTCGGCGTGGAGACGCAGATCGGTGGCGCGATCGGCCTGCGCCTGCTGCCCTCGCCGCGCATATCCCTCGAAAATGTGCGGATCGGCAGCGGCGACGGCACCGCCAGCGCGGCGACGGTCGAACATGCGACGGTCGAGCTGGCGCTCGCCGCCATGGCGCGCGGGGAGTTCCGGTTCTCGGAAGCCGAGATCGACGGGGCCACGGTCACGCTTTCCCTCGACGAGACCGGCGCGATCCGCCTGCCGGAGCGCACTGGCAAGGGCCTGCCGGCCGAAGCGAGCCTCGACAGGCTGCGGATCAGCCGCTCGGCCCTGATCTGGCGAGAGCCGGGCAAGCCGGCGGTCATGTTGACGCCAATCGCCGCGGAGGTTTCTGCCGTCAGCTTCGCCGGGCCCTGGCGTTTCGAAGGCGAGGTGGCGGGCACGTCCCTGCGCGTGACGACCGGCGAGCTCGAGGAGGGCGGCCGGCTGCGCGCCAAGGCCTTCCTCACCGGAGAGGATCTGCAGCTCAATTTCGACGGCTCCCTGATCCTGCCGGCGGCGCCAGGGCGGATCGCCGTCGAGCTCGACGGCGCCTTCGGCCTGTCGCCGGGCGGGGCGGTCTCGCTGTCGGGCAAGGTGAAGGGCGGTGGGCGCCAACTCGACCTTGCGGGTCTGACGCTCGACCTCGCCGGCGGTGCGGCGAGGCTGGAGGGGGAGGGGCAATATCTGCCGGGAACCGGAGCCGGCTCTCTGGCGCTGCGGGCGCGCCGGCTCGATGCCGATGCACTGGTCGCGTCGCTGGCGGAGCGCCAGGGCTTCGAGCGGGCGCTGAATGGCTTGCCGGGCACTCTCGACATTGGTCTCGACCTCGATCAGGTGATCTGGCGGGGCGAGGATTTTTCGACATTCGCGCTCCGCGGGCGGCTGCATGATGGCGGGCTGACCGATGCTTCGGCTTCCGTCCGCGTGGCCGGTGCGCTCATCGGGGCGAGCGGCGGTCTGGGCCCGGAGGGAGCGACGGGCCGCATCAATCTCAAGGCGAATGATGCGCGGCGCGTTGCGCTGGTTCTGGCCCGCGCCGGACTCGACCCGACCATGGCCGATTTTATCGCGGGGCTCGGACGCATCGATGCCGATGCGGTCGGCTCCTGGGCGCCAGCGCGGATCGTGTTCCAGCGGCTGCTGGTTGCGGGATCGTCCGGCGTGCGGCTCGACGCGTCGGGCGAGGCCGGATCGAACAGGCTCGCGGCCAAGGCCACGGTGAGCGGGCTAGCACTCGATACCCTGCCGCCGGGAACGAGCCTCGGCGGCCTGTTCCGGCAGCCTGACATCGCGCTGGATCTGACACTCGCCAATGCGCGCTACCGCAATGCTCCCCCAGGCTCGGCCAGCCTCGATATCCGCCGCGAGGGCGATGTCTGGCGGCTGAGCCGCCTCTCGGTCAACGGTTTCGGCGGCGTCAACGTTACCGGAGCCGGGTCGCTGCTGGCCGAGGGCGGGGAGATTTCGGGGCGGGTCCGCGCGCCGCGCATCGAGACCCTGACGGCTTTGGCCGGGCCGCTGCTGCCGGAGGCGGCCATGCAGGCGTTGACGCGGGCAAGCGACGGGCTGGCGAGGCTCGACAGCGGCTTCCGCCTGACGCGGGCGGCTTCGGGCGAGACCGCGCTCTCGGCCGAGGGCAATGCAGCGGCCGGGAAACTGACGATCAAGGGCCTGCTCGACCGCGCCGGAATCTGGAACAGCGCCAGTTTGGGTTTCGATCTTGCCGACCGGCGCCAAGCCTTCACGGCGCTTGGCCTGCCCGCGCCGATGCAGGGCGGCGCCGGCCGGCTCACGCTCGATATCGACAAGGGGCGCATGACCGGCTCGCTGGCCGGGCCGGGTCTGTCCATCGTCGTCGAGGATGGCGCCGGGGCGGCGCAAGTCTCGCTGCAGGCCGAAGGACCAGCCCAGATTCTGGCGGAGGGGCCGGCGCGGCTGCTGCCCGACGGCGTTCTCGATGCCCATGCGCGACTGCGGCTGACGGGAGATGGGGTCCAGCTCGACGGCATCGCAGCCAATCTCGGCGGCATCGCAGCCGGCGGCTCGCTCATCTTGCCACGCGAGGGACGCTACAGCGGACGTTTCGCGATCCCTGTGGCGGATTTGCGCCAACTGATCGCGACGGCGCTGGGCCCGGCGCCAGCGGCGCCCGGATCGATCTGGTCGACGGCACGGTTCGGGCGCGTCGGCGAGCTGCCGGAGTTCGACATTGCGGTCGAGGCCGGTTCGCTCGCGGTTCTCGACGGTGCGACGATCCGCAATGCGAGCTTCGCTTTGCGGTCCGATCAGGACGGGTTGCGGGTCGAGGATATCAAGGGAGCGTTCGGCGGGGGGCAGGTCGCCGGTCGGCTTGGCCTGCGTCGCGACGGGGGGCTCGCTCAGCTCAACGGACGGTTGGCCCTGACGGCGATCGACGTCGTCGAACTGACCAAGAGCGCTATTGGCGGCAAGGCTTCGGGGCAGGTCGAGTTCGGCGGATCGGGCGAGACGCCGGCGCGCCTGATCGCTGGCCTCAGCGGGGCCGGGAACCTGTCGCTTACCGGCGTTCGCCTCGCCCGTTTCGATCCCGGCGCCTACGCCCGCATCATCGCCAATACCGGCGAGGATGCCTCCGAAAGCGATGCCTCGCGCTTGCAGGACCGGCTTGCGGAAGCGCTGGATCGCGATGCCTGGGCCCTTGGTGACATCACCTTGCCCTTCACGCTCGCAGGCGGCCTCATCCGGCTGCAGCCCTTGAGCTTCGAGCGCAACGGCTTGCGGGCGGAGGCAAGCGGGGTCGTCGATCTGCGTGCGCTCAATGCCGATCTCAGGCTCGGTCTCAAGCCAGTCGGGGCGCTGCCGAAGGGCTGGCCCGGAGATGCCCCGCAGATCGGGATCGCCTGGCGCGGACCGCTCTCCAATCTGCGGCGGGAGAGCGATGTCAGCGCCCTTTCGAACACGGTGGCGGCGCGGGCTCTGGCGCGCGAGATCGAGCGCGTCGAAGCCTTCGAGGCGGATGCGCGCGAGCGGGCGATGCATGCGCGGCGGCTGAGGGCGGAGCGCGAGATGCGCGAGAACGAGCGCAAGCTGAACGAGTTCCTGAAGGCGCAGGAAGAGGCCCGCCTCGCCGAGGAAAAGCGGCAGGAGGAGGTGCGACGTGCCGAGGAGCAGCGCAGGCTGGCCGAGGAGAAGCGCGCCGAGGAACTGCGCCGCGCGGAGCAGGCGCGGACGGAGCAGGAGGCGCGCCGACGGGCGGAGCTGGAGGAGCGCGCCCGAGCCGCGGCGGAGCGGGCAGCCATGCAATCGGCTCCGCCGCCGACACAGCCACAGTCACTGTCACAACCGGGACCGCTCGTCCTCCCGGGGGCGCCCCGTTCCAGCTCTCCTGAAGGCGCGGTTCAGCAGCCGGCGCCGCCTCTCCAGATTCTGCCGGGCGCACAACCGCGCAATTGAAGCCGTGCTTCAAACCCCGCCCGGGTTATTCCGGGGTTCGTTTCCGGCGGCTGAAATGATTACGGTTCTGCATCGGTTCGCTGCCCGGCGGCGAGCTGCCGGTAATGAGCGAGCGCGTGAAGCCGCAGGGCCGATGACAGGTTGAGGTCCCCCCGGCTCGAATCGACTTCGACGACGAGGGCGGAAACCGGCTGGCCTTGTAGCGCAGCGATCTCCTTCAGCGCTTCCCAGAATTCGTCTTCCAGCGAGATGCTGGTGCGGTGGCCGGCGATGCTGAGAGAGCGCTTGCGCTCCGCGCTCATGCCGGCTCCGGGTCCTTGTCGTCGCGGGAGGACTTCCGCGTTTCTCCGAAGCGCTGAAGTTCCCTAGCCCTTTGCTTTATCGCATTTTCTTCACGCGAACCGGCCTCCGCTTCGCTGGAAAATGCTCTCGTGAGCCTGTGCCCGTCGATGTGGCGGGCGGCCTTGTCGCGCTCGGCGTTGGTGAGGCTGCGCTCGGCCTTGGTCCGGCCGAAGCTGATGCGGTTCTGCTCGGCCGTCTTGTCCGCCTCCGCGCGCTCCTTCTGCTTGCGGGCGCGGCGGAGATTGATGATCTCGGCCATCGTTGCGGCTCCGTCAGCGCGGGCCGAGCATCTGCTCGGGCTTGACCGTCCTATCGAAGAGATCGGCGTCGACACCGGCCTTGAGCGCTTCCTCGCGCAGCGTCGTGCCGTTGTGATGCGCGGACTTGGCGATGTTCGCGGCCTTGTCGTAGCCGATCGCCGGGGCGAGCGCCGTCACCAGCATGAGCGAGCGCGACAGCAGCTCCTTCAGCTGTGCCTCATTGGCCTCGATGCCCTCGACGCAATTGACGCGGAAGCTCTCCGCCGCATCGGCTAGCAGACGGACCGACTGCAGGAAGGCGGCAGCGATCACCGGCTTGAAGACATTGAGCTCGAAATGGCCCTGGCTCGCGGCGAAGCCGATCGTCGCCTGGTTGCCGTGGACCTGGATGGCGACCATGGTCAGCGCCTCGGCCTGGGTCGGGTTGACTTTGCCGGGCATGATCGAGGATCCCGGCTCGTTCTCCGGCAGGCTGATTTCGCCGAGGCCCGAACGCGGGCCCGAGCCCATCAGGCGGATGTCGTTGGCGATCTTGAACAGGTCGGAAGCGAGTGCCGCCAGCGCGCCATGGGCGGCGGCGAGCGCGCCGTGGCTCGCCAGAGCCTCGAATTTGTTCTCGGCCGTGCGGAAGGGCAGGCCGGTCAGCGTCGCGACCTCCTTGGCGAAGAGCACGGCGAAATCGGGATGGGTGTTGATGCCGGTTCCGACGGCCGTGCCGCCCTGTGCCAGCGCATAGAGCCCGCCGAGGGCAGCCTCGATCCGGCCGATGCCGAGATGGATTTGCATCGCATAGCCGGAGAATTCCTGGCCGAGCGTGACGGGCGTGGCGTCCTGCAGATGGGTACGGCCGATCTTGACGAGATGCTTGAAGGCATCGGCCTTGGCGTTGAGCGCCTTTTCGAGATTGCGCAGGGCCGGGAGCAGCTTGCGGGTGATCTCGAGGACGGCCGCAATATGCATCGCGGTCGGGAAAGAATCGTTCGAGGACTGGCCGCGATTGACGTGGTCGTTGGGGTGGACCGGGCTCTTGGCGCCGAGACCGGCACCGAGCAGTTCGTTCGCGCGGTTCGCCAGCACCTCATTGGCATTCATGTTGGACTGGGTGCCCGAGCCGGTTTGCCAGATCACCAGCGGAAAATGCCCGTCGAACTTGCCGGAGAGCGCTTCATCCGCCGCCTGGCCGATGGCGCCGGCAACGCGCTGGTCGAGCAGGCCGAGCCGGGCGTTGACGTGAGCGGCCGCCTTCTTGACCAGCACGAGGGCATGAACCAGCGGCAGCGGCATGCGCTCGCGCTCGCCGCCGATCCGGAAATTCTCCAGAGAGCGCTGCGTCTGTGCGCCCCAATACCGGTCCGCGGGCACAGCGATGGGGCCGAAGGAATCGGTTTCGGTGCGCGTCTCGGTCATGGAAGGTCCGTCAGGTCTTCTTGCGGAAGGAATCGAGGCTGACGACTTCGGCACCGCTCTTGCCGTCGTCTTCGGTTTCGTTGGCCGGCGCATCGCTGCTCTTGTCCGTGTCCTCTGCCGCCGACGCTCGCGCCTTCAGCGCTGGTACACCGGCGGGCATGGACTTGGTGGGAACGGGCGCGGGGGCCACAACCGACTCGGACTGCGGTGCGCCACTTTCCTCCGGATCCCCCTGCGTCTCGAATTTCAGGCCGAACTGCACGGAGGGGTCGAAGAAGGTCGTTATCGCATCGAATGGGATGAGAAGCCGCTCCGGCACGCCGGAGAATGACAGGCCGACCTCGAAGGCGTGGTCGCTGACGCTGAGGTCCCAGAACTGATGCTGAAGCACGATCGTCATCTCGTCGGGGTGCTTCTCGCGCAGGCGCTGCGACAAACGCACACCGGGCGCTCCCGTCCGAAAGGTGACGTAGAAATGATGCTCGCCCGGCAGCCCGTCCCGCGCAGCCTCCGTCAGGATCTTGCGGACGACGCCCTTCAGCGCTTCCTGCACCATCAGATCGTAACGAAGAACATCTTTGGACATAGGGTATGTTTTTCCGCTTGCTGCTCCGGCGGGAACAGCCGGCAGGCCAGAATGAAAGTGGAGGCTTCTGTTGCCAGGCGCCTCCGGGCCCCGCCTTACGCGGCTAAACGCAAGGGCTTTGGTTTGGGAACCAGCACCGCTTACGCGGCGACGGCAACCCGAGCATTGTTGTCGTTGGCAACTATGCTTTGGCCCGATAACGGCGGAACCATGCCGAGCAAAAGGACAACTTTTACACCCTCGTCGATCCTATTTCGCCCCCGCCAAAACCCTGAAAGATCAGGGCTTTGGTGGAGGCGCCGGGTACCGCCCCCGGGTCCGAAAGGCTTATTCCGAAATCCGTTTATCGCCATAGCCGCTCTTGCGAGTGGCACTCACGAATATAGGCGCTGCAACGGCGCGGGGAAAGAGTGCTGAGCCGATTTCGACAGGTAATGCGGCATTCGCGCCTCAATCGAGAATGCGACCATTTCTAATGTCGATGTCGAGGATCATCTCGTCGTCGTTGGCGTCGCGGCCGGCAATCTCCCAGCGGTCGTCAGCCCGGGTGATTTCCTCGACATGGACGAGGCCGGCGTTCCAGGCGATGTTCCGGGCCTCGCTCTCCGAAACGGTGATTTCCGCTTCACAGGCATGGGCGGCCGGCAGTGCAAAACCATTGAGCGCGAGCGCGATCAGCAAGCCGGCTCCGGTGGTCTTCATCCACATCAACGTATCCGCACGAATCAGGCTGCGATGAGCGTCCCGGATTGAGGCGGGTTTGCGGATGCGGGTGTTCACAGGTGGTCGCAATGGCGTGAGTCCTCGCCCGCCTCGGCCTCCCGCCATTGCAGGAGGCCGAGGCGGGGGCCGCGCGGAGGAGCGGTCTGCGCGAAAGCATGGCGATGCCGTACGTGGAAATGCCTGCCTCCTGAGGCGTGGAACGGGCGACGACTGGTTTGCGCCATAGTTCCGGCCGTCGGCTGGCAGGAATGCGTGCAAAGACTGGGGATGTCTGCAGCGGCGAGGGAGGCCAAGGCGCGCCAGAGCCGCTATGTTCCTGCGCCTTCAGAGAGTCGCCATGCGCCAGTACCATGACCTGCTTCAACGTGTTCTGACCGAGGGCGTCCGCAAGGACGACCGCACCGGCACCGGCACGCTCGCCGTCTTCGGCCATCAGATGCGTTTCGACCTGTCGGAGGGGTTTCCGCTGGTCACCACCAAGAAGCTGCATCTGAAATCGATCATCCATGAGCTGATCTGGTTCCTGCGCGGCGACACCAATGTGCGCTACCTGCAGGAGAACGGCGTTACGATCTGGGACGAGTGGGCCGATGCGAATGGCGATCTCGGGCCGGTATACGGCAGGCAATGGCGTTCCTGGGCGGCCCCGGACGGGCAGGTGATCGACCAGATGGCCTGGGTGGTGAACGAGATCCGCCGCAATCCGGATTCGCGGCGCCTCATCGTCTCAGCCTGGAACCCCGCCGACATTCCGAAGATGGCGCTGGCGCCCTGCCATTGCCTGTTCCAGTTCTTCGTCCAGCCTTCCGAAGACGGGCGCGGCAAGCTGTCCTGCCAGCTCTACCAGCGCTCGGCCGACGTCTTCCTGGGCGTGCCCTTCAACGTCGCGAGCTATGCGCTGCTGACCCATATGGTAGCGCAGGTGACCGGGCTGGGCGTCGGCGAGTTCGTCCATTCCTTTGGCGATACTCACCTCTACGTGAATCATCTCGATCAGGCCCGGCTGCAGCTTTCGCGCGAGCCGCGCGCGCTGCCGAAGCTCTCGCTCAATCCGGCCGTGACTCGGCTCGAGGATTTCCAGTTCGGGGACGTCGCGATCTCGGACTACGACCCCCACCCCTCCATCAAGGCGCCGATCGCAGTATGACTCTCAACATTCGCTCTGTCCGCCCCGGCGAGGCCGGGCTCGTGCTCGCCTTCATCAAGGAACTGGCCGAATACGAGAAATTGATCCACGAGGTGGTCGCGACCGAGGCGGAGATCGCTGAGGCGCTGTTCGGCGCGAATCCGAAGGTCTTCTGCGACATCGCCGAATGGAATGGCGAGCCGGTCGGCTTCGCCGTCTGGTTCTATACCTATTCGACCTTCGCCGGCCGCCACGGCATCTGGCTGGAGGACCTCTACGTTCGGCCGGACCAGCGCGGGCGCGGCATCGGTAAGGGATTGATCGCGGGCTTGGCGCGTCGCTGCGTCGCGGAAGATCTGCCTCGCCTCGCCTGGTGGGTGCTGAACTGGAACGAGCCGTCGCGCGTATTCTACCGTTCGATCGGCGCCAAGGCGCAGGACGAATGGACGGTGAAGCGGCTGGAGGGCGAGGCGCTCAGGAGATTGGGCGCGGAGGATTGAAGCATGGAGAAGCGCCCGATCGTGCTGATCGCGGCCGTCGCCGACAATGGCGTGATCGGCGACGACAATCGCCTGATCTGGCGGCTCAAGCGAGATCTGCAGCGGTTTCGCAGCCTGACGATGGGTCGCCCCGTGCTGATGGGGCGCAAGACCTTCCTATCCATCGGCAAGCCCCTCCCGGGGCGCGAGATCATCGTGTTGACCCGCGATGAGGGCTTCGCGCCCGATGGCGTCAGAGTCGCGCATTCGCTCGACGAGGCGCTGGCGATGGGGCAGGCGGTGGCCGCGGCGAGCGGTGCCGATTCCGTCACGGTCGCCGGCGGCGCCGAGGTCTATCGGCAGGCACTGCCCTTCGCGGATCGGCTGGAGCTGACGCTCGTCCATGCCAGCCCGACGGGAGACGCGCTTTTCCCGGATTGGGAGCCTGGTGCCTTCGACGCGGGAGCAAACGAACGTCACCACGTCGATGCCGACAACGAGTATCCTTATACCTTCGTCACCTACCGCAGGCGCGGCTGATCGCCGCTTTCCATTCACGATGAATGGCTTGCGCCGTTGACGAATCCGTGGCCCATGACCAACTCAGCCCAGCGTCTTCAGCCGAAGACGCTGACAAGCGGCCGCTATTCGCCTATGGCTCGGCCGACAGAACGGAAGGGATCGGCTCGGGGATGCCTTGGAGCAATCAGAGCGGCGGTGGCAGCGGCGGGGGTGGACCCTGGGGCCAGCGCGGAGGTAGCGGTGGTGGCGGCCCATGGGGGGGCGGCTCAGGCGGAGGCAACGGCAATCCGCCCGATCTCGAGGAAATCCTGCGGCGCAGCCAGGATCGGCTGAAGAACCTGATACCGGGCGGCAATATCGGCGGGCGCGGGCTCGTGCTCGGTCTTCTGTTGCTTGTGCTGATCTGGCTCGGATCCGGCGTTTATTTCGTGCGGCCCAACGAGGTCGGCCTCAACGTCGTGTTCGGGCGCTTCGTCGGCAAGACGGGCGAGGGCGCCAACTGGAACTGGCCCTATCCGATCGGCAGCGTGATCAAGCCGCAGGTGACGAACGTCATCACGACCGAGGTCGGCTTCCGCACGGTCGAATCGGTGCGCACCTCGCGCCAGACCGACGTGATCGAGGAAAGCCTGATGCTCACCGGCGATGAGAACATCGTCGACATCGATTTCATCGTGCAATGGCAGATCGATCCGGCCGCGCCCGAGAACTACGTCTTCAACATCCAGGATCCGCCGGGCACGGTGAAGGCCGTGGCCGAGAGCGCGATGCGCGAGATCATCGGTCGCCGCAACATTCAGCCGGTGCTGACCACCGATCGCGGTGCGATCGAGACCGAGGTGCGCCAGCTGATGCAGGAGACGCTCAACAGCTACAATGCCGGCGTGCAGATCCGTCTCGTCCAGCTCCAGAAGGTCGACCCGCCGCAGCAGGTCATCGACGCCTTCCGCGACGTACAGGCGGCGCGCGCCGACCAGGAGCGCCTGCGCAACGAGGCGCAGACCTACGCCAACCGCGTGGTGCCTGAGGCGCGCGGCCGCGCTGCCCAGCTCGTGCAGTCGGCCGAGGCCTTCAAGGAGCAGACCGTGGCGGAAGCGCGCGGCCAGGCCAGCCGTTTCAACGCGGTCTACGAACAGTACAAGAATGCTCCGGGGGTGACGCGCGAGCGGCTCTTCCTGGAGACGATGGAACGCGTGATGGGCGGGACTGACAAGATCATCCTCGACAACCCCGCGGGCGGCCAGGGCGTGGTGCCCTATCTGCCGCTCGACCAGCTCAATGCGGGCCGACAGGTCCAGGGATCCCGTCTGCAGGGAGGGGCCAACCGATGAACGGCTCCTTCCTTCGCGCGGCCCTGCTGGTCGTCGTCGCCGCCGTCGCCGTCGTGCTTTATGCCTGCACCTTCGTGGTCTCGCAGACGCAGTCGGCTATCGTGCTCCGTCTCGGCGCCGTCCGCGCCGTCAAGACCGCGCCCGGCCTCTACTTCAAGTGGTTCGCGCCGATCGAGACGGTGACACTGCTCGACAATCGCATCCTCGATCTCGACCTGCCGGCGCAGGAAATCATCGCCTCGGACCAGAAGCGTCTCGTGGTGGATGCCTTCTCGCGCTATCGCATCTCCGATCCGCTGCGCTTCTACCAGGCGGTCAACAACATCCCCCGTGCGAACTCGCAGCTCGCTTCGATCGTGAACGGCAATGTCCGCTCGGTGCTGGCGGAGGCGACCTTCACCGCCGTGGTGCGGACCGAGCGCTCGCGGCTGATGAACCGCATCCGCGACGACGTGAACCGTGAAGCCGCGCGCTTCGGCATGACGGTGGTCGATGTCCGGCTGCGGCGTGTCGACCTGCCGGCGGCAAACTCGGCGGCGGTGTTCCAGCGGATGCAGACGGAACGTCAGCGCGAGGCCGCGGAAGCCCGCGCGCTCGGCGGCCAACAGTCGCAGGAGATCAAGGCGCGGGCCGACAGGGATGCCACCGTCATCGTCGCCGAGGCTCAACAGAACTCGGACGTGATCCGAGGCGAGGGCGAGGCCGAACGCAACAAGGTCTTCGCCGAGGTCTTCGGCAAGGATCCGGAGTTCTTCTCCTTCTACCGCTCGATGCAGGCCTATGAAGCCAGCATCAAGCCTGGAGATACCCGGATGGTGCTGACGCCGGATTCGCCGTTCTTCCGTTACTTCAACGGACCGAACGCGCAGCGTCAGGATGGTCAGGCCGGAGCCTCCGCGACGCCTGCTGCACCTGCCGCGCCCGCGACGGCCCGGCCCTGATCATGGCGAGCGACGCGAATGCTTGATTTCATCGCGGCGCTCGGCCTGGTCTTCGCTATCGAGGGCATCCTTTTCGCCGCGATCCCGCATCTGGCGAAGGATGCCCTCCGGAGCGCGGCGGAAACCCCGCCGGACCGGATGCGGGTCATCGGCCTCGGCTCAGCGGTGCTGGGCGTGTTCCTGGTATGGTTCGCGCGCGGCAGCTGGTAGAATGATGGCACAGGGCACATGATCGTGTTCAATGACATGATCGTGCGTCGCCCTTCCGCCGCATTTTGGAGTTCAATCAACGGGCGCGCCTGCCTGGATCGATCGGCCCGCATCTTTCCGACATGAGGATTCATATGGCATCGAAATCCGTTCCCGCAGTCCGGTCCGCCCGCATCGCTCTTGCTGCCGGCGTCGCTGGCTTGGCGTTGTTGGCGTCGCCGGTTCTGACGCCGGGGCACGCGCAGGCCAACACTCCGCTGCTGCAAGGGCAAACGTCCCTTGCCGATCTCGTCGACAAGGTCATGCCGGCAGTGGTCAACATCTCGGCGGTGACCACCAACGACCAGAAGGGCCGCAACCTGCCGCAGCTGCCGCAGCTCGGTCCGGACACACCCTTCGGCGACCTGTTCGAGGAATTCTTCAACCGCCGCAACCAGCAGGGCGAGCGCCAGGCGCCACAGCAGCGCCGCTCGCAATCGGCCGGTTCCGGTTTCGTGGTCGATCCGTCGGGCATCGTCGTCACCAACAACCACGTCATCGGTGATGCCAACGAGATCACGGTGATCTTCAACGACGGACTCAGGCTCAAGGCCGAGGTCATCGGCAAGGATACCAAGGTCGACCTCGCCGTGCTCCGCGTGAAGCACGACAAGCCGCTGCCGGCCGTCAAGTTCGGCGATTCCGACAAGATGCGGATCGGCGATCCGGTGATGGCGATCGGCAACCCGTTCGGCCTCGGCGGCTCGGTCTCCTCGGGCATCGTGTCCGCCCGCAACCGCGACATCAGCCAGGGGCCGTACGACACCTATATCCAGACCGACGCGGCCATCAACAAGGGCAACTCGGGCGGCCCGCTGTTCAACATGGCGGGCGAGGTGATCGGCATCAACACGGCGATCCTGTCGCCGACCGGCGGTTCGGTCGGTATCGGTTTCGCGGTGCCCTCGACGCTGGCGACCAACGTCGTCGATCAGCTCAAGGAGTTCGGCGAGACGCGGCGCGGCTGGCTTGGCGTGCGCATCCAGACGGTCGATGACGCCACCGCCGAAGCGCTCGGCCTGGGCACGGCGCGCGGCGCGCTCGTCGCCGGCGTCGACGACAAGGGCCCAGCCAAGCCCGCCGGGATCGAGACCGGCGACGTCATCGTCAAGTTCGATGGCAAGGATGTGAAGGATTCGCGCGATCTGCCGCGCATCGTCGCGGCGACGCCGGTCGGAAAGGATGTGCCGATCGCGGTGATCCGCAAGGGTAAGGAAGAGGTCAAGACGGTCAAGCTCGGCCGCCTCGAGGATGGCGAGAAGGTCCAGGTGGCGTCGGCGAACAAGCCGGCCGCCGAGGCGCCGAAGCCCGCGGTGACGAGCGCGCTCGGCCTGGAGCTCTCGGCGCAGACCGACGAGCTGCGGAAGCGCTACTCGATCAAGGACGGCCTCAAGGGTGTGCTCATCACCAAGGTGGACGCCAACTCGAATGCCGCCGACAAGCGCATCCTCGTCGGCGAGTTGATCGTCGAGGTCGGTCAGGAGCCGGTGAACGCTCCGCAGGACGTGACCAAGCGGCTCGACGCGCTGAAGAAGGAGGGCAAGAAGTCGGCCCTTCTCCTGGTCTCGAACGGGCAGGGTGAGGTCCGCTTCGTCGCCGTCTCGATGAACTGAGATTCCGCGTCGGCAATCTTGGCCGGCGCTGCGATCGACCATCTCGAAAGGAGCCCTTCACGGGGCTCCTTTTTTGTTGACACAAGGCTGGTTGACAGATCGACTGGTTGTATTATTCATCCATAGGTTGTTTTACGCAGCCTGGATGCGGCGCATGTCCGATCAGCAGCCCCCAGCAGAAAACCCAGCGCCGTCGCCGGAGCCGCCGTCCGGCGGCAGGGTAGACGCGGCCAAAGCATTTCTGGACAAGGTCGCCATCTGGGACCGCATCAAGAGGCTCGCCTCCACGCCGGTGAACCTCATGGGCATCGGCCTGTTCGCGGGCGTCATCGTCATCTGGCAGTATCTGAGTTTTCGAGCGGAAGAGCCGATTACTGCCGAGTCGATCGCCGCTTCGTGGAACAGCAGTATCGCCAAGCTGGGGATCATCCCGGTCTTTCCGCCGGAGGAAGATCTCCACGTCGGCGATGTCTGGGCCGTGATCGAGGATGTCGATGAAAGCCAGGCGATTTTGGGCAAGGCGGTCAGAATTTCACATATCAGCCTCCGCGAAGACCTGAAGCGGGAGGCAAATCTGAAGCGACCGACATTCAGCGCGACAGCCGAGCTGGAGAGCGGCAAGAAGATCAGAAAGCAAAGCAACTACGAGATCGATGCCGGAGACGTCGGTGATAAAATCAAGCTGTCTCTGGCGCTGTTTCCGGGCATTACGATCAACAAAGCAGTCAAATCTTCCAGCATTGTCGATAATGTCGGCTTGAATTTCGGCCTCTCCAGCGGTCGCAACGACACTGGAGAAATCAAGATCCCGGTGTCGGAGACATATGGCGTTTCTGCAGGGACTGCGGCGGCCCGTCTCGATATCTGGTGCAAGGATCCGGCGACGCAGCTCTATTGCAGAGACGATTTTCTTCGGCGTGTCATGGCGTTCGCCGTCAACGAACGCGTTCTCGCCACGAAGGATGGAGCCTACACGGCCAAGATTCAGCTCAGGCTGGTCAACCGCGTCTTCATGACCCGCGAGATCGAGCATCGCAGGAGCCGTGACTTCGCGCTCAGCGCAGCCGCCCGCGCGGCGACTCCGACTGCCGAGGCCGAGCCGGCGGGAGCCGGAGCTTCACCCTCGAGCGAAGCGCGCATCAAAGGCCTGGAGGATCGCGTCTCGGCGCTGCTGGGCGGCGCGCCAGGGGGAACTTACAGCCGGGCCGACAGCAACGAGGTGGCCCTCAAGCAGCTTCTGGAGCGGCCGGTGGTGTTCGGCTTCAGGGCCGTTTCGACATCAATCGTGCCGTCCATACCAGGGGAGGGACGGAGATGATGATACGCCTTGTGTCCATCGCGTTGACGATATCTGCCGGCTCGATGGCGATGGCGGACAAGCCGGCTACCCCACGGCCCTGCGAGCCCTATCCGGAATGCGTGCTGTCATCGTCGAAACTTGTCCCGACGGCGCCCAACAGCGGCACGCGCACGCAACAGCAACCGGGGATCACAGCCGACAAGGGGCTGACCGTTCAGGGCCTATCTCCGCTCGATCGAAGCACATTCCGTGTCCCCTCGCTCGGCAAGGGTGGCATTCCATAATCGGGAGGCCGAGGTGGATCGCGGCTGCGAGCATGGCCCCGGCCCCGCTTTTCATGCCGTGATTGCAGACCGGCGGCGAGGGCAGCGCGCTGGCGCGGCAGGTCGGAACATGGCTAGAGCTTCACGGCGCGGCCCCGGAAATCCGGGTGCGCCGGGAGAGGCCAGATGAAGATCAGCGAAATCCCCTTCGTCACCACCGACTGGTCGACGATCCCGCCTGAGCATCATGCCGGCGACAGCGGCGAGGCGATCTGGCGCGTCCAGTATTTCGGACCGGAGGAGAACCGCATCCGCGTCCGCATGGTCGAGTACTCGCCCGGCTATGTCGCCGATCACTGGTGCTCCAAGGGCCACATCATCCTATGCCTGGAGGGCGAGATGGAGACCACGCTCGCGGATGGGCGCGTGATGCCGCTCAAAGCCGGCATGAGCTATCAGGTCGCCGACGGCGCCGAAGCCCATCGCTCGGCGACGAGGACCGGGGCGAAGCTCTTCATCGTCGACTGAGCAGGCTTCGGGGAGAGGCAGCCCGGGTCTTTGCTTCGCTTCACCCGGGAAGGGACGCGCCTGCCGCTCTTGGCTCAGACCCGGACGATCTCACTGCCGGTATAGCCCTGGGCGTAGAGCAGGGCGGTGAGGTCGGCGTGGTCGAGCCTCGCGTCGGCGGCCGCGGCGACCGCCGGCTTGGCGCGAAAGGCTGCACCCAACCCGGCTTCACCGAGCATGGCCAGGTCATTGGCGCCGTCGCCGACGGCCAGCGTCGCTTCCGTTGACAGTCCGAACCGTGCACGCAGCTCTATGAGGGCGTCGAGCTTGGCCTGCTTGCCGAGGATGGGATCTGCGACCTCGCCGCGCAGGATGCCGTCATCGGCGAGCAGCGTGTTGGAGCGATGCTCGTCGAAGCCGATCGTCGCGCTGATCGGGCCGGTGAATACCGTGAAGCCGCCCGAGACGAGTGCGGCATAGGCGCCGTTGGCGCGCATGGTACGGACGAGTTCTCGTCCGCCGGGCGTCAGGGTGATGCGGTCGCGGATGATCTCGTCGACGACCGAGAGCGGCACGCCCTTGAGCAGCGCGACGCGCTCGCGCAGCGCCGGCTCGAACTCGATCTCGCCGCGCATCGCCCGTTCGGTGATCGCCGCGACATGCTCCTTGAGGCCGACGACGGCCGCGAGCTCGTCGATGCATTCCTGCCCGATCATGGTCGAATCCATATCGGCGAGGAACAGTGCCTTGCGGCGCGTCGCGGCCGGCTGGACGATGACGTCGATCGCAGCGCCCTCCAGCGCCGTACGGATATCAGCTTCGAGCTTGCGCGCATCGGCAGCTTCCGCGAAGAGATCGGCGGCGACCACGGGGTCGAGCGCAGCGGTGCGGACCACTCCCGGAACGGTGCGGGTGAGACGGGCGAGAAGCGCCTCGCCGACCAGCGCCTGGCCGTGGGCGGATACGAGTGTGGCGACAAGCATGCGAGGACCGGTGGGACAGGCGGAAAGACAGCTCACGGCGGTGCTCATCGCAGGTCCGACCGCCAGCGGCAAGTCCGCGCTGGCGATCGAGATCGCGCGCCGCACCGGGGGAACCGTCGTCAACGCCGATTCCATGCAGGTCTATGGCGATCTGCGCATCCTGACCGCCCGGCCGAGCGAGGCGGAGGAAGCCATGGCGCCGCACCGCCTCTACGGCCATGTCGACGGCGCCGTGAATTATTCGGCGATGCGCTATGCCGAGGATCTGGCGACGCTGCTGGCGGATTTGCAGAGGCAGGGCTCGCTGCCGATCCTGGTCGGCGGCACCGGCCTCTATTTCAAGGCGGTGACCGAGGGGTTCTCGGCCATGCCGGCGGTTCCCGAGAGTGTGCGGACCGCGTTTCGCGCCCATGCCGATGGACTCGATACGGCGGCGCTCCATGCCGAGCTGGCGGCCTGCGATCCCCTGATGGGGGAGCGGTTGCGGCCGACCGACCGCATGCGGATCATGCGGGCGCTCGAAATCTTCCGCGCGACCGGGCGCTCGCTGGCAAGCTTCCAGGGCGGACGCGAGCAGGGACCGCTCGGCGAGGAGGGGCTGCTGCGGCTTTTCCTCCATCCCGAGCGCGAAGCCGTGCGCCAGCAGATCGACCGGCGTTTCGAGACGATGATCGCGGCCGGCGCGCTCGACGAGGTCGAGCGGCTGAAGGCACGCGGGCTCGATCCGCTGCTGCCGATCATGCGCGCCCATGGCGTGCCGGGGTTGATTGCCCATCTCGAAGGCGAGATTACGCTGGACGAGGCGATCAAACGCGGACAGGCCGATACGCGCGCCTATGCCAAAAGGCAGGTGACCTGGTTCCGGCATCAGATGGCAGGGTGGCGGGCGGTTGCACCAGCCGAGGCGCTCGACGTTGCCCTGGAAGCTCTCGCGAGCTGATCAGGCGGCGGCCGCCACGGCATCAGGCGGCGCGGCGAGGCCGAGGCGATTGCGGCCTTCGTTCTTGGCGCGGTAGAGCGCCTGATCCGCCCGCGCGGTCAGCGAGGCGAGCCCTTCGCCGGCGTGAAGCGAGGCGATGCCGAGGCTTGCCGTGACGTGCAGTGCCAGGGTCTCGGAAACCGGCATGGAGCGGGTCAGCAGTGCATCCTGAATCTGGCGCGCACTCGAAGCCGCGGCCGATAGGTTGCAATCCCTCAGCAGGATGCCGAACTCCTCGCCGCCGAAGCGCCCGACGAGATTGTGCTCGTTGCGGAACTGCCCGAGCAGAAGATCGGCGAAGGCGCGGATCACAGCATCGCCGGCCGGGTGGCCATAGCTGTCATTGACCTGCTTGAAATGGTCGAGGTCGACGATGATCAGCGACATCTCGGACCCGTCCATCTCGCTCGCCGCGATGGCCGCGTTGGCCTTCTCGGTGAAGGAGCGGCGGTTGAGCAGCGCGGTCAGCGGATCGGTCTCGGCCAGGCGTCTGAGCTCGCGCTCGCGCTCCTCGCGCTGGCCGATCTCCTCGGACAGCGCCCGCCGCGTGGCCCGTTCGCGGCCGATCTCCAGCGCGAGCGTAGCGGCGCGCAGTTGCAGCGTCTGGTTGGCGACGGTGAGGTCGGTGATGTCGGTGAGGGTCAGCAGCAGGCCGTCCCCCAGCGGGGCGATGGCGATGCGCAGCCAGAGCGTCTTGCCCTGCTGTGTGAAGGACGTCTCCAGCGTATCGGCGCGCTGGAGCTCAACCGCATAGACGCAGCGTTGCCAGATCGACGGGTCGGAGAGGAAGGGTAGGCTCTCGCGCCCGTCGGTGTCGAGGAGATCGGTGTCGGGGCGCCCGCTGAGCTCGGCCGCGCGGCGATTGGCGGTGACAACGACAGCTTGCTCGATGCCGCCAAGGTCGTCCCGGATCGCGCGCAACGCCACGATGCCGCTCGGTGAGGTGTCGAGCACGGCGTTGAGCAAATCCTCGCGGAACTGCAGCGGCCGGCCGAAGGCGAGCACGAATCGGCGCCCATCCCGCGCGATCGTCGGCAGCAGCAGTCGCTCCCAGAGCGCGACGCGCACCGTACTACTCGAGCGATGCACGGTGTAGAGCGGCCGGTCTTCGGCCAGAGCCTGGTCGAGGCTGTCGATAGTAAAGCGCGCGACCTGCGGGCGCATGCCCGAGACGCGCTGCCCCAGGCGGGTGGCGCCGGAATAGCGCACGATCTCGCGCCCGAAATGCAGCCAGCGGTAGTCGCCGTCTCCCGTGGGCTCGAGGATCATCAGATCTTCGCCGAAAAGGGGCAGGATTTCCGCCGCGAACTCCTCATAGGCGACCGGGGCGCCCTCGCGCTCATGCAACGCGAAGCGGCGCAGGATCTTGGCGATCTGCGGCGCATGGCTGCGCGCCGTGATGTTCTCGCTGTGGACTTCGTAGTACATGTCCGTCCCGGTTTGAGCGCGCGGATACTACGAAGGACGGATTGAGAAATCGTTCCGTAGCGTCACCGGATTTTCGCGAGTGTCGCAGACCCGCCGGTAACCATGTTGTTGGCGCTTGACCGAGAGGGCGCTCTCCGCTAGCGTTCGCGCAACTTCCGCCAAGGACCATGAGCGCGATGCGCAAGCTTATTATCGTAGAGGTGCGCTGGTAGGGGCCGGTTTCACAACCGGGCGTCCCCGACGCCAGCGCACGCCCAGGCCCCTCCGAGGGCCTTTTTTATTGCCTGAATTCCCAGACCAGAAGATCAGCCTCAGGAGAGCGTAATGAGCGAGATGATGACCGGCGCCGAGATGGTCGTCCGCGCGCTTCAGGACCAGGGTGTCGAGCACCTGTTCGGTTATCCCGGCGGCGCCGTACTCCCGATTTACGACGCCATCTTCCAGCAGGACAAGGTCAAGCATGTCCTCGTCCGGCACGAGCAGGGCGCGGTCCATGCCGCCGAGGGCTATGCCCGCTCCGGCCCTGGCAAGGTCGGCTGCGTGCTCGTCACCTCCGGCCCCGGCGCGACCAACGCCGTCACCGGCCTGACCGATGCGCTGCTCGACTCGATCCCGCTCGTCGTCATCACCGGCCAGGTTCCGACGCATCTGATCGGCTCCGACGCCTTCCAGGAATGCGATACCGTCGGCATCACCCGCTCCTGCACCAAGCACAATTATCTGGTGAAGAGCATCCACGATCTGCCGCGGGTGCTGCACGAGGCCTTCTATGTCGCGGCGAACGGCCGCCCGGGCCCGGTCGTCATCGACATCCCGAAGGACATCCAGTTCGCGACCGGCACCTATAGCCGCCCGCGCGACAACCAGCACAAGACCTATCGCCCGGTGGTCAAGGGAGATCTGAACAAGATCAAGGCGGCGGTCGAGCTGATCGCCGGCGCGAAGAAGCCGGTCTTCTATACCGGCGGCGGCGTGATCAATTCCGGGCCGCACGCTTCGGCGCTGCTGCGCGAGCTGGCGCGCCTGACCGGTTATCCGGTTACCTCGACGCTGATGGGGCTCGGCGCTTTCCCGGCGGCGGACAAGCAGTGGCTCGGCATGCTCGGCATGCACGGCACCTACGAGGCCAATCTGGCGATGCATGATTGCGACGTCATGATCAATATCGGCGCCCGCTTCGACGACCGCATCACCGGCCGGATCGACGGCTTCTCGCCGCGCTCGAAGAAAATCCATATCGATATCGACCCGTCCTCGATCAACAAGACGGTCAAGGCCGATATCGGCATCGTCGGCGATTGCGCCCATGTCCTCGAAGACATGGTCCGGATCTGGCGCGAGAGCAGCCCGCAGGTCGACAAGACGGCGCTCGCCACCTGGTGGACGCAAATCGAAGGCTGGCGCGGGCGCAAGAGCCTCGCCTACAAGCAGTCCGATACGATCATCAAGCCGCAATACGCGCTGGAGCGCCTCCATGCGCTGACCAAGGACCGCGACACCTACATCACGACCGAGGTCGGTCAGCATCAGATGTGGGCGGCGCAGTACCTGCATTTCCAGGAGCCGAACCGCTGGATGACTTCGGGCGGACTCGGCACGATGGGCTACGGCCTGCCGGCGGCGATCGGCGTGCAGATGAAGCATCCCAAGGCGCTGGTCATCGATGTCGCGGGCGAGGCCTCGATCCTGATGAACATGCAGGAGATGTCGACGGCGGTGCAGTACCGGCTGCCGGTCAAGATCTTCATCCTCAACAACGAGTATATGGGCATGGTGCGCCAGTGGCAGGAGCTGCTGCATGGCGGGCGCTATTCGGAAAGCTATTCGCAGTCGCTGCCGGACTTCGTGAAGCTCGCCGAGGCCTATGGCGGCCACGGCATCCGCTGCGACGATCCCGCAAAGCTCGACGCCGCGATCATGGAGATGATCGAGACGCCCGGCCCGGTGATCTTCGACTGCCACGTCGCCAAGGAAGAGAACTGCTTCCCGATGATCCCGTCGGGCAAGGCGCATAACGAGATGATCCTGCCTGATTTCGAAGGCGATACCGGCCAGATCATCGACGCCAAGGGCAAGCAGCTCGTTTGACGAAGCATCGTCATGCTCGGGCTTGACCCGAGCATCTCAGGCGGAGCGAGGCGCCGGCCGGCGCCCTTCCGTCAGGAGATTCTCGGGTCGAAGCCCTGCTTCGCCCGAGAATGACGGCAGCGGTCCGAGAAGGAAAACACCATGGCCACCATCGGTCTGATCGGCGGGATGAGCTGGGAGTCGACCGCGGTCTACTACCGGCTGCTCAACGAGGGCGTGCGGGCGCGTGCGGGCGGGCTGCACTCGGCCGACGTATTGCTGCATTCGGTCGATTTCGCTGGCATCGCCGAGATGCAGGCGCAGGGCGATTGGGCTGCCGCGGGCGCGGCGCTGGCCGAGAGCGCGCGCCGGCTGGAACGTGCCGGCGCCTCCTGCCTCGTGCTCTGCACCAACACCATGCACAAGGTGGCTGACCGGATCACGGGCGCGACCAAGCTGCCCTTCCTGCATCTGGCGGATGTGACGGCGCGGGCGATCCGCGCCACACCGTCCCGCCAGCCGCTGCTGCTGGCGACGCGCTTCACCATGGAGCAGAACTTCTATCGCGACCGGCTGAAGGCCTTCGGTGTCGAGCCGCTGGTGCCGCAGCCGCAGGAACGCGACGAAGTTCACCGCATCATCTATGAGGAGCTGTGCCGCGGCCGTGTCGAGGCGACCTCGCGCGAGCGCTATCGTGCCATCGTCGAGCGGGCAGTGCGGGAGGAGGGCGCCGACGGCGTGATCCTCGGCTGCACCGAGATCACGCTGCTGGTCTCGCAGGCGGATTTTCCGGTTCCGGTTTTCGACACCACCGCGCTGCATGTCGCGGCGGCGCTTGATTTCGTCGGCGAAGCCGAGAGCGTGGCCGCATGAAGCTGCTGATCGGCAACAAATGCTATTCGTCATGGTCCCTGAGAGCCTGGCTGCTGATGCGCGCCAAGGGGATCGGCTTCACCGAAAAGCTCGTCCCGCTCGACGAGCCCGGCTTCAAGGAAGCGATCTTCGCTGAGGCTCGCGGCAGCGGCGGCACCGTGCCGACGCTGGTGGATGGCGATGTCGCCGTCTGGGAGACGCTGGCCATATGCGAATATCTGCACGACAGGCATCCTGATGCCGGGATCTGGCCACGCGAACCGAAAGCCCGCGCTCATGCGCGCGCCATCTCCAGCGAGATGCATGCCGGCTTCACGGCGCTGCGCGGCGCTTGCCCGATGAATCTCGGCAAGCGCTTCCCGGCCCGCGACCGCGGGCCGGGTGTTGCCCGAGACGTCGAGCGCATCACCGCGCTGTGGCGGCAGGCGCGCGAGCGCTTCGGCGGAGAAGGCCCGTTCCTCTATGGCGCGTTCTCGGCGGCGGATGCGATGTACGCTCCGGTCGTCACCCGCCTCGATACCTATGGCATCGCGGTCGATCCGGCCTCGCAAGACTATATGCGGGCGGTTCTGGCGTTGCCGGCCTATCGTGAATGGCTTGCCGCTGCGCTCGACGAGCCCTGGATCGTCGAGCAGGACGAGGTGGACGAACCCGCCCTCGTCGATCTCCGCCAATCCTGACCTTCCTCTCAGCCATCTTTCGCTCCAACCCGCCTACAGGTCCGTCATGTCGAAGCCCGCCACCCACTATCCGAACGCCCCGAAGTCCCAGCCGGTCGCGCGCCACACTTTGGCGGTGATCGTCGACAACGAACCGGGCGTTCTTGCCCGCATCGCCGGGCTATTCTCTGGGCGCGGCTACAATATCGAGAGCCTCACCGTCTCCGAAACCGAGCATGAGAAGCATCTCTCGCGCATCACGGTCGTGACCTCCGGCACAGCCAGCGTCATCGACCAGATCAAGGCGCATCTCGACCGGCTCGTCCCGGTTCACCGCGTCGTTGACCTGACCGAGCAGGGCGAGGCGCTGGAGCGCGAGCTGGCCCTGGTCAAGGTCGTCGGCAAGGGCGAGTACCGTGTCGAGGCGATGCGGCTGGCTTCGGCCTTCGGCGCGCGCACCCTCGACGCCTCGCTCACATCCTTCGTTTTCGAGCTGACCGGCTCGACCGAGGAGATCGAGCGCTTCATTAAGATGATGACGGTGGTCGGCCTTACGGAAGTCTCCCGCACCGGTATCGCCGCGATGAGCCGCGGCCCAGAGGCGATGTGAGCATGGCGCTGACGCCAGATGTGCTCAGCCTGGTCGCGCTGGGACTCGGCCTCGTCGGTTTTGCCTGCCTTGCCGGGCCGGTGCTGATGCGCCTGTTCGGCCGGGCGCCGTCCGAACCGATGGGCAGCGGCAAGAGCCTGCGCTCGCCGCTGTGGTGGGCGGGGTTTGTCCTGACGATCGCCGCGATCTTCCTGCAGCGGATGGCGAGCCAGCAGGGCGGCTGAGTTTCAGCCGCTGAAGCCGCCCTCGTCGAGGAAAGCTCTCTCCGGTGCCGTGGTCGCGCGCCCGAGCACCGGGTTGCGATGGGGGAAGCGGCCGAAATCGCGGATGATGTCGCGATGGATCTCGGCGTATTTCACGCCCTCTGGATCCTCGGCGGCGGCGCAGAGCGCGATGCAGCGCTCCTGATCCGCCAGCTCTTCGGAGTGCATGAAAGGCATGTAGAAGAAGCGCTTCTCGGGTGCCTCGTAGGCGTCGTCGAAGCCGCGCGCGATGGCGCGCTCCGCAATGGCGAGCGCCTGCGCGTCGGTGGCGAAGGCGCGCGGGCTGTTGCGGAACATGTTGCGCGGGAACTGATCGAGCAAGATCACCAGTGCATAGACACCTTCGGGGGTCGCCTCCCAGGCGCCGAGCTTTCCGGCCGCTGCAGCCTCATGAACGGGCAGGAAGCGCCGGATGATCTCCGCATCGAAGGCATCGTCCTTGGCGAACCAATTTTTGGGACCGGCCTCGCGCCAGAATGCGACGATATCGGCGGCGTTGGGCAGGCTCATGCAAGGCTCCGTTCTTCAGGCGATCGAGCTCCAGAGATAATTCTTCCACGGCCCGCCGTCAGTCCTGAAAAACGCTTGCCCACGGGCAGCGGCTGCGCTAGACGACTGAACCGTAACGTACGGTACTGGATTTTTCCGAGACCATGACGCAGGCTCAGGCAGAGACGCAAGGCGAGGCGCTCACCGCGCGCCAGCAGGCCGTGCTCGACGCCGTGCTCAGCCTGATGGTCGAGAAGGGCAGCGGGCTCACGATGACCGCGGTGGCGCGGCGCGCCAGCTGCTCCAAGGAAACGCTCTACAAGTGGTTCGGCGACCGCGACGGTCTGCTGACCGCGACGGTGCAATGGCAGGCCTCGAAGGTGAGGGCAGGCAATTACGACCGGCAGAATCTCGACGCCGGCACCCTGCGCGAGAGCCTGAAGGGCTTCGCTGCGAACTGGCTCGACGTGATTTCAAGCCCGACCTCGATCGCGCTCAACCGCGTCGCCGTCAGCCAGGCGGCGTCCCGCGACGGCAATCTCGGCTCGATCGTGCTGGCGAACGGCCGCTTCGCCATCGGCGAGCGGCTGAAGCCGGTGCTCGATGCCGGCCGGGAGGCGGGCCTCATCGCCTTCGACGATACCGAGACGGCGTTCCGCACTTTCTTCGGCCTCGCGGGCCGCGACGTCCAGATCCGGCTGCTGCTCGGCGATACGCTGACCCTGAGCAGGGCCGAAATCGCTCGCGATGCGGAGCGCGCGACCGAGCAGTTTCTCACCCTCTACGGCGCGGCACAGAACGATCCGGGCCGGAAGACGAACAACGCGTGACAAAGGAGACACCCATGCGCGTCTATTACGATCGTGATGCCGACATCAACCTGATCAAGGGCAAGAAGGTCTGCATCGTCGGCTATGGCTCGCAGGGCCATGCCCATGCGCTGAACCTGCGCGATTCCGGCGTCAAGGATATCATCATCGCGCTCAAGGCCGGTTCGGCCACGCGCAAGAAGGCCGAGGATGCCGGCTTCAAGGTGATGACGCCGGCCGAGGCCGCCAAGGTGTCGGACATCATGATGATGCTGACCCCGGACGAGCTGCAGGGCGACATCTATCGCGACGAGCTGCACGCCAACATGAAGGAGGGCGCCGCTCTCCTGTTCGCGCACGGCCTCAACGTCCACTTCAACCTGATCGAGCCGCGCAAGGACCTGGACGTGCTGATGGTCGCCCCGAAGGGCCCCGGCCACACCGTGCGCTCGGAGTATCAGCGCGGCGGCGGCGTGCCGACCCTGATCGCGATCCATCAGGATGCGACCGGCAACGCTCATGACCTGGGCCTCTCCTATGCCTCGGCCAATGGCGGCGGCCGCGCCGGCATCATCGAGACTACCTTCAAGGAAGAGTGCGAGACCGACCTCTTCGGCGAGCAGGTCGTGCTCTGCGGCGGCTTGGTCGAGCTGATCAAGGCCGGTTACGAGACGCTGACCGAGGCCGGCTATGCTCCCGAGATGGCCTATTTCGAGTGCCTCCACGAAGTGAAGCTGATCGTCGACCTCATCTATGAGGGCGGTATCGCCAACATGAACTACTCGATCTCGAACACCGCAGAATACGGCGAGTACGTCACTGGCCCGCGGATCATCACGGCCGAGACCAAGGCCGAGATGAAGCGCGTCCTCACCGACATCCAGTCGGGCAAGTTCACCCGCGACTGGATGCTCGAGAACAAGGTCAACCAGACCTCGTTCAAGGCGACCCGCGCCCGCTATGCCGCCCATCCTATCGAGGAAGTCGGCGCCAAGCTGCGCGACATGATGCCGTGGATCAAGGCCAAGGCGCTCGTCGACAAGACCAAGAACTGAGCCTGGCTTGAGAGATTGATTCAAGCGGTTGCGGGATCGATTCTGGTCTCACTCATAACCGATTGATATCGAAGGTCTTTGATCATTTTCGGGCGGCGGTCGAAAGGCCGCCGCCCGTTCCGTTTGGGTGGTTCAGGAACACCATGGGCCGACAGGCGTTTCCCTTGTGGTGCGCGGCCGAAAGGCCGGCGAAACACCAAGGAGACGGACATGCCTGTCGATGCCCGGCCCAGAGTGCCCGTGCAGGATCTGGAGAAGCTGCGTGGAGGCGACCCGTTGCCGCCGCTGCGAGCCGACGATCACAGCGATGCCGACCCGGCGGTGGAGACGCCCGTCGAGGCGCGGCAGGGTTTCCTGGGGCGGCCGGTGCTGGTCGTGCTGATAGCGGGGCTCGCCTTGGCCGTGATCGCGTGGATCGCGGTCGAACTGCTCGTCTACTGAGTTCCTTGCTTAAGACGGATCGTGTTTGCCTGCTGCCTGGGGAGGCTGCGATGGAACTGTTGCGGATTCTCGAAGCGCCCATTGTCATCCGGATCGTGCTGGCGCTGTGTCTGGCGATGATGCTGGCGATCGTTCTTGGCCTGCTTTAGCTCACGCCGCTGCGATCGATGCCGTGATTGGCGAAGGCCTCCGGCGCAGGGCGCCGGAGGCCTTTCGTCGATCAGAAGGTGACCTTGTCCTTGATCTCGGCCTCGACGTTCGAGGGCAGGGTTCCGCGTTTCACCAGATCGGCGAAATCCTTGAATTTCGCTTTGCTCCGCTCGTCGATGATCTTCTTGGAACGGGCCTCGCCGATGCCCTTGAGGGTGTCGAGCTCGGCGGCAGTGGCCGTGTTGATATTGATCTTCTTGGTCTGGGTGGCAGCGGGCTGGGCGGCAGCAGGTGTCGCCGGCTTGGTCGCAGGGGCCGCCTGCGTTGCCGGGGCGGCGGGCGCTGTGACAGGCGCGGCTGGCTTCGCGGCGGGGGCTGGCTGCGTTGCGGTCTGGGCGAAAGCCTGGCCGCCCATGGCGGCAAGCGCGACGAGGGGAAGCAGGAAACGGGACATCGTCATGGCAGGGACCTCGTTGGGTCGGCCCGGATCGTCGCATCCGACGGGGGCCGGGTCCCGCCGCCAGACGACGCTGGCGGCTTGGAGCCGTTCAGCGTGCCGCGCCGCGCTCGCCGAGATGGTGGCGTGCCGCGATGCGACGACGTGAATAGGCGCCTTTCGAATTGAACCGATGCCGAATGCCGCGTTCACCCGGCAGTCAGCTTACTGGCGGCTTCAGCGCGCGAGGAATTCGCTGATGCGGCCGACGCCGTAGAGCAATCCGAAGCCCCAGGCGAAGGAGGCGGCCCAGTTCGCAAGCTGGAAGGCCCAGAACGGCATGGCGACGAGGCCGGCGACGATCGCGATCACCGCCCGCAGCGGTCCGAAGAAGTGGCCGATCAGGATGCTGGCGATGCCCCACTTCTCGAAGAAGGCGTGGCCGCGGTCCAGCAGTTCGGGGTTCTTGGTGAAGGGCCAGTAGTCGTGGACGCGCGGGCCGAGGACGAGCCCCGCCCAGTAGGACACCCAGAAGCCGGCACCGGCGCCGAGCGAGGCCGCCAGCGCGAGCGGTACGAGGTTGAGGCCCGAGGCCCCCGCGACGGCGCCGAAGGTAGTGAAGAACACCGTGGCCGGCACGAGCCAGGAGAGAATCGCGACGCATTCGGCGAAGGCGACCGCGAACACGATCGGTATCGCCCATTGCTGATTGGCCTGCATGAACTCGACGAGCGCCTTCATGGCTTGTTCGATGTCGGCCATGGCGTTCGGCTCGGCTCCTGCGGGGTCGGGTCGGCTCAGCCATATGGCCGCGTCAGCGGATCGATGCAAGCGGCGGGCAGCCGCAGGGCGTGGCGGCGTTGCCTTCCCGGAACGATCGCCTATTAATTTCGGCAACGCAGAAAAGCTGACGGCGCGGCGCAAGGCGGCCGACGAGGAAACGGATTTCATGGAGTTGCAGGATCGCCCGCATGCTCATGCGGGGGCAGCGCCGGTTTCGTCGGGGGATCCGGCGGTGGCGCTCGGCGGCGTCGACATCACCTTCCATCTCGCCGATGGCGGCCGCTATCAGGCGGTCAAGGGCATCGACCTGAAGGTCCATCCCGGCGAGTTCGTCTCGATCGTCGGGCCGACCGGTTGCGGCAAGTCCACGCTGCTTAACGCGGCCGCGGGGCTGCTGTCGCCGTCGGCAGGTTCGGTCGGCATCTTCGGCAAGCCTCTCGCGGGCTTGAACCGGCGCGCCGGCTATCTCTTCCAGCAGGACGCGCTGATGCCGTGGAAGACGGCGCTGGACAACGTCAAGGTCGCGCTGGAGCCGATGGGCGTGCCCGAGCGCGAGGCGGACCAGCGCGCGCGCGAATGGCTGGCGCGTGTGGGCCTGCGGACCTTCGTCGACCGCTACCCGCACATGCTCTCGGGCGGGCAGCGCAAGCGCGTCAGCCTGGCGCAGATGCTGATCCGCAATCCCGAGATCCTGCTGATGGACGAGCCCTTCGGGCCGCTCGACGCGCAGACGCGGCAGATCATGGGCAATCTCCTGCTCGATCTCTGGTCCCGCGACCGCAAGGCGCTGATGTTCGTCACCCACGACCTCGAAGAGGCGATCGCGCTGTCCGACCGCGTCGTGGTGATGTCGGCAGGGCCGGCGGCGGGGATCGTCGCGGACTACAAGGTCGACCTGCCGCGTCCGCGCGATATCGCAGACATCCGGCTGGAGAAGGCCTTCCACGAGATCCATCGCGACATTTGGACCTCGCTCCGCGTCGAGGTGCAGAAGGCTTATGCGATGGGCGAGGGCCGCGAACTCGTCGGAGGAGACGCATCGTGAGGCGGCTGAAGCTCATCTCGCTCCAGATCCTGGTGATGATCGCATTCCTGCTGTTCTGGCACGTTGCGACGACCACGAGCCTGTTCGGCGACGTCAAGACGATCCAGTTCTTCTTCTCGACGCCGGTTGCGGTGCTGACGCGGACCTTCAAGCAGCTCACCAGCGCCGACATTTACTGGCATCTCGGCATCACACTGACCGAGACGGTGCTCGCCTTCGTCATTGGTTCGCTCGCCGGCATCCTGTTCGGCTTCGCCTTCGCGCGGCGCGAGCTGCTTTCGGCAGTTTTCGATCCCTACATCAAGGCGGCGAACGCCCTGCCGCGCGTGGTCCTGGCGCCGATCTTCGCGCTCTGGTTCGGCCTGGGCATCTGGTCGAAGGTGGCGCTGGGCTTCACGCTCGTCTTCTTCATCGTGTTCTTCAATGTCTACCAGGGCGTGCGCGAGGTCTCGCCGACGATCCTGGCCAATGCGCGCATGCTCGGGATGAACGAGCGCCAGCTCTTCAAGCATGTCTACTGGCCGTCGGCGCTGACCTGGATGTTCTCCTCGCTGCACACTTCGGTCGGCTTCGCGCTGGTCGGCGCTGTCGTGGGCGAATATCTCGGATCCTCGGCCGGGCTCGGCTACAAGATCCACGAGGCAGAGAGCGTCTTCGACGTGACCGGCGTGTTCTCGGGCATGCTGATCCTGGCGATCTTCGTCATCGCCATCGACGCGCTGGTGACGATGATCGAGAGGCGGCTCCTGGTCTGGCGGCCGGCGCAGAGCACGACGACGGTGGCCTGATGGCGGCCAAGCCCGTGGCGGAAACCGTAGCTTCCTTTTCGTCAGATCGCTAGGATCGGAGCATCGCGGGCAAGATTGCGGAGGTTCCGGTGGCCGAAACGATCAGCATCGGTGGGCTGCTCCTGGAGTTCCTGCACGACAAGGACGAAACCGAAGGCAGCGTCGATGTCTTTCGGATGACCGTGGCTCCCAAGGGGAAGGTTCCCGTGCCTCACCTTCACGAGAGCTGGGACGAGACGCTCTACGGTCTCGACGGAACCTTGACGTTCACGATCGATGGCCGCGACATCGCCTTGCAACCCGGTCAGTCGGCCTTCATTCGGCGCGGCGTCGTCCACGGATTCCGGAACGACAGCGATCGGGCGGCGAGTTGCCTCTGCATCCTGTCGCCCGGCGTACTGGGGGCCGGATATTTTCGTGAGATCGCCGGTTTGCTGGTCGGTGGCGGGCCGCCCGATCCCGCCGCGGTGAAGGAGGTCATGCTCCGCCACGGCCTCATTCCCGCACTGACGGCGGGCTGAGCGACGGACGGCCAAGGCCATGCGGGTCGACGCGGCGGGCACCCCGCCGTTCCGGCCGGTGGCCTTTTGGCCGTTCTACCGGCGCATTTCCGTCAGCGCCCTCTGCAAGGGAGCGGGCGAGATCTGGATAGGCCCGTCGAAGGGCGCGTCCATGTCCACGATCAGGTAGATCGCTCCGCCGATCAGAGCCGCAGCCGCGATGAAGCCTGTCATGACCACGGCGTTCCGCGGTGCCCGGAAACCGAAGATTGCGAAGATCAGGACCAGCCAGGCGACGACCATCAGCATCAGCGATCGGGGCAGCGAGCCCTCGGCCTGTTCCACCAGGCTCCAGCGCAACTCGAGCGCCTTGCGGTACTGCTCGCGCATGTCGTTCCAGATCGAGAGCTGGGGATCGTGGCTCGGTTCGAGGGCGCGCAGGCGGGTTCCGACGTCCTCGAGCAATTGTTCGGAAGTCTTGTCCGAAAGCCCGCCTTCAGCAGTCCAGCGGCCGTTCGCGGCGCGCTCGGTATAGGCGAGAAGTCTCTGGCGGGTTTCGCTGGCTTCCGGACCATAGAGGAACAACATCCGGTCGAGGAGAATCAGCTCGGTGGCGTAGCGGTGAACGTCCTGGTTGACGCCATCGAACCTGCTCTTCGCCGAGGTGATCATGAGGCCGAGCACCAGGGACGTCATCACGACGAAGATGTTGGCGATGAGGTGCAGGACCTTCTGCGTATCGTCCAGCCTTTGATGCTCCGGGAGACGCTGGTAGCAGAACAACGCGCCCAGCGAGGCTGTGGTCAGGCAGACAAACACGAATATGGCGATGCGCGCCTCGTTCATGGCCGGCCCTCGTCTTGCAATTGCAACGGGTAGACATGCGTGGACAAACCAGACGGCACCGCCTTGTCGGCTGGCTCGGGATTCTTGCTCCCATTGTTCAATCTAGCCTATGTTCGACGCGAATGCGCGCCCGTCAGAAGCGCCAGCAGGTCCAACCCCGGAGGAAAATCCATGCTCTTGTCCCGCCGCAGCGCGCTGGCCGCGCTCGCCCTTTCGACCGCGCTCGGCGCGGCGTCAAATGCGCTCGCCCAGAATGCCGAGAAGCCGAAGCTGACGCTCGGTGTCGGCGGCAAGCAACTGCTCTACTATCTGCCGCTCACCGTCGCGGAGAAGAAGGGCTTCTTCAAGGAGCAGGGCCTCGACGTCGAGATCAATGATTTCGGCGGCGGCGCCAAGTCGCTTCAGGCGCTCGTTGGCGGCTCGGTCGATGTCGTGACCGGCGCTTACGAGCATACCATCCGCATGCAGGCGAAGGGCCAGGACATCCGCGCGGTGATCGAGCTCGGCCGCTTCCCGGCGATCACCATCGCCGTGCGCAAGGACCTTGCCGACAAGGTGAAGTCGGCGGCCGACTTCAAGGGCCTCAAGATCGGCGTCACCGCGCCCGGTTCCTCGACGGCACTGACCGCGCAGTACGCCATGGTCAAGGCCGGGCTGAAGGCGACGGATGCCCCGATCATCGGCGTCGGTGCCGGCGCGAGCGCCGTCGCAGCGATCAAGCAGAAGCAGGTCGACGTGATCTCGCATCTCGACCCCGTGACATCGAAGCTCGAGGCCGACGGCGACATCGTGTCGCTGATCGACACCCGCACCGAGGCCGGCACCAAGGCGCTGTTCGGCGGGTCCAACCCGGCTGCGGTGCTCTATCTCAAGAACGATTTCGCCGAGAAGAACCCGGTCACGACACAGAAGCTGGTCAACGCCTTGATGAAGTCGCTCAAATGGCTGGAAACCGCAAAACCCGAAGATGTTGCGGATCTCGTGCCGGAAGAGTTCCTGCTTGGCGACAAGCCGCTCTACATCCGTGCGGTCAAGAACTCGCAGGAAAGCTATTCGCGCACCGGCATCTCCACGCCTGACGGCATGAAGAGCATGTACGATTCGCTCAAATTGCTCGATCCTGAGTTGACTAATTCCAATGTCGATCTGTCGAAGACCTTCATCGATAGCTTTGCCAAGAAGGCGGCATCCGGCTCTTGACGCGATGCGTCTGATCTAGAACTGTCATTCGACGTCGCTCGCGACCTCTATCCATTGCATGCTGTGGGAGTTCGCGCCTTGGGGGGCATATGAGCGGCGAGGCAGCATTTCTCGATGGCGGTGGCGACATGGCCGCCGCCATCCGCGCATATGACTGGGCGGCGAGCCCGCTCGGGCCGATCGGTTGCTGGCCTTCCGCCCTGAAGACCGCCGTCGCCATGATGGTCAACTCACGCTTCCCGAAATGCATCGCCTGCGGCGCGGATCTGATCACCATCCACAACGATGCGTTCGGTTTTATCCTTGGCAACAAGCCCCCGGCGCTCGGACGCTCCTTCCGCGATGTCTGGCTGGAAGTCTGGGACGAGATCAGCCCGATGGTCGCCAGGGCGTTCGCCGGCGAGGCGACCTTCGTCGAAGACTTCCCTCTGACGATCAACCGCTACGGCCATCCCGAGGAGGCCTGGTTCACGGCCTGTATCAGTCCGATCCGCGACGAGAACGGCCAAGTCCTCGGCATGATCGATACAGTCATGGAAACGACCGCCAAGGTGCAGGCCGAGCGCAATGGCCGGCTGCTCAATGCCGAGCTCGCCCACCGCATGAAGAACACGCTGGCGATGATCGCTGCAATCGCCAACCAGACCTTCCGCTCGGCGGAGACCCTCGAAGAGGCGCAGTCTGTCCTGAGCGAGCGCATCGCCACGCTCGGCGAGGCGCATTCCATTCTGACCCAATCGAGCTGGAGCAGTGCGCCGATCCGCGCGGTCGTCGAAGGGGCGCTGGCGCCGCATCGCCCCGGCCTTGGCACGATCCGCATCAAGGGACCGTTGTTGCGGTTGCCGGCCGATCAGGCGATGACCCTGGCTCTCGCCGTCAACGAACTCGCGACCAACGCGGTGAAATATGGCGCGCTCTCGGTGGAGGCAGGCGAGGTTGCGATCGGCTGGTCGACCGGCCGGCCGCAGAGCGAGGACGCGTTCCGCTTCGAATGGGTGGAGAAGTGCGGGCCGCCCGTCGTCAAGCCCAGACGTCAGGGGTTCGGCTCGCGGCTGGTCGAGCGCGTGATGGCTCAGAAATTCCACGGCGAGGTCGAGCTCGACTACCGGCAGGAGGGCCTCCGTTACGTGCTGGCCACGACGATGGTACACGTAGCGCCACATGAGTGATCGCCTCGGAGGGCGATGCTCCGCTCCGCGCCGTCGTGACGACATGTGCCCCGCGCTTGGCGGCGGATGGTCCTCTTCCTGATGCAAGGCTCGCTACTGCACGCTGGACTTGCGGCCAGCTCGGCGCGAAACTGGGGCGCTGACGTAAGGAGAGGCGACATGACAGAACGCGCCGCCGTCGAAGCCTTGATCCGCGATGCCTATGCTGCCCGCCATCGCGGCGATCTCGATGCCCTGATGGAATACCTCCACCCCGATTGTAGCTATCGGCTCGCCGGTGGACCGCAGGCGGCTGAGGTCTTTGCCGAGCCGGACGGGCATTCCGCCGTGCGCGACCAGATGGCGGGGCTGATGGCCACCTATGTCTTCAGCAATATCGAGGAGTTGTCGCTGACGGTCGATGGCGACAAGGCGACGTTCCACTGGCGCGCCGATGTCGAATGCAAGCCGACTGGCCGCACCGGCTCCTTCGAGATCATGGATGCCTTCACCATTGCCGACGGCAAGGTGAAGAGCGTGACGCAGTTCACCGACACGGCCGGTGTGGCGCGGCTGTCGATGCCCTAGCCTCCGCTGATCGGGGACATCACCGCTTTCGATTTGCGCCTCGCGCCGGAGCCGTTAGGTTCGCGTCCACACGCGAACGGGGTATCGCTTCGGACCATGAACATTCTCTCGATCCAGTCCCATGTCGCCTATGGCCATGTGGGCAACGCCTCCGCGACCTTTCCGATGCAGAGGCTCGGTGTCGATGTCTGGCCGATTCATACGGTGCAGTTCTCGAATCACACCGGCTACGGCAACTGGAAGGGTCGGGTCTTCGATGGCGGCATGATCGACGAGGTGATGGAAGGCATTGCCGAGCGCAATGTGCTCGCCAGCTGCGACGGCGTGATTTCCGGCTATATGGGCTCTGCCGATATCGGCCATGCGATCCTCTCCGCGGTCGAGAGGGTGCGGGCAGCCAATCCCAAGGCGCTCTATTGCTGTGACCCGGTGATCGGCGATGTCGGCCGCGGTGTCTTCGTGCGGCCCGGAATCCCTGAATTCATGCGCGAGCAGGCCGTTCCGGCCGCCGATATCGTGACGCCCAACCAGTTCGAGCTGGAGCTTCTGACCGATATCGAGATCAAGAGCATTGCCGATGCGCATCGCGCCGTGGAGGCGCTGCGCGATGCCGGGCCGAGGGTGGTGATGGTGACCTCGCTCGTCACCGAGGAGACACCGGCCGACTCGATCGACTTGATGGCGGCGGATGCGAAGGGCAGCTGGCGGGTGCGCACGCCGAAGCTCGATGTCAGCGTCAACGGCGCGGGCGATGCGATCGCGGCACTGTTCTTCACCCATTACCTGCGCGAGGACTCGGCTGCTGCGGCGCTGTCGAAGGCGTCGTCCTCGATCTACGGCCTGCTGAAGCGCACCAAGGAGGCGGGCTCACGCGAGATCCTGACCGTGGCGGCGCAGGATGAATTCGTGACGCCCTCGCAGGTCTTCGAGCCGCAGGCGATCTGACGCCGATGGAGCGGATTTCCCTTAGCCCTCATCCTGAGGAGCGCCGCCAGGCGCGTCTCGAAGGATGCTTGAGGAGGCTCTGGAACCATCTGGAGCATCCTTCGAGACGCCGCTTCGCGGCTCCTCAGGATGAGGGCTGGGAGAATGTCCTCCGATGAAGCTGCGTGTCGGGACTTTCAATGTCGAGAACCTGCTGACGCGCCACCGCTTCGAGCCGGGCGGGCGTACCGAAACGGCGGCGGCGATGTCGCTGTTCCACTTCCCGCGCTCCGACGAGCGCGACGCGGTCGAGCGTTCTCTCGCGGTGGCGCTGGAGGACGACAAGCGCCAGATGACGGCGCTCGCCATCGCCGAAGCGCAGGCCGATCTTTGGATGCTGCAGGAGGTCGACTCGCTCGCGAGCCTGCAGGCCTTCTTCGCGAACTATGTCCATCGCATCGCCGACCACCGCTACGGCCATTTCACGCTGATCGACGGCAATGACCGGCGAGGCATCGATATCGGCTTTGCGGCGCGGCGCGACCTGTTCGGGCCGGGGCAGGTGACGGTGCGCTCGCACAAGGACCTGACCTTCGCCGAGGCCGGCGTGCATGATCGCGAACTCGCCATGCTCGGCATCGGGCCACACGGGAAGGTCTTCGCGCGCGACTGCCTGGAGGTCGAACTGGCCGTCGACGGAAGGCGGCTCAGCTTGTTCGGTTGCCACTTCAAGTCGATGAACAATGGCCGCGAGGACGGGCGCGAGATGACGCTGCCGGTGCGCCGTGCCGAGGCGCGGGCGGTCCGATGGCTGATCCAGCAACGCTTCGGCGGCGGCTGGCGCGAGACGAACTGGATCGTGCTGGGCGATCTCAACGGCTACCGCTACGGCCTCGGGCCGCTGGCCGAGCGAGTCGATGAGGGCGCCAGCGGCATCGAGCCCTTGCTGGATGATTTTGCCGTCGATCCGCTGGATGCGCTGCCGGCGCATGAGCGCTGGACGCATTTCCGGCGCTACTGGTCAGAGAGCCAGGAGAAGCTGGTCGACAGCCATATGCCGCTCGACCACATCCTGCTGTCTCCGGCTCTGGCGGCGGCCAATTCGACCCCCGCCATGCAGATGATCCGGCGCGGCCTGCCGTACCGCGTGCCGCTCGACCCGCGCGAGCCGGACCGCTCGATGGCGCGGCTGGCGACCTGCGCCGATCGCTATCCACGCGTTGGCTGGGACCGGCCCAAGGCGTCCGACCATTGTCCGCTCACCATCGACCTCGACATCCCGGCAGGGTGACCCCAAGGAGGCACAGATGAAACGCCGCTTCGTCACGCTCGACGTCTTCACCACGCATCGCCATGCCGGCAATCCGCTGGCGGTGGTGCTTCAGTCCGAGGGATTGGATACGGAGGCGATGCAGGCCATCGCCAAGGAATTCAACCTGTCGGAGACGGTCTTCGTCTCGCCGCCCGAACGGCCGGGGCACCGTGCCTCGGTGCGCATCTTCACGCCAGGCTCGGAACTGCCCTTCGCCGGCCATCCGACGGTCGGCACCGCGGTCTGGCTTGCGCTCACCGACCATGCCGCGGGCGTGCCTGCCGATATGCTGGTACTGGAGCAAACGATCGGACCGGTTTCCTGCGCAGTCGAGGTCACCGGCAGCCATGCCGGCCATGCCATCTTCACCCTGCCGCGTCTGCCGGAGCAGGTGGCGGAGGCGGCGACTGCCGGCGCGATCGCGGCAGCGCTCGGGCTTCAGTCCAGCGATCTCGGCTTCGCAGCGCATCGGCCGGCGGTCTTTTCTGCCGGTGTGCCCTTCCTCTGCGTGCCGGTCTCGACGCGGGAGGCCGTGGGCCGGGCAAGGCCGGAAGCCGCCCATTGGCAAGCGGCGGTCGGCACGGGCGGTGCCTTCCTCTACAGCGCCGAGACAGCCGAGGCCGGGAACGCCTTCCATGCCCGCATGTTCTGGCCCGGGGCCGGAATCGGCGAGGACCCGGCGACGGGCGGCGCGGTCGCGGCGTTCGCTGGTGCCGTTATGGCCTATGGCAAGCCGGATGACGGCGACCATCGCTTCGTCGTCGAACAGGGCTACGAGATGGGCCGGCCCTCGCAGATCGCGCTGGAACTGAGCGTCCGGAACGGCGCACTCGTCTCGGCGCGCATCGGCGGTTCGGCCATCGTGGTCAGCGAGGGCGTATTGCTGTGAGCGACGGCGTCGAGAACGGCACGATCGTCCGGCTGTCGAGGGTCGATGCCAAGATCGAGCCTTATGACTGGGGCTTTGCCCGCGAAAATGCCGGGGATATCGAGGCGCATTGGGCGACGATAAGCGCCGGGAAGCCCGCGATGTTCAACGGCCGCATCATGCTCCAGCACCGCGCCGCGATCCGCGACGGCGTGTTCGAGGCGGGCTACTTCGAGACCGACTATGCCGCCTTCATGACCTGGCGCGATGTCGGCCATCCCGGCCCTGTGATCCGAAACGGCTTTGCCATGGCGGCGCTTCGGGCCAATGATGGCGCCTTCCTCTGCGGGAAAATGGGCGAGCACACCGCCAATGCCGGCAAGGTCTATTTCGCCGCCGGCACGCCCGACCGCGAGGATGCACGCCCCGACGGCAGGCTCGACCTCGCCGGCAGCGTCACCCGCGAGCTCGCGGAGGAAACGGGCTTGAGCGTCGAGGAGCTCAGCGTGGGCGAGGGCTGGACGGCGCTGATCGAACAGGGGCGCATCGCCTTCATGCGCGAGGTCGGAATCGACCTGCCAGCGGATGAAGCGCGCGCGCTCATGCTGGGGCGGATGAAGCTCCTCGAAGAGGAGGAGCTCTCCGACATCGTGATCGTGCGCGATCTCGCCGAGACTGAAAAGCACGACATGCCGCCCTTCATGCGCCGCTATCTCGCACATATCTTCGACGGCAACTGATCCTGCCGCCCTGCGAAAGTAACCCGATGAGCTCTGCCGACACCGCCTATCCGGAATCCCTTCCACTGCCGGTGGAGAACCCCTTCGCCACGCGCTGGGAAACGCCGTTTCGGCTGCCGCCTTTCGCCGCGATCAAGCCGGAGCATATTCGCCCGGCTTTCGACGCGGCGCTCGACAAGCACAAGGCGGAGATCGCGGCGATCGTCGGAGACGAGGCTGCGCCCGACTTCGCCAACACCATTGAAGCGCTGGAACGGGCAGGGCGTGCGCTCAGCCGCGTCGGCGGCGTGTTCTACAACCTGACCGGTGCCGACACGAACGAGGCGCTGCAGGCGATCGAGCGCGAGATGTCGCCGATCTCCTCGCGGCACTGGTCGGCGATCATGATGGATGAGGGGCTCTTCGCCCGCGTCGATGCCGTCAACGCCAAGCGCGATACGCTCGGCCTCGGCGCCGAGCAGGCGCGTCTCTTGGAACGGACCTATAAGGGCTTCATCCGCTCGGGTGCCAAGCTCGCGCCGGAGGACAAGAAGCGGCTCGCCGCCATCAATGAGCGGCTGGCGGCGCTCGGCACGCAGTTCAGCCAGAACGTGCTGAAGGACGAATCCGCCTATGCTCTGTTTATCGAGGACGAGGCCGGGCTCGCGGGCCTGCCGGAGTTCCTGAAGGCGGCGATGGCGCGCGCGGCGGCCGACCGCGGCAGGCCGGACCAGCATGCGGTGACGTTGTCGCGCTCGATCATCGAGCCCTTCCTGACCTTCTCGACCCGCCGCGATCTGCGCGAGGAAGCCTTCATCGCCTGGAGCAAGCGCGGCGAGAATGGCGGCGAGAGCGACAACCGCGCCATTGTCTCCGAGATGGTGAAGCTCCGAGCCGAGAAGGCGAAGCTGCTGGGATATCCGACCTTCGCGCATTTCAAGCTCGACGACGCCATGGCGAAGACGCCTGAGCATGTCCGCGGCCTTCTGGAACTGGTCTGGAAGCCCGCCAAGGCGCGCGCCGCGCGCGAGGCGGCCGATCTCGCGGCTCTCGCCCAGGATGAAGGCGAGAACGGTCCGATCCGCCCCTGGGACTGGCGCCACTATGCCGAGAAGGTCAGGCAGAAGACCTATGCGCTCGATGAAACCGTGCTGAAGCCCTATCTACAGCTCGACCGCATCAGGCAGGCTGCCTTCGACGTTGCCGGCAAGCTCTTTGGGCTTTCCTTCGCCGAGCGGCCGGAACTCGCCGGCTATCACCCGGATGTCCGCATCTTCGAGGTGACGGAAGCCGCGACCGGGCGCCATATCGGCCTGTTCATCGGCGACTACTTCGCCCGTTCCTCGAAGCGCTCCGGCGCCTGGATGAGCGCCTTCCGCGGCCAGCGCAAGCTCGGTGGCGAGACCCGGCCGATCATCGTCAATGTCTGCAATTTCGCCAAGCCGGCGGAGGGCAAGCCCGCGTTGCTCTCGCTCGACGATGCGCGCACGCTCTTCCACGAGTTCGGCCATGCGCTGCACGGGCTGCTCTCGGATGTAACCTATGGCTCACTCGCCGGCACGGCGGTGGCGCGCGATTTCGTCGAGTTGCCGTCGCAGCTCTACGAGCACTGGTTCCTGACGCGCGAGGTGATGCGGGACTATTGCCTGCATGCGGAGACCGGCGAGCCGATCCCGGAGGCTCTGATCGAGAAGATCGAGAAGGCGCAGACTTTCAATCAAGGGTTCTCCACCGTGGAGTACACCTCCTCGGCGCTGGTCGATCTCGCCTTCCATTCGCTGGAGGAGCCGGCGGAGGTCGATCCGCTCGCCTTCGAGGCGGCGGAGCTCGCGCGCATCGGCATGCCCAACGAGATCATCATGCGCCACCGCACGCCGCACTTCACCCATGTCTTCTCGGGCGATGGCTATTCGGCCGGCTACTACAGCTATCTCTGGTCGGAGGTGATGGACGCAGACGCCTTCAACGCCTTCATCGAGACGGGCGATGTGTTCTCGGCCCAGCTCGCCGAAAAGCTGAAGCGCTACATCTATTCGGCGGGCGATACGCGCGATGCGGCCGAGGCTTATACGCTCTTCCGCGGCCGGCTGCCGACCCCGGATGCGCTGCTGGAGAAGCGGGGGCTGGCGGCCTGAGCGGGAGCATCTCGAACCGGCGCGCTCAGGGCGGAAACGAGCCCTGAGCCTCGGTCCGGGCAAGCACGGCACCGCTGTTGTCCAGCGCCTCGATCGTCCAGACGTAGCGATGTTTCTGCCCCGTTGGAGGGCAGGGGCCGACATAGCTGATAGCCCCCTGCGCCACGCGCCCCTTGCCGTCATAGGCGACTGTCGAGCCGCCATGCCGGAAATTGGGCGCGTCGGTGTCGCGCATGGCAAAGCGCAGCCTCGTCGTGCCCTTCGGAGCGTTACGGACCGTGAAGGCCGGCGAGATTCCGCCGCAGGCGCTTATTCCCTTCCAGGAAAATGAGGCGGAGAAGGCGAAGGCGGATGCCGGAACGCCGAGCATGGCTGCTGCGACGGCGGCAGTTGCTAGCAGGCGTTTCATGGCGGTGTCCCTTCAGTCAGGCCTGAGCTGCTGTCTCAGCCAGGATAGCCGAATCTCGCTTTCGTCGCATGGATCTGACTGATTGCGCCGGCCTCGTTGCCCGCCGCGCAGGTCGACCGGGCGCGCGAAATCTCGCCGCTGACCCGGTCATGCACACCCTTGGTCGTGTGCCCGGTGGCGAGATCGTTGTCCATCACCGCCTGGAAGCGCTCGACCTCGCCCGAACAGCCCGTGCCCGTCGGCATGCGGAAGCTGCTGGGCGTCACGCCCGGCGCAGCCTGTTCCGGCGGCGGGGCAGGGGGCGCGCTGACCGTCGAAGTCTGGCAGGCCGATAGCAGGACGGCGGAGAGTGCAAGGACGGGCAGATGACGCATCGGAAAGCTCCGCGGAAACAAGACCGCCCGACGATGTCTGATTCTCGGGAGCAGTGAAATCGCGCCGTCCGGTCGGCCGCCTATTGCGGCATGTTGACGGTAAGATAGGGCGCGGTGGCCTTCTCGTTGGGGCCGACGATCGCCGGGACCTTATGGGAGACGGGCTTCAGACTCTTGAGATAGGCGGCCAAGGCTGAAGCATCCGCTTCGGTCAGCTTGGCGTAGCTCTGATAGGGCATGGCCGGCGCGAGGACGCGGCCGTCGGGCCGGGCTCCCTGACGGACAGCCTTGACGATGTCAGCCTCCGACCAGGAGCCCAGCCCCGTCTCCCGGTCCGGCGTGAGATTGGGCGGAAAGAAGGTGCCGAGGCCCGGAATGTGAAAGCCTACCTCGGATCCCGCGAGCCGCCGTTGCATGTCGGGCTTTCCGAGGAAGATGCCCGGCGTATGGCAGCCGGCGCAGTCCATGATGCTCGCGAGGTATTCGCCGCGCCGCAGCTTCTCCTGCGTCGGTGCCGTTTGCGCAGTGAGCGCCGTGGGCACCGAAAGGCCGATGACGAGGAGCACGCCGAAGATCGTCTGCTGCATGATTGCCTCCCTGACGTTTCGTGCAGGCGTTCCCGTTGCACCGATCTGTTCGAGCAGTCGGTCATCGTTGTAGTGCGTGACGTTAGGGAATGCTTAGCACTGCTCTCATGCCGGAGAAAGGCCCAAAGACCCGGCAAGGCAGGGCTATCCGCGCTCCGGCATGAAGAACGCCAGCACCGTGAATCCGGCAGCCGCTCCGGCCGCCAGCCAGATCGCGTCGAGGCCGATGCGGCTATGCGCGGCGGCTCCGACGACGGCGCCGCTGAGCAGGCCGAGCCAGAGCACGAGATGGCGCAGGAAAGCGAGCTTCGGCCCGCCGAGCAGCGCACCGGCGAGGCGCTGCCCCATCTTCACCAGCGTGCCGGTCATGTAGGTCAGGCCGATCGTGACCTCGCCATCGCGCTGGAAGACCGAGTTCTCCGCGCCCATCGCCAAGGCGAGCATGCCGGCCGCGGCCGTGCTGAGTCCGATGGTGTCGAGGCTGGCTGCGAAGATCAGGACCGCGGTGACGAAGGCGAGCACCGCCGCCTTTCGCTGTTGCCTGCCGAAATGGCCGATGAGCGAGCCGCAGACCACGCCGAGGACGAAGAGGCCGAGGATCGTCGCGGCCAGAACGATGCCGCCAGCATGGCGCCCGGCCAGTTCGATGCCAAGGCGGGTGGTGTTGCCGGTCATGAAGGAGACGAAGAAGCCGCTGAGGCTGAGGAAGCCGAGCGCATCGACGAAACCGGCGAGGCCGGTGAGGCCGAAGGCGAGCCCGATGGCGGGGCGGTCATAGCGCATCATCGGCGCGGGTCTCCGGCAGCAAGAGGCCGGATTCCAGCATGGCGCGACCGCCGGCCGAATCGCGCCGCGCCAGCATAATCCACAGATCGCCTCTGTCATTTGACGCGCGTGCATAAGACACATGCTTGCGCTCGACACCTGCTTTCGGTTACATCCTGTCCCGTCGATTTGAGGAACGCCCGTGGTTTCGACCGCCCGCCATGACCTGACGAAGGACTGCGCCGCTGCGCAGGCCGTCAGCATGTGCGCTCGCGCTCCCCTCGCACGCGCTTCGTTCTCGCTTCCTGGCCTCCTTCTCCTTAGCTGCCCCTGAGGGCCGGCCGGGCATGCTGCCTGGGCGCTCAGGGGAGTGACGAGAACCGCCGACAGCAAACCCAGCGCCCGCCTTTTCCGATCTCGCGGCGCACCGAAACCGGAAGCAGACCATGACCAATCCGATCCAGAACAGCTCCTCCAAAGAGCGCGTGCTGATTTTCGACACCACCTTGCGCGACGGCGAGCAGTGCCCTGGCGCCACCATGACCTTCGAGGAGAAGTTGGAGATCGCCGAGGCGCTCGACGTGATGGGCGTCGACATCATCGAGGCCGGCTTCCCGATCGCCTCGGAAGGCGATTTCGAGGCCGTCTCGGAGATCGCTCGCCGGTTGAAGCGCGCCACGGTCGCCGGCCTCGCCCGCGCCATCAGCACCGACATCGCCCGCGCCGGCGAGGCGGTGCGCCATGCGGTGAAGCCGCGCATCCACACCTTCGTCTCGACTTCGCCGATCCATCTGGAACACCAGATGCGCAAGACGCAGGAGCAGGTTCTGGAGATTATCACTGCGACGGTGACGCAGGCGCGCAATCTGGTCGACGATATCGAGTGGTCGGCGATGGACGCCACACGCACGCCGATCGACTATCTCTGCCGCACGGTCGAGGCTGCGATCCGGGCCGGTGCTACCACGATCAATCTGCCCGACACGGTCGGCTATGCGACGCCGGACGAGTATCGCGCCATGTTCAAGGCGGTGCGCGAGCGCGTGCCGAACGCGGACAAAGCGATCTTCTCGGCGCATTGCCACAATGACCTGGGCCTGGCCGTCGCCAATTCGCTGGCGGCGATCGAGGGCGGCGTCCGGCAGGTCGAGTGCACGGTCAACGGCATCGGCGAGCGCGCCGGCAATGCCGCGCTGGAGGAGGTCGTGATGGCGCTGCGCGTACGAGGCGACGTGCTGCCCTACGACACCGGCATCGACGCGACGCAGTTGATGCGCGTCTCGAAGGCGGTATCGAGCGCCTGCTCCTTCCCGGTGCAGTACAACAAGGCGATCGTCGGCCGGAACGCCTTCGCCCATGAGAGCGGCATCCACCAGGACGGCATGCTGAAGAACAACACTACCTACGAGATCATGACGCCGGCCTCGGTCGGCGTGACCAAGACCTCGCTGGTGATGGGCAAGCATTCCGGCCGCGCCGCCTTCCGTTCCAAGCTGAAGGAGATGGGCTACGATCTCGGCGACAATCAGCTGGAAGACGCCTTCACCCGCTTCAAGGCCTTGGCCGACCGCAAGAAGCACGTCTATGACGAGGATATCGAGGCGCTGGTCGACGAGAACATCGCAACCGCCCATGACCGCATCAAGCTGGAATCGCTCACGGTGATCGCGGGCACGCGCGGCCCGCAGCGTGCGACCATGAAGCTCGATGTCGAAGGCCGGCATGTTACCGAGGAGGTTGAGGGCAACGGCCCGATCGACGCCATCTTCAACGCGATCAAGGCGATCGTGCCGCATGAGGCCGGGCTGGAGCTCTACGACGTCCACGCGGTGACCGAGGGCACGGACGCCCAGGCCGAGGTGACGGTGCGCCTCTCGCGCGACGGCTCTTCCGTCAGCGGGCGCGGCGCTGATCCCGATACGCTGGTGGCTTCGGCCAAGGCCTATCTGGCGGCGCTCAACAAGCTGATCGCCCGCGGCGGGCGCCTGCACGCGCAGGCGGCGGAGTAAGTTCAAGAGCGTCGTTCTCGGGCGGTACGAAGTGCCGGCCCGAGAATCTCCGGAGGCGAAGAATCCTGGAGCCTCGCTCCGCAGGGGATGCCCGGGTCAAGCCCGGGCATGACGTCTGTCGCCTCCGGATTCCGGTGGATGACGCCGGCGCGATCTGGCGCTGGCCTGCCTCTTGCCCTCATCTGCTCTTCCGGTGCGGTCGCCCCCCGGCGACCCTGGGGAGCGATGCCGATGGGCTATTTTCCGAACTGGACCCTGAAGACTTCCGGCGCAGTGATGCCGGACGAGCGGCTGCCGACAGGGCAGACGATCATCGCCGGCTTGCAGCATGTCGTCGCCATGTTCGGCTCGACGGTGCTGGCGCCGGTGCTGATGGGCTTCGACCCGAATGTCGCGATCTTCTTCTCGGGCATCGCGACGCTGCTGTTCTTCGTCATCACGCGCGGGCAGCTGCCGAGCTATCTCGGCTCCTCCTTCGCCTTCATCGGCGTCGTCATCGCGGCGACGGGCTATGCCGGCTCCGGTCCCAATCCGAACATCGGCGTCGCGCTCGGCGGCATCATCGCCTGCGGCGCGGTCTATGCGCTGATCGGCCTGATCGTGCAGGGCGTCGGAACGAACTGGATCGAGAAGCTGCTGCCGCCGGTGGTGACCGGTGCGGTCGTGGCGGCGATCGGCCTCAACCTGACCTCGGTCGCGATCAATATGATCTCCGCGAGCCCCTACACCAAATGGCTCGCGCTGTTCACGGTGGTCGCGGTGGCGCTGGTCGCGGTCTACGGCCGGGGATTGCCGCAGCGCCTGCCCATCCTCATCGGCGGGCTCGCTGCCTATATCCTCTATGCGCTGACGGCGCCGAGCTTCGGCGCACCGCCGATCGACTTCGGCAAGATCGGCGCGGCCGCCTGGTTCGGCCTGCCGCATTTCGTGGCGCCGGTCTTCGACATGAAGGCGATGACGCTGATCGTGCCGGTCGCGATCATCCTGGTCGCGGAGAATCTCGGCCACATCAAGGGCATCTCGGTGATGACCGGGCGCAATTTCGACCACCTGATTGGCCGTGGCTTCTTCGCCGACGGGCTGGGCACGATGATCGCCGGCTCGGGCGGCGGCACGGGCGTGACCACCTATGCCGAGAACATGGGCGTGATGGCGGTGACGCGAGTCTATTCGACGCTGGTGTTCGTCGCCGCCGGCATCATTGCGCTGGCTCTCGGTTTCTCGCCGAAGTTCGGCGCGGTGATCGGCACGATTCCCGTCGCGGTGCTCGGCGGCCTCGCGGTCGTGGTCTTCGGCCTCATCGCCGCCACCGCCGGCCGCATCTGGGTGGAGAACAAGGTCGACTTCTCCGAGCCGAAGAATCTGATCACCGTCGCGACCGCGCTGATTCTCGGCGCTGGCGATCTGAAGCTGCCGATCTTCGGCTACGAGCTCGGCGGAATCGGCACCGCGACCTTCGGCGCGATCGTGCTCTACCACCTGCTGAACCGCCGCGCGGCATGATAATCCACAGCTCGGTGGGACCTTTCCCGCCGAGTTTGAAAAATCTGTCACAGACGGGTGGACAGGGGGCGGGGCCTTTGCTACACGCCCCCTGCCTGACGCGGCTGACGCCGCCGAACGGCAACGCTTCGTGGCGTATGGGTGATTAGCTCAGTTGGTAGAGCAGCTGACTCTTAATCAGCGGGTCGTAGGTTCGAGCCCTACATCACCCACCACGGTTTTCCTGGACATCGTTGGATAGCCACTTCGCGGGCCGAGCAGCCATGCGGTTGCTTCGCCGGATTCGCGGCTGTGCTATCGTCGCGTCACGGCGCCTGCGGAGCGAACGGCATCTTGGACGAACTCGAATTGATGCTTCGGCTGCTGGCCGGCCTCGTCGCGGGCGTGGCGGTCGGCTGGCAGAGGACCCTTCACCGCAAGAGTGCGGGGCTGCGCACCTTCGGCCTGGTGGGAATCGGTACGGCAGCGGCTGCGAGCCTGTTCAGCGAGACGCTCCATCCCGATGCGGCGAGCCGCGTGGTTCAGGGTGTGCTGACCGGCATCGGCTTTCTCGGCGCCGGCCTTATCATCCATCGCGATCGCGAGATGACGCCGCACGGGCTGACCACGGCGGCGGCGATCTGGGTGACGGCGGCGCTGGGGTGCTCAGCCGGGCTGGGGAAGTGGCCGGTGACGCTGACAGCGACGGCTCTGGCACTCGTCCTGCTGGCCCTCGATCATTCGCTGGAACATAGGCTCCAGGGTCGCGCTACGCCGCCCGAGCGTAACGGGGACGGAGGTCCCTCGCCGGACTGAGTGGGCGGCTACGCCTGCCCCATCGCTGCACCGCGGAGCCTTTCGGCGGCTCGGGCGTTTCTGTCTGAAAAGGACAGGTTTCGCATGATGCAGTTCAACAACGGCCTGAAGGCCGCACCCGGCAATACCCCGGCCATCCCCGATCCGCCTCCGGAGGCGCCACCGTTGACGCCCGGCAATGTTCCGCCGGCACCGCCGGTCGAGTCGCCGCCGGACGAGGAACCCCAGGGCATCCCGACCGAACCGCCGCCGGAGTTTCCGCCTAACGCGCCGCCGGAAGCACCTCCGGCGACACCCATCGATCTCCCACCGGGGCGCGATCCGCGTCAGCCGCAGGAGTAGGCCTCAAGGGCGAGTACTAGACCGCCGGTGCGTCGCCCGAGCCGATATCCCAGTAGAGACCGGCCATGGCGGTCAGGCCCTCGCGGGCGATGGCGACCGGCAGATGCTCGTCCGGCGCGTGCTGCGAACAGCCGGGATAGGAATGCGGTACCCAGATGGTGCGCAGCTCCAGGATATCCGCGAAGATGTCGTTCGGCAGCGACCCGCCGAGATTGGGCAGCAGGGCCGGCTTCTTGCCGGTGCTTTCGGCGATCGAGGCGAGGGCGAAATCCACCCAGGGATCTTCCGGGTCGAGGCGCGTCGCGCCGAAGATCTCGGAGCGGCTGAGCGACACTTCGACCATGGGGAAGCCATGGCGCTGGAGATGCCGCTTCAGAGCCGGCACGACATCGTCGTAGTCGATGCCGACGACGAAGCGCAGCTGGCAGCGTGCCCAGGCGTTCGGCGGCACGGCGTTGACCGGCGTCTCGGGCACGCCCGACTTCATCGCCAGCACGTCGAAAGAGCACCAGCCGAAGACCTGCTCCGCCGGGGTCAGGCCCGGCTCGCCCCAGTTCGGATCGATCGTCGGGCCGTCCGGCCCACCATCGATCTCGCAGCCGACAAGCGCCTTGCGCACCGCCGGTGGCAGCTCCTTGGGCACCCATTCATGAATGCGGATCTGTCCGCTCGGCGAGGTGATCGAGGCAATGGCGTGGGCGAGCTGGATCGCAGGGTCGGAGAGGATGCCGCCCCAGTTGCCAGAGTGATGGCCGCCCTCGCGGGCATTGATCGAGAGGTCGAAGGTGACGCCGCCGCGCGCGCCGAGAAAGACGGTCGGGCGCTCGGCATTGAGCCGCGGCCCATCCGAGGCGATCAGGACGTCGGCCTTGAACAGCTCCTTCTGCTCGGTGCAGAGCTCGCGCAGGCCCGGCGAGCCGGACTCCTCGCCCATCTCGATCAGGTATTTGGCATTGAAGCCGAGTTTGCCGCGCGTCTCCAGAACGGCGCTGAGCGCGCTGAGGTTGATCAGGTGCTGGCCCTTGTTGTCGACGACGCCGCGGCCATACCAGCGGCCTTCGCGCTCGACGAGCTTCCAGGGCGAGAGGCCCTCACTCCATTGCGCGTCGAGGCCGCGGATCACATCGCCATGGCCGTAGCCGAGGATGGTCGGCAGGCCTTCGTCCTCGATGCGCTCGGCATAGAGGAAGGGGCCGCGCGCCTTCGGATGGGTCAGGGTGCGGCAGGTGAAGCCGAGCGATTCGAGAAGGGGCTGCATCTCCTGCTCGAGATATTCGCCGAGGACGGGGGCGCGGTCCGGGTTTTGGCTTTCCGTAGGGATCGCGACGAGGCGACCGAGGTCGCTCTTCATTCGGCCTGAATCGAAATAGTCCTGAGCTTTCGCGATCGCCTGTGCGCGGGTCATGGTCGTAAGGTCTCCCGGATTTATGGCCGGCACAGTGCCGGTGGACGCGCGGTTGCGCCAGTGCCAAGAGAGCCGGGCGCGCCATGCCCGCCGGGCAGGGCGGGGCGCCCAGACACCGATGAGGATCTTCCTTTCCGCATGACGTTCACCCCGCATCCGCACCAGCTCGTCGCCCGCGATGCGATCCTGGCCGCGCGAGGGAAGGGGGCCGCCGGCTTCCTGCTCGGCGACCTCACCGGCCTCGGCAAGACACTCTCGGCCTGGCTCGCGCTCTCGGCGATGCCGGAGGAGGACGTGCTGGTGATCTGCCCGAAAGGGGCGATCCCGCAATGGCGGCGGACCATGGCGTTGTCGGGCCTGCCGGCGAAGCGCGTGACGCTGATGAATTTCGAGAAGACGAAGTCGTTGCTCGCCCCAGTCGCTGACAGCCGGAAACGCTCGGCGCGGGCGAAGAACAATGAACTCGCGAAGCATGGCCGGCCGAAGCGAGTCTGGCCGCTTGTCGTGATCGACGAAGCCCACCGCATCCGCAATCCCAATTCGCAGCAGGGGCTGGTCTGCCGGCAGATGGCCGAAGCGGCCGATTTCACCATCTATATGAGCGCGACGGCAGGGCAGTCGCCGCACGAGCTGTCCTATCTCGCGCCGTTGCTGGCGAAAGCGGCCGGCATGCCGACCGCCGATCTCGACGGCTTCCGCACGCTGATGAAGCGGCTGAAGATCGGCAGGGCCAAGGGCCGCTGGAAGAACTGGAGCTGGGAGCCGAACGAGACCGACCGCAAGGTGATGGCTGATCTGCTCTATCGCGGCGCGAACGCCATCGGCCTGCGCCGCCGGCCCGAGGAGATCGCCGGCTGGCCGGAGGTGCAGCGCGAGCTCGCGCCCGTCGCGTTGGATAGCGCTGCGCGCAAGCTCTACGAGGCGACCTGGCGGGAGTTCCGCAAGGAGCTGGGCTTGGCCGGCGGCTCGACGCGCAAGCCGCAGGGCTGGGCCGCCGATCTGCGCTTCCGGCAGAAAGCCAGTTTGCTCCGCATCCCCGGCACGGCCGATTTCTGCGAGGATCTGCTCGGGAATGACGAGCAGGTGGCGATCTCCGTCGCCTTCCTCGAAACCAGCGCGATGCTGGCCGAGACGCTGAGAGGGCGTGGCTGGCGTGTCGGCGAGATCAATGGCGAGCGCTCGGGCGCGCAGAACGAAGAGACGCGCATCGCCTTCCAGACCGGCGCGCTCGATGCGATGATCTTCACCGTCACAGAGTCGATCTCGCTGCATCGCGGCGAAATGCCGGGCGGCGAGCGGGAGCGGGCGCTGGTGGTCCACGACATGCGCCACAGCGCCATCCAGCTGCAGCAGATCGAAGGCCGCTGCCATCGCGACGGCCAGCATGCGACGATCTTCTATACCTACGCCGAGGATACGGTGGAGGAAGCGATCGCCGGCACGGTGATCCAGCGCATGGCGGCGATGGAGGGGCTGGCGGGAGACGACACGCGGATGCTCGAGGCGATCGCGGGCATCGTCGAGGCGCGCGCGGCGGCCTGAAGAAACGGCTCAGTTGCGGGGAGCGTTGGCGTCGTCCCGCGCGCGCTCGCCCAGCCCCTTCGCACCCTCGATGGCCGAGCCGGTCAGCCGAGTGACGGCGTTCCAGGCTTCGCGCGTATAGGCGCCCTGATGCGCCACGGCATCATAGCCGATGATCAGCACGAGTATGATCAGCAACAGGCGGAACACGGACGCGCCTCCCTTTCCCCGCTCATCAACGTGGCGGGAGGAGCGGAGGTTCCGGGAGCGCGTCATTCTCGGGTGCAACGCAGCGTAGACCCGAGAATCTCAGGGCTGGAGGCAGCTGGTTTCCGAGATGCTCGGGTCAAGCTCGAACCTGACGGCGCCGCGGTCGGCCGGGCTCAGCCTGCCGGCAGCAATTCCTTGAGACGCAGCAGCGTGATCTTCTCGACCTGTGCCAGTGCCGTTGCGAATTCCTGCGCGGGCGTGTTCTTCAGCCTCTCTGCGAAAGCCGCCAGAATCTGAGCCTTGGTGGCGCCCTTCACTGCCATGATGAAGGGGATGCCGAAGCGGGCCTTGTAGGCCTCGTTCAGGGCGGTGAAGCGCACGCGCTCGTCGCTGCTCAATCGATCAAGCCCCGCCGAAGACTGTTCCTGCGTCGATTCCTCCGTCATCTCTCCGGCCGCAGCGAGCTTGCCGGCGAGATCGGGATGGGCGTTGAGCAGAATCTTCTGCCGCTCGGGCGAGGCCTTGCGCATCGCCGCGACCATCGCGGCATGCAGGCCCTCCGCGGTATCCTGCGCCGCGCCGAGCCCGGCATCGTAGGTCGCCTCGGCGATCCAGGGCGAGTTCTCCCAGACGCGGCCGAAGACTTCGACGAAGAGCGCCTTGGGTAGCTTCGAGGGTACATAGCCGGCCGCCGGGGGTTGCGTCCTGACCCAGTGGCGGGCGATGTCGAGCCGGGTCGCGACCCAGACCCGGTCATGGCTCTTCACGTAGTCGAGAAAGCGGGCGAGTGCCGCGGCCCGGCCCGGACGGCCCACGAGGCGGCAATGGAGGCCGATCGACATCATCTTCGGGGCCGTCTCGCCCTCGGCATAAAGCGTGTCGAAAGAGTCCTTGAGGTAGGTGAAGAACTGCTCGCCGGTGTTGAAGCCCTGCGGCGTGGCGAAGCGCATGTCGTTGGCGTCGAGCGTATAGGGCACGGCCAGCTGCGGACCGTTTTGACCGGCGAGCCAGTAGGGCAATTCGTCGGCATAGACATCTGCGGTGTAGAGGAAGCCGCCTTCCTCCATCGTCAGGGGGATCGTGTTCTCGGACGTGCGGCCCTGGTAGCAGCCGAGCGGCCGTTCCCCGGTAAGCTTGGTCTGGATGCGGATCGCCTCAAGAATGTCGGCGCGTTCGCGCTCCCTGGGAGTGTCGCGATAGTCGATCCATTTCAGGCCGTGGGTCGCGATCTCCCAGCCGGCCTCCTGCATCGAGTCGACGATCTCGGGATAGCGCGCCAGCGCGCTCGCGACGGCGAAAACGGTCACGGGCAGGTTGCGCTCCGTGAACATCCGCCACAGCCGCCAGTAGCCGGCGCGGGAGCCGTATTCATAGATCGACTCCATGTTCATATGGCGCTGGCCCGGCCAAGGGGCCGCGCCGACGATCTCGGAAAGGAAGGCTTCCGAGGCGGCGTCGCCGTGGAGGATGCAGTTCTCGCCGCCTTCCTCGTAGTTGATCACGAACTGGACGGCGATGCGCGCCTCGCCCGGCCAATGCGGGTGAGGGGCATTGCGGCCATAGCCCTTCATGTCGCGCGGATAGGTCGTCTGGGTCATGAGGTCTAGCTGCCGCGATAGGTGGAGTAGCTCCAGGGCGAGGCCAGGAGCGGGACGTGATAGTGCCCTTCGGGCTCGGCGATGCCGAAGCGGATTGGGACGAGATCGAGAAAGGCGGGCTCGGGCAGGGCGCTGCCCAGACCGCGGAAATAGGCGCCGACCGCGAAGCTCAGTTCATAGCTGCCAGGCTGGAGTACCCCGGAGAGCAGCGGGCCATCGGTGCGGCCGTCGGAATTGGTCACGGCCTGGGCCAGCCGCTCGCGCGAGCCGTCGGGATGCAGCCGTTCCAGCGTGATCGCGACACCGGCGGCAGGGCGGCCATTGACCGTGTCGAGCACATGCGTCGAGAGGCGTCCCATTCCCTGCCGTTCTCCTGAAAGCAGCGCCGTCCGGCGCGCATCGATTCCGGAACCCCGTCGTTCTGCGCAACTGTAGAGCGCCATGCGGGAAAATCGATATCGGCTTTTGCGATAAGATCATGTTCCCGGATGTCAAATCTCGGGCGATTTCGGACCCGGCGAAAGCGGGTTAGCTTGGTGGCGCCGGAGCGGCATCCTCCGGATTCGGGATCACCACCAGCCCTCGCGGAGCACAGCGCCATGCTCGAAGCCTATCTGATGGAATGGGGCGGCATGATGCTGCGCTGGCTCCATGTCATCACGGCGATCGCCTGGATCGGTGCCTCCTTCTTCTTCATCCATCTCGACGCCTCGCTGAAGCCGGCCGCGGACATTCCGGCCGGCACAGGCGGGCGCGCCTGGCAGGTCCATGGCGGCGGCTTCTACGAGATGCGCAAATACATGGTCGCGCCCGCCGTGATGCCGGCCGAGCTGACCTGGCACAAATGGCAGAGCTACTGGACCTGGATCTCCGGCTTCTTCCTGCTGGTCTGGGTCTATTACGCGCAGTCGGAGCTCTATCTGATCGATCCGGCGGTGATGCAGCTCTCGCCGCTCGCGGCGGGCGCGATCGGCATCGCGGCGCTGGTCGCCGGCTGGGTGATCTACGACCTGATGTGCAGGTCGCCGCTCGGCCGGCATGACGTCCTGCTCGGACTCATCGGCTTCGGCTATGTCGTCGCAGCGAGCTGGGCTTTCGCCAACGTCTTCTCCGGGCGCGGCGCGCTCATCCATACCGGCGCGCTGATGGCGACGATCATGACCGCCAACGTCTTCTTCAACATCATGCCGGGGCAGCGGAAGGTCATCGCGGCGCTGGTCGCCGGGCAGACGCCCGATCCGAAATACGGCAAGGCCGCCAAGCAGCGCTCGACGCATAACAACTACATCACCCTGCCGGTGCTGTTCCTGATGCTGTCGAACCACTATCCGGTGACCTATGCCAATTCGGCGGTGATCCCGCTGCTGGTGGCGCTGGTGATCGTCGCCGGCGCGCTGATACGGCATTTCTTCAATGTCCGGCACGGCGACCATGCGAAATCGCCCTGGTGGTGCTGGGCAGTGGCGATCCTGGCGCTCTGGCTCGCTTTCTGGGTGGCGATGTCGTCCTCGCCTGGCGGGCGCGAGCAGCTCGGCCTGAAGCCGCGGGAGGTGCCGAAACCTGTCCTGATGGCCGGCATGACACTGCCGCCGGCCGAGGTCTCCAACATCGTGACCGGGCGTTGCGCCATGTGCCATGCGCCCGAGCCATCCTGGCCCGGCATCCAGATCGCGCCGAAGGGCGTGTTGCTGCACGAGCCCGAGCAGATCGCCGTCCACGCCCGCGCCATCCGCACGCAGGCCGTGATGACCCATGCAATGCCCCCGAACAATCTTTCCGGCATGACGCCCGCGGAGCGTCAGGCACTGGCCGGCTGGCTTGCCGCTGCCGCGCGCTGATCTGCCGCCGCCGTCATGCTCGCCCTCGTGGCGAGCATCCACGTCTTGAACACGGTCTTCAACCAACGAAGACGTGGATGGTCGGGGACGAGCCCGACCATGACGGGGATGGCGCTTTGGGGAGCCGTGACAGCGACATAGTCACCCGGATTTCCGCTTTCTTCAGATTGTCCGGAGCTTCGCTCACGGCTGCGTGATTGCGTTCAGATTCGGTTCAGGTGCGCGACAGCAAGGTCCACCCACTGACAGGGCTGGAGACAGGATCCCAGAACGGGACCGTTCGTGCCGAGGACCGTGGGGGTCCATTTGAGACGCGTGGATGCAAGGGGCGCCGGCTACCTGCTGGCGGCCATCGGTTTCGTCGTGGCATGGGGCATCCTGTGCTGGCCCTGGCTTTCGGGGTCGGTGACGATTCCGTTCGACGCGAAGGCGCATTTCCAGGCGCAGGTGCAGTTTCTTGCGAATGCGCTCCATTCCGGTCAGTCGCCCTTCTGGAACCACAACGTTTTCGCCGGCTCGCCGCAGATCGCCGATCCGCAGTCGCTGATCTTCTCGCCTGCGATCCTGCTCGCCCTGCTGTCGCCGGCTCCGAGCTTCCGCGATGTCGACGCCTATGTGCTGGCGCATCTGCTCGCCGGCGGCCTCGCGCTCATCATGTTCTTCCGCGATCGCGGCTGGCATCCGGCCGGCGGCCTGATGGCGGCGCTGGTCTTCGCCTTCGGGGCCTCGGCTGCGTGGCGGGTGCAGCATGTCGGCCAGATCGCGAGCCTCGCCTTCTTCGCCATCGCCTTCTGGCTGACGGCGCGGATGCTGCAGCGTTCCTCGATTCTCTCCGGTGTTTTCGCTGGCCTGGCGGCCGGGCTGATGGTGCTGGAGCCGGATCAGGTCGCCCTGCTCGGCGGCTATGTGCTGTTCGGCATGGTCGTGGCGCATTGGGTCTCCGGTGGCTGGCCGGCTTTTCGCGCGAGCCTGCTGCCGATCGCGGCCGCCAGCGTGGTCGGGCTGGCCGTCATCGTCCTGCCGCTGCTCTGGACCTGGCTCTTCGCCGAGGCGACGACACGGCCCGAGATCGATTTCGGCGTGGCGGCTCGCGGCTCGCTGCACCCTGTGTCGCTGCTCACCGCGTTCATCGGGGACCTGTTCGGCGCCAAGGATCCCAATGTCGAGTTCTGGGGACCCTATAGCGACCCCCAGGTCCTCTACCTGTCGCAGAATATGGCGCAGGTTTATTTCGGCGCGCTGCCGATGCTGCTGCTGCTGGCGCCGGGCCTGACTCGCGGCTGGCTCTGGGACAAGTCGATCCGGCCGCTGACGCTGATGTTCGCCTTCATGGTGCTGTTCGCACTCGGGCGCTACACGCCGCTGTTTCACTTCGCATACGAATATCTGCCGGGCGTGAAGCAGTTCCGCCGGCCGGCCGACGCAACCTTCCTGATCGGCGGGCTGGCGGCGGTGCTCTCCGGCTATGTGCTGCACCGCATCCTGACCGCGGAAGAGGGGACCTCCTTCCGCCGCGATCTCATAATCGGCGCAGGCGTGGTCATGGCCACGGTCATCCTCGCTCTCATCGTCTCGCGCGGTGCGGGCCATCTCGCGGACGCCTGGAGGCCGGTTGCGCTGGCTCTGGGCTGGTTCGCCGTCGCGGGCGGCGCCTTCTTCGCCCTGCAGCGCTGGCGCGGAGCGCTCGGCACTGCCGCCGCCGCGGTTCTGGTCACGGGCGTGGTGGCAGCGGATCTCGGCTTCAACAACGGCCCGAACGAGTCCACGGCGTTGCCGCCGCAGATGTACGATGTGCTGGAACCGGGCACGAAGAACGAGACGATTGCGGTGCTGAAGCACCTGACGTCCCAGCCCGCCGGTTCGCCGCGCCGCGACCGGGTCGAGCTGCTCGGCATGGGCTTCGAGTGGCCGAATGCCGGCATGGTCCATGGCTTCGACCACACGCTCGGCTACAATCCCCTGCGGCTGGAAGATTTCTCCGAGGCCGTGGGTACGGGCGACGGCATCGCAAAGCCGGCGGACCGCAAGTTCACGCCGCTCTTCCCATCCTATCGCTGCCGGCTCGCCAACCTGCTTGGGCTGCGCTACATCGCCTCGCCGGTGCCGATCGATCAGGTCGATCACTCGCTGCGCAGCGGCGATCTCAATCTGGTTGCGCGAACCAAGGAAGGCTATGTCTACGAGAACCCGCATGCGCTGCCGCGGGTGCAGTTCGTGGGCGGCTGGCAGTTCGCCGATTTCGAGAGCATGAAGCTCTCGGGCCGCTGGCCGGACACCGATCCGCAGCAGGCCGTTCTGCTCGATGTCGAGCCGCCCGTCGCGACCCCGGAAGGGCCGGTCGCGGTGCAGGCCGATATCAAGCTGACGCAGTATCGCAACGCGCATGTTGAGATCGAGGTGAGGACGCCTGCGGCCGGATTCGTCGTGCTCAACGACATCTGGCATCCCTGGTGGAAGGTCGAGGTCGATGGGGTCGAGACCGAGATCCTGAAGGCCAATGTGCTGTTCCGCGCGGTGCAGGTGCCGGCTGGCACGCACAAGATCAGGTTCTCCTTCCAGCCGCTCTGGGGCGCACTCGCCGAGCTCAAGGCGCGGATCGAGCCGGAGGAGCCGGAGGATCACCTGCCGCTGCCGCCGATGGATGAGCGCGACGCGCCGCAGGTCGTCAGCGCCCCGCAGGGCAAAGCGCCTGTGCTTGCCGGCCCCTCCGAGAGCGTGCGCCAATCGCTCGGCCTCGGCCTGGCGCAGAGTGCGGCCCATAGTGGTGCTGCCGCCGCCCAGGTTCAGCGCGAGACGATGGCGCATTGAAAAAGCCGCGGCCCTGGCCGCGGCTTCCAGCATTCGGCTGTTTCGGCTTGCTGCCCGCTCAGGCGACGCCGAGCTTCTTCTGCAGGCTCGTCGACGAGGTCGTGTACTGGAAGGTCAGCCGCTTCTCCGGATAGACGTAGCGATGAACCTTCTGCGCGCACAGCGCAGCTTCGTGGAAGCCCGAGAGGATCAGCTTGAGCTTGCCCGGATAGGCGTTGATGTCGCCGACGGCGAAGATGCCGGGCACGCTGGTCTCGAACTTCTCGGTGTCGACGGGGATCAGGTTTTCGTGCAGGTTCAGACCCCAGTCCGCGATCGGGCCGAGCTTCATCGTCAGCCCGAAGAAGGGCAGCATCGTATCGCAGGCGATCTCGAAGGGTGCATTGTCGGTGCCGCGGCAGAGAACGGCCTCGAGCTTGCCGTTCTCGCCCTTGAGCCCCGTGACCTGGCCGAGCTTCATATCCATCTTGCCGTCGGCGACCAGGGCGCGCATCTGCTCGACCGAGTGCGGCGCGGCGCGGAAATCGTCGCGGCGATGAATCAGCGTGACGCGGTTGGCGATAGGTTGCAGGTTCAGCGTCCAGTCGAGGGCGGAGTCGCCACCGCCGATGATCAGGATGTTGCGGCCCCGGAAGGCCTCCATCTTGCGCACGGCGTAGAAGACGGAGCCGTTCTCATAGGCCTCGATGCCGGGAATCGGCGGCTTCTTCGGCTGGAAGGAACCTCCGCCGGCTGCGATGACGACCGTCTTGGTGTCGAAAACCGTACCGGCGTCGGTGGTGACGCGGAAGCGCGGCGCCTCGGCGGTGCCGCATGGCTCGACCGACTCGATCATCTGGTTGAGGTGGAAGGTGGGCCCGAAGGGCTTGATCTGCTCGAGCAGATTGTCGACCAGCGCCTGGCCGGTGACCATCGGGAAGCCCGGAATGTCGTAGATCGGCTTCTCCGGATAGAGCTCCGCGCACTGCCCGCCGACCTTCGGCAGGATGTCGACGAGATGCGCGCGGATGTCGAGCAGGCCGAGTTCGAAGACCGCGAAGAGGCCGCAAGGGCCGGCACCGATGATGACGACGTCGGTGGTAATGACTTCGTTTTCGTTGGCCGCTGCCGCTTCGCTCATAATCCTACCTTCGATCCGGTCCAAACTGTACGGTTTAAAGAACCCAGATTACCGGAGGACATGAGGCCTCAGCAGTCGAATGGCAAGTGCAAAAAGCGCGGGATCAGGCCCCGGTTTCGGCGGTGAGGCCCGCCGCGGCGATGCCGGCGCAGGCCGCAGCCTCGTCATTGTCGGAGGTGTCGCCGGAGATGCCGATGGCGCCGAGAACCGGGCCTTCGGGCGAGCGGATCAGCACGCCGCCGGGCACCGGCACCAGCGAGCCGCCGACCGCATGGGTCGCCGCCTCGACGAAATAGGGGCGATCCAGTGCCATCTTGTGCAGTGCGCGCGAGCCGACACCGAGCGCGATGACGCCATGCGCCTTGCCGAGCGCGATCTCGCCGCGCTTCAGGCTGGTGCCGTCCTGGGCCGCAAAGGCCTTCTGTGCGCCGCGTGCGTCGAGGACGGCGATGGCGAGCGGCTTGAAGCCATTGGCCTCGGCATGGGCGAGCGCCGTCGCGAGGATGGTCTGGGCCTGAGCGAGTGAGAGCATGGGGAACTCCGGGTTGGGGTAAGGCGTTCTTGCCAGCCGCGCGGAAAGCAGGAAAGGGCCTTCCGGCCCTTCACGCGCGATCAGTGGTCAGGTTCCGAGAAAACACCTTTTCCTCCGCAGCTTGCACATAGGGCTGCGACAGGGCTTGATAGCCACCCGACACAAGGAGGCATTCCATGGGTTTGTTCAGTTTCATCAAGGAAGCGGGCGCCAAGATCTTCGGTTCGGGCTCGGCCAAGGCTGCGACCGCCGATGATCTGCAGAAGGAGCTGGCGGGGCACGGATTGCCGTCCGACGTCAACATCCAGATCGATGGCGACAAGGTGAAGGTCTCCGGCAACGCCATGTCGACAGAGCAGGCGGAGAAGATCATCCTGGCGCTCGGCAACACCACCGGCGTGGCGCAGGTCGAATCGGACCTCGCCGTCACGAAGGAGGCGCCTGCTGCCGTGTTCTACACGGTGAAGAAGGGCGACACGCTCTGGAAGATCGCCGAGGAGCATTACGGCAAGGGCCAGGGCGCGAAGTATACCGAGATCGTCAAGGCCAATACGCCGCCGGTAAAGAACCCCGACCTGATCTTGGCGGGCTGGGTGCTGCGCATCCCGCCGCAGGGCTGAGCCTTCAAGCCATCACGCAGCCGCGGGCCATTCGTCCGCGGCTGCTGCCTTTTCGACCGACACCGCTATCCTCCTGCTGGCATACCCTGCCGCGCCGCCCTATGTGGACGGAGCAACAGGACTGAGCGGGAGATGCTGCCCATGATCGTGAACGACCTCGATATCGACGCCGTCAAGGCGGGTCTGAGCGACGGCTCCATCCTGCTCGTCGACGTGCGCGAGCCGCATGAATTCGCGGCGGGACATATTCCGGGCTCGGTCTCGCGGCCGCTCTCGCAATTCGATCCTGCGGACCTGCCGAACGAGCCGGGCAAGCGCGTCGTACTGTCCTGCGCTGCCGGCGTCCGCTCGCGGCGGGCGCTCGAATTCGCGCAGTCGGCAGGTCTCGACATCGACAGCCACTATGCCGGGGGCTTCAAGGATTGGCTGACGCATGGCGAACCGGTCGCGGAGGACTGAGGCTCCGGCCCTGTCCGCGGTCATCGATCTGATGCCGGGCAGCGAGCATCCGATCGTCGATCTCAAGGCGTTCAACGCCGCGATAGCCGACTATGTCGGAGCGGTCCGCGAGATGGACACCTTCAAAGAGAAGAGCCCGGGCGGCGTGCATTTTATCGAGAGCCAGGCGAATTCCTGCCTCGGCAAGCTGCGCGATTTCAGCGAGAAGCTCGCCAAGAGCAAGGGCGATGTCCGGCGCGGCGCGGCCAACGACGCGAACTGGATCGTCAACAACTACAAGACGATGGTCTCGCTCTCGGAGACGGCGATCCGTACGGCGCGCTGAGGCGCCTTGCGCTCAACGCAGCTCGCGACCATGCGCCGGGGGCTGACGCGGCCGCGTTTCTGTTTCAGTCTTTCATCAGACCTAACTGAGGATATGCCTCATGCGTCCCATGAAATTCGGTTTCGGCCAGCCTGTGCGGCGGGTCGAGGATCAACGCCTGACGACCGGGACAGGCCGGTATACTGACGACATCGCCGCAGAAGGTGCGCTGCACGCCTTCGTGCTGCGCTCGCCCTATGCTCATGCCCGCTTTGCGATCGGCGACACCGAGACCGCCCGGAAGCTGAAGGGCGTGAAGCTGATCCTGACCGGGAAGGATGTCGCCGGGTATGGCGATCTGCCCTGCAAGGGGCATGTCAYGACCGTCTCGGGCGAGATGTCGCAATCTCTCCCGGTTCCGGTGCTGCCGGCCGACACGGTCCGTCATGTCGGGGAGGCCGTCGCCTTCATCGTCGCCGAAACGCTGGCGCAGGCGCGTGACGCGGCCGAGGCGATCGAGATCGACTGGAATCCGTTGCCGGCCGTGACCGGCATTGCGGAGGCGTTGGAGCATGGCGCGCCGCAGGTGTGGCCTGACCGGGCGGGCAATGTCGCCTTCGTCGCCGAGCAGGGCGATCGTGAGAGGACCGAGAAGGCCTTCGCCAAGGCGGCGCGCACGGTCTCGCTCACCATCGTCAACAACCGGCTCGCCTCCAACTACATGGAGACGCGCGCCTGCATCGCCGAATACGACAAGGCCGATAAGCGCTGGACGCTGACGCTGGGGAGCCAGGGCAGCCACGGCATGCGCGACCTGATCGCGAATTATGTGCTCAAGGTCGACCCGAAGCGCATTCGCGTGGTGACGCCGGATGTCGGCGGCGGGTTCGGCACCAAGATCTTCCTCTACCGCGAATATCCGCTGGCGATGATCGCGGCCGAGAAGCTGAAGCGTCCGGTGCGCTGGGTCTCCGATCGCAACGAGCATTTCCTGGCCGACACCCATGGCCGCGCCAATCTTTCGACGGCGACGATGGCGCTGGACGCCAAGGGCCGGTTCATCGGTCTCAAGGTCGATCTCTCGGCCGAGATGGGCGCCTGGCTCTCGCAATATGGGCCGTTCATCCCCTGGGTCGGAACCACCATGACGCCCGGCTGCTACAACATCCCGGCCGTGCATGTCGTCTTCCGCGGCGTGCTGACCAACACGACACCGGTCGATGCTTATCGCGGCGCCGGGCGGCCCGAGGCGGCCTATCTGATCGAGCGGCTGGTCGACGCCATCGCGCGCGAAACCGGCAAGACGCCGGATGGGGTGCGGGCGCAGAACTTCGTCAAGCCGTCGGAGATGCCGCACAAGACGCAGACCGGCCCGGTCTACGATTCCGGCGAATTCGAGGGCCATATGCGCAGGGCCATGGAGGTGGCCGATTGGACGGGCTTCAAGGCCCGCCAGAAGGCTTCGGCCAAGGCCGGCAAGATCCGCGGCATCGGCATGGCCAGCTATATCGAGGCCTGCGGCGGCGGCGGCCCGGAAAGCTCGACCGTGATCCTAGAGAAGGACGGCACCGTCACGGTGCTGATCGGCACCCAGTCGAACGGGCAGGGGCATGAGACGGCCTATTCGCAGCTGGTCTCGCAGCATCTCGACATCCCGATGGATCGCATCCGTGTGGTGCAGGGCGATACAGACCGCGTCGAGACAGGCTCCGGCACCGGCGGTTCCCGCTCGATCCCCGTCGGCGGCGCGGCGCTGAACAAGGCGACGGAGATTCTCACCGACAACCTCAAGCAACTCGCTTCCGAGAAGCTCGAGGCCGCCTTGGGCGATCTCGAGGTCGCCAACGGCGCCGTCCGCATCGTCGGCACCGACAAGTCGCTCGACCTCGCCGCCATCGCGGCTCTGCCGGGCGCGACGCCGGCCATGCTCAAGGTCCATCAGAGCTGGACGCCGCCGGAGGCGACCTATCCGAACGGCACCCATGTCTGCGAGTTGGAAATCGATCCGGGGACCGGGGGGACCGAGATCCTGAACTACGTCGTGGTCGATGATTTCGGCGTGACGCTGAACCCGCTGATGCTGCAGGGGCAGGTGCATGGCGGCTCGGCCCAGGGCATCGGCCAGGCGTTGATGGAGGAAATCCGCTTCGATCCCGAGGGCCAGATGCTGACTGCGACCTTCATGGACTACGCCTTGCCGCGAGCGGTCGACATCCCGAATTTCCATTTCGAGACGCGCAATGTCCGCTGCATCACCAACGCCATCGGCGTGAAAGGCGCGGGCGAGGCCGGCGCGATCGGCGCCTGCCCGGCCGTGATGAACGCCATGGTCGACGCGCTCGACCGTGCCGCCGGCATCAAGGCCATGGACATGCCGGCGACGCCGCTCAAGGTGTTCACTGCGCTGAAAGAAGCTGGCTACCGACTTTGATGCAAGGATTAACTTGCGATTTTGCAAGCTCGCTCACGCAAAAGCTATTTGGATGTGTTGTGATCATCGTTTGATTTGGACGCGTTCTAAGCCGCGCCACTCGGCACTGGCTCGTCTCAAAGGGAAACTGAATGATCCGCACCGCTTTTGTGCTCGCCGGCCTTGGGCTTGGCATCACCGCCGTCCTGGCGCAATCAAATCCCATCGCGGAGCGCCAGCAGGCGATGAAGGCGCTCGGCGCTGCCACGCGCGAAGGCGCAGCTATGGCCAAGGGCGAAGCCCCCTTTGACGCCACCAAGGCGCAGGCCGTCTTCAAGACCTATGCCGACACAGCGAAGAAGGTGCCGACCCTCTTCCCCGACAGTTCCAAGACCGGCGGCGAGACCACTGCCTCGCCGAAGATCTGGGAGGACCAGGCTGGCTTCAAGGCCGCCTTCGTGAAGTTCGAGAGCGATGCCGCAGCCGGCGCGAATGTGGCCAGCCTCGACGGCTTCCGCACCGCCTTCGGCGCGGCGACCAAGAATTGCGGCGCCTGCCACGAGGCCTATCGCATCAAGAAGTGAGGCCTCTGCCCGTGCGGAGAGCCGGAAGCGGGCGCCAAAATTGGCCGCCCGCTTTTTCATGACCTCGTTTCCCGGCTTGCGGCAGCCGTCGCGCTTGCGCCACGTTACAACTGTCGCGGTTCGAAGCTGGCGGCCGCCCGGGCCGACCGAACCGCCCTGCTGATTGCGCCTTGGAGATGCCGATGCTGATGCTGCGCCGCCTATTCGTCACCCTCGTCGTGCTGGCGGCGCTCGCTTTCGCCGGCTTCTACGTCCTCACCGACCCGCGCGTGGTCTCGCCTTCGCCGGAGATCGGCGCGCTGCCGGCCGCGGATATCGAGAACGGCAAACTGCTGTTTTCGGCGGGCGGCTGCGCCTCCTGCCATGCCACGCCCGGCCACGACGACAAGCTGAAGCTCGGCGGCGGATTGGCGCTGACCTCCCCCTTCGGCACTTTCCATGCGCCCAATATCTCGCCGCATACGCGCGACGGCATCGGCAACTGGGGCGTGCAGGACTTCGTCGATGCGATGGCGGCCGGCGTCTCGCCGCGCGGCCAGCATCTCTACCCGGCTTTTCCCTACACGTCTTATCGGCTGATTCCGCCGAGGGCGCTGGCCGATCTCTTCGCCTATATCCGCACGCTGGCTCCGGTGGAGGGCAGGGCGCCGCCGCATGAGCTGCCGTTCCCCTTCAACATCCGCCGCATGGTCGGCGGCTGGAAGCTGCTGTTCTTCGAAGGCGCGCCCTTCCGGCCCGATCAGTCGAAGAGCGAGGCCTGGAATCGCGGCGCCTATCTCGTCAATGGTCCCGGCCACTGCGCCGAATGCCATTCGGCCCGCAATGTGCTCGGCGCGATCGTGCCGGCGACCCGCTTCGCCGGCGGTCCGGACCCGGAAGGCAAGGGCTGGGTGCCGAACATCACCCAGTCCGAGAACGGGCTGGCGAAGTGGTCGAAGGAGGAGATCGCCGAGCTCCTCAAGACCGGCTTCACCCCGAGCTTCGACAGCGTCGGCGGCTCGATGGGCGCGGTGGTGCGCAACATGGCGCAGCTTCCCGACGCCGACCGCATGGCGATGGCGGAATATCTGAAGTCGCTGCCGCCGGTCGAAGGCCCGCCGCGACCGCAGACGAAGTAGCGGCGATCCGGATCGAATGCCGTTATCGCGGACGCCCTGGCCGATGCAGAGCAATGCCCCTAACGTCGCCTGATGCGCTTCAAGGCTCTGATGGTCGACGTCGATGGCGTCGTGATCGTGCATCCCGATCCGCGGGGATGGTCCGCTCATCTCGAACGCGATCTCGGCCTGTCGCCGGAGGTGCTGCAGGCGGCGTTCTTCCGGCCGCACTGGCAGGATGTCGTCCTCGGCCGCGCGGCTCTGCGCGACCGTCTCGGGCCGGTGCTATCCGAGATAGCGCCACATCTCAGCCCGGAGGCGCTGACTCGCTATTGGTTCGCGAACGATGCCCATCTCGATCGGCACCTGCTGGAGCAGTTGAAACCGATCAGGGCTGGCGGGGTGGAGCTTCACCTCGCCACGGTGCAGGAGCATGAGCGGGCGCGGCACATCTGGGAGGAGCTCGCGCTGAGAGACCGTTTCGACGGGATGCATTATGCGGCGGCGCTCGGCGCGGCCAAGCCGGATGCCCGGTTCTTCGCGGCAGTCGAAGCAGGGAGCGGCTTCCGGGCCGACGAGGTGTTCTTCATCGACGACAAGCAGGCAAATGTCGACGGCTCGGCTGTGTGGATGGAGCGCGGCTCTGTGGGACGGGGGCCGGCCGCTCGCCGCCCTGATGGCGGAAGCGGCGGAGCGCTCATAGCGAGGGTGAGACCCTAGGCGGCTTTGGCCGCCTGCCCGGGCTTGGCGCTCTCGATGCGGTTGCGGCCGTGCGTCTTGGCCCGGTAGAGCGCGTGGTCGGCGGCGGCGAGCAGGGCGACCAGATCGGCCTGCTGCGCCTTGGCCTCGGCAAGGCCGATGCTGACCGTCGCAGGAATTCCCAGTCCATCGCTCTGCGCCGCTTTTTCGGCGAACCGCTGTGCGATGCCCTGCGCGATCGTGCGCGCCTCCTCGCCATTCCTGTTCGGCAGCAGGATCGCGAATTCCTCTCCGCCGAGGCGTGCGCTGATCGCCTCGGGCCCGGCGATGTCTTTGGCGGTGCTGGCGAAGAGTCTCAGAACGCGGTCGCCCGCCTCGTGTCCGTAGCGGTCGTTGATGGCTTTGAAGTGGTCGAGATCGATGGCGAGCAGCGAGTGCGCGGCGCCCGTGTCGTGACGACTGAGGCTTCTGGGCGCGAGTTCGAAGAAACCCTGGCGGTTGTTGAGCCCTGTGAGAAAGTCGGTGCGGGTCGTCGCGAGAAGGCGCGCGCGATCCTCCTCGCGCACGAGCGCCAGCAGCGACATCGACATCGCCACGGCAAAGAGCACTGCTTCATACATCGTGATCGCCGCGACGGTGGCCAGGACATGGTCGCCATGGATCGCCGCCAGGACCGGAACGACGAAGGTGCGGCCGCCATAGAACAGGCTGTGGCCGGCGAAGACGGCGATTGCGATCGGGCGAGAGCGCAGTCTTCTGGCGGTCCGGCTACGAAGCAGTGCGAGCGCAGTGACCGCGCAGACGACTGCGATGGGAAATGCGCTGACATGGTTCCAGAGCAAGGCCGCCGCGCCAGTCCCGGCGGCGAACCAGGCGGCGCCGATGGCCGCCAGCAGACCCGCGATGAGGGCGGGATGCAGTTTCCGGCTATCGAAAGCCAGCGTCCCTTGCAGCACCAGCAGGTAGCCGAACATCATCACGATATTGGTCAGGGCAGGGCCGGATACGCCGGGAAGGGCGTTGCGGTTCATCGCCAGGATGCCGCCAGCGGCGAACACGGCATAGGCCGCGGCCCAGAGCCCGAGTTCGCGCGAGCGCTGCGCATGCGCCTTGCGCTCCCAAAGGGTCATCGCGGCGGCGACGAGCAGCGTGCCGGTCGTCAGATACCAGAGGGTTGCAAGATCCATCGGTATCGCCGTCAGCAGCACCTGTGTTCGGTTTCAGTCATGATCGAACGCTCCCAGCTCCCCAGCCCGGGCAATCTGGGGCAGATAAGTTAATTACAGCTTGTGGGAACGCCGAGGAAACCGTTCACCGGTCATGTCATCCACCGGCGTTTCTGCGCAAGGAGGCCGATGGCCAGCCGCGGCCTGCTCGGGCCGCCGCGTGCTACTCCATCACCGCAGCCTTGAGGATGCAGACCATCAGGGCATTGCCCGCCTCGTTGCCGACGCAGCGGACGACGTGGCGCCGGTCGCAGCGATAGCGCAAGGTCTCGCCGGCCTTGGCGCGCTGGACGATGTCGCCGACCTCGACCTCGAATTCGCCTGACGTCACCGAGAGCGACTCGATCGAGCCGCGCTGGTGGCCCTCGGAATCGAGCTCGCCGCCGGGCTCGGCAGTGACCTCGTACCATTGCAGCCATTCGACGGTCTTGATCCAGCCGACAATGGCGAGACGGAGCTTGCCATCCTCGGAAACGAGGATGGGCGTGTCGGCGCGGGTGGTCTTCTCGATGAAGGGCTCTTCCTCCCCGCTGGAGAGGACGCGTTCGATCGAGATGTCGAGCGCCTGCGACAGCCGCCAGATCGTCGCGAGCGTCGGGTTGGTCTCGTTGCGCTCGATCTGGCTAATGATCGACTTGGCGACGCCGGACTGCTCGGCGAGGTCCGACAGCGAGAAGTTATAGGCCTTGCGCAGGCGCTGGATCGTTTTGCCGAGCTGGCCCGAGATCACCTGAGCCCCGGATTCAAGCTCCCGCCCGCCGCGCTCTTTCGTCTCGATTCCCATGAATTCGGCCCCTTTCGACTGTGAGGCCGTTTGTAACGGCGGACGATCGTTTGAACAAGCGAACAATGCCGAAGACTGCCTTCGGGCCGGAATGCGGGGGATGGAGGCAGCGTTCGACGCTCAGGTGATGCGGCTGGGGCCGACCTCGCGCTGCTCGCGCCGGGCGAGGCCGAGCTGGCGTTCGCGCAGGATCACATAGATGCCGGAACTGATGACGATGAAGGCGCCGATCACGATCGCCATCGCCGGCCATTCGCCGAACCAGAACCAGCCGATCGCCACCGCCCAGAGCATGGTCGAGTATTCGAAGGGCGCGATCAGCGAGGCGTCGCCGTAGCGATAGGCCTGCACGATCAGGATCTGGCCGAGCCCGCCGAGGATGCCGATGAGGACCATCATGGCCGCGTCCTTGATATCGGGCAGGTTCCAGCCGAGCAGGATGGTGGAGAGGCCGAGCAGGCTGGTCAGCAGCATGAAGTAGAAGACGATGGCGCCCGTGCGCTCGGTCTGCGTGAGGAGCCGGACCTCGACCGAGGCAAAGGCCGAGCAGAAGGCGCCGGCGAGGCCGAGCGCGGCGCCGATCGCAGCGTTACCGCCGACCGGATGGCTGCCGGCGCCGAGATGCGGCGAGAGCATGATGACGACGCCGACGAAGCCGATCGTCACTGCCGTCCAGCGATAGATGCGCACCTTCTCCTTGAGCACGAGCGCGGCGAGCACGACCACGGCGAGCGGCGCGGCATAGCCGATGGCGACCGCCTCGGAGAGGGGCAGGAACTGCAGGGCCGCGAAGCCGCAGAACATGCCGGTGGAGCCCATGATGCCGCGCTTGAGATGGCCGCGCAGATTGCCGGTCTTCAGCGCCGCCGGCAGCTCGGATCGCCAGGCGAGCCAGATGAGCAGCGGAATCATCGCGAAGAAGGAGCGGATGAAGACGATCTCGCCCGTCGGATAACGCGTCGAGATCGACTTGATGCCGGCAGACATCAGCGTGAACGCCAGCGCCGAGATCAGTTTGAGGGTGATGCCGAGAAAAGGAGACAACGGAGCGCGCGGCGGGAGGGCAGGAACGGTTTCGGTCGAAACCGTTCCTCCTTAGACCATGTCGAAGCCGGGAAGCGAAGCGTGAACTCTGCAGCCCGGCCCGGTGCCCGGCGCACGACGCTTCAGTTCGGAGTCCGAACGGGACAGGCGTCATTCTCGGGCGAAGCGAAGCTTCTACCCGAGAACCTCTCGCCGGCAAAGGTGCAAGAGACTTCGTGTCACGAGATGCCCGGGTCAAGCCCGAGCATGACGGAGCCCGGCGGCGCGGCTCAGAACGTGCCGCGGAAGGCGCCACCGTCGATCAGGAAATTCTGGCCTGTGATGTAGCCGGCGTTGGTACTGGCGAGAAAGGCGCAGAGCTTGCCGAACTCGTCCGGCGTGCCCAGGCGCCCGGCCGGGACCGCAGCGAGGCGTCTCTTGGTGGCTTCCTCGATGCTGATGCCCTGCATCTCGGCGACCTTGTTGGTCGCGGTCTTGATCCGGTCGGTGTCGAAAACGCCCGGCAGGATGTTGTTGATGGTGACATTGGCATGCGCGACCTCGCGCGCGACGCCGGAGAGAAACGCGGTGAGGCCGGCGCGGGCGGCGGAGGAGACGTCGAGGCCGGTCAGAGGCGTGACGACGCTCGCCGAGGTGATGTTGACGATGCGGCCGAAGCGCCGCTCGATCATGCCGTCGATGACGCGCTGAACCAGCTCCAGCGGCGTCGCCATGTTCTGCACGACGCCTTCGAGCAGGCCCTCGCGCGTCACCTGGCGGAAGGGCTTCGGCGGCGGGCCGCCATTGTTGTTGACGAGGATGTCGGGATTGGGAGCAGCTGCCAGCAGGGCATCCTGGCCGGCCTTGGTCGAGACGTCGGCGACAACGGCGATGACCGTCGCACCGGTCCTGGCACGGATCTCGCTGGCGGTCGCTTCCAGGGTTGCAGCGTCGCGGCCGTTGATCACGACCGTGCAGCCGGCGTCGGCGAGAGCTTCGGCGCAGCCGCGGCCGAGCCCCTTGCTGGAGGCGCAGACGATGGCCGTGCGGCCCGAAATTCCAAGATCCATCAGATTCCTCCGTAAGCTCGGCAGGCTGCCGTCACGCGGCCGCTGGTCGGCAAGCCTGACCATGGATTGGACGCGCCGTCATCAAAGCGCAACGCAAATCAGACACACGCCCGGAGCATCGCAACAGCGGGGGCTCTCCGGAATGGCCGACGAGGACGACGCGAAGCAGGTTCGCAGCATCTTCATCTCGGATCTGCATCTGGGGACGCGCGGAGCGCAGGCCGATCTCGTCCTGGAGTTCCTGCGCGCCTACGATGCGCCGACCATCTATCTCGTCGGCGATATCATCGACGGCTGGCGGCTGAAGAGCGGCTGGTACTTCCCGCAGGCGCATAACGATGTGGTCCAGAAGCTGCTGCGCAAGGTGCGCAAGGGCTCGAAGCTGATCTACGTCACCGGCAATCACGACGATTTCCTGCGCGATTTCACCGGGCTGCAGTTCGGTGGCATCACCCTCGTCGACGAGATCGTCCATGAGACTGCGGACGGCAAGCGGCTGCTCGTCATCCATGGCGACCTGTTCGACCTCGTGGTGCGCAACGCCAAATGGCTCGCCCTGCTCGGCGACTGGGCCTACACGGTCGCGCTCGGCCTCAACATGGTGATCAACAAGGTTCGGCGCGTCCTGCGCCTGCCGCATTGGTCGCTCTCGGCCTGGGCCAAGCACAAGGTCAAGAACGCCGTGAACTATATCGGCGAGTTCGAGACCTGCCTCGCCAGCGAAGCGCGCCGCCACAATGCCGACGGCGTGATCTGCGGCCATATCCATCACGCCGCCTATCGCGAAATCGAGGGGCTGACCTACATCAACACCGGCGACTGGGTCGAAAGCTGCACGGCCTTCGTCGAGCATCATGACGGACATTTCGAGCTGATCCGCTGGCCGCAAGGCCGTCTGAAGGGCGAAACGGCAGTGCCGGTCGTCGTGCCGACCCGCCCTGTCGGCGTGCCGGAGCTCGCCGAGGCCGCCCGGAGCAAGCTCCAGCCTTTCGAGCTGGCGCGCATTCTTGGCGTTCAGCCGGAAACGGCCGAGCGGAAAGCGCGCTGATGCGCGTCCTCGTCGCGACCGACGCCTGGCGCCCGCAGATCAACGGGGTCGTGCGCTCGCTGGAGCGGATGATCGCCGCGGCGCCGGATTTCGGCGTGACCGCGCAGGCCCTGACGCCGGAGGGGTTCCACCAGATCGGCCTGCCGAGCTATCCCGACATTCGGCTGGCGCTGGCAACGCGGCGGGCGCTCGCGGCGCGGGTTGCCGAATTCGAGCCGGACCATGTCCATATCGCGACGGAAGGGCCGATCGGCTGGCTGACGCGGGCGGTCTGCCTTGCCCAGAAGCGCCCGTTCACGACCAGCTATCATACGCGCTTCCCGCAATACATCGCCGCCCGCTGGCCGATTCCGGAGAGCTGGAGCTATCGGCTGCTGCGCCGCTTTCATGATCCTGCTGCCGCGGTGATGGTCTCGACGGCGACAGTGGAGGACGAACTGCGCCTGCACGGCTTCCAGAATCTGGTGCGCTGGGGGCGCGGCGTCGATCTCGGCCTGTTTCATCCGCGCCCGCAGAGCGTGCTCGATCTGCCGCGGCCGATCTTTCTCAGCGTCGGGCGCGTGGCGGTGGAGAAGAATCTCGACGCCTTCCTGTCGTTGCGGCTGCCGGGCAGCAAGGTCGTGGTCGGCGATGGGCCGGCGCGGGGCGATCTCCAGCGCGCCTATCCCGACGTGCATTTTCTCGGCGTGAAGGAAGGCGAGGAGCTGGCCGCGATCTACGCCTCCTCCGACGTCTTCGTCTTCCCGAGCCTGACCGACACTTTCGGCATCGTGCTGCTGGAAGCGGCGGCGAGCGGCTTGCCGGTCGCCGCCTTCCCGGTTCAGGGGCCGCGCGATGTCTTCGCCGGCAGCGGCGCTGCCGTGCTCGACGAAGATCTGCGAAGCGCAGCGATGCAGGCGCTCAGGGTGCCGCACGAGACCTGCCTCGAGCTGGCCGCCCGATACAGCTGGGCGAACAGCGCGGCGCAGTTCTACGGCCATATCAGGCGCGTGGCGCAGCAGGCCGGCTATCTGCCGCGCGAGGCGGGCGCTGCCAACTTCACAGCCTTCGCGAGCGGGCGTGGCGCGGAAGGGCGGGGGCTTTCGCGGCGCCTGCCGGCTTGAGCTGGGCACGGAAACCGTCACGCCGCTCGTGGACCGAGGCGATGACGAGGCCCATCGGCACGCCAAGACCGACCAGCGCCGCTTCAGACAATTGCAGGCTCGCCTCGATCGTCTCAGGCACGGCATCGTTCACGCCGATCTCGTAGAGATGGCGGGCGTGGGTCGCATCGCGAGCCCGGGCGACGATGACGATGTCGGGACTCAGCATGCGGGCGGCCTGCACGATGGCGTCGACGGCGCGCGCATTGTCGATCGTCACGATCAGGGCCGTCGCTTCCTCCAGGCCGCAGAGGCGCAGGAATTCCGGCTTGCTCGCATCGCCATAGAAGGCGGGCCGGCCGGCGCGGCGTTGTGCCGTGATCAGCGCGGCATCCGAATCGACGACGATGTGGGACTTGCCGTGCTCATCAAGCATCGAGGCGACGAGCCGGCCGACGCGCCCGCCGCCGACGACGATCGCGCGCGGCGCATGGTCGGAGGGAGGCAGCACCGTCGCCTCGTCGGGCAGGATGACGGGAGGGGCCAGCTTCTGCGCGAGATGGCGGGCCATCCGGGCAAGCAGCGGCAGCGCGATCATGGTCAGCGACACGGCGGCGAGCGCTATGCTGGTTGCCCGATGGTCGATGAGCCCCGTGCCGGTCGCGGCATTGAGCAGGACGAAGGCGAATTCACCGCCGGGCGCGACCATGATCGCGGTCTCGAGCGCCGTCGCCGCCGACAGCCGGAAGCGGCGGGCGAGGAGGAAGATGATTGCGGCCTTGGCCAGCACGAGGCCGGCGGCAATCGCCAGGATGGCGCCGGGATTGGCCGCGATCTCGGCCGGGTTCACGCTCATGCCGACGGTGAGGAAGAAGACGCCGATCAGCAGCGATTTGAACGGGTCGATCGTGACTTCGATGGCGCGGCGGAACTCCGTCTCGGCGAGCAGAAGCCCGGCGATGAAGGCGCCGAGCCCCATCGAGAGGCCGGCCGCCGCAGCGATCAACCCGGTGCCGAGCGCGGTCAACAGCGTCGCTGCCATGAAGCTCTCGGTCGACTCGGTCGAGGCGACGAGGCGGAAGAGCGGGCGCAGCGCCAGCCGGCCGATGACGATGATGGTGGCGATGGCGGCGAAGGCCTGGACGAAGGCCTGCGCCAAGCCCACAAGCAACGAGCCTGAGCCGTTCTGCGCGTCGAGCACGCTGATCAGGAAAAGCAGCGGGATGACCGCGAGGTCCTGGCAGAGCAAGATCGCGAAGCTGGTGCGGCCGGCCGAGGTCGTCATCCGCCTCTTGGCGGCGAGCAACTCGACGACCATCGCTGTCGAGGAGAGGGCGAGGCCGAAGCCGATGATGAGGGCCGCGGCGGCAGGCTGGCCGAACGCATAGGCGACGAGGCCGATGACCGCCGCGCTGAGGCCGACCTGGCCGAGGCCGAGCCCGAACACGAGGCGCCTCATCGTCATCAGGCGCTCGAAGGAAAGCTCCAGCCCGATGACGAAGAGCAGGAAGGCGACGCCGAGCTCGGCCGGGCCGGCCAGCGCCTCCGCGTTCGAGACTGTGACCTTGCTCAGCAGCGGAAGCTTGGCCGCGAGGCCGCCCAGCCCATAGGGGCCGAGCAACGCGCCGCAGGCGACGAAGGCGATGATCGAGTTGACCCGGAGGCTCTTGGCGAGCGGCACGATCACGCCCGCCGTCGCGAGCACGACGACGGCGTCCTTATAGACGGAGGGATCGACGGTTCCGGCCAAAGGGTGACCCTGCGATTCGAACGAGCAGAAATGGTCCGGCAATTCTTGCGTTTCGCGGCGGCGCAACACAACCTTGGAATCGCGGTGGCCGAGAGAAATTTGCCTTACCTGTCGAGCCTTTAGGCAAATGGGCCGATATCGCCAAAAGAATAGCGGTTTCCGCTATCGGCCGGGATGCGCTAGCGTCCGCGGCTCGATCAGAAGGACTGTCCATGCGCTTTGCCGGCACCGAGAATTACGTCGCGACCGAGGATCTCACCGTCGCGGTGAATGCAGCGATCCGGCTGGAGCGCCCGCTGCTGGTGAAGGGCGAGCCGGGAACCGGCAAGACGGTGCTGGCGGAGGAGGTGGCGGCGGCGCTCGGCGCACCGCTCATCACCTGGCACATCAAGTCGACGACCAAGGCGCAGCAGGGCCTCTACGAATACGATGCGGTCAGCCGCCTGCGCGACAGCCAGCTCGGCGACAGCAGGGTCTCGGACATCGCCAACTACATCAAGCGCGGCAAGCTCTGGGAGGCCTTTGCCTCGCCGGTCCGGCCCGTGCTGCTGATCGACGAGATCGACAAGGCCGATATCGAATTCCCGAACGACCTGCTGCTCGAGCTCGATCGCATGGAGTTCCACGTCTACGAGACCGGCGAGACGATCAAGGCGGCGCAGCGGCCGGTGATGATCATCACCTCCAACAACGAGAAGGAGTTGCCGGACGCCTTCCTGCGGCGCTGCTTCTTCCATTACATCCGCTTCCCCGATGCGGAGACGATGCAGGCGATCGTCGAGGTGCATTTCCCCGGCATCAAGAAGCGGTTGATGGAGGAGGCGCTGCGGCTGTTCTTCGAGGTGCGCGAGGTGCCCGGCATCAAGAAGAAGCCCTCGACCTCGGAGCTGCTCGACTGGCTTAAGCTGCTCGTCGCCGAGGATATCGGGCCGGAGGTGCTGCGCGAGCGCGATCCGCGCAAGCTGATCCCGCCGCTGCACGGGGCGCTCCTCAAGAACGAGCAGGACGTCTCGCTGTTCGAGAAGCTCGCCTTCATGGCGCGGCGCGAGAGCCGCTGAGGCCGCTGACCGCGTCGCAGGGCGGGATCGCCGTCGCCAGATCAAGCTTGGGGTCGACGGAACGGACGGCCTCGCCCAGATCGACATCGCGGGTCAGCAGCACATAATCCTGCGTCTCCGACGTCTTGAGATAGCTCGTCATCGGGATCGGCTTGCCCGAGAGGTCGCCGAGCCGGCAGGCCTTTTCGGCCGCCATGGCAAGGCTGCCGCGATTGCCGCTGTTCTGCGGCCCGACGAACATCTCCTCCCGGAACGCGCTGACGCGCGCGGCATCGCCGTCGCTCAGCCTGAACACGGTGAAGCGGCGACCGGGCGCCGCCAGGACAGGCAGCTTGGCGAGCTCGCTTGCGTCGCGCACCTCCTCCAGCACGACCTTGCGCTCGTGGCGGCCGCCATCCTTGGGCAGGGCGACAATCGTCATGGTGACGCCGCCCGGGAGAGGGCGGATGTCGGCGGGCAGGCTGATGCCGGCCCGCAGATCGGCGAGCTGCGTCGTCCGGATATCGATCTTCGACAGCTTGGGCAGCGAGGTCAGCGGGACATGGCCGCAGGCGGCGAGCAGGCCGGCAAGGACGAGGCAGGCGGGTTGGGGGATACGCATGAGGGCTCTTCAGTGAATGCCTTTGACATTAAAAAATGAAGCTATTAGATTAATTTTGTCAACCGAGGGAATAGACATGCCGGCGTCGCCCCTGCCTGTGAGCGCGTTTTCCCGGGAGGCGGCCAGCCGCCTGCGCAGCGTCAGCCGATGGGCACGCGCCTTCAGCTATGCCGCAGGATTGCTCATGCTCTTCGGCCTCATCTGGCTGTGGACTGATGCGGAGGCGCTCGCTCGCCATGCCCGGAGCACAATCGGGATCGGGATCGACAATACCCCTGTCGCCCCTTCGGCGAGGGGCTACTGGGCAGCGTTCGCTCTCGCCTGGATCCCGGCGGGGCTTTTCATTCTGGCGATGCTGCGGCTGGGGGGCCTGTTTCGGGCGTTCGGAGAGGGCAGGGTTCTCGTCGAGGAGAACGCCTCGGGCCTGCTGCGCGTCGGCTGGCTTCTTGCTGGCTTCGGCGCCGCGACGCCGATCGTGCGCGCGGTGCAAAGCATGGCGCTGACCTTCGACAACCCCGCGGGCCATAGGCAGATCGCGATCATGCTCGATCCCGGCATCTTCGCGGCACTGGCTGCCGGCGCCACGCTGATCGCCTTCGGCCACGTGCTGCGGGAAGCGATCCGCCTGTCGGACGAGAATCAAAGTTTCGTGTAAGGCGGCGCCATGCCCATCGTCGTCGAACTCGATGTCATGCTGGCGCGCCGCAAGATGCGCTCGAAGGAACTCGCACAGCGGATCGGCCTGACCGAGCAGCAGGTCTCGCAGCTGAAATCGGGCAAGGTGCGCGGCATGCGCTTCGATACGCTGTCGCGGATCTGCGCCGTGCTGCAGTGCCAGCCCGGCGATCTGCTGCGCTATGAGGCCGGAGAGGAAGCCGAGGGCGATTGAGCCCTCGCAAATCATCGGCGTCATCGCTACGTTCTTCCGATGCGACGCCTCATGCTTCTGCGCCACGCCAAGTCCCACTGGCCCGCCGGTGTGGCCGACCGGGACCGACCGCTGGCCACGCGCGGCCGGGAAGCTGCGCCCGTTATGGGGCGCTACCTCGCCGATGAGCTGCTGCTGCCGGATTTGGTGCTGATTTCGCCGGCCAAGCGCACTGTGGAGACTTGGGAGCTGGTGGCGCCGATGCTGCCTGAAAAGCCCGCAACACAGTACGAGCCGCGGATCTACGAAGCCAAGGTCGGGCGCCTCCTCGACGTGGTGCAGGATATCGAAGGCGACGTCCGCACCTTGCTGATGATCGGACACAATCCCGGCTTCGAGGAGCTGGCGCATCTGCTGACCGGCCATGGCGACCGCTATGCGGCGGCGCGGATGAACCAGAAATACCCGACCTGCGGCCTTGCCGTGCTCGACTTCGCCGTCGACGACTGGCGCGATGTGGCCGAGCGGGGCGGAAGGCTCGACCGCTTCGTCACCCCCGGCTCGCTGGGTGAGGGACCGGACGAGTGATGCCGGCGTCGTCGTGAGCGACACTTCCTATCTCGACAGCGCCCGCAGCGCTGCCCTGGCTTTCGGCGACAGCCTCCTCGGGCTGGCGCGCCCGCGTCTGCGGATCGGCGTCACCGGGCTTTCGCGGTCCGGCAAGACGGTTTTCACGACGGCTCTGATCCAGAATTTGATGGAAGGGGCGAGGTTGCCGGTGCTGAAGGCGGCGTCCGAAGGGCGGATCGCCCGCGTGCGCCTGGTGCCGCAGCCCGACCCGGAGGTGCCGCGCTTCCCTTACGAGGCGCATCGCGCTGCGATGACCGGGGCCGACAGGCGGTGGCCGGATTCGACGAAGCGCATCGCGGAACTCCGGGTCGAGATCGATTACGAGCGCGCAGCCGGCTGGTTCAAGGGGCCGGCGACATTGACGCTCGACATCGTCGACTATCCCGGCGAGTGGCTGCTCGACCTCGCCTTGATCGGGCAGGACTACAAGACATGGTCGGCGCAGGCGGTGGCCGATGCCCGCAAGGCCCATCGGCGCGCCGCCGCCGAGGCCTGGCTCGCGGATTTGCCGGCGCGCGATCCGGACGGGGCGCCGGACGAGCTGGTGGCCGAGGCGGCCAGCGACCTGTTCAAAAGCTATCTGGCGCGTCTGCGGGCCGATCCCGAGGCGGTGGCGGTGACCCCACCGGGGCGCTTCCTGATGCCGGGCGACCTTGAAGGCTCGCCGGCGCTGACCTTCGCGCCGCTCGATCTCGGCCATGATCGCGAGCCCAGGCCGGGCACGCTCGCCGCGCTGATGGCCGAGCGTTTCGAAGCCTATAAGCGCGTCGTCGTCACCCCGTTCTTCCGCGATCATTTCGCACGGCTCGACCGGCAGATCGTGCTGGTCGACGTGCTGGCTGCGCTCGATGCGGGGGCCCCGGCACTGGCCGATCTCGAGACTGCGCTGGGGCAGGCGCTCGCCGCCTTCTCGGTCGGCCGCAATTCCTGGCTTTCGAGCCTGTTCGCGCCGCGCATCGAGCGTGTGCTCTTCGCCGCCACCAAGGCCGACCATATCCACCACAGCAGCCATGACCGGCTGGCGGCGGTGATGTCGCATCTCGTCGGGCGGGCGGCTTCGCGGGCGCAGGGGGCCGGGGCGAAGGTGGAGTCGATGGCGCTCGCGGCGGTGCGCGCGACGCATGAAGTCAGAATCAAGCAGGGGCGCGAGGAATTCCCGGCCATCGCCGGGGTGCCTGAGGCAGGCGAGGAGATCGACGGCCAGATCTTCGATGGCCTCGCGGAAGCGGCGATCTTCCCGGGCGAGCTGCCGGAGCGGCCTGAGGCGATCTTCGACCCGAAGGCGCATTGGCTGGTGAGGGCGCCGCGCTTCCGGCCGCCGCTGGTCGAGCCGGATGCGGGCGGGCGTTCGAAGCCGCCGCCGCAGATCCGCCTCGACCGTGCGCTGGAATTCCTCATCGGCGACAGGCTGGCATGAGGAGGCTGTCATGAGCAGATTCCGGCCATGACCAAGGCACCGCGCGCGGTTCGCCTCGACCAATCGGGGCAGGAGGAGATCGTCGGCGAGAGCACCATTCGGCGCGGCGATGTCGCGATCCTGCCCGAGAGCGAGCCGATCGACGCCATCGTCCCGGCCGCCGCCCCGGCAGCCCGGCGCGGCTTCTCCTGGGGTTCGCTGTTCGTCGCGGGGCTTTCCGGGTTCCTGGCACTGGCGGCCGGCGTCTGGGTCGAGAACACGATCTCCGCGCTGATGAGCCAGAATCCGATGCTCGGCTATGCGGCGCTGGTCTGCGCCGCCGTTGCCGCGCTGGCGCTGCTCGTCATGCTGGCGCGGGTGCTGCGCGACATCCTGCGCGAACGGAAGGTCGAGGCCTTGCGCGAGCGCGCGACGCTGGCGCTCGCAGGCGGAACGCCGGATGAAGGCAGGGCGATCGCGGAGGAACTCGTCAGCCTTTACAAGAGCCGGGCGCAGACGGCGCAAGGCCGTGCGGCGCTGCAGGAGGCGCTGCCGCAGCTCTTCGCGGCGCGCGACATGCTGACGGTGGCGGAGCGCAGCCTGCTCGTACCGCTCGACGCGATGGCACAGGCGCAGATCGCGCAGGCGGCGCGGCGGGTGTCGCTGGTCACTGCGGTCAGCCCGCGCGCGCTGGTCGATGTCGTCTTCGTGCTGGTCGCCTGCGCCCGCCTGCTGCGTTCAATCGCCGGCATCTATGCGGGGCGGCCCGGCACGCTGGGCCTGCTCCGGCTGGCGCGGCAGGTGATGAACCATCTCGTCCTGACCGGCGGCATCGCGGCGGGCGATGCGGTGATTCAGCAGCTGGTGGGACAGGGGCTCGCGGCCCGGCTCTCGGCCAAGCTCGGCGAGGGCGTGATCAACGGCATGCTGACGGCCCGCATCGGTCTTGCGGCGCTGGAGGTCTGCCGGCCGCTGCCTTTCGTCGAGGCGAAGCCGCCCACTCTTGCGGAGGTGGCTGGCGATCTGGCTTCCTGGCGCGCGGACAAGGCCTCCGGGAGCTGAGCCCGGCAGATTCTGCCGGCCGCAGGCGAATCTGCCCGGTCAGGACTGCCGGAAAACCCTTCGTAAACGATGTAACCCTCTGAAATAAAACGAACACCCGTATGGCATGCGCCATGCAGATCAAACCTCGAGTTGTGGGCAGCCCTTGGGGGGCGCCGGTCGAGGTGAGGGTTCCATGGGTGTTTTCAGTGCGCTGACGACAGCGGTTTCGGGTATGACGGCGCAGTCCTATGCGCTCGAGAACATCTCCGGAAACATCGCGAATTCGCGGACGGCCGGCTACAAGCGCGTCGATACCACCTTCGCCGATCTGGTGCCGGATGCGGCGCTCAACCGGCAGATCGCCGGCTCTGTCGCCGCCTACAGCCAATCGACCAATTCGATTCAGGGCGACCTCAATCCGACCCGCATCGACACCAACGTCGCCATCAACGGCGACGGCTTCTTCGTGGTCGATCAGCGTTCGAGCGGCGTCGGCGCCAACACGCAGTTCGCCAACAAGAACCTCTATACCCGCCGCGGCGATTTCGACTTCGACGCGAACGGCTATCTCGTCAACGGCGCCGGCTACTATCTCAAGGGCCTGAAGATCGACCAGGTGACGGGCCAGCTTATCGGCACCCAGCCCGACGTATTGCGCATCACCAAGGAGCAGTTCCCGGCCAAGGCGACGACCTCTATCGAGTATCGCGCCAACATCCCGGCCTATCCGAAGACGAACAATGCCGACAGCGCGGTTGCGGGCTCGGAGCTGCTGAGCTCGACGGGCTTTGCTTCCAATCCGCTCTCGACCACCCAGGGCGGCACCGGCGTGGTCGTCGGCAGCGACATGACGAGCTTCCTGAGCCAGTCGATCCCGGGCGGGTCGGTGACGGTCTACGATACGCTCGGCAAGGCGACCAGCGTGGAGCTGCGCTGGGCCAAGACGACCAACGCATCGGCTGGCCCGCCGCCGACGACCGACACCTGGAACCTGTTCGTCGCCGAGAACACCGGTGCGACCGGCGGCGCCGTCGCCTATCGCAATGTCAACAGCTCGATCACCTTCGATGCCACCGGGCAGATGACGAACCCTGCTGGCGGCAATATCGCGCTGCCGACGATGACGATCGGCGGGACCACGGTCACTGGCATCAACCTCACCACCGGGGGCAACGGCTTGACCCAGAACGGCGACGTCAGCGGCCAAATCGATGCGCGCAGCATCCGCCAGGACGGTTACACGGCCGGCACGCTGGATCGCGTCTCGGTCTCGGCCGAGGGGCAGGTGATCGGCACCTTCAGCAACGGTCAGGTCGTCGCGCTCGCCCAGCTCTCGGTGGCGCGCTTCAACGCCGACAATTCGCTGAAGCGGCTCGACGGCGGCGCCTTCGAGGAGACGATCGAATCCGGCCCGCCGATCATCGGGCTGGGCACCTCGCAGTTGGTCGGCGGCTCGGTCGAGCAGTCGAACACGGATATCGCCGACGAATTCTCGAAGATGATCGTCACCCAGCAGGCCTATTCGGCCAACACCAAGGTCATCACCACCGCGCAGGAGATGCTGACCTCCGTGTTCAACATCATCCGCTGAGCGACGCGTCCGGCTTGAAAGCGGCCCAGAAGGGCCGCGGCTAGCGACAGGAGTTGGCGATGGGTCTGAGTACTTCCCTCAACACGGCGATCGGCGGGCTCAATGCCACGCAACTCGGCATCGGCGTCGTTTCGCAGAACGTCGCCAATGCCGGGACGACGGGCTATGTCCGGCGGCAGGTCTCGACTGCCGACAGCCTTTCCGGGCTGACGATCGGCGTACAGAGTTCGCAGGTCCAGCGGCTGCTCGACAAGATCGTCCAGCATCAGCTCTGGCAGGAGTCCTCCGGCGCCGCCTATACCTCGACGCGGGCGAGCGCGCTTTCGAACCTCGACAAGCTCTATGGTGCGCCGGGCAGCGCGACCGCACTCGACACGATCTTCAGCAAATTCACCGGCGCTCTGCAGTCGCTGCAGAACGACCCGTCCTCGTACAGCCTGCGCTCGCAGGTCATCGACAATGCAACGCAGCTGGCCCGGCAGCTCAACACGCTCTCGAATGGCGTGCAGGCTCTGCGCGCCCAGTCCGAAAACAGCATCGCCAACGCCGTCACCAAGGTCAACGACCTGCTGGGTGCGCTGACCAAGGTCAATTCCCGCATCGTGGCGGCGCCGAACGACAGTTCGACGGCGACCCTGAGGGATCAGCGCGACCTGATCCTGTCCGAGCTCTCGCAGTATGTCGACATCAAGACGACCGAGGATTCGCGGGGCTCGGTCTCGGTCGTCACCGGATCGGGCACGCAGCTCTTCGACGGCCGGCCCTCCGTCACCTTCGGCTTCGACGAGCATAGCGGGCTCGGCCCCGACGATCAGTGGAACGCCGACCCGGCGAAGCGGGGCGTCGGCACCATCACGATGAAGGATTCGTCCGGGAACGTCTCGGACGCCATCGCGAACCGCGTCTTCCGCTCGGGCGAGATCGCCGCCAACATCGAGCTGCGCGACAAGACGCTGGTGCAGGCGCAGGCCCAGCTCGACGAAATCGCTGCGCAGATGTCGAAGGCGCTCTCGGACCGCGAGATCGCGGGCACTCCCGTGACGGCGGGCGCGGCCTCCGGCTTCGAGGTCGACACGGCCGGGCTGCAGTCCGGCAATACGATGACGCTCGACTACAAGGTGACGCCGGGCGGCCAGACCCAGCGCTTCACTTTCGTCCGCGTCGATTCCGCCGCGTCGCTGCCTTTGCCGGCCTCGGCAAGCGGCGATGCCAATAACCGCGTGATCGGCATCGATTTCTCCGGCGGCCCGGCTTCCGTCGCGGCGCAGATCCAGGCGGCCGTCGGCCCGGGCTTCACGGTCGCCAACACGGGCTCGGTGCTGAGCATCGTCGACGACGGCGCTGCCGGGACGCGCGACGTGATCGGCCTGACGTCGCGGCCGACCAACACGGCGTTGTCCGCGGCCGGCGGTACCCCGGAATTGCCCTTCTTCGTCGATGGCTCGGCGGGCGTCCCCTTCACCGGTTCCTATGACGGTGGGTCGCAGAGCGTCGGCTACGCCGCGCGGATCACGGTCAATCCGGCGCTGGTCGCGGATCGCTCGCTGCTCGCGGTGTACAACACCTCGCCCGCCACGGCGCAGGGCGACGTCACCCGTCCGAAGGTGATGCTGGACCGGCTGACGCAGAGCCAGCGCTCCTTCACCAACGCCGTCGGCCTCGACGGCAACAGCGCGACCTCGAACACGACGATCGGCAACTTCGTCCAGCGCGTGGTCTCTTCCCAAGGACAGGCGGTCGAAGCCGCCAAGCGTCTCGACGAAGGCCAGCAGGTCGCGCTCGCCTCGATCCAGAGCCGCTTCCAGGAAACCGCGCAGGTCAACGTCGACCAGGAAATGTCGATGCTGATCGAGCTTCAGAACGCCTATGCCGCCAATGCTCGCATCATCTCCACCGTCAAGGAGATGATGGATGTGCTGCTGAGAGTGTGAGCCCACCATGACCATCACCGCCTATGGAACCGGTGCCTATCGCGCGGCCAAGCCCAACGAATTCGTTTCGACCCGCGCGCAGTTCGACGATCTCCAGCGCCAGCTCGATACCAAGCAGCGCAGCACGAGCTATGGCGATCTCGGCATCGACCGACGCGTCAGCCTCGATCTCAACGCCAAGATCTCAACGCTTGATTCCTGGCTGAGCGGCATCGACCTCAGTAATGTGAACCTGAAGCTGCAGACGACGTCGGTCGAGAACTTCGCGAAGCTCACCAGCGAGACGCGCAACGACACACGCTCCAACAGCTATGTGCCGAGTGCCAGCGGCCGGTCCTCGCCGCAGGTTCTGGCGGAGGAAAAGTTCAAGCAGTCCCTCGACCTGCTGAATATCGCGGTCAACGGCCGCTATCTCTTCTCCGGGAAGACCTCGGATACCCAGCCCGCGGCCGGCTTCGACGAGATCATCAATGGCGACGGCGCCGGCAAGGCGGGGCTGAAGCAACTGATCGACGAGCGCCGGCAGGCCGATCTCGGTTCCGGGCTGGGACGGCTGACGGCCGGCGGCGCCGGCACGACCGCGACCATCGCCGAAGAGGCGACCGTTCACCCCTATGGCTTCAAGATCGCCGGAATTTCCGGCAGCTCGGCAGCGCTGGCGACGACCTTCAACCCCGGGCCGCCGGCGGATGTTTCCGTCAATGTCGCGTCGCAGCCGGCGGCAGGCGACACGGTTCGGCTCAAGCTCAACCTGCCGGACGGGACGCAGGAGGAAATCGTCCTGACCGCCCGGGCCACTGGAACGACCGGCTCGGACACCGATTCCTTCGAGATCGGCGCCGATCCCAACGCCACGGCGGCCAATCTGCGCAACTCGATCAATGCGGCTCTCGGCAAGGAGGCGAAGACGACGCTCTCGGCCGCCTCCTCGCAGGTCGCAGCCCAGGATTTCTTCGCCGGGAGCCTCAACAACCCGCCGAAGCGCGTGCCCGGACCGCCTTTCGACACGGCAACAGCACCGCCGACCAATGCCGGCGCCGCTGCGACGACGGTGATCTGGTATCGCGGCGATGACGGCTCCGATCCGGCGCGCAGCACCTCGACGGTCCAGATCGACCAGGGCCAGATCGTGGGGACGGGCGCGCGGGCGAACGAGGAGGCGTTCCGCGTCGGCCTCGCGCAGTTCGCGATCATGGCGGTCGAGAACTTCCCGGCCGGCGACGCCAATTCGCAGGCGCGCTACGAGGCAATGACGTCGCGCGTCAGCGAGAAGCTCGGTTTCGGCGGCAGCACCCAGAAGCCGGCCGAGATCATCACCGAGCTCGGCTCCGCTCAGACGGCGCTCGCCAGCGCCAAGGAGCGCCATCAGAGCACCAAGGATTATCTGACGACGACGCTGTCGGGTATCGAGAATGTCTCGACCGAGGAAGTCGCGACGCAGATCCTGTCGCTGCAGACGCAGCTGCAGGCAAGCTATCAGGTGACCTCGATGCTCTCGAAGCTGTCGCTGACGAACTTCCTCTGAGCTTTCCGCTCACTCCCGCCTCAAAAGGAAACGCCGCCCATTCGGGCGGCGTTTCCTTTTCGGAAGCTGGAGAACTTGCTCGGAGCGGGCGTATCAGCGCCCGCGCAGCCCGGCCGCGATGTCGCGGTTGATATTGACGAGAATGCCAAGTCCCTGCGGCTGCGGATCGGCTGCGAGCTTGAAGGTATGGTTGAAGATGAAATTGCCGAGGCCGAGGATGTTGGTCTTGATGCCGACCGGCAGCGGATTGTCCTCGGCGATCACGGCCGAGACGAGCAGGGTCCAGAGCCTGCGGTTATAGGTCAGGGCTTCGTCGAGCTCGCGCTCGCGCGCGGCCCAGTCGTCGGCGACGATCTGGAGGCGGGTGGCGGCCTTGATCAGGAGGGAGGCTTCGAGCTCGCGGGGTGAAACGACGGACTGGGCTGTCTTGGCGGCGGCGGCGTAGGCGTTAAACCCGTTTTGCATGCTCGATCAGTTCCGCTTCGTAGGCGATCAGCTTCTTGGCTGCCTTGAGGGCTTTGTACAGATCCCCGCTTAAGATGCGGTTATTGATCTCGTGAACATGCGGCAGAGCGCTGGGAGCGGCCTGGACGAAATCTCGCACGAGCTGGAAAAACACCTCGTGCTGAAGCGTGGGATCCTGGGCCAGATACATCAACTGGATCGCGAAATAGATCTTCTTGGCCGGGCTGTCTGCGGTCGTGGCCGTGAGAATGTCTTTCTCGCGCAGGATCGGGGCGTCGCCTTCGATGAAGAAGCGCGTGCGCTGCTCGTCGTTGCGGATCACCACCTGGCCGATGATGATCCGTTCGCGCGGCTTGAGCTCGACCTTGAGAGCCATGTCTGTCTGAGCCTTCTGGCGGAGGGAAGGGCGGCGGACTGGACCCGGAGGCGTCAGCCGAAGAGGCGCAGGACGCCCTGGTCGGCCTGGTTCGCCAGCGAGAGCGCGGTCTGCGAGAGCTGCTGGCGGGTGTTGAGGGCGAGCAGGCTCGCGCCTTCCTCGTTCGGATCGGCCAGGACGAGGTTGCCAGCGCCGGTCGTCAGGACGTTCGCCAGTTCCTTGGTGAAGTCCTGCCGGGTCTGGGCGACCGAGAGGTTGGAGCCCAGCGTCGAGGAGAGCGACTTCAGCGAGGTGAGCGCGCCGGTCAGCGACTGGGTGGCCTTGTCGAGGTCGGCGTCGTTTTGGAAGTTGATGAAGCCGGTGAGCTGCGTATTGACGGCCTTCGGAATGCCGAGATTGTCCGATGTCAGGTTCGAGCCCTGGATGTCGAGCTTGGTCTGGTTCTTGCCGGTCTTCTCGTTGAACTGGATCGTCAGACGGTCGCCAGCGAGCAGGTTGATGCCGTTGTAGCTGGAGTCCTTGGCGAGATCGTCGATCTTGTTGCGCAGGTCGTTGAACTGATCGATCAAGTTCGAGCGTACCGCCGAGGTGATGCTCGATCCGGTGATCGTCGTGCCGGCGGCCGAGTTGTCGGTGAGTGCGAAGCCGAAATCGGTGTTGTCGCTGGTGGCGCCGGCCGCAGTAGTCAAGGCCGTGGCGCCTGCCGCCGCGATCTCGGCCGGGGTCGGCGCGCCAGGCGCGGCCGGAGTGAAGGTCGTGGTCCCGATACCGAACTGCACCTTCTCGGAGCCGATGCCCTTGACGTTGAGCTGGCCCTTCTCGTCGACGAAGGCGGTGGCGATGCCCGACTTGTTGATCTCGTTGACGACGTCGCGAACCGTCGAGTTCGTGCTGAGGAAGCTGGCGGTATAGGTCGTCGAACCCGAGGTCAGCGTGATCGAGGTCGTCGCCTCGTCGCCCGCGGCGAGAACCGGGCCGCCGACATTGCCGGAATACGTAGCGGTTGCGGCATTGGCGCCGGCGCCGTTGTCGTCGACCACGCGCTTGTCGAGGGCGATATCCTTGAGGCTCTTGCTCGTCACCGCCGCTTCCGTCGCGGTGGAGAGAGCCGTGCCGGCCTTGGTCGGACGATTTTGAGCCGCATCGGCCTGGGCCTGTTTGACCGTCGACTGCAGCGACTGGACGAGCTTGGTGATGCCGTCGATGCCCTTCGAGGCGGTCTGGATGGTCTGGATGCCGTTCGAGATGCCGTCAAGCAGGCCGGTGAGCTGGCTGGAGCGGTCGTTCAGCGAGAGCGCAGTGAAGTAGTTCACCGGGTTGTCGATCGCGGAGTTGACCTTCTTGCCGGTGGCGAGGCGGTTCTGGATGACACTCTGCTGGGCCGTCGTCTGCTGCAGCGTCAGCAGGTTGTTGCGGACACCGCTGGAAAGGATCGTGCTGGCCATCTTCGGTCCCCTGAACGCGCGACTCCGGCGCGATGCAACCTGATTTCAGGGGTGATCATCACTCGTTAGGGATAACAAAAGGTTAATCGAGGCGTTGTTCCGGCTGCGTCGCCCAAACGAAAAGCGGCGGAGCCGAAGCTCCGCCGCTCTTTGACTTCGTCCCGCGTTCTGCGGGCTGATCCGCTTCTGCGGACCGAAGATCAGAACAGACGCAGGACCGCCTGGTCGCTCTGGTTCGAGAGCGACAGCGCCGTCTGCGAGAGCTGCTGACGGGTCTGCAGCGCGAGCAGGTTGGCGGCTTCCGAGTTGGCGTCGACGTTCACCAGGTTGGAGGCGCCGGTGCTCAGCACGTCCGCCATGTCCTTGGTGAAGTCCTGACGGGTCTGGGCGACCGAAAGGCTGGCGCCGAGGCTGGACGACAGCGACTTCAGCGAGGTCAGGGCGCCGGTGAGGGCCTTGGTCGCGGATTCAAGGTCGGTGTCGTTCTGGAAGTTGACCTGACCGGCGAGCTGGGTGTTGCCAGCCTGGGCGATACCCAGGTTGTCGGAGGTGACGTCCGATCCCTGAATGTCGAGCTTGGTCTGGTTCTTGCCGGCCTTCTCGTTGAACTGGATCGAGAGACGGTCGCCCTTCAGCAGGTTGATGCCGTTGAAGCTCGCGTCCTTGGCGAGATCGTCGATCTTGCCGCGCAGGTCGTTGTACTGGTCGATCAGGTTCGAGCGCGTCGCCGAGGTGATGCTCTGACCCTTGATCGCGCCACCGGCGGTGGCATCGGCCGCGAGGAAGCCGATCGCGGTGTTGCTCGTGCCGGTGCCGGCAGCGGTGACCGCGGCGGTGTTGGCCGTATCGATTTCCGTCGAGGTGGGATTACCAGCGGAAGCCGCCGTCACGGCGGCGGTGCCGAAGCCGAACTCGACATCGTCCGAACCGGTGCCCTTGACGTTGAGCTGGCCCTTCTCGTCGACGAAGGCGGTGGCGACGCCCGACTTGTTGATCTCGTTGACGACATCGCGAACCGAAGCGTTCGTGGCGTCGAACGAGGCCGTATAGGTCGTCGAACCAGCTTTAATCGAGATCGCAGCGCGCACACCGTCGGTGTCGGCGGCAATGCCGACGTCACCGGAGCTGGTCGCGGTAGCCGCGTCGGCGGTGGCGGCAGTACCGCCGGTCACGTCGACGAGCTTCTTGTCGAGCGCAACGTCCTTCAGGCTCTTCGAGGTCGCGACCTGCTCCGCCGCAGTGGCGAGAGCCGTGCCGGCCTTGGTCGGGCGGTTCTGGGCCGCGTCCGACTGTGCCTGCTTGATGGTCGACTGCAGGGAGCTCACCAGCTTGGTGATGCCGTCGATGCCCTTGGAGGCGGCCTGGATGGTCTGGATGCCGTTGGACATGCCGTCGAGCAAGCCGGTGAGCTGGCTGGAACGGTCATTGAGCGAGGCGGCGGTGAAGTAATTGACGGGGTTGTCGACTGCCGAGTTGACCTTCTTGCCGGTCGCCAGCTTGAACTGGGAAGCCTGGGCCTGGGCGGTGATCGACTGCAGCGACGAGAGCGCGTTGCGCACACCCGCATTGAGAGAGACGGCCATCTGTTTTTACCTTCTGGTAGGATGCCTTCTGGCGCCCGGGCCGTTCTGGCCAGGACGAGGCGACCCTGGCGCGCCAGCCCGTAACAACCGGTAAATTTCACTCGGCAAATTGAGCGCAAGGCAGCGCTCGTCGGGCCATGGTTAAGCGCCTGCTAACGGCCACGCGGCCTTTGACGTGGGCGACATGGCCGACGCAAAAAGAACGCCCGCGCGGAGCGCGGGCGGCATGCAGATTACTGCTGGAACGGAAGGGCAGAGCCGTCAGGCAGTGCGCTCGACCTGATGACGCTCTTCTTCGGCCTCGCGTGCCCGCTCGGTGAGTTCGCGCGAATAGGCCCGCAGCTTCAGAAGTGTTTCGTCGGGTAGCTGGGAGACCGTCTCGCCGGTCTCGCGATCCTTCTTCTGCAGGACGATCGCCCGGGTCTTCTGGTCGATGACGAGCCTGCGCTCCACGGTTTCGTCGGCCGTGCGATTGGCGGTGCGGCCGTTCCGGTCATTGACGAAGGCACGGCGTTCGCCGTTTGCGCGGCTCTGCGCATCGCGGGCTTCCGCACGGACCTCGACATTCACCGCTGCGCCGGCGGAGGCGGATTGGACGGTCTTCTCGGGCGGCAGGTCGACCGCGACGCTGCCCGGCTGGGCGGTGACGTCGGCGCGGGTGACCGGTGCGGCGGTCGGCGCCACGATCCTGGGTGCGTTGCCGAATTCCATGACCACTCCTTCTGGAGCTGTTCGCGGCGCCGTTGCGCCGGTCTCGCCGATTGCCGGGGGCAGGGCACACCTGGCCGACTCTGCCCAAGATGACAGAAAAGATTGAATCTGCCGTTAGGGATTTAGGTAAATATTGAGGGTTTCCGGCGCAGCCGCGCCGGATTTGCAAGACAGGTTGCCGCCTTGAGCGAACCGCCGCTCACAGGCTCCGCGAAACGACGAGCGGGCCGGAGTTGGGCCGGGCGAAGGCGCCGGCGCCGACGGAGGCCGCGGGCCCGTAGCCATTCGCGCGCATCGGCCTGTTGGCGTCGGCGGCCAGGTCGCGGATGACGGATTCCGAGACGGCGCGAGCTGTCGCCAGCACGATCTGGTTGGTCTCGATCAGGTTCTGAAAGGCGAGATGGGCGTCCTTCAGGCGCTTGACCTGATCGGGCACGAAGCGCGCGAGCGCGACGGCGTTGAGCTTCACCTGTTCGACGCCGCGCATATAGATGCCGGCGAGCTCGGTCTTGCGGGGCTCGCGGCTCATCGCCTCCGGCAGGCGGCCGGCGCGGACGAGCTCGGTCTCCTCGCCGACGAGATGCGACAGCGCGCCGAGAGCTTCCAGCACGGCCTCGATCAGCGCACGCGCCGTCAGCGCATCGGCGACGCGCGGCCGCTCGTCCAGGATCAGATTAGCCGCCGACATTCGTCGCTCCGGACGCGGACTGCTCCTGAAGGCTGATCAGATCGCGCAGGATCTGGTCGGAGAGGCCGACGCCGCCCGCCTTCTGGATCTGCTTGGCGTATTGCTGGCTGAGCTGAGAGCGCCAGATGCCGCCGCCGGTGCCGTTCTCGCCGAGCGGGCCTTCGGTGCCTTCGCTCGCGGTCAGCCGATCGGTCATCTGCTCGAGAAACATCGTCTCGAAGTCATCGGCCTGCTTCTTGAGCTTGGCCTTGGCTGGATCGAGCGCCTCGGCGATGCCACTGGCGACCTTGCCGGCGATGCCGAGCGCCAGATTGGCTGCGGGGAGGGCGAGAGCGGCGGTCATCACATCACCTCGATTTCGGCCTGCAGGGCGCCTGCCGACTTGATGGCCTGGAGAATGGAGATCAGATCGCGCGGGCCGATGCCGAGCGCGTTGAGCCCGTCGACGAGCTCGGCCAGGGTCACGCTTTCCTTGACCAGAGCGAGCTTGTTGCCGCCGCCGGTGTCGACCTTGACGCTGGTCTGCGGTGTCACCACGGTCCGACCGCGGGCGAATTCATTGGGCTGGCTGACCTGCGGCGTCTCGCTGATCGTGACCGTGAGGTTGCCCTGCGCCACCGCGACGGTGGAGACTCGCACATCCTTGCCCATCACGATGATGCCGGAGCGCTCGTCGATGACGATGCGGGCAAGCTGGTCGGGCTCGACGCGCAGCTGCTCGATATCGGTCAGCAGCCGGATCATGTTGCCCTTGAAGCGCGGCGGAATCTGCAGCACGACGGTCGAGGGATCGGTGGGCTCGGCGGAGTCGCCACCGACGAAGTCGTTGATCGCGGCGGCCATGCGACGCGCGGTCGTCAGGTCGGGGTTGCGCAGCGACAGCCGCAGCGTCGAGAGCTTGTTCAGCGCGAAGTCGATCTCGCGCTCGACGACACCGCCATTGGCGATGCGGCCGACGGTCGGCACGCCGCGGGTGATCTTGCTCGCCTCGCCCTCGGCCGAGAATCCGGAGATCGCGACCGGTCCCTGCGAGACGGCATAGACCTCGCCATCGGCGCCGAGGAGCGGAGTGACGAGCAGCGTGCCGCCCTGGAGCGATTTGGAGTCGCCCATTGCGGAAACCGTGACGTCGACGCGGGTGCCCTGCGTGGAGAAGGGCGGCAGGTTGGCGGTCACCATCACCGCGGCGACGTTGGCGGTGCGCATATTGGCGCCGCGCGTGTTGACGCCGAGGCGCTCGAGCATCGCCTGCAGAGACTGCTTGGTGAAGGGCGTGTTGTTCAGCGTGTCGCCGGTGCCGTTGAGGCCGACGACGATGCCGTAGCCGAGCAACTGGTTGGTGCGCACGCCCTCGATCGCGGCGAGATCCTTGATGCGCGAGAGCGCGAACACCGGCTGTGACGACAAGCCGATCGCCACGGCCAGCAGAGCGGCCAGCGGCTTCAGCAGAATCGTCAGGGCGGAGTTGCGGAACATGCTGCGGCACCAGGGGGCTGTTTCAAGTCCACAGGCCCTTGCGAGGGGCGTGCCAGCCGGATTGAAATCGAAAAGCCTTGTTTATCAGCCATTTGGAGCTATGCGCCATCCTCGGTCACGGTCCATGGAGGCTGCGGTTCCTGCCGGGGCGGCAGTTTCTGCCGGGTAGTTTACCGGTTGTTAACCACGCCGGGCGAGTTTCAGGTCACTCTGGTTCGCCGCGCGCCCTGATCGGGCGCATGGTGGCGATCCATCCGTTTGTTGCATCGGATTCGCCCGAAAAGCGGCTTCCACTTTTCGGCCCGATGCTAGCGAGGCCGCCGATGATCAGGATCGACCAGCGCGCGCCCGTTTCGAATGCCGGCCCGGCCAGTTCCGCGAGGCGCTCGAGCGGCGCTTCCTTCGCGCTTCCAACACAGGATTCCGCCTCCACCGCCCGCAGCGGCGGCGTTGGGTCGACCGGCCCGCTCGATACGCTGCTGGCGGTGCAAGCGGAGGAAGATACCCAGGACCGCAAACGCCGGCAGGCGCGGCGCGGACATGACCTGCTCGACGGGCTCGACCGGCTGAAGGCCGCGCTGCTCGCCGGCCGGGTGCTGCCTTCCGAGCTGGAGCGGCTGCGCACGATGCTGGCGCTCCGGCGCGAGACGACCGACGATCCGCGCCTGGACGAGGTGCTCGCTCATATCGAGCTGCGTGCCGCTGTGGAACTTGCCAAGCTCGGCCGGTAGCGGGCTCCGCCGGATCGCCCGAGACGGGCCATCGCGGCGGAACGCAAATCCTTATTTCGGCTGGGTGCAGTCGCTCGGTGGCGGTGCGCCGTTGAAGCGCTGTTCCATCCAGTCGACCGCCGCTGCGGCACTGTCCGCGGCGGCCGGCAGATGGCCTACCCCCTGCAAGGCCTCGAACCGCACCGCACTTCCGGCAGCGCAAAGCTTGTCTGCATAGTTGCGCGTGACCTGCGGTCTGACCAGCGTGTCCTCCGTGCCCTGTGCCAGAAAGACCGGGATGCCGCGCGGCACGAGACCGGGCGAGTTCCGGTCGAGCAGCGAATGCCAGGGCTGGCGGGCGGCAAAGTCTTCGTCGATGAGGAATTTGCGCTCCAGCGCCTTGGTCGGGCGCAACCGGCTCAGGATGTCGGGCAGGCTTTCGATGCAGTCCGCGGCGAGCACGTCGACGACCGGGATTGCCTGCTCGTAGATGATCTTCGTCAGGGGGGCCTTGTAGACGCGCGTCCACGACCAGAGGGTCATCGCGGTCAGATTGCGGCCGCCATCGGTGTCGATGTCGTCGGCCAGGAGCGGGCCGAGCTCGGTCGCAGGCGCGGCGGCAGCGACGCCGACCAGATTGAGTTCGGGGGCCAGGCGTTTCGCCAGAATGCCGGTGAACAGCGCCGCGTGTCCCCCCTGCGAATGACCCCAGACGGCGAAGCGTCGCCCGGCGGAGGAGCCGGCAAGTTGACGGGCTGCCCGCACCGAGTCGATCACGGACCGGCCCTCGCTCTCACCGACCAGATAGGGATGCGTCCCCGGCGCGCCGAGGCCCGGATAGTCCGTCGCCGCGACGATGTATCCGCGCGCAATCATCGCACGCAGGCCCTGGATGGACTGGAAGATATCGCCGGCGCGCGACGGCCCGCATTGCGGCTGGACGCCGGTCGTCGGATGCGCCCAGGCCACGATCGGACGGCCTCCCGGCGGAACGGGGCCTGACGGGACGATCGCGACGCCGGACACGGCGATCGGCTTTCCGTCGAGCCCGAGCGAGCGATAGAGCATCCGATAGGCGGTCGCGCCCTCCGGCGTTCCGTTCAGGATTTCCGTTCGTATCACCGTTCCGGGGCGCCCTCCGGCGATTTCGGCGGTCGTCGGCGTGTAGAAATCCGACTGTGCCCCGGCCGGAGAGGTGGAGAAGGCAGCCGACATCCAGATCAGCAGGGTGATGACGAGCCGCATAAGTGTTTCTCCGGGGAGCAGGCGCAGACTTCAGCGTCCGGTGACTAGCCCAGATATCGTTTAGCAATTGCTTCTGCGGGGAGACCTCGGGCTCAGATCGGCGCCCGGCCCCGTTACCGGATGAACTGGTCCACGTATTCAGCGCCCAGCCCATTGCCCGCATAATGCGCCCTGCATTTGTCGATGCGGGTGAAGACGTCGTCGTAGCCGAGGCATTTGCCGTCCGGATCGACATAGATCATCGCGCCGTTCACCTGGAACATCGTGATCATCTCCTCGACATCGGGATCGACCACCAGTGTATGAGTCTCGCCCGGAGCCTCGTAGACATAGGCGCCTTCGGTCGCGACCCAGTCATGCTCGAGATAGCGCCACTTGCCCTTGAGCACGTAGCCATGGACGGGCAGGGGGTGGCGGTGGCGCGAGAGCACGCCGGCGCGGCGGACCTTGAGCAGGTTCATCCAGTAGCCGCGCGAGGTGCAAAGGAGCAGGGGGCGGAACCAGACATTGTCGTCCACCGGCACCCAGACGCGCTCGTCGGTGGGGATCACATTAGGGACGATCAGCTCCGGCGGCGATTCCTTCGGTTGCGGGTGGCGATAGGGCGTCCAGCGCTCTTCCTGCGTGGCCGCAACGGGGATCGGGCTCGTCGTGTTCATGGCGTCTCTCCCGTGCTGATGTTCTGATTCAAGTGGTGCGCAATCTGATTCAGGTTTCCGGCCCAAGTTGCTGAACCGGAATCGCTTTTCTAGACGGCAAGGTAACCGCCATCGACCGGCAGGATGGCGCCGGTGACGAACTGCGCCGCATCGGACAGCAGGAAGGCGATGGCGCCGCCGACATCGCCGGGCTTGCCCCAGCGCCCCATTGGCGTGCGGGCGAGGATCGGCGCCGAGCGCTCGGCATCCTCGACCAGCGGGCGCGTCAGTTCCGTCTCGATCCAGCCCGGTGCGACGGCGTTGACGCGGATGCCGTCCTGCGCCCAGGCGGCGCCGAGAGATTTGGTGAGCTGGCCGATGCCGCCCTTCGAGGCCGCATAGCCCGGCGCGAAGGGCGAGCCATGGAAGGTCAGCATCGAGGCGATGTTGACGATGGCGCCGCCGGCCTTGTCCGCGCCCTTGGCGGCGAGCTTGTCCTTCGCCGCAAGGCACATCCGCATCGTGCCGTTGAGATTGACCTCGATGGTCAGGCGGAAGGCGTCGATCTCGAATTCCTTGCCGCCGCGCTGGATCATGCCGGCGCAGTTCACCAGCGCGTCGAGGCGCGAGCAGGTCGCGACAATGGCCGCGACCTGGTCGTCGCTGGTGACGTCGAGCCGGGCATGGCGGATGGCGGGATGGCCCGGGGCTGCCGCGACCTCCTCTTCGGTCAGGCCGGTGGCGAGAACCTCATAGCCGGCCTGGGCCAAAGCGAGAGCGGCGCCGGCGCCGATGCCGCGTGTGCCGCCGGTGACAAGAGCGAATTTGGTCGAAGTCGATTGTGTCATGAGCCGAAGGCTAGTGCGGCCTTCGACAAGGGGAAAGGCGGCCCGGCGCAGGCCGCCATGCAACGACGGTCGGGTCGGTTACTGCAGCTGGTATTTGAGGGAGAGCATGGCCCGTCCAAGCGTCTCGTAGTCGGAGGCGACCAGCGGCAGCTTGCGCGCCAGCGTCACGTCAAAGGATGTCTGCCAGGGCAGGTCGGCGAATTTGGCGAGATCCACCGAGAGCTTCATCGTCGGCGTCAGGGCCGTATGAAGGCCATCGCCCGGCGCAAACACGTAATTGCCGGCCATGGCGAGTTGGGAAGTCAGCGTCAGATGCGGCAGCAGTTCCTGGCGATAGCCGATGAGGGCCTCGCCGGTCTGCTCGGGGTTGCCGTAGAGCGAGCCGCCGCCGCCGGTGGAAAGGCCCCAGATGAAGCCCGCACCGGCGGATACGGGCTGGGCGAGCCGCCAGTTGATCCGGGCATCGCGCGTCGCGCCGGCGCTTGCCGGGTCGGAGACAGTCGTCGAGAGCGAGAAGACCTCCTTGCCCAGCTTGAAGCCGACCGCGCGGTCCTGGGCGGCACTCATCATGTCCTGCCGCGCGGCGAAGCCGTCGCGGATGATGTCGACGGGTATCGGCGCCCTGGCGCGCAGATGGGCGCCCGATGCGGCATTGGCACGGCCGATCGCCGCGAGCGTCGGATTGAACACGACTGCGTCGGCATTGTCGCCGGCAGGCAGCAGAGCTTCCATCTCCGCGGCATCGGGGTCCTGCAGAGCCGCGCGCGGGATGGGCAGTTGGATGGCACCCTCCGGCATCACCTCCTGGGCCGCGGCGGGCGCGGGAGAAAGCGATGCGGCAAGAAGGAGCGCCGCCGGTGCCGCGGCAGTACCGTTGAAATTGAAGCGGAACACGTCGTTCGTCCTGTCGCTATGACGAGCGGCAGGTCAGGCTAGGTGGGGAAGGTGCCGATTTTGCGGCGGCGCAACATAATCGCGCCGTTGCCCGGTTGCCCGAAAGCCGCGCTTCCCCCGCCGCTCCGAACCCGCTAGGAAGCGACCCAGCCGCGGACGGTGGCGGAAAGCCGCAGTTTCGGATCGTTCTATCTGGAGAGAGCAGGGGTTATCGCATGAGCAAGATCAAGGTCGCCAACCCGATCGTCGACATGGATGGCGACGAGATGACCCGGATCATCTGGCAGAAGATCAAGGACACGCTGATCTTCCCCTATCTCGACCTCGAGCTCGACTACTACGACCTCTCCGTCGAGAACCGCGACGCCACCAACGACCAGGTCACGATCGACGCGGCCAACGCCACGAAGAAGCATGGCGTCGCCGTGAAGTGCGCGACCATCACGCCGGACGAGGCCCGCGTGAAGGAGTTCAACCTCAAGGAGATGTGGAAGTCGCCGAACGGCACGATCCGCAACATCCTCGGCGGCGTGATCTTCCGCGAGCCGATCATCTGCAAGAACGTGCCGCGCCTCGTGCCGGGCTGGACGCAGCCGATCGTCATCGGCCGCCATGCCTATGGCGACCAGTATCGCGCGACCGATTTCAAGTTCCCGGGCAAGGGCACTCTCTCGATCAAATTCGTCGGCGAGGACGGCAACGTCATCGAGAAGGAGGTCTTCAAGGCTCCCGAAGCCGGCGTCGCGATGGCCATGTACAACCTCGACGAGTCGATCCGCGACTTCGCCCGCGCCTCGCTGAACTATGGCCTGATGCGCAAGTATCCGGTCTATCTTTCGACCAAGAACACCATCCTCAAGACCTATGACGGCCGCTTCAAGGACATCTTCCAGGAGATCTACGAGAAGGAGTTCAAGGCCGAATTCGACAAGCTCGGCATCACCTATGAGCACCGCCTGATCGACGACATGGTCGCGTCGGCGATGAAGTGGTCGGGCGGGTATGTCTGGGCCTGCAAGAACTACGATGGCGACGTGCAGTCCGACACCGTGGCGCAGGGCTTCGGCTCGCTCGGCCTGATGACCTCCGTGCTGATGACGCCGGACGGCAAGACCGTCGAGGCCGAGGCCGCCCACGGAACGGTGACCCGCCACTACCGCGAGCATCAGAAGGGCCGGGAGACCTCGACCAACTCGATCGCTTCGATCTTCGCCTGGACGCGTGGCCTCGCCCACCGTGCCAAGCTCGACAACAACGCCGAGCTCGCGAAGTTCGCCTCGCTGCTCGAGAAGGTCACGGTCGACACCGTCGAGGCCGGCGACATGACCAAGGACCTCGCGCTGCTGGTCGGCGCCGAGCAGAAGTGGCTCTCGACCACCGGCTTCCTCGAGAAGGTCAGCGAGAACATGAAAAAGGCGATGGCCGCCTGAGGCGCGCCCTCCCGCGAATGTCGCGAAGCCCGGCCGAAAGGCCGGGCTTTTTCCATTGGCGGCACGAAACGAGTCCGTCGCCGCGCATGTTTTGGGATGGCTGAATTCGCCGGCCTCGCAGATTCCGATCCGGCAGCGGGCGCGCGCCCACGAAATAAGGTCGTCTCTCAGCGTGAAGCCCGGGATCAATCTGCGATTGCGTCGCCGACGCCGTGCCAGATTTGATCCTTGAGCGCGATGAGCGGGGGCGCGGGAATCCTCACAGGCGGCTCCATTCGCCTGGTGCCATCGATTACCAAAGTGGCGATGTAGATCTCCCCATCGGTGTAATAGGGGTCGCCTTCACCATTCCGGCCGAACAAGGTCGGGCCCACCCCGGAAATCTGGAAGAAGTTCCGGGCCATGCCGGCCTTGCCGAGATCGCGCATCAGCATGTCACGCTCGGCGTCGATGTTGGGTGCAATGTGGTGCGTCACCTGGCCGGTATCGTGGCTGAAGCCGACGCCCCGGTCGAAAGTGACGGAGCCTAGCCAGACCGGCCGCCCATCACTTCCCTTCTCGAGGACCATCCAGAACCGGACGTGGTGTCGGCGGTCGGCGCTCGTACCCTCCGGCTTTTCGAATGCAAGCTGCTCTTTTTTGCCCTCATAGTACAGCGGACTGACAGGCGCGTCGTGATAGGGCCGGTCGAGCGCCACGCTGCCGACAATCTCGATGCTCGTCCGCAAGGTAATCGGGTCGGCCGGATACCAGCCGGCCGCATGCATGGCACGCAGAGCGTCGTCCCTGCTGCCGACGAAACCAACATTGAGCGCGTCGCCGGGGATACCGCTCGCGGTACGTGTTACCATGGCCAAGGAGGCGAGGCCCGGCTCATGCTCATGGTGACGCCACAGAAGGGGCAGTATGAGATAAGCAAGAAGCAGGTAGGCGACGAGCGCACCTGCCAGGACGATCCACCACCGTCGCCTGCTCGCGATCTGACCCATTTCTGACATCGACTCGATTGCGGTCGCCTCTGCGGGGCTTTCGGAGATTCCCCGCCTGTGCAGCCTAATCCGCCGCAAAGGACGCTGGCTATTGTCCCTTGGTGTCCTTTGCCCCCTTCGTTGAAGGCTTTGCGCGACAGATGGAACGGCCCAGTTCATCGGGCGTTGTTGATCGCCGGCGCGATGCGCCCGCGCCGCTGGAGTCCATCCATGCCGAAGATCGATCTCGCCGTTGTCCCGGAGGTCCGGGGCTCGGGCTATCCGGCGCCGTTCAATGCGCCCTGCGCCGGGCGCCTGCGGCAGCGGCTCGGCGAGGCCGGAGGCTTGCAGGATTTCGGCGTCAATCTGATGCGTGTGCCGCCCGGCGGCTGGTCTTCGCAGCGACATTGGCACTCGCATGAGGACGAGTTCGTCTATGTGGTGGCGGGCGAGCTCGTGCTCGTCGAGGATGCGGGCGAGACACTGCTGCGTGCCGGCGAGTGCGCCGCCTTTCCCAAGAACAGCGGTGATGGCCACCATCTGATCAATCGTACGGACGCGATGGCGGTTTATCTCGAGATGGGCTCGCGCTGGCCAGCCGACGTGACCACTTGCTCCGATGTCGATATGATGAGCGCCAATGCGGATGGGCGCTTCGTCCACGAGAATGGCGATCCCTATCCCGCAGGCTAGGGGCGCGGACTGTCGCTGTAAGAAGACTGGCCGATACGGAGAGCTGGGATGCCTGAGAACGCTTCGCAGATGGAGCTTGATGAGCGGATTGCCATTGCTCGGAGGAACATCGCCGAGTTGATGGAACAGGCGACGGGCGTGTCGGGCGCCGCCGCCGAGGAGCGCCTGGCGACGCGGCTCAATGAGCAGCAGGATCTGCTCAACGAACTGCTCAAGAAACGCGAAGCGATGGGCTGAGACGTTCGCCGCGCATTCTTTCTCGCAGGTGCGCGGCGGTCGTCCCGATCACTCCACGACGACGGGATGGCGGGCGAGAATGCGCTGCCCGCTCATAGGCGCGTTCATGACATAGCGAAGCTCGTAGGGGCCGGATTGTTCCGGCGCTTCGAGCACGGCTTCGACATTCTCCGCCGGAAAGAACCGCGGGCCTTCCGCCTCGACGGGAGAGTCGGCCGGAACCAGCACGACACGATCCTGATCACCGTTTGGCCCGATGCCGCGCACCGGCAGCGCCTGGCCGCGGCCGACGCGAGCGGGCGCGGCGAGCGTCGCACTGGGCTCGGTGGTGACAAGCGGTTGGCGCAGCAGGATCGCAGGCGCGCCGTCCTTCGCGACGGTGAGGCGCAGCTCAAAGATTCCGGCGAGGCCGGGAGTCGGCAGGGCGGGAACCGTGTTGCGCGGCTCGACGACGACGATGGCGCTGCTGGCGGCATCATCGGGCCGGGCGATCGCAAGGCGCGCACCCTGCGGCGCCCGGGTGAGGAAGACACTCAGCGGCGCGCCGGCCATGATCGTCCGCGCAGCCGACATGCCGGGCTCGGTTGCAGGAGCCGGCTTCTTCTTCTGCGCCAAAGCGGCCGCCGGCCAGAAGCCGACTGCCAGGAGCAGGGCGCGGCGGGAGAGCGCCTGGCCTGTCCCGCCGACCGTCATTCAGCCCATCGCAGCCGCGACGGCGTCGAGCGCGGCCTGCGCCTTGCTGCCGTCCGGCCCGCCGGCCTGGGCCATGTCACGGCGACCGCCGCCGCCCTTGCCGCCGAGCTGCTCGGAGGCCGCGCGGACCAGCGCGACCGCATCGAAACGCTCGGTCAGATCGGGCGTGACGCCGACGACGACGCCGGCCTTGCCGTCATCGGCGACGCCGACGATGGCGACGACGCCGGAGCCGACGCGCGCCTTGGCTTCGTCGGCGAGGCTCTTCAAATCCTTCATCTCGATGCCGGTAACGGCGCGCGCCAGCAGCTTGGCGCCGGCGATCTCACGCACCGGATCCTCGGCCGCGCCGCCGCCGCCCATGGCGAGCTTCTTGCGGGCTTCGGTGAGTTCGCGGTCGAGCTTGCGGCGCTCTTCGATGAGCGCGGCGAGGCGGTTGCCGGCCTCGGTTGCCGGCACCTTCAGGAGGCTCGCCAGCCCTTCGAGCAGGCGCGATTCCTCGTTGAGGCGCAGGCGGGCTCCGTTGCCGGTCATCGCTTCGAGACGGCGCACGCCGGCCGCGACGGCGCCCTCGCCGACTATGCTGACAAGACCGATATCGCCGGTGCGGGCAGCATGGGTGCCGCCGCAAAGTTCGACCGAATAGGCGCGTCCGGCGGGATTCGTGCCCATCGCGACGACGCGGACTTCGTCACCGTACTTCTCGCCGAAGAGGGCGCGGGCGCCGGAGGCGATGGCCTCGTCCACGCTCATCAAGCGGGTCGTCACCGGCTCGTTCTTCAGCACGATGGCGTTGGCGATCTCCTCGACCTCGCGCAGTTCCTCTTCGCTGATCGGCTTGGGATGCGAGAAGTCGAAGCGCAGACGATCGGGCGAGACCAGTGAGCCCTTCTGCGCGACGTGGTCGCCGAGGACGAGGCGCAGCGCCTCGTGCAGCAGGTGGGTCGCCGAATGGTTGGCGCGGATCGCGGTGCGGCGATCGCGGTCGACGATCAGCTCGACCGGTTGGCCGAGCTGCAATTCGCCTTCCTTGACCGTGACGGCATGGGCGAAGACATCGCCGAGCTTCTTCTGGACGTCCGTGACCTCGGCGACCGTGTCGGCGCCGCGGACGAGGCCGGCATCGCCGACCTGACCGCCGGACTCACCGTAGAACGGCGTCTGGTTGACCAGCATGAAGCCGCTCTCGCCGGCCTTCAGCGACGGGACTTCGGCGTTGTCGCGGATCAGGGCGGTGACCACGCCCTCGGCCGTCTCGGTGTCGTAGCCGAGGAACTCGGTGGCTCCGAGCTTGTCGCGCAATGGGAACCAGAGCGTCTCGGTCGCAGCCTCGCCGGAGCCGGACCAGGCGGCACGCGCCTTGGCCTTCTGCTGCTGCATGGCGGCATCGAAGCCCTCGGTATCGACGGTGATCTCGCGGGCGCGCAGCGCGTCCTGCGTCAGGTCGAGCGGGAAGCCGTAGGTGTCGTAGAGCGTGAAGGCGACGTCGCCCTTGAGGCTCTGGCCGGCGACGAGGTCCTTCGAGGCGTCGTCGAGCAGGTTGAGGCCGCGCGCCAGCGTGGTGCGGAACCTGGTTTCCTCGAGCTTCAGCGTCTCGGTGATCAGCGCCTCGGCGCGCAGCAACTCGGGATAGGCGCGGCCCATCTCGCGGGTCAGAGCCGGGACGAGCTTGTAGAGCAGCGGCTCCTTGGCGCCGAGGAGCTGCGCATGGCGCATGCCACGGCGCATGATCCGGCGCAGGACGTAGCCGCGGCCCTCGTTGGAGGGCAGCACGCCGTCGGCGATCAGGAAGGCGGAGCAGCGCAGATGGTCGGCGATGACGCGGTGGCTCGCCTTCATCGGCCCATCGGCATCGACGGAAGTCAGGTCGGCGATGGCGCTGATCAGGGCGCGGAACAAATCGATATTGTAGTTGTCATGCGTGCCCTGGAGCACGGCGGCGATGCGCTCCAGCCCCATGCCGGTGTCGATCGAGGGGCGGGGCAGATTGGTGCGGATGCCGCCTGCCGCCTCCTCGTATTGCATGAACACGAGGTTCCAGATCTCGATGAAGCGGTCGCCGTCTTCCTCGGGCGAGCCGGGCGGGCCGCCCCAGATATGGTCGCCGTGATCGAAGAAGATCTCGGAGCAGGGGCCGCAGGGGCCGGTGTCGCCCATGCGCCAGAAATTCGCCGAGGTCGGGATGCGGATGATCTTGTCGTCGGTCAGGCCGGCGATCTTCTTCCACAGGCCATGGGCCTCGTCGTCCTCGGAATAGACGGTAACGAGGAGCTTGTCCTTCGGCAGGCCGAATTCGCGCGTGACCAGCGTCCAGGCGTGATGGATCGCCTGCTCCTTGAAATAGTCGCCGAAGGAGAAGTTCCCCAGCATCTCGAAGAAGGTGTGGTGGCGCGCGGTGTAGCCGACATTGTCGAGGTCGTTGTGCTTGCCGCCGGCGCGCACGCATTTCTGGGCGGTTGTGGCGCGCGAATAGGGACGCTTCTCCTGCCCGGTGAAGACGTTCTTGAACTGCACCATGCCCGAATTGGCGAACATCAGCGTCGGGTCGTTGCGCGGTACGAGCGGGCTCGACGGCACGACTTCATGGCCGTTGGACTTGAAGTAGTCGAGGAAGGTCGACCGGATATCGTTGACGCCGCTCATCGCTGTTTGCGCTTCTCAACTCGGGCAGGGGCCGGGCAGGTCCGGCAGGAAGGTCCGGTTCTAGTCAGGCGGCCCGCCCCTGTCCAGAAAGCTTGACGCAGCGCACACCCGGCAAGGCCTTATTCTCAAACGAAAAGGGCGGCCCGAAGGCCGCCCTTGCATCGTTCCGCGCCAGAGCAGTCCGGCTCAGGCCTCGCCCTCGTCGAGATCGTCGTCGGTCGGGTTCGCCTGATCGAGGATGCGGTCGGCGACGAGGCCGGAGTTCTGCCGGATCGTGGCCTCGATCTTCGCGGCGAGATCGGGGTTGTTCTTGAGGAAGGTCTTGGCGTTCTCGCGGCCCTGGCCAAGACGCTGGCTGTCGAAGGAGAACCAGGCGCCCGACTTCTCGACCATGCCCGCCTTGACGCCGAGATCGATCAGCTCGCCGACCTTCGAGATGCCCTCGCCGAACATGATGTCGAACTCGACCTGCTTGAAGGGCGGCGCCACCTTGTTCTTCACGACCTTGACGCGGACCTGATTGCCGGTCGCCTCGTCCCGCTCCTTCAGCGTCGAGACGCGGCGGATGTCGAGGCGCACGGAAGCGTAGAACTTGAGCGCGTTGCCGCCGGTGGTGGTCTCGGGCGAGCCGTACATCACGCCGATCTTCATGCGGATCTGGTTGATGAAGATCACCATGCAGTTCGAGCGCGAGATCGAGGCCGTGAGCTTGCGCAGCGCCTGGCTCATCAGGCGGGCCTGCAGGCCAGGTTGGACATCGCCCATCTCGCCTTCGATTTCGGCGCGGGGCGTGAGCGCTGCGACGGAATCGACCACGAGCACATCGATCGCCCCGGAGCGGACGAGGGTGTCGGTGATCTCGAGCGCCTGTTCGCCGGTGTCGGGCTGGGAGATCAGCAGGTCGTCGAGATTGACGCCGAGCTTGCGGGCATAGACCGGATCGAGCGCATGTTCGGCATCGACGAAGGCGCAGACGCCGCCCTTCTTCTGCGCCTCGGCGATGGTGTGCAGCGCCAGCGTCGTCTTGCCCGAGGATTCAGGCCCGTAGATCTCGATGACGCGGCCCTTGGGCAGGCCGCCGACACCCAGCGCGATGTCGAGGCCAAGCGAGCCCGTCGAGATCGTCTCGATCTCGATCGCCTGCGGGTTCTTGCCGAGCCGCATGATCGAACCCTTGCCGAAGGCGCGTTCGATCTGGGAGAGCGCTGCATCGAGCGCCTTGGCCTTGTCCATCGAGGAGCCTTCCACAAGTCTGAGGTTTGCCTGATTCACAGTTCGGGCTCCTTATGGCAGGGCCAAGGGGACATCTCAATCAGTCTTGACAGCAGAATGATCACTCTTTGTTCCCGCCAGCAAGTTCTTTTTTTGTTCTGTATGGGGGTATAGCGATAGCTGCGGGCCTGAACCGCTTCTGACCGGAACAGACGGGGCCATTATCCCCCCGACGGTCAGTACCAATATTTCGGTTTTGGGGGCGGCTCGCCGAGTGGGTCGTGCAACTCGTCTGCCCCGCTGGCTGGAAAGAGTTTTTGCTCGACCAATTGGCTCTCGATGCCATCTGCGCTGACGCTTGCTTGCAAAGCATCAAGCCTGGCGCGAACCCATTCAATCATTCTCGAATAAGAGCTGTCGGGTATGTCGGCAGATGACGGGCCTGCCTCAGCCACCCACGCGAGCAGGCGACGAATTTCGGCGTGCCGATCTATCAGTTCGTTCGTGAAGCCGGCCCTCTCCTCCTCACGCTTAACCCTGGCGTCGGCAAGCGCCCATCGCCTCTGCCTCTCGGCGCGAATGCGATCTTCTTCCTCCTGCTTTTCACGGCGGACTTTGCGGCTCGCTAGAATAAGCTCCAGCCCGTCCACGATCGACGGTACGACGTTTTCAAGCCTCTGCTTTTTGCCATCCGCCCATTTGCGCCGCAGGCCTCCATCCCAGCCGGCCATTTCGATGAACAGCTGTCCCGTCCGTTTGTGGAAGGTGGCAGGATAGCTGCGGCCATATAAGTGTGATGGCCTTGGAATTCCGGCTCGGTCATAGCGCTGGATTTCACGATCGCGACGAGCCTCGTTGGCCAATTCATATGTGGTCGGCTCATACGGCACCCAGCGCGTGACCTCGCTGAGCTCAAACTCGACAAGATCGTTAGCGACTGCGACACGCATTCTCTTGCCTGTCGGCTCCAAGGCCAACCCTCGCTGCTCAAGCGCCCTCGCCAGCGAGTCCAAAATTGTAATCGCCCGCTCAATGGAGGCGATGCCGATGGTAATGCCGCATTCGCCCTCCACAACCGCCTTGGCAACGTCGGCAGTATGGGAACTCTTCTTTCTTAGCGTCTGAGCGGTTCGCCTGACTGCGGAATGGAGTTCGGAATATTCCTTGGGAGCTTCATCACTTTCGGGCTGAGGAATTTTTAGTGTCTTCCCGACGCTCGATCCGCTCGGCGTTCTGGCGAGTGACCACGGCGCGAACCGGCTCCGGTAGCTCATCCAAGCCAAGTGAAATCTCGATGGCGTTCAATTTCGGATCGGCCGTCTCGGCGAAATACGTCTTCTTGACGCTCTGCCCAGCTGCGATCTTTGCCCAGTACCCTCGTTGCGGGGTCGGAACACGATGCCGATCACAAATCTTCGCAAGGCCGACATCGGATATTCCGAATTCCTCGGCAAGGGTCGTCATCGGCTTGGACCAAACCAAGTCGTACAAGGCTTTTCGTGTCAGTTTCATCGAGTGAAGTCGCAGTTTCGGACCGCCACATCCGATCGAGCTAGTATGACGAGAATCAGGCCAGGGGGCCGGCTATCCCCATGCTCAAGATTCGCCTGCAGGACCATTGAGTTGAATACGGTCGGAAAGGAGTGGATAGGACCAATAAGAGACCTGCCTTATGACGGCCCGTCCAAGCTCAAAAAGAATATTGGACTAGCTTAATTGACCGTCCATGGCACGACAGCATGCTACTTGAGGCGACCTCTGGAATGAGGCGCCCGAAAGAGGAGGAAAGAAATAATGGCGGTTGAGATTGGCCCTTTGTCTATAAACATTAGAGCCAAAGACGGCAGGCGCTACAAGACCATCTCGAACCTGAAATGGAACGATATTCCCTCTTTCTCGATAATAACGGGCAAGAATGGGTCTGGCAAAACTCAACTGTTAGAAGTGCTCGCCCACCATTTTACGCGTATGTGGCCGACAGGTCTTCACGATATGCCGATAATCGTCGAAGTCGAAGGCTCGGACTACACTGCTGGTGAAATCGGATATTGGCCAAGCGGCGGACGGTCTACACAGGGAGAGTCAGCTAATCTGGCAGCTCTATCGCAAAAGCGACAACAGGCCGTTCAACTTGCGCTAGATGGAGGACAAAATGATCTCTACTATGCGTCCCGCTCAAGGCGAATGTCTAAACGATTTGCCGGCCAAAATCCTCGAGAGATAATTACCGATACAGAAAAGCTTGGCAAGATTCTAACACCAGATTTTGAATTCCTGATCGACGACCTCGACGTCATGGCAGGACTTTCATATCATTTTCTAGCCTACCGCCTTATGGCATTAGAAGCACTCGATAAGAAAAAAGCAGAAACCGCCAAAGATCATCAATTGTTTACTGAGACCGAAATAGTCGAAGCTTATTCATTGACACCTGCGCCCTGGGATATCCTCAATGAGGCACTCAAAGTTGCCGGTTTTCGTTACGAGGTTATTTCGCCGGAGGGGCAGCCGCTACTGGATCCATACGAGGTTCGCTTGAGGGACAGAACAAGCCGCGTACCGGTCAATCCGCTTGATTTGTCGTCTGGTGAAAAGGTAATATTTCAGCTGGTGCTGTGGTTGTTCGCCGCAGGTAAAGAAGGAGTGTTTCCAAAATTACTCATTCTTGACGAGCCTGATGCGCATTTACATCCATCACTGACCACCCAATTTCTTGACGTAATTCTTGAGGTTCTTGTTAATCGACATGGCGTTCGAGTAATTATGACCTCCCATTCTCCTTCTACTGTGGCGTTGGCGCCGGAGGGTTCGCTCTTCCAGCTTGAGCGCGAGGGTATGGAGGTAACCCGAGTTAATTCACGCGCTGAAATCATTGGCGTTCTGACAGCAGGCCTCATCACCGTTTCTCGAGCGAGCAAATATTGCCTCGTTGAAGATACGGGAGACGTCGATTTTTACGAAACAATCTGGGGAATTTTAAGCGACCAAGGGCCCCGCAAGGACCCGATGTCACTTCGGGCCTCGCCTTCGATTAACTTCATCGCGGCGTCAGCCGGTTCGGGAAGCACCAAAACTCCGGGAGGAAAAAATGCCGTAATCTCCTGGGTAGAGAAATTCAACGCCGAGCCGATGCAGCAAGATTTTGTAGGAATTATTGATCGCGATCTCGGAAACGTCGCACAGCCCGGCGTTTTTCCAATCGGACGATATAGCATTGAGAACTATCTCTTAGATCCTGTTGTCATCTTCGCACTTCTTTTAGAAGAAGGCCAAGCTCCAACAATTCCAGAACTAAAAATCACTTCTGGAGACGAGCATCTATTGAGAAACGAGCCGAGCACAGTTCTTCAAGCGATTGTTGATGCTATCTGCCAAAAATTTGTGGCAGCAGACTCAGCTTTAGCGATGGAACCACGGGTTGCTGTGGCCTATACGGTAGGATCAGGCGTACGAGTGCCCACGTGGATCATCAATTATCAGGGACACAAACTGTTAGCCTCGGCGCAACTAGCGTTGGGCAGACCAAATGTGATCAATCAAGTTCGCCTGCGAAAGGCATTGCAGAGGTGTCGGCTAGTCCCAATTGAGTTGGCGGCGTTGCTTGCAAGAATTCAAAGCGTGTGATCAGAATATTCATCACTTGCTCCTGAATATCCGCTGTCGAAAGATCCGTTATTTTGGCAGGAGAATGCCCATTTGAAGCCTTAGGCCGCACCAACATACGTGTGCTCATCGGCTCAAAATAGATCAAACCTTCTTCTCTAACCGCTTCCCGCGTGCGTCCGGATGCCTGACTGACCGTCCGCGCCGAAGGGAGGACGGAGGTCTAGGGCAACTCGAGAGCAAGTATTAATGCCTTGCCAGAAACGCGGGGAAGACCCGATTTCGAAGTCGCGCACGAATCGAAACAAGGATTGGCGTGGTGCTTCGAGGTTACCTACAGCTAAAATCTGATGCGATTAGGTCACGCGATCAGGGCGAATAGAGAGATCGCCTCGAACCGGCGGCCCAGCATCCCTCTTGATTTGAGCGTAACCTCCCTCACCGAAAGCGCGATCGGCAATCAGGAGAGCATGAGAATCATCTAAAAGATGGGGCGGCATGTTGTTAAAAAACTCATATTCTTCTGCTAGAACCTTGAAGTTTTTGCCGAATTCTGATGCTGTACAATTGTAAAATAAAACAAGAAGCTCTTGATTTGATATCTGCGCTCTAAGAAGCTTTATGAATCTCTCTGATTCGACATTATCTTTAAGTATATATATAGAATTATATAAAAACCTCATGTAGTGTCCAAGCTCGTACTGATGTTCGCGGTAAACTGTCCCGTAGGCATAAACTAGGGCATGCTCTGCACCGGCGTTTGGAAACCGCTTACGTTTTTCTCTATATATTCTACGAATTTTCGAGTAAATAACCTGAAATGCCGCGCGACCTGTTTTTTTACTATTATCAATCGGATCTTCTACTTCAATATTAATTACGATATCGTTGTGTATTGATAATAATTGGAAAAAACTAGCCTGATAAATTTGAACCCTCATAGCTTCATTCTGCGAAGAAAGAGCATCAGCGGATCTTTCAAATTGAACCCTGGATTCATGAAGTTCTTTTCTCTGCAGTGAAAGTGTATACAAAAAAGCAACAAACGTAAAAAATGTAAGTATCGGATTCAGAAATCCACCAAAGAAATCGCCGCGTTGACCCATAATAGCGCCAACCTCAGCTTGGAATGACCATGCCAATTTGCCAATATATAAAGTTACAGCAAGGCAACATATTATTAGAACGCCGATAAAAATTTTAAACCTAATTTGAGCGGCACCCGTGTTCTCAGCAGGCGAATTAGCAGGCATTTGTCGCTAAACCTTACGTGGTGAGGACGCACACATGAATGATGACTGAGACTCGGTTCGGTCAATCCCGGGGAGCTTCTATAGCTTACAAAACAGGTATCCGGCACCAATTATCGTCCACGCTCTCTCAGACGTCATGAAAAAAATCCGCTTCATAATGGCGATTATGCGAATGGGACGCTCATCGCCTATGAACAGCCGTCAGGCATCAGCGCTTTCTGGTAGACGTTCCATCGCTAATGCGCGTGGCCGGGGGGGCTCTCGTGGATCTGATTAGGGGTTCGATTTACCGGCGACGTGATCTGCACGCGGCCTTCGGCGGCCAGCGTCAGGGTGGCATTTCGACGCCAGAACGCAAAATCCTGCTCTTCACCGGCTTCTCGGGCGGTCAGCATGGCTATGAGGACGGCTGGGACGAAGGAGTGTTTTGCTATTTCGGCGAAGGCCAGAAAGGCGACATGCCTTGGGTGCGCGGCAATAGGGCAATCCGCGACCATCAATCAGACAATCGCGATCTCTGCCTCTTTGAAATGCTCGACCGGCCGCGCAGCCATGTGCGCTTCTTAGGTCTATATGCCGCGGGCAGTTGGGAATATCGCCAAGCGCCCGATCGGGCAGGCAATATGCGACGCGCTATCGTATTTCATTTGACCCCTGCCGATCAATTCGACGGTACTGAGACCGCCGGCGACAAGGGCTCTATCGGAGCGGCCAAACCGCTATCGGAATTGCAGACGGCGGCGGCGAAGGCGGGAACAGATGTCCCAGCGCGGAGCGTCAAGGAAGCTCTTGTCACAGTGACGGAGCGCGCCGTGCTCGTCCGGACCTACGCTAGACTTCGATCGGCCGGAATTTGTGAAGCCTGTGATGAAGCGGCGCCATTTCAGACTTCGTCTGGAGCACCATTTCTCGAAGTCCATCATATTGATCGGCTGTCGGACGGCGGCCCAGACCGCCCAGATATGGTGGCGGCGATCTGCCCGAATTGCCACCGCGAGGCGCATTTTGGGCGCGACCGAGTCCAGTTGAATTCCGTTCTCAAATTGAAGATCGCCGAAAAGGAAAAAAGAATTGCCGCAGCCGGCACGTGAATTGGCCGCGGCAATCGCGTAAAGGTTGATGATGCAGAAGGGCATCCCTTGCCGTGATCTAAGTAGCTGATTTTATTATCAAAAATAGTTTACCAATTTTGATTTCAATTGCGCGCTGATTTTCCGCCGAGCTGCAATTGATTTTGAGAGATTGGACGGATCGCAATTCAGCCGCTTGGCGAATTCGGTCAAACCAATTTCGGCAATTTCGGCCCTGGCCAATTCGCGCAATTTGGCGACGTCAGCAATTTCGGCATTTTGCTTTCCAATTCCAGCGACGACTTTCGTCAGCGTCGTCGATCGGACTTTTCCACCCTTCCCGAGCTTGCGCAGCGTCGTGCGGGAGATCCCTGCATCTTCGGCCAGCTTCCGATCGCTTCCAAATGCCATTGCCAGGATTTCGGCGATTATGGCCTCAGCTTCCGGGCTCACGCCGTATTCGACGCTCAGCTCGTCATCGACGCCCAGGATCGACTTTTCCTCCCAATTGTTGGCTTCCTTGCCGATGTAGCGGATGCCTACCGCCTGGATGTGCCGTCGCCCTGTCACCCCGACATCATGATAGTCAGCGTTCTCGAATTTCGATTCCGGGCTGAGGTGGTAGCTGCGCAGGGCGTCCGCATTGGATTTCAGCAATGCGCGATCGATCGGCGTTCCCGTCTCCCTGTCGAAGCAATGGCCAGCCGCTTCGGCCGTATTGCTGAAATACGGTGCGATCGGTCGTATCGGGGCGCTTCCGGTTCGTTTTGCGGATTTGGGAACCATCAAAGTGTTCTTGGCCTGGAGCGCACACATAAAGCCAAATGGCTTCACCTGCTCGCCATAGGGCCGCGAAGCGTTGTAGCCCTTAAACCATGTCAGCAGCGCGGGCGTCGTCGCGGCATAGCGCGACACTGCGGGATTGCGCAGGCTGCGGTGATAATCCAGCGGCACCACGGCGGGTTTGTCAGTGTAGGTGGCGCAAATGATCTTGAACCAAAGGTCGTACTGCCAGCGCCGGACGCCGATTTCCGAGAGTTTTGCCGATGGCGCGGGGATTGCCGATGGCGCTTCGTCCTCTGCATACGGGTCCAGGAGATGCCCAAGCCCATGCGCCGACGCCTTGCGAATGATGGGTACGCCGTCGTCATCCAAGTTGAAGAGAACGTAGCGCTTCGACGAGATCGCAAGACAGCAAAGCGGCACGATGTCCCGCTTTCCGATTGCGAAATTGGCCTCCTCGATTTTGAGCAGGGGCCCTTTCTGCTCGTAGGGATTTAGCGGCAGGAACCAATCGCAAACCGCTTTGGCGCGGTCGATAAATTCGGCCTCGCCCATGTCGTCCGGCTTTGCGATGGCCATGCTGTCGGTATCGCAAAATGCCCAATTGAGGCCGGCGTCAACGATCGCCCGCTCAGTCAAAGCCAACATCAGCCGCGCCGCGCCGGTAATGAGAGTGCCGAGCAAAGGGTGGAAGTAGCTGCCGGGCTTTTCCGACACCGTGGTTCCGATCGCGAAAGGCTGCGCTCCACCAAAATGGCAATCGCGGCGTTCCTTCTTGTCCAGGTCCTCGACATTCACTTCTATGAAAATGCCGTAGCTCGTCGAATTCGCGAGAATTTTCAACGCATACTGTTCGCTGTCCAAGCGATCCCGTTCGGCGCCTTTCGCCGCGTGCATGCGCTGTTTGATGCGCGAGCGATGATCGATGAGATGACGGTAGGCGTCGTCGGTATAGGGGGCGATGGAAGGACCGTTCTGCCCCGCGATGCGGACGGCCTTCAAATTGGGCTGAGGCTTACCGGCTTCGAAGGTGACAGCGCGAACAACCTCGGGAGATTTGCCGCTCAGGAACTTCGACGCGAGGCAGTCGGCAAGCGTGAACCATAGCAACCCGTCATAGCTCAGGTGATTGAGCCCGATCGTGGTCGAGCTGGCACCATTCCCCTTCGCCGTGGCCGGCGGTTCATATCGCGCTCGAACCGGCAGAATATCGCCGTCGGGCTTGATCTGCACGAGCGTCGTAAGGCGAAGCCAATTCTCCGGCTTTTGCAGGTCGGCCGGTGTCGCGCTGGCAAGCCATGCGGACGTTTCGGCGGTGCTGTCGCGGTGGCTCATCGACTCGGCAATGACAAAGGGCCAAAGACGCATCAGCGTGCAGACAGTCGGGTACATCGACAGGAAGTCGCAATAGAGCACGCGCGTCGGGACGCGCCGGATATGGACCTCTGCCCGCCCGCCGAAATACGTGCTGAGGATGGCGCCGACGATCACATCGGGGAATTCAGGCTGAAGGTCGCGCCAGGGTCGGATTCCCATCTCCTTGAGATAAGCCTTGCCCAAGCCGGCCTCGCTGAGGATCTGGCTCACCTCCGACAGAGTTAGACCGTGCTCTTCGAAGCGCTCTTTCAGCGCGACGTAGGCCTCCCAAGTCACCTGCACGTCCTGCATGGCGTAGCTGAGATATTCCAATGTAAGGGTTTTCCCGTGCTCGTCGGTTTCGGCCTTCTGCGTCTTGAGCTTGAGAAACTTCGCGAGAGCGCCGAGCGAAAAGGATCGGCTCGTCAACGCGGCAGCGATGGTTTTGAGATCGACGAATGCGCCGCGACGCACAGCCGGCTGATCGGTTCTTCGGGTCCGGCGATTGTCGAAACGCTTTTTTTGTCCAGCGAATTGGATGAAGGCCGCACGGCTGGAAAGGTGCTTGACCTGAACGCGCGGCTTCCATGGATCGGCCGACAACTGCATGCTGTAGCCGCCTTTCATGGTGCGCCGAGCCGGCTCGTGTCTCCTGGCCAGGCGCGAGAGATCGAACGGCAAGTTCAGCCCGACGATGCGGGCGCGCAGATCGAAAGCCATGCCGTAGAAGACGTCATCGACGAAGGCGGCGACAGTCATGCATTCCAGGCCGCGCTGTTTGGCGAAGGCCTGAAGCAAGACTTGCTCTGCCGGCGATAGCGTGTCCGGATCGCAGAAGATCCCGGCCGTGTGGATCGCATCGCCTTCGCGAAACTGAAATCCGCCGAACCTGATGCGCTGCGACGGGTCCGTCGTGGTTTCCGTGTCGAAGACAAGCGTGAATACAGACGGTCCGGCCTGGCGCTTGCGATTCTTTGAGGTTCGTGACGCTGCCTTTGTCGGGACATAGGCTCGAATGAAGATTTCCAGCGGCTGCGAGAGGGAGGTTGCGGGGTGTGTCTCGTGGCGGAGTATGGTCATGCCTGACCTCCAACGGTCATGGTTTCCAAAGCAGCGAGCTCAATCAGCTTGCGGCCGAATTCATCGAGGCGGCCAATGAGGAGCCGGAACAGGTCGGCGATGCCCAGCAGGTAACGGCCGATCACCTCCAGGACATGCGGTGGTTGGGAGAGGGGCGCCGGATGATCCTTCTGCAGTTCAGTTTGTTTGCGGTGGCAGTTGCGGCAAGCGATCACAACGTCATCGTGGATTGCGCGGCCGGCGATGTGGTGCAGCTCCAGGCAATGGGGAAAATCCTCATCGCAATGCAGGCAGCGCGGTTCGTTTGAGCCAAGGCGTTCGTGAGCACGCTCCAAACGGATTGCGCGCTTCAATGCGATTTTCTTCTCGTGGGAATTCACGGTCGTGATCCTTATTGAATGAGCCGGTAGACCATCTCGAAAGCCTCGAATTCGCTGTTTGCGAGACGATGAATGGTATTCGGGCGGCTTTCGAGGAAGTGGGTGCGGCCTGCGATGTCTTTGACGGACTGGCCTTTGAACGGCGCGAGCAACGACGCGTCGTTGGTGTTCAGGAAGTTCTTCACCGCTGCTTCATGCCGGCCGATGAGCGAGGTTTTATCGAAGCCGGCGACTTTCAGAACGCGTGGTCCTGTGGTCGTAAATGCCGACATCTCTCGGGGACGTTGGTCGTTGAAGACCCAAGTACGCCCCTGCCGCTGCGCCAATTCGTTCTCGCGAATGAACTTGCGGAAGCGCTCGGCTGAGACGCCCGCCTCTCGTGCCGCGCCGCTTTGGCTTTGCGTACGGCGAAGCTCTTTCAGCGCGGCTTCAAGGCGGGCGTCCGGCACGGCCTGTGTAGGCGGCGCGCGTATCGGTTTCTCGCCTGCTCTGGCATGACCTCGCGCTTGGGATCGCGAATGGCCTTTGACGAAGGCCCGCATGAGCCTGCGATTGTATTCAAGCTTGTGGTCTCTCGGCATCGAATCGGCCTCCAATGAGGCTCCATCGATTCCGAGTCTTCACCATCGCCGCACACAGAACGGGTGGCATCTGTAAAATTGGGCGTAGCTTGTGACGCGAGATGAACTGCTATCTCAGATCAACACTCATCCCGAGCGTGCGGGATTGCCTCCAGTCACGGCACGGATGCTCCGTGATTGGATTGATGAAGGTCTGCTGCCGCCGCCCAAGCCGATCGGCCAAAAACGAGGTATAAACCCAATTTGGAAATATTCAGAGATTTGCTTGGAAGCCGGATTGAGAATAATAACTCTGTCTTCGCAAGGAATTAAACGTAAATCTCTCGCTAGAATTTATCTTTGGATCGATGATTTATTATTTGAATACAAATCGGCTCTTGAATCAATAATATTAGAGCATTCGCGACTTCAAAAAAATACCACCCGTCATATGCGGAAGCAGTTCGATCACCGCGATCGATTGCTTCCCAGTGAGCATGCACATGCTATCGTGAAAATGCAGCAGCCCGATCCTGGTGTCGCTCCGTGGAGTTCTGGCGTTTCCCCCAATGATATGCTGCTGGCCGGTTCGGTGGCAGTCTGGGGGGGCGGCGAGGTACCTGTCTCGATCGAGAATGAATTCGTCGCGCAGCTCGCGGACAAAGCTGCCGGCCTATTTGGGGATAGTGAATCGACTGATCAATCGGCGCATTCTTACCTTGTCCGGGCGACCGAAATCGACCTGAGGACTGGCACGGCAAGCTATTGGCAATTCATGCAAATTTTTTGGATTGCTCACGCATTTTCTGGATTCACATTGGACGTGCGAGATGCGACATTTCTGGACGGATTTGCGGTCGCAGGCCGTTCACTAGTTTCGCCAGACTGGGTCGTTGCAAATCTCGCTATGGCAGTCGCCCAAGCCGTTAGGGAGCGTGAAAATATTGCACCCTCAGGCGCGGGAAGAGGAGATTGAACGATCATGGCGCTGGCGCTCTGTAATATGGGCCGGTCGCTCTCAGTTGTCGAAGCGTCCGACCAAAACTCAGCGCAGCACCGATCCACTTATTCTATGCGGTCACGGCGTCGCTCTGAAAATCGAATCCGGCTCACTGCTGGTCCGCAACGGTTTCACACACCACCCACAGGAGCGCGAGGAATTCCGTTTTTTTCGCGGAAGCCTGGATATCCCGCCGCAGATCATCATGTTGGACGGCAGCGGAAATATCACATTCGACGTGCTGAATTGGCTTGCCGAACAGAATGTGACCCTGACGCGCCTTACCTGGCGTGGCGAAATCGCGACCGTCCAGTCCCCCAATGGCTACGCTGCAAATCCGCATCGCGTGCAGTGGCAGCGGGAAACCCGCGCCAATCACGCGGCGCGCATGTCTTGGTGCATCGACCTGATATCGCGCAAAATCGAAGGCTGCATTCTGACGCTGGAGAAGGCTGTCCCGCGCTCGTCACGGTGGAACGCCGCGATGGAGCGGGCCTATGCGGATTTGTCTGTGCTGGAATTGACGCCGCCGCAGGACATTTTCGCCTTGCGCATCATCGAGGCCAACAGTGCTGCTTCATATTTTCGAGCATGGCGCGACATTCCGATCAAATGGCGGGGGCTTACGCGAAGTCCAATCCCAGACGACTGGCGATCCATCGGACCGAGAACTTCTGACTTTGCATTGGCTGGAAGTCGAAATGCATCCCACCCCGTGAACGCGATCCTAAATTATGCTTATACAGTGTTGGAGAGCCAGCAGCGACTGAAAGCGGTAGCCGACGGATACGATCCAACGATCGGAATCATGCATGAAGGTGGACATGGAGTGTCCGCTTTCGTCTTCGACCTGATGGAACTGCAGCGCGCGGACATTGACCGTTCCATCATAGATTTGCTGAAATCAACTCCTTTGCACCCAGCGGATTTCATCCTCCGATCTGATGGCGTTTGCCGGCTTAGTCCACAACTGGCGCGACAGATTGTTGCGATCTCAATAGCTGCATCGCGCAGAGGTTTGTAAAAAATGCCCTGCCATGCTCGAAAAAGCACAGCGGGTCGCACATTCAGGCCCGTGAGCTTCGCCAAACGTGTACCAATGTTACCATGATGCTCACCGATTCGGACGTTTGAGTGCACCAGGCTATGCAGGATTTCCCGCACCAGATTACCGACAATATCGGCGATATCTTTCAAGAGACCATTGGAACGTGGCTGTCGCGGCCATCGCCCGACCGCGCCCAGCAAGTTTGTTTTGACCTCCCGGTCGTTCTAGCGACCGACATTGGCCTTCAGCGGACCGAAAATCAGGATCGCGTCGCAGCCTTTAGGATCAATCATAGCCAACCGATAATTGCGATCGTGGTTGCCGACGGTATGGGCGGCATGAGAGATGGCGAAAAGTGCGCCTCGTTGGCGATTTCGTCATTTTTCTATGCATTAGCTCTCAATAGGCACCAAGGAATTGAGCAGCGGGCTGCCGCTGCAATCTCTTTTGCGAATGACATAGTCCATAAATTTGCAGGCGGGCACGGCGGAGCGACCTTCTCCGCACTGTTATTTGACATCGGCGCCGCCCCTGTAATCATCAACGTCGGCGATAGCCGGATTTACTCCTGCGGAAAAGGAGTAAAGTTAGAACGCTTGACAATAGACGATTCACTCGAAGAGGCTGTCGGCGGCCACGGCCGCGAACTCCTTCAATTTATGGGCATGGGGAAAGGTATTCAGCCTCATATTAAATCCATATCTGCAGATGTACAACAGCTAGCCATTACTAGCGACGGGATCCACTACATCGACCAGTCGACGTTTGCAAGTGTACTATTTCATGCTTCTGAACCAAAAACGGCATGCGAGCGCCTATCTGCTTTGGCTCGATGGTGCGGCGGTCATGACAATGCATCTATTGCCTTAGTTGACCTGAAGGCCGTTTCCTCACATCTTTCAAAAAGCCAAGATGGCACGATCCAGATTTGGGATCCATTTGGCATGCTATCTATAACATGGCTTCGGAACGGCCACGACGCTCCCCAGCGACCGTTGAACACAACTGACGAAAAACTGCCGGCTAAAGCGGCAGCCAATGCGCCGCCCCCAACGCCCAAAGAACGAAAAACGGCACGTCGTACGCCAAAAAAGCCCGAACGAAATCGCGGGCAGGCGCCCTCAAAAGACGAAATCCAGCTCGAAATCCAGATCGAGAAATCTCCCGATCCGAAAGACGACGATGATCATCGCGAATAGATACAAACCCACCGGAGCGACGGCAGCCGGTGGAATGGGTGAGATATTGGAGTGTACGGACACTCACTTGCAGCGCGCGGTAATTATAAAGCGGCTACAAAAGGGTATTGAAGAACGCAGGTTGTTAGATGAACAAAAAGCCCTAGCGAAACTGCGCTCAAAACATGTCGTTCAACTTTATGATATAGTACAGATCTCCGATAGAGGAGCACCAGAACTAGCCATCGTGCTTGAATACATTGAAGGCGAAAACTTGAATGTCGGCTCTTTTAAATCCGGTCGCAAGTATCTTCACGCGCTGTGGCAAATTGCCTGCGGTCTTCGCGATATTCACGAGTCTGGAGTGATCCACCGAGACATAAAGCCGAGTAATATACGACTCGACAAAGAGGGCGTAATAAAGATCATAGATTTTGGACTATCGCGCTCTGTCGATCAAGCAAAAACGCGGAGTATAATTGGAACGCCAGTTTTCATGGCCCCGGAGCTTTGGCTAGGTAAAACCATAAGCTTTGACGCATCGATTGATGTTTATGCATTCGGTGCGACAGCGCTTGCTCTAATCGGAACGAACGCGCCAACAGAACTTATACAACAACCGCCTCGACCCATATCGCTTCCGGGACTTTCGGCAATTTTACCAGGAGTCCCAGCGCAAATAGCAACGCTTATACACCGATGCCTTAGCCCTAAGCCAAATGATAGACCCGCAATGGCAGAAGTGCGACATACAATTGAGAAGCAGCTACTCGAAAATCAGCATCGAGCACTAGTTATCTTGGGCAACACTGCGCATCAGTTAGATCGGATAAACAAGAAAATATCCGTGAACGCCGGCGCTGTTGGTACAATTGAAATTGAATACGATGGATCTGATTTCTTTGTTACCAATGCGAAGGGTTCTGTTTTTTTGAACAACGCTTCCGCAAAGCCTGGTGATGCCGTGCCGGGTTGCTGCGTGATAACATTCGGAATCCCTGGACAAAACCGCCGCTTCGTTACGTTTGACGTTTCAATGCCAGAGGTTATGCCGTGAAAAAAGGCCAACTAATTTCTAGCCGGTACAAGATCGACCGACATATCGGACGCGGCGGAATGCAAGATGTTTATCTGGCGCACGATACTTTGGTTGATATAGAGGTCGCAGTGAAGACACCGCAGCCCGGCCAACCTCTTAAAGGATTCAGTAAAAGCGCAGTGATCGCTGCGCGTATAAACCATCATAACGTGGCAAAAACCTATGATTACTTCATTGAAAACGATCAACCGTTCCTGGTTGAGGAATACGTCTCGGGTCAGACACTAGAAGAAAAATTGACCCGATTTGGCGCGGTAGACCCGCATTTAGGAGCGCGTGTGCTCAGCCACTTGGCAAAAGGAATTGCAGCCTCGCATCATGCTGGGGTTATCCATCGCGATCTAAAGCCTAGTAATATTATTGTCGAACTTGGAGTGAATTTGCATGAACTTAAGATCACTGATTTTGGCATCGCGACGCTGACAGAGGAAGTATTCGCTCTGGCCGCGCGGGATGGCGGCGATCTTACTCGATCGACTTCAGGCACAATCAAAGGTGCGCTCCCCTATATGGCGCCTGAAATGATGTTTAGAAATCCCGGTGAACATCCAGGGAGTGCCGCCGACATCTGGTCACTTGGAGCGTTGATGTTTCGAATTTTAGCTGGAGACTTTCCATTTGGTGTTTTTCTAGATGCAGCGGTTAACGTAAAGAATAGGACGCGAAAGCCTTGGCCTAATTTTATGGCCAGCAACACACAGTTGGCACCTCTAGCAGTAGAGCTTCAAAACATAGTTGATCGTTGCCTGAACTACGACCCCAAATTGAGGCCTACAGCAGATCAGCTAATATCGGAGTGCTCAAAACTGTGCTATATAAATGTCGATCGGATCGAAGGATCTGTACATAGATTGATTCAAAATGGGTATAGCGGCTTCGCGAATGACCATCATGGTCAGACGTTCTTTAGTATGGAGAGTGTCTACGGCACGCGCCGCCCTGATAGTCAGATTAATCAAAAAATTTGCTATTCTCGCTTCCCCGGAATGCCGCAACATCGGGGTCATCCCGTCGTCGTGATTGACTGACCGATTATTTCATGCCCCGCATGTGCCACCAACGGGCTCCATAAGCACGCCGCGTTTGGACCACGCACATATTTATACGTCGCCCTAGTTGCGCACCCGTCCCGACCGGGTCGCCACAGGCCGCTCAGTCACGAACTCATGAATCTTTGCGGTCAAAACCGGCACAGCTGACGTATCATCGCTATACCCCTTTTTGTTCTGTATGTCAGCTTGTGTCAGGAGAGGCAATTTGAGCCTCCCGTCATGCCATTTTATCATGCGGTATTTCTTGTTGCCCTCATCGTATGCGATTGGTGCATGGCTGGCCGCTGCGTTTCCCATCCCGGCGCCTGCCGTTTCCTGTTATTGCGCGGGGAATCTCCATTTGTTTTCGAAAGTTGCCAACGTGTCCTCCGCCCCCGCCCAAACGGCCCCGAACTCGCCGCGACGCATCCTGCTGGCGAGCCTGATCGGCACGACGATCGAGTTCTTCGACTTCTATATCTATGCGACGGCCGCGGTGATCGTGTTCCCGAAGCTGTTCTTCCCGGGCGGCGATCCGACCACCGCCATGCTCCAGTCCTTCGCGACCTTCGCGATCGCCTTCTTCGCGCGGCCGATCGGCGCCGCCATCTTCGGCCATTTCGGCGATCGCATCGGCCGCAAGGCGACGCTCGTCGCCGCGCTGATGACGATGGGGCTCTCGACCGTGGCCATCGGCCTGCTGCCAACCTATGCCGCGGTCGGCGTGCTCGCGCCGCTGCTGCTGGCGCTCTGCCGGCTCGGGCAGGGCCTCGGCCTCGGCGGCGAGTGGGGCGGGGCGGTGCTGCTCGCGACTGAGAATGCCCCTCCCGGCAAATCGGCCTGGTACGGCATGTTCCCGCAGCTCGGCGCGCCTGTGGGCTTCATCCTCGCGACCGGCAGCTTCCTCGCGCTCGACGCGCGGCTGACCGATGAGCAGTTCTTCAGCTTCGGTTGGCGCATCCCGTTCATCGCCAGCGCATTGCTCGTCTTCATGGGACTCTATGTCCGCCTCCGGATCAGCGAGACTCCTGCCTTCCGCAAGGCGATGGAGAAGCACGAACGGGTGCGCGTGCCCTTCGTCAGCGTCTTCGCCGAGCACAAGCTCGCGCTGCTCTGCGGCACTTTCGCGGCGCTCGCGACCTTCGTGCTGTTCTATCTGATGACCGTGTTCTCGCTGAGCTGGGGCACGACGAAGCTCGGTTTTTCGCGCGATCAGTTCCTGCCGCTGCAGATGATCGGGGTCGTGTTCTTCGGCCTGACCATTCCGGTCTCGGCCGTGCTGGCCGATCGCTTCGGGCGCCGGCAGACCCTGTTGGCGACGACGCTGGGCATTGCCGTTTTCGGCTTCGTGCTGGCGCCGCTCTTCGGCTCGGGCAGCACCCTCGGCGTGCTCGCCTTCTTCGTCGTCGGGCTGTCGCTGATGGGCTTCACCTACGGGCCGCTGGGCACGGCACTGGCGGAGATGTTCCCGACCTCCGTTCGCTATACCGGCGCCTCACTCACCTTCAATCTCGGCGGGATCGTCGGCGCCTCGCTCGCTCCTTACGTCGCGACCTGGCTCGCGACGGAGAAGGGTCTGCCCTTCGTCGGCTATTATCTCAGCCTCTCGGCCGTGATCACCATCCTGGCACTGATCGGGGTGAGCGCGCTGGCTTCGCGGCAGGGCGCGGATGTCAGCGCGGCTCCGGCGCGCTGAGGGGCTTTGGTCGTCATGCCCGGGCTTGACCCGGGCATCTCTCGCCGAAGGGCTCCCGGCGTCTCTCTGGTCTGAGATTCTGGGGTCGAGGCTCCGCTTCGCCCGAGAATGACGCAAGGTTTTAAGGTTTCTCCGAGCCCCTCGAAAAGCCCCGTCAGCCCATCGCCGCCTTCACCGTCTCGACGAGCTGCTTCATCGTGAAGGGCTTGGGCAGGAAGTGGAAGTCTTCGCCCTCCGGCAGGTTCTTGCGGAAGGCCTCCTCGGCATAGCCGGAGACGAACACGACCTTGGTGTTCGGATTGCGCTTGCGCAATTCGCCCAGCAGGGTCGGACCATCCATCTCGGGCATGACCACATCGGAAACGACGAGGTCGATCTGGCCGTCGTTCTTGAGGAAGAGATCGAGCGCCTCGACGCCGGACGCGGCTTCGTGGACGGTGTAGCCGCGCGAGACCAGCATGCGCGCATTCAGCGCGCGCACCGCGTCCTCGTCCTCGACCAGCAGAATGATGCCGGCGCCGGTGTGGTCGGCGGCGAGTTTCTTGGGCGCTTCCTTGGCCGCGGCCTCGGCAGCGATTTCCTCCTGGCTCGGGACATGGCGCGGCAGGAAGATCTGGAAGGCCGTGCCCTTGCCGACGGTGGAATCGACGAAGACATAGCCGCCGGTCTGCTTGACGATGCCGTAGACCATCGAGAGGCCGAGGCCTGTGCCCTTGCCGACCTCCTTGGTGGTGAAGAAGGGCTCGAAGATCTTGTCGATATGCTCCTGCGGGATGCCGGTTCCGCTGTCCTCGACTTCAAGCAGCACGTAATCGTCGGCGGGCAGGGCGGCGTGGCTGAAGCTCACGCAGTCCTCGCGGGCAACGTTGCGGGTGCGCACCGTCAGCTTGCCGCCGTCCGGCATGGCGTCGCGAGCGTTGACGGCGAGGTTGACGATGACCTGCTCGAGCTGGCCAAGATCGGCCTTGACCGGCCAGAGGTCGCGGCCCTGCCGCACGTCGAGCGTCACCTTGTCGGCGACGACGCGCTTCAGCATCAGCGAGAGATCGGAAAGCACCTCGCCGAGTTCCAGCACCTGCGGACGCAGGGTCTGGCGGCGCGAGAAGGCGAGCAGTTGCCGGACCAGCGCGGCGGCGCGGTAGGCGTTCTGTTTGATCTGCATGATGTCCGGGAAGGACGGGTCGGTCGGCCGGTGGCTCGCCAGCAGGAACTCGGAGGCGTTGATGATGACCTGCAGCACGTTGTTGAAGTCGTGTGCGATGCCGCCCGCGAGCTGGCCGACGGCCTGCATCTTGCCGGCCTGGTCCATATTGTCGCGCAGCTTGCGCTCCGCCGTGGTCTCCAGCGCATAGACGATGGCACGCTCGCCGTCGCCGTCCTCTGAGGCCGAAACCGGGGTGAGGTAGAGCTTGGCCGAGCGGCCATCCTCGCCGGAGAGGGAGAGATCCAGTGGGCTCACCGTGGCGCTGCCCTCAACAACCTCGGCCAGGGAGCGATCCAGGCCGGAATCGGGCGTGACGAGATCGTGGATCGTGCGGGGCTGCGTGCCGGATGGGGCGAGCCGGGCGAAGGCGGCGTTCGAGCGCAGGATGGCGCCGCTCTTGTCGACGGTGGCGATCGCCATCGGCGTCGAGTGGAAGAAGCGGGCGAAGCGGACCTCGGCATCGCTGCCACGATCGGCGCCGGCCTCGCCTGGGGCACGGTTGAGGACCAGCGTGCGGGAGGGGCCGGCGCGGCCGTCCTGCCCGAAAGCGACCTGATGATGCAGCCGCACCGGCAGCGGGTTGCCATTGCGGCGCTTCAGATCGACGTCGAGGACCTCGACGCGGACATCGCCGGGCTGGCCGCGGATGGCCTGGATCAGCGCTGCGGCGGCGGGCGTGCAGATGTCGTCGAGTTGCAGGCCGCCGGAGCCGAAGCGGGCAAGGTCGAAATCGAGCCAGCTCGACAGCGTGGCGTTGAGATAGGAGACCTCGCCGTCGGCGTCGATCGAGATGAAGCCGGCCGGTGCGTGGTCGAGATAGTCGATCGCGTGCTGCAGCTCCTGGAAGGCGTTCTCCTGCCGCTCGCGCTCGGGCGTGATGTCGGTGACCGACCAGAGCGTGGCATTGCCGGTCTCGCGCCGCACCGGCGTGACCCGCACGCGGTACCAGCCGACCGCACCGCGCCCGCTCAGCGCCGGTTCGAGACGGACTTCCTCGACCAGACGGCGGTTCTCGCGGGCGGCGGCGGCGAGCCGGTAGATCGCCTCCGAGACGTCGGCGCGGCCGGTCAGCAGACGCCCGACCGGCTTGAGGTCGTTCGCGCCCGTGGCGCCCGCCAGCACGAGATAGGCCTCGTTGGCGTAGACGATCTCGTTCTCGCCCTCCGTGACGACGATGCCCTCATCGGCGCCGTCGACGATCGTCTTGGTGAGGTCGTTGCGGGCGGCACGGCCGGAGAACTGGACGAGGCCGATGGCGAAGGCGAAGAGGCCGAAGACGCCCACGACCGAGAGCAGGGCCAGCAATCCCAGGATCAGGGGTTGCGCCCATTCATTGGCGAGGAAGCCGAGCGCGATGGCGGCGCCGACGAGCAGGCCCGCGACCAGCAGGATGATGCCGATATGGCCGGGCTTGTCGGAGCGATCGATCGTGGTCGCCGTGGTGCCGCTCATGCGGTGAAGTCCGTTCGCTGCTGGGCCGCACCGGGAACGCTGCGGCCATCCTTCTTCGCATCGTCGCCGAGTTAGGCGCGCCGGCCCTTCAGGCGCAAGACGTAACCGATGACTTCGGCGACCGCCTGATAGTGTTCGACAGGAATTTCTTGGTCGATGTCGACCGTCGCGTAAAGCGCGCGCGCCAGCGGCGGGTTCTCGATGATCGGCACGCGGTGCTCGCCGGCGACTTCGCGGATCTTGAGGGCCATGGTGTCGACGCCTTTCGCCAGGCAGAGCGGTGCAGCCATGCCGGGCTCGTATTGCAGGGCTACGGCGAAGTGGGTCGGGTTCGTGATGATCACCGTCGCCTTCGGTACTGCGGCCATCATGCGCTTGCGCACGCGCTGGGCGCGGATCTGGCGCAGCTTCGCTTTGACCTCGGGATTGCCTTCGGAGTTCTTGAACTCCTCCTTGATCTCCTGCTTCGTCATCTTCTGGCGCTGGTACCAGCTGAAGCGCTGCCAGGCGAAATCGCCGATGGCGACGATGGCGAAGAGGGCGAGCACCGCGCCCATCAGCTTGATGGCGAGCGAGAGCGTCGCGGGCATCAGGGCCGACACATTCATCTGCACGAAGGCCTCGAGCCTGTCGTGCTGGTTCCAGAGCGTGGTCCAGACCACGGTGCCGATCAGCGTGGTCTTGGCGAGGCCCTTGGCGAAATTGATCCAGGCCTCCTTGCCGAACATGCGCTTGGCACCCGCCATCGGGGAGATGCGATTGAATTTCGGCATCAGCGGCTCGAAGGTCCAGAGCGGCTTGTGCTGCAGCACGGCGCCAGCGAGCCCGGCGCAAAGGATGAAGGCGAAGGGCAGGCCGAGCGCCATGAAGCCGGTCAACACGCCCTGCCGCGTGACCTGCATGAAGGCAGCGCCGTCCGGCGGCACCTGATGGGCATTCATCAGGAAGGAGCGCAGTGACAACATCGCGTCGCGGGCCGACCAGCCGGCGGCGACCAGCAGGGCCAGCGTGAAGCCGCAGAGCACGAAGAAGGTGCCGATCTCCTGCGATCGGGGTATGTCGCCTTTCTCGGTGGCCTCGTCCAGCTTGCGCTGGGTCGGGTCCTCTGTCCTGTCCTCGTTCTCGGTATCTTCGGCCATCGCGCGTCAGCCTCCCGTGAACTGGCGCAGGAACGCGCCGAGATCGTTGAGGAAGACGCTCATCATCACGCCGACGACGACGAGCAGGACAAGCATCCCGCCGAGGATCGAGGCCGGCACGGCGAGAAAGAAGACCTGAAGCTGCGGCATCATCCGCGCGAGCACGCCGAGCCCGAGATTGAACAGCAGGCCGAAGACGAGGAAGGGCGCGGAGATCTGCACGGCGAGCGAGAAGCCGCGCGCCGCCGACTGAATCGCGAGCGTCAGGATGTCCGGCATCTCGGGCACGCCGCCCGGCGGCAGCAGGCGATAGCTTTCATGGATCGCCGCGATGGCGATGTGGTGCAGATCGGTCGTCAGGATCAGCGTGGTCCCGAGCATGGTCAGGAAGTTGCCGATCGACGGGTTCTGCAGGCCGCCGGTCGGATCGACCGTCATGGCGAAGCCCAGGCCCATGCTCTGGGCTACGAGCGTGCCGGCCGTCTGCAGGCAGGCCATCACCAGTCGCGCGCAGACGCCGATGATCAGTCCGATCAGCAATTCGCCGATGAGCAGTGCGACGATGCCGGAGACATCGGGCGGGATGCGCAGGGAGGGGCGGGCCACGGGTACGATCATCAGGGCGATGAAGAAGGCGAGCGACAGCCGCGAGCGCGAAAAGATGAAGCGCTCGCCGATGCCGGGCATCAGCATGACGAGCGTGCCGACGCGCGCGAAGACGAGCACGAAAAGGGCGCTGATCTCGGGCAGGATCGCGATCTGCATCGTGCCGCGGGCACCTTTACGCCAAGAACTGCACGCCAGCGCGGGCGCCGCGGGGCTGCGCCGGCGCGGGCCGGCTGCAGTCGCGACAGGATCATCCGCCCGTGGCGATTCGGGCGGCGACTCGCCCCATATAACCCGCCAGCGCGTCACCCATGAATGGCAGAAACAGCATCAGCGCGGCAAAGACGGCAACGATCTTCGGGACGAAGACGAGAGTCTGTTCCTGGATCTGGGTCAGCGCCTGCACCAGCGAGACGGCGAGGCCGACGACGAGCGCGATCACCATCAGCGGTCCGCCGACCTTGAGGAAGACGACGATGCCGTCGCGCGCGATGTCGAGAATGGCTCCGGAGGTCATGGTCTTGTCCCGATCCCTTGGCCGTCAGACCGGCATCCGCATGATTTCTTCATAGGCCGCGATCACGCGGTCGCGCACTGCGACCAGCGTCTCGATCGCAGCCTCGCTCTCGGCCACTGCTGTGACGACATTGACGATGTCGGCCCGGCCGCCGGCAACGGTGGCGGTCTGGGTATCGGCCTTGCGGCCGGCCTCGGCGGTCGCGTCGAGCGCCTTGCCAAGCAGGGCGGAGAAATCCGGTCCGCCCGTTTCCGACGCGCCCGTGACGAGCGGCTTGCGCATCAGATTTCCGGCGCCCATCCCCTGGATGGAGGCGTAGGCGCCCGCGGCGAAACCCGGAGTAGCCATGGCGGTTCAGTCCCCTTCTGGAGCCGCGCGGTTCAGGCGCGCAGGATGTCGATGGTGCGCTGGATCATCCGGCGCGTCGAAGAGATCAGGTTGAGATTGGCCTCGTAGCTGCGCTGGGCCTCGCGCATGTCGACCATCTCGACCAGCGAGTTGACGTTCGGCATCTTCACGTCGCCGTTGGCGTCGGCGACCGGATTGCCCGGCTCGTGCTTGACCTTGAAGGCGCTCTGGTCGCGCTGGACCTTCCCGAGCGCGACAAGCTGGGCATCGAGCTCGCGGTCGAAATGGCGCTGGAATGTGGGAACCTTGCGGCGATAGGGATCGGCCCCCGCGCGCTCGGGGCCGGAATCGGCGTTGGCGATGTTCTCCGAAATGACGCGCATGCGGCCAGACTGGCTGCGCAGGCCCGAAGCGGCGACGGCGATGCTCTTGATCAGATCCATGATCAGCGTCCCAACCTTTAGCGTCCCTTGCCGATGGCGATTTTCATCAGGCCGAGCCCCTTGCTGTAGAGCGAGGCGGCCAGCTGATAGTCGGACTGGTTCTGCGCGACCTTGAGCATCTCGTCCTCGAGGTTCACCGCATTGCCGTTCGGCGTGGTCTCGAAGCGCGGGGCGCCGGTGCCGTCGAAGCCGCCATTGCCGGCGGACAGGCTCATATGGCCGGCGCTGGTCTGGGCGAGAGCCACACCGGCGCGAGCGGGGTCGACACTCGGCGGCTTCAGGTCGACCGGGCGGAAGCCGGGGCTGTCGGCATTGGCGACGTTCTCGGCCAGAATCTTCTGGCGCGACTGCTGGTACTGCATGCGCAGTTTCAGCGCCTGCATCAGGCCGCCGCCGATGCTCAAGCCGTCATTCGCCATGGCCCAGCTCCTCGCTGCATTGCCCGATACTAGGCAAATCCTGCCGGGCTCATGGTTAACAGGCAGTTAAATCTGCGGCATTTCACAGGTCGCGTTAACCACGCATTCACCATGTTTCCCGATGGTGAAAGCGTTATGCTATAGCTAAGGTGTTGAACCTCGTGCGGAACTTCGGCCGCTCGGGGCCGTCTTCGCAGATGAGGCAGACCTTGCAGAGCTTGTTCGGATTGGAACTCTCGACCGCGCAGAAGGTGATCGTCGCCTCTGTCGTCATCCTTGTGCTTCTCGCCCTGCTCGGACTGTTCGTGCGGCAGATCCAGGGCGGCCGGTTGCGGCTGCGCGGCCATGCCGGCGGTCGCCAGCGCCAGCCGCGTCTCGGTGTCGTCGACAGCTACGATCTCGACCGCCAGCGCCAGCTCGTTCTCATCAGGCGCGACAATGTCGAGCATCTCGTCATGATCGGCGGTGCCTCCGACGTCGTGGTCGAAGCCAATATCCTGCGAAGCGGGGGCCGCGCGGCCGCGCCGAACTACAATGAGACGGCGCTGCCCGACCGTCCGCTGCCGCCGTTCGAGACGCTGGTTCCGCCGGCCGAACCGCCCGCGCGCCCCGGCGACGAACCGCGCAGGACGCCTGCCGTCACCGAGGCTCCCGATGTTCTGCCGCCGCTGCCGACGCGTTCGGGGCCGGCGCATGGCGATATCGCGGCCACTGCCGCCGCGAGTGCGGGGGTTGCAGCTGCCCTCGGCCTCGCCGGCGGCGAGACACAGCCGGCGCCGAAGCCTTTCGTGCCTCCCGCGCCGCCGGCACCGATCCCGCCGCTGACGACAGGTCCGGCCCCGAGTTTCGCGCGCGAACATGCGCCGCCGCCAGCGGTCAGCGCGGGCGAGCTCGACGATATGACGCGCCAGCTCGAAGAGGCGCTGAAGCGCCCCTTCTCGGCCGTGCGCCCAGCCAATCTGCCGGGCGAAGCCTCGCAAGAGAGCGCTGCCCCGCCGGTGAAGCCGCCCGTGCCGCCGGTCAGGCCCTTCGAGAAGCCGGTTGCCGAAGCGCCGAAGCCGGCCGTCGAGCCGCCGCCGCCTGCGCCCGAGCCGAAGGTTGTTCCGAAGCCTGAACCGGCTCCGATCCCGGCCGCGCCGATGCGACAGCCGGTGCTGCCGAGCGATGTCGAAGCGGAACTTGCGGCCGCGCTGGGGCTGACCCCTGAGCGCGCGGCTCCCAAGCCCGCCGCTGCCGCGGTGCCTGCTCCTGCGCCTGCGGTTAAGGCTCCCGAACCTAAGCCGGTCGAGATGAAGGCGCCGGAGCCGCCGCCGCCTGTTGTTTCTCCCAAGCCGAGCGAGCCCACGCCGCTGATCATCGAGGACGAGTTCGAGGAGGCTTTCGCGGCCGTCGCGAAGCCGGAGCCTCGGCAAGAAGCCACGCCCGAGCCAGAGGCGAAGCCCCAAGCCAAGCCTGAGCCCGAAGCTGCGCCCAAGGCAGACAAGCCGGCCGAGCCCGAGTCGAAGGAGCTCGATCCGTTCTCGGTCGATGCCATCGAGGCCGAGTTCGCCCGCCTGCTCGGGCGCGACCCCAAGGCGAAGTCCTAAGACGATCTCGGCTATCGCGCCGCCGGCCCACACCGGCGGCCATCAACAGGAATGTCGGCCCTCGGGCCCCGGGACGCCGCGCATGTGTTGCGCGGCGTTTTGCCGTGGCTAGCCTCCTCCCGTCCGATCGCGTGAGTCGGGCGTAGCGGCAGCCGCGTGTGACACCGAGTTTCAGACCAGCGAGACGCTATCGTTTCGGGCGCGCCCTGCTGGCCGCCGCACTAATGCTTGCGCTGCAGGCGACGCCGGCGCTGCCGCAGACCCTGTTGCTCGATCTGGGGCAGGGCGGGGGCGTCGCCGAGCGGGCGCTGCAGCTCATCGCCGTCATCACGGTGCTGTCGCTGGCGCCGTCGATCCTGATCATGGTGACGTCGTTCACCCGGATCGTGGTGGTGCTGTCGCTGCTGCGCTCGGCGCTGGGCACGCAGACCGCGCCGCCCAATGCCGTCATCATCGGGCTCTCACTGTTCCTCACCGGCTTCGTCATGGCGCCGACCTTGCGGGAGGCCTACACCAACGCCATCCAGCCGCTCGTCGCAGGGCAGATTCAGCCGCAGGAAGCCTATAACCGCGGCGTCGTGCCCTTCAAGACGTTCATGCTCAGGCATGTCCGCGAGAAGGATCTCGCGCTCTTCCTCGACATGTCGCAGGGGCCGCGCCCGCAGCAGCCGCAGGCTGTCGGCGTCGAGGTGCTGGTCCCCGCCTTCATGATCTCGGAACTCAGGCGCGCCTTCGAGATCGGATTCCTGCTGTTCGTGCCGTTCCTGATCATCGACCTCGTGGTGGCCTCGATCCTGATGTCGGTCGGCATGATGATGCTGCCGCCGGTGACGGTGGCGCTGCCGTTCAAGCTGATCTTCTTCGTCCTGGTCGACGGCTGGGGGCTGGTGACGGGCTCGCTGGTGAAGAGCTACGGCGTCGGCGGCTAGGCTGCCGGGCCCTGCTAGCTCACCACGACCCGGCCGCGCTGGATACGCAGGCTGAGCGAGCCGTTCTTCAAAGCCAGGGCCTTCTCGCCGAAGACCTCGCGGCGCCAACCCTTGAGCGCCGGAACATCCGAAAGCTCATCCGACGCGATGGCTTCGAGGTCGTCGCTCGAGGCGATGATCTTCGGCGCGACGCGCTCGGCATCGGCCACCGCCTTGAGCAGGACCTTGAGCAGGTCGAGCACGGCGCCGTTCGCCGGCCGGCCGCGTTCGCGCTCCAGCCTGGGTAAGGTCTTGGGATCGATCGCGGCCGAGCGCTCGATCGCCGCGAGAACCTCGGCACCGTTGCGCGAGCGCTCGAAGCCATTGGGGACGGAGCGCAACTCAGCAAGGGCTTCGACCGTGCGTGGGCCGCGCTGGACGATGTCCATCAGCGCATCGTCCTTGAGAACGCGCTGACGCGGCACGTCACGGCCCTGAGCCTCACGCTCGCGCCAGGCGGCGACTTCCATCAGGATCGGCAATTCGCGCGGCTTGCGGACGCGCCCCTTCAGCCGCAGCCAGGCGTTCTCGGGCTTGACCTCGTAGGTCCCGGGCGAGGTCAGCACCGCCATCTCCTCGGCGACCCAGCTCTCGCGGCCGCTCGCATCGAGATCGGCCTTCAGCGCGAGATAGATCTGGCGCAGATAGGTGACATCCGACTCCGCATAAGCGAGCTGCGCCTCGGTGAGCGGGCGGCGCGACCAGTCGGTGAAGCGGGAGGACTTGTCGATGCGGGCCTTGGCGAGATCGTTGGCGAGCTGCTCGTAGCCGACCGAGTCGCCGTAGCCGCAGACCATGGCGGCGACCTGCGTGTCGAAAAGCGGTGCCGGCAGCACGCGCCCGAGCAGCCAGACGATTTCAAGGTCCTGCCGGGCAGCGTGGAAGACTTTCACCACGGACGCGTTGACCATCAGCCCGAAGAACGGGGCGAGGTCGAGATCGGGCGCCAGCGGATCGACCAGAACGGCTTCCTCCGGCGACGCGAGCTGGATCAGGCACAGCTTCGGATAATAGGTCGTCTCGCGCAGGAACTCGGTATCGACCGTCACGAAAGGGTGGGCGGCGAGGCGGTCGCAGGCGGCGGCGAGGGCAGCGGTATCAGTGATCAGATGCATGGCCTTCGGCTCTTAGCAGAGTCCGGGGCCGGATGTCGCGGCCGTTCTTGACATTTCGGGCGCGCGCGTGTGGTTAGCCCGCAAGCTGCGGCCGGCGCCATTTGGCCGGCTTCCATTGCCTTTCCGAAAGACCGATCCCGTGACCCTGCATCGCTATCGTTCCCACACCTGCGGCGCGCTCCGCGAGAGCGACATCGGCCAGACCGTGCGGCTTTCCGGCTGGTGCCATCGCATCCGCGACCATGGCGGCGTGCTCTTCATCGACCTGCGCGACCATTACGGCATGACGCAGGTCGTTATCGATCCGGATTCTCCAGCCTTTGCCGATGCCGAAACGCTGCGCTCGGAATGGGTCGTGCGCATCGACGGCAAGGTCAAGGCCCGCCTCGCCGGCACCGAGAACGCCAACCTGCCGACCGGCGCGGTCGAGGTCTTCGCGACGGGTATCGAGGTGCTCGGCCCCTCGGCCGAGCTGCCGCTGCCGGTCTTCGGCGATCTCGAATATCCGGAAGACACGCGCCTGAAATACCGCTTCCTCGATCTGCGTCGCGAGAAGCTGCACAACAACATCATGCTGCGCACCAAGGTCATCGACTCCATGCGCCGCCGCATGAAGGACTCGGGCTTCTCCGAGTTCCAGACGCCGATCCTGACCGCTTCCTCGCCGGAAGGCGCGCGCGACTTCCTGGTGCCGAGCCGCCTGCATCCGGGCAAGTTCTACGCGCTGCCGCAAGCGCCGCAGCAGTACAAGCAGCTCCTGATGATGGCGGGCTTCGACCGCTACTTCCAGATCGCGCCCTGCTTCCGCGACGAGGACCCGCGCGCCGACCGGCTGCCGGGCGAGTTCTACCAGCTCGACGTCGAGATGAGCTTCGTCGAGCAGGAGGACGTGTTCGCGACGATGGAGCCGGTGATCACCGGCGTCTTCGAGGAGTTCGCCGAAGGTAAGAAAGTCGCGCGCGACTGGCCGCGCATTCCCTATGCCGAGGCGATGGCGAAGTACGGCTCCGACAAGCCGGACCTGCGCAACCCGCTCATCATGCAGGATGTTTCCGAGCATTTCCGCGGCTCGGGCTTCAAGGTCTTCGCGCGCATCCTCGAGGGTGAGAAGAACCGCGTCTGGGCGATTCCGGCACCGGGTGGTGGCTCGCGCGCCTTCTGCGACCGCATGAACTCCTGGGCGCAGGGCGAGGGGCAGCCCGGCCTCGGCTATCTGATGGTCAAGGAGGACGGCGAAGGGCAGGGGCCGATCGCTAACAACATCGGACCGGAGCGCGTCGCCGGCATCATCGCGCAGATGGGGCTGAAGGGCGGCGATGCCTGCTTCTTCGTCGCAGGCGACCCCGACAAGTTCGTGAAGTTCGCAGGCTCGGCCCGCAACAAGGTCGGTCAGGAGCTCAACCTGATCGACGAGAACGCCTATGCCTTCGCCTGGATCGTCGACTTCCCGATGTTCGAGTACAACGAGGACGAGAAGAAGGTCGATTTCTCGCACAATCCCTTCTCGATGCCGCAGGGCGGCCTGAAGGCGCTGACCGAGGAAGACCCGCTTTCGCTCAAGGCCTTCCAGTACGACATCGCCTGCAATGGCTACGAGCTTGCCTCCGGCGGCATCCGCAACCACCGCCCCGAGGCGATGGTGAAGGCCTTCGAGATCGCCGGATATGGCGAGGAGACCGTGATCGAGCGCTTCGGCGGCATGTACCGCGCCTTCCAGTACGGCGCGCCGCCGCATGGCGGCATGGCGGCCGGCGTCGACCGCATCATCATGCTGCTGGCGGGGGCGACCAACCTGCGCGAGGTCGCGCTGTTCCCGATGAACCAGCAGGCTGTCGATCTGCTGATGGGGGCACCGGCCGAGGCGACGCCGAAGCAGCTGCGCGAGGCGCATCTGCGGGTCAACCTGCCCGAGAAGAACGGCTGACCACCATGCCTTCGCTGCCTGCCGGGCGAGCCCTGTCGCTCGCCTGCCTTCTCGCGCTGCCGCTTGGCGCCTGCATCGCGGGTGAGGCCGATACCAGCGCCGGGCGTGCCTCGGTTCTGGCCACGACCATCTCGCGCGCCACCGCGTGCAAGGCGGGTAGGCCGCAGCGCGGCACGCTCGATCGCTTCCTCGCCTCCGAGAAGGCGCGTGGGGCAAGCGACGAGCAGATCGCCGCTGCCCGTTCTGCCTATGTCGGCGTGTCCGAGGCAGAGACCGTCAATCAGGGTATTCGTCCTGAGCCTTGCACGGTCGAGGAGCGGGGGCAGCTCAAGGAACGCATGGGCCGCATCCGCGGCGGCAACTTCGACGCCTCCTGAACGGCTGCCGATTTGATGACCTCTGCCAAACCATTCACCGCGGGGCTGATGCTCATCGCGATTGCCGGGTGCACCAGCATTGCCGGTCCGCCGCCCGGCAGCGTGGAGTATGCTGCCGCGACGGTTTCGCGCGCCTATGATTGCGGCTTGAGGGTCGATCGCGGCCGCATCATCGCCAGGCTCGACCGGCAGGACCGCCAGCGCTTCATCGCGGCCAATGCCGGCTATGCCGTGAAATCCTACAAGGCGCCGCATCGCTGCGACGCAGCGGAGCGCGAGCGCGTGCAAGGCGAGGTTGGCGCGCTCGCCCGGCGCTGAATTCGCTTGCGTCCGGCGCTGTGTCGAGGCCACAAGGCCGCGATGCCCGCCGCCGCCATCACCGCCATCGCCGTCAGCTACGACAGCGCCGAGGTTCTGCCCGCTTGCCTCGATGCGCTGGCGGCCGAGGGCGTGCCGGCGATCGTCGTCGACAATGCCAGCGGGGATGAGAGCCGCAGCATCTCTGCCGCGAAGGGCGCAAGGGTCATCGCGAACGCCTGCAATGAGGGCTATGGACGCGGCAACAATATCGGCATCGCTGCGGCCGATACGCCCTATGTTCTGATCGTCAATCCCGATCTGGAGGTCCGGCCGGGGGCGGTTGCGGCACTGCTGGAAGCGGCGGGGCGGTATCCCGATGCCGGCATGCTGGCGCCCCGCATCGTCGAGCCTTCGGGCCGCATTTTTTTGCAGCCACGCTCGCTGCTCTCGCCCGATCATCTCAACCGCAGCGGCGGCATGGTCGTGCCGGAAGGCGATGCCTGTCTGCCCTTCCTCTCCGGCGCCTGCCTGCTGATCCGGCGCGAGCTGTTTCTGGCGATCGGCGGCTTCGACCCGGCGATCTTCCTGTTCTACGAGGACGACGATCTGTGCCGGCGCATGCGCGATGCCGGCCATGCGCTGATCCACGTCCATGACGCTGAGGCAAGGCATGGGCGCGGGCGCTCGACCGCGCCGTCCCCGCGGCGGCGCTTCAGGGCGCGCTGGCATCTCGCCTGGTCGGAACGATATATCTCGCGCAAATACGGCCTGCCGGAGCCGGGTCCGATCCGCACGCTCGAGAATTTCGGCAAGGCGATCGGCTACGGCCTGCTGCTCAACCGCGAGAAGATGAGCGCCCATGCCGGCTCGGTCGCGGGGGCGCGGGCCTGGCGACGCGGCCAGACGGCGCTGGCGCATGAGGGGCTGGAGGTTTCGCCATGATCGGGCGTGCGCCGCGCGTCGCGAAAGCGCTCGCCAATCCGCACAATAATTTCGGCGTGCTACGTCTGGTCATGGCCGTGGCCGTCGTGATCTCGCACGCGTTCAGCGTCACCGACGGGCGGCTCGAGCAGGAGCCCTGGTTCGCGACGACGGGCTTCACGCTGGGCGAGCATGCGGTCAACGGCTTCTTCGCGATCTCCGGCTTCCTCGTCACGATGAGCTTCATGCGGCGCGGCTGGCGCGACTACGTGCTGGCGCGGGTGCTGCGGATCGCGCCCGGCCTGATCGCTGCGACGCTGGTCGTCGCCCTGCTGATCGGCGGGGCGATGACAAATCTCGATCTCGCCGCCTATTTCCGCGATCCTCGGCTGTGGCGCTTCATCGGCGCGACGCTGACCAGCTTCAAGAGCGCAGCCGCCCTGCCGGGCGTGTTCGAAGGCAATCCGCTGCAATTCCCGATGGGGACGGTCTGGACGCTGAAATACGAGACGCTCTGCTATCTCGGCGTTCTGGTCGCGGGTCTCGCCGGCCTGCTCGCCAGGCCGCGACTGGCCCTGGCCGCGCTGGCGGCGCTCACTCTGGCGGTGGTCCTGCGCGAGGTGCTGATGCCCCACGGACCGAAGGGCACGGAGACGGCACTGCGCCTGCCGCTGATCTTCCTCGCCGGCGGCGTCATCTATCTCTATCGCGAGCGGGTGACGCTCTCGCTGCCGCTGCTGGCGCTCGCGCTTCTCGCGCTGGCGCCGCTCGCTTACACGCCGCTCTACAAGGCGGCGCTTTATCTCGTCACGGCCTGGGGCGTTCTCGTGATCGCGCTCGCCCCGGCGCTGACGCGCCGCTCGGTCGAGCCGCCGGCAGACCTGTCCTACGGCGTCTATCTCTATGGCTGGCCGGTGCAGCAGGCTCTGCACGCGCTGTTTCCGGCCCTTGGCGCGGTTGCGCTGCTCTGGCCCTCGATGGTTGCGACCTTCGTGATCGCGGCCTTGTCCTGGTTCCTGGTCGAGAAGCCGGCGCTCAACCTCAAGCGCCGGTTGCTGCGCGCGTCCTGACCGCGGCGAGGAACTCCCCGATCCGCTCGCTCATGAGGAGTGGCAGGAGGGGGGCGAGCCGTTCGCGCGGAAGCTCCCACCAGCGGCTTTCGAGAAGTGCGGCGACCGTCGCTTCGTCGAAGCGCAGCCTGACGATGCGGGCCGGATTGCCCGCGACGATCGCATAGGGCGGCACGTCGCGCGTCACCACGGCCCGGGCCGCCACCACCGCGCCATGGCCGATGCGGAGGCCGGACAGGATCATGCATTGCGAGCCGAGCCAGACATCGTGGCCGATGACGACGTCGCCGCGCGTGGTGTCGTGGCCGCTCATGCCCGCCGTCTCCGGCCAGAGGCGGGGCAGGGCGGGGAAGGGATAGGTCGTCACCCAGTCGATCCGGTGATTGCCGCCGAGCAGGATCTCGACGCCATCCGCAATCGAGCCGTAGCGGCCGATGACGAGCTTCGCCCCGCTTTCGGGGAAGCGGACCTTCGGCCGGCCATAGGTATAGGGGCCGAAGACGAACTGACCCGGCCGCCGACTGACCAGATGCGCCAGATGCAGCCGGGTCTGATTGCTCGGGTTCAGCCGCTTGCGCAGCCAGCCGCGCGTGATGGCGGGCAGTCCCGCCCACCATCCCTGCAGGCGCGAAGGGCGCCAGTCGCGATCCTCGGGAGCGATGACGCCCTCCAGATCAGAGGGCATCGGCCTTGAGGTCGATCTTGTCGAAGATCTCGGTCGGCTCGGTCATGGTGATGACGTCGGCGAGACCGAGGCCGGTCTGCGACTTGGCGCTGGCCTGGACGTTGAGCGTGCCGGGCTTGGCGACGAAGCGCGAGACAGCGGCCGTCAGGGTCTTGGCGGCGTCGGAGGGGCCGAGGATCGCGGCGAGGCCGAGGCTCGCGACCATGGCATATTGCTGGCGGACCTCCTCGACCTTGCGCTTCGATTTGCGGGCCTCGTTCTCGATCATCTTCTCGACCAGGCCGAAGTTCTGCAGCTTGACCTGCAGATTGCGCGCGGTGGCGCCGAGCGCGGAGACCTGGGCGAGGGCGAGATCGCTGGAGAACAGGTCCTTCGTGACGTTCCCGAGCGTCCCGGAGGCGTCGAGCTGGACGAGGCCGGCGCTGCCCAGCGACAGCCTGCGGATGGCGAGCTCGTTCTTCGCAGCCTCCCAGGCCAGATCGAGCTTGGCCGAAAGATCGAGCGAGCGAATGCCCATCGCGATCATGTCCTTGGCGGCCGGGTTGCCGGCCGTGTCGACGATCGGGGTTACCAGCTTGTCGATGGTCAGCGCGAGGCTGGTCGGAATGCCGTTGAGCTGCTCGCCGGCCTTGAGCTCGAAGGTGCCCAGCGCGATCTTGATCGGGTCCTTGCCGGTGACGGCGGGCGGCGCGTCGATCGAGATCCCGGCAAGGCGCACCGTGCCGATGGTCGGGATGAAGCGGCGGAAATCGAGCTCCTCGATCGGCTTGTCAGGCTCGGTCAGGGCCGCGCGCAATTCGCGCAGGACCGGCGCGAAGGAGAAGCCGGAATAGCTGATCGCGTCGACGCCGCCCCTGGCAGGGCCGGAGCTGAAGCGGAAGCCTTCGAGCGCGAAGCCGGACTTGGCCGGCGTATCCTCACCGAAGGCCATGCGGGCGATCTTGATGTCGACGTTGTCCGACTTGGCTCCCGACGCGGGAGGAGCGGAAACGGTCATCGCGAAGTCGCGGGCCTCGCCGCTGCCATATTCGAACATGTCGAAGAGCGAGAGCATGGACAGGCCGAGCCGCTTCTCGGCGTCGCTCTTCTCTGCGGGCTTCGCCTCGGGCTTGTCGTCCTTCTTGGCGAGATCCTTCTTCTCGACCTCGTCGGAGGCGGCGGCGAGTTGGTTGATGACGTCGAGCAATGGCTCGGGGCCGACCTTGGCGGCGAAGCCGCGCAACGTGGTCTTGCCGAGTGACGCCTTGCCGGCCTTGCCCATGTCGAGGGCATAACCCTCCTGCTCGAAGCTGCCGATCAACGGCAGCATCTTCTCGTCGACGCCCGGCGCGGCCTTCTCGGTCAGCACCCGTGCGCTCTGGCGAAGATCGAAGGCGTCGAAGGCCGTGCGCTTCAGCTCACCCTTGAGCGGGCCGGTGGCGCCGCCGTCGCCGACGATCGTGCCGCTCGCGGATTCGCCGTGGCCGATCCTGCCCTCGCGGATGTCCGTGAGGCGGATGTCGCGATAGGTCGTGGTCTGCTTCTGCTCGCCGAAATTCTGCACCATCGTCAGCTCCGGGGCGCTGATCTCGGTCGCATTCAGCCGTCCCGCACGCGCCGCGGCCGAATCACCGGCGGTGCTGGTAAACAGGGCGAGGAAGGCGTCCTTCTCCAGCGTCGAGCCTTTGACGGTGATCTTCGGCGCGTTGATCACCATCCGGCCGAGATCGATCTTGACGTTGTCGATCTGGAAATCGGCAGCCCAGACGGGCGACGCAAAGACAATGAGGACGGCCGTCAGGGCCGTGCCGGTAAGGTGCGTCGGCCGACGAAGGCGCGCGATCGTCATAAGGGGCTCCTGCTTCATTGGCCGGGCGAAACTGCCGCGAGCGGATAGCGAAAGAAAGCCGCCGAACTTTAGGAGGCAGCGTCCTGCATTCATATGACGAGGAAAGGCTTGACCGGAAGATGGCGGACACGGCCATCTGCCGAAGATTCGCCATCCGCCGTTTCTAATGCATGAGAACGGCGATGGCCGCCATGGAGTTGGGAAGCGATGCACGCCTTCAAAACCGCTTTCGCCGCAATCGTTGTCGTCCTGATGGCGCTGATGCCGGCCGCGGCGCAGAGCCAGCCCGCCGCAACCGGTGCCGGGCTCGAGCCGCTGGTCATCGTGAGCGGCGGCAGCCGGCACACATTCCAGGTCGAGGTTATGCGCACGCCGGACCAGCGGGCGAAGGGGCTGATGTTCCGCAACTACATGCCGGCGGACCGCGGCATGCTGTTCGACTTCGGCGCCAGCGAGTCTGTCGCGATGTGGATGCAGAACACCTACATCTCGCTCGACATGCTGTTCATCCGGGCGGACGGCACCATCGCGCGCATTGCCGAGCGGACCGAGCCGCTTTCCACGCGCACGATTCCCTCCGGCGAGCCGGTGCTCTCGGTGCTCGAGATCAATGGCGGCGTCAGCAAGCAGCTCGGAATCAAGCCCGGCGACAAGGTCGAGCATCCGCTTTTCAAGCGCTGAGAGACGCGACAGGCGGGGTGCGAACCGGTCGAGCTTCGGGTCGCGCTACCGTGCGGGGGCGAAAGCGAAGATAACGTTCGCCGAGGACGAGGCGGGTGCGGCAGGCGGCACGCGCCAGCGCAAGCCGGCGGACAAGTTCGGGCGGACATGCGATCCGTCTGCCGCCGCGGCCAGGGCCTGCCGCGGTTTCTCCGACTCGTCGTTCTCGTCGCTGTTCGACCGATCCGTCTCCGGCACAAGGTGCGGCTTGGGGAAGTGCTTCTCGCGCTCCTTTCTGGCCTCGCCCTGCTCGCGCCTCGTCTTTGCCAGGCGCGCAGCGCGGGAGAGCTGATTTCCTCGTTTCATGGCGCGTTCCTTCAGGGCGCTGCAGCTATGAGAAGCTGATGCAGTTGCAGGGCTGCGCGCGCGATGTAGGCAGCCAGGACGAGCACAAGGAGCACTCTGATCCAGGCGGCGATAGGTAAGGCTTCGGCAGGGCCCCGGCTGTGCCGGAACGGTTCGACCTGTTTCATATCGACGCGTTCCTTGCGGCGTGGAGCCGAGCGCTTCAAGGAGTGCGCCACCGGAGCGGGGAGTTCCGCCGCCTTCCACAACAGGCGAGCAGCGCTTCGAACAGCGATTGCGTCGGCGTTGCGTTGCATCGGGCGGCGGCGGCGCCCTTCCCGGGCGCGACGGAGAGGCGGGACAGGCGGTTGGAAAACATCGCTGGGCGTTAGTGGGAAGTTCCTGTTCCCAAACCGTTCCGACGATGCTATTTCGTTCCGCGTTGCGGCAGGTTGTTTTGGAACTGCCGTGATGGTTTTGCGAGTGATCCGATACACTTGCGGACTGTCGGGGTATAGCGCAGCCCGGTAGCGCATCTGCTTTGGGAGCAGAGGGTCCCAGGTTCGAATCCTGGTGCCCCGACCATTCCAGACCGGTACAAGACGGCCCGGCTCCCGGGCCGGAGCAAATCTGGTGACGGCCGAGCGCTATTCATGACCGCACGCATCTACCGACCGGCCCGCACGGCCATGCAGTCCGGCACTGCCAAGACCGAGCGCTGGCTCCTCGAATACGAGCCCGAGCGGCCGCGCGAGATCGAGCCCCTGATGGGCTGGACTTCCTCGTCGGATATGAAGAGCCAGCTCAAGCTCTGGTTCGACAGCGAGGCGGAGGCCGTCGCCTACGCCACGCGCAACGGCATTCCATTCCGTGTCGAGAAGCCGAATGAGGCGAAGCGCCGCGCGGTCTCCTACTCGGACAATTTCAAGTACACGCGCGTCGGCCAGTGGACGCATTGACGCGCTAACGACAGGCGGGGGGCCTTCCCTTCGCTTTTGGGCCCGTAGCTCAGATGGATAGAGCAGCAGCCTTCTAAGCTGCTGGTCGCTGGTTCGAATCCAGCCGGGCTCGCCATCGTTTCAGAACGCCCTTTCCGCGAAGAGGGTTGGCATTCCCGATTCGACCAGCTGGTTGCGGGTCGGTCGATTCCTCGCCAGGAAGCAGCGGCCGATTGGCCCATCGCTGCCCTCACCGCCCACTTGCGCCGGGTTTGTCGGCGAGCTGCCAGATCTCCGCGATATCGGCCTCATCCTTGCGGTGCTCTCCACGACTGCGGCCAAATTGGCCCAGAATGAACCGTTTGGGGCGCCCATGAAGTCAAAGCGAAACCAGCTGCGTTTCATTTCGACCATCGCGTTGGCGAAGAAAAAGCTTCGGCAGGAAAAATTGGCCGCCGCAAGCAACAAGCCGATTCTGCGCCTGGTCTCGTCCAAGCCGTTGCCTGGGGCGGCCTCGTAAGGTCACGAATATACAACGGCGCTGCATCAAATTTGATGTAGGCTATTCGCGTAAGCGGTTGCCGAGGCAGGATCAGCCTATGAATATGACACAGTACATCGTCGCCTCCGACTATAAGCGCTGTCGTGCTTTTCTCAAAAATGCATTTCTCTGCGTCACCGGCACTCAGGCGGACGACGAACGCTTGCGCAAGGCCATTGAACTCGTTCTGGACGCAGTCGACAGCGTGGAGAATGCCGCTCCTCCCTCGAATATCGTAATATTCCGCCGCCGAGCGACGGCCGCAGGCGAGTAGCCTGCCGCGCTCGCGTGCCTGCTCCGGCGGGGCCGCGCAGCGTTGGTGAAATTGCGGGGCGGGAGCTTCACCGCTCCTGTCGTTGGTGTTGGCCTTCCCGATGTGCTCGACGATGGCGTGGGCGCTGGTCAGCGCGTCAGCTTGGCGATCATCCAGGCCGCAAGCCGCGGCTGAGGCGTCGCGGGCAGCTCGGCGACGAACGGGCCGTGAACCTCGTAGACGTATTCCTCCCGCAGGATCTGCCCGATTGCGAGGCGAGCCAGCAAGCTCTCCAGGGAAGGCTTGAGGATGGGACGGCTCACGCACGTTTCATCGTCGTCGCGGCCGTCGTCGTGGCTTAGAGCGGTCATTCTGCTCTCCCCGATTACCTTCCGGCTCTTGGCAGCCGGCGGCGTATCGGGCCGATTTCGGTCCGTCCCGTCTGTGACCGATGTCACGCGGGAGAGGTCGGGGATTCTGTCGTTTCGCTGATCGAGTGGAAAGCATGCGTCGCGCTCGGCCTTGCCCGCTCGCGCCTCGCAGCGTAAACCGCGCGCGGCTTCGCCTTGATCGTGCCCGAAAGGCCCGGCAAGCGGACGGTGTTCCAGCGCGACCGGCTTTCAGCACAGGCGCGGCCCGGCGGTCGCGAGGATGGATGATGTTTTCGCTCACGCCAGCGATCGACAGGCTGACGAGTTTCCTGACCGTCAGCCATGCGCGCGCTTGCGCCTTCCTGCTGCTGCTCTCATTTGCAGCTTTCCTGCCCGGCTTCAGCACGCTGCAGCCGCTCGACCGCGACGAGCCGCGCTTCGCCCAGGCCAGCAAGCAAATGCTGGAGAGCGGCGATTTCGTCGATATCCGTTTCCAGGATGAAGCGCGTCACAAGAAGCCGGTCGGCATCTACTGGCTGCAAAGCGCGGCGGTGAAGGCTGGTGAGGCGCTCGGCGTGCCGCAGGCGCGCACGCAGATCTGGCTCTACCGCATCCCCTCGCTGCTCGGTGCGATAGCGACGGTGCTGCTGACCTACTGGGCGCTGCTGGCCTTTCTGGCGCGGCGCTATGCGCTGCTCGGGGCATCGCTGATGGCGGCGGCGGTGCTGCTCGGCGTCGAGGCCCGGATCGCCAAGACCGATGCCGTGCTCGCCGCCTGCGCGGTCGCCAGCATGGGAGCATTGGCCCGCGCCTGGCTCGACTGGACGCGCTCGCTCGCCTTCGTGCCGGACCGGCGCAACTGGCTGGTGTTCTGGGCCGCGACGGCGATCGGCCTTTTGATCAAGGGCCCGATCGTGCCGATGGTCTGGGGCCTCGCCATTCTGGTGCTGAGCGCGAACCAGCGTTCCTTCCGCTGGCTGAAGCCGCTGCGTTTCGGGCCGGGGCTGCTGCTCTGCCTCGTCGTCGCGCTGCCCTGGTTCGTCGCGATCATGCTCAAGACCGGCGGCAGCTTCTTCAGCGAGAGCGTCGGGCAGGACATGCTCGGCAAGGTCGCGGAAGGACAGGAGAAGCATTGGGGGCCGCCGGGCTTCTACCTTGTGGTCTTCTTCGCGACCTACTGGCCGGCGGCGGCCTTCGCCGCGATGGCGGTGCCCTTCGCCTGGATCAGGCGCAAGGAGCCGCAGATCCTGTTCCTGATCGCCTGGATCGTGCCGAGCTGGCTCGTCTTCGAGGCGGTGCCGACCAAGTTGCCGCATTACGTATTGCCGCTCTATCCGGCGATCACCGTGCTGCTCTTGCTGGCGATGATCAATGGCGGCATCGACCGCAACCGGCGCGGGGCGGTCGCGACAGCCTGCCTAGTGCTGATCGTGCCGTTTGCGCTGATGGGCGTGATCCTCTTCGGCAACTGGACGCTGGATCGGACGCTGCCCTGGCTGGCTCTGCCCGGCTTCGCGCTGGCGCTCCTGGTCGCGGCCGGCGTCATCGGGGCCTTCCGGCGTCAGGATCTCGAAGGCGCGCTCTGGCGCTGTGTGTTGGCGAGCTTGCTGCTGACCGCCTCGGTCTATCCCTTCGCCATCGAGAGCCTGCGCTCGTTGAAGCTCTCGCCGCGGCTGGCCGAAGCGGCGCGGGCGGCCTGTTCCGATCCTGCCGTGCAGACGCTGGGTTATCGCGAACCGAGCCTGGTCTTCCTGACCGGCACCAATCTTGGCATGGCCGCGAGCGGCCAGCAGGCTGCGGACTTCCTCGCCCAGCCCGGCTGCCGCGTCGCCTTCGTCGAGAAGCGTTTCGCCGACCAGTTCCAGGCTGCGCTCGCGAATCGGCCGGTCAAACCGCGCCTGTTCACGACGATCCGCGGCTTCAACCTCAATGGCGGACGCCTTCTCGAAATCGCCGTCTTCGTCAGGGAGCCGGGTTGAAAAATGCTCGCCCTCGGTCACGTCGCATTTTGACAGAAGCGTCAAAATGCGAAAAAGCGTGATCGTTCCTTATCGCCGGGGGCGTCGCTCCAGGCGAAAACCGGTTCCCATTGTTTCGCGCGATGCTCTATGGGCTGTGCCGATGCAGTTCGCGGGCCGTTTTGCCGGATGATGCCGCTTTGACCGAAATTTCCTCCCATCCCCTGCTCAGCGTCGTCGTGCCCGTGCGCAACGAGGTCGGCAACATCGCTCCGCTCGTCGCCGATATCGAGAAGGCCTGCGCGACGATCGGTCCCTTCGAGGTGGTCTACGTCAATGACGGTTCGACCGACGGCACCGCCGGGAAGCTTGCGGAGCTGGCGGCGACGCGGCCCTGGCTGCGGATCGTGACCCATGCCCAATCCTGCGGGCAGAGCGCGGCGGTGCGCAGCGGCGTGCGCCATGCGCGCTCCGCAATCGTCGCGACGCTCGACGGCGACGGCCAGAACGACCCGGCCTTCCTGCCGGAGATGGTGACGACGCTGCAAAAGGGCGGTCTCCATGCCGGGCTCGTGCAGGGCCAGCGTGTCGGGCGCAAGGACACCGGCTTCAAGCGCTGGCAGTCGAAGATCGCCAATGGCGTGCGCGGCCGCGTGCTGAAGGACGATACGCGCGACACCGGCTGCGGGCTGAAATGCTTCCGCCGCGAGGCGTATCTGGCGCTACCCTATTTCGACGCGTTGCATCGCTTCATGCCCGCGTTGATGGCTCGCGAGGGCTACACGGTGCTGCATGCCGATGTGCGTGACCGGCCGCGTCTGACCGGCGTCTCGAACTACGGCTTCTTCGACCGTCTCTGGGTCGGTATCCTGGATCTCGCCGGCGTCTGGTGGCTGATCCGGCGGCGCAAGCGGGTGCCCCAGATCGTTTCGGAGACGATGTGATGCTGATCGATCTGCAGCAGACCATCGGCAACTATTTCCACGAAGTCTTCGTCAACAACATCGATTGGTGGGTGCTGCTCGGCGTGGTCGCGCAAGGGCTCTTCACCATGCGCTTCGTCGTGCAGTGGTGGGCGAGCGAGAAGGCCGGTCGTTCTGTCGTGCCGATGACCTTCTGGTGGTTCTCGATCGGCGGCGGCGCGCTGCTCCTGATGTATGCGCTCTACCGGCGCGACCCGGTCTTCATCCTCGGGCAGGGCTTCGGCGTCTTCGTCTATGTCCGCAACCTGCAATTCGTGCTGCGGGCCAAGGCGCGCGGCGAGGATACGAATTCCGGGCCGGGTTAGGGAAAAGGCGCCATTCTCGGGCTTGAACCGAGAATCGCCGGCGGGACGAGGAGCAGGGGCCTCCTTGTCGCGAGATGCTCGGGTCAAGCCCGAGCATGACGGGAAGGTCAGCTGCGCTGCGGCGTCGACGGTTCGGCCGTGGCCCCCTGCGCCGGCGAGGGCAGGGGCTCCGCCGCCTGCTGGGGCTTGCGCATGGCGGGGGAAAGGCCGGGATAGCGCTCCCGATAGGCCTTCAGGAACTCCGAGACGCTGTCGGCATTCGCGGTCGCGCGTGCCATTTCGCGTATATCCGCCGCGCGGGCGCGGTTTGCGCCGGTAACGAAGGTGAAGGTCCGGGCATCGGCGCTGCGCGCCATCTTCGGCGCGAATTTGCTGCGCAGCCGGTCGAGCGAGAGGGCCTCGTTCGCCATCACATAGGAGACGCCGGCGCGCATGACATCGGCGCGCTCGGCATCGGTCAGGGCCGTGTCGCCGCGCCAACTCTCGTCGAGCATGCGCTCATAAGCCTCGCCCGCCTCGCGCCAGCGTCGCCCGGTCCAGTAGATGTCGGCGCGCAACCGGTCGACCTCCGCGCCGCCTTCGCCTTCCAGCATTTCCAATGCCTGGTCGGTGCGTGAGAGATCGGAGAGCGCCTTGGCCTCCAGCAGCAGCCGCGCGCGCTTGACGTCCGCCGGCAATTCGACCAGCCGCGTCGCGCTGATCGCCCGGATCGCCTCTGCCGGCTTGCCGTTCATCAGCTCGATCATGGCAAGGCGGGCGGCGACAGTGGAGCGGGCCGCGCCGGTGAGGCGGCGATCCATCTGATAGCGCAGGATCTCGGCGCTTTGGTCCAGCAGGTCGAGTTCGACCAGCCGATCGGCAAGGAGGCGGGTGATCTCGTCGCCGCGCCGGCCGATCGGCAGGAATTCCTTGAAGTCGTAGAACAGCGCCAGCGTCTCTATCCGCGGCAGATTGCCGAGGCCGGAGCCGCTGAACAGCTCGGCGAAACGCTGAGCCGTCTCGTCATGCATGCGCTGCGTCAGCGGATCGTCCGGGAAGCTCTCATTGGCCCGGCGCGCGATCATGAAGGCGTCGCGCCAGCGCTGCTGGTCGGCATAGAGCCGGCCGAGCTCGGCCAACGCCTCGATCTCCAGCCGCCCTCCGCGCCAGATGACCGACACCGTCTCCAGACGGGCGATGGCCTCCTCCGGCTTGAGGTCGGTGCGCTTCTCGGCATCGGCGAGTCTGACGGCGCGCAGCTGCGCCTCGGCCGCGACGGGGCGGCTGTTGGCTTCGAACAGCGCCTTGTAGCCGTTCATCGCGGCTTCGGGGCGGCCGCTGGTATCGTCGAGCCGTGCCTGCAGCAGGGCGAGGTGCTCCTGGTCGAAGCTGCCGCGCGGCAGGTCCGCGAGCGCCTGCACCTGCCGCTCGGCGACGCCCATATCCTGCATCGCGAACGCGGTACGCGCGATAGCCTCCCGGAACTCGCCCTGGAGATCGATGGGGTAGCGGTCGAGCACCGCTTCGGCGCGGCGGAAGCCGACCATCGCCTGGGCGTTCCGGTTCAAACGCTGTTCGACGAGGGCGCGCCACAGACCCGTCTCGACATCATCCTTGATGGCTTCGGCGCCGAAGGCGTTGATCGCATCCTGATCGCGGTGCATCTGCGCGGCGATGACGCCTTTCAGGAAGAGTGCCTCCCGGTTGCCGCGCATGGCGGGGTCGTCGGCCATCATCGCGCCGAGGGGACCGGCGGCTTCCGGCATCAGGCCGTTGGCGGCGTAGAAGCGGGCGAGCGCCAGGCGCGCGTCCGATTTGCGGCCGCGTGAGGCGTCGGCCACGTCGAGCATTAGCGCGCGGGCCCGGTCGCGTGGATTGCCGAGCCTGAGCTTCGTCCACGCATCGCCGTCAAGCAGCAGCGGAGACTCGGTCTTCTCGGCCTGCGCTTCCGCCTGCTTGTTCGGCTCGGCGACATCAAGGGAAACGGTGAGGCCGCCGGTGCGGCCGATGCGAACCTGCTCGGTGCCCGCACGCACCGCGATGTCGTCCGAGCGCGGCTGGACGGCCAGACCTTGTGCGGTCTGGAGCAGGCCGAACTCGACGAACTGATAGGGCTTGGGCGTGAGAAGCACCGGCCCGGTTGCGGTGGCGACCGCGATAGGCAGCCCTGCAGGCCCCGATTCCAGCCAGTGGATGCCGGTGAGCCCGGCGAACGGAACGCCTAGGATGGTCTGGCCGCGCTCATCCATGCTGCGCTGCGGCGCGATCACGGCGGCAGGCTTGCCCGCATCCTCGCCGAGATCGAGGGACCAACTGGTGCCGTCGTCGAAGAAACGGGCGAGCGGCTGGCCGGACAGGCGCAGGCGCACCAGCGTCACGCGGCCCTCGCGCGACACCGAACTCTCCTCGATCAGCTTCGGCAGCAGGCCGGAGAGGCGGGCGGGATCGATGGTGTCGCGCGTATCGAAGACCAGCGTCATCACGCCGGCGTCCAGGAAGGCGGCGGCCCCGGTCCGGCGCGGGAAACGGAAATCGAGGCGCGTGTCGCCGGCGGCGATCGCGACCGGGCCCGGCGGCGGTTCGGGGGCAGGCGCGACCGCGGCAGGTTGGGGCGCGGGTGTGGCCGGCTGCACGGCCGGTTGAGCCACGGCGGGCTTAGCCAGCTCGGCGGCAGTGGCCGGTGCCGGTGTTGCGGGCGGCTGCGGCTTGTCGATATCGGGCAGGGAGAGCGCGCCGATCTTGACGGGCCGCAGCAGGTCGACAACGAGCCCCGTCTCGTCGTTGAAGCTGCGGGACTGCCAGTCATTCGGCAGGGAGAGCGTCAGACTGAGCGCGTCCTTGCCGGCGTCGAGCGAGGACAGCGCGACGTCGGCCGGGAGCGCGTTGCGGATTTCGGCCGCCTCGGCGTTCATGGGCTTGTCGAAGACGAGCTTGAGCGTGCCGTCCGAGAGGTGGCTGGCGAGCTTCGTACCGGCCGGGGTCTTGAAGATCAGGCGTTCCAAGGTTGGGAGACTGGCCGAGCGCATCGTCAGCACCGCTGGCGGCGCGACCGGCTGGCGGGCGGCTTCGCGGGCCTTCGCCTCGGCGACGCGCAGTCGTTCGGTCAGCTCTGCAATGGCTTCCGGGGGCGGGCCGGGCATCACGCCGGCCCAGTTCTGCGGCAGAAGATCGATGAAGGCCTTGTCGCCGGCTTCGATCAGATTCGCTTTGTAAGGTTGGGTCAGGGCGAAGCGCATGCCGCGCCCGTCGGGGTCAGTGCGTGCAACCGAAACGTAACTGGGCAACTCGCGGGTGATGCGCGCGATGTCGACGCGGACCGGGCTGCCGAAGGCGACGATCAGCACGCCATTGGCGACGCGGATACGGGTCTGGATCGCTTCGTCGAAGGTGAGCGAGACGCGGCCGAAGCCGGCCGCCATGGCCTCGCCGCGCATCGTGGCGCTGGCCGCGAGCGCAGGCGCGTTCAGGCCGGCGGCGAGCGCGAGAGCGGCCAGCCCGATACCGAAGGCGAGGGAACGCGACAGAGGCAAACGGAGTACTCGACCCAACGCGACAGCGGGCCTTCGCATCGCGCCGATGCGGGGACCCTCGGGCACGCTAGCGCGTCAACCATAATGCCGTCTTAACGGGGCAGTGCCGGCGATCCGCCTTCGCGGGCTCAGCGCTGCGAGGCAGGCGCGATCGCGGGCAGTTCGTTGCCGGGCAACGGCGCTTCGTTCGCCACGCGCTCGAAGCCCGCCGTGCGGCCGCTCGTTGCCAGCGCGACGGTCAGCTTTTCGGCGCGCTCCGGCGCCATGGCTGCGAGCACCTCAGACATCTTGCGCGGATTCATCTGCTGCACCACCGGCACCAGCACGTCGAGGCCGAGGCGGTCGAAGACGCGGGCGGCGTCCTTGGGCTTCATCGCCTCGTACATGATGACGAGGTTCTTGATTGCCTTCGCCTCGTCGGCGGAGGCCTTGGCGGCCGGGTTGACCTTCTCCTCCAGGGTCTTGAGATCGCCGACGCGGCCATCCAGCTTCTTTTCGGCCGAATCCAGCAGGCGCTCGCGCATTTCCAATTCGCGCATACGGCCCTCGAGCTCCTCGCGGCGTTCGCCGAGGCGTTCGAGGATGGCCTTCTCCGCCGTCGAGAGCGGCTTGGCCGTGCCGTTCATCACGCCGGCCTTGTTGTTGGGGTTGGCGGCGCGGGCGGCCTCGGCCTTCGCCTCGGCTTCCTTCTTCTCCTGCTCCTTCTTCGGATCGGGAGCGGGCACCGAGCCGGTGGTCTCGGGGTCGAAGAAATCCGGCGCATGGGCGCGCGCGACGATCTTCGCGAGGCCCCAGACTTCCTTCTCGGCAGCGGCCTTGCCGGCGGGGTTGTTCGCGAAGACCGGCGGATCGGGCGGAATCTTGCCGGGGGCGGTGTCCGCCGTCCAGGCGAGCAGCTTCAGCGCCAGGAGACCCATGGCGCCGAGGATAACTGCCGGCAGGAGGCGGGGCCTTTCGATCACGCAGCCTGTCCCTCGAGGCGGCGGGCGGCGCGGGCGCGGATTGCGGCGGCCGACTGGGCGGCGCTCTCAAGGCGGGACACCGGCGCAGGCTCTGGAGCCTGCACGGCTTCCTCCGCCGGCTTGGCGCCGACGAGGGTGGCGGCGCTGACGATCTGGCCGATGCGCTCCATAACGGCCTGGCCGGCCTCGACCTGGGCGGCGAGATCGGCGGCGTAACGCTCGGCGGTGCGCAGGCGCTCTTCCAGCGTGCGGTCGCAATCGCCGAGCGTGTGCTTGAGGCCGGCGATGGCACGTTCGGCATTGTCGGTCGCTGTGATGAGGGCGCCGACCGTCTGGCGCATACCGGCCTCGTCGGCCTTGAGGCGCTCGATGCGCTTGGTCAGGATGAAGCAGGTGATGATGGTGGCGACCAGCAGGCTTGCGACAAGCACGTCGGCGATGAGATTGATCGTCATGGCTGTCCTGCTCAGTTGGTGGCGCCGAGATGGCTGGCAAGGCTGTCGAAAGCGGCGAGCGTGGTCTTCGAACGGCGGAGCGGTGCGACCACCTGGACAGCGATCTTGTCGTCGACGCGGCCGATCCGCCCTTCGGTGACGATGAAGTCGCCGCAGCGCAGAGAGACGGAAGAGTCGGGGCGGGTGTCGAACATCAGCGTGTCGCCGATCTCGAGCTTCATGACGCGCTTCAGCGGCATCTGCGTTTCGTGGAGCACGCAGGTGACGTCGACATCGGCCTGCCAGACTTCGGTGGCGAGGTGGTTCTCCCAGATCGGGTCACGCCCGAGCTTCTCGCCCATGAAGCTTTCGAGCAGCAATTCACGGATCGGCTCGATAGAGGCGTAGGGCAGGAGGATATGCAGCGCGCCGCCGCGGCCCTCCATGTCGAATTTGAGCTCGACGCGGATCGCGGCGTTGGCCGGGCGCGAGATTGAGACGAAGCGCGGGTTGGACTCGACGCGGTCGACCGTGAAGGTCACCGGCGAAAGCGGCTTGAACGCCGCCTCGGCGTCGCCCAGCACCAGCTCGATGACACGGCGGACCATGCGGATTTCGATCGAGGTGAAGGGGCGGCCGTCGATGCGCGGGGCGGGCTGGCCGCGCTTGCCGCCGAACATGGCGTCGAGCACCGAATAGGTCAGTGCCGACTCGATGGTGATGAGCCCGAAATTGTCCCATTCCTCGGCCTTGAACACCGAGAGCAGCGCCGGCTGCGAGATCGAGTTGATATAGTCGCCGAAGCGCACCGAGCGGATGCTCTCGAGCGTGACCTCGACGTTGTCGGTGAAGAAGTTGCGCAGGCTGGTGGAAAGCAGGCGCACGAGACGCTCGAAGATGATCTCGAGCATCGGCAGGCGTTCATAGGCGACCGAGCCGGAATCGACGATCGCCTGGATGCCGTTGCGGGACGCACCGTCGTCGCCGCTGGAGAAACCGAGCATCGTGTCGATTTCGTCCTGCGACATCAGGCGGTCTACGCCGCCCTCCGATTCGCCGTCCTCCTCGATGATGTCCGGCATCGCGGCCCAGCCGGCCGCCATGCCTTCCGGCGTCAGCGGCTCGTCGGTCGGTGCGGCATTGTCGCGCTCGGTGCTCATCGTTCCGCCGTCATCTTTTTTCGGGATTCAGGGATATCCCGGCTCACTGCACCAGCAGTTCCTTGAACAGCACCGCATCGACCTTGGCCGGGTAGACCGTCAGGTTAACGCGGCGCAGAAGCTCCTCCTTCAGCCGATACATGCCGGCCGAGCCTTCAAGGTCGGAGGGGCGCAGCTCACGCATGAAGACCTGGAAGGCGTCCTCGACGCGCGGCAGCAGCGGCTTCACCTCTTCCGAGACCTTCGCATCGGCGATCTCGAGCACGACCTTGATCTTCATGATGGGCTGACGGTCCTGCTGGCCGCCATTGGACATGCCGATCATCATGTCCTTCATTTCCAGGAAGGTGGAGGGCTTCTTCGGCTTGGCCGCCTCGGCCGCGGCGATCTGCTCCGGGGTCGGCTTCTTCAGGAAGAACCAGCCGCCGGCGCCCGCAGCAGCCAGCAGCACGACGCCGCCGACGATGATGAAGAGCTTCTTCTTGCTCTTCGGCGCATCTGCACCCGACGCGCCTGCCTCTTCCGTCTTGGCCTTCTTCGCCATCTCGTCTTCGCCCCGGACGCCGGGCCGCGTTCTGCCGCCCATGGACGCACCTTCGCCAATTACGGTTAACGTGCCGTTAAGGACGGCAGAATTTGCCGGGTCGTTCTTGCCGCTTTTGCGGTTCATGCCGGGCTGCGGCAAACCGTGATTTGGAGTGTAAATTCAATTATATCAATTCGTTAAGTGAATTAACCATGTTGGCATGTCGATTGCCGGTAGTGATCCGTGGTGACTGCGCTGGGGAGCGTCGAGGTCGCCGCGGGACATGATCGGGAGTTGAGCCGTGGAGAACGCGCTTCTCATCGGCCTGTCGCGCCAGGTTGCACTGGCGCGCGAGCTGGACGTCATCGCCAACAACATGGCGAATGTCGGCACCAATGGATTCAAGGCGCGCAGCGCGCGCTTCAACGAATTCATCATGCCGGTCGCCAAGGCCGACGCCTTCAAGCCGACCGATCGGCCGCTGTCCTACGTCATCGACAATGGCACGCCGATCGACCTGTCGCAGGGCGCGGTCGAGATGACCGGCAATCCGCTGGACGTGGCGCTGAAAGGCGACAACTACCTCGTCGTGCAGACGCCGAGCGGCGAGCGCTATACCCGAGCGGGATCGCTGACCATCGATCGGCAGGGCCGCCTCGTGACCCAGACCGGATTACCCGTGATGGGCGATTCCGGCCCGATCACATTCGGCTCCAGCGAGTTTGCGATGCGCATCGCTGCCGACGGCACGGTGAGCAGCGATCAGGGCACGCGCGGCAAGCTGCGCCAGGTCCGCTTTGCCGACCCGACCAAGCTCGTCAGCGAGGGCACCAACCTGTTCTCGGCGACGGCTGCCGCCCAGCCCGCCGGCCCGGAGGCACGCCTCGAACCCGGCGCGGTCGAGCGCTCGAACGTCAAGGCCGTGGTCGAGCTGACCCGGCTCATGGAGGTGCAGCGCAACTACCAGAGCGTCGCCAACATGATCACCAAATCCGACGAGCTGCGCACCCGGGCGATCTCCCGCCTGGCGGACCAGCAGGCCTGATAGCGGAAAGGAGCGACTCCCATGCGCGCCATGCAGACAGCCGCGACCGGCATGATCGCCCAGGAGATGAACGTCCAGGTCATCTCCAACAACATCGCCAACGTCCGGACCACCGGCTACAAGCGCCAGCAGGTCCATTTCCAGGATCTGCTCTACGAGAATTTCCGCCGCGCCGGCTCGGCCACTTCCGACCAGAACACGCAGGTTCCAGCCGGCACTTTCATCGGCTCGGGCGTCAAGACGGTCTCGACCGGCCGCGTCATGACGCAGGGCAATATCAGCCCGACCGAGAAGCCCTACGACCTCGCCATCCGCGGTGAGGGCTTCTTCAAGGTCCGTATGCCCGACGGGCGCACCACCTATTCGCGCGACGGTTCCTTCGACCTCGATTCGCAAGGCCAGATCGTCACGCGCGACGGCTACCTGGTCGAGCCCGGCATCACCGTGCCGAACAACGCCTCGGCGGTGAGCATCAACTCCCAGGGCATCGTCGAGGCGACGATCCCCGGCCAGACCGCGCCGCAGCAGCTTGGCCAGATCCAGCTCACCCGCTTCGTCAACAAGGTCGGTCTCGAATCGATCGGCGACAACCTGTTCATCGAGACGGCTGCCTCGGGGCAGCCGATCGACGGCTTCGGCGGCGGCGAGGGCTTCGGCACGCTGCAGCAGAACTATCTCGAAGAAGGCAACGTTCAGGCGGTCACGGAGCTCTCCTCGCTGATCGCGGCGCAGCGCGCCTATGAGATGAACTCCAAGGTCATCACCGCTGCCGACCAGATGATGTCGGCGACGACCCAGATGTTCCGCGGCTGATCGGGGGCTCGTCATCATGATCCGCGTTTCCCTGATCGCTCTCCTGCTCTCCGGCTCCGCCGCTCTGGCTGTGCCGCAGCAGGGCCAGCATCATCCGCAGCTGCCGGCCACGATCGCCTCCGCCTCGGCGGTCACGGCGCCTGCCGCCGCGCTGCCGCGCAAGCTGCAGCTGCGTTCCGAGCTCAGCCTTTCGCGCGATCTCGTCACCTTCGGCGATCTCATCCCCGGGCTCCCGGGCGATGCCGCGGCTACTGCCGCATTCCGCGCGCCTGCCCTCGGCGAGACCGGCACGATCCAGGTCGCGCGTGTTGTCGAGGGCGCGCGGGCAGCCGGCATCATCCGCGAGGCTTCGGACCTCGACAGCCAGGGTTTCGCCCAGGTGGTCGTCACACGCACCGCGCGCCGGATCACGGCCGCGGACATCGAGATCGCGGTGAAGGTCGGGCTGCAGGAGCGCTTCGGCGTCGATGCCCGCATCTTCGCGCTGGCGATCGACGGCGGGGCGCCGGCCGTTGCGGTCGAGCCCGAACTCACCGGCGATGTCGGCGTCCTCGACCTCTCCTTCGATGCCCGCTCGCGCCGCCTGCTGGCCCGGCTTGCGGTGCCCGGCAGCACGGCGATGCGGCTGAAGCCGCTGCGCATCTCCGGACAGCTCGTCGAGACGATGGAGGTCGTGGTGCCGAAGCGGCTGATCGCCCGCGGCGAGACGCTCGGCAAGGACGACGTCATCGTCGAGCGCCGCCCGCGCGAGGGGCAGGGCGGCGAGATCATCAGCGACGCCCGCGCGGCGGTCGACAAGGTCGCGCGCCGGGCCCTGCTCGCCGGCGTGCCTCTGCGCGGCAGCGACGTCCAGCGCGAGGAGATCGTGGGCAAGGGCGACCTCGTCACCATCGTCTACGAGGCGCCGGGGCTGATGATCACGCTGCGCGGCAAGGCCAACGAGGCCGGCGCGATGGGCGATGTCGTCTCCGTGACCAATCCACAATCCAAGCGCGTGCTGCAGGGCAAGGTCAGCGGGCCGGGGCGGGTCTCCGTCCAGCCCTCCCTGAACGGCCGCATCGCCAGCGCGCAGTGATCCCCATGGAAACCGCCATGTACGCCAACCGCCTCGCCAAGCTCTCCGGCCTGCTGATGCTCACCGCCTCGCTCGGGGCCTGCGGCATTGGCGACCGCCTTGCCAATGTCGGCCAGGCGCCGACGCTCTCGCCCGTCGAGGATCCGACAGCCGCCAAGGGCTACAAGCCGGTGCAGATGCCGATGCCGGCGATGGAGCATGCATCCTACGCGCCGAACTCGCTTTGGCGCACCGGCTCGCGGGCCTTCTTCAAGGACCAGCGCGCCCGCAATGTCGGCGATCTCGTCACCGTGAAGGTGAAGTTCACCGATCGGGCGCAGCTCGACAACACCACCAAGCGCACCCGCAAGAACGGCGAGGATTTCGGTGCCGCCAGGATCATGGGCTTCGAGAACAAGCTCGACAAGTTCCTGCCGGACGGGTCGAACGCGGGCGAGCTGCTGAAGCTCGATTCCGAAGGCTCGAGCGAGGGTGCGGGCTCGGTGCGCCGGAGCGAGCAACTCGCCACCAATGTTGCGGCCGTGGTCACCCAGAACCTGCCCAACGGGAATCTTGTGATCGAGGGCAAGCAGGAGATCCGCGTCAACTTCGAGATTCGCGAACTGATCGTCGCCGGCGTGATCCGGCCGGAAGACATCGAATCGGACAATACGATCGACTCGACCAAGATCGCCCAGGCCCGCATCGCCTATGGCGGCCGCGGCCAGATCACTGATGTCCAGCAGCCGCGCTACGGCCAGCAGGTGATGGATATCCTGCTGCCCTTCTGACCCCTGTTTCCGAAATCCGGACGGCGCGGAACGCTCCCCCTTGTCTCCGCGCCGCTCCGGCCGGCGGTCTCTCCCGAGCTGCCGACTTCCCGGGCCGCCCGCCACGCTCCCCAAGCTTTCTTAAGGCTGGCGGCCAGAAGCCCCGCGTTCTCCCGACGCGGGGCTTTTCTCGTTGGGGGTTATCAGGAGTGTCTGAGAGGGATGGGCAGCGGAAGCCCAGGGTGGCTGTTTCATTGCGATCGCTGGAGCGTGGGCAATTTGGTAACCGGGATCCATCGATCATCTTGGAGGCGAGCAATAAAGTTCGAATGTCCGCTTCGCTCCGGAGAGGCGGCACGCGGCCGGCCGGAAGGTCAGATTGAAATCATGCAATCGCTGCTTCGCTTTTTGATCATTGTCATTTCGACTGCAGGGTCGGTAGCTACGGTTTTAGCTCAAAGGCTGGAGCTGTCGGCTGGTGCGGCGACGGCACCGAGAGAGCTCGCTGTACCGCGCAAGGGAGAGCGCTTTGATCCTTATGAAGCATTGCACGGATCCTATAGTACGCCGGCCCAATGTGCAGGTATCCCCCGCGGTTTTTGGGTCGAAGTCGACGGCAAAGGCGACTTTGCGCTCGTATGCGCAGGGTCTGAGCGAGGGCGAAAACCCCAGCGTTCTGGTGTATTTTAGCGGCGACGTCCTGTTGAAGACCAAAGCCGGCGTTCGGTTTGTGTCGCCGGCCTATGAACAGCGCTCTCCCGACGCGATCGAGCGCGACATGGCGCGTTGGTCAGAGCAGGCTGGCCAGCCTGCAATATTCCTGGCGCGCCCCGGGATGTACGGCTCATCGGGCGATCACAATCTGCGTCGAGAGTTGCGTGAGGTGACGCTGGTGGAGCGCGCGCTCGACGCGATCAAACGGCGCCATCGCATTTCGGCATTCATTCTCGCTGGACAGTCAGGTGGCGGCCACATCGCCGCATCTTTGCTTAATCGGCGTCGCGATGTCTCAGCTGTTGTCCTGTCGTCAGCGTTACTGTCCGTGCGTGAGGTCACAGAACATTGGGACAGGCGCCGTACGGTTCCAAGCGCCAATTTGCATGCGCTTCATGATCCCATCGACCACTTCAAGGGCATTCGCAGTGATCCCAAACCACTGATTTTTGTTCTGTCGGACCGGAAGGACCGCATCGTGCCCTACGCGAGTCAATTGACCTATGTGCGTCGATTGCAGGCCGCCGGGTTCGAGCCGCAGCATATCCTGCTCTCGGCAGCGGACAAAAGCCGGCATGGCCTCTCAAGGCACGGGCAGCGCGCCGCCGCACTTATTGCTCGCGGCGAACAGAGTAGCACCATCAGGGCAGTGCTTGAGGCGCTGAATTCTCCGCCGGCTGATTGACCAAATCGCCTCTAGCATTCAAGTCTTGGCGCCTGAAATGCGGAAATTGGCGTCTGGCCAATCCGCGATCGCTTAGATCGGCCGGCAGCGAGTTGTAGGCACCGTCATTCCGCCGCTACTCCTGACCCTTTCAGCAAGGCCACGCGTCATGGGTGCGGGGCCTTCCAACAGCGGGCAACGAAGCGACGCGGCTCAATCGTCCCTGAACACGCGCTCGTTGCGCTCGTGGCGCTCCTGGGCTTCGAGCGAGAGGGTCGCGATGGGGCGGGCTTCCAGGCGCTTCAGCGAGATCGGCTCGCCGGTCTCCTCGCAAAAGCCGTAGGAGCCGTCGTCGATGCGCGAAATGGCGGCGTCGATCTTGGCGATGAGCTTGCGCTGGCGGTCGCGGGCGCGCAGCTCGATGGCCCGGTCGGTCTCGGATGAGGCCCGGTCGGCGATATCAGGGTGATTCTCGCTCTCGCTCTGCAAGGTGACGAGGGTTTCCTTCGCCTCCTTCAGGATCTCGTCCTTCCAGGCGAGGAGCTTGCCGCGGAAATACTCACGTTGACGATCGTTCATGAACGGCTCGTCATCGCTCGGCTTGTAATCCGCATCGAGGATGATCTGCTTCGACATGGGCGCGCTCTCTGAGTTGTCCGCTCACGCGCCCATCGGCTATGCCGCGGGAGGGTGAGCCGATTTCGCGCCCTTATAGCGATCCGTTTCAAGCGGAACAATCGCTTCCGACAAGGCTTCAACTACTTCGTGCTCGAGCTTGGCCGAAAGGCTAATAAGAAGCGGAAAATCGCAATCTTCCGGCTATTTGCCGATCTTGCCGAGTGCGTCCGCGATGTCGACCTCGACCATCCGGGCAATCGGCCGGCGATAGTGGCTGTGGTCGAAGAACAGATTCGGCTCGTGCAGGGCCGGCCGATTGACCCGCCAGTCGACCAGCGCCGTGTTCGGGCGGCGGGCAGCGAGGTCGGCGAAAGCCTTTCGGCAGGCCGCGTCAGCGGCGGCATCTTGTGTGCCGGGCTTCGAGAGCGCGGTGACATAGACCGGCGGCCGCACGAGGACCAGGGCCGTCTCGGGCGACGCCGACTTCATTAACTCCTCGAGCCTCGCCGCCGCGGGGAAGGGGCCGTCGACATTGCCGCCGCCCAACTCCAGCGGCTGCTCCAGGCGCGCCCGAATCTCCGGCCGCTGATGATAGCCTTGGATCTCGTAGTTGGCCTCGTAGTCCCAGTAGCCGTCGGGTTGGGCACGCTCAGCCTTTCGCGACGTCAGATAGGCGAAGCGGCGCGAGATCTCCTCGATCAGGTCGTAGCGCATCAGGCCGCCGACATAGTCGAGGATGCTGCGGCTCAGCAGCCAGAACGGAAATGGCTTTTCGTTCGGCAGGGCCGGGTTGGCGGTGCACCAGTAGTTGTCGATGCCGATGACGATTGCCCTGGCTGGCGGCTGCCGATGGTGCCTCAAGAACCAATCGATAGTCGCCAGCGTTTCTCGCGGCATGGTCGCAGGTGCGATCAGCGAGACGAAGGGAATGCCGGTCTTCTCGCGCAGCTGTTCCGGCGAGATCAGCTGTATATGCGAATTGCCGAAGATCGCGCCGGTGAATCGCGGATCGCGTCCGCGGCTGGCGAGGGCCGTGCGCGGCCCTTGCGGTCGCACGCCCTCCTTCAGGGCAAGTGGAGTGCGGCCGGAATCATAGGGATCGAGCAGGAATGCGAGCGTCAGGAAGGCGGCCGAGATCAGTGCGGCTGCCGCAAGCAGGGTCGCGATGAAATTCGTCCATCCGGCCGCCTGAGTCGGCGTACGGCCCGGCTCAGAACTGGAAGTAGATGAACTCATAATTCGCATCTTCGCCGATCTTCAGGAGGATGATGACGAACAGCAGGCCGGTCAGCACGGCGATCCAGCGGGCCGGCGGCAGCTTGTGGACGAGGTTCCATGCGGTCGGCCCGATGATGGCGAAGGCCGCAGCGGGCACCAGCGCGCGCCATTTGAAACCGCTCCCGATCGGGGCGAGGCCAAGCAGGCCCTTGTAGATGGTCAGAGCCGCCTCGAAGGTGGGCGCCCGGAACAGCACCCAGCACAGCACGACGAAGAGGAAGGTCAGGAGCCAGCCGAGCGGCGCCGGCATTGGCCAGCCGGCGCGGCGCCAGAACAGCGCGACGATCAGCGCGAGGCCGTGGGCAACGCCCCAGGCGACGAAGGTAAGGCCGGCACCGTGCCAGAGGCCCCCGAGCGCCATCGTGGCGAAGAGCGCCCAGACCTGGGTCGGGAGGCCGGACCTGGAGCCGCCGAGCGGGATGTAGAGATAGTCGCGCAGAAAGCGCGACAGCGTCATGTGCCAGCGCCGCCAGAAATCCTGGATCGAGAGCGAGCGGTAGGGCGCATCGAAGTTCTGCGGCAGCACGACGCCGAAGAGCAGGGCGATGCCAAGGGCCATGTCGGTGTAGCCGGAGAAGTCGAAATAGATTTGGAAGGTGAAGGCGAGCGTCGCCTGCCAGGCTTCCATCATGCTGACGACCTTGCCGGCAGCGGCGGCGGCGAAGACCGGGTTGGCGTATTCCGCCAGCGGATCTCCGATCAGCACCTTTTTGGCGAGGCCGAAGGTCAGCAACATCAAACCGCGCGCGATGCGCTCTGCGGCGTCGGGCCGCTGATAGGGCCGCTCGTCGAGCTGATACATGATCTCGCGCCAGCGAACCAGCGGGCCGGCGAGCACCTGCGGGAAGAAAGCGATGTAGAGCGCGTAGCGGACGAGATCGTAACGCGGCGCCTGGCCGCGCCGCAGATCCGTCAGGTACATGATGTGATGAAAGGTGAAGAAGGAGATGCCGAGCGGTAGCGCGATATCGAATTTCGGCACCGGCAGTCCGGGAAACATTCCAGCAAGGCCGGCAAAGAAGTTGAAGTACTTGAACATCGCCAGCACGGAGAGGTTCAGCACGATGGCGAGCGTGATGAGCCTGCTCGACTTCGTCCTCACGAACGCTTCGGCGATCAGCCAGTTCATCCCGACGGACAGGGCGAGCAGCGGCAGGAAGCGCCAGTCCCAATAGCCGTAGAAGGCGAAGGACAGCACGACCAGCACCGGCAGCCGCCATTGCGGCGCGAAGCGCTCGGCCAGCCAGTGAAGAGCAAGCGCCAGCGGCAGAAAGCCGAGCAGGAAGGCAAAGGAATTGAAAAGCATCGGATAGGGTGGATGAGGGAATGGCTGCCGCCCTTAGCCCATTCTCCGGCGCGAGTCATGTCATGGAACTGCGGGGAGTGCGGGGAAGGTGGAGCAAAAGCGCCCAAAGTGTTCAATCAATCAATCGATTGATTGAACACTTTGGGCGGCGTATCCTATTCCGATGATCGGGACATCAGATGCAGACCGTGGAACACGGGAGGCCCTGATCCGTGCGGGGCTCGAGCTGTTCGGACGAATCGGCTTCGACGCGAGTTCCATCCGCGAAATCGCGCAGAATGCGGGCGTCAACAGTGCCGGCATCGCCTATCATTTCGGGGGAAAGGATGGTCTGCGCCGGGCCTGTGCCGAGGCGATCGTGGCCACGATGCGGGAGAGGGTGCTCGGGGGGGAGCAACTCGCTCTCTTGCCGCCGGCATTGCACCCGGACGAGGCCTTGGAGGCCGTGCTCATGGCGGTCAGCCGCGTGATCGCCTTCGCCACCCGCGCTCCCGAGAGCGAGGCGATCGCCCGCTTCGTCGTTCGCGAGATGATGGAACCGTCTCCCGCCTTCGATCTGCTTTACGAGGGCATGGTGCGGCCGATCCACGGCCGCCTCTGCGCCTTGTGGGGTATGGCAACCGGAAAGGACCCGGAAGCGCAGGGAACCAGGCTCGCCGTTTTCGCGATGATGGGTCAGGTCCTCTACTTCCGGCTCGGCCGGCCGGCGGTCATCCGGCGGCTGGAATGGGACGGGATCGGCGAGCCCGAGGGCGAAGCCATCGCCAGCACTATCCGCGCGGCGGTCACCGCCTCGGTTCTGGCAGCCCGAGGAGAACCCTTATGATTCTCGGCTTTCTTTGTTCTCTCGCCTTGTTGGGCTCGATTCTTCCCGGCTGCGTGTCTGATACGGTGCGGATCGCCGGCTATGTCGAGGGCGAATATGTGCGTCTCGGCCCGATCGATACGGCGCGGATCGAACGCATCGACGTGCGCCGTGGCGAGCGTGTCGAGGCCAGCAAAGTCGTGGCCATGCTGGAGACGACGGATGCGGAGAATGCGGTCGCCGAAAGCGAGGCCCGGCTGATCCAGGCGCAGGCGCAGCTCGACAATCTGCGCATCGGCAAGCGGCCCGAGGAGATCGCCGTGATCGAGGCGAGCCTCGTCTCGGCTCAGGCGCAGCAGCGCGAGGCCGAGCGGGCGCTGGAGCGGCGCCAGGATCTCCTGCGCCGCGGCGTCTCGACCCAGGCCGACTTCGACCAAGCAGAACTGGCGCGGGATGTCGCCGCCGCGAGCGTTCGTCAAAACGCTGCCAATCTCGACGTCGCAAAGCTGCCGGCGCGCCCTGACGAGATCAGGGCAAGCGAGAACGCGGTCGAGGAGGCGAAGGCGACGTTGGCACAGGCGCGCTGGAAGCTGGAGCAGCGCCGCCTCGTGGCTCCATCGTCAGGCCGCGTCAGCGACGTGCTGCGGCGCGTCGGGGAGCTGGCGGGCCCGACTGCGCCCGTCGTGCTGATGCTGCCTGACGGGGCGGCCAAGCTGATGCTCTATGTGCCGGAGACCTGGATTTCGAGCGTTAATCCGGGGATGCGGCTCGATGTCCACTGCGATGGCTGCGCGCCGGGGCTGGCGGCGAACGTCACCTATGTCTCGCCCGAACCCGAATTCACGCCGCCGGTGATCTACTCGGCGCAGACGCGCCAGAAGCTGGTCTATCTCGTCGAGGCGCATCCGGAGGGTGGGCAGCAATCGGCACTCCAGCCCGGCCAGATCGTCGACGTAACCTTGCGGAGACAGCGGTGAGCGAGAGCCTCGCCATCGATGTGCGCGGCATGACCAAGCGCTTTGGCCAACGCACGGTCGTCGACAATGTCGATCTGGCAGTTGCGGCCGGCGAGATCGTCGGCTTCCTCGGCCCCAATGGCTCGGGCAAGACGACGACGATCCGGATGATCTGCGGCCTGCTCAGGCCCGATGCCGGGGAGGGCACGGTGCTCGGGCTGGATATTCGGACGCAGAGCACCGCGATCAAGCGCCAGGTCGGCTACATGACGCAGCGCTTCTCCTTCTACGAAGACCTGAGCATCGCCGAGAACCTGACCTTCGTGGCCCGGCTTTACGAGTTGAAGCCGGCCGAGGAAGCCGTGAGGCGGACGTTGGACGGGCTTGGGCTTGCCGCGCGCAAGGATCAACTCGCCGGCACGCTCTCCGGCGGTTGGAAGCAGCGGCTGGCGCTGGCGGCCTGCATCATGCACCAGCCGAAGCTGCTGTTGCTCGACGAGCCTACGGCGGGCGTCGACCCCAAGGCGCGGCGGGAATTCTGGGACGAGATCCATCGGCTGGCCGGCGACGGGATCACCGTGCTGGTCTCGACGCATTATATGGACGAGGCCGAACGCTGCCATCGCATCAGCTACATCGCCCATGGCCGCATGCTGGCGACGGGGACCGTCGACGACGTGGTCCGGGGCTCCGGCCTCGTCACTTACGTCGTCCACGGCGCGCTGAAGCCCGCGCAGATCAAGGCGCTGTCGGCGGCCGATGGCGTCGAGCAGGTCGCTCCGTTCGGCGCCACGCTGCATGTCGTCGGGACGGACAGGGACAAATTGGAAGCCGCGCTGGCGCCGCTCGCGCGCGAAAGCGGCATCCAGGTCGAGCCGGGCGAGACCAGCCTGGAGGACGTCTTCATCAAGTTCATGGCTGATGCAGGAGAGCGGGCGGCATGAGCGCGTTCTTCTCCATTCGCCGGCTTGGCGCGTTGCTCGCCAAGGAATTCGTGCAGATGCGGCGCGACCGCATCACCTTCGCGATGATGCTGGCGGTGCCGATCCTCCAGCTGCTGCTCTTCGGCTACGCGATCAACAACGACCCGCGCGGCCTGCCGGCCGCGATCCTGGCGCTCGGGCACGATCGCTATACGCGCGCCGTGGTCTCGGCGCTGGAGGTCTCGGACTATTATCGTTTCCGCGAGCGGCCGCAGAGCGCGGCGCAGGCCGAGAGCCTGATGGCCAAGGGAGACATCTCCTTCCTCGTGACAATTCCCAGCGATTTCGGCGTGCGGGTCGAACGCGCCGACCAACCGCGCATTCTGGTCGAGGCGGACGCGACAGATCCGGCTGCGGCGAGCGGCGCCGTTGCGTCGCTGGGGACGATCGTCAGCCGCGCATTGCTGCGGGCTCAAGGCGAGCCCGAGACAAATCCGGCCGCTGCCGGCGGGGACGAACTCTCCCTAGTGGTCCATCGCCGCTACAACCCGGAGAACATCACGCAGTACAACATCGTCCCCGGCCTGCTCGGCGTCATCCTGCAGATGACGATGGTGATGATGACGGCGATGGCGCTCACGCGCGAGATCGAGCGCGGCACGATGGAGAACCTGCTCGCCATGCCCACCACGGCCGGCGAGATCATGCTCGGCAAGGTGCTGCCCTATCTGGCGGTCGGCGCTGTGCAGGTCGTGGTCGTGCTCAGCGCGGCCAAGCTGCTCTTCGGGGTGCCATTCCTGGGCGGGCTCGCGCTTCTCCTGAGCTGCGTCCTGATCTTCGTTCTGGCGCTGGTGCTGCTCGGCTACACCATCTCGACGATGGCGCGCACGCAGCTGCAGGCGATGCAACTGACCTTCTTCTTCTTCCTGCCTTCGCTGATGCTGTCGGGCTTCATGTTCCCGTTCGCCGGGATGCCGGGCTGGGCACAGACCTTGGGCGAACTGTTCCCGCTGACGCATTTCCTGCGTATCATCCGCGCGATCATGCTGAAGGGCGCCGATCTCGGGGATATCGGCGACGAGGTGTTCTATCTCAGCCTGTTCGTGCCGGTCTTTGCGGGCGTTGCGCTCATGCGGTTCCGGAACACGCTGGATTGAGCGGAGCAGCGGTGCAAACGCACGCGTCGCGATGGTGACTTGCAAAATGATAGCAACATCTTTAACCGGGGCACATGCAGCCCCGGCTCCTTCCGCTCGCCGAATGCCCCTGTGCCCGCGCGGTCGAAGCGGTGGGCGAATGGTGGAGCATCCTGATCCTGCGCGACGCGCTGCAGGGCTTCACCCGTTTCGACGAATTCCAGCGCAGCCTCGGCATCGCGCCGAACATGCTGGCACGGCGGCTGAAGCATCTCACTGAGGCCGGGTTGTTCGAGCGGCGGCTCTATAGCGAGAGGCCGCAGCGCTACGAATATGTGCTGACGGGAAGGGGCCGGGATTTCTTCCCGGTGGTTGCCGCACTGGTGGCTTTCGGCAACCGGCATCTGGCGCCCGAAGGGGAAGCTCTGCTGCTGACCGATCGGGAAAGCGGGCGGCCGGTCGTGCCTGGTTTCGCCGATGCGCAGACCATGCAGCCCGTCAGCCCGGACAATGTCACCGTCATCGCCGGTCCGCAGGCCAGCGCCGCCATGCAGCAGCGCCTGGCCATCGTCGCGACGCGGCATGCGGTGGCGGCGATCTCTCGCGAATAGGAGGTTTCCCATGCGTCGCATCGTTGTCACCGGAATGGGCGTGGTCTCGCCTCTCGGCTGCGGAACCGAACTCGCCTGGCAGCGCCTGCTCGCCGGGCGGTCGGGCCTGCGCCGCCTGCCGGATTCGATCGCCGAGACTCTGCCGGCCAAAATCGCGGGCCTCGTGCCGTCAAAGGATGAGGATGCCGAGGGCGGCTTCGATCCCGATGCGGTGATCGCGCCCAAGGACCAGCGCAAGATGGATCGTTTCATCCAGTTCGCGCTGGTCGCTGCCAAGGAAGCGTTGGCGCAGGCGGGATGGCAGCCGCGGAACGAGGGCGAGCGCGAGCGCACGGCGACGGTGATCGCCTCGGGTATCGGCGGTTTCCCGGCGATCGCAGAGGCTGTGCGGACCACCGACCAGCGCGGCGTGCGCCGGCTCTCGCCCTTCACCGTGCCGTCCTTCTTGGTCAATCTTGCCGCCGGCCATATCTCGATCGACTATGGTTTCAAGGGGCCGATCGGCGCGCCGGTCACGGCCTGCGCCGCAGGCGTGCAGGCGATTGGCGATGCCGCGCGGCTGATCCGGGCGGACGAGGCGGATATTGCGATCTGCGGCGGCACCGAGGCTTGCGTGGATCTCGTCGCGCTTGGCGGCTTCGCTGCGGCGCGCGCCCTCTCGACCGGCTTCAACGACGAGCCGGAAAAGGCTTCGCGCCCCTTCGACCGGGACCGCGACGGCTTCGTGATGGGTGAGGGCGCCGGCCTTCTGGTGATCGAAGCGCTGGAACATGCCGAAGCACGCGGCGCCACGATCCTGGCCGAGTTGACCGGCTACGGCACCAGCGCCGACGCCTATCACATCACCTCGGGCCCGGAAGACGGCTCCGGCGCGCAGCGCGCCATGGAGACCGCGCTGAAGCAGGCGGGGCTTCGGCCTGATGATGTCGCCCATCTCAACGCCCATTCCACCTCGACCCCGGTCGGCGATCGCGGCGAACTGGCTGCGATCAAGGCTGTGTTCTGCACCGAGAGAGGCATCGCGATCAGCGCGACGAAATCGGCGACTGGCCATCTGCTCGGCGCGGCCGGTGGGCTCGAGGCGGTCTTCACGATCCTCGCCCTGCGCGACCAGATCGCTCCGCCGACGCTCAACCTGGAGAACCCGGACGAGGCGGCGGCGGGGCTCGACCTCGTGGCGAAAACGGCCCGGCCGCTCGCGATGGAGCATGCCATCTCGAACGAGTTCGGCTTTGGCGGCGTGAATGCCAGCGCGGTGTTCAGGCGCTGGCGGTAAGCAGCGCGCTCAGAGCGGGATGTTGTCGTGCTGGTGCGAAGACAGCCCGCCGCTCTCTGCGCAAGCGAAGCCTGACGAGTGCCATTCACGCAGCAAAATAACTGTCCCACATCAGGTTTCGGAACAGGAGACCGGGATCGTAATGGCGCTTGCGTTCCACGAAATGCCCGAGCTTCGGATAGACGCGTTCCAACTGGTCCGGCCGTGCGTGCAGACGATAGGGTAGGTAGAAACTGCCTCCTAAAGAGCTGACGAGATCGATCAAGGCTTCGGTCAGGCGAAGCATGTCGCCTTCGCCTTCCGGCGTCATGGTTTGCGAGAACGACATGACGCCTGCGATGCGGTCGGTTCCGGCATAGCTGAGCACGCTCGCTTCGTCCTTCGCGACATAGCGAAGGGTAACGTTCAGGAAATCGGCCTGCGCTTTGGGAATGATGTCGCGGCAACCGGCGATGAATTCGGCGAAACGAGCCGGCGGCACGAAATATTCGTGCAGGATATCGGTGCGGTAGCGATCATGGCCCTGAAGGTTGCTCACGGCCTGATTCATCAGCGCGTTCCGCGTCTCGATGCCGGTCGAGGCTTTCGGGCCGATGACGGTTTCGGCAACCCAGCGCGCGCGCTTGGCCGATTCCGAACCGATTTGTGCGCGGTAGATTCCCCGCGCGGTCTTCGCGAGCAGGTGGGTCCGGCCAGCGGCGGGAAGGCCTTTGGCAGGCGTCGGAAGCGGGCGAAAGGTGACGAGCAGCGCTTCCTCCAGAAAGCCGCGCCGCGCGACGTTGAGTCTGCCATAGACCATCCGAACGGCAGGGTCGTTTTTGACGGCGTCGATGAATTTGGCGGCAAATTGCGCGGTCGGAATGACCTCCTGCCGAGGGGCCAGCAACATGTTGTCGACGATGTTGATGTCGAGATCGAGGATGACGCCGAACAGCCCGTAGCCTCCCATCACCAGCCCGAAGAGGTCGCTGTTCTCCGAGGGCGAACAGGTCACGATGGTTCCGTCTGCCAGCATGAGGCGGAGTGAACGCACGGTCGAGCCGAACGGACCATAGGGGGCCGGCCAGCCATGGGCATTGACGCTGAAGGTGGCCGCGACGCCGAAATCACTGTTCGACTGCATAACGGCTGGTGAGAAGCCGATTTTGTCGAGATGGGCGATAACCTGGAACCAGCGGGTTCCGGCGTGGACTCGGGCGGTCCGCGTGGAGCGGTCCACCTCGCACCGATCGATCTCGAAGGTCATTGCGGCGCCGTTGCGCGGCAAACTCTGGCCACCCATGGAATGCCGGGCAGCGCCGACGCAGGCGGGGCGCCTCTGCGATGCCGCATCCTTCAGCTCACGGCGCAGGTGCGCGATGAATTCTGGCTGGCGTTCTTCCTGGGCGACCCAGTGGCTGAAGACGGGTGTCGTATTCAGTCGACTTGCGTCATTCAGCACCAAGCGTTGCTGGCTGACAGCACGAGCCGGCAGGTGGGCGGAGGCAATTCCCGCAAGGCCGCCAGCGACGAACGCTCTGCGCGTCGACTGGCTCATCGGTGCCTCGCTGCCTCGGCCGCTCACAACGGAATATTGTCGTGTTTCCTCCAGGGGCGCTCGACGTTCTTGGTTCTGAGCATGGCGAGCGCGCGGGCGATGCGCCGGCGGGTCGAGTGCGGCATGATGACTTCGTCGATATAGCCGCGCTCGGCTGCGACGAAGGGCGACATGAAGCGGTCTTCGTATTCCTTGGTCTGGCGCGCGATGGTCTCGGCGTCGCCGCCGCGGAAGATGATCTCGACTGCGCCCTTGGCGCCCATCACCGCGATCTGCGCCGTCGGCCAGGCATAGTTGACGTCGGCGCCGATATGCTTCGACGCCATCACGTCATAGGCGCCGCCGAAGGCCTTGCGCGTGATGATGGTGACGAGCGGCACCGTGCATTCCGAATAGGCGTAGAGCAGCTTGGCGCCGTGCTTGATCAGGCCGCCATACTCCTGCGCGGTGCCCGGCAGGAAGCCGGGAACGTCGACCAGTGAGACGATCGGGATCTCGAAGGCGTCGCAGTACCGGACGAAGCGGGCCGCCTTGCGCGAGGCATCGGAGTCGAGCACGCCGGCCAGCACCATCGGCTGGTTGGCGACGATGCCGACGGTGCGGCCCTCGATACGGCCGAAGCCGGTGACGATGTTTCTGGCGTAGGCTTCCTGGATCTCGAAGAAGTCGCCCTCGTCGACCGTCTTCAGGATCAATTCCTTGATGTCGTAGGGCTTGTTCGGGTTGTCCGGGACGAGCGTGTCGAGGCTCATGTCGACGCGATCAGGCACGTCGAAGCTCGGCCATTCCGGCACACCGGCCGTGTTGTTGGCGGGCAGGAAGTCGAGCAGGCGGCGCACTTGCAAGAGCGCCTCGACATCGTTCTCGAAGGAGCCGTCCGCGACCGAGGATTTGGAGGTGTGGACCTTGGCGCCGCCGAGCTCCTCGGAGGTCACGGTCTCGTTGGTGACGGTCTTCACCACCTCCGGGCCAGTGACGAACATGTAGCTGGTGTCGCGGACCATGAAGATGAAGTCGGTCATCGCCGGGGAGTAGACGTCGCCGCCGGCGCAGGGGCCCATGATCACCGAGATCTGCGGGATGACGCCCGAAGCCTGGACATTGCGCTTGAAGACCTCGCCATAGCCGCCGAGCGCAGCCACGCCCTCCTGGATGCGGGCGCCGCCGGCATCGAACAGGCCGACGATCGGCGCGCGCATCTTCAGCGCCATGTCCTGGATCTTGATGATCTTCTGGGCGTGGGTCTCGGAGAGCGAGCCGCCGAAGACGGTGAAGTCCTTGGAGAAGACGAAGATGGTGCGGCCATTGACCGTGCCCCAGCCGGTGACGACGCCGTCACCGGGGATCTTCTCGCCCTTGTCCATGCCGAAATCGACGGCGCGGTGCTGCACGAACATGTCGAACTCCTCGAAGGAGTCCTTGTCGAGCAGGAGTTCGATGCGCTCGCGTGCCGTCAGCTTGCCGCGCTTGTGCTGGGCCTCGATACGACGCTCGCCGCCGCCCATGCGGGCGCCTTCGCGGCGGGTTTCGAGCTGTTCGAGGATATCCTTCATGGCGGCAAGGCTCCCGGCCGGAAATCGCGTCTTGAAAGCCGGCTTAAGCGGGGCCGTCGAGAGAGTCCATTACGACGTTTGCCGAAGCGCGCCCGCGCATCATGCGGCCGGCTGGCGGCTGAGAGGCCGTTTGAACGTTCGCCGAGCCCTCATCCTGAGGAGCCATTCCCCAGGGAATGGCGTCTCGAAGGATGCTCCAGGAGGCTCAGGAGACATCTGGACCATCCTTCGAGACGCCGCTTCGCGGCTCCTCAGGATGAGGGCTGGAGGTTGCTAACGGTCTCTCAGCCCTTCGCCAACAGAAGCGCCGCGGCGTCGAATTCGCGGCGGCGGATGGCGCGGCGCTCGGCTGCTTCCTCGTCCTGGCTCCAGACGGAGATCTGGTAGTCCTCGTCGAGATGGGCGGCCTCCCAGGCCGCTTCCGCATCGATCAGCCCATTGGCGAGGGCGAGCAGGATGATCGTGGAGCCCGTCAACGTCATGACGTTGTGTGCGCCCGCCAACGCGAGCGGGGCGGAGATCTTCTCGACTCGCTGAGCGACGGCGGCCAGCGTCTCGGGCGGCTGCTCGGCGAAGACGACGCCCTCGGCCAGAACGAAACGGGCGCCGATCAGAGCCTCGACGCTCTTCAGGACGGGCTGCCAGACGTCGTCGTAGCGCACGACGAGCGCCTCGGGCTCGCCGGCGCGATAGCAGAGTGCGTCCGAAGCGGCGTAGCGCACGATCTCGGCGCGAACTGCTTCCTGCTGATCCTCCACGCCGTCCAGCGCCGAATTGACCAGACGCGTGAGCGGCATCTGCGCAGGGTCGATCCGCTCGGCCTGCCGCTCCCATTCGGCGGCGAGCGCCTCCGCGACATCGCGGGAGCCGACCGCCAGCGGCTTGCGCGCCGGAGTGCGGGCGGTCCGGCCGTCGAGGGCGACATGGAACAGTCCGTCGCGCTCCAGCACGCCGGCCTCCTTGTAGAAGCGGGCGGGCAGGGGATTGCGCATGGCCTGCTGGGCGGCCGCCACGGGATCGGGCTGGCTGGCGCCGGGCGAGCCGAACCGGGCGAGGAAATCGTCAGTGGACATGGCGCTGCCATAGCGCATTCGCGCCTGGCATGAAACCGGGCTTCAGGCAGCGCGGACGCGCCCGAGGAACTGCGCCACCTCGGCATCGAGATGGGAAGACTGGAGCGAGAGCTGATCGGCTGACTGGGCGATATGGCTCGCGGCTTCATCGGTCTCGGCGGCGACGCGGCTGACGATATCGATGTGGCCGGCGGCAGCGATCGTCTCATCGGCGGCCTGGCGAATGTTGTCGGCGATGCCTGCCGTCGCCACGTTCTGCTGTTCGACGACGACCGCGACCGTGCCGGAGATCTGGTTCAGCGAGCCGATGGTCGCGTTCATCGCGTCGATCGCCGCGACGGCCTCGTAGCCGGAACGATGGATCGCCTCGATCTGCCCCTGGATTTCTTCGGTCGCGCGCCAGGTCTGGTTCGCCAGGGACTTGATCTCCTGCGCCACGATGGCGAAGCCGCCGCCCGAGCGGCCGAGGCGCGCGGCCTCGATCGAAGCGTTGAGCGCCAGCAGGTTGGTGTGCTTGGCGATGGTCGAGATCACGACTGCGATGTTGCCGATCTCGTCGGCCTTGCGCGAGAGGTCGCCGACGGTGTGCAGAACGTCGCCGGCCTGCAGGGTCGCGGCGCCGACGATGCGCGCCGTTTCCGTGACTTGCCGGTCCACCTCCGCGAAGGACTGCGCCAGCTCGGCGGTGACCTGTGTGACTGCCACGACGTTGGACGAGGTCTGCCGCGAAGACTGCGAGGCTGCGGTCGAGCGCTGCGACACCTCGAGCGCTCCGTTCTTCATCTGTTGCGCAGCCGCGCGAAGAGACTGCACGGAGGCGATCACGTCGCGCGCGATGCGGGCGATCACGTGCTCGAAGTCATTCGCGACGCCGTTGAGGATGCGCTGCCTGTCGCTTGCCGCCCTGGCCGTGGTCTCGGCGACATCGCGGCGGGCTTCGTCGGCGACCTCGCGGGCGGCGTCTGCCTGGCGGCGTTCGGTTTCCGAGATTTCGAGGGATTGCCGCAAGGACCAGACCAGCCAGCTCAGCGCTGCCGACTGCACGACGACGATCAGGCCGTGAAGCAGGACGCGGCCAATATCGTTGCCGTTCAGGAAGACGCCGGCCGGTTGCAGGAGGCTGAGGAGGAGATGATGGGTCGCGATTGCGATGGTGGCCGGGACGAAGACGCGCCAGTCCAGCCAGCCGGCGAGCACGGCCAGCACGGCGAAGAAGTACATGTGCATGTCGGATTGGTAGGGGTGCCCGGCAAAGGCGTAGACCAGCAGCATCACCTGGCCGAGCGTCGCGATACTGGTGATCTGCCGGGTGGGCCAGTCCGTGCCACAGACACGCCAGGCCAGTGTGCCGAGCGCGGCCAGCCCCACGCCCTCCAGAACAAGAGACCGCCTGCTGATCAGAGGCTCGGCGAGCGGGGCGAGCGCCAAAAGGCACGCGTTGATCCACAGCAGGAGGAGGAGCAGACGGGCGAAATGCGCGCGGAACCGGGCGACGTCATTCATCGGCTGCTTCATGAGGCAGAGCCTATGCAGAGTCGGGCGAGGCCAGCGTCGATCACCAGCCACGCTCCGGCCTGATAGAGCGCGCCTACGAAATGGTCGTCTTCGCCGAGCGTCACAGTGACGGCGGAGGTCGTGTCGATCCGGATCAGGGTGCCGCCGGCCGTGGCAATGGCGGCGGACATATCGCGCGCCGAACTGCCGGCCGGGAAGAAGGCCGCGACGGGGCGGCCTTGCACCGGCCACGCCGCGATCAGGAAGGCACCTAACGCTGCGGCAATGCCGCAGATCAGGCCAAAGCCGATCTCCCGCATCCTGCCCCCCGAGCCTTCCGGCCTTGCAGGCTGAACCTATCGCTCAGGTTGCAGGAGCAGGCTTGCGATTTAGTAAATCGGCTACGGTTTGGAAGGGGCGCGCCCGCGGCGGTCGCTTCGCGGCTCAGCCGCCGAACCGGTCGCACCAGGCCGGGCTGGCTCCGGCGAAAGGCAGCGCCGATGCGGCATACACACCGCGGGCGACAGCGCGGGCCAGGACATCGGCTGCGGTGGCACAGAGCTCGGTAAGAGCGAAAGCGTCGGATGGCGCGCCGCTATGGCCCGTCGCCGCGGCGAAAACGATGTCCCCGTCGAGTGGGGCATGGGCAGGTCGCAGGGCGCGGGCAAGCCCGTCATGGGCTGCGAGCGCGAGCCGGCGGGCCTGGGCCTTGGTCAGCACGGCATCGGTCGCGACAAGGGCGATCGTCGTATTCTGGCCGGTGCCTCCCTTGAAGCGCAGGGCCGTGTCGCCCGGCGCGATCGTCGTCGGCCAGCCGAGCCCACCGAACTCGCCGTCACGCTCATAGGGCGCGGCCCAGAAATGCGGGCCGTCTCCGATCGTCGCGGTGCCGACGGCGTTGACCGCGACGAGGGCGCCGACGATCTGCCCAGTCGCGGCACGGGCGCTGGCCGAGCCTATGCCGCCCTTGAGGTTGGCCGTCGTCGCGCCGAAGCCCGCGCCGGCGGTGCCCAGTGCGAAAGAGGTCGAGGCGGCTGCAGCGGCCTTTGCGCCCAGCTTGCCATAGGGCGTCTCGCCGTCTCCACGCGCCCAGGGCTTCTCGCCGCCATTGGTGAGGTCGAACAGGATGGCCTGCGGCACGATCGGGACGCGGAAGGCGCCGACCGGGAACCCGCGCCCTTCCCGCGCCAGCCAGCGCATCACGCCGTCGGCAGCACCAAGCCCCCAGGCGGAGCCGCCGGAGAGCACGATCGCATCGACATGCTCGACCGTCATCTCCGGGATGAGCAAGGCCGTCTCGCGGGTGCCGGGCGCACCGCCGAGCACGGCGGCGGAGGCGACCGTCGGACGCTCGAAGATGACGGCCGTCACGCCGGTCGCCGCCGCAACGTCATCCGCATGGCCGACATGAAGGCCACGGACATCGGTGATAAGGTTTTGCATGGAACGTCCGATGGCGAACCGAAACGCGTCGCGCGCGTTGTCGCCACATTACGATCTTTTCATCTTGAAGCCATTGCCGGGTCAGACATCCGGAGGCAGGCTGACCGCATCGCCAATCGGCTTCGAGACCCGCTGAGCGACATACCGACCGGACTGCCTCAAGGGAGATTCCCATGAAATCCATCGCCCTCATCGCCGCTTCGTCGATTGCGATGCTCGCCGGCACCCTCGCATTCGCGCAGCCACAGCCGGTTCCTCCGGCAGGTGGCGATCAGAAGCAGCAGGAGCGTACCGACAGCCGCGACCAGCGCCGGCAGGATTGGCGCGAGCAACGCGCCGAGCGTGCCAAGGCGCGGCTTGACGAGCGGCTGGCGAAGGTGCGCGCGGATCTCAAGCTCAAGCCCGAGCAGACCCCGCTGTTCGACAAGGTGGAGGCGCTCGTCAAGCGACGGAGCGAGCAGCGTGTCCAGCAAATGGCGGGGATGCGGGAGGAGCGCGAAAAGCTGCGCCATGCCGATCTGATGGAGCGCCTCGATGCAGCGGCCGCGCGGCAGAATGAGCGGGCGATGCGTTCCAAGGAACTCGCCGATACGCTCCGGCCGCTGTGGGTGACCCTCAGCGACGAGCAGAAGACCGTGCTGCGCCGCTCGGTGCGTGAGGCGATGGCGGAAGGACGCGAACGCCTCAGCGAGATGCGGGCCTGGCGCGGCGGCGGACAGCAGGACGAAGACTACCGCGGCCAGCGTCGCTGGCGCGACCGGGACGACCGCCGAGATCGTGGCGGCTATAACGACGACGAGTGAGCCGGGTTTGCGTGCTCCGTTTCCGTTCCGCGCTGGATGCTGACGACACCACGCCTCCGGCTTGCCGGAGGCGAACCTTCATGCGAAGCACCGCTGCCTGCCACGCGAGTCAGCGGCCATGCGCTTCATTCAGACCTTCGAACTCGCGCCTTTCCTGGACACGGTCGTCAGCCTGACGGCCGCTTTCGTGCTGGGCATGCTGATCGGCGCCGAGCGGCAATACCGGCAGCGCACTGCCGGCTTGCGCACTACCGTTCTCGTCGCGCTCGGGGCTGCGGCCTTCGTCGATCTCGGCATGCGCATCGAGGGAGCGTCCGGCGCGATCCGGGTGATCGCCTATGTCGTTTCGGGCATCGGTTTCCTGGGCGCGGGCGTGATCATGAAGGAGGGCACCAACGTTCGCGGCCTCAACACCGCGGCAACGCTTTGGGGCTCTGCCGCCGCGGGGGCCTGCGCCGGCGCGGACATGATCGCCGAAGCCGCGCTCGTCGCGGTCTTCGTCATCTTCGGCAACACGCTGCTGCGGCCACTCGTCAACGCGATCAACCGCATCCCGCTCAACGAGCGGGCGCTCGAGGCGACCTACGAAGTCGTTGTCACCGCGCGGACCCAGGCGCTCGCCGAGGTGCGCGAGACGCTCGTCGAATATCTCGAAGCGGCGCAATATCCGGTCAGCGACATTACGACGGTCGAGCGCGGCGAGGACTCGGTCGAGATCGTTGCCAAGCTGATCAGCACGGCGGTCGACCGGAAAGAACTCGATCAGGTCGTCGACAGGCTGGCACGCCTGCCGACTGTGAGCCATGCGACCTGGGAGAGCAGCACCGCCGACTGACCGGGGCTGTCATTGCAACCGGCCGTGTCGGGACGCTGCCGATCTTTGTTCAGGCGCTCAGCCGCCGACGGAGTCGGTCACGCATTTCTTGGTGAAGCTGGTCTTGGCGGCGCCGGCCAGCTTCTTGTCCGCCGCCTGCTTGTCGCAGGCCGAGGTCGCGTCCTTCTCGCATTTGGTCAGGAAGCTGGTCTTGGCAGCGCCTGCAAGCTTCTTGTCGGAAGCCTGGATATTGCAGCTTTGGGCATAGGCCAGGCTCGCGGAGCAGGACAGCGCGAGGGCAATCAACAAGGTTTTGGTCATGGCGAATCTCTCCGCGGTAGCGAGGACGATGATGACGCTACGGCATTAGGGCGGGAGTGAGAACGGATTTCACCGCTTCGCCCTGATTTTGCCGAACTTGCTAACATGCGGATCTGAAATGCGATTTCGCGATTTACCGTATCCCTTCAGATCGAATTCACGGCTTGCCGTTTACGTTTTGTCAGGAAACGCAATGCGAGAGGTTAGCCATGAAGCAGACGTGGTCAGCTTGGGCGATGCGAGCCTTCATCGGCTCCGTCTTTGTGGTGTGCCTTTTCGGGCCCTATGCGCTGTCGATCCTGATCGGCTGCATCGGGCTGGGCTGCTACTTCTTCCGCGATGAGGTCGGCTCGCATCTGTAAGCGATGCTTATCCGCCGCGGCGGCGCGGCCGTTCACAGGATGCGGCGCAGATGGCAGGTCTTTGCCGTCCCGCCTCGGCCGTCCGAACCCCAGTTATGGCCGGAATGGCCCGGCGTCCGATCATAAAGATGGATGACCGCACGCCGCTTGCGATCGAAGCGTCGGTTCGAGACATCATGGCCTCCGACGCGGACATTGCAGCAGAATGCCCTTCGACCTGAGACGTCGATAGCGTCGCTGGATGGGCGCAAAGGGCGAGCCAGCCGAGAGCGCAGGCGGTCCGGGAACTGTGAGCCAGGGTATCGGAATTTCCGGGCAGTTGTCGCCTTCATGAGATCGGTAAGCTTGGAGAAGGCGTGCCGCGTGCGAATGCTCAGGGTTGGAGGAGTGCCAGGAGCTGCATTTTTTGCGACGACCTCGGCATGGGCGTATGGTGATTTGCGCAGCCTGCCGCTGTTGCGACGGAGGCGCGTTTGCTTTCTCCTGAGGGAGGGCGCCATGGGACGCAAGTTCATCGACTGCCGGGCGTTTCCGAGCGAGACGAAGTGCTCAATCGCGATCAGCGCCGATACTGAAGACGAGCTCCTGGAGGCGGCGGTGCAGCACGCTGTCGCCGTGCACAAGCATCAGGATACGCCCGAGCTACGCGACCAGATCAAGAGTGTCATGAAAGACGGCATGCCGTCCGAGCGGGCGCCGGAGCGCGCCGCTTGACGGCGATGGCCATGAGGACCCGAGGGCCGCCGTCGGGGGCGAGGCAGATTGGCCGCAGAATCCCGCCGGGGCGCCTTTGGGGGCGGGCCGCAGACGCGCCGCCGAGCCCAAGGAGGCGCCGGAAAACAATTGGGGGAGGGCAAGATCTTGCCCTCCCCCAAGATATTCAGAGCAACGGATATTTCTACCCGTTCCGAACGGCTTAGCGCGAGTAGAACTCGATGACCAGGTTCGGTTCCATCTGCACCGCATAAGGCACGTCCGACAGCGTCGGGGTGCGGGCGAAGGTGGCGGTCGACTTGTTGTGGTCGGCGTCGATGTAGTCCGGAACGTCACGCTCGGCGAGGGTGGCCGACTCGATGACGATGGCGAGCTGGCGCGAGCTCTCCTTGACCGCGACGACGTCGCCCGGCTTGACCTGATAGGACGCGATGTTGACGCGCTTGCCGTTCACGGTGACGTGGCCGTGGTTGACGAACTGACGAGCCGCGAAGACGGTCGGCACGAACTTGGCGCGGTAGATCACCGCGTCGAGACGGCGCTCCAGCAGGCCGATCAGGTTCTCGCCCGAATCGCCCTTGAGGCGGATGGCCTCGGCGTAATAGCGGCGGAACTGCTTCTCGGAGATCGAGCCGTAGTAGCCCTTCAGCTTCTGCTTGGCGCGCAACTGCGTGCCGAAGTCGGACGGCTTGCCCTTGCGGCGCTGGCCGTGCTGGCCGGGGCCGTACTCGCGGCGGTTGACCGGGGACTTGGGACGGCCCCAGATGTTCTGACCGAGACGGCGGTCAATCTTGTACTTTGCCTCATGGCGCTTCGACATGTCGCGTGTCCTCTATGGTTCGCGAGTTTGAGGACCGCGCCCTCCTGCTCCCCCGCGAATGGGCCGGGGCGACAGATCCGGCTTCCGAAGGAAAGCGGATCACGGGTGCGGAAAAAGTCACGCGGCCCCGTGAGGAGCCGCGCGACGGAAGGGCATATGGCGCAAAGCCGGCTTCGAGTCAATTCCGGCAGGCCGGGAAGCCAAAGTCAGTATCAGTAGCCATGGTGGCGGTCATGCGGTGGCGATGCCCGCCAACGCACCTGCTTCGCCGCGATCCTCGCCACCGTAGAAAACGGATCGACGGAAGCGGAGTTCGCTAGCTCGCCAGCGGCATGGGCTCGATCGCGACATGAGTGAGGCCATAGCCGGCAAGCGCGATGCGCAAGGGACCGCTCAGCCCGGCGCCTGACGTGAAGATGGCGGTGGCTTTCGGGCAGGGAACGTCGCCGACCGGGCCGAGCAGCGCGACGACGCGGCGCGCGATCGCCGGAGCGGGATCGATCCATTCCACGGGCCAGGGCGCGAGCCGCCTCATCCGCTCGAGCAGAAGCGGATAATGGGTGCAGGAGAGCGTGACCACGTCGGTGCGCCGGCCGTTCGCCTCGACGAAGCAGGGGGCGATCTCGGCGAGCAGAGCGTCGTCAGCGACGGATTCGCCCTTCAACGCCTGCTCGGCCATGCCCGCGAGCCGCGTCGCGCCGACGAGCGTGACGTCGCAGCCGCCAGCATAGGTCTCGATCAACTCGCGGGTATAGACGCGCGCCACCGTGCCGGGCGTAGCGAGGACTGAGATCATCCCGCTTTTGGTTGCGACCGCAGCAGGCTTGATCGCGGGCACTGTGCCGACGAAGGGGATGGCGAAGCGTGCCCGCAGCGTCGGCAGGACCAGCGTCGAGGCCGTATTGCAGGCGATCACCACGAGATCGGGATGGCAGCGGGCGATAAGCCGCTCCATTACGGCGAGGATGCGGCCGACAAGTGCGTCTTCGGTCAGGCGGCCATAGGGGAAGCCGGCATCGTCGGCGGCGTAGACGATATGGGCGCCTGGGCAAGCCTGCGCCGTGCGCGACAGCACGGTGAGGCCGCCAAGCCCGGAATCGAAGACCAGGATGGTGGGTTGGGGGCGCGGGATCGCAAGGGGGCGGTATCCCGTTCCGGCGAGGAGATCGACCTGCATGTCAGCGCCGTGAGACGTCAAAGCTCGACTTCGCCAGAGACCGGTTAAGGGAGGGTCAATGCCGCGTTTCTGTCCCGTCTCGAATTTAGTTGACTCTGTCAACTAAATTCATTGGTCTCCGGTTGGAGGTGAGTCATGGACCTCGGCGAGACCGAAGCCATCGCGGCGATCCGCAGGTTCAATCGCTTCCATACCCTCTGGGTCGGCGGACTCGGAGGCAGCCTGCATGGCTCCGGCATGTCGCTGACGGAAGCGCGGGTGATCTACGAGCTGGCGCAGCGCGACGATTGGCGGGCGGCGGAACTGGCCGGGGCTCTCGATCTCGACCCGGCCTATCTGTCGCGCATCCTGCAGCGCTTCGCGACGCGTGGATGGCTCGACCGCAGCCGCTCGTCGGTCGACGCGCGAGCTTGGCGCCTGCAATTGACCGATGAAGGCATAGCTGCCTTCGCAGCGATCGACCGCGCGTCGGATGCCCAGGCGCGGTCGATCCTGTCGCGGCTTCCGCTCCCCGAGCAGGCCGCGCTGGTTGATGCGCTCGCCACGGCGCAGCGCCTTCTTTCGGGGGAGCGGCAGACCCGTCCTCGTCCCATGATCCGCGAGCACCGGCCGGGCGATATCGGCTGGGTGATCGCGGCTCATGGGCGGCTCTATGCCGAAGAATATGGCTGGGATCAGAGCTTCGAGGCGCTCGTTGCCGAGATTGCCGCCAAATTCCTGCGCGACTTCAAGCCCGGCCGCGAGCGCTGTTTCATCGCCGAATTGGAAGGGGCTCCGGCCGGCTCCTCCTTTGTCGTCGAAGAGGACGAAGCGACCGCGAAGCTCAGGCTCGTGCTGGTCGAGAAGCGTGCGCAGGGGCTGGGGCTGGGCAAGGCGCTGGTGCGCGATGCCGTCGATTTCGCCCGCAATGCTGGCTATCGGCGGATGGTGCTCTGGACCAACGACATCCTCCATGCTGCCCGCGCGGTCTATGTCGCGGAGGGTTTCCGGCTGGTTGCGGAAGAGCGGCACCATTCCTTCGGTCAGGATCTCGTGGGGCAGAATTGGGAGCTGGTGCTCTAGCCCGAGGAGCCGTCAGGCCTTCAGCCGCGCGAGCGTCGCCGCTGCCGCCCGGCCCGCGAGCGTGGCCCCGCCCACGGTCATCGCGCCGCCGCCCGCAGTCGCCTCTCCTGCAATAAGGAGGCGCCCGCCAATGGGCTGGGCGAGGGCTTCCCGGGCCTTCTCGTGGCCGGGATCGCATACTGAATAAGAACCGCGCGCGAACGGGTCGGTCCACCAGGCCGGGAAGGATACTGCCTTGACCGTTTTGCGGAATTCGGCGCCGACCATCTTCGCGAGGAGGTCGACGACATGGGCGCGCGCTTCATCCGGGCCAGCCTCTGAGATTTTGCGCGCATAATCGCCGCCGCAATAGCCGATGACGATGTCCTTGCCGTCCGGGTACATGTCGAAATTCATCATGCGCTCGGGTGCGCCGGTCTCAAGCAGGCTCGCGCCCGGCGTGAGGCCGAAGCGGTCGCCCTCAACCTTGAGCGCGATCTTGGTCAGCGCTCCCATGTGCAGCCCTGCGAGAGCGTCACGAGTGGCTGTCGGAAGGTCCGGGGTAAAGCGGATGGCGCCTGACTTGAGCACGCCGACCGGCACGGTGAGAATGCAGGCATTGGCGCGGATGTCGCCCGAAGGCGTGGCGACCGTCACGCCCGATCCGTCCCAGCGGATAGCCTCGACCGTCTGATTGAGGCGAATATCGAGGCCTGCGGCGGAGCGCGTGACGAGATTGCCGTAGCCTGAGGGGACGACGAGATCGTCGCCGGCCCAGAGACGCTGATAGTCACGCGCTGAAATCCGGCTTGATTCCTCTCCGATCGAGAGCAGTAGACCCGACGCCGCGACGGGGGCGCTGTCGGGGCCGAGATCGCCGAGCAATTCTGCGATCGACATGTCGCGACCAGTGAGATCCACTGTCTCGAGCCGCCTGTCGATCTGGTTGAAGGCATCGCGCCGGCGTCGACGATCGGCGTCGGCCATGGGGCGCCCGTCGGCAAAGACTCGGAAACCGCCACCCTGGGGTTCCGATGCGGTCTCGATGCCGAGATCGCGGGCGATCTGGACCCATGGGTTGCGCTCTGCCCAATGGATGAACATCGCGCCCGCGTCGTATGTCGCGCCGAGGGAAGCATCGGTGAAGGCGCGCCCGCCGATGCGGCCGCGAGCCTCCAGCACGATCGGCTTGCGGCCGGCTGCGCGCAAGGTCTGGGCTGCGGCGATGCCTGCCGCTCCGGCGCCGACGACGACGACATCGGCATCGGTCGCGGCGAAGGAGCGCCCCGCGACGGAGAAAGCGGTGACCATGGCGCTGCCCCCAGTCAGCAGCCTGCGGCGGGTCATTCTGGCATGACGCGGATTCATGACACGACAATGCTTGCCGCCGACGACGTTGCAATGGCGGAGACGGCGACGAGGCGGGTTCGACGATCACGACATCGGGAGCAAAGCTCTGCTGCAAGAATGGTCGTGTAATTCTACATTAGAATAGTTCTTTTTTGGAACGAATCCATTGTTAATGCGAATGTTGTTCGGCAATTGACAGTATACGATTCGATCAATATCGGTCCGGAACCTTATATTATCGTATAGGGTCTTCTTTATACTCATTTTAAATTGCCGTTCAGGGCCGAAGGCCCGTGCGGCAAGGACGGGATACGGGCGATGGGGAATCTTTCCGGCCGGCTTCGCGACAGCGTGGCGCTTGGAAGCCTGGCATTGGCGCTTTTTGCTTCGACTGCCGAAGCGCAACAGCGGAACCAGCAGGCGGCGCCTGCACCAAGCTCGGTCGGCGAGGCGCCGGTCGTGCTGGATCAGATCAATGTGCAGGGAGAGGGCGTGCCGGGCGGTGCGCTGGTGAGCGGGCCGACGACGACGCGCGTCACGCGCCAGGAACTCGACCGCGAGCAGATCCAGAGCCTGACGGACCTGTCGAACCGCGTCGAGGCGGGCATCACCTTGAACCGCCAGACCAATTCGCTCAATATTCGCGGCCTCGATGGCGCGCGCGTACTGACGACGATCGATGGCATCCGCCAGCCCTTCCTCATCGATACCCGCGTCAATCGCGGCGCCCAGAACGCCTTCGATTTCGATTCACTGTCGACACTCGATCTGCTGCGCGGCGGCAGCGGGGCCAGCACACTCGGCAGCGGTGCGCTCGGCGGCGCGCTTGCGGTACGCACGCTCGACCCGGAAGACCTGCTGCGCGATGGCCGCTCCTACGGCGCGCTCGCCAAGACCGGCTATGACAGCACCGACCGCGCCTGGTTCGGCAGCGCGGCAGCGGCCGCCAGGACGGGGAATACCTCCATGCTGCTGCAGGGCGGCTTCCGCAACGGGCACGAGACCGACAACAGGGGCGACAACAAGACGATCGGTGCAGCGCGCACGGCGCCCAACCCGGCCGACTTCAACCAGTACAACTTGCTCGGCAAGATCTATCAGGATGTCGGCGAGCACCGTTTCGGTATCCAGGGCGAGTTCTTCAAGCGCGCCGACCGGGTGCAGACCCGTACGAACACCGTTTCGCTGACCGGGAATTTTCGCCCCGGCTCCTATGAGACCGGCGAGGATGTCGAGCGCAACCGCGTTTCGCTGAGCTACGACTACAAGATGCCGGGCTCGTTCTTCGACGAGGCCCATGCCGTCGCCTATTGGCAGCGCCTGAAGCGCAACGACCTCGTCAACGCCTGGCGCTACACCAGCATCGTCGGCCCCTATACGCGCGACAACGAGAACGAGGAGAACGCCTACGGCTTCAACGGCCATGTGATCAAGAACTTCCAGACCGGCGCGCTGACGCACCGCCTGCTGCTCGGCACGGAGCTGCGGATGTCCTCGCTCGAGCAATTCTCGTCGGGTGTCGACAACTGCCCGGCCAGACCGGCCTCCGGCCTCTTCACCGCGCCGTACACCACCTGCAACAACCTGCACACCAACCAGGCCGACCAGCCGAAGGTCGACGGCAAGCTCCTCGGCATCTACGCGCATGACGAGATCGGGATGCTCGACAACCGGCTGCGCATCACCCCCGGCGTCCGGTTCGACTGGTATGAGGAAGTGCCGCAGAATACCCCGGCCTATTTCGCAGGCGGGTCACGGCCGACGAGCCTGCCGCGGTCTTCCACCGATACTGGCTGGTCGCCGCGCATTCGCCTCGAATACGACGTTCTCAAGAACGCTCCGTGGGTGAAGGACGTGACCTTCTTTGCCCAGTGGGCCAAGACTTTCCGCGCCCCGACGGCAAACGAACTCTATGGCCGCTTCGGCGGGCCGGGGACCTATTTGCGCATCGGCAATCCGGACCTGCGTCCGGAAGAGGGCAACGGCATCGATGTCGGCTTCCGCTTCGGCGACAAGCAGGTCGGCGGCTCGGTCACCTATTTCTACACGAAATATCACAACTTCATCGAGCAGCAGCAGATCGCCCCGCCGGACGCGATCTACCCGCAAGGCGGCATCACGAGCTTCCGGAACATTCCGCGCGCCGAGATTCAGGGCGTGGAAATCAACGGGCGCTATGCCTTGACGGAGAACTGGCTGGTGCGCGGCTCCTTCGCCTACACCCGCGGCGTGAACCAGACCGACAATACCTACCTGAACTCGATCCCGCCGGTGCAGGGCATTCTCGCCATTGCCTATGGTACGGATTCATGGGGTGCGGAGGTCTCGACCAAACTCGCAGGCAAGCGCGATAACGTCGCGGCAACGACCGGCTCCAATCAGGGCTTCCGGGCGCCCGGCTACGCGATCTTCAATGCGTCGGCGTGGTGGCGCCCGATGCCGCAGATCGCAGACCTTGAATTGCAGATCGGCGTCTATAATATCTTTGATCGCAAGTACTGGGATGCGGTCAACGTTCCTACCGGCGTGCTGGCACAGGCTCGCGATTACTACACCGAGCCGGGCCGCACCGTGAAGGCGACGTTGAAGTATCAATTCTGACCGGGTGTTTCGAGACCCCGCGACCAGACGAGCCGGCCCTTCGGGGCCGGCTTTTTTATTCTTCAGGCCGCTCGGGCGTCTCGGCCTGCCGCGCCAGCAGACGCGCTTTCTTGGGGCCTTCGACGAGTGACTTGAAGACACCGCGCAGCGTGCGTGCCTCCTGCTCGGTCATGTCGAGGCGGTGCAGGATGTCGCGCAGATTCGCGGTCATGACCGGCTTCTTGCCGACCGGGAAGAAGCCGCAGAGATCGAGCTCGCCTTCGAGATAGTCGAACATCGACAGGATCGTCTCGCGCTTCGCCGGCGGCGACGGGTTGTTCTCGCGGAAGGGCGGCTCGCCGCCGGTGGTCTTGAACCATTCATAGCCGTTGAGCAGCACGGCCTGGGCGAGGTTGAGCGAGGCGAAGGCCGGATTGACCGGGAAGGTCAGGATCGCATCGGCGAGGCTGATCTCCTCATTGGTCAGCCCGATGCGCTCGCGCCCGAACAGGATGCCGACGCGTTCGCCGGAGCCGATGCGGCCCGCGACTTCCGGCATCGCCTCGGCCGGCGTCAGCACGCGCTTCATCTGGCCGCGCTCGCGGGCCGTCGTCGCCAGTACATGGTTGAGATCGGCGACCGCTTCGGCCGCGCTGGCATAGAGCCGGGCATTCTCAAGGATATGCGTTGCGCCGGAGGCGGCCGCAGTCGCGCCCTTCTTGAGGCCGCCGCCGCTGGGCCAGCCGTCGCGCGGAGCGACGAGGCGCATCTCGGAAAGGCCGAAATTCGCCATGGCGCGGGCGCACATGCCGATGTTCTCGGCGAGTTGCGGCTCGACCAGGATGACGATGGGGGCGGCCGCCTGGACGGACGGGCGGGTGCGGTCTGTGCCGGAACCGGTCATGGGAGAAATGAAATCTTGTTTTCGAGATGAGGTCTTGATCACGCCCGCGATGGCCTGGCGTGATGGGCAAGCTCATACGTCATGCTCGCCTCTGTGGCGAGCATCCACGTCTTGAAGACGAATTGCGACAAGTGAAGACGTGGATGGCCGGGACGAGCCCGACCATGACGAGGCTCGGAGCGTTCAGCCCGCCGCCTGCTCCACCGCGCGCAGCACGCGCAGGGTGTTGCCGCCGGCGAGCTTGGCGAGGTTTTCCTCCGACCAGCCGCGGCGGATCAGCTCGGCGATCACCGACGGGAAGGTCGTGGTGTCCTCCAACCCGTCCGGATTGACCCAGCCGAAGAAATCCGAGCCGATGCCGATGTGATCATGGCCGATGCGCTTGGCGAGGTATTCGACATGGTCGCAATACTCCGGCAGCGTCGCGGTCGGGCGCGGGCCTGACTTGGCGACGATCTCCGCCTCGACCTTTGCATAATCCATGCTCTCGGGCGTCTTGCCATACTGGTCCTTGGCCGGGCGATGCCAGTCGCGCGAGGCCTGGCTGATGAAGTCCGGCACGAAGGTCGCCATCACGACGCCGCCGTTGCCGGCGACGCGGTCGAGCACGTCGTCGGCGACATTGCGCGGGTGGTCGCAGAGCGTGAAGGCGTTGGAATGCGACCAGACAACGGGTGCGCTGGAGACGTCGAGCGCGTCATGCATCACCTTCGGCGCGACATGGGCGAGGTCGATCACCATGCCCAGCCGGTTCATCCTGCGCAGGACATCCTTGCCGAAATCGGTGAGGCCGTTGTGGCGCGGCGCATCTGTGGCGGAGTCGCACCAGTCGGTGGTGTCGTTGTGGCAGAGCGTCATCAGCCGCACGCCGAGATCGAAGTAGGCGTCGAGCGCGTCGAGCTCATTGTCGAGCGCGGTGCCGTTCTCGATCGTCATGAACAGGGCGATGCGGCCCTCCGCCTTGGCGGCCTCGACATCGGCCGCGGAAAGGCCGGGACGGAATGCGTCGGCATGGCGCTTCAGGATGTCGCGCATGAGCGCGATTTGGGCCAGCGCGAAGCCGGCGGGCTTGGCCTGCTTCGGCGGGACATAGGCCGCGAAGAACTGCGCCGCCATCTTGCCGGCCTGCATGCGCGGGATGTCGGTGTCGCCCTCGGCATGGACCTTGTCGAGGCCGTAAGTGGCGACGTCCCCCCTGGCCCTGGCATCCTTGCGAATGACGTAGGGCAGGTCGTTATGGCCATCGATCAGCGGCACGCGATCGAGCAGGGCGAGCGCGGCGGCGTAGGCATTGTCCTGGACGGGTGGTTTGGCGAGGGCCATGGCGAGGTCTCGGTCAAGAATCGGGAGACGGATCGTGGCAGGGAGCGCGCCGGCAGGCGAGGGGGCTCGGCGCAGGGCTGACCGTCTTCCCGCGTCATGCTCGGGCTTGACCCGAGCATCTCATGCCGACGGGGCGCCTCTATCGGCTGGAGGTTCTCGGGTCCGCGCGGGCGCGGCCCGAGAATGACGGCGCTGCTCAGACGAAACGCGACGGCGCGAAGGGCGTCGGATCCACGAAGACCTTTTGACCGCTGACCATCTCGGCGACCATGCGGCCGGTGACGGCAGCGAGCGTCAGGCCGTGATGGGCGTGGCCGAAGGAGAACCACAGGCCCTTGTGCTTGGGAGCCGGGCCGATGATCGGCATCATGTCCGGGGTGCAGGGCCGGCGGCCGAGCCAGGGCTCGGCATCGACACGCTCGCCGAGCGGGAAGAGCGCCTTGGCGATCGGCTCGGCCCGTGCGAGCTGTACCGGGGTCTTGGGCGCGTCGCGATCGGCGAACTCGGCGCCCGTGGTCAGGCGGATGCCCTGTAGCATCGGCGCAAGAAAATAGCCGCGCTCGGTGTCGAGCACCGGATGGTTGAGCACGGCGTTGCCCTGCGGCTTGTAGTGCATGTGGTAGCCGCGCTTGACCGCAAGCGGCAGATGGTAGCCGAGCTTTCTGGTCAGCACATCGGCCCAGGGGCCGAGCGCCACGACGACGTCCCTGGCCTCGGCCTTGGTGCCGTCGGCGAGGGTGACGTTCCACCCGGCGCCGCTCTGCGCCAGCGTCGCGGCATCGCCGATGGCGAGCTTGCCGCCGAGCTTCTCGAACAGCGCGACATAGGCCTTGGACAGGCCGAGCGGATCGACGACCGTAACCGGATCGGTCCAGTGCAGGCCGCCGATCAGGCTGGCATGGTCGAGATGCGGCTCCTCGGCCTTGAGGGTGGCCATGTCGAGGGCGCGGTAGTTCACGCCGAATTCGCGCTTCCAGCGGGCGGCCTCGGCGAGGCGCTCCTCGCGCTCACGCTCGGTGCGGAACACCTTCATCCAGCCCTTGCGGCGCAGAAGCTCGGTCGCGCCGGCTTCCTGCGCGAGCGCATCATGCTCGGTGACGCAGTGCTCGATCAGCTTCTCGTATTTGTGGGCGATCGCTTCGTGATGAGAGGCGCGCGAATGCATCCAGTAGGAGAGGAGGAAGGGCGCGAGCTTCGGGAGCGCGCTCCAATGATAGGACGCATCGATTGTATTGTTCATCGCGTAACGGATGAGCGCGCCGAAATCATGCGGGAAGCCGTAGGGGTAGACACCCTCGCGCTGGATCAGGCCGGCATTCCCGTAGCTGGTCTCTTCGCCCGGTCCGCGCCGGTCGACGAGCAGGGTGGAGCGGCCGGCCTTTTGCAGGTGAAGCGCGACCGAAATGCCGACGATGCCGGCGCCGAGAACGATCGTATCCACCTTCATGATCTACTCCTGCCAACCCCTTTTCCCGCAAAATACCGGTTTGCGCCGGCTTGTCAGCGCTGCGACCGAATTTTGCGCAGGATCGCGGAATCTTTCGCAGGGTCTGCGTCATCTTCGCCAATTTGGCTTTGCTCACCAGAAATGTGGGCAGGATGGCACAATTTTATGCCGGCGCAGGACCGCTCCGCTCGGCGCGCAGGTGACGCATTGGGCGCGATGGGCCAGTGTGCCGGCTGTTTCGCGAACGATTCCAGAGCCGTGCCGATGCGTCCAGTCGCCCTTCTCGCCGCCGCGCTCGCATGGCTCGGGCGCTACGGCACGCAAGGCTTCGCGCTGTCCATTTTCCTTGGCCTCGCGCTTCCGCAATTCTCCGCCGCGGCGCGGCCGGTGCTGCCTATCACCATCTTCTGCTTCACGACCGTCGTGTTCATGCGGGTCGATCTCGGCGTCACCGCGCGGCTGCTGCGCCGGCCGGCGAAGCTCGCGGCCTCCTGCCTGTGGCTGATCACCGGTCCGGTGCTGCTGATCGGCGGGGCGCTGCTGCTCGTCGGGCGCGAGAACCTCGATCCGGGGATCGTGCTCGGGCTCGCGATCATGGGGTCGGCGCCGCCGATCATGTCCTCGCCGGCGGTGGCGATCCTCTACGGCTTCGAGCCGTCGCTGATCATCGCCAGTGTCATCGTCACCACGATTTTGAGCCCCATCATCGCGCCGTTGCTGGTCGAGTTGCTGGCCGGCGCGGCCGTGCCGCTCGACCGCTCGGTGCTTATGCTGCGGCTGCTGATCTTCATCGGCGGCGGCATGGCGGTCGCCTTCACGCTGCGCGCCTGGCTCGGCGTCAAGCGGATCAAGGCGATGAAGGCCAATCTCGATGGCTTCGGCGTGCTGATGTACTTCATCTTCGCCATCGCAGCGATGGACGGCGTGACGCGGGCCGCACTCGACAATCCCCGGCTCGTTCTCTTCGTGCTGGCCTGCGTGTTCGCGGTTTCGGCGGCGGGACTGATCTCGAGCTGGCTCGTGCTGCGGAGACTGCCTGCGTCGGAGCGCTTCATGATCGGCTACGGCACCGGGCAGCGGAATATGGGGTTGCTTGTCGCCGCGCTGGGCGCCGGCGTCTCGCCGGCGACCTTCCTGTTCTTCGCGCTGGCGCAGTTCCCGATCTACCTCTTGCCGTGGCTGCTGGGCGGCATCGCAGCGCGAATCCGGCGCAAGGAAGCCATGTCAACCTGCTGACGGGCGATGACGCGGTGCCCTGCGAGGCTTCCCCTGCCGCAGGAGAACCGCGCCATGATCACACTTTATTCCGGGCCGCTCAGCCTGTTCTCGCGCAAGGTCGAGATCGCCCTTCAGGAGAAGGGCCTCGGCTTTCAGCGCATCATGGTGCCGTTCAACCAGACGACCGGCTACGACCCCAAGTACCCCGAGGTGATCGCGCTCAATCCGAAGGGGCAGGTGCCGGTGCTCAGCGATTGCGGGCTCGTCCTCTACGACTCCACCGTCATCAACGAATATCTCGACGAGGCCTATCCCGAGCCGAAGCTGATGCCGGGCTCCCCGGTCGAGCGCGCACGCTGCCGGCTCGACGAGCTGTACGCGGACGAAATCCTGTTTCAGGCCGTGAAGCCGCTGATGCACCGGACGAGCCCGCCTTCGCCCGACCGCGACCGGCGCATCGCGCAGGAGGCCGACGCGCTGATCGCCGAGGAGGCGCTGACGCGCCACTACGAGGTGCTGGAGCAGAAGCTGGCGGGCCGTGAATTCTTCGGCGGGCTGCTCTCGCTGGCGGATATCGCTCTGTTCATGAGCGTGCTGTTTTCGCTGAGGCTCGGCGGGCCGCCGCTCGACGGCTATCCGGGGCTGGCGGAGTGGTATACGCGCCTGAAGCTGCGCCCGGCTTTCGCGCAGGTGGTGGCGGAGATGGCGGAAGCGGACCGGCGGCTGTCCTTTCCTGTGGCGATGCGGCAGGGACGGAGTGCCTGAACATTCAGGCCGTCATTCTCGGGCTTGACCCGAGAAGCTCTTGCAGGAGGAGGCGCCAGAGCCTCCGCGTCATGAGATGCTTGGGTCAAGCCCGAGCATGACGAGGTTGTTCAGCTCGGTTTCGCGATTGCGGCAGGCGGCTCGGGGCGTTAAACCGCCAGCCATGACGCACCCCATCCGGATCGCCCCCTCCATCCTCTCGGCCGATTTCGCCAAGCTGGGCGAGGAGGTGCGCGCGGTCGATGCGGCCGGTGCCGACTGGATCCATTGCGACGTGATGGACGGGCATTTCGTGCCGAACATCACCTTCGGCCCCGACGTGCTGAAGGCGATCCGCCCGCACACAAGCAAGTTCTTCGACGTGCATCTGATGATCGCGCCCGTCGATCCTTATGTCGAAGCCTTCGCCAAGGCCGGCGCCGATCTGATCTCCTTCCATGTCGAGGCCGGGCCGCATCCGCACCGCACGCTGCAGGCGATCAAGGCCCAGGGTAAGCAGGCGGGCATCGTCCTCAATCCCGGCACGCCGGCGAGCGCCGCCGAGGCGCTGATCGAGGATGTCGACCTCATCCTGCTGATGACGGTCAATCCCGGCTTCGGCGGGCAGAGCTTCATCCGTTCCGTCGTCGAGAAGGTTGCACAGGTGAAGGCGCTCATCGGCGACCGCCCGATTGCGCTGGAGATCGACGGTGGCGTGACGCCGGAGACCGCGCCGCTGGTTGTGAAGGCCGGCGCGAATGCGCTGGTCGCGGGCTCCGCCGTCTTCAAGGGCGGGCCTTCGGCCTATGCCGGGAATATCGAAGCGATCCGCAAGGCGGCGGAAGCCGCGCGCGGCGACTGGGTTTGACAATATCGCAGCCCTCATCCTGAGGAGCCGCGAAGCGGCGTCTCGAAGGATGTTCCAGACTGCACTGGACCATCCTTCGAAACGAGCGCCGTTGGAGCGCTCCTCAGGATGAGGGCTCATTGGGTGACAAGGACGAGACGATGATCCCGCGCTATTCCCGCCCCGAGATGGTCGCCATCTGGGAGCCGCAGACCCGCTTCCGCATCTGGTTCGAAATCGAGGCGCATGCCACCGACAAGCTCGCTGAGCTCGGCGTGGTTCCGAAGGAGGCCGCGGCGACCATCTGGGCGAAAGCCAAGGACGCGGTCTTCGACGTCGCGCGCATCGACGAGATCGAGCGCGTCACCAAGCACGACGTCATCGCCTTCCTGACGCATCTGGCGGAGATCGTCGGGCCCGACGCCCGCTTCGTCCATCAGGGCATGACCTCGTCTGATATCCTCGACACCACGCTTTCGGTCCAGCTTGCGCGCGCCACCGATATCCTGATCGCCGATGTCGATGCGCTGCTCGCGGCCATCAGGCGCCGTGCCTTCGAGCACAGGCTCACCCCGACGATCGGCCGCTCGCACGGCATCCATGCCGAGCCTGTGACCTTCGGGCTCAAGCTCGCGCAGGCCTATGCCGAGTTCGACCGTTGCCGTGCCCGTCTCGTCGCGGCGCGGGCGGAGATCGCGACCTGCGCCATCTCGGGCGCGGTCGGCACCTTCGCCAATATCAACCCGCAGGTGGAGGAGTACGTCGCCGAGAAGATGGGCCTGACGGTCGAGCCGGTCTCGACGCAGGTGATCCCGCGTGACCGCCACGCGATGTATTTCGCGACGCTCGGCGTCGTCGCCTCCTGCATCGAGCGGCTGGCGACCGAGATCCGCCATCTCCAGCGCACCGAGGTCTACGAGGCGGAGGAGTATTTCTCGCCGGGCCAAAAGGGCTCCTCGGCGATGCCGCACAAGCGCAACCCCGTGCTGACCGAGAACCTGACCGGCCTCGCCCGCCTCGTGCGCGGTATGGTCACGCCGGCGCTGGAGAACGTCGCGCTCTGGCACGAGCGCGACATCTCGCACTCCTCGGTCGAGCGCATGATCGGCCCGGATGCGACGGTGACGCTCGATTTCGCGCTGGCACGGCTGACCGGCGTCGTCGACAAGCTGCTGATCTATCCGCAGAACATGCGCAAAAATCTCGACCGGCTCGGCGGGTTGCACAATTCGCAGCGCGTGCTGCTGGCGCTGACGCAGGCCGGGGCAAGCCGCGAGGATGCCTATTCCATGGTCCAACGCAACGCGATGCGCACCTGGGAGCATGGCGAGGACTTTCTGACCAATCTGCTCGCGGACAAGGACGTGGCGGAGAAGCTCTCGGCCTCCGAATTGCAGGCGATGTTCGATGAGGGCTATCACTTCAAGCATGTCGACACGATCTTCCGCCGGGTGTTCGGAGAGGTCTGACGGGCTGGACTTCGGCGACGGCAGGGCTATCTACGACTGATGAAATCCTCCGACGTCGATATCCTCATCGTCCCCGGCTGGTCGGGCTCCGGGCCCGACCACTGGCAGAGCCGCTGGGAAACCCGGCTCAAGACGGCGCGCCGCGTGGAGCAGGACGACTTGCACAAGCCGTCTCGCCACGTCTGGGCGGAGCGGATCGTGCAGGCGGTGCGCAGCGCGACGCGGCCGGTCGTGCTCGTGGCCCATTCGGCCGGTGTGAGCGCTGTTGCACACGCGGCAGAACATCTGCATCCGGGCGAGGTGGCCGGCGCTTTCCTCGTCGCGCCGGCCTCGGAGAAGGCCAAGCGCGCGATCCCCGGCATGGGGGCCGACTTCGTCGAGCACCGCCGTGAGAGGCTGCCGTTTCCGTCGGTGCTGATCTCCAGCGCGACCGATCCCTATTGCACGCAGGACGAGGCGCGGGAACTCGCCGAGGCCTGGGGCTCGGAATTCGTCGATGCCGGCGACAGCGGCCATCTCAACAGCGAGTCCGGGCATGGGCCGTGGCCGGATGGCTTGCTGCGTTTCGCGGCATTTCTCAAAAGCTTGAGCGCTGTTCCTCAGAGATTGAGTCAGTAGAGGCGCTTTCCGCCCGCGAGACATGCATATCGTCGGCGAGACTTTCGAGCATGGACGCCTTCTCCGATCCGCAAACCGTTGCCCGCTATGCCCAGGGGCCGCCGCGCCAAGTGCCCGGCTTCGCCGACATGCAGCGCATGGCCATGCTCCTCCTTGCCGAGCGGGCGCCTGACGCGGCGCGGGTGCTGGTGCTCGGCGCGGGCGGCGGCCTTGAAATCAAGGCATTTGCCGATGCGCAGCCCGGCTGGCGGTTCGACGGCGTCGATCCGTCCGCCGAGATGCTCGATCTCGCACGGCTGACGCTCGGCCCGCTGCTCGCCCGTACGGATCTGCATCACGGCCTGATCGACATCGCGCCAGAAGGACCGTTCGATGCGGCCGCCTGCATTCTGACCCTGCACTTCGTTGAACGTGAGGAGCGCCTGCGCACGCTGCGGCAGGTACGACGGCGGCTGAAGCCCGGCGCGCCTTTCGCGGTCGCGCATTTCAGCTTTCCGCAAGGCGAGGGCGATCGCAATCTCTGGCTGTCGCGCTACGCCGCATTCGCGGCCTCGTCGGGCATCGAGCCGGCGCAGGCTCAGAAGGCGCGATCGATGATCGGCGAGCGCCTGCCGATCCTCGCTCCCGAGGAGGATGAGCAGCTTCTGCGCGATGCCGGCTTCGGCGGCGTCAGCCTGTTCTATGCCGGCTTCGCATTCCGCGGCTGGGTGGCGTACGCTTGAGTGGTTCTGCGAGCGCCCCGTTTCGGACATGCGACCGAGACAGGACCTCAACGACCTCTCAACGGAAAACCCGCCCCGGATGCTCCGAGGCGGGCTCTTTCATGTCAGGCCTGATCAGCCGCCGAGATCAGTTCTCGACATAGGTGATCTTGCCGTCGGCACCCTTCTTCCAGGTGTAGACGGTGTAGTCCGGGCGGGTGATGTCGCCCTTCTTGTCGAAGCCGATGTCACCGATGACGGTCTTGACGGGCTGGCCGCCATGCAGCACGTCGGCGATCTTCTTCGGATCGGTCGAGTTCGCGCGCTTGGCGCCTTCGGCCATGATCTGGACGGCGGCGTAGCTGTAGAGGGTGTAGGCTTCCGGCTTGAAGTTCTTGGCCTCGAACTTCTTGACGACGGCGGCCGCCTCGGGACGCTTCTGCGGGTCCGGCGGGAAGGTCATCAGCGTGCCTTCGACGCCGGGGCCGCCGATCGTGGCGAACTCGTCGGTGGTGATGCCGTCACCCGAGACAAGCACGGTCTTCAGGCCCTGGTCGCGCATCTGGCGCACGATCAGGCCGCCTTCGGTGTGCAGGCCGCCCCAGTAGAGATAGTCGGCACCGGCCGCCTTGATCTTCGAGACGAGCGCCGAGAAGTCCTTCTCGCCGGCGTTGACGCCTTCGTAGAGCACTTCCTTGACGCCGCCGGCGTTGAGGCCCTTCTTGGTCTCGTCGGCGAGGCCCTGGCCATAGGTGGTCTTGTCGTGGACGACGGCGATCTTCTTGTCCTTGAAGTTCTTCAGCAGATAGGCCGAAGCGACGCTGCCCTGCTGATCGTCACGCCCGCAGGTGCGGAAGGTGTTCCACAGACCGCGCTCGGTGATCTTCGGGTTGGTGGCCGAAGGCGAGATCATCAGGATCCCGTTCTCGGCATAGACTTCAGACGCCGGCATGGTGACGCCGGAGTTGAAGTGGCCGAGGACCCATTTCACGCCGTCGCCGACGAATTTGTTGGCGACCGAGACGCCCTGCTTCGGATCGGAGACATCGTCACCGACCGAGATGGTGATCTTCTGACCAAGGACGCCGCCAGCAGCGTTGATGTCCTCGACCGCTTGCTCGGCGCCGTTCTTGAGCTGCGCGCCGAACGCGGCGTTCGGGCCGGTGATCGGGCCGCCGACGCCGAGCTTGATCTGCGCATTGGCCACGCCGGACATGGCGAGGACCGCGCCGAGCGCAATGCCGCCCAACAGCAGTTTCTTCATGTGATGCAACTCCCCTCGATGATTGACAACGGGCTGGACGGTCCGCCCGTCTCGGTGCGCTTTTGTCACCCTAAGCCGCAGTCTTGCGCTTTTTCGGTGATCTGTCACGCACCAAGCTCGTGAGCTCTTCAGAGCAATTCAGGCCTGATTACGACCCCGGGGCGCGGCTTCCAGCCGAAGGGGCCGGCGCGCTCGAAGAGCCAGTGATATTGCCGCGTCATCTGCTTGGCGCGGTTGTAGCGCCAGCCGGCGAAGCCGAAGGCGAGCAGCACGACGCAGTCGACGATGTAGTAGTGCAGCGTCAGCAGCGTGGCCTGGAACAGCGCGAAATGAATGAAGCGCACGAACAGGCCGAGGATCAGCATGTAGACGACGAGCTGCCAGTTCGGCCGCCAGGTCAGGGCAATGGCGCGGCCGGACATCCAGGCTAGCCAGCCACCCATGATCACGGTGACCAGCAAGAAGAGCCAGACCGTCGGTTCTTCGTAGATGATGCCCTGCATCTCGTGCTCCCGGCTTCACGCGAGGGTGGAAGCGGCCAGCGTCGCCACAGCGATGGCATGGCAGGCGCGCAGCCGTCTCTCATCAAAAAGTTGCAGCGGCAGAGGCGAGCTTCGGCGCAAGCTCCCGCCGCCGGCCATCAGTGACGCCCACCTTCGAGATAGGCGGCCCGCACCTGCGGATTGGCGAGCAGTTCCTTGCCCGAGCCGCTCATCGTGATGACGCCGTTGACCATGACGTAGCCGCGATGGGCGAGCTTCAGCGCGTGGAAGGCGTTCTGCTCGACCAGGAAGACGGTGAGGCCCTGGGTCCTGTTGAGCTCGCGGATGGCCTCGAAGATCTGCTTCACGATCAGGGGGGCGAGCCCGAGCGAGGGCTCGTCGAGCAGCAGCAGCTTCGGGCGGGCCATCAGCGCGCGGGCGATCGCGACCATCTGCTGCTCGCCGCCCGAGAGCGTGCCGCCGCGCTGCTGCAGGCGCTCCTTGATACGCGGGAAGAGCACGCAGATCTTGTCGAGGTCTTCGTCGAAATGCTCGAAGTTGCGGACGGCGGCGCCCATCTGCAGGTTTTCGAACACCGTCATGCGCGGGAAGATGCGGCGGCCTTCCGGCGACTGCGCGATACCGAGGCGAGCGATCTGGTGGCTCGGCATCCGGGTGATGTCGCGGCCCTCATAGGTAACGGAGCCTTCGCGTGCCTGCGGGTTGCCGAAGATCGTCATCATCAGGGTGGATTTACCGGCGCCGTTGGCGCCGATCATGGTGACGATCTCGCCGGCATTGACGTCGATGTCGACGCCCTTCAGCGCGATGATCTTGCCGTAAAAGGTCTTGACGCCGCGGACGGCCAAAAGAGGCGAAGTTTGAGGCTGGGCCACAGTCACGAGATGCCGACCTCCGCTTCCACCACTTCGACCTCTTCGTCGTCGACGCCGAGATAGGCGGCGATGACCTTCGGGTCTGCCTGCACTTCGGCCGGCGTGCCGTCCGCGATCTTGGTGCCGTAGTCGAGCACCACGACATGGTCCGAGATTTCCATGACCACCGACATGTCGTGCTCGATCAGCAGCAGCGCCGTGCCGAGATCCTTGCGGATCGAGAGCAGCAGCGTGTTGAGATCGAGGCTTTCGCGCGGGTTGAGGCCGGCTGCCGGCTCGTCGAGGCAGAGCAGGACCGGCTCGGTGCACATGGCGCGCGCGATCTCGAGCCGGCGCTGGTCGCCATAGGGCAGGTCGGCGGCCGGGTCGTCGGCGCGATGGGTGAGGTTGATCTTGTCGAGCCAGAACTTGGCCTTCTCGATCGCCGCCCGCTCGCTGGCCCTGTAGCCGCCCACCCCCAGCAGGCCGAGGAAGGTGAAGCCCGAGGCGATCATCAGCGGGTTGTGCTGGGCGATGAGCAGGTTCTCCAGCACCGTCATGCCGCCGAAGAGGCGGATGTTCTGGAAGGTGCGGGCGACCTTGGCCTTCCAGGAGATGCGGAAGTCGGGCATGCGCTCGAGCAGGAAGCTCGAGCCGTCGTCATGGTTCAGCGAAATCAGGCCCTGCGTCGGCTTGTAGAAGCCGGTGATGCAGTTGAACACCGTGGTCTTGCCGGCGCCGTTGGGGCCGATCAGCGCGGTGATCTCGCCCTTGCGGGCCTCGAAGGAAAGGGCGTTGACGGCGGTCAGGCCGCCGAAGCGCATGGTGACCTGCTCGACTTCGAGCAGCGGGCGGCCGGAGGGTGTGGTCGAGGCCATCAGCCATGCCCCTCCTGAACGAGATCGGCCGAGATCGTCTTCTTCTCCTTCAGGAAGGCTGTCGGCTCGCGCACCGAGATCAGGCCGCGCGGCTTCCAGATCATGATCACAACCATGGCGAAGCCGAAGATCAGCATGCGGTACTTCGTCGGGTCGAAATCCTGGCCGAAGATCTGCTTCAGGAAATCGAGTTCGCGCAGCAATTCGGTGCCGCCGATCATGGCGATCGCCGCGATGGCGCAGCCCCAGAGCGAGCCCATGCCGCCGAGGACGACGATGGCCAGGATGACCGCCGATTCCATGAAGACGAAGGATTCGGGGCTGATGAAGCCCTGGCGCGCGGAGAAGAACGCCCCGGCGAAACCGCCGAACATCGCGCCCATCGAGAAGGCCGTGAGCTTGGTGTTGGTCGTGTTGATGCCGAGCGAGCGGCAGGCGATCTCGTCTTCGCGCAGCGCCTCCCAGGCCCGGCCGACCGGAAGCCGGCGCAGGCGCAGCGTGACGAAGGCCGTCAGCAAGGCCAGACACAGGATGAGGTAGTAGAGGAAGATCGTTCGGTAGAGCGGCGAGAATTCGAGCCCGAACGTCGCCGCAAAGCCGTTATCGGCCGCCGTGAAGGGGATGCCGAAGAAGGTCGGGCGCGGGATGCCGGAGATGCCGGCATAGCCGTTCGAGAACTCCGTCCAGTTGACCAGCACCAGGCGGATGATCTCGCCGAAGGCCAGCGTCACGATGGCGAGGTAGTCGCCGCGCAGGCGCAGCACGGGGAAGCCGAGCAGCATGCCCCAGAAGGCGGCGAGGATGCCGGCGAGCGGCAGCAGGATCCAGAAGGACAGTCCGAAATTCTTGGCGAGCAGCGCATAGGAATAGGCGCCGACCGCGTAGAAGGCGACGTAGCCGAGGTCGAGCAGGCCGGCGAGGCCGACGACGATGTTCAGGCCCCAGCCGAGCATGACGTAGATCAGGATCTGGACGCCGAAATTGTCGATCCACTTCAGTGCTCCGCCCCAGCCGGCGAGGCCGATCGCGATCGCGGGGAAGCTGACGAGGAAGCCGAGTCCGAAGAGCGAGAAGAGCCGCGAATGGCGCTGGAAGAAGGCGATGGTGCCATGCGGCAGCAGGCGGATCTTCGCCTTCTCCTTGCGGCCGTTCTGCTGGCGCAACGCGACGAGCAGGCGGCCGACGAAGACGATGCCGACAGCCCAGGCGACGGCATCCCATCGCGGATCGAGCACCAGGACATTGTCCATGTTCTGGCGCGTGCCCCAGGCGACGACCGGAATGCACAGGCCGAGGGTGACGAGGCCCGCGAAGCCGGCCTCCTTGAGGGCGGCCTTGAAGTCCCGGCCGGGAGCGGCCTTGGCTGTGGACGGTTTGCTCGCCATGACGTCAGACCTTCTCGACTTCGGGGCGGCCGAGGATGCCCGAGGGCATGAAGACCAGCACGAGGGCCAGGATGCAGAAGGCGGCGACGTCCTTGTAGTCGATCGTGAAGTAGGCGGACCACATCACTTCGATCAGGCCGATCAGCAGGCCGCCGATCACCGCTCCGGGCAGCGAGCCGATGCCGCCGAGCACCGCTGCGGTGAAGGCCTTGACGCCCGGCGTAAAGCCGTCGGCGAAATTCACCACGCCGTAGAGCACGAGGTACATCACGCCGGCCACCGCAGCGAGCGCCGCGCCCATCACGAAGGTGATGGAGATGGTGCGGTCGACGTCGATGCCGAGGAGGGCGGCCATCTTGCGGTCCTGCTCGCAGGCGCGCTGGGCACGACCAAGCGGCGTCTTCTGGACGATGTACCAGAAGGCAGCGAGCAGCGCCGCCGTCGTCAGGATGATGACGATCTGCTTGTAGGAGATCTGCACCGTGTAGACCGCGCTGTCGATCAGCGTGATCGACTTGTTCAGGATCGGCGGGATCGACTTGTTGCGCGGGCCCTGCACGACCTGCACGAAGTTCACCAGGAAGATCGACATGCCGATCGCGGAGATCAGCGGCGCGAGGCGGAAGGAGCCGCGCAAGGGCCGGTAGGCGACCCGTTCGATCGTCCAGTTCCAGAGCGAGGTGAAGAACATCGCCAGCGCCAGGACAATGACGAGCGCCAGCAGGATCATGCCGGCGCTCGTGCCGAGGACCGCCGTGACCAGCATGAAGAAGATCAGGGCGATGAAGGCGGAGAGCATGAAGATATCGCCGTGGGCGAAGTTCACCATGCCGATGATGCCGAACACCATCGTGTATCCGATGGCGATGAGACCGTAGATCGATCCCAGTGTCAGCCCGTTGATGAGCTGCTGCAGAAAGACTTCCATTGACGACGCCGACCCCTCGAACCAGCTCCCGTTCTTGTCGTCAGCATGACGCTGACGCATGCGGGATGCGATTTCCATGCAGAGCTACCAATGGCTTGCGCCACCGACAATCGCTCCGCGTCAAATTTCTGTCAAAAGCAATTACGAACGAAACGCCTCGAAATTGTGCAGAATACTCTGCGCCGTAGCGCGCTTTCGGCGCATGATGATTGCGCCATGCGCGCGCGCCATTTGTGCCGAGCGGCTTCGGCGAGCGGCTGCGAACGACAAGGGCGGTTCGAAACGGGAACTCTTCAGCGGCGCGCGCCCGGAGCCCCGGTTGACGACTGGCCGGCGGTTTTTCCGTCCCAGGGCAGTTATCGATGGGGATGATCGCTCCGGGGTTCGCCATGTCAGAACCGCGCGGGGCTGAAGGGGGAAAGATCGATTGGCGGCTGGCGCCCGGCGACAAGTGCGGCGACGAGATCGGCGGTCGCGTGGGATTGCGTCATGCCGTAATGGCCATGGCCGAAGGCATAGATCACGTGCGGATTTCGCCTTGCGGTGCCGATCACCGGCAGCGAATCGGGCAGGGAGGGGCGAAAGCCCATCCAGAGTCTGCCGCTGTCGAAAGCAGGTAGGCCGTCGATCAGGCGGCTGGCCTTGTCGTAGAGGCGGCGGGTGCGGGCATGGTTGGGCGGGGCATCGAGGCCGCCGAACTCGACCGCGCCGCCGATTCGCAGACCCGAGTCGAGCGGTGTTGTGACGAAGCCGTGGCCCTCGAAGCCGACCGGGCGCGTCAAGAGCCCGGTGACATCGGGAAAGCTGACATTGTAGCCGCGCTCGGTGTCGAGCGGCACGGCATCGCCCAACGCCGACGCCAGCGGCCCGGCCCAGGCGCCGGCGGCGATGACTGCGCGGTCCACGACGCGCTGCCAGCCATCGGGACCAATCAGGGCGGGGCGCTCGCCGAGGGAGATATTGCTGACGCTGGCCTTCTCGAAAACGGCGCCGCGCTCCAGCGCGGCCTCGAACAAGGCGAGCGTCAGCTGATGAGGGTCGCTGATATGGGCGGCGTCGGGGTGGAAAGCCGCGCCGACAAAGCCCGGCTTAAGTGCGGGCTCGAGCTGACGCAGTTCGGAAGGCGCGATCATCTCGACCTTGATGTCGAAGGCCGCCTGGCGTTCCGCTACCTTGCGCGCTGCGGCCATCGCTCCGGCATCGTCGAAAACGTATAGGCCGCCCCGTTGGTGGATATGGCGCGTCAGGTTGGTGCGCGAGGCGCGCGCAAGCCAGGCCGGCAGGGCGAGCTTCTGCAAGGCGGCGATGCCAATGATCGAGCGCTCATAGGCTTGCGGGCGCGAGGCCAGCAGGAAACGCAGCAACCAGGGCAGGACCTTCGGCAGATAAGCCGGGCGGATGCTGAGCGGGCCAAGCGGGTCGGCCAGGAATTTCGGCACCTGCCGCAGCATCTTGGGACTGGCGATCGGCAGAATGTCGGTATGGGCGATCCAGCCGGCATTGCCGCGCGAGGGGCCGAAGGCCGGCTCATGGCGTTCGACGATCAGGACCTCATGCCCCTCATCGAGGAGCGCATGGGCGATCGCGACGCCGACGATCCCTGCGCCGACGACCGCGACTTTCATGACAGGGCAAGCTCCTTGAGAGCCGCAGGCTGCTTGACCTCGATCTCGATGAAGGCGATCGGATGACCGGAGCCGTTCATCACGTCATGGCGGATTCCTGCTGGACGCATATAGGCCTGCCCCTGTGCCAGCGGCGTCTCGACGACCTCATTGCCGTTATGGATGTGCAGGGTGCCGGCGATGAGCATCACCACGAAATAGGGCCAGCCATGCTCATGCCAGCCCGTCACGGCGCCCGGTTCGAAATCCCAGCGGGTAATCCGGACCGTCTCGTCATCCCGCTGGACGGTCGGCACGGCGGGAATCGAACAGGCGAACGCCATCCGGTAACTCCTTGTCGGCTCGCCGCATGATCGGCTGGTTGCAGTGCTCCGGTCCATCCGACGTCTGACGGGCCGCTGCCAGCCGATCGCGGCGGTCGTAGTCGAGCTTGATATATCTGAATTGATATATCAAGCTGCCGAGCGAGATCAAGATGCCGGGGCATCGCTCGGGGAAGCCATGAAGCAAAAGGGGCACGTCGATCCTGAGCGCGACGGCCCGCATGTGGCCGGAGCCGGTGAGAGCCTGGCCGAGGTCGCTTACCGGCGCTTGGAGGAGGCAATCGTCACGCTCTCCCTGCGTCCCGGTGCGGTGCTGACGGAAGCGCAATTGATCGATCTCGTCGGGCTGGGGCGGACGCCGGTTCGCGAGGCCTTGATCAGGCTGGCGCAGCATGGGCTGGTCCAGATCCTGCCGCGCAAGGGCATCCTTGTCGCCGATATCAGCGCAATCGATATCATCGCGGCGCTCGATGCGCGCGAGGTACTGGAGCGCCTCGTGGTCGGCGAAGCGGCGAAGCGTGCAGGGCCTGTCGAACGGATCGCGATTGTCGAAGCTGCGAAGGCGATGCGCCGCGCCGCCGAGGCCGGCGATGTCGCGGGCTATATGCGCCTCGACAAGGAGCTGGACGGTCTGGTCGCCCAGGCGGCGCGCAGCCCGTATGCGACTCGCGCGGTGGAGCCCCTGCAGGCGTTGATCCGGCGCGCCTGGTATCATTTCGAGCGGCAGGACGATCTCGTGCCAGCGGCCCTGCACCATGGCAGTCTCGCCCAGGCCATCGCCGGCGCGGATTCGCTTGCCGCCACTGCGGCGAGCGACGCGCTCATGTCGCATCTTCGCAAGGGCTTGCTGGCGACGCTGGACCGTTGAGACGATCGCGGGTCCCATCTGATATATCTGCCGGGGCGATGCGGCCCGTCGCTTGCCCAGCAGCGACTGGTGCTGGCGGCTCCGAAGCTCTACATGGTCAGGTATCCCCTGATCCGGAACAGTGAGCCGGCGCCCTAGTCCATGACGAAAACCGTTCACCCGCTACCGCCCGCCCTGGAGCGCCCGGATGCCGCGGCGTTCCGCGATGCGATGGCGCAGGTCGTCAGTGCGGTGCATGTCGTGACGACCGAGGGGCCGGGCGGCCGGGTGGGGCTGACGGCGACGGCGGTCGCCTCTGTTTCCGATTCGCCGCCGACGGTGCTGGCCTGCCTCGCGCGCGAGAGCCGCACCTTGGCGGCGATCGAGGCAAGCGGCGCCTTCTGCATCAACACCTTGCCGGCCCATCTCGCCGAGCTGGCCGATATCTTCGCGAGCCGCCGCGGCATCGATGGCGATGCGCGCTTCATGACGGCGCGCTGGGGCACGCTTGCGACCGGTGCGCCGGTCCTGCTCGACGCGATTTCCGCCTTCGATTGCCGGCTGGTTGCGACCCACGATATCGCCAGCCATCGCATCCTGATCGGCGAGGTCGCCGGCCTCGGTGGCGCGGGGCAGGGTGCGAGCCTGATCTATCGCCAGCGGCTTTTCGGCTCCGTCTGAACTTCCAGCGAGCACCTGTCCGCGTGCCCTCTTGTGCAGACGGGCGCTTTGCGACCATGGATAGGGACTGGACAGCCTTCGAACCGCGCCGGCCGCAATCGTCCGAGCCGCGGCCCACAGCTCGGGAGACGCGCCATGGCGATGACGATGAACGGCGAGGCGACGCTGCCCGCCGCGAAGGACGTGGTTTGGGCCAAGCTGAACGATGCTGATGTGTTGAAGGCCTGCATTCCAGGCTGCGAGCAGCTCAACAAGGACGACGATACGCATTTCTCTGCGGTGGTGAAGGTCAAGCTCGGGCCGGTGAAGGCGACCTTCAAGGGCAAGGTCGAGCTCGACGACCTCGATCCGCCGAACGGCTATCGCATCGCCGGCGAAGGCGAGGGCGGCATCGCCGGTTTCGCGAAGGGTGGGGCCCGAGTTCATCTGAGCGACGCCGAAGGCGGCCAGACGCTGCTGCGCTACGAGGTCGAGGCCCAGGTCGGCGGCAAGCTGATGCAGCTCGGCTCGCGGCTGATCGACTCGGTTTCGAAGAAGCTCGCCGACGAGTTCTTCGCCAACTTCGCCAAGGCGGTCAGCGAAGGCTGAGCCTCAGGAGGCCTTGCGCAGAGCGTCCAGCGCCTGGGAGACCGCGGTCTCGGCTGCGCCGACCTGAAGGGCGACGTCGGCGGCGGCCGCGTTTGCCCGCTCCAGGGCGCCCTGCGTCATGTCGAGGCTGTCGTTGACGGCGTTGGCGCTCTCGATCGCGACATCCGAGCTGCCGGCCACCAGCGAGGCGTCGTGAGCGATCATCGCCGTGACCCGGCTCTGCTGGGAGACGGCTTCGGAAATTGCCTCGGAATCCTGCCTGATCGCGTCGACCGTGGCGGCGATGGCTGCAGCATGCGTGCTGCAGGATTCGGCGCTGGCGGTCAGCTCGGCGATCTGGCCGGCAATGTCCTGCGTGGCGTTCGCGGTCTGCGTCGCCAATGACTTCACCTCGGATGCGACCACCGAGAAGCCACGCCCGGACTCGCCGGCGCGTGCGGCCTCGATCGTGGCGTTGAGGGCGAGCAGATTGGTTTGCGCGGCGATGTCGGCGATCATGCCGACGACCTTGCCGATATTGCCCGTCACCTCGCGCAGGCGGGCGATCGCCTCATTCATCTGCCCGGCATCGAGCACGGCCTGATGCGTGATCGACAAGCTCTGCCGGGCGCGCTGGCCGATATCGGCGATGTTGGCCGACATCTCCTCGGTGGCGGCTGCCGTCTGGATCGACTTTTCCCGCACGACCACAGATGCGCTTGCGACCTTGCCCACCGTATCCTTGATGAAGGCCGTGGCGCGGCCGGTTTCGGCGGCGGTCGCGACGAATTGCTCGACCGCGTCGTTGATGGTGTTGTCGAGGTTCCCGATCCGGTGCCGCAGGGTCGCGGCGGTCTGATCGATGGCGGAGGCCCGCCTCCGCGCATCGGCCTCCTCGTACTCGCGATTCATCGTCATCGCGGTGTTGACGTCGTAGGTCAGGATCCGTTCGATCACGAAAAGATCCTCGGCGAACTGCCGCGGGGTGAACAGTGCGCGGCGGCGGTTCTCGACGCAGAGTTCGCGCATCAACGAGAACGCGATCGAGGAGCGAGCCCTGGCGCGTACGCGGGCTTCTCTCTCGATCAGGCAGAGCCGCTCGGCCGAAGCGACATAATTCTCGTCGAAGTCGCCATCGAACAGCAGGCGAAAATGCGCTGCGGAAGCCGGATAAAGTGTCTGGGATACAGCGGCTACGCTGTTGCGAAGCTCGTTATGGATGGAGAAGGCACGCTCGAAATCGGCTGCGATCAGCTGCTCGATCGCGCCATCGACCAAGGGGCGGTAGAGGCGCAGGCGGGCGCGTTGCTTCTCACCGTAGCCGATCGCATGCAGCCGGCGTTGAATCTGTTCCATCAACACGGCCACGCGACGACCCTCGTTCGCGGCCGGAATGGCGGCCACGAGCGCCGACGTTGCGGCAATAACCTTAAAAAAGCACCAATGCCGCAAAGGTGGTCGCAATTGCCGGTCCGTGTCGCAGCAAGGAGAAAACCGTCCGAATTCGGCGCAAAACGCATAGCACACCGAAAGCGCCCGCCGCTTGACCCGGCAAAATCGCGGGTCCACATTCGTTTTTGAGCTGTTCCAAGGAAAAGCTGCCCGATGGGGCGAAGCTGCCGGAAGCGCTCAGCCTGACCCAGACCCAGGGAGGGGGTGGGCGGGCATCAGAGACGGGTCACAGGAGATGTGCTCATGACCACTGTTTCGCTGACGGTGAACGGCAAAGCCGTCACCGCCAATGTCGACCCGCGCACCCTGCTGGTGGAACTGCTTCGCGAAAACTTGAGACTGACCGGCACCCATGTCGGTTGCGACACCAGCCAGTGCGGCGCCTGCGTCGTGCATCTCGATGGCAAGGCCGTCAAATCCTGCACCACGCTCGCCGTCTCGGTCGACGGCGCGAACGTGACCACCATCGAGGGGCTGGCCGACGGCGCCACCCTGCACCCGATGCAGGAGGCTTTTCGTGAGCATCACGGCCTGCAATGCGGCTTCTGCACGCCGGGCATGATCATGGCTGCCGTCGACATGGTGAACCGCCGCGGCCACGAGCTCGACGAGAAGACGATCCGCGAAGATCTCGAAGGCAACATCTGCCGCTGCACGGGCTACCACAACATCGTCAAGGCGATCGCCGCCGGTGCGGAGGCTATGGGCAAGGGCGCGGCGCCGGTGCGCCGGGCCGCCGAGTGAGGCACCCGCCCGTGCCCCAAGGCGCGGGCTTTTTGTCCTTCATGCGTTCCATGCAGTGAGGCGTCCGCCAGAGGCGCCGTGCGAGGAGGGAACACCATGTCCGTTACCGGAATCGGCGCCGCAGTCCGTCGCAAGGAAGATCATCGTTTCATCACCGGCCAGGGCCGCTATACCGACGACGTCAATCGTCCGGGGCAAGCCCACGCCTATTTCCTGCGCTCGCCCCATGCGCATGCCAAGATCGGGTCGATCGACACCAAGGTCGCCGCGGCGATGCCGGGCGTGCTCGGCATCTTCACCGGCGCCGATCTCGCCGCCGACAAGGTTGGCGGGCTGATCTGCGGCTGGATGATCCACAACAAGGATGGCTCGCCGATGCGCGCCGGCCCGCATCCGGCGCTCGCCCAGGGCAAGGTGCGCTATGTCGGCGATCACGTCGCCGTGGTGGTGGCCGAAACGCTGGCGCAGGCGAAGGACGCCGCCGAGGCTATCGTGGTCGACTATCAGGAGCTGCCGGCGGTGGTCGACACCGCCAAGGCCGCGGGCGCCAAGACCGCGATCCATGACGAGGCGCCGGACAATACGGTGTTCAACTGGCATCTCGGCGACAAGGACGCGACCGAGAAGGCCTTCAAGGCGGCCAAGCACGTCACCAAGCTCGATCTCGTCAACAACCGGCTTGTGCCCAACGCGATGGAGCCGCGCGCGGCGGTCGGCGACTACGACGCCGGCGACGGCGTCTTTACGCTCTTTACGACGAGCCAGAATCCGCATGTGGCGCGGCTCGTGCTCTCGGCCTTCATCGGTATCGCACCGGAGAACAAACTGCGCGTGATCGCGCCGGATGTCGGCGGCGGCTTCGGCTCGAAGATCTTCATCTATGCCGAGGAGACGGTCTGCGTCTGGGCGGCGAAGAAGGTCGGGCGGCCGGTGAAATGGACGGCGGATCGCACTGAAGCTTTCCTCTCCGACGCGCACGGCCGCGACCACGTCACCCATGCGGAGCTTGCGACCGACGCCGAGGGCAGGATCCTCGGCATGAAGGTCCATACCACGGCCAATCTCGGCGCCTATCTCTCGACCTTCTCGTCGTCGGTGCCGACCTATCTCTACGCGCCGCTGCTGTCGGGGCAGTACGACATCCCGGCGATCTATTGCGAGGTCGATGCGGTCTACACCAACACTGCCCCCGTCGACGCCTATCGCGGCGCCGGGCGGCCGGAGGCGACCTTCGTGGTCGAGCGCCTGATCGAGATCACGGCGCGCCAGCTCGGCAAGGACCCGGCGAAGTTCCGGATGCTGAACTACATCAGGAAGTTCCCGCATCAGACGCCGGTCATCATGATGTACGACACCGGCAATTACGGCGCCTCGCTGAAGAAGGCGCTGGAGATGATCGACTACAAGGGGCTCGGCAAGCGCAAGCGCGACTCCGCCCGCACCGGCAAGCTCCGCGGCATCGGCTTCTCCTCCTATATCGAGGCCTGCGGCATCGCCCCTTCGGCGGCGGTGGGGTCGCTCGGCGCGGGCGTCGGCCTGTGGGAATCGGCCGAGGTCCGGGTCAACCCGGTCGGGACGGTCGAGGTGCTCACCGGCTCGCACAGTCATGGCCAGGGCCATGAGACGACCTTCGCGCAACTCGTCAGCGACCGCTTGGGCATCCCCATCGACAATGTCTCGATCATCCATGGCGACACCGACAAGGTGCAGATGGGCATGGGCACCTATGGTTCGCGCTCCGGCGCGGTCGGCATGTCCGCGATCTTCAAGGCGCTCGACAAGGTCATCGCCAAAGGCAAGAAGGTCGCGGCCCATGTGCTGGAGGCCGACGAGGCCGATATCGACTTCGCCGATGGGCATTTCGCGGTGAAGGGTACGGACCGGAAGCTCGATTTCGGCTCCTGCGCGCTGCAGGCCTATATCGCCCACAAGTTCAACGGGCAGGAGCTGGAGCCGGGGCTGAAGGAGGGGGCGTTCTATGACCCGACCAACTTCACCTTCCCGGCAGGCGTCCATATCTGCGAGGTCGAGATCGACCCGGAAACGGGCATCACCAGGATCGATCGCTGGGCGGCCGTCGACGATTTCGGCAACGTCATCAACCCGATGATCGTCGAGGGGCAGGTCCATGGCGGCATCGCCCAGGGTGTCGGCCAGGCGCTGCTCGAAGGTGCCCGCTACAATGGCGACGGCCAGCTCGTGACCGCGAGCTTCATGGATTACTGCATGCCGCGCGCCGACGACCTGCCGTCCTTCGATGTCGGCATGACAGTGACGCCGTGCCCGTCGAACCCGCTCGGCATCAAGGGCTGCGGTGAGGCCGGAGCCATCGCATCGCCGCCCGCCGTCATCAACGCCATCACCGACGCGCTCGGCCATGAGGACATCGCGATGCCTGCCACGCCCCAGGCGGTGTGGCGTGCGGCGCAGAAGTCGATCAGCCGCATGGCGGCCGAGTGAGCTGAAAGGAAGAGCACATGTACGCTTTCACCTATCACAAGCCCACCAGCGCCCGGCAGGCGGCGACGCTGCTCGCCAAGAAGGAGGACGCCAAGCTCCTGGCCGGCGGCCACACTTTGCTGCCGACGATGAAGCAGCGGCTGGCATCGCCTTCCGCGCTCGTCGATCTCGGGGCTTGCGCCGATCTCAAAGGCATCGCTCGCAAGGGCCGCAACCTCGTCATCGGCGCGATGACCACCCATGCCGAGGTCGCTAACTCGGCTGAGGTGCAGGAAGCCATCCCGGCGCTCGCCTTCCTTGCCGGCCATATCGGCGACCCGCATGTGCGCCACCGCGGCACGATCGGCGGCTCGGTCGCCAACAACGACCCGGCTGCTGATTATCCGGCGGCGCTGTTGGCTCTGGGCGCCACGGTCGTCACCAACAAGCGCAAGCTGACGGCCGACGAGTTCTTCACCGGGCTCTACGAGACGGCGCTGGAAGAGGGCGAGATCATCACCAAGGTCTCGTTCCCGCTCGCCTCGAAGGCGGGCTACGCCAAGTTCCGCAACCCTGCCTCGCGCTACGCCATGGTCGGCGTCTTCGTTGCCAAGCGCGGCAGCGAGATCCGCGTCGCGGTGACGGGGGCGGGCGAGGGAGGCGTGTTTCGCTGGCCCGAGGCTGAAGCGGCGCTCAAGGCGCGCTTCGCGCCGAAATCGCTTGAGGGCCTCAAGCACACGGCTGATGGCATCAACGGCGACATCCACGCCGACCCCGAGTACCGCGCCCACCTGATCGGCTCCATGGCCAAGCAAGCCGTCGCGCAGGCGACGACGAAGGCGGGCTGACGGCCGAGGGTTTGTCCGAGGCGTTGCGGCGCATGCCGTCATGCTCGGGCTTGCCCCGAGCGTCTCGTGAAGGGCAGGCGCCTCTTCCGGCAGGAGATTCTCGGGCCAGCGCATCGTGCTGCCCGAGAATGACGATCTACGGAGACGCTTCAGTAGAAGAAGCGTTCCTCGACGATCCGGCCGTTCTCGACGGTGTAGAGACCGACCTCGTCCATCACGCGGCGTTCGCCGGTCTCCTTGACGGTGACGTCGACATGGAAGCGGACGGCGAACTGGTCGCCGTTGAGATAAGGGCCTTCGCTGCTGAAGTCGTGCATCTCGTGGTTCGCGACCCACCACTCGCCCTTCTGCCTGACGGCTTCCTTGCCGCGGCAGACGGCCATCGGGCCGGGCATGTTCTCGTAGCTGACGATGTCGTCGGCATTGAAGCGGTTGGCGGCCTCGTGGTGCTTGCCCTCCTTGAGCAGGGCAACGAAGTCCTTGGCGATCTGATCGGTGGTCATGATCTGCGCTCCGTCGTTCAGGCATAGCGAGCCTGGACTTGCCTACCGCCCTGCCATGTCAGCAGCATGGCCGTGCACTCCGCGCCTTCCGTCAATCTGCCCATCGCGATAGAAATCGGTCATGCTCAACGCTTCCCGTATCCCCGTCTCGATCGACGCCACACTGACCCTGCTGCAGTTGCAGGGTTATGTCGCCGACCGCGCGCTGGCGACCGTGCTGTTCCTGGCGCTGCGGATGAAGCGGCCGCTGCTGCTGGAGGGCGAGGCTGGCACCGGCAAGACCGAGATCGCCAAGGTCCTCGCGGCGGGCCTTGGCCGCCGGTTGATCCGGCTGCAATGCTATGAGGGGCTCGACCTCGCCTCCGCCGTCTATGAGTGGAACTATTCCGGGCAGATGATGGCGATCCGCCTCGCCGAGGCCGGTGGGGTCGCCGAGGATCGCGAGCGCCTGGAAGGCGACATCTTCTCCGAGAAATATCTGGTGAAGCGGCCGCTGCTGCAGGCGCTGGAGCCGCAGGATGGCGGGGCGCCGATCCTGCTCATCGACGAGCTCGACCGCACCGACGAGGCCTTCGAAGCCTTCCTTCTCGAAGTGCTGGCCGATGCACAGGTGACGATTCCGGAATTCGGCACGGTGAAGGCGGCCGAGCCGCCGATCGTGATCCTGACCTCGAACCGCACGCGCGAGATCCATGACGCGCTGAAGCGGCGCTGCCTCTATCACTGGGTCGGCTATCCCGATGCGGCGCGCGAACTCGCCATTCTGAAGGCCAAGGTGCCGGATGCGCCCGCCAAGCTCTCGAAGCAGGTCGTCGGCTTCGTGCAGGCGATTCGCAAGGAGGAGCTGTTCAAGCAGCCGGGCGTCGCCGAGACGCTGGACTGGGCGACGGCTCTGATCGAGCTCGACGCTGTCGCGCTCGATCCGGCCATCGTCTCCGACACGCTCGGCGCGCTGCTGAAGTATCAGGACGATATCCAGGCGATGCAGGGCTCCAAGGTGAAGGAACTGCTGGATCAGGCCAAGGCCGAGGCGGGGCGCTAGCTTTTCGTCGATGGCCGCAGTTTTCTCCGGCGGAGAAGCGTGAGGGGGAAGCCATGAACGCAGACATCAAGGCCGTGGAAGCGACGGTGCGGACCTATCTCGACGGGCTCTATGAGGGCGACGCCGAGAAGCTCGCACATGTCTTCCACCCGACCAGCGCGCTGACCACGGCCCGCGAGGACGGCACGATCCAGATCGTTCCGCGCGATCAATGGCTCGATCTCGTCCGCAACCGGCCTTCGCCGCAGGCGGCGGGGCTGCAGCGCGACGACCATATTCTCACAATCGATCTCGTCGGGCCGACGCTGGCCCTGGTCAAGGTCAAGTGCCAGATGCCGCCGCGCTACTTCACCGATCTGCTCTCGCTGTTGAAGATCGAGAGCCGCTGGCAGGTGGTTCAGAAGGTGTTCATGACGGAAACGCGGGGTTGAGGTCGCCCGCCGCCCTCATCCTGCGGAGGCCCGCAGGGCCGTCTCGAAGGATGCTCCAGACGACTCCGGGGTCTGCTGGATCATCCTTCGAGACGCTGCGTGCCGCGGCTCCTCAGGATGAGGGCTGCGGGAGGCCAGGTAGGCAGCGATGACCGGGAAGCTCTCCGAGAACGTCGCCTATTTCGCGCGTGCCTTGCGCGCGGCCGGGCTGCCGGTCGGGTCCGGGGCGGTGGTCGAGGCGGTCGAGGCCCTGGGCGATGGTGCGCTGGGCGACCGCCCTGACGTCTACTGGGCGCTGCACGCGATCTTCGTGAAGAAGCATGAGGACAGTCCGGTCTACGATCAGGCGTTCCGGCTGTTCTGGCGCCGGCGCAATCTGATCGAGAAGATCATGGCGCAGATGTCGCCGGTGTCGCCCGGCGCCAACAGCCAGCCGGAAAAGGCCGAGGCCGGGGCGTTGCGCGTGGCCGAGGCTTTCGCGCCGCCGGCGCGGGAGGACGAGGCGCCGGTCGAGCTGACGGAGCTGACGGCGCGGTTGACGGTCTCGGATCGCGAGATGCTGAAGGCGCGCGACTTCGCGCAGATGACCGCGTCGGAGATCGCGCGCGCCAAGCAACTCATCGCCGAACTGAGGCTGCCGGACGACAGCGTGCCGATGCGGCGGTTCAGGCCCCTGGCACATGGACGGACGATCGACCTGCGGCGGACGCTCCGGCAGTCGCTCCGGGGAGGCGGGGGCTCGATCGATCTCGCCTTCCGGGAGCGGCGCGAGATGCATCCGCCGATCGTTGCGCTGGTCGATATCTCCGGCTCGATGGCGGAGTATTCGCGGATTTTCCTGCATTTCCTGCATGCGCTGACCGAAAAGCGCCGGCGCGTGCATTCCTTCGTCTTCGGTACGCGATTGACCAACGTCACCCGGATGCTGAAGGCGCGCGATCCGGACGAGGCGCTGGCGCTTGCCGGCAAGGCGGCGCCGGACTGGGAGGGCGGCACGCGCATCTCAGCGGCGCTGCACGAGTTCAACCGGGTCTGGTCGCGGCGCGTGCTGGCGGGCGGGGCGGTGGTGCTGCTCTTCACCGACGGGCTCGAGCGGCATCTCGACGACAGCTTAGCCTTCGAGATGGACAGGCTGCATCGCTCCTGCCGGCAACTGGTCTGGCTCAACCCGCTGCTGCGCTACGATGCCTTCGCGGCGCGGGCGAGCGGCATCCGGGCGATGCTGCCGCATGTCGATTCGTTCAGGCCGATCCATAATCTGGCCGCCATGGCGGATCTTTGTGCGGCGCTGTCGCGGGACGTCGGGCGCGAGAATGATCCGCGCCTGTGGCTGAAACGGGCGCAGATGCCAAAGCTCATCGCCTGAACCGACCATGGCGCAGGAAGTGGATGGTCTGGGCCATGGCTTCCGGGTCGCGCATGATCAGCGGATGGGTCGTCGGCAGGACGATGTGGTCACTCATGCCGGCGACGCGAGTCCGCTCGACCGAGACGCGTCCGTCATTGGGGCCGGGTAGGACCAGCGACGCAAAGACATAAAGCGAGCGGTCGCCGGCGATGACGCCGAGGGGATAGTCGACCTCGCCGAGCAGATGGCACAGTTCCTCGCTGCGCTGCGTCGCAAGCTGGCCGCCGGCCGGGCCGAAGGCGCTGCGGTAGAGCCAGTTCCGGCGTAGCAGATCGGCGATCTCGCTGCCTTCGTTCGGCGGCGCGAGCATGACGACGCGCCCGAGCCGCTTCGGGCGGCAGCGATTGAGATAGGCGCGGGCAACGAGCCCACCCATGGAATGAGTGACGAAGTGCAGGTTTCCTGTCAGCTCCGCCTCAAAGGCGGTGATCGGGGCCGACAGCCCGTCGACGATCTGCGCAAGGTCCTGCTCGCGTGAGGGATAGTCGAGATTGAGGACACGGTAGCCCTCGGCTGCGAGGGCCTGTTCGAGCTTCTGCATTGAGGCTGCGCGACGCAGGATTCCGTGCAGCAGGACGACACCGTCTTGGCCCGTTACGGGCATCGCTCCCTCGCCTTCGAGCGTTTGAATTCAGCCGAGCGCTAGCACATATAAAGGCACCGCATAATGGCTTTGCCCCGCCCGCTCGACGCAAGTGCGGCATTGGCGCATAAGATCGAACCCGTTTCCGCGTCATTCGCGAAAGGCCCGGCGATGATCAGCACCGACACCGACATCCTGCGCGCTGCCGAGGAGTGGAGTCGCGGTGGCCGGCATGTGGCGATCGCCACGGTGGTCGAGACCTGGGGCTCGGCGCCGCGCCCGGTCGGCTCGCATCTTGTCATCGACGGCGAGGGCAATTTCCTCGGATCGGTCTCGGGCGGCTGTGTCGAAGGCGCGGTGGTGGCCGAGGCCGCCGACGTGATTGCCGATGGCAAGGCGCGCATGCTGGAATTCGGCGTCGCCGACGAGGCGGCCTGGAAGGTCGGCCTCTCCTGCGGCGGGCGCATCAAGGTCTACGTCGAAAAGGTGAACTGAGATGGCCTCCTGGGAAACGCTGATCGCCTTCGCGACGGTGACGATCCTCGTCGCCTATTTTCCGGGGCCGGCGCTGCTCTATACCGCCGCCCAGACGATCAGCCATGGCCGCAAGGCCGGCCTGATGGCGATGCTCGGCATCCATCTCGGCTGTTATGTCCACGTCTTTGCCGCTGCCTTCGGCCTCTCCGCCGTGTTCAAGCATGTGCCGGAACTGTTCATGGCAGTGAAGATCGCCGGTGCGATCTATCTGGTCTGGATCGGCATCGGCATGATCCGCTCGCGCCTGGGCGCGCCGGATCAGCCTGTCGCGCCGCCGAAGACGGTGAAGCGCGCGCTGCTCGATTCCTTCATCGTCGAGATCCTGAACCCGAAGGTTGCGCTGTTCTTCATCGCGCTTCTGCCGCAGTTCGTTGATCCGGCCGCCCCGCTCCCGGTCTGGGCGCAGTTCCTGATCCTCGGCATGATCGTCAATTTCGCCTTCTCCTCGGCCGATCTCGTCACGGTCTTCGGCGCTTCCTTCGTCGTGGGCGCGATGAAGAAGACCAGGGCGGGGTTCGCTTTCGGGCGCTGGATCGGCGGCTCGCTGATGATCGGGCTAGGGCTGAAGCTCGCGGTGGACAGGGGCTGAGTCCGTGGATCTCTCCGTTCTCGCGGCGCTCAATGCCGAGCGCCAGGCACGCCGCGCCACCGTGCTGGTGACCGACATCGCTGGCGGTACGCAGCGGCTCGTTAAGCACGCCGCGGTTTCCGGGGACCCGCTGGCCGAGCTGCTGGAACGGCAGCTGCGCATGGGCAAAAGCGGCATGGTGGAGGTCGAGGGCGCGCAGTACTTCCTGACCGTGCAGGCTCCGTATCCGCGAATCGTGGTGACCGGCGCCGTCCATATCTCGCAGGCGATGGCGCCAATGGCCAGGACGCTCGACCTCGACCTCGTCATCATCGATCCCCGCACCGCCTTCGCGACGCCCGAGCGCTTTCCGGAGACCGAATTGCTGGCGGAATGGCCGGACGAGGCCATCGGCCGGATCGGCCTCGACAGCTATACCGCCTTCGTCGCCCTGACCCATGACCCGAAGATCGACGATCCCGGGCTGGAGGCGGCGCTGGGCTCGGACTGCTTCTATGTGGGCGCGCTCGGCAGCCGGAAGACCCATGGCAAGCGCGTTGAGCGGCTGACTGCGGCTGGTTTCGATGCGGCAACCATCGAGCGCATCCACGCGCCGATCGGGCTCGACATCGGAGCGGTCTCGCCGGCGGAGATCGCGCTTGCGATCCTGGCGGAGATCGTCTCGACCTTGCGCGGCCCGCGCCGCAAGCTGGCCTGAGAGGCGCAGCAGATGAGATTCGGGCCCGTCGCCATTGCCGATGCCGCCGGCTGCATCGCGGCGCATACGATTCGCGCCGGCGGAGCGACCGTGAAGAAGGGTGCCACGATCACGACGGAGCTGGCGGCGCGGCTTCGCGAGGCCGGTGTCCAGGAGATTGTCGCAGTCCGGCTGGAGCCGGGCGATATCGGCGAGAACGCGGCTGCCGAGTGCCTGGCCGCAAGGATGACCGGCGAGGCCATCGCCGCCGAACTGCCCTTTACGGGCCGGGTCAACATGTTCGCGGCCACGGCCGGTGTTCTCAAGATCGATGTCGCCGCCATTGATGCGTTCAATGCTGTTGACGAGGCGATCACGGTCGCGACGCTGCCGGCGCTCAAGGCGGTCGTGGCAGGTGAACTCGTCGCGACGGTGAAGATCATTCCCTATGCGGTTGCCGAGACGCAGATGGAGGAGGCGCTGGCGGCGCTCGGTGCCGGGCCGGCCATCGCGATCGCACCCTATCGTCCGTCGCGGGTGGCGGTGATCTCGACCCTGCTGCCGGGCCTCAAGCCAAGCGTCGTCGACAAGACCCTGCGGATCATGGAGGAACGTCTGGCTCCGGCGCAGGCCGTGCTGGCGGCCGACAAGCGCGTTCCGCATGAGCCGCAGCCGCTCGCCGCGGCGCTTGTCGAGCAGGCGAAGGGAAAGGCCGACATCATCGTGGTGTTCGGTGCCTCGGCCATTACCGACCGGCGCGACGTCGTTCCGCAGGCGCTGGTGGAAGCCGGCGGGGAGGTCGAACATCTCGGCATGCCGGTCGATCCCGGCAATCTGCTGATGCTCGGCAGGCTCGCAGGCAAGCCGGTGATCGGGGCGCCGGGTTGTGCACGCTCCCCGAAGGAAAACAGCTTCGACTGGGTGCTGCAGCGCAGCCTCGCGGGGCTCCGGGTTGGGCGTTCGGACGTTCAGCGCATGGGCGTCGGCGGGTTGCTGATGGAGATCGTCTCGCGGCCGCAGCCGCGCGCCCCCGGCCATGAGGAAGGCGGCCCGATCGCCGGCATCGTTCTCGCTGCCGGGCAGTCGACGCGCATGGGCGCGCGCAACAAGCTGCTCCAGCCGCTGCGCGGCAAGCCGATCCTGCGTCACGCGGTGGAGGCGCAAATCGAAGCCGGCCTGTCGCCGGTGCTGGTCGTCACCGGTCACGAGCAGGATGCCGTCGCGGCCGCCCTTGCGGATTTGCCTGTCCGGATGGTGCACAACCCCGACTATCCCTCGGGCATGGCGAGTTCCTTGAAGGCCGGCGTCGCCGCCCTGCCTGTCGAGGTCCAGGGCGCGGTGATTTCGCTCGGCGACATGCCGAACGTGACCCCGAAGGTGATCGAACGGCTGATCGAGGCGCATGGCGCGCGGCCGGAGGCGCTCGCCGTCGTGCCGACGCTGTTCGGGCAGCGCGGCAACCCGGTGCTGCTGGCGCGGGAGGTTTTTCCGGCAGTATCGCTGCTCACGGGCGATCGTGGGGGGCGGCGGCTGCTCGACGAGGCCGGCGAGCGCGTGGTCGAGGTCGCATTCGAAGATCCGGCCATCGCCATCGACGTCGATACGCCGGAGGCCTTGCGGGCGTTGCAAGGCTGAATCGGGAGCATTCCATGCTTCTGCGACTGGTGGATGCTGCGCCCGCTCTAGCGCAACCAGTGCAGCCCCAACGTGCCATAGGCCTCCGATGGGCGGTCGCTTGTTCTCTGCCAGCCGCCGGAGAGGCGCCATTCCAGGCCGAGGAGACGCAGTCCGGTAAGATGGAGTCCGAGCCGTAACTTGCGATAATCGGACGCGCGATAGGCTTCTGCCTCAGGGCCGAGATAGAACCCCGCCGGCACTCGCCAACCGGGCGCGAGGCGTCCCCAGAGGCGATGATCGACCGAGGAGGCATAGGCATTGGCCTGGAGCATCATGCCGTCGGCAGGTATCGCCCAAAGATCGGCCTGGAGCCGCGCCCCATAGCGCGTCGTGATCAACGATGGGCCGAAGGCTTCGATGCGCTGCTCGCTTTCAAAGTCGGAGCCGGCATACAGCGCGAAAAAGCTGCTGCCGATGCGCCATTCGTAACCCAACATCGCCAATGACTCGGCCTTGTAGGTGGTGCCATTCGGCGGCTGGCGCCGCGTCTGCTCCTGAGAGGAACCGGCTTTGAGGAATAGTCTGAAACCGCTTCCGGCGAGCGCGCCGCCAAGCGCACGCTTCATGCCGACCGAGGCGAAGGTTTTTGTCGGCCCTGCCTCCATCGAGCCGAATATCACCGTCGATATGGGAGAGCGCTCGTCGGGATCCTCCTCCTCCGCATGCAAATCAAGAGGAAGGGTTGTCAGGACAAGCACCAGCGCGGCCCGCTTGGCCTTACTCGAGCCATACGCCACACACGCCCCCCAACGACGCGATATCGCAGGCGCCGACCCATGATATCGGTTTGGATAGCAGCAGTTTGGCAGTAGAATTGCAAGCTTTTGTTAACCAACGGGGAGCAGCCTCGACGTATCCGGCTAAGCTTTCATTCCGTTTCGGGACAGGAGGTGACGATGGTCTCTGCAGACTTCATCAAGCAGCTGGAAGGCTACGGACTGACAACGGCGACGATTCTCTACCGGATGCCGGATCATCTCCACGTATTGCAGACCTATATCTGGCTGCAATACGACCTCGCGCCGCGCTTTCCGGTGCTTCACGATTTCCTCGCCTTCTGGCGGCGTGAGCTCGATGGGCCGCTTCATTCGGTCACCGTTGCGCATTCACGACTGATCCGGCCAGCCGAAATCCGCAACCTGAACGGAGTGCTGACGCTGCACTGAGCCGGCTGCGCTAGATCGCCGCGCGTCCCACCGCAGGCGCGGTGGCAGCCTATCCCTTTGTGCGAGCGTCGAATTTCTCCGGATTTCCGGTTCCCCTTTTCGGTCCGTCCCCATAGGGGGCTTGAGCGCCCGGCATTGAACGCCTGCGTGCGGCGTGCTTGTTGGGCGGCTGCCGGCCGTGCTAGGCGGGCGCTTCCGCTTCGGCACGGCCTTTGTTCCCTTGTCATCTTCCCTGCGCACCTCCGGACTTCTGACGGCGCTCGCCGGACTGCCGGGGGACCGGATCGCGGTCGGTACGATCGTCGCCGCCCTCCAGGACCGGGCCTACGCCCTGCTCGTCGTGCTGCTCGGCCTGCCGAACTGCCTGCCGATGCCGCCGCCGATCCCCTTGGTTTGCGGCCTGGTCCTCGCCTTCATTGCCCTTCAGATGCTGATGGGCCGGCGGATGCCGTGGCTGCCGCAGGCTCTGCTCACCCGCAGCATCGGCAAGCCAGAGCTCAATCGTGCGGTCGAGCGGGCGCTGCCGGCGTTGGTCCGGCTCGAACGCTTTTCGAAGCCGCGCCTGACGATGCTGGGCAGTCCCTACGCGGTTCCGGTACTGGGGCTTCTGATGCTGGTCCTGGCGTTGGGCCTGATCGTCGCGGCGCCCTTCATCGGACAGATACCGCTCGGTCTCGCCGTCTGTCTGGTAGGGCTGGGCCTCGTCGAGCGCGACGGGGTGCTGATCATCATCGGGGCGGTCTTCGGTGCGGCGGGGCTGCTGCTCAGCGCCGGTTTCGCCTATGCGATCTTCAGCGGCATCCACGAGCTGCTGTTCTGAAGACGGATTTCAGGCGGCAACGAGGACTTCAGCAAAAGGGTTGTTGAGATCCAACAGCCGGTCGATCTCGTGGGCGGGCACGGCCTTCGAGAACAGGAAGCCCTGCAGCTCGTGGCAGCCGATCGCCTGCAGGAAACGATGCTGCTCGGCGGTCTCGACGCCTTCGGCGCAGACGCGCAGGCCAAGCGCGCGGCCGAGATGCGCCATGGAGTGGACCAAAATCGCGGATTCGCCGGTTGCTTCCATATATTCGAGGAAGGAGCGGTCGATCTTGATCTTGTCGAAGGCGAAGCGCCGCAAATAGATCAGGCTCGAATAGCCGGTGCCGAAATCGTCAAGCGCCAGGCCGACGCCATGTGCCCGAATATCCATCATCGCGGTCTCGGCGGCATCGGCATCCTCGATCAGCACGCCTTCGGTGAGCTCGAGCTCCAGCTGTGCCGGATCGAAATCCGTCTCCTCGATGATGCGGATGACGTTGGCGACGAAGTCCTTATGGCGGAACTGGATCGGCGACACGTTGACCGCGAGCCGAATGCCCGACCAGCGCCGGGCTTCGCTGCAGGCACGCCGAAGCACCCACTCGCTCAACGGCACGATCAGGCCACGCTCCTCCGCGATGGTGATGAAATCCGATGGCGGGATCATGCCATGCACCGGGTGCGGCCAGCGGACCAGCGCCTCGACGCCGACGATGGTGGAGCCATCAACCGAAACCTGCGGCTGGTAATGCAGCGTCAGCTCATCGTTCTCGATGGCGCGGCGCAGGTCGTCCTCGACCATCCGCTTGAGTTGCAGGGATCGGTTCATCTGCGTTTCGAAGAAGGCGAAACGATTCCGGCCATTGTTCTTGGACTGGTAGAGCGCGGTATCCGCCAGCTTCAGCAGCATCTCGCGATCCTTGCCGTCGCGCGGAGCCATCGCGATACCGATGGAGCAGCCGATCGTGACCTCGATGCCCATGACGATGAAGGGTTCGGTGAGGCGCGTAAGGATGCGTTCCGCCAGCGCAGTGCAGCGGGCAGGCGTGGCCTGCGTCTGGATGATGCCGAACTCGTCGCCGCCGATGCGCGCGACCGTGTCCTCAGCCTGTACGGAGCTCGCGAGCCGCGTGGCGACCTGACGGATCAGTTCGTCGCCCGCCGTATGGCCATAGGTATCGTTGACCGCCTTGAAGCGATCGAGATCGATCAGCATCACGGCGAGAGTCCGGCCGTCCTGCTGCAGATCGGCGAGAGTCTGGTCCAGAGTCAGGTCGAAGCTGCGCCGGTTCGGCAGGAGCGAGAGCTCGTCCTGCCCCGCGAGGCGCTGGATCTGGCGCTCGCGCAGTTCGATCTGCCCGGCAGCGGCGCGCAGGCGCTGAACGACGAAGATGAAGATCGCCGAAAACAGCAACGCCACTGCGATCAGGGCCCAGAGGAACCGGTGCAGCATGACGTCGCCGGGGCGAGTCGGCGTCCAGCTCAGCCAACCGGAAACCGTCCCGTCGGGCGCCCGCAATGCCAACCCGTTGTGTCCGTCGCTGGGCTGGGCGGCGATCAATCGGATGTCGGCGATGCGATATCGGTCGGACAGCTCGGCCAAAAGGCTTGTCGAGATATGCCGGTAGGCAATGAGAAGCAGCGCTTCGGGCATATTCGCCGTGCCGAGCGGTATGGCGCGCGAAAGATTGACGGCGGTCAGCATCAGGGTTTCGTCTCGGTCCCGGACGATGGCCGAGCGCGAGGTTCCGGGCTGCGGAAGGCTGTCCTCGCCCTGGCCTATGGAGAGCGGAACTTCCCTGGCACTGCGCAGGAACAGATCGAGATGGCGCGGCCCTTCCGTCCCCGCCCGGCCCAGCTGCGTGTTCGTTTCGATGCCGGCCAGCACGGTGCCGCCCGCGGATGCGATAAAAGCCCCGTCGAAATCGGCGAACTGACTGCGCAGGCGTTTGAAGGCGGCCTGGAGCGCAGGTTTCGGGTCATCCGCTTCCAACGCATCCGGCAGCTCGCCGGCCGTAGTCAGGCCCTGCAGGCGCAATTCGTTGACCTTGATCTGGGCGTTGAAGGCCGCTTCGATCCGTTCGGCCTGACGCTGCACCTCGAGGCGATTGGCTTCGCGGGTGATCGCGATGACCACGCCGATGCCGGCAGCCATCAGGAGCAGGAACGCGCAGCCGAGTGTCACCACCGTGCTCGCGAACATACGAGCGGAGGCACCCGCGTTCGTCATCTTCGCGGCAAACGGTTGCAGCATTCGTTATCCAAGGCAGGTCGTTCGGACGACTTAAAGCCCGAATTATTGATATCCCGTTGCCACCCGACGGCGTCAAGAGTCGGATGGAACGTAAGGTGGGCGCGGAATCGCCATGTGGGCAGCCCGCAATGCGGCGGACCAGCGCTCGCGCAAATCGTGGAAATAGGGTTCTCCGGCCTCGATCCGCCTGTTGAGTTCGAGATCGTCGGCGTCCCGCCGCATGACGAGCAGGTCGATCGGTAAACCGACGCCGAGATTGGAGCGCATGGTCGAATCCATCGAAATCAATCCGACCTTGAGGGCGTCGTAGAGATGCGTCTTGAAGGTCACGGCGCGGTCGAGGATCGGCTTGCCGTATTTGTGTTCGCCGATTTGAAGGAAGGGTGCGTCTACGCCGCATTCGATGAAGTTGCCTGCGCCATAAACCATGAAGAGCCGCATCGGCTGCCCCTTGATCTGGCCACCGAACAGCATCGAGATGTCGAACTTGACCCGCGCTTCCTCAAGGGCGGTGCCGTCGATCTCGCGGACATGGCGAATGCATCGCCCGACGAGTTGGGCGGCACGGAACATCGAGCTCGCATTGTGCAGGGTGTCGATCTCGCCGGTCTCGGGGTTTGGCAGGCCTTCGTGCAGGAAGCTCACCACCGACTGGGTGATCGAGAGGTTGCCGGCGGTCATCAGGCCGAAGTTGCGGTCCCCCGGCCATGAGAAGACGTGGAGCTTACGGAAGGTCGAGATGTCGTCCAGCCCGGCATTGGTGCGGGTATCGGCGATCATGACGAGGCCATCCTGCACAAGGATTCCGGCGCAGTAGGTCACGGGGCATGTCCTTGCATCTGCAGCACTCCCAGAGCATCGGACCGAAAAGTGGAATCCATTTTTCGGAGAAATCCGATGCTAGAATAAAGAGCGGGATCGGGCGCGATCACTGATTGGCGAAACGCCCTTCGGCCTCCCGGGCGCTGACGAGTACATTGAGATTCTCGCCTTCGCCGCCCTGACGCGAGCCGCGCACCGGCGCGGCATCGGCGAAATCGAGCCCCACGGCCACGCGAACATGCGTATCGATGGGGCAGAGGCCGTTGGCGCAGTCGAAACCGATCCAGCCATAGTCGTCCAGATGCACCTCTGCCCAGGCATGGGCACCGTTGCCGTGCGGCAGGCCGTCGGCCTGTGCGACATAGCCCGAGACGTAGCGTGCGGGCATGCCGAGATGCCGGGCGCAGGCCATGAAGACATGCGCGACATCCTGCGCGATCGCCTCCTGCGCGGCAAAGGCTGCGATCGCTCCGACCCCGCTGCGGCCACTGGCATCGATGCAATTCATCCGATCGCCGACGGCAGCCATAAGAGCATGCATCTGCGACAAGGGCGTGGCGGCGCCCGCCGTCACCTCGTCAGCGAAGCTGCGCAGGGCGTCATCATGTCCCGTCATCAGGGTATCGCGTCGATAAACCTCGCAAGGGACGCGTTCGAGACCGCCGCGGACCGCGCCGGCCAGATCGACGGTCTCGATCAGCCCATCGATGCGGATGCTGAGCGAGGAGATCGGGCCTTCGGCGTAGAAGCTATGGACGATGTTGCCATGCGCATCCTGCGTGGCGCGCAAACGGCCGTCGACGCTCGGCTCGATGCGCCAGGACATCACATGCTGGCCGTCATGGTCGCGCGGCGTCAAACGCAGAATCTGCGTGATGTGGCGCGCCGGCTCGGCGTAGTCGTAGCTGATCGTGTGGGAGATCCTGATCCGCATGGTCCAATCCGAGCGGGTTACCGCGGCCGCGTTCTTGCCGAGAGCCTGAACACGAGCAAGGCTTTCATTGCAGATACTGCTCGAAGATGGTGTTGCCGAGGCGGTTGTTCTCCGTGATGAACTCTTCGATGAATTCGTGCAGCCCGTGCTCGAAGACATCGTCGATGCGGGTGTTGCTCAGGCCCCCCAGCGTCTTGCGCGCCTGGCGCTGGGATGAACCCTGCCGGCCATAGGCATCGCCGAGATGGTCGAGGAAGCGCGAGATGTTCTCGTAGCAGGCGGCGAGCGATCGCGGCATGCGGCGGTTCAGGATGAGCAGGTCTGCGACCAGTATCGGCTTCACCGCCTCGCGATAGACCCAGTGATAGGCCGTCAGCGCCGAGACCTCGCGCAGCACCGTGGTCCACTGGAAGTAGTCGAGCGAGCCGCCCACCTGCTCGTTCGCCGGCAGCAGCACATGATACTTCACGTCGAGGATGCGGGCGGTGTTGTCGGCGCGCTCGATATAGACGCCGAGCCGCGAGAACCAGTAGCTGTCGTCGCGCAGCATGGTGCGGTAGGCCGAGCCGTCGAAGACCAGCGAGACGTTCTTCACCCAGTCGAGGAAGCGAGCGAATTCCTCGCGGTCCATCCGCTTCTTCTCGAAGCGCTGCAGTTCAAGCCAGGCGCCGTTGAGCGCGTCCCACATCTCCGAGGTCAGCGCCGTGCGCACGGCGCGCGCATTGGAGCGTGCCTGGGCGAGGCAGTTGCGGATGGAGGAGGGATTGTCCGGGTTGAAGGTCAGGAAGTCGCAGACATTGCGCTCGTTCGCTTCGCCATAGGCCCGGGCGAAGGTGTCCTCGCAGCCGGCCGTCAAGACCGCGCTCTGCCATTCCGTGCCGGCGCCGCCATAGGTCGACGGCAGGTTGGTGAGGCGGGTCGTGGCGTCGAGGATGCGGGCCAGATATTCAGCCCGCTCGACATAGCGGGAAACCCAATAGAGGCTGTCTGCGGTACGCGAGAGCATGGTCAGCGAGAGCCTTTCCGCAGCATGGCAGGCGATTCCGGAAGCGAGATGGCCGTGCGAAGGACGGGGTTCGTCATGCGTCGAGCACCCAGGTGTCCTTGGTGCCGCCGCCCTGGCTGGAATTGACGACGAGCGAGCCTTCCTTGAGCGCGACGCGGGTCAGCCCGCCGGGAACGCAGGAGATGCCGTTGGCGCCGCTGAGCACATAGGGGCGCAAATCGACATGGCGGGGCGCCACGCCCGAGGCGACGAAGGTCGGGCAGGTCGAGAGCGCCAGCGTCGGCTGGGCGATGAAGCCGTCCGGCTGGGCCTTGAGCTTGCGGCGGAAGGCCTCGATCTGCGCCTTGTTGGCGTGCGGGCCGACGAGCATGCCGTAGCCGCCCGAGCCGTTGACCTCCTTGACGACAAGCTTCTCGAGATTGTCGAGGACATAGGCGTTGGCTTCGGGTTCGCGGCAGCGGAAGGTCGGGACGTTCTTCAGGATCGGCTCCTCGCCGGTGAAGAACTTCACGATCTCCGGCATGTAGCTGTAGACCGCCTTGTCGTCGGCGACGCCGGTGCCGACCGCGTTGGCCAGCGTAACGTTGCCGGCCTTGTAGGCCCCGATGATGCCGGGCACGCCGAGGATCGAATCGCTGCGGAAGACGAGGGGATCGATGAAATCATCGTCGATGCGCCGGTAGATCACGTCGACGCGCTTGGGGCCCTGGGTGGTCCGCATATAGACCACGTCGTCCTTGACCAGCAGGTCGGAGCCCTCGACCAGCTCGACTCCGAGCTTGTCGGCCAAGAACGAGTGCTCGTAGAAGGCCGAATTGTACTGGCCAGGCGTCAGCAGGCAGATCGTCGGGTCGGAAGGCGCGCTGCGTGGCGCGACCGAGCGCAACGTCGCCAGCAACTGATCCGGATAATTGTCGACCGGTGCGACGCGATGCATGGCGAAGAGCTCAGGGAAGAGCCGGAGCATCACTTCGCGGTTCTCCATCATGTAGGAGACGCCCGAGGGGGTGCGCGCATTGTCTTCCAGCACGTAGAAGGTGTCGGCGTCGACGCGCACCACATCGATGCCGGCGATATGGCAGTAGATGCCGTGCGGCACCTTGAAGTCGACCATTTCAAGCTGGTAGCAGGCGTTCCGGTAGACCAGATCCGGTGGAATGATGCCGGCCTTGAGGCATTCCTTCGGCCCGTAGACATCGGCCAGGAACATGTTGAGCGCGGTGACGCGCTGGCGCAGGCCCGCTTCCAGCTTGGTCCATTCCGGCTTGGTCAGGACGCGCGGGATGATATCGAAGGGGATCAGCCGTTCGGTGGATTCTGCGTCGCCGTAGACGGCGAAGGTAATGCCGATACGCCGGAAGAACAGCTCGGCCTGGCTGCGCCGCAGAGCCAGCGTTTCCGGCGGAGCCTCCTTCAGCCAACGGTCGAGAGCTCCGTAGGCAGGCCGCAGCTCCGTGCCCAAGCCGGTCATTTCATCGAATGCGACCATGCAGCCTCTTCCCCTTTTCGGTCAGCCTATGCGCATTCGCTGGCGTTCGGGAAGAGGGGGAAGAGGCGGCCAATTGATCGGCCTGCCTAATTCATGGGCAATAGTGAGGAGCGAAGTCCTCACGCAGCTGAGCGGCAACACCCGGCGGTCCAGCAGAGGCGGCAGCGACCGCTTCTATTCGAGGCTCCGTAACGGAAGCGCTTCTAGCCGGTTTTCGTCGAGCTGCGCCGTTGCTGCAGCCAGATCCTCAGGGCCTCGGCGTTGTTGTGATGCTCGTCTTTGGCGGCGTAGAGCAAGGCCACAGGACCTTCCTTGAGCTTCTCGTCCAGCGTGGAAAGTGCAGCCTGCGCCGGGGCCGTGCCGAGCTCTGCCGCATAGGCTGCGCAAAACTCATCCCAGCGATCGGGATCGCCGTGGAATTCATGCCGCAAGGTATCGCTGGGCGCGATGTCCTTGAGCCAGAGATCGATTCTGTCCTTCGAGACGCCGCGCGGCCACAGCCGATCGACCAGAATCCGCATGCCGTCGCCGGGGGCCGGCGGATCATAGACCCGTTTCACTGTCAGTTGCGGCATAGGCTCTGCCTCCCGTGGTGCGGGGCTTGCGGCTCAGATCAGGCCGAGGCTGCGGAAGCTCGCATGGCCGTCTCGGCCGACGATGATGTGGTCGTGAATGGCGATGCCGAGCGGCTTGGCGATGTCGACGAGCTCGCGGGTCATCCGCATGTCGGCCCCGGAGGGCGTCGGGTCGCCCGAGGGGTGGTTGTGGACGAGGATGATCGCCGAAGCCGAAAGTTCCAGCGCCCTGCGCATGACCTCGCGCGGATAGACCGGCGTGTGGTCGACCGTGCCGGTCTGCTGCACCTCGTCGGCGATCAGCGCGTTCTTCTTGTCGAGGAACAGGATGCGGAACTGCTCGCGCTCGGCGAAGGCCATCGCCATCCGGCAATAGTCGAGCACCGAGGACCAGGAGGAGAGGACGGTGCGCTTGGCGACGGCGCCCTTGGCCATGCGCTTCAGAGCGGCTTCGACGATCTTGAGATCGAGCGCCACGCCCTCGCCGACGCCCTTGGCCTCAGTCAACCGTGAGGCGGGAGCAGCCAAAACCTCGGCGAAGGAGCCGAAGCGCTGGATCAGCTCCTTGGCGAGCGGCTTGACGTCGCGCTGTGGGATCGAGCGGAAGAGCAGCAGCTCCAGCAGCTCATAGTCGGGCAGCGCATCGGCGCCTGCCTCCTGAAAGCGGGCGCGCAGGCGATCGCGATGGCCGTGGTAGTGCGGCGCCGGGGCCTGGGCCGTGGAGACCGCCGGGACAGCGGATTCTGCGAACAGTCCCGCGGGCGAGGGCGCTTTGCGCGATCCCTTGCCCTGGCGCTCGCTCATTTCGCCGCGAGCGGATTGTCGAGGCCGGCCGGCGAGAGCGTGAAGATCTCGCAGCCTGTCTCGGTGACGCCGATCTGATGTTCGAACTGGGCCGAGAGCGAACGGTCGCGCGTCACCGCGGTCCAGCCGTCGGAGAGCACCTTCACCCCCGACTTGCCGAGATTGATCATCGGCTCGATGGTGAAGACCATGCCGGGCTTCAGCTCGATGCCCTCGCCGGGGCTGCCATAGTGCAGGATGTTCGGCGCGTCGTGGAAGAGCTGACCGATGCCGTGGCCGCAGAAGTCGCGCACCACCGAGCAGCGCTCGGCCTCGGCATAGCGCTGAATCGCGAAGCCGATATCTCCGGTCGTGGCGCCGGCGCGGACTGCCTTGATGCCGCGCAGCAGGCTTTCATAGGTGATCTCGATAAGGCGCTCCGCCTTCCGCGAGATATCGCCGACCCCGTACATGCGGCTGGAATCTCCGTGCCAGCCGTCGACGATCAGCGTGTAGTCGATGTTGAGGACATCACCCTCGCGCAGCGGCTTGTCGTCGGGAATGCCGTGGCAGACGACATGGTTGATCGAGGTGCAGATCGACTTGGTGTAGCCGCGATAGAACAAGGTCGCCGGGTAGGCCCCGTTGTCCATGGCGAACTGGAAGGCGAGATCATCGAGACGCTGGGTGGTGACGCCCGGCTTGACATAGGAGCCGAGCATGTCCAGCCCCGCCGCCGTCAGCCGGCCGGCCTTATGCATGGCCGCGAAGGCCTCGGGGCCATGAATCTTGATGGCAGGCTCGCGCGGACGCGAGCGGCCGATGGTGTCTTCGAATGTCATCGCGCGTGGAAAACTCCTCTCCCCTTATCTATTGCGTTTGGTGGGGCGCGCAAGCCGGTTGAGCGCGGGAGGCATGCGCGAGCCACGCGGCGGCGGTGGTGATGCCGTAAGGTTCGTTGCGAGCGAATGATTATTGCCTGGAGATTCGTGGAATTGTAACTTTTTTGAGGCAATTCGTTGCCTCGCCGTCGATCCGACCGGCTCGCTTACCTTTGGACATATGCAAGCGACTGTCTCCAGCCTGGCCGCCGATACTCCCGATCCGACGCTGAGCGCGCTCGATGCGCTGGTGCTCGATCTTGCGATGGCTCGCGGGCTCGACGAGGTCATGGCGGTGGTGCGCCGGAATGCGCGGGGACTGACCAGCGCAGACGGCATCAGCTTCGTCCTGCGCGAGAATGGCCGTTGCTACTATGCCGACGAGGACGCCATCACCCCGCTCTGGAAAGGCCAGCGCTTCCCGATGGAAGCCTGCATTTCAGGCTGGGCCATGCAGCATGGCGAGGTCGTGGTCATCGAGGACATCTACGCAGACGATCGCATTCCCCATGCGGCCTATCGGCCGACCTTCGTGCGCAGCCTCGTGATGGTGCCGGTGAGGCAGGATGATCCGGTCGCCGCGATCGGCGCGTATTGGGCGCGCCGTCATCGTCCCCAGCCGGACGTGATCCGGGCCCTGCGGCGGATCGCCAACAGCGCGGCCGTCGCGATGACGAACATCGCGCTGGTGAACTCGCTTTCGGCCGCATTGGAGGAAGCCGAGCGGGCGAAGGATGCCATCATTCTGGCCATGGCGTCGCTGGCGGAGACGCGCGACAACGAGACGGCCAACCATGTCCGCCGCACGCAGTATTATTTGCGGGCACTCGCGGAGGGCGCCCGGGAGCGTGGCCTCTTCTCCGAGGAGCTGAACGACGCGACCCTGGAGCTGCTGTTCAAGTCCGCCCCGCTGCACGACATCGGCAAGGTCGGCATTCCCGACAGCATTCTGCTGAAACCCGGCAAACTCGACGAGGAAGAGCGCGCGGTGATGCAGATGCATGCCGAGCTCGGACGCCTCGCCATCGCCAATGCCGAGCGCCATCTGGGCGCATCGAGCTCGTTTCTCCGGCTCGCCAAGGAAATCGCCTACACGCATCATGAGCGCTGGGACGGGGCCGGCTACCCGCAAGGTCTCGCCGGGCTGGCCATTCCGCTGGCGGGGCGGCTGATGGCGATTGCCGATGTCTACGACGCACTCGTCACGGAGCGAGTCTACAAGGCGGCGATGACGCATGATGAAGCGGTCGCAGTGGTCCTGAGTGAGCGCGGACGGCAGTTCGATCCGCGGCTCGTCGACGTCTTCATCGCGATAGCGCCTCTGTTCGGCGAGATTCATTCGCGTTTCGCCGACGCGCGGTGACGTCTGGCGATTGTGTGTCCTGACGACTGGCGCCCCGGCGCCGCGAGGTGTATCAGGCTGGCCCGATGGCCATCATGATCGATCAATCCGCTGGCGAAGAGCGGCCGTACGGCGCCTTTGCCCCGAAAGCCTTTATCGGGCGCATCATCGCCTGGACGCGTGCTACCTCCGACAGCTTCCTGGGGCGCAAGCTCGCCCTTGCGCTGCGCAGCATCGCCCTGCGCGCGCTCGACGGCACTCCTGTCGACATCGAGGCGCTGGGCGCCAGGATGCGGCTCCATCCGAACGGCAATATCTGCGAGAAGCGCGTTCTGTTCACGCCGCAGAGCTTCGACGTGTCGGAGCGCGAGATGCTGGCGGCCCGGCTGCGCGAAGGCTTCACCTTCATCGATGTCGGCGCGAATGTCGGCGCCTATTCCTTGTTCGTGGCCTCGCAGGCGGGGCGCGGCGCGCGCATCCTCGCGGTCGAGCCGCAGCCGGATATCTTCGCACGGCTCGCTTTCAACATCGCGCAGAACCCGTTCGGCACGATCAAGGCGGTGGCCTGTGCTCTGGCCGACAAGCCGGGCGAACTCACCCTGTTCATCGACCAGGCCAATCGCGGCGAGTCGAGCGTCCGCATCATCAATTCGAGCGCGGGAACCGCGCTGAAGGTGCCGGCCATGACGCTGCTCGCCCTGGTCCAGGGCGAGGGCTATGAGCGGATCGATGCGATCAAGCTCGATGTCGAGGGCGCGGAGGACATCATTCTCGAGCCCTTCCTGCGCGATGCGCCGGAGACGCTCTGGCCGGGCTTCATCATCATCGAGGATTCGCGCCAGCGCTGGCAGAGCGATCTCGTCGGCCTGCTGACGCGCAGCGGTTACGAACTCGTTTCGCAGACGCGGCTCAATCTTGCCTTCGAGCGCAAGCGCGCCTGAACCGAGGCCTTCGCGGTGCCGCCACAGCGCCGCGTCAAGCGCCTTCGATCGCCGCCCGCGCCACCGGGCCCTGGGGCGGCGACCTATCTCGTTTTCTGAGCATTGGATGCGTCCGAAAGTGGGTACCGCTTTTCGGTCCGATGCCCTAGCTCTTGTGCTGAAAGCCAGGAGTGCCGCCATGACCGCCAGTGAAGCCAGTTCCTCCGCCGTCATGGTCACGGCCGCGATTCTCGTGATCGGCGACGAGATCCTCTCGGGGCGCACGAAGGACAAGAACATCGGCTATATCGCCGAGTACCTCACCAATATCGGCATCGAGCTGCGCGAGGTCCGGGTGGTGCCGGATGTGAAGGAGGAGATCGTCGCGGCGCTCAACGCCCTGCGGGGGCGCTACAGCTATGTCTTCACCACCGGCGGTATCGGGCCGACCCATGACGACATCACGGCGGATTCCGTCGCGGCCGCTTTCGGCGTCGCCATCGATTACGATCCGCGCGCGGTCGCCATGCTGTCGGAGCGCTTCTCGCCGGCCGAACTCAACGAGGCGCGCATGCGGATGGCCCGGATCCCGGCCGGTGCCGAGCTGATCGCCAACGCGATCTCGAAGGCGCCGGGCTTCAATATCGGGAATGTCTATGTGATGGCCGGCGTTCCGGCGATCATGCAGGCGATGCTGGACGTCGTGGCGCCGACTTTGCGGACAGGGACGAAGATCCTCTCCGATACGGTCCGCGCCGGCTTGCGCGAGGGCGATATCGGCGGCCCGCTGGCGGAGATCGCCAAGGCTCATCCGGCGGTCTCTATCGGTTCCTATCCGTTCTGGTCGGAGATCGGGCCCGACACGAACATCGTCGTGCGGTCGCGCGAAGCAGGCAAACTCGAGGCCGCTATGGCCGAGGTGAAGGCTATGATTGATGTTGAAAAATTAAAATATAAAGAAGCATAAATAGCTGATGCGACCTTTGCGCGTATAATACAATTCATTTCCTTTTTATTGCCGGAAAACGGTACGGAAACGCCTTGTGTCGTCCTGATTATTGCTTTGATGTAATATCTTTTCGGGCGAATATTTCTTTGTTTCGTGATTTTCGAGATGATGAGCCGGGTATACATCATTCATAAACCGGTAGCTGTCATGATTCTGCAGTAGTCGAAAAGAATTCGGCTCATGTCGCTGCGTTTTCGCGTAGCGGGCGTTCGATAACGGCTTTCATGACGGCGCTGGTCCGAGACGAAGCCTGATGCGCTGGGCCGCGCCAAAAGGGGGATATCGATGTCGCTCTTTTCCGGCCTATTCTCGAACAAGCACACGGCGGGCCAGCTCGCGGCGATCAACCGATCGCAAGCCGTCATCGAATTCGACATCGACGGGAAGATACGCGGCGCGAATGAGAATTTCCTGGCCACGATGGGCTATGCACTGGCCGAGATTAAAGGTCAGCATCACAGTATGTTCGTGACGCAGGAAGAAAAGACCAGCGCGATATACAAGCAGTTCTGGACCGATCTCGGACGAGGTGAGTTTTCGCGTGGCCAATACCTTCGTGTCGGCAAGGGGGGCAAAGAAGTCTGGATTCAGGCGAGCTACAACCCGATCATGGGCGCGGGCGGCAAGCTGGTCGGGGTGATCAAATACGCTTTCGATATCACCGAACAGAAGAACCGCCTGGCCGATCTCGAAGGGCAGCGTGCCGCGATCGACAAGGCGCAGGCCGTCATCGAGTTCGACCTCACCGGCAAGATCCTGCATGCGAACGAGAATTTCCTGAATGTTCTCGGCTATGAGCTCGCGCAGATCGTCGGACAGCACCACCGCATGTTCGTCGATCCCGCCGAGCGGGAGTCGCCAGCCTATCGCAACTTCTGGGAGCGCCTGAGCAGGGGCGAGTACGATGCCGGGCAGTATCGGCGCATCGGAAACGGTGGCAGAGAGGTCTGGATCCAGGCGAGCTACAACCCGATCCTCGATGCGCAGGGGCGGCCCTACAAGGTCGTGAAGTTCGCCACCGACATCACGGCCACCTTCAAGGGCAAGCAGCTCGAGGCCGCCGTGAAGGAGACGAGTGAGGTCATCGCGCGCGCCAAGAACAAGGACCTGACCGGCCGCGTGCCGCTGGAAGGCAAGAACGGGGAGGTCGCGACGCTCTGCAACGGCGTCAACGATCTGCTCGACACGCTGGCTGAGGTGGTCGGCTCGGTGCGCGAGATTTCCGCGCGTATCGATGGGGCCTCGCTGAAGATCACGTCCGACAGCCAGCAATTGGCGGAGCGCACGGAGGCCAATGCTTCGAGCCTGCAGCAGACGGCGGCGACGACTGAGGAGCTCGCGGCTTCGGTCAAGCACAGTGCAGGCAATTCGAAGATGGCGGTGCAGCTTGGCAATGAGGCGAGCGAGGTCGCCGCGCGGGGCGGAGCCATCGTCACCGAGGCGGTGGAGGCGATGGGCAGGATCGAGCAGGCGTCGTCCGGCATCTCCGAGATCATCTCGATGATCGACGAAATCGCCTTCCAGACGAACCTGCTGGCGCTCAATGCGGCCGTAGAAGCGGCCCGCGCCGGCGATGCCGGACGCGGCTTCGCGGTGGTCGCGACCGAGGTGCGCGCGCTCGCCGCCCGCTGCAGCGAGTCGGCCAATGGCGTCAAGGCGTTGATCGCGAACTCCGCGCAGCAGATTCAAGCCGGCGTCGGTCTCGTCAAGGATGCCGGCTCGACGCTGCGCGAGATCGTCGATGCGGCCTCGAAGGTCGCCTCCACCGTCAGCGAGATCTCGCAGGCGACGACCGAGCAGGCGAACGGCATCGACGAGATGGCGCGCACCGTCGCGCATATGGACGAGATCACGCAGCAGAATTCGCTGCTCGCAGAGCAGAGCGCCCGTGTTGCCCGCGATCTCCAGCAGGAGACCGAGCAACTGAGCACGATGGCTTCGTCCTTCCGGCTCGGAAGCGAGCGCGCGCGCCCGGCGCTGCAACCCGTCCGCGCTGCGGCGCCGGCGCTGCGCGCCGTGCCGTCGGTGGCGCCGATCCCGCGCGGCCGAAAGGTGGCATCCGGCGGCGGAGCGGATGGCTGGGCCGAGTTTTGAGGCGGATTCGCCGGCCCCGGCTGGGGATGTTCGGTACGTCCCTCTTGTCAGGCGCGCGCCGATAGGGTTTTCCGACAGGAAACGGCGCCGCGGGCGCCGCCACCTGTCCGGAGTGCAGCGCCATGGCCGAACCGTCCTCGAACAAGGCTTTCCCGGTTTCCTGGGATCAGTTCCACCGCGATGCCCGCGCGCTCGCCTGGCGCCTCGCGGAGAAGGGGCCCTTCGAGGCCATGGTCTGCATCACCCGCGGCGGGCTGGTGCCGGCGGCAATCATCTGCCGCGAGCTCGGCCTTCGCATGATCGAGACTGTGTGCGTCGCCAGCTATCACGACTACAGGAACCAGTCCGAGCTCAGGGTGCTCAAGGACATCGCGCCGAACATCAAGGCGATCGGCGACGGCAAGGGCAAGGGCGTGCTGGTGGTCGACGATCTGACCGACACGGGCAAGACGGCGCGCGTCGTGCGCGAGATGCTGCCGAACGCGCATTTCGCCACGGTCTATGCCAAGCCGGCCGGCGTGCCGACGGTCGACACCTTCGTCACCGAGGTCAGCCAGGATACCTGGATCTACTTCCCCTGGGATATGGCTCTCACCTATGTCGAGCCGATCGCCAAGGGGCACCAGGGCTGAGATGCCGTCCCGTCGCTCAGCCGACTGATGGTGAGCGGAAGGCGACCAGCATCCCCGTCACAACCACGGCCATGCCGACGAGCTCTGTCGGCGTGGGCGTTTCCGCCAGCAGCAGGGCGCTGGAACTCGCGGTCACGACCGGCACCAGCGGCAGGAACAGCGTCGCCTTCGCGGCGCCAAGCGTCGCCACCGTGCGGGCGTAGAGATAGAGTGCGACCACGCCGACGAGCACGCCCTGATATAGCGCTTGCAACAGCAGCTCGGCGAGGGGTGCCCGCGCCATGTGGATGGGCAGCGCCAGCGCGACGACCACAAGCAGTGGCACCGAGAGCAGGCATGAGGCTGCGGTGACCTCGATCGAGCTTGCGCCCCAGCGCCTGGCCAGCAGCCCGAAGATCGACCACAGGCAGGCGATCAGTACGAAGAGCAGGTCGCCGATCCAGGCGTCTGGCCGCGACGGCGTCGCGGCCAGCGCGTCGCGCGAGAAGATGCCGATGCCGAGCACGATGATGCCGAGCCCGGCGAGACGCATCCGCCCGGCGCGCTCGCCGGTGACGAGGAAGACGAGCAGGGCGGTGAAGACCGGGATCAGGCCGGGCGAGATAATCGAGGAGTGCAGGGCCGGCGCGAAATGGGCGCCGCCGACCAGAAGCAGGCTATAGAGCGGGCCGATCAGCAACGCCATGATCCAAGCGCGCGGCCAGCCCAGCGAGCCGACCGGGAAGGGGCGCATATGCTTCAGCGCCCAGGGCAGCAATACGGCTCCGGCCGAGACGAAGCGAAGGATCGTCACGTCGGCCGGCGTCAGGTCGATCAGCATGGCGTGCCGGGAGACGACTGATTGCACACCCCATATCAGCGAGGTCAGCAGCCCGCAGATGATGCCGAGCCATTGCGCGCGGGTGGTCATGTCGGGGCGGCCTTGCGAATTCGGGGGCGGGGCGCGGTGCGCGCAGTGCCGCCGCTATGCCGTTGGGCAGAGGGCCCCGCAATGGCGCCAGGCGCAGCCCGCCCCGGCGTCCCGCCTATGCCGCGCGCATGTCGCCGGCCGACGGCGGCATCCGGACCAGTGGCAACAGGCGGGAATCCTCGATGGCGGCGAGACGGTGCCCATAGCCGGACAGGTAGCCTTCATGGCTGGCGAAGGCGAGAAAGTTCTGCACGGAGGATTGCCGGACCAGCATGGCGCGATCCCAGCGCTCGCCTTCCGGGCCGATGAAGAACGGACCGCCTTCGCCGATGAAGAGCAGCTTACCGCCGCTGGCCTCCAGATAGGGCTGAGAATGCGCGATGTAACGCTCGAAGGCTTGCGCGCCGCTGATCGGCTCGCCCGGCGCGAGCTGCGGCGTGGCGGCATAGTCCGCGATCTCCCGAAGGCGCAGGAGATTGAGCATCACGACCACGCCGGTAATGCCGCGCTTGAAGAGGTCGCGGCCGGATTCCCAGCTCGGGGCGAGATAGGCGGTCACGGCTGCGCCTCCGGATCGGCCGGGCCTGCCCGCAGCTTCTCCGCATAGGCGCGGACATCGGCGGGCCATGCCCGGCTGTGCGTGGCGAAGCCTTCGTCATTGCCGGCGAAGAGGGCGCGCGTGGCTTCCTCGAAGCCCTCGCGGTTGCCCGCCATGGCAGAGATGAAGGCATAGGCCGCGGCCTGCGCCGCGCGGGCCCGGCTGCGCCCGCCATCGTTCTTGCGGGCTTCGTCGACAAGACGCCGCAGGACCTGGGAAGCGCCACCGGGTTGGAGGGCCAGCCAGTCCCAATGCCGTGGCAGCAACGTGACCTCGCGCGCGACGACGCCGAGCTTGGGCCTGCCCCGGCCGCGCGGCGCCTCGGTGCCCTCTGCTTCCCGCGCAGTCTGTGAGGCCTTGCCAGGCTCGGGCGCAAGCCGTGCGACGATCTCGGCATCGCTGCCGCGCAGGTCGAGGTCGACGACCTTTCCGCTTGCGTCGTCGAAGACGAGGATCGCGGCCGCAGCATTGGCTGCCAGCGCCGCCTTCACGGCGAGCGCGACGTCGGGCAGCGCGCCCCCGGCGATACGGGTGGCGTCATGGAAGGCGGTGCAGCGCATGGGCAAGCTTGTGGACATCTGTTCTCCTCGACGGAGGGTTTATTATCCGGGTAGTTTTATCGGCGCAATATGGTCCGGGTAAAATTTATCCGGGCCGGCGATATCGTTCCGGCTTGCGGCTGCGGTCATCCGATGCTGCAATGCAGCACGAACCGGCTGTGCTTACCAAGCCGGGCGCGCCACGGGAGGGCGGTCATGGCTGCAGAGATCGCGCAGGGAAGCCCGGTAATTCCAGACGTCGAGGCGCTCGCAGGCGAACTGCTGAGTCGGATCGAGGAGGCGCGCCGGGATTCTCGCGACGACCCCTTTGGCAACCCGGTGCTGCGGGTCACGCTCTGGCTGACCCGGCTGATGGACCGCAACGAACTGACCGTGGAAGGCGCAGGCGAACTGGTTCGCCAGCTCGGGCGGCAGGCTCTGCGGCAGCGGGCCGTGCGCGTCGCCCGCTATGTCGGGCTCGACAAGGATGAAGCGGCTGTGTTCTCCGGGCTTGCGGAGGGAGCGGCCGGTGCGGCGGCGTCCTTTGACGATTTCCGGCAGGCCGTGGAGCGGGCGCGCTTTGCCGCCGTCTTCACCGCGCATCCGACCTTCGGCATGGCGCGCCGGCTCTGCCATGCGCTCGCCGATCTCGCCTCCGGCGGTACTGCGGGGGAGGCGGTCGTCGGAGAGGCCGATCTGAGTTTCCGCCCCGATGGCCGGATCACGCTGCAGGACGAGTTCGAGCAGGCGCGCTACGCCGTGCGCCATGCGCGCGATGCCCTCGACCGGCTGAACGCCGCGTTCTTTGCTATCGCCCTCGAACGCTGGCCCGAACGCTGGACCGAACTCGCGCCGAAGCCGATCACGCTCGCGTCCTGGGTCGGTTGCGACACGGACGGGCGCACCGATATCGGCTGGTGGGACACGCTGCGCTACCGGCTGGAATCGAAGAGCGGGCAGTTCGCGCGCATCCTCGAAAAGCTGCCGCGCGTGCCGGCCGCAGAAGGCGTCCGTGCCCTGGTGAGCGCGGCACTGGCAGCGGTGGAGCGCCAACTCGCATTGGCGCCCCCGATCGGCACGCAGCCTTCGCTGCAAGCCCTGCAGGCCTTTGCGCTGTCGCTGGTGCATGAACGCGAGACCGCACTGCCGGAAGCCTCCCGGTTGATCGAGGCGCTCGACGGAGCCCTTGCCGACGCTGCGGACGACGAGACAAGGCTCGCACTTGCGCAGATCCGGGCAGGCTGCCTCGCCCATGGCGTCTCGATCGCGCTGCCGCATTTCCGGCTCAATGCCTCGCAGCTTCACAATGCGTTGCGCTCGGTCATTTCGCTGGAGGAGGAGCCGGGCGAGCCGGCGCAGCGGCGCGCCTTCCTTGCAGCCGCCAACACCGAGCTCGGCAAGGTCGAGCCGGTTGCCGTCGATTTCGGGGCGCTGGCGGCCGAGCGGGCCTCTGCCGCGCGGATGATGATGACGATCGCGCAGATCGTGAAGCATGTCGACGGCACCGGGCCGGTGCGCTTCCTGATCGCGGAAACCGAGACCGGCTATACATTACTCTGCGCGCTCTGGCTCGCCAGCCGTTTCGGCATTGCCGACAGGGTCGAGATTTCGCCGCTGTTCGAGACCTCGGACGCATTGGAGCAGGGGCCGCGCATCATCGACGAGGCGTTGCGCAGCCCGCATTTCCGCGACTATCTCAAGCGCCACGGGCGGCTGTGCATCCAGTTCGGCTATTCCGATTCCGGGCGCTATATCGGGCAGGTCGCCTCGACCTTTTGGGTCGAGCGTTTGCGCATCCGCATCGCAGAGCTACTCGCGCGTTACGAGCTCGCGGATGTCGAACTCGTCATCTTCGACACCCATGGCGAATCGGTCGGCCGCGGCGCCCATCCGGACAGCCTGTCGGATCGGCTGGCCTATCTCGATCCGGCCTATGCGCGGCGGGCCTTCGCGCAAGCCGGCATCAGGACGGTGCGCGAGACCAGCTTCCAGGGCAGCGATGGGTATCTGTTGTTCGGCACGCCGCAACTCGCAGGGGCAACCGTCGGCCGGATCGCCGAGGCGGTCTTCGCGCCGGCCCAGGCGGTGGACGACCCGATCTACGACGAACCGGATTTCGCCAGCGAGTTCTTCCAGACCGTGCGCGAGGAGATGAACGCGCTGGTCGACGACCCCGGCTATGCGGCGCTGATCGGCACCTTCGGCCCCTCGCTGCTCGACAAGACCGGCTCGCGCCCGGCCGCGCGGCAATCGGAAGGGGCAGGGCCGACGCACATCCGCCATCCGCGCGAACTGCGCGCCATCCCCAACAACGCCATCCTCCAACAGCTCGGCTGGATGGCGAACAGCATGCATGGCGTCGGCCACGCCGCCTCGCGCTCGCCGGATCTTTTCCGCGCCATGCGCGAGCGCTCGGAGCGTTTCGACCGCGCCTATCGCCTCGCCGCCTATGCGATCGGCCATAGCGACCTAGACGTGCTCAGAGCCTATCTTGACTCGCTCGATCCCGGCAGCTGGTTCGACCGAGCGCGCCGGACGGTGCGCGAAGGGCGACGCGAAGAATTGCTGGCGGTGGCGGAGGCAATGTCGCGGCTGGAGCTCGCACCGGCGCTGCGCCGCCTGTTCTGGCGGCTGTCGGCTGATGCGCTGAAACTCAAGGTGGCGGCGGAAGACGCCCCGCAGATGCCGGTGCGGCTCGCGGCGCTGCACGCTCTCAGGCTCGCGGCAATGCATCGGATCTGGCTCGCCTGCGCCCATATCCCGGATTTCCGACCGCATGCGGGGCTGACGCGCGAGGCGCTGATCGAGCGGCTGCTGCGCCTCGACGTGCCGGCCTGTCTGGCCTTGCTGGCCGAGATCTTCCCGCGCGATCCCGACCCGACCATCGGCCTCGATTTCGGCGAGCCGCCGGGCCCGCGCGAGGGCGGCACCTATGAAGCCCTGCATCGCGACGTGTTCGCGCCGATGCTGGCACTGTTCGAGCTGATCCGCGAGATATCCGGCGCGATCCAGCACGAGATCGGGGCGTTCGGGTAGGGCTGCGGCCCCGTCATTCCCGGGCGGGGCGGAGCGCGACCCGAGAATCTCATGGACGCTGGTTTACGTCATGCGCGGGGCAAGCCCGAGCATGACGTCTGTTCCGGACGTTGAAACCGGCGCCGATGTCACTAGGTTGGCAGCCAGAGGAAACGCCGACCGGGAGACGCGCCAGACATGGCCGCCGCCAACTTCGATGCCGCGGCTGCGCGGATCACGATCTTTCGCGCTCTGCTGCAGACCATCGCCAGGCATGGCAAGGGCCGTATCGCGCTGGAAGATCCCGAGCGCCAGCCGATCACCTATGGGCGGCTCGTGCTCGGGGCGCTGGTGCTGGGGCGCAAGCTCGCGGCGCTCACCTCCGAGCGCGAGCATGTTGGGGTTCTCCTGCCGAACATGCAGGGCATGGCGGTGACGCTGTTTTCGCTCTTCGCCTATGGCCGCGTGCCGGCGCTGCTCAATTTCACGGCCGGCGTCCGCAATCTGCGGGCAGCGGCGGAGGTCGCACAGCTCAAGACCATCGTCACCTCCCGGCGTTTCGTCGATCAGGGCAAGCTTGACGAGGAAGTTGCGGCCTTGAGCGAAGGGCGGCGCATCGTCTACCTCGAAGACGTCCGTAAGGAGATCACCAGCTTCGACAAGGCGCTCGGCGCATTGCAGAGCCTGCTGCCGGGCTTCGTCCACCGCTCCTATGAGGCCAAGCCGGACGAGGCCGCTGTCATCCTCTTCACCTCGGGGACGGAGGGCAAGCCGAAGGGCGTGGTGTTGAGCCATGCCAATATCGTCTCGAATGCGCGGCAGGTCTTCGCTCATGCCGACGGTGCGATCTCCGAGCGGGACGTCTTCATGAACCCGCTGCCGGCCTTCCACTCCTTCGGGCTGACTGCCGGGGTGATGGTGCCGCTGCTGCACGGCATGAAGGTCGTGCTCTATCCGAGCCCGCTGCACTACAAGCAGGTGCCGAAGCTGATCTGCGACATGAAGGCGACCTTCCTGCTCGCCACAGACACGTTCCTTCAAGGATACGCCCGCGCTGCGGAAGCGAACGACCTTGGCGGCGTGCGCTACGTCGTCGCGGGGGCGGAGCGGGTCAAGGCCGAGACGAAGCGGATGTGGGAGCCCTACGGCACCACCATCCTCGAAGGCTATGGCTGCACCGAATGCTCGCCGGTGCTCGCCGTCAACACGCCGGCGGCCATGCGCGAAGGTACGGTCGGCCAGCTCCTGCCCGGCATCGAGGCGAAGCTGGAGCCTGTTGAGGGCATCCATGAGGGCGGGCGGCTCACCGTGCGCGGGCCGAACGTCATGGCCGGATATCTCGACCCGGCGCAGCCGGGCCGGGTCGTCCCGCCGGAAGGCGGCTGGCACGATACCGGCGACATCGTCGTGATCGAGGACGGCTTCGTCGCGATTCGAGGCCGGGCCAAGCGCTTCGCCAAGCTCGGCGGCGAAATGGTTTCGCTCGCGGCGGTCGAGACCATGATCGCCAAGCTTTGGCCGGACCAGAACCATGTCGTCGTCGGACTGCCCGATCCCCGCAAGGGCGAGCAGCTCATCCTCGTCACCGAAAAGCCCGACGCAGACCGTGCGACACTGCAGGAAGCGGCCAAGTCGCAGGGCTTCCCGGAGCTATGGGTACCGCGCGCTATCCTGGTGACGCCTTCGATCCCGGTGCTCGGCAACGGGAAGATCGACTATGGCGCAACCCGGGAGCTGGCCGCCTCGCGGCGCGCGCTGCTGTAAAGCCATAATTGCAATGTTGTTTCACCGCATGATGATTCCGGCCTCGATCCTCGCCACGCTGCGCGTCGCCGCGCTTGCGCCTGCCCTCACGCTCGCGAGCCCGGCCGAGCTGTCGGCGCAGAGCCCCGGAAATACCTATGTTCGGCGCGACGAATGCATCGCCGGCGGGCTGCTCAGCCCAGAGCAATGCGAGTTCGCCTATCGCAACGCCCGCGCCGAATTCGAGCAGCGGGCGCCGCGCTACGTCACGCGCGCTGCCTGCGAGCGTGCCCACAAGCGCTGCGGCGCGCAGGTCGTCTCGGCCGGCGGTTGGGAATCCTTCGGCAAGGGCGGCGCGACCTATGTGCCGCGTTTCGTCGGCGTCCGGGTGACAGGCGAGGGCGCGGCGAGGCGGGCGCTGCCCGTGGTCGAAGGCAGCGCAAAGGTCGCCTTCGTCGCGCGCCCGGTGACGGAGCTGCAGGACAAGGTCGCAGGCCGGCAGGGCGTGATCGGGCTGGCCAGCAGCGTCGGCCGCGGCGCCCATGGCCATGCCGCGCAACCCGCCGGGACCTCTGTCAAACGCGGCGACCGCGACGACACGATGCGCGTTCCGATGGAGGAGAAGAGCATCGGCTCGAACGTGCCGCCGGGGCTCTATGTCGATCCCGACGGGGTCGAGTGGTACAAGCCGGCGCGGCCGCACTGAGCGGCTGCAGCGATCGCCCTGTGCGCAGGCGGCCGAAGTCTTGCGCGCACCGTGCCCGCCCGCGACATCGCCGTGCGTCCTTTCCGACGCAAAGCGGCGATGTAGCTCGTTGTTTAAGCACCGGATTTCTCCGAGAAGTGGGTTCCACTTTTCGGTCCGATGCTCTATCGCTGTGACGCCCGCGGACGTGGCGAAACTGGTAGACGCACGAGACTTAAAATCTTGCGCCTTCAAAGGCTTGCGGGTTCGAGTCCCGCCGTCCGCACCAAGCCGGCTCCGAGACGCTGCACTTGCGGCCCGGCCTAGGCGTTGGGCGGCGGCACCAGCCACTCGCGATATTTGGTGGCGAAATTCAGCACGAGGCGATCGATCGGATCGGCCATGAAGGCCGCATCGAGCATCGTTCCGCCGATTCCCTGGCCGGCCAGCGCCATCGAGTGGAATTCGGGATAGCTCACGAGAACAGCGCCGGTTTTGGCGTCGGTCACCGTGACATCGGCGACCAACTCATGGCCGCCGCCCACAACCACGCGCTGGATGGCCGAGGCGACGTAGAGCCGGCGCAGGTTGACGTCGATCTTCACGGGGCGCGGGCCGGTCAGGACCGGCTTCAACTGCTGCTCGAGCGCGGCGCTGATCTTCGCGGAAGCCAGCTTGGCGATGAAGGCACGGGCTTCGGGCGTCTTGGAGAGTTCTTCGGATTCAGCGTCCGACCGCCCTTTGGATCTCGCATAGGCGCGGTCCCCGTCGCCCCACCACAGGGTCGCGGCGGAATCGGTCGCCACATGGATGCTGGCAAGTCTGAAGGTTTCGACGTCCCGTTGCGACAGCGGATTCTGCATGGTGACGCAGCCGGCAAGAGCAAACGCCAAAAGGCCTAGGCATAAGATACGCTTAATCATGATCGCCCCCTTGGATCAGGACCCGGCGTAGTGCGGCGATCGGGCGATTCGCCAGCCCGACGAATGGAGGAGGCGGAAGTTTCGCGATGTCGGCTTCGGCCGCTGCTCGCAGCGTTTTCGACGGCGGCTTCTTTCATGCAGCTCGAAAGATCACGCTCAGATTGTTGGCCGGCATTTCGATGATTTGCGGCGCGTTGAAGCCGTTGGCAGCCGAGAGCCCCTCCACCGCATCGAGATCGCGCAAGCCCCATTCCGGATCGCGGCTGCGCAGGCTTTCGTCGAAGGCTGCGTTGCTCGGTTCGAGCGGCAGGCCGGGACGGCGATAAGGGCCGTAGAGATAGAGCGGATGGCCGGGTTTCAGCAGCCGCCCGGCCTGGCGAAACAGGCCCTCGGTCGCTCTCCAGGGCGAGATATGGATCATGTTGATGCAGAGGATCGCATCGGCTGCCTCGATCGGCCATTCCGACGCGCCGGCGTCGAGCATCAGCGGCGGCAGGATGTTGGAGAGGCCGGATTCCTGCGTCCAGGCCGTGATGCTCGCCAGCGCATCGGGAGTGGGATCGCTCGGCTGGAACGAGAGGGCGGGAAAGGCCTTCGCGAAGTGGATGGCATTTTCTCCCGAGCCGCTCGCGACCTCCAGCACGAGCCCGGAAGGCGGCAGCACCTGGCGCAGCACGTCGAGGATCGCGTCGCGGTTGCGCTGGGCGGACGGCGCCTGCAAGCGGCGGTCGGCGCCGGCCTGTTCGCCTTGTGTCGGCTGCCAGAAGCTCGGTCTCGTCATCATTCGCTCACGATTCTTTCGTCTGGCTTATCGCGTTCATGCAATGATCCGCTATAAGGGGCATAGAAGCGGGCTGCCAAATGTCGCAGCGCCGCAGCAAACGGATTGGTTTTGTTAACCGAAATCCTGATCGTCCTGGCGCTGACGATCGTGAATGGACTTCTCGCCATGTCCGAGCTCGCCGTCGTCTCGTCGCGGCCGGCTCGCCTCAAGGTCCTCAGCGACCAGGGCAACAAGGGCGCCGCGACCGCGATACGCCTGGCCGAAGACCCCGGCCGATTCCTCTCCACTGTCCAGATCGGCATCACGCTCGTCGGCGTGCTCTCTGGCGCCTTCTCCGGCGCCACGCTGGGCGCGCGCCTGTCGGAATGGCTGGGCACCCAGGGTTTTTCGCAATCGGTGTCGGATACACTCGGCGTCGGCATCGTGGTCGTCGCGATCACCTATTTGTCGCTGATCCTCGGTGAATTGGTGCCGAAGCAGGTCGCGCTGCGGGACCCCGAGCGCATTGCGGCGCGCGTCGCTCCTGCGATGGCGTTGATGTCCAAGGTCGGCGCCCCGCTCGTCTTCCTGCTCGACGTCTCCGGCAAGTCGGTGCTCGCGCTGCTCGGCCAGAAGGGTGAGTCGGAAGAGAAGGTCACCGAAGAGGAGGTTCGCACCATCATTGCCGAGGCGGAGACCGCCGGCGTGCTGGAGCGCGACGAGCGCGAGATGATCGCGGGCGTCATGCGTCTTGCCGACCGCTCGGCGCGCGCGCTGATGACGCCGCGCCGCGAGGTCGAGGTCATCGACCTGTCGGATAGCGCCGAGGAACTCCGCCTGCAGCTGAAGGACACCCGCCGCTCGCGCCTGCCGGTTCAGGATGGCGAGTCGGATTCGATCATCGGCGTCGTGCTGATGAAGGATCTGATCGATTTCCTCGCTACCGGGGACATCGAGGAACTGCGTAGGCATGTCCAGGACGCGCCGGTGGTGATGGACACCGCCGATTCCCTGCATGTGCTGCGCGAGATCCGCTCCAGCCGCGTGCATATGGCCGTGGTCTTCGACGAGTACGGCCATTTCGAGGGCATCATCACGCCTGGCGACGTGCTCGAGGCGATCATCGGCGCCTTCCAGGAAGAGGAAGAGGACGAGCCTGCCATCGTGACGCGCGCGGACGGCTCCTATCTCGTGGCCGGCTGGATGCAGGTCGACGAGTTCTCGCACGAACTCGGCATCCCGATCCCGCGCGACGCCGACTTCCAGACGGTCGCCGGCTTCATCCTGGCCGAAATGAACCACCTGCCCAATGTCGGCGAGAGCTTCGACAAGGGGCATTGGCGCTTCGAGGTCGTCGACCTCGACGGCCGCCGCATCGACAAGATCCTGGTCAGCCGGATCGAGTGAGCCGCAACGGCTTTCGCTCGACAGAGAAGACGCCTTCGTCGGTCAGCTTGCGCAGCAAACTGACCGGCACGCGCTAGCGGCGCGGCTCGTCCGGCTCGATGATGCGATATTCCGCATCGATCACCTCGATCCGCTCGGCTCTCTGGGGCCCGCCCGCGAAGGGATCGGCACGGTCGAAACCGGCAGCCTTCATCTTGGCCTTGAGCCGCCAGACCGCGATCGCGCCGGCTACGGCGACGATCGGAATCAAGATCAGGGCGAGGCTCGCTGCGACCAGAAACAGGGCTATGCCGACGACGAAGCTCGCCGCCATGGCAAGCCATGCGGCCCAGCGCGGCATGGCGCGGGCGCGACCATTGAGCTGTTCGTACAGATTGACGCGGATCATCTCTCTTTCATCCCTCTCCGAACCAACAGATAGGGATGGAATGCGGCGATGGCGAGGTCAGTCAAATCGCCGCGCGTCCGACCGGACGCGGTAGCAGTGAGCTATCTATTTGTTATCGCATCCGATTTTACCGAAAAATGCATTCCGTTTTTCGGTCCGATGCTATATGTCGCGCCAGTCGTAGAGCCAGCCATAGCGGTTGCGCAGCCCATCCGGGCCCAGCCGTTTCAGCGCGAAATCCCGGGCCATGCTCAGCGGCCAGCCCATATGGTAGTTGCGGCCGTTGCTGCGGCTTTCTTCCTGCACGCGGGCGGCGCGCCGGGCGCGGGCCTTTGCGTAAGCGGCGAACGCGACCGGCACCCCGGCCGCGCCATCGCGCCCAAGCGTCTCGGCGAGGAGGCGCGCCAGCACGGCGGCGTCCTCGATGGCGAGCGAAGCGCCTTGTGCGAGGAAGGGCAGGACGGGGTGAGCGGCGTCGCCCATCAAGGCTATGCGGCCCATGGCCATGGCCGCGGGCTTGCGGTCGAACAGCGACCAGACCTGCCAGCCCTGCGCCTCGCCGGTGAGTTCGCGTAGCGCCGGCGCGGCGCCGGAGAGGTGCTCGGTGACGATGCTGGCGTCGCCGTCGCGCGACCAGCCCTCACGGGCTTCCTTGGCCTGGCGGACGACGACGACGTTGATCTCCTTGCCGCCGGCGACGGGGTAATGCACGGCATGCCGGCCGGGGCCGAGATGGAGCGTCACGCGCGGCTTGTCGGCGGCGCGGGTCGGCACGACGGCGCGCCAGGCTTCATAGCCGGTGAAGACTGGCGGCGAGGCATCGCCGGTGAGGTCCCGCACGCGTGACCACAGCCCGTCGGCGCCGATCAGCCCGAGCGCGGAAATCGTCTCGCTGCTGCCGTTCTGCCCGCCGAGCCTGACCGCGACGCCGTTCTCGTCCTGGCTGACCTCTTGCACCCCGCGCCCGACCATCAGGCGGATGTTGGGCATGGCGCGCGCGGCGTCGAGCAGGATGGTGTGCAGGTCGTTGCGCCTGAGCATGCGGAACGGGGTCGGCATGCGCTCCGGGCTGGAGGGCATCTCCAGCAGTTGCGAGCCGTCCCGCCAGCGCCGGATTGTCAGCCCGTGTGAGGAGACGCTGACGCGCTTCAGCGGCAGGGCGAGGTCGAGCGCATCGAGCACGCGGCCGGAATTGGAGGTGATCTGGAGGCCGGCTCCCAGCTCGCCGAAGCCGGTACGCTTCTCGACGACGGTGGCGGCGATGCCGCGGCGGGCGAGTGACAGCGCCATAGTCAGCCCGCCGATGCCGGCGCCGGCGATGACGAAGTGAGGAGCAGACACAGGCGATGCCCTTGATCGATGGCGCCGGGAAGGGCGCGGGTGCCCCTCAGAACCCGCGCTTCAGCAGAACGGGCTTCAGGCCGCCTTGGCGGTGTCGTGCCAGGCGCATTCCGGCGGGGTGCATTCGGCGTTCTTCAGGGACGGCTCGTATTTGAACAGCGTCGAGCAATACGGGCAGATGATCTCGTTGTCCGAGCCCATGTCGAGGAAGACATGCGGATGGTCGAAGGGCGGCTTGGCGCCGATGCACATGAACTCGTGCGCGCCGACATGGACGACGGCGACGCCGGGGTCGTTGTGGAAATGCGGAATGCCGGTCGCGGCCATGGTCGTCGCTCTTCAGAAGCTGGATTTCGGGCGCAACCTATCCCGTCAGCCGGCGGGACGCCAGTGCGCGATTTGCATCAGCGCTCGCGCAGGCAGGCCTGGGCGAACTCACCAAGGCGGGCGCCTTCCTCCGGCGTGAGCAGATCGTCGAGGGTCTTTTGCCAGAGCTGTTCGCGCTTCAGCTTGTCGATGGTGCAGGCGCAGACCGCACGGCAGAGCTGTTCCGGCACGTCGGGCCCGCAGCTGCGCTGGCATTCGGCCCGGAAAGCGCGCTCGGCCGGCGGAGGGGGCGGGGCAATGAAGGTCACCAGCGTCAGGACGGCGATGAAGACCGGCTGATGGACGAGATAGACCAGCAGGCTGTGGCGGCCGCCCCAGGCGACGATACGCGCCGGGAGCAAGCGAGGGTGCCAAGCGGCGAGTCGCGTATCGGACAGGCGCGGCAGCAGCAGGCGCGCCAGCACGATGCCGGTGACCACGCAGCCGAACCAGGGGAAGACCGGCACGAAATCCGCCGTCTGGAGCGGCGCGTGCGAGAAGCCGAGCCAGGACAGCCAGGGCGCGTCGAGCAGCGGATGGGCGACGAAGCGCGGCAGTGCGAAGGCGAGCACCGCCGATAGCGCGACGGCGCCGACCGGCAGCCGCAGGAAGGGCAGCGCCAGCACGCTCGCGAGCGCGATGTGGTGGAGGATGCCGAAAAAGATGAAGTTGCCGGGGATCGCGAACCAGGTGCCGAGCGAAACCAGGGCGGCGGCCCCGGCGACCATGGCGAGGCGCTTCAGATAGGCAGGGCGGTTCAGCCCCTTCCGCGTCGCCAGAACCAGGCTGAAGCCGACGACGATCAGGAAGGAGCCGGCGATGCAGCGCGCGAAGATCCGCCAGCCTGGCTCGTCGACGACGTCGGTCTCGATCAACCCGAAGAAGGAGAGATCATAGGCGAAGTGGTAGACGAACATCGCCAGTAGCGCGACGCCGCGAGCGATGTCGACGAAAGCGAAACGCGGCGATTCCGTTGCCGCGGAGGCGGTTGGCGCGCTGGTGGCGGTCTGGCTCATGGCGATAGTTCATAAGCAAACCGCGCCGCGGCGGCTACCCAAAGCCGGGCCTGCATGGCAGGGATGGCAACAACCTGTTTCGTCATACCGCCTCGTTCCGAGATCCGCATGCAGAGCTTTTCCTCCGACGGCGTGAAGATCGCTTTCATCGATCTGGCTCCCACCGGCGACACGCCGCAGCACCGGACCGTGGTGCTCGTCCACGGTTTCGCATCGTCCTACATGACCAACTGGATCAACACGCAGTGGACGAAGACGCTGACCCATGCCGGCTACCGCGTCGTCGCGCTGGACGATCGCGGCCACGGCCAGAGCGAGAAGCTCTATGATCCCGCTGCCTATTCCTCCGATATCATGGCGGAGGATGTGCGCCGCCTGATGGACCATCTCGACATCCCGCGGGCGGCGGTGATGGGCTATTCGATGGGGGCGCGCATCTCGGCGCATCTGGCGCTGGCGCATCCGCGCCGGCTCGATGCGCTGCTGCTTGGCGGGCTCGGCATCCATCTCGTCGAGGGGGTGGGGCTGCCGCTCGGCATCGCCGATGCGATGGAAGCGCCCTCGCTTGAGGTGCTGACCGATCCGATGCAGCGCATGTTCCGCGCCTTCGCCGAGCAGACCAAGAGCGACCTCAGGGCGCTCGCCGCCTGCATCCGCGGCTCGCGCCAGACCTTGACCGCCGAGCAGGTCGGGCAGATCGCGATGCCGACTTTGATCAGCGTCGGCACGAAGGACGACGTCTCCGGCTCCGGGCCGGAACTCGCGAAGCTCATCCCAGATGCGGAATCGTTCGACATCGTCGGGCGAGACCACAATCTCGCGGTCGGCGACAAGAGCCACAAGCAGGCCGTCCTCGACTTTCTCGCGCGTTTGTGAGAACGTCCCGGGCGAATAGAGGCAATCTGGAAAAGCGGGCGACGCCAATGTGTTGTGGACGTTCCCTGGAAAACTGAATCCGCTGCCTCGCTTTTTGATTCAATCTTGGTCGGCTTGAGCCTTTGGTGCGGACGCCAGCTTGTGGCTAGGCTGTCCTCCTGCTGACGACCCTTTCCGGAGAATGATCATGCCGTCGGGGCGCTCTGCCGTGGAAGCACGCGATCTCACAATCGGCCTCAACCGGCTCGACCCTGTCTGGTCTCGCCTGCGTGGCGAGGCCGAGGCGGCCGTTGCCGCCGAGCCGGCGCTGGGCACGCTCATCGTCGCCTCGATTCTCAACCAGCCCTCGTTCGAATGCGCGGTCGCCCATCGCGTTGCGGCCCGGCTCGGCCATCCGGCCGTGACGGCCGATTTGATCGAGCAGGGCTTCGCCGAGGCGATGGCGGATGACGAGACGATCGGCGCCGGCATGCGCGCCGATGTGATGGCGGTGCTCGACCGAGACCCGGCCTGCTACCGGGTGCTGGAACCGGTGCTGTTCTTCAAGGGCTTCCATGCGCTGCAGTGCCACCGCCTGGCGCATTGGCTCTGGCAGCGCGAGCGGCGCGACTTCGCGCTCTATTTGCAGGCGCGCTCTTCGGAAGTCTTCCAGACCGACATCAACCCGGCCGCCAAGATCGGCAAGGGCGTGTTCCTCGACCATGCCACCGGCCTCGTCGTCGGCGAGACGGCGGTGATCGAGGATGATGTCTCGCTGCTGCACGGCGTCACGCTGGGCGGCACCGGCAAGCAGGGTGGTGATCGTCATCCCAAGATCCGCAAGGGCGTGCTGATCGGCGCTGGCGCCAAGATCCTCGGCAATATCGAGGTCGGCCGGTGCAGCCGGGTCGCGGCAGGCTCTGTGGTGCTGGCGGCGGTCCCGCGCAACAAGACCGTGGCGGGCGTGCCGGCCAAGGTTGTCGGCGAAGCCGGCTGCGCCGAGCCTTCACGCTCGATGGACCAGACCCTTGAAGGCGATTGCGGGTCCTATATCTGATCTGGCTTCTGCGCCGAGCCCGCGAGCCAATCCATGATCTCGAGCCGGCGCGCATGGGCACCGGGACCGATGGCCGGTGTCAGCGTAAGCCTGTCCATGGCCGGCATCGCCCGCGGGAAGGGCGCCGCGAGGCGTCCGCTCGCCAGATGGGGGGCGACGAGGCTCACCCGGCCCATAAGCACGCCCGAACCCGACAGACAGGCATCCAGCGCCAGGCTGTAGAGCGAGAAGGCCGGGCCGCGCCCCGGATCGATCAGGGCCTCCGGAAGGGCGAAGGCGAGCCAGCGCGCCCAGTCGCCGCGCCACACGGCGTCGTGCAGCAATGTCTGCCGGGCCAGATCGGCCGCGGATTTGATCCGGGCGGCCAGCGCCGGGGCGCAGACGGGCAGGATTGCGTCATCGCCCAACTGGAGCGCGCCCGGCTCCGTCGACTCACAGTAGAACAATGCGAGGTCGTAAGGCTCGCGCCGCGGATCGGGCGGCTCCTCCATCGCCGACAGCGAGATCTGCAGATCGGGGAAGGCCTGCTGCAGCGCCGGCAGCCGCGGCGAGAGCCAGAGCTGGGCGAGACAGGGCAGGGCTGCGATAGCCAGCGGGCGGTGCGGCTCGGCTTCGCGCAGCGTTTGCACGGCCTGGCCGAGCATGTCGAAGCCGCGCGTCAGCCGCGGCAGCGCCTCGCGCGCCGCGTCCGTGAGGGCGACGCCCTGTGCCAGCCGGCGGAAGACCGGGAAACCGAGCGTCGCTTCGAGCTGCCGGATCTGCTGGGTCACGGCACCGGCGGTGACGGCGAGTTCGTCCGCCGCCCTGGTGAAGCTCTCGAGCCGCGCCGCCGCCTCGAAGGCGCGCAAGGCGTTGAGCGAGGGCAGGCGGGGGCGGGGCGGCTTGACGGGCACGGCGGATATCCGGTTCGAGGTTGAGATTTTCTCAGCCTGCGAGCGAGGAATACTCGTTTGCGCGCGGCGCGGCAAACCGCTGTTATGCCGGGAACCAGCGAGGACGGAGGGACCGGCATGACGGCACTGGGCAGGCGCGATTGGGTGCCGCAGGCGAGCGAGGATTATGTGCTGAGGATCGCAGCCGAGACGGCAAGCCAGCCGCTCGACGCGATCGCGGCGCGGATCGATGCGCTCGCGACGGAGAACCGCGCGATCCATGAGCGCGACTGCGTCAACCTGAACCCCGCCACCAACGTCATGAATCCGAAGGCCGAGGCGCTGCTGTCAGCCGGGATCGGCGCGCGGCCCTCGCTCGGCTATCCCGGCGCCAAATACGAGATGGGGCTGGAGGCGATCGAGCAGATCGAGATCATCGCGGCCGAGCTCGCAGCCGAGGTCTTCGGCGCCAAATATGCGGAAATCCGGGTGCCTTCGGGTGCCATCGCCAATCTCTACGCCTTCATGGTCGCGGCAAAGGCGGGCGACTGCATCATCGCGCCGCCCGGCGAGATCGGCGGCCATGTCACGCATCACGGTGCGGGCGCGGCCGGGCTCTACGGCATCGTCACGCATCCGGCGCCGATCGACCCGGTCAACTACACCGTCGATGTCGAGAAGCTGCGGGCCGACGCACTCAGGCTCCGTCCGAAGCTGATCTCGATCGGCGGCAGCCTCAACCTCTTCCCGCATCCGATCCGCGAAATCCGCGCCATCGCCGACGAGGTCGGCGCGCTCGTCCTGTTCGACGCGGCCCATATGTCCGGCATGATCGCGGGCCATAGCTGGCAGCAGCCACTGGAGGAAGGCGCCCATCTGATGACGATGAGCACTTATAAGAGCCTCGGCGGACCGCCTTCCGGGCTGATCCTCACCAATGATGCGGAGATCGCCAAACGGCTCGACGCCATCGCCTATCCCGGCCTCACCGCCAATTTCGATGCGGCGAAATCGGCATCGCTCGCGGTTTCCCTGCTCGACTGGAAGGCGCATGGCCGCGCCTATGCGCAGGAAATGGCCAAGACGGCCAAAACGCTAGCCGAGGCGCTCTCGGAGCGCCAGGTGCCGGTCTTCGCGCGCGACAGGGGCATGACGACCTCGCATCAGTTCGCGATCGAGGCGGCGCCTTATGGCGGCGGCCAGGCGGCGGCGAAGCAGCTGCGCGCGGTCAACATCCTGTCCTGCGGCATCGGCCTGCCGCTGCCGGCGGTGGAGGGGGACGTCAACGGACTCAGGCTCGGCACGCCGGAGATCGTGCGCTTCGGCATGACCGCGGCGGATATGCCGGAGCTGGCGGGCTATATCGCCGAAGGGCTCAACGGTTCGCGTTCGGCAGCTGCGGTGGCCAGGGACGTGACCGCGTTCCGCGGGCGATTCCGGGAACTGCATTTCATGCGCTAGTTCGCCGTGCGTCCTTTCGGACGCAAAGTGGCGACTATCTCTTTGCCGTAGCATCGGATCGGACCGAAAAGTGGAATCCACTTTTGGGGCCAATGCTCTAAGATGGGCTCCGGAGGCGGGAGCTCATGCGCATCGACATCAGGCTCGAGCGGCCGGGCGACGAGGCCGAGATCGCGGAGGTCACCACGGCAGCCTTTGCCAAGGCGCCGCACAGCAGCGGCACGGAGGCGGCAATCGTCTCCGGCCTGCGCGGGGCCGGGGCGCTGAGCCTGTCGCTCGTCGCCATCGAGGGCGGCGGCGTCATCGGCCATGTCGCGTTCTCGCCGATCGAGATCGCGGAAGCCATGGGCGCCTGGCACGGGCTAGGGCCGGTTTCGGTCTCGCCCCTCCGGCAGCGTCACGGGATCGGCGGAGCGCTGATCGAGGAAGGGCTTGCCCAGTTGCGCGCGAGCGGCGCGGCCGGCGTCGTGGTGCTCGGCGATCCGGCGTTCTACTCCCGCTTCGGTTTTGCGAGCGATGGCGGGCTGCGGTTCGGCGATGTCCCGCCATCCCAGCTGCAATGGCTGTCCTTCAAGGCGGTGACGCCACGCGGCGAGGTGCGATACCACCCAGCCTTCGGCTGAGGGCTGGATCGCCTCGCTCATCATTTATCGCATCGGATTTCTCCGAATGGGGTGCCGCCTTTCGGTCCGATGCCGCGACCGTCAGGAATCGCCGCCCGGCGCGAAGAAGCAGAGCAACTCGCCCGCATCGTTGATGCAGAGATGCCAATGCCCGTCCGGCGAGGGCGTCGCCTTGTCATAGGGGATTTCGAGCCTCAGGGTGGTGCGGCGCTCCTTAGGCCACATCGGATGCTCGCCGGGCCGGACAATCACGACGAAGCCGCCATGGACTTCTCGCACGGCTTCAGGCTCGAGCGGCGCGCAGTCGGCGCCGGAGCAGCAGTAGAACGGGTAGTCCCAGCGGCTTGGCGCCTGATGAGAGTGAGCGCACGTCGCTCCCACGGCAAGCAAAGCCGCCACGGCGAATGAAGCGATCACACGCATCGGCCGGCCCTCGCAATTAAAATGCGGCGCAAAGGCGGCGAATGCGTGGCGGGTGGCGCGGCGAAGTGCTTTATCGCCGAGGCGCGGCTGCCCCCGTCCGCGGGACGCACGCCGGGAGCGTGGCGGCGCTGTCAGGCGCCGCCGGTTGCTCCATAGCGCGCCAGCATCTCGGCGCGCATCTCCTCCTCGCCGACGAGGCGGCCGCCGCCGAGGCGCACCGATACCACCGCGCCTGTCTCATCACGCTGCAGTTCCGCCGTCTCGCCCGGGCTGCTGAAGCCGGAGGCGTGGGTGATGCGCCCAAGGTCGGGCCCTTCCAGCGTGATCTCGGCGGCGTCGAGGAAGGGCATGAGAAGGGCCGGTGCGGCCACCAGCACCTGCTTGGCGACCGGAACAAGGTCATTCGCGCCCCAGATCGTCCACCAGCGGCCGGTCCAATCCCGCATTTCTGCCGGTGGTGCGCCGCGCTCGGCGAAGGTCCTGAGGATATGGACGACGCCATCGAGCCAGGGATGCGCCAGCCCGTCGATGGCATTGGTCAGGACTGCGACGGTGAGATCCTGCTCCGGGAAGACGCAGGTGCGCGTGATGAAGCCCTGGAATCCGCCGGAATGGCCGAACCAGCGCCAGTTGCCTTCTCCGCCGGAGATGGTGCCGAGGCCGTAATGGCGCCCCAGGCTGGCTTCGTCATCCTGCCAGAGCCGCCGCGTCATCTCGCGGCGGCTGAGGGCCGAGAGGATGCTGGTCTCAGCCTTCGGCGAGAGCTGCGCGAAATAGCGCGCGACATCCGCGGCCGTGGCGACGAAACCCGCGGCCGAGGTCATGGCGTGGCCGGGATTGTCCGCGGGGATGACGACCCGCTGGTCGAGTGGCTGCTTGCCGCTATGGCCCCTTGCCATCGGGCGGTGCCCCCAGAGATCGATATCGGCCTTGGTTTCGAGCAGCCCGGCCTTGGCGACGACCTCGTCGGTGATCCATTCGCTGTAGCTGAGGCCGGTCACAGCCTCGATGACGAGGCCGAGCAGTGCGAAGCCGTGATTGGAGTATTTGAAGCGCTGTGAGCCGGGATAGACCGGAGCCACGGCAAGGTCCGCGAGCAGTTCCGCCTTGCTGCAATAGGGCTTGCGATCGAGGAACTGGCCGTTGTCCGGCCCGTCGCGGGTCAGGCCGGCGCTGTTGGAGAGCACCTGTTCGACGGTGACGTCGGCGATCGCGGGATGGAGGCCGTCGACGAAGCGGCCGACCTTGTCGTCGAGCCGTAGCCGGCCTTCCTCGACCAGGCGCAGGATGCCGGCCGAGGTGAAGCTCTTGGAGTGGGAGGCGATGCGGAAGCCGTGCCGCGACGTCAGCACCTCGCCGGTTGCGAGGTCCGCGCTGCCGAAGGCGGCTTCGAGCACGATATCGGTGCCATTCGCGATCGCGAAGGCGCAGCCGGGCTGGTCATGGTAGCGGCGCTGGAATTCGAGCCAGCTCGCGACATAGGCGAGGGCGGGGGCAAGCCATGGCTTCATCGATTGGCATCCGTCACCAGTGCAACAGATCGCCAGCATCGCACGATTCCGCTGGCGGCCGGCAAGCCGTGGAGATGTGGGACGGCCATGTGCGCGGCGGCTGCTTTCGCTTGCCCTTCACGGCCTGTCGTGGCATCGCTCCCGGCCAATCGAAAGGACCCGATCGTGGACAAGACAGAACTCGCCAAACTCGAGGCTTATCTGCGCCGCACCTTCAACAACCACGCGATCAGCGTGCGCGCCCGCATGAAGAAGACCGACTCGGCCGAGGTCTATCTGGGCGAGGAGTTCATCGGCATCATCCATGTCGATGACGAGGACGGCGACCGCTCCTTCAACTTCACCATGGCGATCCTCGACGTCGACCTGGAAGACTGAGAGCGCGTCGCGCTATCTGATCAGGCCGTCGAGCGTCCGCCGCACACCGCCGAGCATCACCGCCCAGTCGGCGATGATGCTGCGCGGGAAGCGGATGTTCACATCCATGCCGCGATGCTGGAAGGTGATGCGGCAGGGTTCGTCGAGATGGGCGGCGGTCTCGATCGGACAGCGGGCGGCGAAGCCTTTCCCGTCGGGAACCGAGACATAGAACTCGTCGCCCTCATAGGGCGAGCCCTTGCGGAAGCTGCGCACCACGAGCCCGCCGGGATTCGACCAGACGGTCGGCGTCAGGAAGCGGGCATAGGTCGCGAGCTGGCGCGCCGGCTCATTGACCTTGTCGGGCGGGCTCAGCGTGACCAGCAAGCGTCTTCTGTTCTGCGGCTGCGCCGGGCCGAGATTCGGCCAGTCGAGCCGCAGCCGGACCATGCCGACGAGACGGCTGGTGTCGTCGTCCTCGTCGAGACCGGTCAGATCCTTCGGAATCAGCAGGGCCAGGTTGCCGACGCGGGCCGGTTGGAGCGCGGCGGGCTCCTCGGGGCGGCGATGGGTCAGATAGAGCCCCAGCCCCGTCGCCATCGCGCCCGCGAGCATGATCAGCAGCACGGCCTTGAGCAGGGCGCTGTCCGCTCGCGGCAAGAGCACGGGCGGCCGCTGCAGGCGCGTGCGCACCATCGAGGTGAGATGGGCGGCCTGCTGGCCGGGCCGGTGATGGGACAGGGACGCGGTCATTCCGGATACTCTTCGCCCGATCTCCCGGATCGGCTCGGCATCACTGAATCACCGCCGGCTTAACGGGGCGTAAACCATAACCGGGGCGCTATCGTTAACCATCGGTAAAGACTTGTCTTCACAGTCCGTAAACCATGCGGCAGGCTCTCGAGCGTCGTTCCGGGGAAGAGCCGCGCTTCGTGACCATCCAGCCTGCCGCGCTCGAAGCGCTCCAGTCGCTTTTGATCGGCTTCGCCTTCGCGGGGTGCTGGCCAGTGCGTTCGAGCTGTTCACCGCGCAGCGTGCCGATTTCAAACTGCTTGAGATGGGAGGGCTCGCCGCCGTCGCTAGCGTGCCGGTCGTGGTCTTCAGCGCGCCCTTCCTGATCCTGCGCAATACCGTGCGCGGCCGGCAGATCGAGGGGCGGCCCTTCATGTTCGTGATGCTGGCCAGCATGACGGCGGCCGTCTGGGGCATCGTCCGGCCGCGTGGTGCTCGATCTCCTGCACATGCTCGGCGCTTGACGGCGAGGGGGCGCCTGCAAAACGCGGGTGGCCGGTCGCATCGGACCCAAGGGCGGAATGCGCTTTTCGAAAAATCCGATGTAATAACCATTGCACAGATCGTCGTTGCCGCGTCCGCCAGGCCGCGCCGCGATCCGAGAGGATATCGCTCATGCCGCTCTACGCGCTTGATGGAACAAGACCCGACGTGCCGGGCGAGGGTGCCTGGTGGCTGGCGCCCGATGCTCACGTGATCGGACGCGTAAGGCTGGCCGGTGACGTCGGGATCTGGTTCGGCGCCGTGCTGCGCGGCGACAATGAATGGATCACGATCGGCCAGGGCAGCAACATCCAGGAAGGCTGCGTACTGCACACCGATATGGGCTTTCCGCTGACCGTGGGAGCCAACTGCACGATCGGCCATCGCGCCATCCTGCATGGCTGCACGATCGGCGAGAACAGCCTCGTGGGCATGGGCGCCACCGTGCTGAACGGGGCGAAGATCGGCCGCAATTGCCTGGTCGGCGCCAATGCGCTGGTGACCGAGGGCAAGGAGTTTCCCGATAATTCGCTCATCGTCGGCGCGCCGGCGCGGGCGGTGCGGACGCTAGACGACAAGGCGGCGGCCGGGATCACCGCTTCGGCGCAGGCTTACGTGCGGCGCTGGCAGCAATTCGCAGCAGGGCTCGAAAGCCTGGATTGACGCGCGCCGGGCGATCGCCACGACGTCACGGCTCGTCCTTGAAAAGAAGCGGGCCGGCCTTCCGGGGAGGAAAGCCGGCCCTGGCGAAACCCGATCCTTGGGGACGGGTGGGTGGGGGACGTGACCGAGCCTCGCCGTCCTCTTACCGCGACATCATCCTGGTCGCGGGAATCTTCATCAACGCTGCACCGAAGCGACCGTCGGAGTCTGAGCGCCGCCGAGCGAGGTCCAGCCCGTGCGGTACTGCGACTCGCGCTTGACGTAGACGTAGCCGGTCTGGCTCCAGGGCAGGATCGCGTTGCGCTTGTTGTCGAGCACGAAGTCGCCGCGGTCGGTGCGGATCATCAGCACGGCGTGGCCGGCATTCTCCTCGTCGATCACGACGGTTATGAGCATCGCGCGGCGCGGCAGCCCAGCCTCGGCAAGGCGCTTGCGCTTCAGCAGCGCGTAGTCCTCGCAATCGCCCTTGCCATCGGTGGGGATATCCCAGCGGTCGACGACGCCCCAATGTTCGTCGTCGGTGACGGCCTCGATCTCTCGATTGACGCTGTTGTTGGTGGCGACGATCGTCTTCCACAGCTTGGCGTTCAGCTCGATGCGCTCCGGCTCGCGGGTGTCGGTGCGGCATTCGGACGGGGTGCGCTTGCAGAAATCCGTCCAGGCATAGGGCGCGCGGGCATCGCCAGAGGCTTCGGCCGGAAGGCTCGCGACCGGGATGCCGACCGAGCCCTGAGCATTCGCTGCGGTTGCTCCACCGAGCGTGACCAGAGCGGCCAGTGCGGTACCAATCAGATTGCGATGAATTGAGGGCATGTCGTCCCCTTTCTGTCCCGGGGCTGACGATGCGTGCTGGCAAATGGATCCTGGCTGAAATGGAAACGTACAAATTTATGTATTCGGCCGAGCGGCGAGCGAAGAATAGATCAGCATCAATCTTGGTCGAACGAGGAAGTAACGATTCGTATCAATCGCACAACGAGATTTTAACCATTAATTCTTCGTTGTTCGGTAGTGCGCCGTTAACTTACGTATCCCTTAATCGCGGCAAGCGCCGTCGGACCGGCGCTCCGGTGCGCGAGTGGCGTGCGCTTGGCCGCGAGGTTGCTGCGGCATTGGCGATTCACTTGAGGTCGGAGCGCGGCGCGACGCAGCCGTGCGGGGATGCCGATTCAGGCGCTCAGGCAGTTTGCGCGGCGTGGCCGGCCGGGCCGGCTTTCAGAGCTCGAGGTTTTCGTCGAGCAGATCGGCGGAGAGCGGGAAGCGGAATTCCGCTGCGTAGCCGCCGTCGAATCGGCGCACGATCCGCGCCGGGGTCGAGCCGATCCGCACCGGCGTATTGATCGGCAGATCGAGATCGCTCGAAAAGGCGGCGCCGGAGAGCGAGATGTCGACGATGCGGACGACGAATTCCAGACCGTCCTCCATCATCAGAATGGAGCGCGGGTTGCGCGGCACAACACGCTCATGCCGGCGATCTTCCGGAAGGCCGAGTTCCTCGCGGTTGGCGAGCCAGGTGAGCTGGGCCGTGAACTTCTCGCGCTTGCGGCTTGTCGCGGTGACGGTCATCGCGAAGCCTTCCATCGTCGTCCGGACGCAGGTGCCCTCGATCCGTCCGAGATGTTCGAGATAGGCGATCACGCGGTCGCCGGGCTTGGCCTTGGCGGGAGCGGCGAGGTGGACGCCGCCCGGCGAGATATCGATCGTCTGGCAGGGATATTCCATGCGGTTGGGCAGCATATAGCGGCCCAGCAGCACGACCTTCATACGGTGATGCCGCCTGCGTTCAGCAGGAATGGCAGCCGTTCGGGGCGTGTGGAGCGCGCTCAGCATCAATGACCGACCTGGATTCGGGCGGATCGTAGGCGCGGTCTGGTTAACGGATCGTTCCGATCACGCCCGCCCGCCGGGCAGGACGACCAGACGCGGCGGTTCCGCCCGGCGCGGCGTTGCGGCCGGACGCGAGGTGGCGGCGGGCCAGAGCATCCGCAGCGAGATCATGCGCATCGACTCGACGGTGTCGAGACCGAGCCAGTCCGGTGAGACCGCGGGTGAAAGGGCTCCGAGGATGCGGGCATGGGTGCGGCCGCGATAGCGCAGCGGCAGCAGCAGCAACTCCAGATAGATCGGCGCGCCGGACCTGGTCTCCCCGGACAGGCCGGCGACCGCGCCTGCGCTTTCGTCCATCACCGTCTGGACGAGGCGGCGCATGTCGCCTTGCGATTCGACATCCGGCCAGAGTGCCGTGAAAGCCCGTCCGCGCAGCTCGTGGCCGATCAAGGCGCACAGGCGCGTTCCCGCCAGCCGGAAGACAGGGCCGATGGGTTCGTTCTCCAGCACGAAGGTATCGGCCAGCGCATGACGCAACGCTCCGGGCTCGATCTCGCCGCGCTCCGGCGCGGCCCGTTCGCCACGCAGCGCGTCCCAATACTCGAAAACCAGACGTGTGCTTGTGTTTTTCATCCTGCGCCCATGCTGCCGGCTGCGTCCCCCCGGAACAGTGCGGCGACCGAGATTGGCGCAGAACCGTTCGAAAGAGGGACGAATCGCTTCCCCTGAGAACCGAGGACGCATTCGTCATGCCGTCTTGCCACTGTCGTCCGAGTCGGGGGAGGCAGGCGGGGACGTTAGGGTTAACCAAATCTTGCCTTTGTGGAAGATCGCTAAAATGCGTATAAAATGCCACGGAATTCGCGGGCATTCAGCGTGTTCGCAACGCGAGGTGGAGGGGGCGTGACCTTGCCGGCCGGTGCAACCGGGCGGCGTCACAGCCGGCGGAAAAGGGGAGGGCGCGAGCCACTCCCCTTTTTCGTTGCATCATGCGCAGCCGGTGCTTGCGCGACATGGACGCTTCGGCAAGTGTGACGCCGCATGGCTTTTCAAGATCCTCCCCGGCCGGCGCGTGAGCCGGCGTTCAACCTGCCCCCGGCCGTCGTCTGGCTGCTCGCCGCTCTGACGCTGATCCAGGCGGGGCGTTCGCTGCTGTCCGACTATGACGATTACATCCTGATGTCGTGGCTGGCCTTCGTGCCGGCGCGGCTGACGTTGTGGCTGTCGCCCGGGCGGCTGGAGGACGTGGTCGGCGCGATGGCGCAATCCACGGCGGGGCAGGATGTGGTCGAGCGGCTGCAACTGGTGCGGCTGCTGCTCGCCGATGGCGGCGTCAGGCTCTGGACTTTGCTGACCTACGGGTTTCTGCATGGCTCCTGGCTGCACCTGATATCGAATGCGGTCTGGCTTGCGGCGTTCGGCAGCCCGGTGGCGCGGCGGCTCGGCACGAACCGCTTTCTCAATCTGATGGCGCTTTCGACGATCGGTGGGGCGCTGTTTCACTGGTGGTCGCGCGATCTCGACGTCCTGCCGCTGGTCGGCGCGTCGGCCGGCGTTTCCGGGGCCACCGCCGCAGCAATCCGCTTCGTCTTCGCTCCAGGCCTGCGCTTCGGCGAATTGGGCAATGACGAGGTGGTGCGTGCGATCCCTGCCGAACCGCTCGGCGAGCTCTGGCGCAATTCCCGTGCGCTGCTGTTCATCGCCATCTGGTTCGCGACGAATATCCTGTTCGGGGCCGGGCTGGTGCCGATCCTCGGCGAGGAGACGAGCATCGCCTGGGAGGCCCATATCGGTGGTTTCGTCGTCGGGCTGCTGCTGTTTCCACTGCTCGACCGCGGCACGCTGAGGCGCTGAGCGGCGGCTTTCGATCGGGGAGGGAAGGCGGTCGGCGAAGGCCTGGCGAGCCTTGCTTGCGCCGGGCTCTTCCCGCACACTCGTATCATTGCGAAGCACTCTTCGAGCCGATCCGGCATCGCGAGGTTGGCGGCGGCTCGAGGGGTTCCAGCGGAACTGCGCGCCGGCGATGGCGCGCCTGCGAGGAGGGACTTCCATGAATGTCGAGAAGCTGCTGAGCGACAAGGGGCGCGAGGTCATTTCGGTGCAGCCGCACCGCACTCTGGCCGAGGCGATCCGCACGCTGAGCGAAAAGCGCATCGGTGCCGTGGTCGTCATGGGGTCGGACGGAGCGCTTGTCGGAATCCTGTCCGAGCGCGACATCATCCGCGCATTGGGCGAGCATGGTGCCACGGCATTGGAGAGCGCGGTCTCGCGGTCGATGACCTCAAAGGTCGTGACCTGCCGGCCGCAGACCAGCGTCGACGAGTTGATGGAGATCATGACGATGGGCCGCTTCCGCCATGTTCCGGTCGTCGAGAACGGGCGAGTGACCGGCATCGTTTCGATCGGCGACGTGGTGAAGCATCGCGTCGCAGCGATCGAGGCCGAAAGCCAGGCGATGCGCGACTATATTGCGATGGCCTGACGGGTATCGCATCGAACCGAAAAGCGGATGCCGCCTTTCGGGAAAACCCGATGCCAAACCGGGAGGATAGATCGCCACTTTGCGCCCGGTTGGAAACGTGGCGACCCAGCGCGCCCGGCTCGGTTTTAGGGCGCGATATGGTTGGCGGCCACGAGGGCGGCGATATCGTCGAGCACGCGCTGCGCCGCCTGCCGCCCCAACTCGATCGTTTCTTCGGCCCGGTGGAAATCGAACAGGCCGATGCGGCCGAGCTTCGGGCCGATCATGACGTCCGGCGGATCGCCGGCGAGACGCGAGCGCGAGATGCGATCCTGCGTGATGTTGAAGGCATCGATCATCACGCCGGCCAGGCCGGGACGGTTCTCGGCCGGGCGGCCGACGATGTTGCGGACGCGCTTGGCCGCGCCGCTGATGCCGTCAAACCAGCGTGGCTCGGGGCGGATCTCCAACTCCGGGACGAGCGGATCGGGGTCCGAGCCGTGGTTCTGGATGATCGTGCCGCGGCCTGAAAGGTCGTTGTTGAGGTTGACGCAGATCACGATGTCGGCGCCGAGCGCCCGGGCCGCCGTGACCGGCACCGGATTGACCAGCGCGCCGTCCATCAACCAGCGGCCGCCGAGCTTCACCGGGTCGAACACGCCAGGCAGGGCATAGGAGGCGCTCAGCGCCTCGACCAGTGGACCGTGCCTCAGCCAGATCTCGTGGCCGGATCCGAGTTCGGTCGCGATAGCGACGAAGCGATTCGACAATTCCTCGATGCGGATGCCGTCGAGATGCTGGTCGAGCAGGCGTTTCAGCCGTCCGCCAGCGATCAGGCCGGCGCCGCCGATATGGAAATCCATCAGGCCGACGATACGGCGCTTGGTCAGGCTGGTGACGAATTCCGTCAGCTCCGGCAGTTTTCCGGCGGCGAAACAGCCGCCTACCACCGCTCCAATCGAGGTGCCGGCGATCACATCGGGGGCGAAGCCCGCTTCGATCAGGACTTCGAGGGCTCCGATATGGGCCCAGCCCCGCGCCGCGCCGCCGCCGAGCGCCAGCCCGATCTTCGGCCTGAGGGCCGAGGGCTGGTCTTCGATCGAACGCATTTCGTTCATTGCGGCACCACCTCCGCCGAGACCAAAGGCCCGCCGCGCGGCATCGTCCCAGAACATGGACCCATCCCTCCATATGGACTTAGGGTCTCAGAAGCCGATGAGCGAATGGTGAACGGCATGACAGCCGCCATTATCGTCTGCATTTGACGAAACCGTGAAGGTGCCCCGGCGGCATTGCCGATGCGCATGAGCGTCAAGCTCGCCTCAATCACAGATGAGGAGCGGCTTCTGGGCTCCCTCGCGCAGCGGCTGGAGCCGGTAGAAGCAGGAACAGCGGCCGGTGTGGCAGCAGCCGCCATCGCCGCCGACCTTGACCTTGAGCCAGATCGCATCCTGGTCGCAGTCGACCCGCATCTCGACGATGGTCTGGATCTGGCCGGAGGTGGCGCCCTTGTGCCAGAGCTCCTGGCGCGAGCGGGACCAATACCAGGCCTCGCCGGTCTCGATCGAGCGCTTCAGCGCCTCGGCATTCATATGCGCGACCATCAGCACCGCGCCACTGTCGGCTTCGGTGGCAACGACCGTCACGAGGCCGTTGCCGTCGAAGCGGGGGCTCAGCACCGTGCCCTCCTCGAGGGCGTGCTTGTCGGCCGCGGCGGGGAAGAGGCTCATCTCGGCTCCATCGTGGAAAAGGCGCGTCATCCGACGCGCCTTGTAGGAAACTGGCCGCGTGGCGCCAACCGCCGGGCTACAGCCCAGGCGACTTCACCATCGTGAAGAAGCGGACCTGCTCGGCCGGATCATCGCGGAAGACGCCGCGATACTGCGTCGTCATGGTCGAGGAGCCCTGCTTCTGGACGCCGCGCATCGACATGCACATATGCTCGGCCTCGACGAGGATGGCGATGCCGCGCGGCTCCAGCGCCTCTTCGATCACATCCGCGATCTGGGCGGTCATCGTCTCCTGCGTCTGCAGGCGCCGGGCATAGACGTCGACGATGCGGGCAAGCTTGGAGAGCCCGACCACGCCCTTCGACGGGTAGTAGCCGATATGCGCCTTGCCGACGAAGGGCACCATGTGATGTTCGCAATGCGAATAGAACGGGATGTCGCGCACCAGAATCATATCCTGGTAGCCGTCGACCTCCTCGAAGACGCGGTCGAGGATGTCATGAGGATCCTCTGCATAGCCGCTGTAGAGTTCTCTATAAGCCTTGGCGACGCGCTGCGGCGTCTCGACGAGGCCCTCCCGCGACGGATCGTCGCCGGCCCAGAGAATGAGGGTGCGGACCGCGGCTTCGGCCTCTTCCCGCGTTGGCTTGCGAACCAGAAACTTGTCAGCGGAGGGGCCGACGGCCCCCTCGACGGACAAGGACTTAACCACAGGGATCATGTGGTGCCTCCCGTTGGGACGATGGAGGCCACGCGCCCGGCGGCCAAGCGACCGCGACCGCGACCGCGAGGCCGTTGCGACAAGTTTCACGCCCACTGGCGGAAGAGGTGTCCATGCCCTCCCGTTTTACGGCGATCAACCCTATATTGGATCTCCAGGCCGGTCATTCCAGATCGGCGAGAGATCAAGCCATGCTGGACGACGTCTACAACAAGCGCATCCTCTCGCTAGCCGCCAACATCCCCCTGCTGCAACGCCTGCCGTCTCCGGACGCCACGGCGCGGGCTCATTCGAAGCTATGCGGCTCCACCGTGACAGTCGATGTCACCATGGAGGGCGATGTCGTCACCGGCTTCGGCCATGAGGTAAAGGCCTGCGCGCTCGGACAGGCCTCCTCCTCGATCATGGCACGGCATGTCGTCGGTTCGACGGCGGAGGAGCTGCGCCGGGTGCGCGAGCAGGCCCGCGCCATCCTGAAGGAGAACGCGGAGCCGCCGGAGGGCAAATGGGCCGATCTTGCCGTGCTGGTGCCGGTGCGTGACTTCAAGGCGCGCCATGCCTCGACGATGTTGACCTTCGATGCGGTGGTCGATGCGATCGACCAGATCGAGGCGCGTCGGCGCGAGGCCGCCGCCTGATCACTTCACGCCGAAGGCGACCTTGATCTCCGGAATCGTCTCGTCGAAGCGGGCTTTGAAGGCGCGTTCAGCCAACAGGGCCTTGGCGACGGCGCGCCCGACCTTGTCGCCGGCGACGAGATCGCTTGGGAAATGGAAGCCGCAGATCAGGCGGCTCTCGTCATAGCTCTTCACGCGCTCCTCGAGCTTATCAGCCATCGAAGGGACCGCCGCCTTGAGCAGTTCCGCATAGAGCGCAGCCGTCGCCGCGTGGGAGGAGGGGAAGGAGGTACCCTCCGGGCGCGCGCCGGGGCAGGGCTTGACGCGCACCTTGGACCAGAGCTGGAAGGGGCGCGTGCGGCTCGTCAGGCGGTGGACGCTCTTCAGCAGGATACCGAGCTCGACCTGTGCCTCGCGGAACAGCAGGCGCACCTCGCGGTGGGTGTTGTCGACATAGTTCGTTTCCATGCCGTTCAGGAAGTTGACCAGCCCCTGGCGCTGGTCGGCGATCGCCTGCTTCTCGCGCTCGGGCGTGCGATTGAGCGTCAGCTGCTGCACCTGCTCGAACTCGGTCTTGGCTTCCGGGCTGTTCTGCGCCGGCGGCAGGCCGATGATATGCGCGATGTCGAGCTTGGAGCCATCGAGCCAGAGCAGGTAAGGCCGCTGCTGGGCCGAGGCAGGCGCGGCGAGGCCGAGGCTCAACGCCAGTGCGACACCCGCAAGAGCCTTGCGCAGGTGGACCGGGCGAAGGAGGGCATGGCGAAATCGAGCGGCGCGCATCATGTTTCCGGTGTCGGGCAATCGAAAAAACGGGAATGGAAAGCGGGTTCTGGTGGCGGCTGAACAAAACGAAGCAGACGATCTATTCCAGCGTCTCTTTGTTAAGCAAAGATTTTCGCGCTTGCGAAGGCTTGCGCTTTTGCCGCGCCGTTCTGCACATTTCGCAATACGCGGCTATCAGCTCAGTCTTTCCATGCTGGTCGGGCGCCATTGCCGGCATTGGCCGAGCTGCTCCGCCTATACCGACGAGGCGATCCAGCGCTTCGGCTTGTGGCGCGGCGGCTGGGTAGGCGTTGCGCGGATTTGTCGCTGCAACCCGTGGGGAACGAGCGGCGCCGATATCGTCTGCGAGCAACTGCCGGCGGATGCAAACTGGTATCGGCCGTGGCGGTACGGGCGGTGGCGCGGCACCTATGTGCCTGAAACGGAGAGGCTCGCCGCGCCGGGCCCTACGACTTCCCCTGACGCTGGGCCTGGGCAGCCTTGAGCGCGTCCTTGCAACCATCCGAGAAAGAAGCCTCCTTCCCGCGCATGCAGGCGAGCAGGCGGCCACCGCCGGGCCTGATGCCGGGACAGTTCTTCTCGAAATCCGCCTGGCAGGCAGCGCGCACCGCAGCCTGACCCTGAGCGAGGGCCGGGACCGAAACGGCAAGCAGGAGAGCGGCGAGCGAGATGCGGATCATGGGCGGTCCTTTCCGGATGGGGTTCAGGAGCCTCGAGCCTGATTGCAGCATGTTTGCGGGCGGCTGACCATCGCATGACAAATCGGCAAGCTCGCGGTCTCCGTGATTGCGCGCTGTCGCCCCGTCGTATAGGCGAGGGCCTCTCGCGCGCGCCGAACCGGCTGCGGGCTCGCGCGCTCTTCCGACAGGCAGCCGGCCTTGACTTACGGGGTTCGTATCCCCGAGTGAGCAGGAGCGCGATCGATGACGATCTCCCTGACATTTCCCGACGGCGCCAAGCGCGAGTTTCCCTCCGGCATCACCGGGGTTGATATCGCCAAGGGCATTTCCCCCTCTCTCCTGAAGCGCACCGTCGCCATGACGCTCGACGGCACGGTCGTCGATCTCGCCGACCCGATCGAGCGCGACGCGAAGATCGAGTTCCTGAACCGGGAAGACCCGCGTTCGCTCGAGCTGATCCGGCACGACACCGCGCACGTGCTCGCCGAAGCCGTGCAGGAGCTTTTCCCCGGCACGCAGGTGACGATCGGCCCCGTCATCGAGAACGGCTTCTTCTACGATTTCGCCCGCAACGAGCCCTTCACCCCGGAGGACTTCCCGGCGATCGAGAAGAAGATGCGCGAGATCATCGCGCGCGACAAACCCTTCACCAAGGAAGTCTGGAGCCGCGACAAGGCCAAGGATTTCTTCGCCCAGAAGGGGGAGGCCTACAAGGTCGAACTGGTCGATGCCATTCCAGCGGACCAGACCCTGAAGATGTATGCGCAGGGCGACTGGATCGACCTGTGCCGCGGCCCGCACATGACCTCGGTCGGCAAGGTCGGCAGCGCGTTCAAGCTGATGAAGACGGCCGGAGCCTATTGGCGCGGCGACAGCAACAACGCGATGCTGACCCGTATCTACGGCACCGCCTTCGCCAAGCAGGAAGAACTCGACGCCTATCTCAAGCAGCTTGAGGAGGCCGAGAAGCGCGACCACCGCAAGCTCGGCCGGGAGATGGACCTGTTCCACTTCCAGGAGGAGGGGCCGGGCGTCGTGTTCTGGCACTCCAAGGGCTGGCGGCTCTTCCAGGAGATCATCGCCTATATGCGCCGGCGTCTCGCCGCCGACTATGAGGAGGTGAACGCGCCGCAGATCCTCGACAAGTCGCTCTGGGAGACCTCCGGCCACTGGGGCTGGTACCAGGACAACATGTTCGCGGTGAAATCGGCTGCGGCCTTCGAGAACCCGGCCGATGCCGAGCGCGACCACCGCGTCTTCGCATTGAAGCCGATGAACTGCCCCGGCCACGTCCAGATCTTCAAGCACGGGCTGAAGAGCTATCGCGACCTGCCGATCCGGCTTGCCGAATTCGGCAATGTCCATCGCTACGAGCCATCAGGCGCACTGCATGGGCTGATGCGCGTGCGCGGCTTCACGCAGGACGACGCGCATATCTTCTGCACCGAGGAGCAGCTTGCGGCCGAGTGCATGAAGATCAACGACCTGATCCTCTCGGTCTACGAAGATTTCGGCTTCACCGACGACCTCGTCATCAAGCTCTCGACCCGGCCGGAGAAGCGCGTCGGCTCCGACGCGGTTTGGGACCATGCCGAGGAGGTGATGGGCAGGGTGCTGGAGCAGATCGCAAAGCAATCCGGCAACCGGATCAAGACCGAGATCAATCCGGGCGAGGGCGCCTTCTACGGGCCGAAGTTCGAATATGTGCTGCGCGATGCCATCGGCCGCGACTGGCAGTGCGGCACGACGCAGGTCGACTTCAACCTGCCGGAGCGCTTCGGCGCCTTCTATATCGGTGCCGACGGCGAGAAGAAGCAGCCGGTTATGGTCCATCGCGCCATCTGCGGCTCGCTCGAACGCTTCACCGGCATCCTGATCGAGCACCATGCCGGGCATTTCCCGCTGTGGCTGGCGCCGGAGCAGGTCATCGTCGCGCCGATCACATCGGATGCCGACGGCTATGCCGAGGAGGTCACGATGGCTCTGATGGGTGCGGGGCTGCGCGCCCGCGCCGATCTGCGCAACGAGAAGATCTCGTACAAGGTGCGCGAGCATTCGCTGGCGAAGGTCCCGGTCATCATCGCCGTCGGCAGGCGCGAGGCCGAGGAGAAGACCGTGACGGTCCGCCGCCTCGGCAGCCAGGCGCAGACGATGATGCCGCTGTCGGAAGCGCTCGCCGCGTTGGTGCAGGAGGCATCGGCGCCGGACCTCGCGCGGAAGAAGGCAACCAAGGCGGCGTGACCTGTCCCTCCGTCATGCCCGGGCATGACGGGCAAGAGAGGCTCCCATCCTCTGAGCGATTCTCGGGCCGAAGCCTTGCTTCGCCCGAGAATGACGGTCGCTCAAGCGCACCCCTAGCAAAAGCCGCTGCGTCCATGCCAGATTGCCGGCGATGCTGACGGGTTCCTATCGCAAGCGGCTCGAGGCCGACCTCATCCGCTGGGTCGATGGCGGGCTGCTCAGTGCGGAGAGCGCCGGTGCGATCCGTCGCTCCGTTGCCCGAGAGCATGGCGGCTTCGGCCTGCCGGCACTGCTCGGCTTGCTTGGCGGGTTGCTGATCGCGTCGAGCGTCGCCGCCTTCATCGCGGCAAACTGGGAGGCGATTCCGCGCCTCACCAAGCTCGGCATGATCCTCGCAAGCATCGCGGTCTGCTTCGCACTGGCCTTCCGGCTGGAGCGCGGCGGCTCGGCCCGCGGGAGCGATGCGGCCGTGACCTGCGGCGTGCTGATCTTCGGCGCCGGGGTCGCGCTCGTCGGGCAGATGTACCATCTGCCTGCGGATTGGGCCGGTGGGGCCGTTCTGGTCGCGCTCGGGGCGCTCGCGGCCGCCTTCCTGATGCGGTCGAGCGGAGCTCTCGCCATCGCTTTCGTCGCCATCTGTGCCTGGAGCTTCGGGCGCTGGGAGGAGGCGCGCGGCGGCGCCCATTTCGAATTCTTCATCCTCTATCTGCCGGCGCTCTGGCTGGCGCTGTCGCGCAACAATCGGCTGATCCAGCATCTTGCCGTGCTCGCCGGTGCGTTTTGGATCGGAATGGCGCCCGGCTACTGGCTGTTCTTGCGGTTCGATTATGGATTGCTGGCCTATGGCCTGGCCGTCTCGGCCGCTTACGTCGCGCTGGGCGCGATTGCGCTCGACCGGGGCGGTCCGGGCCTGCTGACGGCCTGCCTGCCATGGGGCCTGTTCGGACTCGTGGTCGTTCTCAACGCCGAGCTGATCCGCATCCTCGACAATGACGAGGCCCGCGCCGGCCATGCCTTCCTCTTCGTGTTCTATGCCTATGCCGTTGCCGTCCCGCTCGGGCTCCTGGCCGGTGTGACGGCCCGCGACCGGCGCTTCACCTGGCCACTGGCGGCTGCGCTGGCGCTGGCGCTGCTGGTGCCGGCGGTGTTCTGGAGCGGCATTGCGACCGGCATGCCCGGCAAGATCGCAGTGGCGAGCCTCATCCTTCTCGCAGCGACGGCCCTTATGGTCGCCGGAGCGGCGGGCGGCATTCGTCGGCTCGTGATGGCGGGCTCAATCCTGTTCGGCATCGCGATCCTGATCCTGCTCTGGCAGACGATCGGCACGCTGCTGGACCAGTCGCTGTTCTTCCTCGTCGCGGGGGCGGCGCTGCTGGCGGTTGCTTCCGGTGCCCGCCGCCTGTTCGCGCGGCTGAACCCGCCTGCCGAGGCGGAGGCCGCATGATGCGTCCGTTCTCGGCCGATGCGATCGCCGCGAAAGTGCCGCTGCTCTGGCGGGCCGTCGCCGCCGCGCTGCTGCTCGGGCTCGCCCTGCTGGCGCTGGTGGAACAGCGGGCGCGCATCCTCCGCAACGGGGCGGAGATCCGGCTGAAAACGGTGCCTGTCGATCCGCGCGATCTCTTCCGCGGCGATTATGTCGTGCTCGCCTATCCGATCAGCATGGTCGAGACGGGGCCGGAGGGCGCGCGGCCCTATCAGCGCGGGGAAAGCGTGTTCGTCACGCTCGGCCGCGACGAGCAAGGCTTCGCGCGTGCGCTCGGCGTTTCGCGCGAATGGCCGAAAGGCAGCGGCGAAGCGGTGGTGATCGCCGGGCGCGTGACGTCGATCGGAGGCTGCGCGATCAATGCCAATGGCGAGACCGATTGCAGCCGAAACGGCAGCCGCCTGCGCATCGCCTATGGGCTAGAGAGCTACTTCGTGCCGCAGGGCGAGGGCAAGGCGATCGAGACCACCGAAAAGGCTCGCATCGAGGTCGTCGCGGCCGTGTCGCCGTCGGGCGAGGCGGCGATCAAGCGCCTGCTGATCGACGGCAAGCAGGTCTATCAGGAGCCGCCCTACTGACGGGCGTGCGGACCGCCAATCAGCGRTTGTGGCCGATTCAAGTGACGATCTGAAAGAGCCGGCGAACGAGCGGATCACGTTGCCGTGTCGTCGAACGCATGTATGCCGCTCGTCTCACCTCCGCCGCAAAGCGGCAGAAAGGTCGCCACACGCGCTTGTGACAACGCGCCGCGTGACGCGACTCCTCTTCAGTTATATGAACGCCAGATGAACAGACTCGACAGGGAATGTTCATGTGAAGGCCCGCCCGCGGGGAACCGCGACCAGTTACCCGCGTTCCGCCCGAGCCTCTCCTCGCTGCTGAAGGACAGCCCCGTGTCGTCCATCCCCTCCTTCAGTCGCTTCCTGCTTCTCGGCCAGCCGGCTGACGGCATGGCGCGCCCTGCCGGCGGGAGGGATGCGCGGATCGACGTGGTGCGCGGACTGGCGCTGCTGATCATCTTCATCAACCACATGCCGGGAAACGTGGTGTCGGCCTATATGCCGCACAGCTACGGCTTCTCCGACGCCGCCGACATCTTCGTCCTGCTGGCCGGCGTCTCGGCGGCCCTGGCCTATGGCGGGGTGATCGAGAAGCGCGGCCTCTCCCTCGCAGCGCTCAAGCTCGGCGGGCGGATCTGGACGCTCTACATCGCGCATATCGCGGTGTTCGTGCTCGTCTGCGGGGTCGTCGCCACCGCGGTCACGCAGACGCAGAACCCGCTCTATATCGAGACGATCAATATCCAGCCCTTCTTCCGCGATACGGGCGAGGCGCTGATCGGCGCGCTGACCTTGACCTATCAGCCTTCCTATCTCGACATCCTGCCGCTCTACATCGTGCTGCTCGCCCTGTTCCCGGCGATCTACTATGCGGTGCGGATCAGCCCGCTGCTGACGCTCGCCATCTCGCTGGCGATCTGGCAGGCCGCGGTCGCCTTAGAGCTCAACCTGCCGAACGGCGGTGCCGGCGTTTGGTTCTTCAACCCCTTCGCCTGGCAGGTCGTCTTCACGGTGGGGATCGTCATCGGCCGGGCGGCGCAGCTCGGCGTCGCCGCGCCGCGGTTGCTGTGGCTCGACGTGGCCGCCGTCGCGTTTCTCGTCTTCGCCTGGGCGGTGAAGATATCGACCGGCAACCCGACGGGCATCGGCGCGTTGAATGATTGGTTCGATTCCGTCCAGCTTGGCTCCGACAAGACCAATCTGGCCTGGACGCGGCTGATGCATATCGGGGCGCTGGCCTGGCTGGCGATCCGCTGGCTGCCTTGCGGTGCGGCGATGGCGAAGCCCGCGCTCGGCCGCGCGCTGGCTTCGGCGGGGCAGAATTCGCTCCATGTGTTCTGTGTCGGGATCGTGCTCTCGATCATCGGCCAGATCGTTCTGGCGGAAACATCCTTCGCACTCAGCGTTCAGTTGCTGATTTGCACTGCGGGCATTAGTATTTTGACAGGGTTAGGGATTTTCCTGTCGTGGTACCACTCGGTCACGAAACGCGGCGCAAGCGCCGAACCTGTCCCGGCCCGTGGCGCGCAGGCGCCGCGGCCCTCCTTGTCTTCGCCCTGAATTCGTCCTCCTTTGCGGCGCCGATGCCGGTGCCAGCCGACACGCGTTGCCGTGCGGATGCGACCAAGGCTGCCTTCCAGCCGACTCTGCCCGCCGCGCGCAAGGCCCTGCAGGAAACCGGCAAGCTGACGATCGTGGCGCTCGGCTCGTCCGCTACAGCCGGTTCCGGAGCCAGCGCCGAGGACAAGAGCTATCCGTCGGTGCTCCAGACCGAGCTCAGACGCCGCCTGCCCGGTGCCGAGGTCAATGTCGTCAACAAGGGCGTCGGCGGCCAGTCGGCCTATGACATGCTGCTGCGCATGCAGGCGGATGTCATCGACGAGAAGCCTGCGATCGTGATCTGGCAGACCGTCATCAACGATGCGATACGCGATATCGGCGGGGAGAAGCTCGCCAAGATCCTGAACAAGGGCATCGGCAAGGTGCGCGCCGCCGGGATCGACATGGTGCTGATGGATCTGCCGTGGCTGCCGCGCGAGGGGCGCTATCCGCATTACGACGATTATCGCGCCGTCCTGATGAGGACGGCCCAGGAGCAGGGCATCTCGCTCTTCCCGCGCTACGCGCTGATGAAGGGCTGGTCGAACTCGCGGCAATTCACGCCTGAGGAACTGGTCGGGATGGACGGGTTGCATCTGGTCGATGCCGGCTATCGCTGCCTGGGCCTGCGCCTTGCCGACGGGATCGTCTCCGGCATCGGCAATGTCCGGATCGAGACGGCAGGCCGCGAGACGAAGCCGGTGAACTGAGCTCCGTTGGGGGCCGACTATTTCGCGAGAACCTCGATATCGCGGTCGGAGCCCGACTCGACCTTGAAGTCGCGCGAATAGACCTGCCCCTCCTGCCGGGCGATCAGGACATAATCGCCCTCGGCCAGGATAACCTGCGGGAACGCGCCGATCGCCTCGCGGATGACGTCGCCGCCCGGCGTCAGCACGCTGAAAGCGGTGCCGGCGAAGGCCTCGCCTCCGGCGCTGGCGACGAGCTTCAGGGTGACCTTGGCGGCGCGGTGATGCAGCGTCGCTTCGGTGACCTTGCCGGTCTCGACCTTCACGTCGGCGCGCTGGATGGCGTTGGAATCGCCGTAGGTGGAGACGACGTGATAGGTGCCCTCGGGCAGGCGGATGATCTCGCCGGCCTTGGCACCGCTGGTGATGAGCCGCCCTTCCGAGTTTCCCTGCAAGGGTACGAAAACGGAGAAGGTGAGCTGCCCGGCCGGGATCGGCGCATCGCCGATCGAGCCCGCCAGCGAGAGTGCGCCGGCGCTGATCTGCACCTGATCACGCAGCCCCTGCGCACCCAGGCTGACGCGCTTTGTGCCGCTCGCGAAGCCATAGGCGGCGTGGATGATGTAGTTGCCCGGCGGCAGCGAGAAGCTGGGCTCGGACTCGGAGGAGCGCGCGATGATTTTCGGGGCCGACCCGTCCACGGTTTCGCCGAGGATGCGCCAGTTCAACCCGGACTTGATCAGCCTGCGATCGTTCGCGAACTGCGCGGAGACGCTGAGCCTGGCCTGCGCGCTCGGAGCGCCGGGGGCCGCGGGAGCCTGGGCGTCCGCACCGGGGCCGGTGTCGGGCGTCGTGGCCTGGGCCGAGGCCGAAGCCGGCGAGAGGAGGACGGACACGGCGAAGACGACGCCGGCGAGGCGGCGGCCAGCTTCAAAACCATCCAATTCAAACATGATTTCCGTCCTTGGCGCCCCTGCGGCCATGTATGAGCAGGCGCGCTTGTCCTCATCATGGCGAAGGAATAGGTCAATTCCATCGCCACCATCCGGATGTTTCATGACCGATACGCTCTCTCTGCTCAAGCTGCGTCGCTCTGTGCCGCCGCAGTTCCTCTCCGCTCCGGGGCCGCAGGGCGCCGAGCTCGACGAATTGCTCGCGATCGCTGCGCGCGTGCCGGACCACGGCAAGCTGACGCCCTGGCGCTTCATCATCTTCGCCGGCGCGGCGCGCGAGGAGGCGGCCGAGCAGGTCGCGCGGATCTATCGCGAGAAGAATCCGCAGGCGAGCGACGATCAGGTCGCGTTCGAGCGCAAGCGGCTGCTGCATGCACCCGTCATCGTGGCGGTGGTCTCGCGGGCGCGGGCGCACGTCAAGATCCCGCTGTGGGAGCAGGAGCTTTCGGCAGGCGCCGTCTGCATGAACATGCTCGTGGCCGCCTATGCCATGGGCTATGCCGGCTCCTGGCTGACGAACTGGTTCTCCTTCGACCGCGAGGTGATGACCGCGTTCGGGCTCGCCGAAGACGAGCGGATGGCCGGCTTCATCCATCTCGGCACGCCGACCGCACCGATCACCGATCGAGACCGCCCGGTGATGGCTGACATCGTCAGCTATTACGGAGCCTGACGTGACTTATTATTCCGCGACGAAGGACGATCTCGGCCTCGCTTACGACCCGTTCAAGGCGATCGTGGCGCCGAGGCCGATCGGCTGGATCACGGCGCTGAGCGCGAAGGGCGAGGTCAATCTCTCGCCCTACAGTTTCTTCAACGCCATCTCGTCGCGGCCGAACATCGTGATGTTCTCTTCGGAGGCCAAAAAGGATGCGGTCTCCTTCATCGAGGAGACCGGTGAGTTCACCTGCTCACTGGTGACGAAGGCCTTGGCCCACCCGATGAACCTGACCTCGGCGCCGCTGCCGCGCGGCGAAAGCGAGTATGTTCATGCCGGGCTCGAGATGGCGCCGTCGCGCTTCGTCAAGCCGCCGCGCGTGGCAGGCACGCCGGCTGCGCTCGAATGCAAGCTGCTGTCGATCCAGCAGCTTCATGATCTCGACGGCAACGCCGTGCCGCGCTGGATGGTGCTGGGGCAGGTCGTCGGCACCTTCATCGACGATGCCTTCGTCAAGGACGGGCGCTTCGACACGGCCGGCGCCAATCCGATCGCGCGCTGCGGTTATGCCGATTATTCCGAGGTGACGAGCCTGTTCTCGATCCAGCGGCCGGCGGGCGGATGAGCGAAGCCTCAGCCCTTGGCCAGCGGCCCCTGGGCGCGATAGTCGCCGAGCTGGGAGAGGGCGCGATTGATCGCCTCGGCGTCGAGGGGGACGCCATCCGGCAAGGTCAGTTGCGGCGGGTCGAACGTCACTTTCGCGCCCGGAGCGAGAGCCGTGGCCGCCTGCTGGACGCGCGAGGCGCAGCCGCCGCAATGCATGCCCGAAATCGCAAAAACCTGAGTCATCCGAATCACCTCCGGTCGATCATTCAGCCAGTTTCTGAGCGCGTGCGAGAAGCCGTTGCGCCCTGACCAGATGGGGACGATCGAGCATTTCGCCATCGAGGCCGATGACGCCGGCCCCCGGATTGGCTGCGAACAGCGCGACGATCTGCTCCGCCTTGGCGAGCGCTGCCGGCGATGGTGAAAAGATCTCGTTGATCGGCGCGACCTGGGCGGGGTGGATCGCCATCTTGCCGGTGAAGCCGTCGCGCCGCGCCGCGAGGCATTCGGCGCGGAAGGCGGCCTCGTCGCGGAAATTGGTGAAGACGGTGTCGATCGCCTCGACCTGCGCAGCCGTCGCCCCGAACAGGGTCAGCGAGCGGGCAAGGCGATAGGGATCGGCATAGCTGCCGTCCTCCAGCCTGTTGGTTTCGGCGCCGAGATCGGCCGACAGGTCCTCGGCTCCCCAGGTCAGGGCCATCAGCCGGTGCGAGGAGCGGCTATAGCTGCCGAGCCCGAAGATGCCCTTGGCGTTCTCGGTGGTGATGGGCACAATCCGCGTGGTACCGTCGGGCAGGTCCGACTCCGCCTCGCGCACGGCGATCTTGGCGGCGAGGTGGCCGACATCGGCGCCGCCTTCGGATTTCGGCAGCATGATCGCGTCCGGCGCACCGGGCATGACGGCGTCGAGATCGGCATCGCTCATGCCCGTCGCAAGACCGTTGATGCGCACGATCAGCAGCGGGCGCGCCGGCAACGGGCGGGTGGCATCCAGGAAGGCGCGGGTGATCTCGCGCGCCTGCGGCTTGGCATCGAGTGCGACGGAATCCTCCAGGTCGAGGATCAGCGCGTCGGCGCCGCTCTCCAGACCCTTCTGCTGCTTCTTCGGGCTGTCGCCCGGCACGAACAGGAGCGAGCGCATGCCGTCAGACCGCGATCGTGGTCGGGGCGGGGCGCTTGCGCATGAAGGCCTGGCGCCGGCACTGGGCGACGAGCGTGCCGTCCTGCTTGTACGCCTTGTGCAGGAAGTCGACGATGCCGGCATCGGGCCGCGAGCGCGACTCGCGCTTGGCGACGATCTCGGTGGTGCAGTTCACGGTGTCGCCCTCGAAGAGCGGGGCGGGGAAGACGACGTCGGTCATGCCGAGATTGCCGATGGTGGTGCCGACGGTGGTGTCGTTGACGGAAATGCCGATCATCAGCCCGAGCGTGAAGAGCGAGTTCATCAGCGGCTTGCCCCATTCCGTCTCGGTCGCGCAGAAATGTGCATCGATATGAAGCGGTTGCGGGTTGAGCGTCATGTTGGAGAACAACATGTTGTCCATCTGCGTGACGGTTCGGGTCAGGCCGTGCTCGATCACAGCACCGACCTGAAAATCCTCGAAATAGATACCGCCGCGTTTGTGACGCACCACATCCGTCATCGACGCCTCCGTCTTCGCATCGCCCGCCGGCAGATTGCCAGGCGTCCTATCGGGCGCGGGGGCAATCTATCTCCTTGTTTGGCATCGGATCGAAAACTGGGGCCCAGTTTTCGGTCCGGGCCATAGCCGGCACGAGAAGTCGTAGAATGCCATCCGCCGGGAGGGAAGCGGAAAGCGCGGCGTTAAGCTTCGGGGAGGGTCCTTAACGGTTCGCTTACCATAATGGAGCATTGTTTTGATTGCGCTTTCCGCAGTGCGTGGAAGCCGCATGCCGAAGGCTCGAGATGTTCCTGTTCACCACGCCGCAGACCCGCGACGCGCAGCCAGCCAACCCGGTCGTCAGCGCCATCCGTCAAGGCGCGGAGCGCACAGGTGCGGGCTTCGACTATCTGCTCAAGACGGCGCAGCGCGAATCTTCGCTGGAGCCGGACGCCAAGGCCAAGACGTCGAGCGCCACCGGACTCTTCCAGTTCATCGAGCAGACCTGGCTGTCCATGGTGAAGCAGGAGGGGCCGAAGCAGGGCCTCTCGCAATATGCCGATGCGATCTCCGAGAGCGGCGGGCGCCTGACGGTCGCCGACCCTTCCGCGCGCGAGAAGATCCTGCAATTGCGCAATGATCCACAGGTCGCCGCGCTGATGGCCGGCGCGCTGACGCAGAAGAATCGCGACCAGCTTGCCGGCGCCCTCGGGCGGCAGCCGCAGGCCGGCGAACTCTATATGGCCCATGTGCTCGGTGCGCGCGGCGCTTCCGACCTGATCAAGGCGGCGGCCAGCGATCCCAACCGTGTCGCGGCGCGCGACTTTCCGGAGGCCGCGGCGGCCAACCGGTCGATCTTCTACGACAAGGCGGGCCAGGCCCGCAGCGTCCAGGAGGTCTATGGCGTGCTGGCGGCGAGCCATGCCAGCACCCAGGTCGCGGCCAATGTCACGCAGAACGCGCAGGCAGGGCAGGGCGATATTCCGCAGGCCGAGATCGCCGTCGGCTTGCGCGAGGGCCGCGCGAAGGGGCTCGTCGGCCTGTTCTCCACCAATGGTTCGCGCGATCCTGTCTCGAAGGCCGTCGCCAATCTCTGGACAACGCCGAGCCGGGGTGGCACGCGCGTGGCTTCGCTCGATGGCGGGGAGCGCTATTTCCCCCGCCCCGGTGCGGCGTCGGCGTCGGATGCGAGCGCCTCGACCGGTAGTGCTGCGGCTGTCGATTCCGGCAAGATGGTCAACGCGCCGTTGCCGCCGTCGCGGCCGAGCGACCTGTCCCCGACCACGGCTGCGGTGTCGCAGACGGTGGGGAAAGCGCGTCGTGGCCCGCTCGACCTGTCGTCCTTCATGATCCAGCGGGGGGGAGCATGATCGTTCGCCGTTTCCTGCTCTGGGCCCGGACCGCACCGGCCGAAGCGCGCGCCTCGGGCGCCGCCGCGCTTGCGGGCGCCTATCTCCGTTCCGGCATGTCGGATGAGGACCGCCGCGAGGCTGAAACGGCGTTGATCGCGCTGATCGACGATCCCTCGCCGCTGGTTCGACGGGCGATCGCCGAGGAAATGGCGCCTTCGATGCGTACGCCGCGCAACCTCGCGCTCGGCTTGATCGCCGATCAGAGCGATGTGGCGGCGCTGGTCCTGGGGCATTCGCCGGTGCTGACCGAGGCCGATCTGGTCGATGCGGCGGCGGTCGGCGACACGCTGGCACAGCGCGCCATTGCGGGGCGCCGCTGCTTGCCGGTCAGCGTCTGCGCGGCATTGGCGGAGGTCGGTTGCGAAGAGGCGCTGATCACGCTTGCGGGCAATCGCACCGCTGAAATTCCCGACTTCTCGTTCGAACGCATGGTCGAGCGCCGCGGCGACAGCGGTGCGCTGCGCGAGGCGCTCCTTGAGCGGGCGGACCTGCCCGCTGGACTACGTCAGGTCATCGCTGCACGGGTGTCGGATACGCTTGCAAGCTTCGTCACCGGTTGCGGTTGGCTGACCGCCGAGCGCAGCGCCCGCCTCGCCCGCGAGGCCACCGAGCGCGTCGCCGTGGCGCTGGCGGCGGGAGGCGAGGCGACGGATGCACCGGCAATCGTCGAGGTCTTGCGCGCGACCGGGCGGCTGACGCCCGGCCTGATGCTGCGTTCCCTCCTGAGCGGCGAGCCGGCGTTGGCGGAGGCCGCCTTCGTGTCGCTTTCCGATTTGCCGGCCGCACGGGTCGCGGCCTTGCTGCGGGACAGGCGTGGTGCCGGGCTCAAGGCGCTGTGCCGCAAGGCCGGACTGCCGGCCGCGCTGGAACCGGCCTTCACGGCTGCAATCCTGGCGCTCAATGCCCGCGGCTTCGACGTTGGCGGTGCGCGGCCCGGCATCGACCGCGACCTGTTGCGGGACGTCCTGATCGTCTGCGAGTCGTTGGAAGGTTCGGAAGCCGACGCGCTCATGGCGCTGCTGCGACGCATGGATGCCGAAGCCGCCCGCGACGAGGCGAAGGCTCTGGCGGATTCATTCGCGGACGATGCGGCGCTTGCCCTGCTGATCGAAGCCGATCCGGCCTTCCTGGTCGAGCTCGAAGCGGCCGATCTCCGCGACGCGGCTTGAGGCCGGGCGCGGGCTAGTACCCGAACTGCTCGCGCAGGATGCGCTCGTCCAGGCTGTGGCCGGGATCATGCATCATGACGAGATCGACCGTGCGGTCGATCTCGATCGAAACGGAGCTGACCTCGTCGATCTGGGTGTGATCCGCAACGGCGCTGACCGGGCGCTTATCGGCTTCCAGCACTTCTATGAAAACTTTGGCATGGTCCGGGAGCAGCGCGCCGCGCCAGCGACGGGGCCGAAAGGCCGAGATCGGCGTCAGCGCCAGGAGCGGCGCATCGAGCGGCAGGATCGGCCCGTTGGCCGAGAGATTATATGCCGTGGAGCCGGCAGGCGTCGCGAGCAGCAGCCCGTCGGCGATCAACTCCGACAGCCGCACCTGCCCATCGACCGAAATCCTGAGCTTCGCGGCCTGGTAGGAGCGGCGCAGCAGCGAAACCTCGTTGATGGCCTTGGCCTGCACCGTTGCGCCGTTGCGGTCGATGGCCTGCATCGAGAGCGGGTGCACGATGCTGCGCTGGGCGGCCTCCAGCCGCTTTCGCAGGCCGCGTTCCTTGAACTCGTTCATCAGAAAGCCGACCGAGCCGCGATTCATCCCGTAGATCGGTTTGCCGGTCCCGAGAAAGCGGTGGAGCGTCTGCAGCATCAGCCCGTCGCCGCCGAGCGCGACCACGACATCCGCTTCCGCCGGATTGGCGTCGCCATAGCGCTCGACCAGCTTCTCCAGCGCCGCCTGCGCTTCAGGCGTATCATTGGCGACGAAGGAGATCGCCCCGAATCGGTCGTTCATTGCGTGTCCTGAAGGGGCAGGCCCTGCGGCATCGGCGCAGGCTTAACACGACCGGGGGGCAAGTCGCGAGGCGGGCGCGACAACAAAGTCGCCGTCATGAAAAGGCCGGGCTGCGCGCCCGGCCTCGAAGAGAAGCGGCGAAACGGGGCTCAGATCGCCGGGGTCCACTGGACCGGGACCATCTCAAAGCCATTGCCGTCCTTCGCGATGTGTCCGACGGCCGGGAACGGTGCGTGATAGAAGGCGACCTGCATCCGATCGGCCGAGACCATGTCGAGCAGCTTGCGTCGCGTAGCGGCAGCCTGTGGGCCATCCATGTCGAAGACGGCCGACCAATCGGGGTTGCGCACGAAGAGCGCCGGATGATTGGTCGTGTCCGACATAATCATCAGCTTGCCGTTGCCCGAAGTGAGGGCGAAGACGGTGTGGCCGGGGGTGTGGCCGGGGGCAGCGATCGGGGTCAGCCCCGGCAGGATCTCCTTGCCCGGCTCGAACTGCTTCACGTCCTTGGCTACCGGGCCGAAGACGCGTCGGACGCCGGCAAAGGCGCCCTTCATGGCCTCGGGCGCCGCGCTCATCTTGGCGTCGTCCATCCAGAAGGCCCATTCGGCGGCTGGCACCATGACTTCCGCATTCGGGAAGACGGCCGTGCCGTCCTTGAGCCGGAAACCGTTGATGTGATCGCCATGGAAATGGCTGAACACCACGGTCGAGACGTCCTTCGCATCGAAGCCCGCTGCCTTGAAATTCTTCATCCAGGTCCCGGAAGTCGGGGCGCCGGAATTGCCGTTGCCGGTGTCGATCAGCGTGAGCTTGCCGCCACTCTGGATGGCGAGCGTGGTGAAGGTGATGTTCAGCGCGTCCTGCGGCAGGAAGGCCTGCTCCATCGCTTTCTTGACGTCGCCGAGCTCCGCATTGCGAACGAACCCTTCCAGCGGGCGCTGGGCGAAGCCGTCGTTGATCGCGGTCAGCGTGATGTCGCCGACCTTGTAGCGATAGAAACCGGGGGCTTGATTCACGGGAGCTCCTTGCGCTTGGGCCAGACCGAGCCCTGGAAGGTCCAGGGTTGCAGCTGCGACGAGAGCACCTGCACCCGCCATCGCGGTCCGGCGCGAAAATCTTATATCCTGCATGGTGTTCTCCCCTCAGATCGCAGGCAGACTAGCGAGGGGAGGTTACCGTTCAACCGCGACGATGTGCCGATAGGTCAAGTTTCCGTGAGGCGGTTGGTGGGCTGGGTTGCGCAGGCGGCAGCTTCCGCGGCCCCGGTATCCTCTCCGTCCGCAGAATCGCGTCGCGCGAGGGCGCGCAGCATCGCGGCGCAAAGAGCAAGCGACCCCATCATGCCCTGGCCCGAGCAGTCGGCGACGAGGGCCTGGAACGCCGTGGCTTCGTCGCCGACCAGGCATTGCAGGCTCCAGCTCCACCCGGGCGCCTTCTGCCGCAGGAGCGAGACGGCGACGTCGATGTCGGCGCTGACCGCCCCGAGCGTCTTCCAGAAGGAGCCGTGCTGATAGATCCCGCCGGCCGGCGTGCGGCGCGTGGCGAGCCGCGTCGGCTTGCGCCGCACGGTGTATCCGAGCGCCTCGTAGATATCGGCATCGAGTTCCCGGTCGGGCTTGCCGGAGGCCTCGCAGCGTGCGGCCAGTGTCAGAAGATGAGTCCGGTCGTCCATTCCGGGTTCGCACAAGCGTCGTTGGGGGGCGACGCCGCCTGACGGCGGCGGCGCGACCGAACATCTATCCCATGAAGGTGCGTGTCGGCCAGCCATCTGTGCATGGGCCGGTCGATCCGAGCTGCCTTCGCCGCGCGTCAGTAGCCGACGACGGTGCCGCGGGCCTGACCGCCGGGCACGCGGCAGGAACAGCCTGTGCCAAGCGGGGCGGGCGCATAGAGCGTGCAGATCCTCACCGGCGTGCTGCATTGGCCGCCGTCCGCGGCAGGTACGATCTCATAGGCCGGGTAGGCAGGGTAACCGTAGGCCGGGTAGGCATAGGCCGGATAGGCCGCCACGGCGCCGAGGGTCGCAGCTGCGGCAAGGCCGGAAGCAACGCCCCAATAGGGATAGCCGCCCCAGCCCCCATAGCGCCGATAGGGATAGTAACCGCCCCGGAAATAGCGCGGGTAGAAGCCGCCGCCATGCCAGCCCCAGCCGCCACGCCAGGCGCCGCCATAGGGCCTCATGCCTATGCCGTAGCCGTGAAACCCGCCCGCACGGAAGCCGCCGCCTCCGAAACGATATTGAGCGGTCGCTGCGAAACCGGAGGCCAGCAGCAACGGCACAACAGATACGGCGAGAAGCAGAGAGCGACGCATGCGAACCTCCCCAGAGAACAGCACTCACCCCGAACTTTGAACGTTGCCCCGCGGCGCAGGTTCCATCGAGATCACCGCGTACGCCAGGGGCGGGCCGCGATCAGTCGAACCAGCGCGACTGCGATTTGCAGCGGTAGCCGACAAAGCAGGCTTCCTGGTCACGACTGGGCACCCAGGCCGGATCGAGCGATTCGTCGAACTGGCAGAAGCTGCGGTCCCGGACGAAGCGGTCATAGGTGAAGCCGCCTGTGCCCAGCACGATCGCGCCATGCACCTGGACATCCCTCTGGCTGGCCGCACAAGGGCGCGTCACGGTGGAAGGGCGCGCCTGAGCCAGCGCAGCGCCTGCATTCAGCACGAGAACGAGCGTGAGAGCGACGGCCTTCATCGGAGCCTCCCGATCTGTCGAGCCGGACTGACCCGCTTCGTCAGCACGTTCCCGGAGCGGGGCGGATGTCAATCCCGAAGCGAACTTCCTCAAGCCAGCCAAGGCTGCGATGCCATGGCAACGGCTTGCCCGGAAGTATCGCGATCGTATCCGTCTGGCTTGCGGCTGTACCGGCACAAGGAAGCGCCGGGGCGCTTACGAGGCTGCAGCGAGCACCAGCAGGGCACCCATGATGTTGATCGCCGTCAGCAACCAGTGAGGCACGACCGCGGCGACGATTGCCGGAACTTCGCCGTTCTCGAACATCGCCCCCCTCGCGCCACGTTCCAACCCGCCGATTTCAAGAGATTTGTGGAAGCTTCGCAGCCCCCAAACGGGGGCATCTCGACGCGGTTCCAAGCGCACCCGGGGGACGTGAGAGCGAGGGGCCGGATCGTATCCGGCGCCTCGCATCAACATCTTGAAATTATTCTGGAATTCATTGGTGCCGGTGGAGAGGATCGAACTCCCGACCTTCGGTTTACAAAACCGCTGCACTACCGCTGTGCTACACCGGCACTCCTGACCGCGCGGCCAGGATAGCCGCCGACGGAATTTTCGCGTCGGCGGTGCCGTAGCGGTTACCAGCCGATGGCGGCAAGAGCAAGCATCTCCGATGCGACTGTTGCCGATCCGTCGCGCAGCATGCGTTCGCCATGACGTGCGGGCCCGTTTCACGAGCGCTTTCCTGGCCTCATCGTCCGGCCGGCAGGCCCGCGCATCGGACCAATAAGCGGAATCCACCTTTCGGAGAAATCCGATGCACCAACAAGGCGTTAGAGCGCTGCGTAGCGCCGGAATGGACGCACGAGGATCTAGCTCACCGAGCGGATGATTTCGCGATAGGCGGCCTCGGGAAAGGCCTTGAGGGTCTGGGTGCGGACATTGCCGAGCATGCCCAATTGCAAGCAGAAGCGGGCCTGGACCGCATCGTCCGGCGCCTCGCAGACGATCACCATGTCGTATTTGCCCATGGTCATGAAAAAGGCCTTGAACTCGCCGCCCATCTCCTTGAGCGCCTTTTTGGCGGCGTCGAGACGGCTCGGCGAGGCGTTGACGTGGCGCGCGCCCTGATCGGTCCAATTGGCCAGCATGATGTAGGTCGTCATTGCGCTACTCCCTGAAACGGCCCGGCCTGTTCATCGGAAGTATCGGGCGGCGACCCGATCGTCGCCGCTGGTTGGGATGGCTCATGCCATCTGCCGGACCTTGACGTTACGATAGCACGGCGAGCGGCGGAACAGCATGGCAAAGCCGCTTTGGGGCAGCGAGAGGAGTCCCGGGCGCGAGCACAAAGAAAAGGCCCCGCCCTTGCAGGCGGGGCCGAGAAGATCGCTTGAAGTGGCGGTTACTTCAGGATGTCGCGGTCCTTGGTTTCCGGCAGGAAGAGCAGGCCGATCACGAAGGTGCCGAGCGCCACGATGATCGGATACCAGAGGCCGGAGAAGATGTTGCCGCTGGCGGCCACGATCGCGAAGGCGGTCGGAGGCAGGAAGCCGCCGAACCAGCCGTTGCCGATGTGATAGGGCAGCGACATGCCGGAGTAGCGGATGCGGGTCGGGAAGAGTTCGACCAGCAGCGCCGCGATCGGGCCGTAGACCATCGTCACGAAGAGGACGAGCACGAACAGGATGCCGACAGCCTTCATGGCGCGGCCGTCGGTCAGCACCTGGCCGATCGAGGGCGTCTTCAGGATGGTCGCGTCACCCACCTTCGGATAGCCGGCGGCCTGGGCGGCAGTGATGAGATCCGCAGCTCCGCTCGGCGCATCCTTGCCGTTGATCGTTGCCTTGAGCGGCGAGCCAGCCGGGCCGGGCACGAGATCGTAGTGGATCGAGTTGGTGGCCAGCGTGCGGCGGACGACGTCGCAGGGCTTGGTGAAGGTGCGCACGCCAACCGGGTCGAACAGCGTACCGCACTCGGCCGGATCGGCGCTGAGGACGAGCTTCACGTTGTCGGTGGCCGCGATCAGCTTCGGGTTGGCCGTGCTGGCGAGCATCGTAAACAGCGGGAAGTAGGTCAGCGCCGCGATCAGGCAGCCGGCGAGCAGGATGGGCTTGCGGCCGATCTTGTCAGAGAGCCAGCCGAACAGGATGAAGAACGGCGTGCCGGCGAGCAGCGAGAGCGCGATCAGCAGGTTGGCGGTGGTTCCGTCGATCTTCAACGTCTGCGTCAGGAAGAAGAGCGCGTAGAACTGGCCGGTGTACCAGACCACCGCCTGGCCGGCGGTGCCGCCGAGCAACGCGATGATGCCGATCTTGGCATTCGCCCAGGTGCCGAAGGCTTCGGAGAGCGGGGCCTTCGAATGGGTGCCTTCTTCCTTCATCTTCACGAAGGCAGGCGATTCGGAGAGCTGGAGGCGGATCCAGATCGAGAAGCCGAGCAGGATGATCGAGAGCAGGAACGGAACGCGCCAGCCCCAGGCGGCGAAGGCTTCCGGCGTCATGCTGAGGCGCAGCCCGAGAATCACGATCAGCGACAGGAACAGGCCGACAGTCGCGGTGGTCTGGATCCACGAGGTATAGAAGCCGCGCCGGCCCATCGGGGCATGCTCGGCGACATAGGTCGCGGCGCCGCCATACTCGCCGCCGAGCGCGAGGCCCTGCAGCAGGCGGCAGGCGATGAAGATCGCGGGGGCGGCGTAACCGATGGTCTGGAAGCCGGGCAACAGGCCGACGAGGAAGGTCGAAATGCCCATCACGGTCATCGTGACGAGGAAGGTGTATTTGCGGCCGATCATGTCGCCGAGGCGGCCGAAGAACAGCGCACCGAAGGGACGGACCGCGAAGCCGGCCGCGAAACCGAACAGCACGAAGATGAACTTCGCCGTGTCGTTGTCGCCGGGCACGAAGGTCTGGGCGATGTTGGCGGCGAGCGAGCCCGCCAGATAGAAGTCATACCACTCGAAGACCGTGCCGGCCGACGAGGCAATGATGACTTTCCGCTCTTCCTTGGTCATCGGCCGAGGGGCTGCCCTCGAATCCGATGTTTGCGATGCCATGCTCATGGCGGTTGTCTCCCCTGGTAAAGCCCGGAAGCCGGGATGTCCCGGCCGGTTCCTTCCGCGCGGCTCGCGCTTCTGATGTGGCGATGACCGCGATGCCGGGTGGCGGACAAATCCCGCCACGCCAGGCTGGATCAGAGATTTGCGCGCGTATTGTCGCAGGGGCAATCGAGCACTTGGTCTTGCACCATTCGTCTTAAGACTATCGACGAGGCGGGCGGGCGACCAACGGCTGTGGAAAAGCTGTGGCTTTCCAGCAGACAAGGCGGCATTATAGTCCTCTTGGGGAGGCCTGACGAGATGCGGTGGAGGAAGCGCGCGATGTCGCGGCTTGCGATCGCCTTGTCGTGTGGTTTCTGCGTCGCTGCGTCGCTGTCGACGGGCACCTGGGCTGCCGGGCGCGGCGGCGGACACGGCATAGCTGTCTCGATAGGCCACGGGCGGGCCATTGTCGGGCATCCCATCCAAGCCGCTCGGGCCTGGCGCGGCGCCGGCCGTGGTGCGCGGGGCTGGCATCATCGCCGCTTCGGCGGGAATTCGCTGGGTTATGACTGGCCCTGGTACGATGTCGGCGGGCCGACAGGCGGTGTCAGCGTTATTGAGCAGCAAGCCGAGGCTCCGCAGACGATCGACCCCGACGCTTTCGAGAACCTGCCGGTGCGGGCCGGGATCCAGCGCTCGCCCACGCCGGAGCCGACCATCTACCTGCTGGAGGGGCCACGCTCGCGCCCGGTCGCTCGCATCATCCGGATTGGCGGTGCCGACGATGCCCGCGGCGGCGCCCGCAGCCGGTACGCCCATGCCGAGACGGGCGCGTTGCTGCTGACGGTGCCGCGCCGCTGATCCGAATTCGCCCGCCCCGGGCAAGCCTCGGCTGAGCCGGGGCTTCGGTTTCGTCTCTAGCGGCGGCTTGCGACGTAGAGCGCGATGGCGGTGGCGTTAGAGACGTTGAGGCTGGTGATCGCGCCGGGGACTTCGAGCCGTGCGACGTGATCGCAGAGTTCGCGGGTGCGCTGGCGCAGGCCCTTGCCTTCCGCTCCCATCACCATGATGAGCGGCCGCTTCAGTGCCACGTCGTCGAGCGCGACGTCTCCATCCGAATCGAAGCCGATGCGCTGGAAGCCGCGCTTGCCGAGCGTCTCCAGCGCATCGCCGAGATTGCGGACGGAGATCAAAGGCACATGCTCCAGCGCGCCGGAGGCCGATTTTGCCAGCACGCCGGTAGCCGCCGGCGAATGGCGGATGGTGACGATGACCGCCGCCGCGCCGAATGCGGCCGCGGAGCGCAGGATGGCGCCGACATTGTGAGGGTCGGTGATCTGGTCGAGCGCCAGCACGACAGCGTCGTCCGGCAGACTGTCGAGTTCGGGCGAGGGCAGAGGATCGCAGACCAGATAAAGGCCCTGATGCACCGAATCAGGCGTGAGGAGCCGATCGATCTCGGAGGGGCGCACGATCTCGGCTTCCAGCGGCAACGTGCCTACCACCTCCTGCAATCGCCTCAGCCCGTTCTCGGTGGCGAGCAGGCGCCGGTGGCGGCGCTGCGGGTTGCGTAGGGCTTCGACCACGGGATGCACGCCGTAGAGCACGGCCTCGTCGATATCACCGGGCCGATGCGGCGGCGGACCACCGGCGCCGCGGGCGCTGCCGGGTCTGCCGCCTGCGGGCCTGGCTTGTTTCGGACGGAATGGCGGGGCCATCGCATTCTCCAGATTGACCGGAGTGCCGTGCCATGGCGCGAGGCGCTTGGCCAGAGCCAAGCGCGCGGCGTGGACGGATCGCTGAGGAAAGGAGCGACCATGACAGAAGACAGAGACCGGCTGATCGTCCTCACCGGAGGGCCCGGCTCAGGCAAGACGACCCTGATCGAGGCGCTGGCGAAGCGCGGCCATGCCGTGCAGCCCGAGGCCGGCCGGGCTGTTATCCGCGACCAGCAGGCGATGGGTGGCGAGGGATTGCCGTGGAAGAATCGAGCGCTCTTCGCAGAGCTGATGCTCGCGGCCGATCTGCGCGGCTACGATGAGGCGTGCGGGCATGGCAAGCTTGTCTTCTTCGACCGCGGCCTGCCCGACATCGCAGGCTATCTCACGCTCTGTGGATTGCCGGTGCCACCCCATGTCGAGGCTGTGGTGGAACGATTCCGCTATCGCAGGACCGTATTCATTGCGCCGCCATGGCCTGCGATCTTCGGGCAGGATGCCGAACGCAAGCAGGACTTCGCGGAGGCCGTGCGGACCTATGACGCGATGGCCCGGACCTATCCGCACTACGGCTACGATCTCGTCGAATTGCCGCGGGAAAGCGTCGAAATCCGTGTCGCTTTTATCCTGGAGCGCCTCGGCGCTGCGAGCTGAGCGATTTCGGGCCGGGTTGGCTTCACAGGGAATTCGCATCTCCGGTCTTTTTGCCGTTGACAGGGCGCGGCCCGGTCACCATAAGTCCGGCCGCGCCTGCCGGTCGTCGCGAAAGTGACATATCGGTGGCCCTCGGCCCCACAGGCCGATCATGGGCGCAGGCGGGGGAATGTCCCGAGCGGCAAAGGGGGCGGACTGTAAATCCGCTGGCTATGCCTTCGCAGGTTCGAGTCCTGCTTCCCCCACCACCCATCTCCTTCAAATTCGAAATGGCTCGGCTTCTGCCGCTGATGCCATGTCGAGAGCGGGCCTGAACCCGCTCCCGACGAAAGCAGCCGCTATGGTCTACCGCAGCGGCGGAGCGTAGAGCACGCCGCCCATGCTCCAGAGTTGGTTGAGGCCGCGCGGGATACCGAGCTTCGAGCCGGTTCCGAGATTGCGCTCATAGATCTCGGCGTAGTTCCCGGTCGCCTTGACCGCCCGGATCGCCCAGTCCGCATCGAGCCCCATGGCCTTGCCGAAGCCGCCTTCCGCACCGGTGAAGCGGCGTGCGTCGGGTTTCTGCGATTTCAGGGCCTCGTCGACATTGGCGGTGGAAATGCCGAGCTCCTCTGCGTTGACTAGTGCGAAGTTCACCCACTTCACCACGTTGAACCAGGGGAAGTCGTCGCTGCGCACCACCGGCCCGAGCGGCTCCTTCGAGATCACGTCCGGCAGCACGACCGCATCCGCGGGCTTCGCCAGCCTGAGCCGCTCGCCGTGCAGCGCCGACTGGTCGCGGCTCAGCACATCGCATTGTCCGCCCTCGAAGGCAGCGAAGGCTTCCGCGGCGCTCGGATAGACCTTCTCCTCGTAAGTCATGGAATTGGCCTTGAAGAAGTCGGCGAGGTTGAGCTGCGTCGTGGTGCCGCCCTCGACGCAGATCTTCGCCTTGTCGAGGGAGAGCGCGCTGTCGACCTTGAGCGAACGCTTCGCCAGGAAGCCCTGCCCGTCGTGATAGGTGATGCCGGCGAAGGCGAGGCCCAGTTCCGCTTCGCGGCCGAGAGTCCAGGTCGAGTTGCGTGCCAGCAGATCGACCTTGCCGCCCTTCAGCGCGTCGAAGCGCTCGCTCGCGGAGAGCGGGGTGAAGGCGACCTTGTTCGCGTCGCCGAGGACGGCGGCCGCGACGGCGCGGCAGAAATCGACGTCGAAGCCGTTCCATTTGCCTTCGGAGTCCTTGGCCGAGAAGCCGAGGACGCCTTCGCTGACGCCGCATTGGAGCGTGCCGCGCTGCTTTACCGTCTCAAGCGTGCCTGCCCCTGCCGGGGCCGCCAGCGTGGCGGCCAGCGCGGCGCCGGCGGCGAGGCCGGGCAGGCGAAACCATGAGGCCTTTGACATGGCTCTCTTCTCCCTTCGGATTCGGTTGCGCACCGCGCCGGTCAGAGCGTGGCGTTGTGGCGGATGATGACCTTGGTCCCGACCGGGACGCGCTCGTAGAGGTCGATGATGTCGCCATTGGCGAGCCGGAAACAGCCGGAGGAGATCGCCTGGCCGATCGTCTCCGGCTGGTTGGTGCCATGGACGCGGAACACGGTCGAGCCGAGATAGAGGGCACGCGCGCCCATCGGGTTGCCCGGTCCGCCGGCCATGAAACGCGGCAGATAGGGCTGGCGCTGCAGCATCTCCGGCGGCGGGCGCCAATCCGGCCATTCGGACTTGCGGCTGACCTGGACCTGGCCGGACCAGGTGAAGCCCTCGCGGCCCACACCGATGCCGTAGCGCAGCGCGCGGCCATTGCCCTGCACCACGTAGAGGAAGCGCTCGCCGGAATGGATCACGACCGTGCCGGGCGCCTCGTTGGAGCGGAACAGCACCATCTGGCGGGCATAGGGGCCGTCGGTGATGGTCACTTCCTCGGTCGAGATGCGGCCGGGCTCGTCGCCGATATCCATCGTCTCCTTCATCGCCGCCGGCGCGCGCGGCTGCGCCAGGGAGGCGCCGGAGAGGGCGAGCAGCGGCAGGCAGGCGAAGCCGGCAGCGAGGCCGATGCCGGCGAGGGTCTTTGAGAGGTTCATGTCCCGTCAGCTCCAGATCAGCAGCGGCTGTAGACGAAGGTGCCGTAGCGCCGGTTCGCGTCCGGATCGACGAAGCGCATCACCAGCTCCTTCTGCGAAACCGAGAGCAGCTCGCGATCTTGCGGATCGCCGGCCGGCGCCTCGAAGCCGACATAGCTCTTGCCGCCCGGGCCGGCCTTCAACCGGAGCTCATAGGGCTTGGGGTCGTCGGCGACATGCATCATCACGCCGTCGCCGGGGCCCTTCGTGATCGTATAGGGCTGCTTGCATTGCGCCCGCGCTTCGGCCTCGGTGCGCTTGCGGTCCTTTTCGGTGTGGAAGGAGGCGATGCCCCAGCGGCCCACCAGCGCATCACGCGTGACATTGGTCGGAGCCGGGGCGGTGTCCGCGACGCTCGCCACCGGCGACAGCGTCTCGCCGCCGCCACAGCCTGAGAGCAACAGCGCCAGAAGCAGGCTTCCGCTCAACGAACCGATTCCGGCACCGGAACCTCCGGCCCTAAACCCTAGCTGTCTCATCGGTCCTCCATCGCGATTGGTCAGAGTCGAAGCGATGCATCATGGTGAAAGGCAAAGGGGTGGCCGATGCTAGGACAGCATGGCCCTTGTCATTGATCCTGGAGCTGGTGATCGCGCGGCGTCCATCGGCTTCCCGGAGGGCCCCCTGGCCAGAGATGCAGCAGCACAGCCGCAAACGCGATCGGGATCAAGCCCCTTTGCCGTTCTTTCATCGGCGGAGCTATCCGCCCCGGTTGTCGTATGGGTCGTTGGCGGGGCGCTCGGCGCCTGCCCGAGCCCGCGCCCGCGCGGCCAGATCCCGCTTCAGGGCCGCGAGTTCCTCCGCCGACCAGCGGCCGGGGCCGAGCACTGCCGTCCACGCCTCGACATAGTGTTCGGGCGCGTAGACATGGCCGTAGCCGATGGGGGTGCTGGTCGCCACGGCCATGTCGAGCGCCAGCTGCAGCATCGTGACGATCGGATACCAGCGCAGCTCGGACGACACGTCCGGCCCGCGCGGAGACTGCATCCAGGCCGGCTGCCGGTAGGCGTCGCGATAGTCGAAGAAGACGATGGGGTCGCTCGCATATTGCAGATAGACCAGCCGCATCGGCCCCCAGGGCCGGTCGGGCGGGACCGTAGGGCCGTTCTGGTTCATGAAGCGCACGATGCGCCCATCCCCGAATTCGGGGAGCCATTGCGGCGTTCCCGGATTGCGGGCCTCGGTGATCGAGCGCCAGCCGCGGGTTTCGAAGGGCGGGCCGCTCCAGAGCGCGCCGTCGATCGGATCGCCGATCATTTCGAACAGCTCTGCGGATTTCTCCGAGTTCATGGCCCCAAGGCTGAGGCCGTGCAGATAGAGCTTCGGGCGCGTGTCGTGGGGCAGGGCGGTCCAGTATCGATAGATTTCGCGGAAGAGCGCGCGGGCCGTCTCGGCTCCGTATTCCGGCTGGGTCAGAAGGGAGAGGGGGCTGCTCAGATAGGAGTATTGCACCGCGACGCTGGCGACGTCGCCATCGCGAAGATGCTCGAGCGCATCCATCGCGGAGGGATCGACCCAGCCGGTGCCCGTCGGCGTGACGACGATGAGCGTCGAGCGGGAGAAGCCGCCGACGCGCTTGAGTTCCTCCAGGGCGAGCCTGGCCCTTGCTTCCGGCGTTTCGGCGCCGCGCAGGCCGACATAGACCCGGATCGGCTCCTGGGCGGGGCGTCCGGTCTGCTTGCCGATGCTCTCGGCAGTCGGGCCGGCGGCGATGAATTCGCGGCCGGCGCGGCCGAGCTCCCGCCAGTTGACGAGCGAGGCCGGGCTGCCGGTCTTGTTCGGAGCGGTCGGCTGGGCGCGCTCCGGTTCGAGCAAGGCATCGAGCTCGCGATAGGATGAATCCAGCACGCGGAAGGCCGCGCTCGCCAGAACGTTGCTCGCCAGCGACCAGAACAAGAGCGCGGCGAGGCCGATCCCGATGATGTTGGCGAGCCGAACGGGGATGTATCGCCGGATAATTCCGACAAGCCAGGCGGCCAGCCGCTTGAACAGGCGCGCGATGACCAGGACCAGCACGAAGGTCGCGAGCGCGACAAGGCAGAGCTTGGCCGGGTGTGAGCTCGGTAGCAGTGGCAGGCTGAAGACGGCACGGACCGAGTTTTGCCAATCCGCCGCCTTCCAGAGAAACCACAGTGCGATCAGCACCGACAGGGCAAGGATCACGGCATTCGCCGGGCGCCGCAACCGCGCCGAAGGCTCCGACAGTTCGAGATAGCGCCAGAGCTGCCGGGACGAAACGCCGAGGCCATAGCCGATCGCAAAGCAAATGCCGGCTAGCGCTCCTTGCGTCAGATAACTGCGGGGCACGAGGGTGGGCGTTAGGGCGGCTGCGAACAGCAGGGTTCCCAGCGCCAATCCCACACCTGACAGCGACGCCAACTGCCCGCGAATCCAACGCCCCAGCACGCTACTCCCCCCGCACGGGACGCTCGGGCTGATCCCCGACTGCGCTCCCGCCGGGCGAAGGTAGCCGCGGCCGATCGCGCCTGGCAATGCGCGCCATGCAGGGGGGACGTACCGCGCGACCATGGCCCCGCGCTTGGCATGGCTGTATCAGGATATTATATAGGTGCTTATGACAAGCATGCCTACAAAGCCGCCGCCGACCGTTGGCTTCCTCCTGCACGATGTCGCGCGCCTGCTGCGCAAACGCTTCGAGCAGAACGCCCGCGACACCGGGTTGACGCGCTCGCAATGGCAGGTGCTCGCTTATCTCGACCGGAATGCTGGCATTCAGCAGGGGATGCTCGCCGAGCTGATCGATGTCGAGCCGATCACCGTCGGCCGGATTGTCGACAAGCTGGAGAGCTGCGGGCTCGTCGAGCGCAGGCCGCATCCGACCGACCGGCGCAGCTGGCAGCTCTACCTGACGGAGAAGGCCGGGCCGACGCTCGATACAATGCGCGGGCTCGGCGAAGTCACGCGGGCTGAGGCGTTCGGTGCGATTCCGGAAGCGGAGCGCGCGCGGCTGCTCGGCCTGCTCGAAACCATGAAAGAGAATCTTGTGGCTGCCTGCCAATCGCCGGCTGCCGAAGGACAGGCCCGCCATGGATGACGTTGCCAGAAGAGCCGATGCCGGCACGACAAGCGCTTCCGACCCGGAGATGCGCGACAACGTGACCGAGATCAAGCGCGCCGGAGAGGCCAAGGCGCCGTCGACCCCCGCCGACAAGGCGCCCGAGGCAGCGCCCATCGCGACTTCCGGGGTTCCGGCAGCGCGTCCTGCCCGCAATCGCAAGCGCCAGCTGCTCTTCGCGCTGCTGCCGATCGCCCTGGCCGCGGGCGGCTACTACTACGTCACCGGTGGTCAGGTGATGTCGACCGACAATGCCTATGTGCAGGCCGATATCGTCGGCATCTCGACGGATGTCGCCGGCATCGTCAGCGAGGTCGATGTCCGCGACAACCAGCCGGTGAAGGCTGGCGAAGTGCTCTTCCGGCTCGACGACAAGCCGTTCCGTTTCGCGCTGGAGCGGGCCGACGCGCAGATCGGCGTGGTCAGCAACGATCTCGAGGCGCTGAAGGCGACCTACAAGGGCATGCAAAGCCAGATCGCCCAGGCCGAGAGCGATATCGCGTTCTTCCAGACCACGTTCAAGCGCCAGCAGGATCTCGCCACCAAATCCGTCGCGTCGCAGGTGACCTATGACCAGGCCAAGCACGATCTCGACGGCGCGCAGCAGAAACTGGTGCAGTTGCAGACCCAGCTCGCCGGCATCGCCGCCGGCCTGAACGGCAACCCGGATGCTCCGGTCGAGGAGCATCCGCGCTATCGCGATGCCGTCGCCGCTCGCGCCGAGGCTGCGCGACAGCTCGACCACACCGTGGTGCGTGCGCCGATGGACGGCATCGTCACCAACGTGCCTTCGCTGCAGAAGGGGCAGTATCTGGCGGAGGCGACCAACGCCTTCAGCCTGGTTTCCACCGATCATGTCTGGATCCAGGCGAACCCCAAGGAGACCGAACTGACCTGGGTCCGGCCCGGGCAGAAGGCCGAGGTCTATGTCGACACCTATCCGGGCGCGAGCTGGAGCGGCTCGGTCGACAGTATCAGCCCGGCCTCGGCGGCAAGCTTCTCGCTGCTGCCGGCGCAGAACACCAGTGGCAACTGGGTCAAGGTCGTCCAGCGCATCGCCATGCGGGTGAAGATCGAGACGCCGCCCGACAGGCCGCAACTGCGCGCCGGCATGAGCGTGACGCTCGATGTCGATACTGGCCATGCGCGCGGGCTGCCGGACTTCGTCGGCTCGGCCATGGGCATGAGCAAGAACCCGGGCATGAGCAAGAACCCGGGCATCAGCAAGAATCCTGGCATGAGCAAGAAGACAGAGAACAACCATGGCTAGCGCCATCGCCGCGGCAGCGACCCCGGTCGCCAACCGCGGCGCCATCACTGCCTGCGTCATCCTCGCGGTGATCATGCAGGCGCTGGACACGACGATCGCCAATGTCGCGCTGCCCTATATCCAGGGCAGCGTCTCGGCGAGCGCCGACCAGATCAACTGGGTCCTGACCTCCTACATCGTCGCGGCGGCAATCATGACGCCGCCCTCGGGCTTCCTGGCCGCGCGCTTCGGGCGCAAGCGGGTGCTGTCGGTGGCGATCATCGGCTTTGTCGTCGCATCGATCCTGTGTGGCGCGGCGCAGTCGCTGCCCCAGATCGTCGGCTTTCGTTTGATGCAGGGTTTCTTCGGCGCGGCGCTGGTGCCGTTGTCGCAGAGCATCCTGCTCGATATCTACACCCCCGAGGAGCGCGGGTCGGCGATGGCGCTGTTCGGCGTCTCGGTGATGGTCGGGCCTGTGCTGGGGCCGGTGATCGGCGGCTGGCTGACCGAGAACATCTCCTGGCGCTGGGTCTTCTACATCAACCTGCCGCTCGGCATCCTGGCTTTGGTCGGCGTCTCGATCTTCGTCAGCGAGACCAGGTCCAGCGCTGCCGCCAAGCTGGACTGGATCGGCTTCGGCGCCCTCAGCATCGCGATCGGCGCGCTGCAGCTCTTCCTCGATCGCGGCGCGCAGCTCGACTGGTTCGACTCCTTCGAGATCATCGTCGAGGCGACCGTCTGCGTCGCGGCGCTCTACATCCTCGTGGTGCACACTTTCACGGCCGAGAATTCCTTCATCAAGCCGCGGCTCTTCCTCGACCGCAATTTCTGCGTCGGGCTGATCTTCATCTTCATCGTGGGCATCTGCTATCTGGCGTCGCTTGCGCTGATGACGCCCTATCTGCAGACGCTGATGGGCTATCCGGTGGTGACTGCCGGCGTCGTCATGGGACCGCGCGGCCTCGGCACCATGGTCTGCATGTTCGTGGTCGGGAAGCTGATCGGCAAGGTTGACACGCGCATCCTGCTGGGCTCGGGCCTCTTGGTCAGCGCCTGGGCGATGTACGACATGGCCGGCTGGACGCCCGACGTGTCGCAACAGACCATCATGCTGACCGGCTTCCTGCAGGGGGCTGGGCTCGGGCTTCTGTTCGTGCCTCTGACGACGATCACCTTCGCGACCTTGCCAGCGGAGTATCGCGGCGACGGCACCGGCCTCTACAACCTCTCGCGCAATATCGGCTCGAGCGTCGGCATCTCGCTGGTCGCCTATCTGCTCACCCGCAACGTGCAGGTGAACCATGCCGAGATCGCGAATTACGTTACGCCGTTCAACCGTATCTTCGATACGCCGGCGATCAAGGAGGCCTGGGATCCGCTGAAGCTCGCGGGGCGCGCCGCGCTCGACGAGGTCGTGACGCGTCAAGCCACGATCATTTCCTATGTCGACGACTTCAAGCTGCTGATGATCCTCTGCCTTGCCGCGCTGCCTTTCCTGGCGCTGCTGCGCACGCCTCGAAAAGAGGCCGCCGCCCCGGCCGACGACCATGCGATGGTGATGGAATAGCATCGCGCGCGAGCCGGCGGCCGGATGGAGCTGACCTTAGGTTAACCTCGTTCGGCCAAACTCGGCGGAATGTTCACCTTGGGCTTTTGCGCAGATCGATTTCAGTCGATTATCATCGCGTCGGATTAACGCAATTTTAACGCTATGAGCCCGTGCCATGCGACCAGAGCGCGTGCATCGAATTCCCACTCCGTTCCGCATCTCTAGCCCGGCTCGCGTGCCGCGGGCGGCAAACGACAATGTTCCCGAAAACCGGGCGAGCTTGACGAGCTTTTTTGCCGGGCGGTCCGTGATCTTCGGGACGCTGGTGTTGGCGCTGGCGATCATGTTCGGCTGCGCCGTCTGGCTCGGGCGGGGCATCTGGCACCTGTTCTCATAAGAGGTGCGAGCCGGCCATCCTTGCCGGCCGCTTTTGCCGGCGCGAAGCCGCGCAATGCGCGGACAATGGCGCGCCGACCCGGCCTGGTCGCAACAAGGCCTGACAATGTTTCATATAATCAATAGGTTATAGGCGGTTTCCGAAAGGTTGATTCAAGTCACCTGGGCCCGCGTCTAACGCGCGTTGGTGAAAGCCTTGCGGCTGAAGACGGTTCTGAGCAGGATCGCGACATCAAGCCAGAACGACCAGTTGTCGATGTACCAGTGATCATAGGCGACGCGCTTGGCCATCTTCTCGTCGGTATCGGTCTCGCCCCGAAAGCCGTTCACCTGAGCCCAGCCGGTGATGCCCGGCATGACGTTGTGACGGCGCGCATAGTTGGCGATCCTGCGCTGGAACTCGACGTCATGGGCGAGCGCATGGGGCCGCGGTCCCACCAGGGACATGTCACCGGCAATCACGTTCAGAAGCTGGGGCAGCTCGTCGAGATTGTAGCGGCGGAGAAGCCGCCCGACTCTGGTGATACGGGGATCGTTGCGCTTGGCCTGGACGACGACCTGCCCGTCATCGGTCGTGGTCATGGTCCGGAACTTGAAGATGCGGAACGCCTGCTGGTTGAAGCCATAGCGACGCTGCCGGAACAGGATCGGGCCGGGCGAGTCGAGCCTGATCAGGGCGGCGATCATGATGAGGAGCGGCAGGGTCAGCACCAAACCCGCGACTCCCGCGACCATGTCGAAAGCGCGCTTGGCTGCGATCTCTGCCCCAGATAGCGGCTGCCGGGTCAGGCGCAGGCTGGAAAACGAGCCGGAGCGAACGAAATGCGGCGTCTCAAAACGCTCCATGATCGGCTCGGGCGCGAGATGGATCGCGACCGGAAGATTGGTGAAGGCGCTGACGCAGGCCTCGATCGTCTGCTGTTCCGACCAGGGCAGGGCGATGAGGACGGCATCGGGCCGCCCGGCCCGGCAGTTTGCCACGGCGGCGGCCAGATTGGCAGCGAGTTCCGACCGATTGCCATTCCGGCCGGGTTTAAGGAACGCAACGTCGGTGATCGCGAAACCGACATGCCAGGGTTTGTGCCGGGCGACGAAGGACATCACGTTGTCTTCCTGCCCGATCAGGAAGACGCGCTCGGCCGTGATCCGGCCTGCCTTGCTGCCGGCTGCAACCCACCGGGCAAGAAGAGAGCGCGAGAGCGCGATCACCGGTATTCCGGCGAAATAGGTCGTGAAAATGACAATTCGCGAGTAGTGCCCGGTGATCTTGGCGACGAAGATCAACGCCAGGAACGCGACCATCGTGATGTTCCAGACCGAGAAAGCCGATGCGATCTGTCCCTGGGGCGAGAGGTAGTTTTTGAGCTGATAGCGCCCTTGCATCAGATTGATGAAGACGAAGATCGTCATCAACATCGCTGCCAGCTCGGGGGCGGCGCGATCCATGCCGATTTCATGCTGGGTTACCAGATAATAGGCGGCCGACGCCCCCGCAACGAGAGAGCCGACGATGAACGCGTCGCTCGCTGCGGTCAGCGGCCCGAGCCAGTGCCGCCAGAGGCGCCGCCGGCTCGCGGACGTCGTCAGCAGCGTGCTGTCCAGATCGTTGACGCTCATGTCACCCCGCCCCAGATCCGAGCTGCAGCGACGCCCTGTCCCAATGCGGGACGCGGGCGCGCAGCGGATCGTCTTGAAGGCTGAGGTGGCAATGCCTGTGCCGCCGGCAGGTGGACCAGATCGGAACACCGGATCGAGCAGGCCCGACGTTCAGAAGGCGTTGCGGAAGCGCCGGAGCATGTATTCGAAGGAACTCGCCATGGCGGAGCCGATAACCGCACCCATGATCTTGACCAGCGCGTCATGAGGCAGCCCGTGACGGGTCATCTCCAGCGTCTGCAGCCATTCCAAACCGGCGGCCAGAGCGACCAGACCAGGCAGCACGAGCCAGCGCTGGCGCGGGTAAGCGAAGGTCAGCAACGCGCCAGCGGCGAGATAGGCAAGGAAGCGTTCGACGTCCGGCCCCAGGTTCAGAAGGTGTGGCCGGGCATCGATCGGCGACAACGTCGACACGATGATCACGAGGAGGGCGGTCCAGCCGATCAGCACGGCGGCGCGGCGCAACTTGTCGAGGGAGGCGTTCAAACCGGGACTCCGAATGCTGGCGGGACGCGCAGCAAGATTTAGGCCAGCACTGTCAGAATCGTTTCGCACCGATGCGCAGCTATGCCTTTATGGCAAGGTAAAAACGGCGAAGCAATGGCATAGGTCAAAACTGTGTCATGTCTTCGCGCCGGCTATGCTGTCGCAAGGGCGCGGGGACAGCGTGTCGGCGATGAATGGGAGAGATTTCATGCTGAAGAGTTCTGCCGCATCGTCGGCGGCGCGGATCGCGCGCGGCGCCAAGGCGATCTATGCATCTCCTCGCTGATCAGCTGGTTCCAGCCTGCGGCCGCGCCGCTGCGGCTGAGCCGGCCGACTTATCCCCGGCGCCGGCAGCCGCTCGATAATCCCCCTCGCGACAGCCCGGCGCTGCATCCCCTTCGCGAGGCCTCATGACCGATACCCCCCGACTTTCCCTGCCCCTGCTCGCAGCCGGGCAGGCGCAGAAGCATGTGACCCACAACGACGCCCTGATACGGCTCGATGCCTTGATCCATCTGGTCGTCGACAGCCGCACGCAGGCCGCGCCGCCGGCTTCGCCGACTGAGCTTTCCGCCTATATCGTGCCGCCGGGCGGCGCGGGTGTCTTCGCCGGCCGGACCGATCAGTTAGCGCTGTTCGAGGATGGCGGCTGGACGTTCCTGACGCCCCGCGTGGGCTGGCAGGCCTGGATCGCGGATGAGGCGGAGCACAATCTCTGGACCGGGACGGAATGGCGGCGCGCCAGCCCTCTGAGCAGCCTCGGGGCCGAGCGCTGGGGGATCAACGCGACGGCCGACGCAACCAATCGTCTCGCCGTGTCCTCCGAGGCCAGCCTGTTCAACCATGCGGGCGGCGATCATCGCCTCAAGATCAACAAGGGCTCCGCCAGCAACACCGCGAGCGTCCTGTTCCAAAGCAACTGGTCGGGGCGGGCCGAATTCGGCCTGTCCGGAGACGACGATTTTCGGGTCAAGGTCAGCGCGGATGGCTCGTCCTGGCACGATGCAATCGCGATCGATCGCGGGACGGGCGGCGTGGCGCTCCCCGGCTCGGCCTGGGCGGCCGGGCAGAACCTGCTGATCAACGGCGATCTGCAAATCAACCAACGGGGCTTTGGGGGCGGCGCGCTCGCGGCGGGAAGCTACGGCTTCGACCGCTGGAAGGCGGCGAGCGGGGGCGCCAATCTTTCACGGAGCGGCTTCGCGATCACGCTGAGCTCCGGCGGAATCGTGCAGGTCGTCGAGCCGGCGCTGTGGGGCCTTGCCTCCTTCGCCGGTCTGTCGCTGACGCTTTCCGTCGAAGGGCTGAGCGGAGGCAATCTCTCGGTCGCCATCGGCAGCCAGTCCGGCACGATCATGGCAGGCGCAGGCCGCCGCTCGGTGACGCTGACGCCGGCTGTGGGGGACACGGGCGCCTTGACGGTACGGTTGTCCCCGAGCGCCGGGACGGTCAACTTCGCCCGCATCAAGCTGGAGCAGGGGAGTATCGCTACCGCTTGGCGCGCGCGCCCGCTCGCGATCGAGCAGATGCTGTGCCGACGCTACCATTGGCGACCGGACGGACAGATCCTGCTCGACGCTTACCAGGCCGCGGCGGCGGGGGCACGCCAGAGCATCGGGATGCCCGTGCCGATGCGCGCGACGCCGGCCGTCAGCTTCTCAGTTTCGCAGGAAATCAACGTGCAGGGCAGCGACCGCGGTGTCGTCGCCCAGTCGCCCGAACGGGCCTATGCCCATGTCACCGCGCAAGCGCTGGGGCGGGTGCGGGCGGCGTTCGACGCCGTCGCCTTCGATGCGGAGCTGTAAGGCAGCGCGTCATGCTCGGGCTTGACCCGAGCATCGCGGGACAATCGGTTCTGGAGCCTCGTTCGGCAGGCGATTCTCAGGCCCGCGCAGGGGGGGCGGCCTGAGACCGGCGCTACCCGCTTGCCTCAATGGATTTCCGGCTCCGCCACCTTGGCGGTGCCTTCGAGATAGTCGAAGTCGCAGCCCTTGTCGGCCTGCCGGATATGGGCCGCGGACATCTTGCCCCAGCCGCGCGGATAGTCGCGGTTGGGCGGCGTCCAGATTGCGAGGCGGGCTGCGATCTCGGCGTCCGTGAGGTTCACAGAGATGCTGCGGGCCTCGACATCGACGCTGATGATGTCGCCGGTCTGCACCGCGGCTAGCGGGCCCTTGATGTAGGCTTCCGGCGCGACATGCAGGATGCAGGCGCCGTAGCTGGTGCCGGACATGCGGGCATCCGAGATGCGCAGCATGTCGCGCACGCCCTGCTTCAGGAGCTTTTTCGGGATCGGCAGCATGCCCCATTCCGGCATGCCGGGGCCGCCGACCGGGCCGCAATTCTTCAGCACCATGATGTGATCGGCGGTGACTTCGAGGTTCTCGTCATTCACGGCCCGCATCATCGCGTCGTAGTCCTCGAAGATGAGGGCCGGGCCGGAGTGCTTGAGCAGGCGCGGCTCGGCGGCCGAGGGCTTGATGACGCAGCCATCGGGAGCGAGATTGCCCTTGAGCACGGCAAGCCCATTCGCGGTCGAGACCGGGCGATCGAGCGGGCGGATGACGTTGTCGTCATAGACGTTGGCGAGCGCGATGGTCTGCGCCAGCGGCTTGCCGGTCACTGTCATCGCGTCGGTGTGGAGCTTGCTCTCGAGCTGCTTCAGTAGGGCCGGCAGGCCGCCGGCATAGAAGAAATCCTCCATCAGGAAATCGCCGGAGGGGCGCAAATTCGCGATGACCGGGACCGTGCGCGAGAAGGCGTCGAAATCATCAGGCGTCAGCGGCACGCCGGCGCGACCGGCCATCGCGACGAGATGGATGATCGCATTGGTCGAGCCGGCGACGGCCATATGCACCGTCAGCGCATTCTCGAAGCTCTTGCGGGTCAGGATCTGGTCCGGAGTCAGGTCTTCCCAGACCATCTCGACGATGCGTTTTCCCGCGGCGGCGGCCATGCGCGGATGGGCGGCGTCGGCGGCGGGGATAGCGGAGGCGCCGGGCAAGGTGAGGCCGAGCACCTCGGCATGGCTCATCATCGTCGCGGCCGTGCCCATCACCATGCAGGTGCCATAGGAGCGGGCGATGCCGCTCTCCATGTCCTTCCACTCACCGTCAGTGATGTTGCCGGCTTCCTTCTCGGCCCAGTATTTCCAGACATCCGCGCCCGAGCCCAGCACCTTGCCGGCCCAGTTGCCGCGCAGCATCGGCCCGGCCGGGACGAAGATGAAGGGAAGCCCCGCGCTGCAGGCGCCCATGATCAGCGCCGGCGTGGACTTGTCGCAGCCGCCGAGCAGCACGGCGCCGTCGAGCGGATGGGAGCGGATCGATTCCTCCGTCTCCATCGCCAGGAAGTTGCGATAGAGCATCGTCGTCGGCTTCTGGTACTGCTCCGAGACCGACATCACCGGGATCTCGATCGGGAAACCGCCGGCCGCCCAGACCGCGCGCTTCACCGCTTCGGCGCGGTCGCGCAGATGGGTGTGGCAAGGGTTGATCTCGGACCAGGTATTGATGATGCCGATCACCGGCTTGCCCATGAACTCCTCATGAGCAAAGCCCATCTGCAAAGCCCGCGAGCGATGCCCGAAGGAGCGCAGGTCGCTCGCCCCGAACCAGCGCCAGCTGCGCAGGGTCTCGGGCGTCTTGCGGGGGCGGGCGGACATGGGCGCTTCCTCGAATTCTTGTCGTTCTAAGCGGTACTGGCGTCATGGTCGGACTTGACCCGACCATCTCGGAAACCAGTGTCATCTTGTCATGAGATTCTCGGGTCTGCGTTCCGCTCCGCCCGAGAATGACGGTTTGTCACTCTGCCGCGGCCTTCGCTGCACCCCAGCTCGACACGATGCCGCGCAGCTCCGCCCGCTCGCCCTCGTTCAATTCCGGCAGGCCGGGCAGGCGGACCGGGCCGACATCGGTGCCGAGCAGGCCGAGCGCCTCCTTCACCACCGTGACATTGGCGCCGTTGCCGTATTTGGTGCGCAGCTTCTCGAAGCCCGCGATGGCGTCGACCTCGCGGCGCGCCGTGGCGTAGTCGCCGGCTTCCAGCGCACGCCAGACGGCAAGCGAGCGTTCCGGCGCGACGTTGATCAGTCCCGAAGTGAAGCCGCGGGCGCCGAGCGCATAGAAGGGCGCTGCCCAGCCTTCGGCGAGGCCGCAGATCCAGTTGGCCGAGGTGCCCAGTGTCTCGCGCACGCAGTCGGCGAGCAGCATCATGTTGCTGGAGGCGAATTTCACGCCGACGACGTTCGGATGGGTCGCGACGCGGATCAGGTCCTTCACGCCGATCGCGTCCGAGCGGATATAGGCGACGAGCGGGATCGGCAGTGCCTCGACGATGGCGAGGATGTAGTCGGCCTGGGATTGCGGCGCGGCGAAAGGGTCGAGCGGGTGATGCACCATCGCGGCGTCGCAGCCGGCCTTCGCCGCCAGCTTTCCGGTCGCGATGGCTTCGCGCAGGGAGCGGCCGATGCCGGCGGTGACCAGCGCCTTGCCGGCGGCCGCCTCCGCCGCGACGGCATGCGAGCGCTCCACCTCGGCTGTTGTCATCGGGTAGAATTCGCCGGTATTGCCGGCCGAGACGATATTGTGGATGCCGGCCTCGGCGATGCGCCGGACGATTTTGCCCGTCAGGGCCCAGTCGGCTTCGCCATCCGCGTTCCAGGCGGTGACGTGGACGCCGGAAATGCCGCGCAGCGCACTGCGCAGCTTGTCATTCGTCATAGTCCAGTCCTTCCTGATCCGCGCCGAAGACCAGCCGCACATGGGCCTTCGCCGAGCGGACGATGTGGCGGCGCATCCTGAGTTCGGCGAGCGCGGGATCGCGCGCCAGGAGCGCCTCGTAGATGCTGCGGTGTTCCTCGAAGCCGCGGCGGCGTTCGGCCAGCTCCGAATGCAGCGAAATGCGCTGGGCATGATCGTACATGCGCTGGCCGTCGAGCCGGCGCTCCAGATAGGTGCAGCCGGAGATGCGATGGATCGCGCGGTGATAGGTTTCGTTGAGCGCGACGAGATCCTCGAGGTCGCCATGCTCGGTCGCCTGCTCCATCTCGGCGATCAGCCGGGCAAGGTCTCTCTCGTGGCTCCCGGTCAGGTGGTTCGCCGCGATATGGGCCATGACGCTTTCGAGCGCGGCCCGGCCGAGCGCCATTTCCAGCGCCTGCCGGGGCGAGAACTCGACGAAGACGCCGCGGCGCGCCTCGGTGCGGACCAAGCCCTCGCTTTCGAGCTTGCGGATCGCGTCCTTCACCGGCGTCGTGCTGACGCCGAGCATCTCGGCGAGATGGCGCTCGTTCAAACGTTCGCCATTGCGGAAGCGGCCGGCGACGATGGCGCGGCGCAAGCGCTCATGCACGTGCTCGCGCAGGGAGCGCAGCAGATCGGGCGCTACGGGTTCGACGGCAGGCTGCAACATGGTTCTTCCGAGGTGCGGTGTCGGGCCGCTGCATCGCGGCTGCGAGTCCTGGCGCCATGACCCACCAAACAGCACAAAGCGTTACGTGCGGCAATCTGAAATTTCAGATTTCAAATCTGTGATCCTGTGTTATCGATCGAGCAAGCGCCCGTCATGAGGCGCAGGCGGAATTGTCCGCTACGGGGAGACGAACCGATGAGCATGACGCGCAGAACCATCATCGCCGCCGCCTGCCTTTCCGGGGCGTGTCTTGCCGCGGCAGGCCCCGCCTTCGCGCAGGGCGACTATCCCGGCGGCAAGGTGGTCACCATCGTCGTGCCCTTCGCGGCGGGCGGCACGACCGATCTGCTCGGCCGTATCCTGGCCGACCGGCTCGGCGCACGTCTCGGCGGCAAGTTCATCGTCGAGAACCGGGCCGGCGCCGGCGGCAACACCGGCGTTGCTGCCGTCGCGCGTGCGCCGGCGGACGGCTACACGCTGACCATGGGCACGGTCTCGACCCATGCGATCAACCCGGCCGTCTACGCCAAGCTGCCCTTCGACCACGTCAAGGATTTCGCGCCGATCTCGCAGGTCGCGAGCGTGCCGAACATCCTGATGGTCAATATCGACCTGCCGGCCAAGACGGTTCCCGAGCTGATCGAACTGCTCAAGAAGAACCCGGGTAAATATTCCTTTGGCTCGTCGGGGGCGGGCACCTCGACCCATATGGCGGCAGAGCTGTTCAAGGTCTCGACCGGCACCGATATGGCGCATGTGCCCTATCGTTCGAGCGGGCAGGTGACGCAGGATCTGCTCTCCGGCCAGATCCAGATCACCTTCGACAACATCACCATCGCCTGGCCGCATGTGCAGGACGGCAAGATACGCGCTCTGGCGACGGCAACGCCGCAGCGGCTGGAGGTCGCCAAGGACATGCCGGCGCTGGCCGAGTTCATTCCCGGCTATGACGCCAGCTCCTGGCATGGCTTCTTCGCGCCGTCCGCCGTGCCGAAGGAGATCGTCGCCAGACTCTCGACCGAGACGCAGGCGATCATGCGCGAGCAGGCGGTGATCGATCAGCTCAGGAAACTCGGCGTCGATCCGGTCGGCTCTTCGCAGGAGCAGTTCACAGCCCATATCGCCTCGGAGACGAAGCGCTGGGCCGAGGTGGCGCAGAAGGCGAATGTGAAGATCGAGTGATCGCATCTGGCGCTTTCCAGCGCGCCGAAGCAGTCTCCGGCGGACGGCCCACGACCTCGTCGATGCGTCGCGCCGAACCGGAGACTGCCGAGCCATGACCACCCCCGTCCTGACCGAAGAGATTGCGCTTCGCTTCGCCCGGATCGCGCTCGGCCATGTCCGCCGGGAATATCCGAACAAGCCGGATCATACGCTCGCCGGGCCGCAGGATGCGCTCACGCCCAGCGATCTGCATCCGGTGTTCTATGGCAGTTATGACTGGCATTCCTGCGTGCATAGCTACTGGATGCTCGCACGCCTGCTCCGGCGCTACCCCGGGATGGAAGCCGCCGCCGATATCGTCGCGCTGTTCGACGCGCAGCTCGTCCCGGAGAAGATTGCGGTCGAGTGTGGCTATCTCGCCAGGCCGACGGCGCGCGGCTTCAAGCGACCCTATGGCTGGGGCTGGCTCCTGAAGCTCGCGGCCGAGCTGAAGGGGCTCGATGACGGGCGCTGGGGCAGGGCGATGGCTCCGCTGGCGGAGGCCTTCGCGCAGCGCTTCCGCGATTTCCTGCCGATCGCGACCTATCCGGTCCGTGTGGGCACGCATTTCAACACCGCCTTTGGCCTTCGGATGGCGGCCGATTATGCGGCTGCGACCGAGGACGGGGCATTCTTGACGCTGCTGCGCGAGACGGCGTTGCGCTGGTACGGCGCCGATGTCGATTGCCCGGCCTGGGGCGAGCCCAGCGGAGACGATTTCCAATCCTCGACACTGATCGAGGCGGAATGCATGCGCCGCCTGCTGCCGGCGGAACGCTTCCTGCCCTGGTTCGAACGCTTCCTGCCGCATGTCGCGCAGAGCGAGCCGGCTATTCTGTTCAAGCCGGCCATTGTGAGCGACCGGACCGACGGCAAGATCGCGCATCTCGACGGGCTGAATCTCAGCCGGGCCTGGTGCTGGAGCGCGCTCGCCGCGGGGTTGCCGGCGGGCGATGCACGGCGGCCGATCATCGCGGATGCGGGGCGGCGGCATCTCGAAGCCGGGCTGCCGCATATCGCCGGCGATTATATGGGCGAGCATTGGCTCGCGACCTTTGCGGTGCTCGCCATCGAAGAGCGCTAGCCGCCGAAGCAATGAAGGTTGCTTCGACCGGGCGCGGCCCGAGAGGCCGGGGTCACGAAGCTGTAACCCCGGGACCGGAGATACCCGGACAAACCTGCACAAGAACGCCCGTCTGACGCCGAGCGCATCGTCATGACCGCAGCTCGGCCCCTCGCCGTTGCCCCCGCGCAATTGCAGCCGTCCCGCACAGCCCGAGCGGAAAGCTCTCCAGGACAAAGCGGAGCGGACGTTTTGGAGACCGCAGTTACGTGGCCTCGTCAGCACGAAGGCCGCGCTTCATAACGGGTTTGACTTCGGCGCAGGAGAAGGCGCGCGATGGCCACGCGGGCCAATTCGGCCCATGTCGGACCGCCGGACCCATGCGTGGCCGGCTCAGGCGTAGATTACGGTGGGGGTTGGAGCGGGTACCGGGAATCGAACCCGGGTATTCAGCTTGGAAGGCGGTAATGCGCCCTGCCCATGTTCAAGTGCCTATCTCAACGCCAATAGATGGCAAGGTCATCATCGCCACTGAAGGCGATATCCTCGTGGCACCGGCCAACGCTCCCCACCGTTTCGAGAACATGGGGCCTGGGCGCTTAGAGATGATTGACATTCACGCCAATCCGACCTTCGTCACGGTATGGCTTTAGGCCGTGTACCCATAAACTTGGTTGCATGACGCGACGATGGCCATGCCTGCTTTGCTCACAAAGCGAATGAGGTCGTGCGGCACTGCAATATGTCGCGAAAGGCCAATAGCGGAAGTGGCGAGTTATTCGATCAGCTCGTCGGTTCAGCCGTAAGCAACTCCCGGATTGCTTTGCCCAACTTCTATAATATAGCCATCAGGATCGCGAATGTAGCAGCGCGTCTCGCCGTACTTGGGCTTTGGCTCCGTGATGAACTCGGCTCCTCGACTTCGCCAAAGGTCATAACACGCTTGAATATCTGCAACGCGGATATTCATAAAGCTGCTGACCAAATCGGGATTGGCGGGGACACTGAGCGTTACCGATGGTTTGTCGGGTGTCGGACCGCCCCCGGGGTTAACGAGGAGCCACGTGTTCGCGATCTGGATGTACCCCGGCGCGCCGCTGCTGTCGCCTCTGCTCAGAATGCGACCTCCGAAGACCGTTTCGTAAAATCGCAGCGATCGCTCGACGTCGGCGACGGTAAGAAAGTGCGCTACGGTAAACCCATCCTGCGGCGGCATCTGATAGGTTTTCTTCTCGACTTGTACCTGGCTCATAGACGACCTCCAATTCGGATTTAATATTTCTCCGTTCGCCAGAGGCAGTGTGCAGGACTTGGTCCCGCGCTCGCTATTGAGATACGCCCGTATAAATGGGCCGCATTTGCCCCGCCGCAAGCCAGGCAAGCCAAGCGTCGATGACCGGCGGGTGATCAGCGGGATCCTTCACATCCTGACGACGGGTGGACGCTGGCGCGACGTGCCGCCCGCGTCAGTATGGCCAGGTCCTACCCTTCTGCGACCTTCGGAACGTCTGCTCAGGGGCGAGATCCCGCCTACCTTTCAGGAGCCGGTCGATGTCGCGCGAGGCGGGCACGCGTCACCGAACTTCTTGGGCGCACTGAGGAGGCGGAAACCCTTCCAAGTCAGATGCTTAAAGAGGCCTCGGTGGTCTTTGCTACCAAATGCCGGTGTGAAGCCCGCCAATAGTTGGGCTCATCCAGGGACACGGCCGAGACTCACTCGAACGCTCGCGGCGTGCCATGTTGCCGCGATTCATAAATAGTTGATCGAATCCTCAAGCTGCCGAACCATCGGATGGGCAGTCTGAAGCCAAGCTGGATCCGGTGGTTGGCACGAAGTCGGGCCGGCTACGGCGCTATTGAGGGCGCGCCGGCCCGCCATCGCACGAGCCACCTTACTGTTCAGACAAGTGATGAGATTGCCAGAGAATGATGGAGCGGGCGGAGGGAATCGAACCCTCATAGCTAGCTTGGAAGGCTAGTGCTTTACCACTAAGCTACGCCCGCGCGTCTCAGACGCCTTATCAAACCCCCGACAGCGCTGCTAGCCCAAATCTGGCCACCTCGTCAGCCTGAACGTTTTTGGAGGTGGCGCATCAAGGCTGCTGCTCTACCATTGAGCTACACCCGCATCGGCCGCCAAATTCCCCATCGCACCGGCAGGTGTCAAGGGCCGCTGCGCCGTTTCGGAGCTGGAACATCCGTCTGTCAGAGTTTCGGCCAGGTATCGGACAGGCGATAGCCGGCGGGCCAGGGGTCGTCGGGATCAAGCATGAGCTGGGAGGTGCCGGTCACCCATGCGCTGCCGGTGATTCGCGGGACGATCGCCGGTGTATCGCCGATGCGCGTCAGGCTCTCGATTGCGCAGTCGAAGCGGGAGCCGATGATCGACAAACCGGCGAAGGGCTCGCCGACGCCCAATTGTCCGCGCGCATGGAGCACGGCCATCCGCGCCGAGCAGCCTGTGCCGGTCGGCGAGCGGTCGATCTTCCCGGGGCGGATCGCCACCGCATTGCGGCCGGTCAGGAGGCCATCGATGCGTTCGACCGGGGCGGCGAACTGGCAGAAGGAAATGTGATCCCACGCCGTATCGCCCGGATGGGTGAAGCCGAGCTGCTCGTTGGCTGCGCGGGTGATCTTCATGCCGGTCTCGGCGATCTCGCGGGCTTCGTCGGGAGCGAGCGCGAAGCCGAGGCGCGCTGCGTCGACGATGACGAAGCTGTCCCCGCCATAGGCGATGTCCACGGTAAGCGTGCCGAGGCCGGCGACCTCGATGGTCGCGTCGAGGCGCGCGGCGAAGGAGGGCACGTTGCGCAGGCTGATCGCCTCGGCCTTGCCATTGCGGCAGGTGGCGCGGATCTCGATCAGCCCGGCCGGCGCCTCCAGCACGATGTCGGTGTGCGGCTCCCGCATCGGCAGGATGCCGGTATCGAGCAGCACGGTCGCGACGCAGATCGCGTTGGAGCCCGACATCGGCGGCGTGTCGGCCGGCTCCATGATGATCCAGCCCATCTGGGCGCGCGCGTCTTTGGGCGGAACGAGTAGGTTCACATGACGGAAGACGCCGCCGCGCGGCTCGTTGAGCATGAAGTTCCGCAAGGTTTCGTCGGACGCGATGAAGCGCGACTGTTCCCAGATCGTGTCGCCCGGCGGAGGCCGCACGCCGCCGACGATGACGTCTCCGACCTCGCCCGCGGCGTGGCAGCCGACGACATGGATGATCTTCTGGCTGCGCATCGATGGACCCGGAAGGGATGGACGTGTCCCGACAGCCTAGTCAGTCCGGTCGCTTTGCAGAAGCCGAAGTTGCAGCCGCCCTCTGATATCGCCCATGGCCGGCCGAACTCAAATCGGCATGATCTGCCTTTGCTTGCACCGATGTTCTGAGGCTTCGACTCAGCTTCGTGCCAGCCCTCGGGGTCGAATTGGCTTCTTGGCTGCCGTGCCGCGCCGCAGGCCCGCCGCCGATGGCTTGGCCGCTCCTTCAAATGGATGAGGCATCCGAAAGGCGGCTGGGCTGGAATGGGCGGAATGCAGCCGGGCGAGCGGCCATGACGAACGCTTCAGCGATCAACCCCTATGATGCGGTGGCCTATCCCGGCCATTCATTCTCGCAGACCCATCCGGCCAGGCTGGCGACCATCGCGCATTTCCACGGCATGAGTCCGGCGTTGCCATCGGAGATGCGCGTGCTGGAACTGGGCTGCGGGCGGGGCGGCAACCTGATCCCGATGGCGGCGCAATATCCGCGGAGCCGATTCCTCGGCATCGACCTCAGCGGGGATTCGATCCGGCAGGCGAACGCCAATGCAGCAGAGCTCGGCCTGTCGAATGTCACGTTCCGGCAGGAGGACATCCTGGAGCTGACAGCCGACCTAGGGCGCTTCGATTACATCATCGTCCATGGCGTCTATTCCTGGGTGCCCGATCCGGTGCGGGAGCGGATCGTCGCGCTGTTCGGCGAACTGCTGGCGCCGCAAGGCGTCGCCTATGTCAGCTACAACGCGCTGCCGGGCTGCCGCCTGCGCGATCTGGCGCGGGATGTCATGCTTTATGCGGTCCGCGATATCGACGAGCCGCGCGAGCGGGTGCGGGTGGCGCGCGCGGCGCTCAAGGACGTCGCCGAAGCCAGCGATCCCGACAGCTATCATGGCGCGGCGCTGCGCCAGCGCCTGAAGCAGATCGACGAGCTGCCTGACAATGTCTTCTATCATGACGACCTGAACGCCGGGGCGCGGGCTTTTGCGCTGCACGAGGTCCTTTCCGCCGCCGGGCGGCATGGGCTGCAATTTCTGGCGGAAGCGTCGTTCCCGAACCTCTATGGAGCCGCCAAGGGGCCTGCCCAGCAGCTCCTGGCGCAAATCCCGATCGAGGAGGCGGCGCTGCGCGAGCAGATGCTCGACCTGCTGATCGGCCGCGCCTTCCGCGAGACGCTGCTCTGCCGCACCGAGCTGCCCTTGCGGCGTGGCATCCGCGCCGATGCGCTGCGGTCTTACTACCTCGCGGCCAATGCGCGGGTGGCCCAGCAGGCGACGGAGGAGGCAAGGCCGGGCGTCGAGCGTTTCGAGTTCGACGAGGGCGTGCGGCTTTCGGTCGATCTGCCGCTTTGCAAGGCGGCGCTCGGCGTCATGAGCGCGATCTGGCCGGCCAGCATCGCCTGGGAGGAGCTGGTCGCGCGCTCCTGCCGCGAGGCGGCCGGCGAACTCGGTCCCGATCTCGATCACGAGGTGGAGCGGCTGGACGAGGCGCTGATCGCCATCTTCAAGGCGGGGCTGCTCGACATCCGGCTGGAACCGCCGGCGCTGACGACGGAGATCAGCGAGAAGCCCGCCGCCAGCGACATCGCGCGCTGGCAGGCGTCGAGCGCCCTGGAGGTCACGGATCTGCGCCACCGCACCGTGCAGCTCGACAGCCTCGTCGTCAGAAAGTTCGTCAGTCTGCTCGACGGCTCGCGTGACCAGCGCATGCTGCTCGACGACATCAACGCCTTCCTGGCCGAGACCAGGGCTGCCGGCATCGCGGTCACCAACCTGCCGGAGCGGGCGACGGCGGCGGAGGTGGCAATGCATTTGAAGGATGTCGCCCGCCTCGCATTGCTGCGCGCTTGAGGATTGTTGCCCCGCGATACCGGGCGTAACCTTGCGTCACGGACGATGAGGCGCGGACCATCGGGATGAGCGAGCGCTTCCGGCAATTCCAGGCGCTGTTTCCGGAGGAGGCCTGCCTCGCCGAGCTGATGCGCCTGCGCCATGGCGGGACGATCATGGCCTGCCCTGCCTGTGGGCGCGGTGCCTCGTTCGAGATGCGACTGAGGCTGCGGGGCTTCGCCTGCAACCACTGCCATTACCTGATTCATCCCGCCGACGGCACGCCGATGGAGAGCCGGCGCACGCCTCTGCAGCTCTGGTTCTTCGCCTTGAAGACCGTGGCCGAGCAGCCCGGCGCCAGTGCGGCTGCGGCGATCGCGCGGGAGGCGGGCGTGCCGCAACTGACGGCGCAGCGGCTCGTCGACCAACTTTCGGCGCTCGGCGAACGCAGCGATGCGGCCTGGTTCGCAAATCTGCGCCGCTCGGTCAGCAATGGCACGGGCTCGCCAATGGATAAGCTGGTTCGCGCCCAGCCAGCAGCACCGCCGGTCATCGCATCGCTTGGGAAGGCGGGCTCTGCCAAGCCCACCGGACCGGCCGCAAAGGCGCAGTCATCGGTTTCGGCGCCTGCTTCGGCTGTTGGTTCGCCAGCGCTTGCAGTGAAGAAGTCTCTTTCGCCTGAAGGAGAACCCGCCCAGGCTCCGGCGCCGAGGAAGGGTCTTTCCCGAGGCGTGGCGATCGCTGCCGTGGGAGGCGGCATCGCCTGTATCGCGGCAGCGGTGCTCGGCCTCGCCTATGTGCGTTTGCAGCAGCCGGAGCGGCCGTTGCAGGCCGCGACGGAGGATGTCGCGGCGACGGATGCTCCCGCCCTTAAGGATGGCCCGGCCCGGCCTTCGCTCATCCTGTCCTCGGTCGAGCAGGATTTGGAGGGCGCCCGGCAGGCGGCTCAGTTCGCGCTCGACAACGATCCGTCGTTGGCCGCGATCAAGCCGCAGGAGGATGAGCCGACCCAGCAGGTACCGGTCAATCAGCTGCAACTGCCGTCGAATATTCTGCTGGTGCCCCCGAAGATGCAGGGCGCGCCGACGGGGCCGGTCACGCCCAGCGGCGCCCCGCAACCGCCACCGCAGATTTCCAGCGGCGATCCCGACCAGATCCTGACCTTCGGGCCGATCAAGATCCGCCGGCATCTGGTCGATACGATCGTGCGCGCGAGCAGGATTGCCGGTGCCGATCCGACATTGCTGATGGCGGTGGCCGACAAGGAATCCTCCTTCTCGACGGCCGTGAAGGCTCAGACCTCCTCGGCGACGGGGCTCTATCAATTCATCGAGCAGACCTGGCTCGGCGTGATCTCCGAATTCGGCGCCAAGCACGGGCTCGTTTCGGAAGCGAAGCTGATCGGGCGCTCCGGCCGGCAGTTCTTCGTCTCCGACGGGGCGCAGCGCCAACGCATCCTCGATATGCGGCGCGAGCCCTATATCTCGGCGCTGCTGGCCGCGGAGATGCTCAAGCGCGACACGTTGCGGCTCGAGCGGGCCATGGGGCGCCATCTCACCGGCGGCGAGATCTACCTCATCCACTTTCTCGGCCCGGACGCGGCGCAGACCTTCATCGAGACGATGGAGGAGACGCCGGGCGTCAAGGCGGCGGAACTGCTGCCCAAACCCGCCCAGGCCAATCGGCCGATCTTCTATGCCGATGCCGGCGGCGAGACCAAGACGCTCTCGGTCTCCGAGGTCCACAAGAAGTTCAATGACATGATCAAGGTCAGGCTCGATCGTTACAGCGCGGTCAGGCCGAGCATGGGGCCGGGGCTGGCGCGCCCGCAGCCGAAGAAATGACGTGTTTCGCCGCGCGCGATCCCGCCTGCGGCCATTCCCTCCCACCTCGGGAGGCCTCGAAAGGAGAAAGCTCATGCCGGCGAACCGTTTCGAGCAGGTCGACGCGCCGCAGGCCGATGCGATCACGCTCAGCCTGAGCGAGCGCGGCGGCGAGGCGTTCGGCCAGGTGCTCTGTCCGGCAGCGCTGGCGGCCGGGCATCTGGTCAATGATTTCGTCAGTGACGAATTGTCGGCGAAAGACGCCTTCCGCACGGCGATCCGCCTCGCCAACGAACTGCGGGCGCCGATCGTCGTCGCGGATGCCGACGGCATCTGGCAGGACGAGTGGGGTGTGCTCTATCGGGAGGAGTGACGGAGAGGTGCGCCGGACATGCTCCGTCACGCTCGGGCTCGACCCGAGCATCTCCTGCAAGCGATTCTGGAGTCTGCGCTTCGATCCGCCCGAGAATGACGCTTCGCCCGGAACCTACTCGATTCGGAAATACTTGATGGCGAGGCCGAGCTTGCCGGTCTGCCGGGCCAAATCGAGCTTGAGATTGGCGAAGAATTCGCTGGCCGGCGCCGGGTTGGGGCCGGAGAGCGCCGGCAGGGGCTCCTGGCTGACGAGCGCGAGCACGGTCTGCGGGCGCGCCGCGCCGCCGGTCGATTCGAGCTTGAGGTTGAAGGTGACCTTGCCGCCTTCGCGCTTCATGAAGCTCTCGAGATTGTAGACCAGCCCGTCGTCGCCGATCAGCACGACATCGAGGTTCTGGCCGCCACCGGCATCGACCGAGCCGTTGAGGACATCGCCGCTCTTCATGTTGAAGGCGCCGATCTGTAGGCGGGGGCTGCGATCGATCCCGATGCCGGGCTGGCGCAGGAAATCGACCATCGGGCATTGAGCGCTGGTGACCGGGCGCAGGTTGATCTGGGCCTCGAAGCCCTGTGCGGCCTTGAAGGCGTTGTCGAAGGCGATGAAGGGTGCCGCGGCGCTGCCGAAGCCTTCCAGCGTCGCCCTGCGGTCGCCGATCTCCTGCGGCCAGAGGAAGAAGCAGGGGCCGCCGTCATAATCGCGAACGTAGCGCTCGACGCGTTCGGCGGGCGTGCGTGGCTCGGGCTCCCGGGCCATAGCTGGCTGGGCTTGCGAAGCCGGCGGATTCGCGGGCGGGATGGAAGGCGGGGGCGGCATGACCGTGGCTTGGGGCTTCTCGGCGGGCTTCGCCTCGGGCAGCGGCGGCTTGACGGCAGGCTCGGCAGCGGGCGGGCGCAAAGGCCGCGCTGCTTCGACGTTGGTTGCGGTCTGCGGCGTTCCAGTATTCTGCGGCGGCGGTGCGGCAGGCGGTGGCGTCGCAGGCGGTGCAAGGGCCGGTGCGGCAGGGGGCTGGGTAATGGTGCTGGCGGCGGTTGCGGATTGCGGCGGCGGCACAGCCGGAGCTTCCGCCAGAGGTGGCACGCTATTGCTGGCGGCGGTGCCGTCGGCGGTCGAAGACGGCTGCTCGGACAGGGAAGGCGGGGCGGCCTGCTGCAGTCGCGCCGTCTGGGCCGCCTGGTCGGCCCGCAGCGTGCTCCTGGCATAGAAGCCGCCGCCCGCCAGCAACGCCAGCACCCCGACGCCCGCGACGAGCGCCAACGGCGAGCGCGCCTTCCCGGTTGTGCCGGATGAGGCTGCGGTCCTCTTTCCTGATGCAGGAGAGTGCCAGGCCGCGACCTCCGCCATGTCGGCCGGGCGGTCCTTCGGATCGGGCGCCAGCATGCGCGCGAGCAGCGGACGCAGGCGTGCATCGACGCCCGAGAGATCGGGCAGGCGGCGGCGCTTGTCGAGGATGTCGACCTGGGAGCCGCCCATATCGACGGCGCGGCCGGTCACGGCCTGCGCCAGCACCAGCGCGAAGGAATACATGTCCGAACGACCGGTGATCTCGCCGCCGTAAAGGCCGAGCTGTTCGGGCGAGACATAGTTGTATTTGCCGGCGAAGCCGGAGCCGATGACCGTGCCTTCGCCGAGGATGCTCGAACGGGCGATGCCGAAATCGATGATCTTGGCACGGGAGGGATCGCCGCCGGGCAGGATGATGTTGTCCGGCGAGATGTCGCGGTGGACGATGCCGAGACGATGGGCGGCATGCAGCCCCGGCGCGACGCGCTGGCGCAGGATGTCGGCTTCCTCCAGCGTCAGCGGCCGCTCCTTGATGCGCTCGGAGAGCGGCTGGCCGTCAACGAATTCCATCGCCAGATAGGGCGTCTCCGATGCGGGGTCGATGGCGAAGACGTAATAGCGGACGATCGCTTCGTTATAGAGGTTGTGCAGGGCCGCGGCCTCGCGCCGGAACAGGGCGATCACGGCCTCGTCGCGCGCCATGTCGGGCCGAATCATCTTGATCGCGACCGCGTCGCCGGTCTGGATGGCGCGGCCGCGATAGACCTCGCCCATGCCGCCGACCGCGATCAGGCTCTCGATCTCGTAGATGCCATTGAGCCGCGTGCCGATGCGGGCATTCGCGCGCGGCGCGAAGACGGTGCGCTCGGAGTCATCGCTCATGGCGTGGTGCTCCCTGGCGTGCCGGCGCCCTGCACGCGCCGGTTTGGCATCCAGAGGGTCCTCTCTGGCGTGCCCTGCCGATAGCGGACGATGACGATCGTGACGTTGTCGTGCGCGCCACGTTCGAGCGTCAGCGCGAGCAGGGCGTCGCAGGCGGCCTGCGCCCCGCCGGCCTTTACGGCCTGCAGGATCTCTCCGTCGGCGACATGCTCGGTCAAGCCATCCGAGCAGAGGACGAAGGCGTCGCCATCGGCGATCTCGCCGTTTTCCAGATCGAGCTCGGGGCGGTCATGGACGCCGATCGCATGGGTGATGACATGGCGGCGCGGCGAGCGCTTGGCTTCGTCGGGTGTCAGCAGGCCACGGTCGACCATGTCCTGCACCTCGGTGTGATCCCGCGAGACCTGCGCGATATGTCCGCCGCGGACGAGGTAGATCCGGCTATCGCCCGACCAGAGGCAGGCGAAGTGGCTGTGGTGGATGAGCAGCGCGACAAGGGTTGTGCCCATTGTCGCTCCGCGCCGATGGATCTCTTCGCGAAGGGTCTGGTTGGCCTTGAGCACGCTGCCTTCCAGCATGGCGAGCAGATCGGGCGCCGAGCTGGCCGTTCCGACCGCTTCCAGCGCCCCGACCACGGTCGCGCTGGCGAGCGCGCCATTTTCGTGGCCGCCCATGCCATCAGCCACGGCCCAGAGGCCGATTTCGGGGCGGAGGATGAAGTTGTCTTCGTTGGCCTTGCGCACCTTGCCGGTGTGGCTGATGCAGCCGGTCTCGAAATCGGGGGCCTCGCGCGGGGTGTCGATCATGGCGCAACCCTCATGAGTCGATGCGCTCGGGTTGGAGATGGGCATCGAAGCGGCCGGTCAGCAAGCCTGAAAACAGATAGGGGTCGGGCAGGGACTGTCCCGTCAGCGCCAGCGGCTCGAAATTCGGCCCGCCTACCGTCCAGAGATAGCAGGCATGGGCATAGGCCCGGGCGTGGTCCTCGACGCGTAGCGCCGCCAGCCGCTCCGGGAAGCCCGACGCTGTCGCGGCGCTGACGATGGTGCCGTCCGAGAGGCGCACCATGTCCTGCGGCGGGGCGGCGAGGAGGTGGTCATGTGGGACGGGCAGGGCGGTCAGCCGCTGCGCCACGGCTTCGTAGCTGGCACCTGGATCGAGCGCCTGCAGCAGGAAATCCTCGACCGCCTCGAACCATTGGTCCTGCGGGTCGAGCTCCGGGGGCGGGATGGCGGCACCGGGGCTGGCGGCGGCGAGGACGGTCAGCGGGAAATAGCGTCCGACGCCGTCGACGGAGGGCATGAAGGCGCCCGCCACCGTCTGCCCGCCATGGGCGCCGCCGAGCCAGAATCGCCAGATCGGTGCGTTGAGATAGGCGTCCTGCCAGCGATTGCCGAGTTCGAGACGGCTCGCCGTCAGGCCGCCTTGCAGCCATTTCTCGTAAGTCGCGAGAAAGCCGGAGGGAGCGTTCAGCGCAATGAAATCGCGCTTGGCCGGGAGCTTGCCGAAGAGGCCGCAGGTCACCCTGTCAGATCCCCGAAGGGCAGCGGATTTCCCGCAGCGCCGGCAGGATCAGCGGGTTCTTGAGCGAGCCGACGCCGAAGGAATAGCCGACCTGCCGGCCGCCGGCAGCGAGCGTGAAGCCGACATTGTCGCCCTGCTTCAGCACCGAGCCGGTATCGAGCAGGCGGAAGAAGGACCAAGTGCCATCCTTCTCGAAGAGCTTGGCCTCGCCTTGCGTGCCGCCTTGCTGGCCGGAGGAGAAGAAGGCGCCACCGAACATGCCGCCGGAATTGTTGCTGCCGCCGCCGAGCGTCAGCGTCACCGACGTCTTGCCGACGCCGCCGCCCGGCCACATCACCGGGGCCGGCGTGTTGACGCCCTGCTGGCTGGTCACGGTGAAGCCGTTGATCTCGAGCTTGGCGCTGGAGGCATCGGCCGAGAGCGCCGTCGGTGTCACCACCATCTGGAAGGAGGGCAGGTTGCCGCCCGTCGGGAAGAAGGCCTCCTTGATTTCGCCGGCACGCTGGAATTCGCGCAGCGTCGTCGGCGAAAGGGCGCGGGCGATGCGGCTGTCGACGCGCCAGCTCCATTGCGGCTTGGAGGTGTCGACGAAGGGCTCCAGCCGCTCCTTGTAGAACTTGTCCATGATCTGGCCGGGCGCGAAGAGCCGGGCGAAATCGGCGAGCGGCACGTCGCGGGTGCTGGCCTTGGTGAAGGGATAGCGGTTGGTGACGATCTCGTTGCAGACGCCGGTGACCTGCTCGGCCAAAGCCTGCCTGAGCAGCGCGACGGTGGCGCCGCTGGCATCGCCCTCGAAATCGTTCACCGCCTGGCTGATCATGCCGTCGAAGGGGGCGGGGTACCGCGAGGAATTGGCGCGCAGGGTCGCGATCAGCGGGACGAGCGCCGCATTGGCCGCCGCCGACTGCGCCGGGTTGGTCGCGGCGATGGCGAGGTTCTGGCTGATCTCCGAGAAGGTCTGGAGGAGCTGGTCCACCGGCCGGCGCCCGAGATCGCCGTCGACCAGGACGTGATAGGGCTTGAACTGGCTCTCGATATCGGCGCCGAGCGAGACGTCATTGCCACCGGCGAGCACGCGATCGACGCTGGCGGACGCCATCGGCAGGTTGGTGCCGAGCCGACCCAGCGCCTGGCTGGCGCGCTCGTCGAGGGACTGCGCCACGTTTTTTGCGGCCGTCTGCGCCACGGCCTTCTTCGCGTTCGGGCGCTCCTTGGTGAGCTGGGTCTCGTCGCGCAGCGATTCGAGGAGCTGCTTGAAGGGCGAGGTCGCGGCCGAGATGGCGCTGAGCGCGACATAGCGCGGCTTGTCGGCGTTGAGCGGTCGCAGCTTCAACCGCCGCAGCGTCTTCTGCCAGGTCGCGACATAGTCGCGGCTGTAGAGCTTCATCAGGTCCTGGAACAGCGTGGCATATTGGGCGGTGATCGCCTGCTGGTCGACATTCTCGCCCAGCACCCAGCGCTCCTTCTCGATGCGGTCGCCGATATCGCCGAGCCGGCCGATGAAGGCGTTCTGGAAGCCGTCATAGGTATAGAAATAGGGCACGCGGATCTGGTCGAGATCCTCGCCGCTGACGCCTTCGAAGACCAAGCGGACGTCGGAGCCGCCGCGCTGCGAGACGACCCAGTCTTTCGCGCTGTCGCTGCGGGCCTGCGTCCTGAGCAGTTCATAGGCGCGCTCGGCGATGCTGAGGCGGCGCAAGGTGCGCTGGCTCTGCTCGATCAGCGACTGGTTGAGCTTGACCATCGACTCGGTGTCGCCCTCGTCGAGATCGAGCATGGCGGTCAGGTGTTCCTCCAGCGCCTCGCGGCCCTTGGCGTTTGCGGGGCCGGGGAAGAGGTTCTCGGCCCAGTCGAGCCGCATCCAGGAGGTGACGAGGTCGCGGTCCAGCTTCGCCTGGCCGCCGATCATCATGTAGACCTTGAGCGCCTCGTAGACGAAGCCGGGATTGTTGGCCTGCTGCTCGAGCTGCTCCTCCAGGCGGAAGATGATGCGCGGTCGCAGCATCCGCTCCAGCGCCTGCTGATAGGTGATCTCGGCCGCGTTCTGCAGGCGCTCGCGCTGGCTGAGCCCGAAGGTGGCGAGCGTCGGCGTCGGCTCGTCCTGCGTCGCATAGCCGGCCGGCATATTCCTGAGCTTGTGCAGCAGCGGCAGGATGCGGCTGAAATTGCGGTCGGAGATCGTGGTTTCCTGCAGCACAGGCGCGGCGGCGCTGCGATAATCCGAGAGGCCGTAATTGGTCGCGGTGATCAAGTCGCTGTTGCGGGAGAAGCTGGCCCACCACAGGCCGAGAGCGGCGAGCGAGAGAAGCGCGACCGTCGCGAAGCCGGCGATGCGCAGCGCGGTCGAGCGGCGGGCGGCGCCGAGATCGGTCGAGACCCAGCCGGATTCGCCGATCACCACCTTCTGGATCAGCTCGGTCAGGAAATAGCTCTTGCCCTTGCCGGAGAAGGCGGCCGCGCCGGCATGATCAGAGCCGAAATTGCGCGAGAGCGCGCCGATCAGCTGGTCGATCGGCGTGCCCTCTTGCGTGCCCGAGGTGAAGTAGAAGCCGCGCAGCGTGGCATTGGCGTGGTAGCGCGTCGGCTCGAAGACGCGGGTGAGGAAGTCGACGATCGAGCGTTTCAGCGTCGCCATCTGGCTCGGGAAGCCGAAGATCTGGGCGCGCGAGGTCGGGTTGTGCTCGTCCTGCAAACGGTCGGGCAGGCGCTCGTTCAATCGCTCGATCAGCGCGTCGTATTCCGGCGGCACATCACCGATCATGTTGCGGGTCTTGTCGGCGGTCTGGAAGGTGTGGCCCCAGACCATGCGCCGCTGTGGCTCGGTCAGAGCGCCGAAGAACTCGTTGAAGCCGGCGATCAGGTCGGCCTTGGTGAAGACGGCATAGACCGGGAAATCGACCTTCAGGCGCTCGTGCAGTTCGAGCAGGCGGGCGCGGATCGCGTCGGCATGGGCGGCGATCTCTTCCGGCGATGAGGTCAGCAGGTCCTCGACGCTGATCGCCACAAGCACGCCGTTGATTGGCTGGCGCGGGCGGTTGGTCTTGAGCAGGTCGAGGAAGGCGAACCAGCTCGTCTTCTCGGCCTTGGTGTCGGTGTCCTGCGTGGTGTAGCGGCCGGCGGTGTCGATCAGCACCGCATCCTCGGCGAACCACCAGTCGCAATAGCGCGTGCCGCCGGACCCGGCGACGGCGGCCGGCGTCGCGCCGCGTGCCAACGGGAATTTGAGCCCCGAATTGACCAGCGCCGTCGTCTTGCCGGCGCCGGGCGGCCCGATGATGACGTACCATGGCAGGTCGTAGAGATAGTCCCCGCCCTTGCCGCGCGCGCTCTTCAGCGTCGCGAGCGCATCCTTCATCGCACTGGAGAGGGCAGCGCCGTCGCCGGTCGTCTCCTCCTTTTCCAGCGCCTCGATCAGCGCCGCGGTGGCCTTGCGGCGGCGGATGACGATGACGGCGATCCAAGCGAGCGCGCCGACGAGCAGCAGCACGGCGATCGGCATCCGGACCCAGGAGGACTCGAAGGGCCTGACCTCGCCGAAGGCGAGGAAGGGGCCGCCGAACCAGATCAGCGCTGCAAGCGCGAGCGCGCCGATCAGGATGGCGAGGATGCGGAGCCAGGTGGCGAGATTCATTGTCCTGCCTCCCTAGTTCTGACGCTGGATCAGGATTTCGACGCGCCGGTTCTGGGCACGGCCGGCGGGGGTGGCATTCGGCGCGATCGGCGTGTCCGCGCCCTTGCCCTCGAAGCCGATGCGGTCGGGCTTGCTGAGCTTGGTTGTCAGCGTGTCGCCGACCGCCTTGGCGCGGGCCTGCGAGAGTTCGACATTCGACGGGAAGCGGGCGGTGCGGATCGGCACGTTGTCGGTGTGGCCGACGACCTTCACCGCGCCGCCCTCCTGCTCCAGCACGGCGGCGATGCGCTCGATCAAGGGCTGGAACTCGGCGCGCACGGCAGCCTGTCCGGGCTCGAACAGGGTGATGCCGGTCAGGCGGACGATGACGACGTTCGGCGTCACCAGGCAGACGATCGGCGGCTGCACCGCGGCGCAAACCTTGGGAGGCTGCGGCGGCGGTGGCGGGGGAGGCGGCGGGGCCGAGAAGACCTTGCGTATGATCCCGACTTCGCCGGTCGGATGGACCGAGAGCAGGGCGGTCGAGGCCGCCTCGGCATTGCCGGAGAGCAGGGCGCGGAAGACGAAATAGACGCCGAGCAGGGCGACGGCCGCGATCGCCGCCACCGACCAGACCGGGATCTTGAAGCCCGCCACGGTCGCTGCGATCGCCTGTCCCCGCCAGCGTGGCGAGAGCTCGGGATCGGGCTGCTTCACCCGGCGCAGTGTCTCGAAGAGGTTGCGCTGGATCATCTGCAGGTTGTTGGCGCCGCCCGAGGACGTCCGATGGATACCCTGGAAACCCAGCGCCAGGCAGGCATGCATCAGTTCCAGCAGGTCGTAATTGACCGACGGATCGGCCTTGGCCTTGTCGAGCATCTCGAAGAAGCGCACGCCGCCGATACGCTCGCCGAAGAAACGCGAGAGCATGCTGTACTGCGTCCAGACGTGGCGGTCGTCGCCGGGGATGTTCTGGACGATGTCGTCGGCGGTTGCAGCCAGCACATATTTCGCGGTCTGCGCCGTCTCGGCCGAAACACCGGCGGCCCGGACCTCATGCTCGAAGGCCTCGATGGAATCGCCGACCTGGCCGAGGAGCTGGGCGAAGGGCGCGTTGGAGAGGTTCGCCCGCATTCGTCCGAGCAGAAGCAGCAGCGGGCCTGCGGCGCGCAGCAGCGGATTGGCGTTGGGCGTCAGCAACTGCTCGCGGCGCGGCAGGGCCTGTTCGCTACCCGAAGGCGCCGGCGCCTGTGGGCGCTGCGGGATCGGCGCCGGCTGCGACATCCACTCGTCGCCGCCGCCGGGCACGCCGGGCGAGGGCAGTTGCGGCGGCTGATAGGGCTGGGGTGCCGGCGGCGGGCCCGGCGCGGGCGCGGCAGGAGCGGGCGGCAGGGGCGCGCGGCGCCCGCCGGGGTTCGGCCGGATGATGGTCCGCTCGGAACGGCCGAACGGGTCGGACGAACCGTCGTTGCTCATCGCCTGCCCTCCAGAACGGCCCAGAGCTCGAGCTCGAGATCGGGCCAGTCACCGGAAAAATGCATGCCGATCGAACTCGCCGTACTGAACTCCGGCCAGAGCGGCGAGGTGCGGTCGAGGTAGAAGTATACATGATCCGTGAGCGCGCGGATCTGTGGCGGCGGCGTCGGCAGATGGACGAGGTTGATGCCCGGCAGATGGGCATGGACGATCTCGTTCATCTTGGTGTTGGGGCCGACCTTGAAGAGCTGCGGGAACTGCGCCTGGATCTCGGTCAGCGGTCGGCGCGCCGCGACTTCCAGCACCAGCGTCGCGTTGCGCACGAGGCTGCGGTCGCGGATCGTCGACATGAAGGCGTTCTGCGCGCGTTCGACGATCTCCAGCCGGATGGCGCGGCGGCCGAGATTGGCCGAGAGGAAGTCCTGGATGTCGCGCACCACCGGAGCAAAGCAGTTCTCCAGGTCGTCGTGATCATAGGCCGGGTAGTCGCGGGCGCGGCGCTCGGCCGTGGTGAAGGTCGCCAGTTCGCCGGCCAGCGCGAGGAAGGTCGTGAACAGCCGCTCGGGATGGACGAAGCGCGAGCGGCGCATATGCCTGAGCACCGGGATATTGCGATTGAGAAGCTGGAGCACGAAGTAGTCGGCGCTCTGCAGGCCGCCGCCGGCGGTCGGGTCGGCGGCGTAGCGGGCGAGTTCCTCCAGCTTGTTGTCGATCCAGCCGATGACACGGTCGAGCCAGCCCTCGATCACCGGATAGGCCGAGCAGATCAGCACCGGCGGGGCGAATTTCTCATCGAAGAGCACGGCGCGGTCGCGCACTTCGAGGATGCGGCCGAGCGCCAGGCCGACATAACCGGCCTTGGACGTCTTGCGCAGCTCCAGCGTCAGGCGCGGATGGGCGACGTCGATCTCCTCCTCGGTCCGCAGCGAGGCGGTGGAATCGATCAGCATCTCGTTCGCCGGGACATAGCGGCTGGCCGAGCCGTTCAAGGCATCCTCGACCTCGCGCGTATTGGCGGCGGCGAGCGGCAGCGAGAGCCAGACGAGCTGGCCGGCGGCGTTCTCCGGCACCTCGATCGCGGCCGGAAGCGGGCTGTTGTCCGGCATGGCGAAGGGCGTGCCGTCCGGCATCACGCCGACCGCGCGGCGCAGGCCGACGCGGCTCTGCTGGGCGAGGTCGCGGTCGATCTCCAGCGCCGAGAAGCCCCATGGATAGGGCGTGATGGTCCTGACGCGGCTTTCCAGCAAATTCTCGAGGTAACGATCGCTCTGCTGGAAGTGATGCGGCCTAAGGAACAGCCCCTCCGACCAGACGACCTTGCTGTACCACGACATTCCGGTCTCGCTCACTCGAAGGCAGGCATGGCGAGTTTATCCGGGCGATAACCCAGCGTCACCAAGGGAATGCTAGCGCGCCCGCGCGCCGGCCGCCGTCATTGACTTGAAGGATGCGGCGTCGGGAAATTCGGCGCAGTGCTGTCGCTGCCGTCCCGTTCCGGCCAGGGAGCGATCACCGAGGGAGCGATCATGCCGAAAGGGCCTGCGGCTCGCACCACCGACCCCGTGATCCACCCCCTGCCGGGCATTCTTCAGCCCGGCCCAGGCAGCCCGAACGTGCTGATCGGCAGTCTGCCGGCCTGGCGCGGCGTCCCGGCCGCTGCGGCCGCGGCAATCCAGTCGGCGAAGGCATCCGCAGACGCGACCGTCCAGGCGGCCGAGGCCGCGACGCTCGCTGCTGCCGGCACGCCCGGCGCACCAGCCGCCCTGGCGGCCGAGATCGCGACGAAGAACGCGGTCTCCGCCAGCATGGGCGCGCTGATCACCGGCGCCTCCGGCGGCGCCGACATTCATAACTGCCTGACACCCGTGCCACCTCCCGTGCCGCACGGTCTCGGCGTCGTCGTCGATGGATCGCAGAGCGTGCTGATCAACAATCTGCCGGCCTGCCGGATGGGCGATACGATCGTCGAGGCGCTGGGGCCGCCGAACAAGATCATCATGGGCCTGCCGACGGTCGTCATCGGCGGATGATCCCGGATCGATTCAGGAAAATGGCGCAAGCCGTTGATCGCGAATCGCTTCCTTTGCTGGTGACGCGATGGGCAAGAACAGGCGGACGGTTCCGGACAGGGACGAGGCGAGGAGCGAGCGCTTCCGCCACAAGATCGTCCAGCGGCTTTCTTCCGACCAGCGCCGGGCGCTGAACCACGGAATGGCCCGCAATGGCCGCGTGGCTGAGGCGCTCTGCTTCATGGCGCTGATCCGGGATCCGGCCCGGCGCAAGCGGTCCATGCTGCCCGTGCCCAATGTGAGCTGCACGGCGGCGATACGCCAGTTCTTCCGGGCCGACGACGGAGCACAGGCGGCGCATCTCCTGCCCGGGCAGCTCTCGATCGACGGAGCCTTTCCCTGGCTGTTTTTGTCGGGGCCGGCGGCGCGGCAGCTCGAAAACCTCTTCGCCTATGTCGAGCCGCTCGGCGCCGACTACAACAAGGCCGATTCAGCCGCCGAGGCGAATGGTCTGACCGACGCCTTCGCCGACGCCTCTCGGCAGATCCTGGCGGCCAGAGGCGATCCGGTCGGCGACATCACGGCGGCCTACAATCAGATCTGGCAGCCGGAGGCGCTCGCCGCCTTCGCGGCGGCTGAGGCGCAGAAGCGCAGCAAGCCGGCGCCGCCGCCGATCGTCTATGGCGAGCCCGGAGGCCTGGAATACGGCATGATCATGAACTTGGACGAGCGCGCCGCGGCTTTTGCCGACGAGTCGATCTGGGCGATCTATGAGCAGCTCAGCATCCTCGGCTACTACAAGGCGGCGATGGACGAGCTTCCGCGGCAGCTCCAACCGCACGCGATCCGCGAGATCCTGGCGCTGCCCTCGGCTTGACCTGCTGGGGCGGGCGGGCGAAGCCCGCGGCTTCATCCACTCCGCCGACAGGATCGCCATCATGACCATCGAACGCATCGGGCTGACCGCACGCTGGTGCGACGCCGCCATCTTCAACGGCATCGTCTTCCTCGCCGGCCATGTGCCGGAACAGACCGAAGGGCGCTCCCTGACCGAGCAGACCGAGGAGGTGCTGGCGCTGCTGGAGGACACGCTGGCGCAGGCGGGCAGCAGCAAGGAGCGCATCCTCAGCGTTCAGATCTTCCTGACCGACATCGCCAAGATCGGCGAGATGAATGCGGTCTGGGACAAATGGGTGGCGTCTGGCCATGCTCCGGCCCGCGCAACCGTCGAGGCGAAACTGGCCTCTCCGGGCTACGGCATCGAGATCACGGCCGTGGCGGCGAAGCGCTGAGCAGCACGTCATTCTCGGGCGGGGCGAAGCTCCGACCCGGGAATCTCCTGCCGAAGACGGTTCTGGTTTCCGAGATGCTCGGGTCAAGCCCGAGCATGACGGCGCCGCTATTTCCCGCCGCGATCGTAGCATTCGGCGAAATAGATCATGAAAGCGTCGACGAGGCCGTTCTCGTAAGGCGCGGTCTTGGCCTCCCAGCGCGCGACATAGGCGTCCCACATCTTGGCCTTGCGCGAGCTGAGCAGGGCGCCGATGCCGCCATCCTGCGCCGTCCCCTCCGCGATGGCCTGCGGATCGAGGTCCTCGACCAGCATCTTCAGCGCGTGCTGCATGGCCGAATAGGTCTTGATCTGATGGGCCTTCAGGTCGCGGAAGCTCTCGTCGAAGGCGCGCTTGGCATCGAGATAGCCGCTGCGCGGCTCGCCGAAGATCAGTTGCAGGGCATCGTCCACCGTCGGCGAGAATTTCAGCGGGTTGTTGTCCTGCGCCTGGATCATCGTCTGGCTGGTGCTGCGGGCGATGCGCTTGCTCTCGGCGCGGGCGGCGAGCAGGGCCTTCAGCTCCTCCGCGATCAGCCGCATCAGCCCGCCGAGCTGCTCGGCGAAGGCGCCGGGGTCCTGCGTCGCCAGGGATTGCGGCGAGACGCCCGCGCCTCTGGCGAAGCGCTGCATGAACTCGCCCATCGAGATCGGCGAGGGGCCATTCGGAATCGAAGGGGCGGGCGGGAAGGCCGGGGCAGGCCCGAAGATCGGCGCCGCGGGCCCGGCTGACGCTTCCGTCGTTGCAGGACTGGGGGTGGGCTCGTCCCAAGGATGCGCCGAAGCAGGGCTTGCCGGCGGGCGACGCGGCGTCGGGATGGGTGCGACCGGTTCGGCCGGCGGCGCGGGCGCCGGCTGGAGGGGCGCCCAGGCGAAATCGTCGCTCTGCGATGCGGGCGATGGCCAACCGGGAGCAGGATGTGGGGCCGGGGTGGCATCGGGAGCGGGAATGTCGGCAGCCCAGTCGATGAAGCTCGCATGCACGGGCCTGGCGTGGCTCGGCGGCATCAGGTCGCGGCGGGCAATGGGCGGGGCCGCTTCCTCGCTTCCCTCCCACAATGCTTCGGGCCGGGCCGCATAAGGCGGCGGCGAAGAGGATTCCGGCTGGGCCTGCCCGGCTTCGTCTTGGATGGTCACTGCGATGATGTAGTGGCCGATCTCCAGCCGGTCGCCGTTCTGGAGCCGGTAGGGCGATTGCACGCGATGCTCGCCGCCGTTGACATAGGTGCCGTTGGTCGAGATGTCGCGCAGCCACCAGGCGCCGTCGCGGAAGCGGATCTCGCAATGCCGGCCGGAAACCGCGCGGCTCGGGTCCGGAAGCGCCCAATCGAGATGCTGGTCACGGCCGATATCGAGGCCGCGCCCGCCGCTGGCAGTCACGCTGAGCGGCCCGCCATCCGGCAGAGACGTCTGGTTCTCGATCGTCAGTGTCAGCGCCATCGCGGACGTCCCGTTGCGACCTGCGGGTCAGCGCTTGCCGGCATCGTCTTCCGCCAAACGAATGCACGCCTCGATGCAGCGATGCAAGGCGCCCTCGCGGTCGCGTGAGGGCAGGCGGTTGAGGGCGTTGAGCACGGCGATGCGCATCATCTTGGCGGTGAGGTCGGGCGGGCAGGGCACGCCGTGGCTCTCGACCATGCTGCCGCCGGAGTAGCCGGCCGCCCAGGCGATCCAGGTGCCGGGCCGGGCGCGGTCCCCGGCCTGGGCGAGCTTGAGCGCCTCGAAGCGCGTGCGATCTCCGGGCTCGCGTACCCAGGCTTCGGCGGCGGCAAGGCAGGAGTCCTGCATGCCGGGCGGCTCCATCGCGCGCACGGCCTGCAGCCCCCACCAGACGGCTTCGCGCCGCGGCAACAGGAAGGCGCAGAAGCCGATCGCCTCCGTCGGCGCGGGACCCTTGGCAAGCCGGGCCAGGAAAGCAAGCGGCGGCTCGACCGTCGGCGGCATTGTGACGGCCTCATGTGCCGAGGGAAAGGTCTCGAACACCTCGCGGGCGGTGCTGAAGCGCAGGCGTGACATGGCGATTCCGGCCGTTTTCAGTTGATCGTCACCATAGGAGCCTTGATCACGACGGTGCCGTCGCTGCCGATCTCCGTGATGCCGACGCTCTTGATCTTGATGCTGGGCGAAGTGATTTCGATGCTGCCCGGCGTCATCTTGATCTTGCTCTCGCCGACCTTGAGGTTGATCTCGGTCAGTGCCTCGACATCGAGCTTGCCGTTCTGGACGTCGAGCTTGTCGTTGCCCTTCTTCAGCGTGGTGGTACGCGAATAGTTCGCGCCCTCGAAATTCTCGCCGATCTCGCGCGTCTCGATGTTGTTGACCACGACCTTATGGTCCTTCTCGGCGTGCATCTCGAAGACCTCCTGGCCCTTGCGGTCCTCGAACTTGATCTCGTTGTAGCAATCGGGAAAGCCGACGCCGTCGGTCGATTCCGATTTGAGGCCGGACTGGGTCTTGTTCGCCGGCAGATCATAGGGCGGCTTGTGCTGGTCGTTGACGACGGCGCCGACGATGATCGGCAGGTCGGGATTGCCCTCGATATACTCGACGATCACTTCCTGGCCGATGCGCGGGATGATCTGGCCGCCCCAGTTCTTGCCGGCCCACATCTGCGCGACGCGCGTGCGGCAGGAGGTCGAGCCGTCCTCGCGGTCCCAATGGAAGCGCAGCCAGACCCTGCCGTACTCGTCGACGTCGATATCGCCTTCCTCGCCCTGGTTGCGCTCGCCCACGACCTTGGCCGTATGCGGTCCGTAGACGGTGGGGCGCGGCGTCACGAGCGGGGCGCGGAAACGGCGGTCGCTTTTCTGCAACTCGTAGGAGCCGTGATAGAGCGCCTCATCCTGCCGGCCGGAGGAGCGATAGCTCTGGATGCCGTAGGCATGGCTGGCGCGGACGACGAGGTATTCGGAGTTCTCGGCACCGGCCGGATGGTCGGAGAGCTTCATCAGTGCACCCGGATAAAGGCTGGCTGCGTCTCCGCCGGCATAGCGCCGGTCGTCCTTGGCCTGTTCGGCCTGCGCCATCACGCGCGCAAAATGCTCGCCGCGGTCGCGCTTGGTGTAGGCGGCGGGATAGTCATAGGCCTCGTAGGATCTCGCCTTCGGGAAGCCTTCCTCGGCCCTGGCCGTCAGGTCGGATTCCGACTTTTCGAAATCATAGTCCTTGAGCTCGAACTTGCCGGTTCGCAGGCGGCGCATCGTCGACCAATGGGTGAGATGCTCGACCTGCGAGCGGGGGAAGCGCTTGCCCTGCGGCACGAAGGCATAGGCCGAAGCCGCGCCCTGGAAGCTGGGCTCGGCCGCCGCCGTGACCTCGTCATGGCCGGAGCGGGAGTCGCAGAGCACCAGCTTGTGGTCGCCGTCGCTGTGCTTGAAGTAGTAGTAGACGCCGTACTGCTCCATCAGCCGCAGCACGAAATCGAGATCGGTCTCGCGATACTGCACGCAGTAGTCGATCGGCTGGAGAGTCTCGCTCGTTCTGTCCTCGAAGCTCGCGGAGCCTTCCTTGCCGAAGATCTCCTTGACGATGTCCAGCGCCGTCTTGTTCTTGAAAATCCGGCAGTCCGCCCGTTGCGAGAGCAGCCAGAGCCAAGGCCTCAGCGTGAAGCGGTAGATGTGAAGATCATCCTGCTGGCCTAGCCACTGCGCGTCGACCAGAGTGCCGTTCAGAACCCGCTCGCTCTTGTTCTTCAGCGTGAACTTGATCGAGCATTTTTCGCTCATGATGCTTTGCAGGTCGGCGTTCTCTGTTTTGCTTGCGGCCTCGACGTTATATGTAAATAATTCGCTCAAAGCTTCGTCGGCTTCGAACTTTATAAGTGTAAACTCATCTTGGCCAGACGGCGTCGTGAATGACGCGGTTCTTTGACCTTGCCCTAGATTGGCAGACATCAACGAAATCCCTCGCCGATTGAACCTAAATTCGCCTTGACGCAACAAACAGCGGGAGTCATCGTCGGCTCCTCAAGTCTTCGTTCGCCGAATGGCGCAACTTATCGGGAGGGTTCCCATGCGCGAGCAGTCCGGCTTCATGGCCTTTGTCGCACTGACCGGCGCTGCGGTTCTCACTGTGGCCGCACCGGCGGTGGCGCAGACCTACAAGGCCGATGATATCGTCAAGCATTTCGGACCGACGGCGGCGCCCAAGCCGGCCGTCACGCGCGGCCTGTGCGTCGGCACCGAGGCCGAGTGTGCCAAGGCCGGCCATGCGGTCGAGGTCGCAAAGCCGCCGAGCGCCTTCGATCTCATGGTGAAATTCAAATACAATTCGGACGTGCTGGAGCCGGAGGCGAAGGTCAATCTCGACGAGTTCGCCAAGGCGCTGAAGACGCCGCAGCTCGCCACGCAGACCTTCATGGTCGAGGGGCATACCGACGCCGCCGGCACGCCCGGCTACAATCTCAACCTGTCGCAGCGGCGGGCGCAGGCGGTGGTCCGCTATCTCGGCCAGCAGGGCGTGAGTCCGGCCAAGCTCGTCGCCAGGGGTTACGGCCAGGAGCGGCTGCTCGTCGCCGATCCGCTCTCCGGCGATAATCGCCGGGTGGAGACACGCCTGCGCACCGAATGAGGCGCCGGATCCGATGACCCGGGCGGTGCGGGCTCCGCCCTCGTCGCCCAGCCTGCGAGCGGGGAGAGCGATGGCGGGTTTGAATTTCGCCGAGTTGACGAAGTCCGTTTCGGCCGAGGAGCCCTGCGGACCGGACCTTGAGGACGACAACGACTTCATGAACGTCACGGCGCGGCTCGAGGTCGCGCTGCCGGCCTCGTACTTCCACCGCGACGACGAGGGCCGCCAGGTCGCCTTCGACCGCACCAGCATCGAGTTTCCGGCCGCGTTCTCCGATCTCGGCAAGTTGCTTGAACGCACGCGCGATCTGCGTCTGCTCGTGCTCGCGGCCAAGCTGGCGATCCTCAACCGGGACGTTGCCGGTTTTGCGGGCAGCCTCTCAACCATGGCCGACCTCCTCGGCAGCCATTGGCAGGAGGTTCACCCGCGGGCGACAGACGGCGACTTCGTCATGCGCGAAGTCGCGCTGCAGGGGCTCGACGAATTGCCGACGGTGGTGCTGCCGCTGCAGCATGCGCCGCTCTTCGTCAGCCGTCGCCTCGGCCCTTTCATCTTCCGCAGCCAGCTCGTCGCCAGCGGTGAGACGCGCCTGGTCGAGGGCGAGCAGCATCCCGATGCGGGGGCGATCAACGCCGCGCTGGCGGAAGTCGACACAGAGGAACTCACCGCCAGTCTCGGCCATATCGGTGCGGCGCGCGACGCGCTTGCCCGCCTGCAGATGATCTGGCTCGAGAAGGTCGGTGTCGATCATCCGCTCGGCTTTCCGCGCCTGGCGGCGCTTCTCGACCAGATCGCAGCCTTTCTCGACGCAGCGGTCGCGCGGCGCGTTCCGGGCCATCAACCGGCCGGGGCGGCGCCAGGGGCGAACGACGCGCCAGTGCCAGCGGCGAGCCCTGCAAGCTTCGGTCCCGGCAGCCTTTCGAACATCCTTCAAGTGAAGGATACGCTGGCCGCATGCCTCGGCTACTTTCGCAAAACCGAGCCTTCCAGCCCGGCCGTCCTGCTGATCGGACAAGCGCAGCAGCTGATCGGAAAGTCACTGATCGAGGTCATCCAGATCATGTTTCCCGAGCATGTCGACAAGGCGGTGATCGAGATCGGCGAGCTGCGCCGATTCCGGCTGCCGCTCGAGCGGCTGCCGGCGCCGGATGGCTACGGGGCAGAGAGCGAGGCTGAGGCTGGCTATGCCGAGGCTTCCGAGGAGCCCGATGAGAGCGGTCGTGCGGAGGAAGATGCGGTCGCCGACGAGCCGCTCGGGGAGGATGCTGGCGATATCGCCGAGGCGACGGCAGCCACGGCTGCTGTGCCTGCAAATCACGCGTCGCCAGCGATCCGGATCGGCAGCCGCGCCGATGCGGTCAGCGCGATGAGAGCGATTTCCGCCTTCTATCGCCAGGTCGAGCCATCGCATCCGACGCCGCTGCTGATGGACAAGGCCTGCGGGCTGGCACAGCAGGACTTCATGTCGCTTCTCGGCAATATCCTGCCGGATGTCGCACAGATTCCGGAGAGCGACAGCTAGGTCAGTCTTTTGTCTTTTCTTTGAACCTTCCGTCTCGATGGCGCGACTATATCGATGACGGGTGAAACCGGATAGGATGTCACGTTACGTCGGCGTGGCACGGATGCAGAGGGCGCGTAACATGGCCGGAGATTCAGGACAGAAGTTCATCCGCCGTAACAGGCCACCTCGGGTCCATATCACCTATGAGGACCCGTATAACGCTGAGCAGAAGATCGAGTTGCCCTTTGTCATGGGCGTTCTCGCCGACCTTTCCGGCAATGCGTCGGCGATTGAGAAGCCCGAGATCTCGCAGCGCAAGTTCCTCGACTTCGACATGGACAATTTCGATCAGCGCATGGCCGCGATCGAGCCCGCCGTATCGTTCAACGTGGCCAACAAGCTGAGCGAGAACAGCGACGAGAAGCTCTCGGTCACGCTGACGTTCAAAAAGTTCGAGGACTTCAATCCGGCGGCGATCGCCCGCCAGATTCCGGCGACGGCGAAGCTTCTGGAAGCGCGCGAGCAACTCGCCAACCTGCTGCGCTACATGGACGGCAAGATGGCAGCGAGCGACCAGATCAAGGCGCTGCTCGCCGATCCGCATTTGATGGCGGCGCTCAAGGACAGGCTCGGCAAGAGCGAGCCTTCAGCAGACAAGACAGCGAACTGAAGACAGGGGCACGGACCCGCCGTGTGAGCATTGCGCGAAAACGCGGGAAGCGGTTTTCGCAGAAGCGATGCTCTCGGGTGATCGAGGGTCCGTCAGGCGGTTAAGCGAGCGAGGCGGCAATGGCAGCGGAAGCACAAACCCAGCAGCCCGGTGGCGCGGCTGTAGAGACCCGCGAGATCGATGATTTCTCGGCGATCCTCAAGCAGAGTTTCAAACCCAAGACCGAACGGGCGGCGACCGAGGTCGAGAACGCGGTCGCGACCCTGGTCAACCAGGCTCTGGCGGACTCGACCCTGATCAAGGGCGATGTCATCGACACGGTCGAGGAGATGATCGCCAGGCTCGACGCCAAGCTGACCGAGCAGATGAACGAGGTGCTGCACGCACCCGAATACCAGAAGATCGAGAGCGCCTGGCGCGGACTCAACTACCTCGTCTTCAACTCCGAGACCGATGCTCAGTTGAAGATCAAGGTGATGAACGTCTCGAAAAACGAGCTCGCCCGCAATCTCAAGACCTATCCCGGTGCGCGCTGGGACCAGAGCCCGCTGTTCAAGCAGGTCTATGAGCAGGAGTTCGGCCAGCTCGGCGGCCAGCCCTTCGGCTGCCTGGTCGGCGATTATCACTTCAGCCATGTCCCGACCGATGTGCAGCTCCTGCGCGATCTGTCGAAGGTCGCGGCGGCGGCGCATGCGCCCTTCTTCGCGGGCGCGGAACCGACCCTGATGGGCATGGATAGCTGGACGGAGCTGTCGAACCCGCGCGATCTCGGCAAGGTCTTCGATACGCCGGACTACGCCGCCTGGAAGGGGCTGCGGGACGCGGCCGACTCGCGCTATGTCGGCCTGTGCCTGCCGCGGGTGCTTTCCCGCGTGCCCTACGGCGCCAAGTCCGAGCCGGTCGAGGAGTTCGCCTTCGAGGAGGACACCGACGGCCATCGTGGCGAGAAATACGCCTGGATGAACGCGGCCTATGCGATGGCGGTGAACGTCAACCGCGCCTTCAAGGAATATGGCTGGTGCACCCGCATCCGCGGCGTCCAGTCGGGCGGGGAGGTGCTGAACCTGCCGACGCATACCTTCCCGACGGATGATGGCGGCATCGACCTGAAATGCCCGACCGAGATCGCGATCAGCGACCGGCGTGAGGCGGAGCTGGCCAAGTCCGGCCTGATCCCGCTGATCCATCGCAAGAACACCGACAAGGCCGCTTTCATCGGCGCCCAGTCGCTCTACAAGCCCAAGGCCTTCTCGGGGCCGGACGGCGTGGCAGCGACCGCCTCCGACAACCTGTCCGCGCGGCTGCCCTACATGTTCGCGGTCTCGCGCTTCGCGCACTACCTGAAATGCATGGTTCGCGACAAGGTCGGCTCCTACAAGGAGAAAGAGCCTCTGCGCCGTTGGCTGCAGGAGTGGATCACCGAATATGTCGACGGCGATCCGGTCAATTCCAGCGAAGAGACGAAGGCGCGGCGCCCGCTCTCCGACGCGCGCATCGACGTCTTCGAGGACGAGGAGAACCCTGGCTACTACTCGGCCAAGTTCTATCTGCGGCCGCACTTCCAGCTCGAAGGCATGGATATCGGCCTGAGCCTGGTCTCGCGACTGCCAGCTCCCAAGCAGTGACCGCCACCTGATCGTCAGGTGACGGCGGCAACGAGAATCTTCGGCGCGTCGGCCCGCCCGGGCGGCGCGACAGGAGAGGTGCGTCCACCGGTCCGCTCACGGAAGTGAGCATCCCACCATTCACACTCTGGAGGTAAACATGGCTACCGACTTCCTGCTCGAGATCGACGGCATCAAGGGCGAAAGCAAGGACAAGACCCACAAGGACACGATCGAGGTGGATTCCTTCTCCTGGGGCGTCTCGAACGCCGGTTCGCATGCCGCGAATGCCGGCGGCGGCGCCGGCAAGGCGAGCTTCCAGGACGTCCATTTCACCTCGCAGGTCGGCAAGGCCTCGACCAATCTTGCGCAGGCCTGCGCCAGCGGCAAGCATATCAAGAAGGCGGTGCTCTATGTCCGCAAGCAGGGCGAGCAGCAGAAGGACTATTATGTCGTGACGCTGGAGGACCTGCTGGTGTCGAGCTATCAGTCCGGCGATGCAGTCGGCGGCAACAGCATCCCGACCGACCAGTTCTCGCTGAACTACGCCAAGATCAAATTCGAGTACAAGCCGCAGAAGGCCGATGGCGATCTCGATGCGGCGATGACGATGACCTGGGACATCAAGGCCAACGCGAAGTAGTGCAGGCGCCGGTTCCACCTGCATCGGACCGAAAAGTGGAACGCGCCTTTCGGACCCATCCGATGCCTCGGCAAAGGGCTGGATCGCCATTCCGCGTCCGTGAGGACGCCGGGCGATCCGGCCGGAACCGGGACCTTGCCAGCCGGGCGGAGCAACATGACCGATCCGATCGCGAAGAAGCGGCTGCGGCCGCCTCTGATGTTCGCCTTTCGGGAAGCGCATCTGGAAAAGGATGCGAAGACTGGGCTCGACCTGAGGGACGAGGGCGGCGAGCGCGTGATTGCGAACCGGCGTGCGGCGCCGCGCGCCGCCATCACCGAACAGAAGCTCAGGCGCGAGATCGCGTTCGACCTCGATGCTTTGGTGAACACTATCAACCTCGCCTCCGCGCTCGATCTCGGGGGGCTGGAGCATGTGCGCCGCTCCATCCTCAACCACGGCTTTCCGGATCTGACGCGGCTGTCGATCGACGAGCATCGCGTCGATGCGATCCGAGAGGATCTGGCTGGTGTCCTGATGGGCTACGAGCCGCGGCTGATCCGCAAGTCGATTGCCGTCGAGCGAGACCACGCGCTGGATCCGGCCGAACTCAAGGTGCGTTTCCTCGTGCGCGCCGATCTCAACTGCGAGCCGCTCAACGTGCCCGTGGAGTTCGTCGCGGATCTCGAACTCGATACCGGCAAGATCGCGATCAAGGGGCGCTGACGCGATGAACCAGGAGTTTCTAGACCTCTACAATCAGGAACTCCGGCTCTTCATGGAGCACAGCAAAGAGTTCGCGGAGGAATACCCCGGCATCGCCGAGCGGCTGGGAGGGCTTGTCGGCGAGCGCATGGACCCGATGGTCGGTGGGCTGCTGGAGGGCGCCGCCTTCCTCGCCGCGCGCGTGCAGCTGAAGCTCAGGCATGAGTTCCCAGAATTCACCAACAACCTCCTCGAACAGCTCCTGCCGAACTACCTCGCGCCGACACCCTCGGCGCTGCTCGCCGGCATCACCCCGCCTTATTCAGATCCAGGCCTGCGCGAGGGCGTCCGGATTCCGCGTGGTTCTTACGTCGACGCGACCTATCTCGAACGCGAGCGGCGCGTTGCCTGCCGTTACCGGGTTGGCTCGGACGTGATGCTCTGGCCCTTCGAGATCACGGCGGCCGAATATATCCCCGCGCCAGGGCCGCTGCAGGCGCTCGGCCTCAAGGCCGGGCCGCGCGCGCTGGCGGGGCTGCGCCTGACGCTGACGCATCGCGTCATGGCCGATCCCGCGCAGGAGCCTTCGGCGGCCGAGGCGCTCAAAAACCCGGCGAACTGGTTTGCCGGCTGCCGCGCCCGCGAGCTGAATTTCCATCTGCTTGGCGGGGAGGGCGATGCGGTCGCCCTCTACGAGCAGCTCTTCGCGAACTGCGTCGGCATCCACTTCCGCCATCTCGACGCGTTCGGCGATCCGATGGTGACGCCGGGCGAGGGCTGCCGGCTGGAGCAGATCGGCTTCGACGAGGACGAGGCGTTGCTGCCGGCCGATACCCGCGTCTTCCGTGGCTTCGAATTGCTGCGCGAATTGTTCTGGTTCCCGCGCAAGTTTCTCGGCTTTCGGCTGGACGGGCTGGAGACGATCATGCCGAAGCTCACCGCCAAGACGGTCGAGATCATCTTCGTCTTCGACGAGGTCAATACGCGGCTGCCGGGCGCCGTGCGCAAGGAGATGTTCGCGCTCTACGCGGCGCCTGCGGTCAACCTCTTCGAGAAGACGGCCGACCGCATCCCGGTGAAGAGCAATCAGCACGAATTCCATGTCGTGCCGGACCGGAGCCGCGCGCTCGACTACGAGCCGCACAGCATCCTGTCAGTCCACGCGCATTATGCCGGCGGGCGCGAGAAGCAGCCGGTGCACCCGCTCTATTCCTCTCCCGAGGGCGCGTCACCGCTGCAGGGGCTGCACTACACGCAAAGGCGCCTGCCGCGGCGACGCTCCTCGGCCGAGCGGCGGCAGGGGCGCGCCTCCGACTATACGGGCACGGAGATGTTCATCTCGCTGGTCGAGCCGGCGAAGATCGCCGACAGCACTTCGGTGGCCGAGCTCAGCGTGCGGGCACTCTGCTCCAACCGGCACCTGACCGAGCATCTGCCGACTGGCGTCGGCGGCGCCGATTTCCGGCTGATCGACAATGTCTCGCTCGATGTCGCGTGCCTCGCCGGACCGACACCGCCGCGCGAGCCCATCGTCTCGCAGCTGCGCTTGCGGGCGGAGACCGCGAGCACCGGCGTCGTGACCTGGCGATTGATCAACCTGCTCAGCCTCAACCAGCTCGGCCTCGTCCAGCGCGGCGCCGGCCAGAACGGCGAGGCGCTGCGCGAACTGCTCTCGCTGTTCGCTGACCTTGCCGACAGTGCGACGGAGCGGCGCATCCGCGGCATCAAGGATGTCGACAGCCACCCCGTCGTGCGCCGCTTCCCGCAGCGGGCCGGAACGGGGGCAGGGCGCGGTCTCGAGATCACCGTTCTGCTCGATGAGAAGGCCTTCGAGGGCTCGGGCGTCTTTCTGCTCGGGGCGGTGCTCGACCGCTTCTTCGCCGAATACGCGGCTATGAACCATTTCACCCAGACGGTGATCCGCACGGTCGAGCGCGGTGAGGTGGTGCGCTTTCAACCTCGCGCCGGTTCGAGGCGAATCCTGTGACGGAAGAGGCCGCTACCCCGCTGGAAAGGGCGCCGGATTTTCAGGCGCAGCTCGAAGCCGAGCCCTGGCGTTTCGACTTCTATGCGGTGATGCGCCGGCTGGAGCGCAGCTTCCCGGAGAAGCCGCGCATCGGCGATGTCGCCTCGCGGCGCGAGGAATACGTCGCGCTGGGAGAGCAAGCTTTCCTTGACTTTCCGGCCTCGACCATCGCGGAGGCGGATCGCGACGCGCAGGGCAGGCTCCGGCTCTTCGTCAAGTTCCTCGGCTTGCTCGGTCCGCAAGGCGCGCTGCCGCTGGCGACGACCGAGGAGAGCTATCACTGGCAGATCGCGCGGGACGACGCCTTTCCGCGCTTCCTCGACATCCTCAACCATCGCTTCCTGCAGCTGTTCTACCGGGCCTGGGCGGATTCGCGGCCGATCGCGCAGCATGACCGGCCCGATCTCGACCGCTTCGCCGCCTATATCGGCAGCATGATCGGCGTGGGCTCGAAGCCCTATCGGGATCGCGACAGCGTGCCCGATGCCGAGAAGCTCGCCCATGCCGGCTTGATCGGCGCGCAGGCGAAATCCGCCTCGCGGCTCCAGAGCTTCCTCGCCGGGCTGTTCAAGGCGGATGTCGAGATCGAGCAGTTCGTCGGCATGCGCCTCGTCTTCGATCCCGGCGATCGGACGCGGCTTGGGCAGGCGCATTGCGCGCTGGGCGGCGACGCGCTGCTCGGCGCCAGCGTCTACAGCGTCGAGGACAAGTTCCGCGTGAAGATCGTGGCTGGTGATCTCGGCGAGTTCGAGCGCTTCCTGCCGAATGGCGACCGCTGCGCGCCGCTGGCGGATGCCGTCTTCCTGCATCTTGGCGAGCAGTTCGAGTGGGATGTCGAGCTGGCACTGCCGGTGGGCGAGGCGAAACCCGTCAGGCTCGGCCAGTCCGGCCATCTCGGCTGGACGAGCTGGATGGCGCCGAACTGGGCCGTCGAGGAAGGCGCGCTGCGCCGCGACGCCCGTTTCCATCCTGCCGAGCGAATGCGCCTGAAACGCAGCGGCGCCGCCTAACCGATACTCCAAGGGGACGACCATGGCCGATATCAGCCTCGAAGCCGTCACGGGCAAACTCAACCGTATCGGCTACGATACCTTCCTTCAGGCGCTGCGGCAGGCGAAGGGCGCCGGCAACCGCAATGTCGAGCTGGCGCATTGGCTCCTGCAGATCCTGCAGGGCAGCGCCAACGACCTGACCCTCACCGCGGATCATTACAAGCTCGACCGGGCCAAGCTGCTGATGGACCTCGGCGGTGTCGTCGAGGGCTTCCGCCGCAACGAGACGGAGATGCCCGGCATCGCCAACCACATCGTCGATATCCTCGACCGTGGCTGGCACTATGCCACGCTGTTCTTCGGCGAGACGCAGATCAGGACCGGCCATCTGCTGGTCGCGGCGCTGAAGTCGAACGATCTGCGCCGGGCGCTGTCCGGACTGTCCAAGGAGTTCGCCAAGGTTCCCGTTGACGAGTTGGCGGCGGGCTACGGCAAGATCTGGGCAGGCTCGCAGGAAGAGAACCTGCGGCCGATGGACGGCTCCGGCCTGCGCGCTGCCGGGACGCCGGGCGCCGAGGCCGCCGAAGGACCGAAGGGCACGACCGCGCTCGACCGCTTCTCGCAGGATCTGACCGCCAAGGCGCGTTCCGGCGGCATGGACCCGATCCTCGGGCGCGACGACGAGATCAGGCAGGTCATCGACGTGCTGATGCGCCGGCGCCAGAACAACCCGATCCTCACCGGCGAGGCCGGCGTCGGCAAGACTGCGATCGCGGAAGGCTTCGCCCAGCGTGTGGCCTCGGGCGATGTGCCGCCACCACTCAGGGGCGTGAAGGTCTGCGCGCTCGATATCGGCTTGATGCAAGCCGGCGCCTCGATGAAGGGCGAGTTCGAGCAGCGCCTGCGCTCGGTGATCGACGAGGTGCAGTCTTCGCCGACGCCGGTGATCCTGTTCATCGACGAGGCGCATACGCTGATCGGCGCGGGCGGGCAGGCCGGCACGGGCGATGCCGCCAACCTGCTGAAGCCCGCTTTGGCGCGCGGCACGCTGCGCACCATCGCGGCGACGACATGGTCCGAGTACCGACAGTATTTCGAGAAGGACCCGGCGCTGACCCGGCGTTTCCAGCCGGTGCAGGTCGACGAGCCCGACGTGCTGCGCTGCTGCACCATGCTGCGCGGATTGATCGGGCCGATGGAGAAGCACCACAAGGTCCGCATTTCCGATGCCGCCATCGTCGCGGCGGTGACGCTCTCCTCGCGCCACATTCCGGCCCGCCAGCTTCCCGACAAGGCGGTGAGCCTGCTCGACACAGCCTGCGCCCGCGTCGCGATCAGCCAGAGCGCGACCCCGGCGGCGGTCGAGGATGCGCGCGTCGCGATCTCCTCGCTGGAGCAGGAGAAGGCGGCGCTGACGTCGGACGCCGATCTCGGCACCGACAGCGCCAAGCGGCTCGGCGAGATCGAGGCGGAGGTTGCGGCAAAGCAGGAGAAGCTTCGCGAGCTCGAAGCCGCCTGGGCGAGCGAGCTTGCCATCGTCGAGGAGATCAAGGCGCTGCGGGCCAAGCTTGGCGAGAAGGCGCCCGGTGCTGGTCCGAAGGCGGCCGTTGCGCAGCGGGAGGCCGGTGCCGATGCCGGCACACCGGCTCCGGAGGCGGATGTTCCCGCTGTCGAGCCTGCTGCTGCCGATCCGGAGGAGGCCCGTGCGGCGCTCAACGCGAAATTCGCGACGCTGGGCGAGATCGATCCGGCCAACCGTATGATCTACGCCCATGTCGACGAGCAATCCGTCGCCTCGGTCGTCTCGGACTGGACCGGCATCCCGGTCGGCCGGATGGTCAAGGACGAGATCGAGACTGTGCTCAACCTCGCGGAGACGCTGAACAAGCGCGTCGTCGGGCAGGGGCATGGCATCGGCATGATCGCCAAGCGGATCGAGACCAATCGCGCCAAGCTCGACAATCCCAACAAGCCGATTGGCGTCTTCATGCTCTGCGGCCCCTCCGGCGTCGGCAAGACCGAGACGGCGCTGGCGCTTGCCGAGGCGCTCTATGGCGGCGAACAGAACGTCATCACCATCAATATGAGCGAGTTCCAGGAGGCCCATACCGTCTCGACGCTGAAGGGCGCGCCTCCCGGCTATGTCGGCTATGGCGAGGGCGGGCGGTTGACGGAGGCCGTGCGTCGCAAGCCCTATTCGGTGGTGCTGCTCGACGAGGTCGAGAAGGCGCATCCCGACGTACACGAGCTGTTCTTCCAGGTCTTCGACAAGGGCCAGATGGAGGACGGCACCGGACGGCGCATCGACTTCAAGAACACGCTGATCATCCTGACCTCGAATGTGGGCACCGACGAGATCATGAGCATGTCCGCCAATGGCGCGGCCAAGCCCGATCCCGAGGCGATGGCGGTGAGCCTCCGGCCGGCGCTGCTCAAGGTCTTCCCGCCGGCGCTGATCGGGCGGCTCGTGACCATCCCTTACTACCCCCTCTCGTCGGATATGCTCGCCGGCATCGTCCGGTTGCAGCTCGGGCGCATCGGCAAGCGGCTCAGCGAGAACCACAAGGCGACGTTCACCTATGACGATGCGGTGGTCGAGCACATCGTTGGCCAGTGCAACGACCCGGATTCGGGCGGGCGCATGATCGACAACATCATCACCAACTCGATGCTGCCGGCGCTCTCCCGCGCCATCCTCAACCTGCAGCTCGAGAAGAAGCCGCTGACCGAGGCGAAGGTCTCGGTCGAAGATGGCGCCTTCGCCTATCAGGTGGCATGAACCGCCGCCCTCCGCTCCGCGACTAATGGCGGCTGGGGGGCCGCGCGGTCGTTTTGCACGCGGCTTGGCGCTCCGGCTTGTCGATGGGGCATCGGTGATCTCGGATAAGCGGTTCGCGCTTCCCGGCCCGGTGCTCCGGATCTCAAGGAGGCGAGCGTGGCACTGTCCGAATATGCCGACTGGTGGGACAAGCAGAAGCGGGAAACCGAAAAAATATTGGGTGAATGGGTCGAGGACAACCCGCAATGGTGGGCGGTCGCGGTCGCCACCACCGTGCAGACCTCAATGGACCTCGGAGCCGGCACTGTCGATGTGCTGCGCTTCGGTCAGGGCATGGCACAGGGCGGCCTGGCGGGGTTCGGTAAGGACGGCCTGCGCCTGCTCGGCTTGCTCGGCCCGATGGGGAAGGCGGGCGGGATGTTCTCGCGGCTGGTCCATATGCAGCGGATCCGGTTTGCGGTGCAGGTCCAGGGCGTGACCGGACCCTGCACCTTCCAGGCGGTCAACAACGCCATGTCGATTGCGCGGGGGAAGAGTTACTTCGTCACCCTGAAGGAGATGGCGAAGGCCGTCGGCAGGCCGCTGAAGTCGATCACGAAGGACCGGTTCGGCGATCATGAACTCGGCGCGCATGTGAAGCAGGCGCTGGATTTCATGATCTCTCAGGGCGTCAGGGTCAGGCAGCTTCAGGCGAGGTCGATCCAGGGCGTCACCCAGCTCGCCAAGTCGCAGGATGGCGTCACGGTCTTCGCAATCCGCTGCGTGACCACGCGAGGGGAGCCGATTCAACACTCCGTCATCGCGGTGCGCGATGCGCTGGGGCGGGTCCGTTTCGCCGATTATGGCGGCCGGTATCATGCCACGCTCGAGAGCCTCGTCGAAAGCCTGAATGCCGGGGCGGTCAACAAGGCGGGCATCAATCTCATGGAGGGGCAGGCGATCGGCGCGGTCAAAACCCTGGGTGTCACCGGGTTTATGGAGCAAGGGATCACGCTGTTGAAAGGCGTCGTCTTCGTCATCGAAGGCATGACTGCGATCGAGACGCTTGAGGGGGTCGACTTCGCCGCGCCGGTGGTCGTGGCGGCCACCTCCGCGCCCGCGAAATCCGACCCGGCGTCGCCGGAGGTCGTCAAAGCGAGCTTCGATGCCTTCAAGCAACGCAAGCAGGGCAAGGCCGTCATCCGGCTGCCCGAGATGGTGATCAGGGCGGGCGAAAAGGCTGCGCCGAAGGTCACATTGCTGACCGGGGTCCAGTTCCGACTGAATGCGCTGGGCTTCGGAGCAGGACCCATCGACGGCATCAAGGGGCCGAAGACGGCGAAAGCCGTGAAGGCCTTCCAGCAGACCTACCCGCCTCTCAAGGTCGACGGCATTCCCGGGCAGAAGACGCAAGACAGGCTCGTGGAGGTCTGCGGCTTCTGACGCGGTGCCGGAATTCAAGGGAACGCGCGGATCCCGGGCGACCGGAGGGAGACCCGGGATCCACGCCGGAGCGCGTCCAATCGAAGCTCAGGCCTGGATCCCGGCTCTACGCTTCGCTTCGGCCGGGATGATACGCCCTTCCTCGAACATGTCGCGCGCTCTCCAATCGCAATCTGCCAAACTGATTCCGAAATGGCGCGCAACTAATTGTTCCATCACAGAAAATGGCTCATGCCGCCGCTGCGATTTCCTGCTGCATGAAGGCGTCGAGCGCATCGCTCTCCTGCTGCGTGAGCCGCAGGCCGAGCTTGCTGCGCCGCCAAAGCACATCCTGCGCCCGGCGCGCCCATTCCGCCTGCATGAGATAGCGAACCTCGCGCTCGTAGAGATCGGCGCCGAAATGGCGGCCGAGATCGGCGGGAGTCTTTGCGCCGGCCAGGATGTCGCGGGCGCGGGTGCCATAGCAACGCGCGAGCCGCGTCACGGTCTTGCGCTCAAGCCAAGGGTACGTGCCGGCGATCTCGCTGACGAGCTTGTCGAAGCCGCCGACCGGGAAGTCGCCGCCGGGCAGGGCGCCGGTCATTGTCCAGTTGGCACGCGCTGCCCAGGGCGCATGCGGCGCCAGCTTGGCGATCGCGGCTTCCGCGAGGCGGCGATAGGTCGTGATCTTGCCACCGAAAACGGAGAGCAGCGGGGCCTCGGCCTGCGGAGCGTCGAGCGTCAGGACGTAGTCGCGGGTCGCTTCCTGCGCTTTCGAGGCCCCGTCGTCATAGAGCGGGCGCACGCCCGAATAGGTCCAGACCACGGATTCGGGTGTGACCGGCTGGCGGAAATACTCGCTCGCTGCGGCGCAGAGATAGGCAATCTCCTCCGGCGTCGCGGCGACATCGGCCGGGTCGCCCTTGAAGTCGCGGTCGGTGGTGCCGATCAGGGTGAAGTCCTGCTCGTAGGGGATGGCGAAGACGATGCGGCCGTCCGCATTCTGGAAGATGTAGCAGCGGTCGTGGTCGTAGAGCTTGGGCACGACGATATGGCTGCCCTGGACCATGCGGACGCCGGCCTTGGCGTTGGTGTGGATCACGCCGTTCAGCACTTCGCCGACCCAGGGGCCGGCGGCGTTGACGAGCGCTTTCGCCCAGACCGTTCGCTTGCCTTCAGGGCCCTCGGTCTCGAGCTGCCAGAGGCCGTTCTGACGATGCGCCGATAAGACCCGCGTGCGGGTATGGATCGCGGTGCCGCGCACAGCGGCGTCCATCGCGTTCAGCACGACGAGCCGCGCATCCTCGACCCAGCAGTCGGAGTATTCGAAGGCCTTCGCGTGATTGTCCTTGAGCGGCTTGCCGGCGACATCACGCGCGAGATCGAGCGTGCGCGTGGCGGGCAGGAGCTTGCGGCCGCCGATATGGTCGTAGAGGAACAGGCCCAGGCGCAGCAGCCACGCCGGGCGAAGCCCCTTGTGATGCGGCAGCACGAAACGCAGCGGGCGGATGATATGTGGCGCGATGGCCCAGAGCCGTTCGCGCTCCATCAGCGCTTCGCGCACCAGCCGGAATTCGTAATATTCGAGATAGCGCAAGCCGCCATGGATCAGCTTGGTCGAGCGCGAGGAGGTGGCGCTGGCGAGGTCGTCCTTCTCGAACAGCACGACCGAGGCGCCGCGTCCGGCCGCATCGCGGGCGATGCCGCAGCCATTGATGCCGCCGCCGATGACCGCGAGATCGTAGGGGGCGCCGGGGTCCGTGCCGAAGCCGGCGGGGGGCGAGGTAATTTCGGAAGCCATAGCTCGTCTTCTGGCAGACCTGGATGCCGATCGGCAATGGCGCCATCCGGGCCCGGCCGCATCGATGCGATGAACCCGCTCCTGTCGCCAAATCATGGGCGATGTCAATTCGGATCGCTTGACGCGGGGCGCCAGAGGCCGGAACTGGGCCGCGGTGCAGGGCATAGCGCAGGATGATCGAAGCAGAGCGATACCGCGACAGGAGAGTGGCGGCACGAGCGGAAGCGGCCTTGCGCCATCTGCTGGAACTGGCCGGCGCGGCCATCCTCGCCCTGCTGTTCGCGGTGGTCATGGTGGCCGTGCTGCGGCGCTATCTGTTCGGCGGCGGCTTCGTCTGGTCGGACGAGCTCGCGATCTGGCTGCATCTGGCGCTGATCGCTGTCGGCGCGCCGCTCGCGGTGACCGGGACGCTGGCGATGCGGCTCGATGTGCTGGTCCGGCTGCTGCCGGAAGGGCTCCGCAAGGTCGCGGCGGTTATCGCGGATGCGATTGCGTTCCATGGAGCGCTCGTGCTGGCGGGTGGCGGCGTCAACGTCGCCTTGCTGGTTGGCGGCCAGTCCACCGTGCTCGGCCTGCCGGAGGCGCTGCGCTTCGCCGTATTCGCCTGCGGCGGCGGCTTGACGGTTCTCGCGCTCCTCCTTCGTGGCCGGCTGGAACGAGGCTGGGCGGCCGCGGTTGCTTCGCTGCTGCTGGGCTTGGGGCTCCTTGGGCTCGCGCAGCTCTCCCTCGACCTTTTCCCGACGCCGAGCCTTGTGGCCGCGCTCGTCGCCGGGGCCGGGCTGCTGCTCGGCGCGCCACTGCCTTTCGCATTGCTGGCCGGCGTCTCGCTGACGGGGCCTTTCGGTGGATTGCTGCCGGAGCCGGCGATCGTGCAGACCATGGTCGGCGGCGTCGGCAAGTTCCTGCTGCTGGCGATCCCTTTCTTCCTGCTGGCCGGCGAACTCCTGACCGCGGGCGGGCTCGCCGAGCGCCTGATCCGCTTTGCCGCGACGCTCGTCGGGCATTGGCGCGCGGGACTGGCGCAGACGGCGCTGGTCGCCAGCGTGCTGTTCTCGGGCGCGTCCGGCTCCTCGGTGGCAAATGCCGCCTTCGGCGCGAAGGTGATGGCGCCGACGCTGGTGGCGCGGGGCTATCCGCCTGCGAATGCCGCGGCGATCGTCGCCGGCGTCTCGATGCTGGACAACATCATCCCGCCCTCGATCGCCTTCCTCATCCTGGCGAGTGCGACGAATCTCTCGGTCGGCTCGCTCCTGTTCGGTGGCTTCGTCGCCGGCGGGGTGCTGGCGCTGTCGCTTGCCATCGGCATCCATCTCAGCGTGCGCGGCGTGGTCGATGCCGCACCGAAGGCGAGCGCGGCCGAGCGGGGCAGGGCCTTGATCGGGGCCGTTCCCGCGATAGGGCTCGGCGTCGTCGTCGTGGTCGGCATCCGCTTCGGCGTGGTGACGGTGACGGAGGCCTCGGCGCTCGCCGTCGCCTATGCGGCAATCGCTTGTCTCGTGCTGCGCAGCCTGAATTGGCGCGGCGTGCTGGCGGCGCTGCGCAAGTCCGCGGCTGAGGCGGCAGCGATCGGCCTTTTGATCGGAGCCTCGGCGCCTTTCGCTTTTCTGCTCGCCGTCGATCGCATCTCCGAACAGATGGCAGGCCTCGTCACGATGTTCGGGGCGGGCCCATATGCGGTGATGCTGCTCGCCAATCTCGTATTGCTGGTGGCCGGGCTCTTTCTCGACATTGGCGCGGCGATCCTGCTGCTGGCGCCGCTCCTCCTGCCGGTCGCGGTAGCGGCGGGACTCGATCCGATCCAGTTCGGCGTCGTGCTCGTCGTCAACCTGATGATCCACGGGCTGACGCCGCCGCTCGGCATCCTCGTCTATGTCGTCAGCGGCATCATGCGCGTGCCGGCGGCGGCGGTGTTCCGAGCCGTACTGCCGCTGCTCGGCGTGCTCCTGGCGGCACTCATGGCTCTGTCGCTGGGCATGGCTGCGTGGCCCGCGCTTGCGCCGACGCTTAAGGCGCTGTTTTGATGCGCGCTTCTTCGCCCGGCGTCCGCGCCGTATCGTCGCCTTCGCCGTGAGCCTGCCCCGGACCTGATGCCGTCATGATCTTCACCGACATCGCGACGCGGACCTATAACCATGGCTGGCGGCTTGACCCGATCATTCGCAGCCTGCTCGACACCGATTTCTACAAGCTCCTGATGCTGCAGATGATCCGGGCCTTCCACCCGGACGTGCAGGTCACCTTCTCGCTGATCAACCGCTCGAAGCACATCCGCCTCGCCGATATCGTCGACGAGGGCGAGCTCCGAGCCCAGCTCGACCACGCCCGTTCGCTGCGCTTCACCAAGAACGAGCTGATCTGGCTGGCAGGCAACAGCTTCTACGGCAAGACGCAGATGTTCTCGCCGGACTTCATGGGCTGGCTCGCCGATTTCCAGCTTCCCGAATACGACCTGCGTCGAGTCGACGGGCAGTACGAGCTGCATTTCGAGGGACCCTGGACCCACACGACGATGTGGGAGGTGCCGGCGCTTGCCATCATCAATGAGTTGCGCGCCCGGCGCGTGATGCTCGGCCAGAAGCGCTTCTCGCTCGATGTGCTCTATGCCCGCGCCAAGGCCAAGATGTGGGACAAGGTCGAGCGGCTGCAGAAGCTGCCGAACCTCAAGCTCTCCGATTTCGGTACGCGCCGGCGCCACGGCCACCTCTGGCAGCGCTGGTGCGTCGAGGCGCTGAAGGAGGGGTTGGGGCCGGCCTTCACCGGCACGTCCAACGTGCTGCTCGCCATGGATGCCGACCTCGAGGCCATCGGCACCAACGCGCATGAGCTGCCGATGGTGCTGGCCGCGCTCGCCGATTCGGACAAGGAGCTGCTGCGTGCGCCCTATCGCGTGCTCGACGAATGGCGCCAGGTCTATGGCGGCAACCTGCTGATCGCATTGCCGGACGCGTTCGGGACCCAGAGTTTCCTGCGCCATGCCCCGGGTTGGGTGGCTGACTGGACGGGGTTCCGCCCGGACAGCGCTCCGCCGATTCCAGCGGGTGAAGCGATCATGACCTGGTGGCGCGAGCACGGGCGGGATCCGCGCGAGAAGATGCTGGTCTTCTCCGACGGCCTCGACGTCGACGCGATCGAGCGCGTCTACCACCATTTCGACGGCAAGGTCCGCATGGCCTTCGGCTGGGGGACGGATCTCACCAATGATCTCGTGGGCTGTTCGCCGGACGGTTCGCGCGCGCTCGATCCGATGTCGCTGGTCTGCAAGGTGACGAAGGCAAACGGGCGGCCGGCAGTGAAGCTCTCCGATAACCCGGAGAAGGTTTCCGGCGATTCCAAGGCGATCGAGCGCTACCGGCGGGTGTTTGGAGTTTAATGACGTAGGGTAAGCAAAATATGTTGCCATTATGTTCTCGGCGCGCGATATTGCTCGCGGGTTGGGGAACTCGGCATGATGCGCTTACTGGTTGTGTTGTTCGCGGCTGTCGCCGTGGTTGCCGCTACGGCGGCTTCATTTGCCGAAACGATAGGACGTGAACGGCTGAACGAGGCTCGGCCTCTCAGCGAGGCCGAGATGGCGGGGCTGCTCACGACCATGATCAAGGGTCGCGCGGGCGTCAGCGCTGTGCGCGTCGAAGCCGGCGATGTGGTTTTCAGGGCAGCCGGTCACGATGTCCGGATGGGGTTGGCTCCGCTCAGCGCGCAATTCAATGCTTTACCAGACGCGAAGAGTCGGCAGGGCGCTTTCGACAAGCTGACGCAACGTGTCACCGAGGCGGTCGCGGGCCAGTCGGCCCCCAAGACCGAAGCGGAGCGTGCACGGTTCATCGCGGCTCTGATCCCTGTCATGAAGAACCGATCCTATGTCGAGCAGTTCGCCGCTATGGCTCGCAAGAAGGGTGATCCCAACGCGCGATTGCTACATGTTCCGCTGGAGGGCGACATCATCGTCGCAGCGGCACTCGATCTTCCGAAGATCACGCGCTTCGTCTCCGTTGGGGAGGGCGGCCAGTACGGGATGAGCGACAAGGACGTGCTGCGCGCGGTTCTGGACAACTGGGTCCGGCGCGTCGACCGGTTCGAGATCCATGATTTCGGAAAGCTGCGGAGATTCCATTTCGGCGAGGGCGACTACAACGCCTCGATCCTGCTGCTGGAGAATCCCTGGAAGGACGTTCCGAATCTGCCACGCAATGTCGCCATCGCCGTGCCCTCACGCAACATCCTCGCCTTCGGAGACGCCGACGACACCGAGGCAGTCGCCGCGCTGTGGTCGCTGACGAAAGCCCCCGATGGCGGCTTTCCTGTCAGCAAGCAGCTCTACAGGTTGGGTCCGGAGGGTTTCCGCGTCATGCCCTAGCCGCACGGGGTGCTTTTGGAAGCCTGTGGCGGCCGGCAGCAAGGTGCCGCGGTACGCAGGAAAGCTTATCGGCGGGTCTTCGGGATGGCCCCAACGGCCTGCCGGAGGGATGATTAGGATGCAGACCTTAGTCGTAATGGCTTGGCCGAAAGCAGCGCGCTAGTCCCGACTCCGAAGATGCCGGGGGCGCTCCAATATGATTCGTTTGTGTCTTGCGGTCGCGGTTGCTGCCGCCCTGGCTGGCTGCGTGGTGCCGGAGCGACGTCTGTCGATTGCCGATGTCCGGGAGCTGAAGATCGCCGACGTGCTGGTCGAGTTTCCGATGCAGCCCCCGGGCCAGCCGGATAAGATTATCTGGCCGAAGGCGGCTCTCGCTTACGCTCAGCTCAAGATGCCGGCGGCCACGAGGCCGGGGCAAAGCGGTCGCGATCCGACAGGGACCTCCTTGCCGAGCAGCCCAGAGCAGGCGGAGTGGGATGCCAAGTTCACCGCTTTGATGCAGAGCCCGGCAGCAGCGGCACAGACGCGCGGCACACTGGCGGAGCTTGTACGCAACAGCTTCAAGAAGCGGTTCGTCGACCAGCCGGCCGGACGCCGGGCGGTGAAGCTCAAAGTCATCGTGAAAGGGCTTCAGGCTCCCGGAGGGCAGGCCAATTTCTCTGCCGATGTCATCGTCCTCGACGGCGTTACCGGTCGGCCTCTGAGCGAATATCCGGATCTGGTCGGAATTCGCGCAGCGTCACAGGCAGTCGTGCCAGCCACTCCGATCGGCATCATCGTAGGCCTCGCGGCCTTGGCCGTCATAGACCAGATCCGTGCTGATCCGGCGCATGACGCGATCGACGACGCATCCTCGCGCTTCTCCGGATGGCTTCTTCGCGAGTGATCAGGCGGACAGTGCCGGCCTGTGACGCGGTCGGCAGCGCGGCGCCCTGCCTCGCTGCAACCGGCGTGTGGCGCAGGCCTGACGGCCTCGGCCTGGCCTGCGGAGCAGGGAACCTTGCATCCCGCTTCAAAACCCCCTAATGCGACCGCGTTTCAAGGCCCCGGAGGGCCGCCTTCGAGGACAAGGGTGTCATGGCCAAAGAGAAATTCGCTCGTACGAAGCCGCACTGCAACATTGGCACGATTGGTCACGTTGACCATGGCAAGACGTCGTTGACGGCTGCGATCACGAAGGTTCTGGCCGAGACCGGCGGCGCGTCGTTCACGGCGTATGACCAGAT